>CP004371.1:0-1200000 GCA_000597885.1 Flammeovirgaceae bacterium 311
AGTCCTCTGCAGGAAGGCCTGCTGTTTCATGGGCTCTATGAGCAGGGGGTAACCGCCTATGTAGAGCAAATGAGCTGCCGCTTCTCGGGGCTTGCACTCGATCGCTTTGAAACCAGCTGGAAATACCTGCTCCGCAACCACAGCATTTTAAGAAGCTCCTTCCACTATGAGGAGCTGAACGTACCCGTACAGTGTGTACATGAGCAGGTAGCGCTTCCGTTCCACGTACTGGACTATAGGAACCTGGCAGCGGAAGAGCAGGAGCAGGCCTTAGCCCGCTTTATGGAAGCCGACAAGCAGGAAGGCTTTGATTTTGCACATGCGCCTTTGCTTAGGTTAACGCTGATCCGTCTGGCTGGAGAAGAGGTATACCAGATGGTGTGGACTTATCACCACTTATTGCTGGATGGATGGTCCCTGCCGATCCTGCTACAGGAGCTGCTTAGCACCTACGAAACCCTGCAACAAGAGCGGGAGCTGCCTCAGCAGGACGAAGACCGTTACGAAGACTTTATCCGCTACCTGCAGAAAAAGGATCCGCTGGTGGCAGAAGGGTTCTGGAAAGGCTATATGCAGGGCGTAGAAGAAGCTACACTTCTTCCGTTTGTAGACAATTCCCAGGATCGCAATAAAGGCGGTAAAGCGTTTGGCGAAGAGAAGTGGGTGCTGGAGGATGCCCTGCAGGAGTCGCTGCAGAAGTACAGCCAGACACAGCGCCTAACGGTGAATACCCTGGTGCAGGGTGTTTGGTCCTACCTATTATACCGCTACACCGGGCAGCAAAACCCTGTGTACGGCGTAACGGTAGCCGGGCGACCTACAGATCTGCCTGCTGCAGAATCAAGAATAGGACTTTATATCAACACCCTCCCCCTCTATGCAGCCATAGCAGAAGAGCAAGGGGCAGCCGAGTGGCTGGCCAGCCTGCAGGAAAGACACAGCAAAGCCAGGGAGCATGCGTATACGCCGCTATCCTCCATTCAAAACTGGCTGGGCGTAAAAGGAGACCTCTTCGATACCCTGCTGGTATTTGAAAATTATCCGGTGGGCGAGGTGTTCTCCAAAGACTGGGGATTAAAAGTAGACGGTCTCCTGATGGAAGAGCAGACCAATTATCCGCTCTCGATTACAGTACAAACAGGTAAAAAGCTTTCCGTAGAGTTTGCTTATAATGCCCATTTGCTGAGCCAGGAAACTGTTGCGCGTATCAAGTCGCACTTTGCACAGGTGCTGGAGCAGATCATCAGCCAGCCCCATATAAAACTCTCTGAAATAGAACTTCTAACAGCACCTGAGCAAACTCAATTGCTGAAAGAGTTTAACAATACCACCAGACTATTCCCACAGGATAAAACACTGTTGGATATTTTTGAAGAACAGGTAGCCCGTACACCAGATGCGGCAGCGCTAGAGTTTGAGGGGCAGCAGCTTAGCTACCGTGATTTTGACAAGAGAGCAAACCAGCTCGCCCATTACCTGCGGACAAAAGGAGTGGGTGAAGAAACGCTGGTGCCAATCTGTATTGATAGGTCCATCGACATGATGGTTGGCTTATTTGGTATCATGAAAGCGGGGGGTGCTTATGTTCCCATTGATCCAGAATATCCCATGGAGAGGATTGCCTGGATGCTTGAAGATACAGCTGCTAAAATAGCCATATGTGGCTCTGCCCAGGCCTCCTTGCTGGCTGTTAAAGAAGGTATGGAACTGGTGGAAATCGATAAGGACTGGGAGCTGATTGCAGAGAGATCTCTATCTAAACCAGCTACTAAGCTGCAGCCTACAAATCTGGCTTATGTGATCTACACCTCAGGCACTACCGGTAAACCAAAAGGGGTGCTGGTAGAACATAGAGGTGTTGTGAACCTGATCCATCACATCAATAATAGTTATGGTATTCAGCCTGACGAAAGAATACTCCAGACTTCCAATTATACTTTTGATGCCTCTGTAGAACAGATGTTCTTTGCACTTAGCAACGGTGCATGTCTGGTATTGATCTCCAAAGAGGTGCTATTGGATGCTGAAAGCCTGGAACGCATTTTAAAAGAGGAGCAGATCACTTCCCTTGATTCAACACCAAGTTTACTGCAGAATATTACACCGGGAAGCTACGGGAATCTTAAAAGGGTTATTCCTGGCGGAGAAGCCTGCGGAGTTAACCTGGCCCGGGAATGGGGTGCTTATGTAAAAGTGTACAATGAGTATGGGCCTACAGAAACTTCTATTACTTCGGTAACATTTGAATACAAACAGGGCGTAACACTTGAAAAATCGCTGCCTATTGGTAAGCCGGTTGCCAATACTACGGCTTATGTCCTGGATAAGAGGGGAAGGTTACAACCACAGGGCATCACAGGCGAACTGTACATTGGTGGTGTTCAGGTAACCCGTGGTTATCTGAATCGTCCGGCGCTTACCGCTGAACGATTTATGCCGGATCCCTTTAGCCAGGAGCCCGGAGCCAGAATGTACCGGACCGGTGACCTGGTAAAGTGGCTGCCTGACGGTAACCTGGAGTTCCTGGGAAGAACTGACGACCAGGTGAAGATCCGGGGTTACAGAATTGAGCTGGGCGAGGTTCAAAGTGCTTTAAGCAAGTGCCAGGGCGTAAAGCAAGCTGTGGTTCTGGTGAAAGACAATGCTAAGGCCGGTAAGAGAATGGTTGCCTATATTTTGGCAGAAGGGGAATTTAATAGGGAATCTATTAAAACCCAGTTGTTGTCGAGCCTGCCTGAATACATGGTTCCGGCTATTCTGGTAGAAGTAGAAGAGATCCCGGTAACAGCCAATGGTAAGGTAGACAAGAAAGCCCTGCCGGATGTAGATGCATCAGAAGAGCTATCTGCTCTTTATGCTGCCCCCAGAACTGAAACAGAAGAGGCACTGGCCCAAATCTGGCAGGAGTTGTTGGGCGTAGCGCGGGTAGGTATCAACGATAACTTCTTTGACCTGGGGGGCGATTCCATCATTACGATTCAGCTGGTAAGCAGGGCCCGAAGGGGAGGATTTAACTTACAGCCCCGCGATGTATTCGAACACCAGACCATAGCCGGGCTGGCCAAAGTAGTACAGCAGGAAGCAGCCATAGAGGCAGAGCAAGAGGAGCTGACAGGGGCGGCAGGATTACTGCCTATCCAGCAGCACTTCTTTGAGCAGGATCTCCAGGAACCTTGGCACTTTAACCAGTCTCTGTTGCTGGAGGTAAGCAAAGAACTTTCTGCTGAAGTTCTCGATGAGGCTGTGCAGGCGGTGATAGCCCGCCATGATGCCTTACGTTTCCGCTACTCACTGGAGGAGGGGCGCTGGCAGCAGCAGTACGGAACCCACGCAGTCTCACTGCAGATCGAAGATCTTAGCGCAGTGCCTGCCCGGGAGTTCTCAGCGCAGGTAGAAAGGGCCAGCAGCGCCTATCAGCAGCGCCTGGATCTGGAGAAAGGCATACTAATACAGGTGGTACTCCTGAAAACACCTGAAACGGAAAAAGCCAACCGCCTGCTGCTGGTGATTCACCACCTGGCAGTAGATGGTGTGAGCTGGAGAATTCTTCTGGAAGACCTGGAGCAGAGCGTCGATGGACTTTTAAGGGGTAAAAAAGTAGCGCTGGGTATAAAGAGCAGCTCGTACCGTCAGTGGCATGAAACTTTGCAGCAGTACGCCCAGACGAAAGCCATTCGCCAGCAGGACTACTGGCAGAAAGTGACCGCAGCAGACTTCAACCTCCCGGTAGATATACAGGGAGCAGAAGCCTCTGAGGCGCGCGATCAGCAGACCTATACCCTGGTGTTGGATGCCTCGCTCACTCAGGCGCTGCTTACAGAGGTGAATGGGGCCTATCATACCCAGATCAATGACCTGCTGCTGGCAGCCCTGGCGAAAACGCTTGGTAGCTGGAGCAAACAGCAGGAGATAGTCATTGGCCTGGAGGGTCATGGCCGCGAAGATATTTCAGCAGCCATGGACCTTAGCCGTACTGTAGGCTGGTTTACTAACCTATACCCGGTATTACTATCCCTGAAAGGGACGGAAGCGGAATCGGATGTGATCCAGTCGGTGAAAGAGCAGCTGCGGCAGGTGCCCGACAAAGGCATGGGCTGGGGAGCGCTGCGCTACCTGCATCCGGCGGAAGAGGTGCGAAACAGCCTCTCTCACAGCGATCCTTTCCAGGTAATCTTCAATTACCTGGGTCAGCTGGACAATGCCCTGAAAGCAAGCAAGTGGTTTGCCGGTGCCGGAGAACCTTCCGGTGACCAGGTGAGCCCCCGCACAAAAGCTGGGAGCAAACTGGAGGTGAATGGCAGCATCAGCAACGGAACTCTCAGCCTGGTTTGGCGCTATTCTGTTAAAGAATATACCTCCGGCACTATCGAGGCGCTGGCAGAACAGTACCGTCAAACCCTGACATCCCTGATTCACCACTGTCAGGAAAAGCAGCAGCCTCAGCGTACTCCATCTGACTATGGTTTAAATGCTAAAGTAGGCTATAAGGAGCTGGAAGAGTTTCTGGCCCTTGAGCAAAACGGCAAACCGCTTGGCGAGCAGGTAAGAGGTGTGTACGGACTTAGTCCGCTGCAGGAAGGCCTGCTATTCCACAGTCTCTACGACCGCGAATCTGCTGCCTACATTGAGCAGCTCACCTGCAAACTTAAAGGGCTGAAGCTAGAACCATTCCGGGCAAGCTGGGAATATCTGCTCAAGCGGCACAGCATCCTGAGAAGCTCTTTCCACCAGGAACTGAGCGTACCGGTGCAGTGTGTTCACCTGGCAGTGGAGCTCCCTTTTGAGGTGTTGGATTACAGCCACCTTACAGAAGAAGAGCAAAAAGAGCACGTGGCTGTCTTTATCGAGGCAGACAGTAAAAGAGGTTTTGATTTTAATAAGGCCCCGTTATTGCGGCTTAGTCTTATCAAGCTATCGGAAGAGGTGTACCAGATGATCTGGACGCACCATCACCTGCTTGTGGATGGCTGGTCAATGCCGGTGCTGATGCAGGAGCTGCTAAGCACCTACGAAGCTTTAAGCAAAGGAGCAGCGCCGCTACAGCTGGAAGAGGACAGATTTGAGGACTTCATCGAGTACCTTCAGAAAAAAGATCCTTACCAGGCAGAAGCCTTCTGGAAAGAGTACTTATCGGATGTAGAAGAGCCAACGCTGCTGCCATTTGTAGACAGTAAGCAGGGCAGAACCAAAGGTGGTGCTCAATACCGCCATCTTAACCTGCAGGTTGATGCTACTCATCAGGAAAAGCTGCAGCAGTTTTGCCAGGCCAATAGGTTGACGGTTAATACGCTGGTTCAGGGGGTTTGGTCCTACCTGCTGGCTTCCTATAGCGGGCAGGAGCATGCAGTATTTGGTGTGACGGTAGCGGGTCGTCCCGCAGAACTGGCAGAAGCCGAAACGCGTGTTGGCCTTTACATCAACACCCTTCCCTTCCATGCCCATATTGCTGGAGAAGACTCAGTGAAAGACTGGCTCTTCAAGTTGCAGGAGGGACACAGCCAGGCCAGGGAACATTCCCATACGGCCCTCACCTCTATTCAGCAGTGGCTGGAGGTGAAAGGCGACCTGTTCGATACCCTGCTGGTGTTTGAGAACTATCCTATGGGAGAGGTATTCTCCCAAAGCTGGAGCCTCCAGGTAGAGGAGCTTCAGATGGATGAACATACCAACTACCCACTATCAATCATCGCCAAGGGAGCAGGTCAGCTCAGCATCGAGTTCAGCTACAATGCAGCCCTGCTTTCCGGGGAACGGGTGGAGCAGATTAGGACACACTTTGCAGCCGTGCTGGGGCAGATCATCTCACAACCCCATGTGACAGTTTCTCAACTGGAGCTGGTAACAGAACAGGAGAAAGAGCAGCTGATAAAAGACTTCAACGATACAGCTGCAGCCTATCCACAGGAAGAGACACTTGTTTCGCTGTTTACCGCACAGGCAGCAGGCACACCAGATGCAGTAGCAGTAGTAGATGTAGCAGCCTTCCTGACTTACCAGCAGCTGGATAGGCGCAGCAACCAGTTAGCCCACTACCTTATCAGCAAGGGAGTAACAGCAGAAACCCTGGTGCCCCTGTGCCTGGAGCGTAGCCTGGACTTAGTAGTAGGCCAGCTGGGGGTGCTCAAAGCAGGGGCAGCCTATGTACCCATAGATCCTTCTTACCCACAGCAAAGGATCCAGTACATGCTCGAAGACACAGCAGCCCAACTCGTGCTAAGCAGCAGTGCTTATGGGGAGCTGCTGGGAGAAAGAGCAGAAGCCATTCTTTTAGACAAGCAGTGGGAAGAGATCAGCAAAGAATCTGCAGCTAGACCAGCTGTAGCTCTTGATCCCTCTAAGCTTGCCTATGTGATCTACACCTCGGGTTCTACGGGTAAGCCAAAAGGAGTGCTGGTGGAGCACCGTGGGGTGGTGAACCTATGCTCCTGGCATATCGGAGAATACAGCCTTAGTGGCTCATCCCGATCCACTATGATGGCAGGAGTAGGCTTTGATGCCTCTGTGTGGGAAGTATGGCCGGTGCTGCTTTCAGGAGCGGGTCTTTATGTAGTAGAAGATGAGCAGCGCCTGCAGGCAGAGGAGCTTTTAGACTTCTACCAGAGCAAAGCCATCACCCACAGCTTTGTACCCACTGCCCTTGTAGAGGGGCTGCTCAAGCTGGAGCAGCCAAAGGAGCTGAAACTACAGTGGGTACTCACAGGCGGAGACCAGCTGCGGGAGGTATCCACTGCACATCTTCCCTGGAAGCTGGTCAACCACTACGGACCAACAGAGAACACAGTAGTAGCATCAGCTTATACCCTGAAAGCTACAGAAGAGGGCTTACCACCTATAGGCAAGCCCATCAGCAACACCAGGGCCTATGTGCTGGACAAGCAGGGCAGGCTGGTGCCAGAAGGTGTAGCCGGGGAGCTGTGCATAGGAGGCGTGCAGGTAGCAAGAGGGTACCTGAACCTGCCAGAGCTGACAGGGGAGAGGTTCGTAAGAGATCCATTCCTTTCTGATGAAGAATCCAGGATGTACAGAACAGGCGACCTGGTAAGGTGGAGCAGGGAAGGCAACCTGGAGTACCTGGGCAGGATAGATGATCAGGTGAAGATCAGGGGCTACAGGATAGAGCTGGGTGAGGTAGAGAGCGTGCTAAGCCAGTGCAGCGGTATCAAGCAGGCAGTGGTGCTGGCAAAGCAGGATGCAGCAGGACACAAGCGCCTGGTAGGCTATGCGGTGGCAGCAGGATCATCAGCCATAGATAAGGCAGCCGTTACAGAAGAGATGAAACAAAGGCTGCCAGAATATATGGTGCCCTCCCTTCTTGTAGAGGTAGAGGAGATCCCTCTCACTGCCAATGGCAAGGTAGACAGAAAGGCCCTGCTGCAGCTAGACACTTCAGAAGCACTTACCTCAACCTATGTAGCGCCAGGAACAGCAACAGAAGAGGCGCTTGCCCGGATATGGCAGGAGCTGCTGGGGGTAGAAAAGGTAGGGGTGGAAGATAACTTCTTTGAGCTGGGAGGAGACTCCATCATCACCATACAGCTTGTGAGCAGGGCCAGAAGAGCAGGATTCTCTTTCCAGCCCCGCGATGTATTCGAGCACCAGACCATTGCCTCACTGGCAGGGGTAGTAGCTAAAGAAGCAGCCATAGTAGCAGAACAGGGAGCGCTAACAGGGGAGGCAGGCTTACTGCCCATCCAGCAGTGGTTCTTTGAGCAGGACTATGCAGAGCCCAACCACTTTAATCAGTCTCTCCTGCTCAAGGTAAGCAAGGTGTTAACTGAAGAAGCACTGGATAGAGCAGTGAAAGCCCTGGTGGCCCGTCATGATGCGCTTCGTTTCACTTACAGCAAAGAAGCAGGCGCATGGCAGCAGGCATATGGAGCAAAAGAAGGAGCACTGATCGTAGAAGATCTTTCTGCTGTTAAAGCGCAGGAGCTCAGCAGCAGGATAGAAGAGCGTTGCGAGGAGTACCAGCAGCGCCTGGACCTGGAGCAGGGAGAGCTCTACAGGATGGTGCTGCTGAAAACACCACAGCAGCAGGAGGCAAACAGATTATTCCTGGTGATCCACCACATAGCCGTAGACGGGGTAAGCTGGAGGATCCTGCTGGAAGAGCTGGAGCAGAGCCTGCAGGCCATCAGCCAGAACAAAGCAGTAGCACTGGGCGCAAAGAGCAGCTCCTACCGCCAATGGCAGGGGGCTCTGCAGGAGTATGCTAAGACGAAAGCCATACGGCAGCAGGACTACTGGCAGAAAGTAGCTAAAGCTAATTTTACCCTGCCGGTTGATCAGCAGGGAGAAGCCACTTCTTTGCTGGCCGATCAGCAAAGCGTTACAGTTTCTTTAAGCAGTTTGCTTACCCAGGCCCTGCTAACAGAGGTGAATGGGGCATATAACACGCAGATCAATGATATCTTACTGGCAGCCCTTGCCCGCACCCTTGGCAACTGGAGCAGCCAGCAGCAGGTGGTGATCGGGCTGGAGGGCCATGGCAGGGAAGATATCACTTCGAAGCTGGACATCAGCCGGACCCTTGGCTGGTTCACCATTATGTACCCGGTGCTGCTGTCGATAGAAGCGGCCGAAGAGGCATCAGATGTGATCCAGACGGTGAAGGAGCAGATGCGGCAGGTGCCTGATAAAGGACTGGGATACGGAGCGCTGCGCTACCTGCACCCTGATGCAGAAGTGCGCAATAGCCTGAAGCAGGCATCATTTGAGGTAATGTTCAATTACCTGGGGCAGCTGGACAATGCGTTGAACAGCAGCAGCTGGTTTGCTGGGGCAGGAGAGCCTTCCGGTAATGATGTTAGCCCGGCAAACCGCATTGGCGGTAAGCTGGGAGTTAACGGAAGTATTTCTGCTGGTCAGCTAAGCCTTAGCTGGAGCTACTCAAGCAAACAGTATAGCAGGGAAACCATAGAGACGCTGGCAGCAAAATATGTCCATACATTAACAGAACTGATCAACCATTGCCTGCAAAGCACAGGCACCCATAAAACTCCAACTGACTATGGATTGGGTGGCAAAGTAGGCTATAAAGAACTGGAGCAGTTCATGCAGAAGGCCTACGGTGAAAAACCGATAGGGGAGCAGATCAGTACGCTTTATGGCTTAAGTCCGCTGCAGGAAGGTCTCCTGTTCCATGGCCTGTACGATAAAAAGTCGCAGGCGTATGTGGAGCAGATGAGTTGCCAGATTACAGGGTTGGAGGTAGCGCCATTCAGGGCCAGCTGGGAGTATTTAGTGCAGAAGCACAGCATTCTCAGAAGCTCCTTCCACCAGGATCTGGGCGTACCTGTACAATGCGTGCATACTGCAGTAGCACTGCCTTTTGAAGTATTGGATTACAGACACCTGCCTGAAGAGCAGCAGCATACGGCAGTGAATGTCTTCAAAGAAGCCGACAAGCGCGAAGGCTTTAACTTCAGCAAAGCGCCGCTGCTAAGGCTTACCCTTATCAGGCTTACAGAAGATGCCTGGCAGATGATATGGACGCACCACCACCTCTTGCTGGATGGCTGGTCGATGCCGATACTCATGCAGGAGCTGCTAAGTACTTACGACGCCCTTACTTCCGGAACTGCGCCTTTGCAAGTGGAGGAAGATCGTTACGAAGACTTTATCCGCTACCTGCAGAAAAAGGATCCACTGGAGGCAGAAGTGTTCTGGAAAGGCTATCTGCAGGGGGTAGAAGAGCCAACATTGCTGCCGTTTGTAAACAACAAGCAGGACAGAACCAAAGGCGGAGATGAATACCGGAAAGAGAAGTTACTGCTGGAGGAAACGATGAATACTGCCCTCCAGGAATACTGCCAGGCAAACCGCCTGACCCTGAATACACTCATGCAAGGGGTATGGGCTTATCTGCTTTCCAGCTATACAGGTCAGCAGGATCCTGTTTATGGTGTAACTGTAGCAGGCAGGCCCACAGAGCTCAGTGGCTCTGAAACAAGGGTTGGCTTGTACATCAATTCACTGCCACTGCGCACAACCATCAGCGGAGATAGCTATGTGAAAGACTGGCTGAGTAAGCTGCAGGAGGGGCATACCCATGGCCGCGAGCATGCCCATACACAACTATCCTCTATGCAGCACTGGCTGGGAATCAAGGGTGATATGTTTGATACCCTGATGGTATTCGAGAATTACCCGGTAGGAGAGGTCTTCTCCAAAAACCAGGGGCTGCAGGTAGATAGCCTGGAAATGGATGAACATACCAATTACCCATTATCAGTAATGGTGCAAAGCGGAAGCCAGCTGTCTGTTGAATTTGGTTACAATGCCAGCCTGCTGAGCGAGGATACAGTGAAAAATGTTAAAGCTCATTTTGCATGGGTATTGGAGCAGATCATTAACAGGCAGGACCTGAAGCTGGATGAGCTGGAGTTAGTTACTGAACAGGAGCGCCTGCAGCTAATCCATGAATTCAATCAAACGGCTGTTTCTTATCCAAAAGACAAAACACTGGTGCAACTGTTCGAAGAACAGGTTACCAGAACGCCGGATGCAGTAGCTGCGATATTCCAGGGAGAAACGCTTACCTATAGGGAGCTCGACAGTCGGGCAAACCAGCTGGCAGCATACCTCCGCAAAAAAGGGGTGAAGGAAGAAAGCCTGGTACCCCTGTGCCTGGATCGTTCACTCGATATGCTGGTAGGCCTCTGGGGTATCCTGAAAGCAGGAGGTGCATATGTTCCCGTAGATCCTTCTTATCCGCAGGATAGGATCAACTTTATGCTGGAAGATACCAATGCACAGCTTGTAGTGGGCAGCAGAGCTACCTCCGGCTTGTTAGAGGATGAAAAGCGGGAACTAGTGTTAGTGGATGCTGACAGACGCCGGATTGCATTGGAGCCTACTGTGAAGCCTGAAACCGGGTTGCGCCCATCGAACCTGGCGTACCTGATCTATACCTCGGGCTCTACAGGCCGTCCAAAAGGGGTGCTGGTAGAGCATGGGGGTGTGGTAAACCTTGCCTTAAGCCAGGCAGATGCCCTCCGCCTGAAAGCGGGTGACAGAACCCTGCAATTTGCTTCTATCGGTTTTGATGCTTCCTGCTACGAAATATTCAATACTCTCATGAGCGGAGGCTGCCTTGTGATGCCTACCCGTGAAGATGTACTATCGGTAGAGAGCATCAGCAGGCTTATTAAGCAAAATGATGTTACGGTAGTGGTGTTGCCACCTTCTTATCAGCATGTGATCAGGGAGGAGCTTAGTTCCCTGAAACTGATAGTTTCAGCAGGAGAAGCCCTTAACGTAGAATTGGCAGAACAGATACAGGCCAAAGGCATACGCCTGATAAATGCTTACGGACCAACAGAAAATACAGTATGTGTAAGCTTGTCGGACAAGCCGCTGCTGAAAAACGGAACCGTTACAATTGGCAAGCCTATCCACAATGTGAAAACCTATGTACTCGACAAAGCAGGCAAGCTGTTGCCAAGCGGTGTTCCGGGAGAGTTGGTGGTAGGCGGCATTCAGGTGGCCAGAGGCTACCTGAACCGGCCCAAGCTAACATCAGAAAAGTTTGTGTCTGATCCATTTACACAGGAGCATGGTGCCAGGATGTACAAAACAGGTGACCTGGTAAGATGGCTACCGGATGGAAACCTAGAGTACCTGGGTCGTATTGACGACCAGGTAAAAATCAGGGGCTACCGCATTGAATTGGGTGAAGTAGAAAATGTTCTGCA
This sequence comes from Flammeovirgaceae bacterium 311, assembly GCA_000597885.1. Classification (NCBI taxonomy): domain Bacteria; kingdom Pseudomonadati; phylum Bacteroidota; class Cytophagia; order Cytophagales; family Flammeovirgaceae; species Flammeovirgaceae bacterium 311. Next base: position 11,697 of record CP004371.1, read on the forward strand.
GCAATGTGCAGGTGTTAAGCAGGCCGTGGTACTGGCGAAAGCAGATTCGACAGGCAGCAAACGTCTGGTGGGCTATGTAGTGGCAGAGGGCAACAATGACAAAGATGTGATCCTGCAACAAATGAAGGCTAAGCTACCTGATTACATGCTACCATCGGTATTGGTGGAGCTGCAGGAGCTGCCTTTGACAACCAACGGTAAGGTAGATAAGAAAGCCCTGCCGGAGATAGAAGCTGCCGGAATGCGTACAGCCGCTTATGTAGCACCCTGCACGAAAACGGAAGAAAAGCTGGTGGCAATCTGGCAGGAGCTGCTCAAGACGGATCCTATAGGCATAGAAGATAACTTCTTTGAAGCCGGGGGGGATTCATTGCTTGCCATACGCCTCACCAGCAGGATTATGCGTGAATTCAGCCTGAAAGACCTGCCGATTGTGGAGCTGTTCAAAAATCCAACAGTGATAGAGCTGGCGAAATTGATAGAGGAAAAAGCTTCCGATACCTCGCAGCGAGGAAATAGCCACCTGCATTTATTACAGCCAGAGGGAGAAGGTGCACCAATGTTCATAGTACCGGGTGTATTTGGCATTAGTGATCCATATCATCAGCTTGCAGAAGCCTTTGGCACTAATCAGCCGGTTTATGGAATTATGATGCAGGGGGTGTTCGAGGGAGAAAGCCCGTTTAGCAGCATTGAAGAAATAGCCAGCAAAAATATCCAGTGGATTAAAACAGTACAGCCAGAGGGGCCTTATAATCTACTTGGCCATTCCTTTGGAGGAGTAGTGGTGTACGAAATGATTCGACAGCTTGAAAAACGCGGAGAATCTATCAACATCGCAGCTGTGCTAGATTCCACTCCTGATAATAAGCTGAGCGATGGGGAGAAGCGGGAGCAAATTATTTCCATGGTAGAGGGTGTAGTTAAAAACGAATTTGGCGTGGGCTACCTACCTAAGAAGTGGAAGCAGAAGATCAGGAAAGAACTTCCTGTGGGCTCCTTCGAAGAATTGCTTGGGTATGTGAAAGATACGATCAAGCGTAATGGGCTGCAATTTAATGACACAGAAGCGCTGGAAAGGCTGTTCCATGTCATTTATGTTAATTTACATATTAAGTATCGCCCGGAAGGTAAAATCAGTAAAAAGCTGATACTGATGAAAGCCATGGATAGTGACTGGAACGGCTATGACCCAAGTCTTGGCTGGGCCAAAATTACGCAGATGGTTCAGGTGGTAACAATTGAGGGTGATCATGAAAGTATGTTAAAGAAGAAGCATGCTAAGCAGCTGGTTAAGCAATTAAAGCAGCTGGTGTATGGAAAAGAGAAAAGTAGTTCCTGGAAGGATAAAGCAGCAAGGTTTTTCCAGGGAGAATAGTGATTTGCTCTTAAAATATCAGTAAAGGACTTGTCTCTTTACTGATATTTTAAGGGAATATAACCTTGCCTGCTCATGGATCTGAATGCCGGGCAAGTAGAGCCTGTATAGCGCCGGCTATGATTTATGAAAAGCCGCTCGACAAAGCAAAAGAGAATTCAAGTATTCAACATTAAAAAAAAATTATGGAAAGCGTAGAAAAGAAAGTAAAGATATTTGCCATCCCTTTTGCAGGTGGTAGCAAATACTCTTACAGGGTGTTGCACGATTTTGTTCCATCTCATTTTAGCTGGGAAACCATTGAACTGCCAGGCAGGGGAGCCCGCATCCATGAAAACCTGCTCATGAATATTAATAAAACTGCCGATGATGTTTTCAACCAAATCCGCCATCGTATCAATGGAGAAGAATACATCATTTATGGGCACAGCATGGGTACTTTATTAGGTTATGAGCTGACAAAGAGAATTTTGAAGGCTGGCCTAAATCCACCTGTCAGTTTGTTTTTTACCGGACGGGGAGCACCAGGAGTAATAGAAGAGATGAAGATTTCCTGCTTGGGAAGAGAAGCTTTCTGGAAGGAAATTAAAGACCTGGGAGGACTTCCAGAGGAGATCCTTGAAAATGAGGAGATGAAGGATTTTTTTGAACCCTTTCTGCGTGCTGATTTCAAAGCTGTTGAAGAATATGAGTACCAGCCCATGGAAAAGCCTTTCCCCATTCCTTTGTTTGTGAGAATTGGAAGTGATGAGCTGGTTTATTGGAGAGATGCCTTGAAGTGGCAAAACGAAACGCAATACAAACTCAATCTAAAAGCACTGCCAGGGGATCATTTTTTTATATTTCAATACCCCGAGTACATCATTATGCAGATTGTGGAATCTTATACATTAGCTAAGGGATTGCATAAGAAGGTGCTGGAGACAGATGATTTTCAAACCATTTAAACGGGATGCGATAGAAAAAACTTTACTCAATCCGGACACTGCTGATTATTATTTCAGACATATTTTTGCCTGAAACACACTAAGCTATTGATTGATGCCTGGAAAATTCAACAGCAAAAACAAGCCAATTTTTTTAAGATTTCAATATCATTTTTAACTCCTATACATGAATAAGCAATTCAAGCTTTTCAATAAAAACTTTTTATTGCTGTGGCAAGGGCAGTTTGTGAGCCAGCTGGGCTCACAGGCATTTGCCATTGCCATGATCTTCTGGATAAAGCACCAGACAGAATCAGCCACTATTGTTGGTACCATTTTGATGCTCTCTTTACTGCCTCAAATACTGCTAAGTCCTATAGGGGGCACATTTGCAGATCACTACTCCAGAAGGAACATAATTGTTGCCTGCGATCTGCTGATTGGTGGCTTTATGGTATTTCTGGCCTGCGGTTTTTTCTTTTTTCCAGAGGCAGAAAGCCTTTTGTTTACAGGTGTAATCATTGCATCCGTGCTCATTTCTGCTACCAAAGCATTTTTTAACCCGGCAGTGATAGCGGCTATTCCAGATATTGTACCCCCTAAAAAGGTGGCTGCTGCCAATTCATCCATGCAGGTATTGGTACAAATATCAGCACTGCTGGGGCAGGGGGTGGGAGGTGTTCTTTTCAGGATATTGGGAGCACCTTTGCTCTTTCTGCTAGATGGTATTTCCTATCTTTTTTCAGGTATACTGGAGATGTTCATCAAAATTCCACGGGTGGTAGGGCAGAAAGATGCCAATGCAAAAAGATCCTTGAAAGCTTTCAAGGAGGATACAATTTCAGGACTGAAGGCCATTCTGGATAATAAAGGCTTGAAGGCAACCTTTATCATCTTTGCCCTGCTTAATTTCTTTGTGGCACCGGTTTATGTTATTCTTCCTTTCTATGTAGAAGATGTATTGATGGCCACTACCGATTGGTATGGATATATAGCAGGTGTATTTGGACTTGGATCAGTTATAGGCTATCTCATTGTAGGCATCCTAAAAGTTGAAGGAAAAGCTCGTAAAAATGCAATTATCTTTTCCTTTGTCTGCAGTTCTGTGTTGTTTTTGGCACTTAGCAGTATCAGTGTGCTCTGGATCGCCCTGGTGTCATTTGGACTGATTGGTGTCTTGAATGGCTTTATTCAAATCAATGTTCTAACCCTTATTCAGTTAAGTATCAAATCAGAGATGAGGGGAAGAATTTTAGGGAACCTGATGACGCTGACTTCTGGAGTAGTACCGCTGTCGCTGGCATTATCCGGTATTATCATAGATTTACTGGATCAGCGGGTAAGGCTGATGTTTATGTTCTGCGGTATGATTTTAGTATTGCTTTCTGTATACATGCTCTTCAATAAAAATTTCCTGGAGTTTCTGGCATCTACCCCTGCCGAAGAATCCGAAGAAGAGCACCCAAGCCTAAAGGAAGAGGAAATAGTAATGTAAGTTGAGGCAGCAGTGGTTGCAGCTGCATTAGGATCTGTCTGTTAGGCTTTGGCAGATAGTCAGTATTCAGAAATGGATTTTGCCTTTGTACATGCCCTTTATCTGCTCATGCGGAGGCTTCTCTGGGGAAGGGACAAATGCCTACCAATCTTCGCGCCAGCTGCTAGTCAAACTCTATCTGCTGTACTGTAACTTCAGAAGAATCAGAATCAGTTGCAAGGTAAGAAACGTAATCCTGGTTCAAGCTCAGTGGAATCAGGTGCCATTTTTCATTATTGACAACAGCCTCATTATCCTTGATCAACACTTCCTTTAATGGAATACTTAGACCTTCACCAGATGCTTTGATGATGGCTTCCTTTTGGGTCCAGAGCTTATAAAATTCATGAAAGTGTTGATTTGAATTAATTATTTTTTCCCATTCCTGACCATTGAAGTAATCATGAAAATCATTTAGTTCTGTTGCTCTCACTTCTTCGATATCTACACCTACTTTGTGCGTCTTGCTTATTGCACAAAGTACGAATTCTCCTGAATGGGCAATGTTAAAATCAAAGGTGTGGTCAAAGTAAGGCCGCTGATGGGCAGAATATTTTATATCTGATAGCTTGTATCCATTTAATTGCAGATACTCAAGCCCGGATTTTAAAAGCAATTTTCCGTACAGGCTTCTCTGTGCATCTTCCCAGTTCCTGTACTTTAGGATCTGGTTCTGAAATTCGGCAGGAAGCTGGTCCAGGTACTTCTGGTATTTCATACTGATAGCAGCACGACTGTTGTAGAACACGTGAATCATTGAGAAAAACTGGTCTCGTTACGGCAAAAAATTATTCCGGCAGAGATGTGAGAGAGGATAATTGTGCAATATCAAGCCATCCAATTGTTGCTTTGGAACAACAGCAGGAATCAAAAAAGTGACCTAAGATGGCCAAAAAAAAAGATTGAGTGAGTGCCTAGGATAATGAACAAATTTAAAAAAAACTAACCCAAACAAAAAAGCTTCTGGTAATATAACAACCAGCTAAATAAAGCATTACATACCTTTATATAAATGTAATTCATTATCAGGTATATTGTTTTTATGCAGGAGTCTGTTTTTCAGAATTTATTTTGTCTTAAAAAAACATGATGTGCAGGTAATGTTTTCGCTCCAATTAATTAATGTGCCATTTGCAAATTCAGCCAATGAATGGTTATGTAATATAGGAAAAGATAAGGTTTGAAAGAGCTGGATCGATGTAGCTAAACACACTTCGTAGCAGAAGTGAAAGAAATCAAAAGAAAGCCGCTACATTTTACAGAAGCGGCTTTCTAATAGATGTTATTACTTCATTATTCAGCAAATTTGCTCGCGTAACGCTTACGCTCGTTCTCATCCAGGTAGATCTTCCGCATACGGATTGCCTTAGGCGTAACCTCCACGTACTCATCTTTCTGAATATATTCCAGTGCTTCCTCCAGTGAGAAGTTCTTCTTGGGAACGATCTTAGCACTATCGTCTGTACCGGAAGCACGCACGTTAGTAAGTTTTTTGCCCTTCTGGATATTCACCACCAGGTCGTTCTCACGGCTGTTTTCACCAATTACCTGGCCTACGTAAACTTCCTCTCCCGGATCTACGAAGAAGGTGCCACGGTCCTGTAGCTTATCAATAGCATAGGCAGTGCCTTTGCCGGTTTCTGAGCTTATAAGCGAACCGTTAGAGCGCTCTGCAATGCTGCCTTTGTAGGGCTGATAGTTCTGGAAACGGTGCGTCATGATAGCCTCACCGCTGGTAGCAGTAAGCACATTGTTACGCAGGCCAATGATACCACGGGCTGGTATTTCAAACTCCAGGTGCTGTAAATCGCCTTTAGGCTCCATGATCTTCAGCTCGCCTTTACGCTGGGTAACCAGTTCAATTACCTTGCCGGCACTTGATTCCGGTACATCCACCACCAAAAGCTCTATTGGCTCATGCCGCTGGCCGTCTATGATGCGGAAAAGCACCTGAGGCTGGCCCACCTGCAGCTCATATCCCTCGCGGCGCATGGTTTCAATAAGTACGCTCAAGTGAAGTACACCCCGGCCATAGACCAGGAATTTATCTTCCGTATCTGTTTCTTCGATACGCAGCGCCAGGTTCTTTTCAGTTTCTTTGAAAAGGCGGTCGCGCAGGTGGCGTGAAGTAACAAACTTACCCTCTTTGCCGAAAAAAGGAGAGTTGTTAATGGTGAAGAGCATACTCATCGTAGGCTCATCAATGGAAATACGCGGCAGGGCCAACGGATTTTCGGCACTGGTGAGGGTATCGCCAATTTCAAAAGCTTCCAGGCCTACAACAGCACAAATATCACCACAGGGAACTTCAGTAACCTTCTGACGGCCCAGGCCTTCAAAAATCATCAGTTCTTTGATCTTTGTTTTCTTGACAGAGCCATCCCTTTTGGTCAGGGCAAGTTGCGATCCTTCTTTCAGTACACCCTGATACACCCTGCCAATGGCAATACGTCCAACAAAGGCATTGTAGTCAAGGGATGTGATCTGCATCTGTGGCACACCTTCCCGAATAGGAGGGGCAGGTATTTCTTCCAGTATAGTATCTAAAAGAGGTGAGATATCGGAAGAAGGCTCGCGCCAGTCGCGGGAGAACCAGCCATTTTTACCAGAGCCGTAGATAGTTTTGAACTCCAGCTGCTCTTCGGTAGCATCAAGGTTAAACATAAGGTCGAAAACCTCCTCGTGCACCTCGTCAGGGCGGCAGTTGGGTTTATCAACCTTATTTATGATAACCACAGGCTTTAGTCCTAAGGCCAGGGCTTTGCTAAGCACAAAGCGTGTCTGTGGCATAGTACCCTCAAAGGCATCTACGAGTAATAGTACGCCATCAGACATTTTCAATACACGTTCTACTTCACCACCAAAATCGGCGTGACCAGGAGTATCGATAATGTTAATTTTAACTCCCTTGTATGTAACGGAAACGTTCTTAGACAGAATCGTGATTCCGCGTTCGCGCTCAAGGTCGTTGCTGTCCAGAATTAAGTCACCGCTTTCCTGATTATCGCGGAAAAGGTGGGAATAATGGATGATTTTATCAACCAAGGTAGTTTTTCCGTGGTCAACGTGCGCAATAATTGCAATATTGCGGATAGAAGAATTTACCATAAGTAGCTTAAGAATAGCGGCGCAAAGGTACAAATTATCTTTGGTGTTAACAGCACGCTTTGCATTGGAATTATTATGTAAAACACAACATGTATACATTTTGTGCCATAAAAATGAAATTTCATTACATGTGACGTAATGGACATTGGATTTTTTTTATTTTTAAGCTCTGATTCAGCCACATTACCAGCTTATTAATATTTTAAATTTGTGATTACAGGGCAGAAGATTATTTCTTCATGTTTAAATAAAACATTTCCATTAGCCTCCTGCATGTGGCTGGGCCTGTTCATGGCGTCCCTGCCATTTACAGTACTGGCTCAGGGGGGAGCGCGTAAGCCCCTGCCTCATACATATAAATACTATCAGGAGAAAGTTGCTGAATTTCAGCAGACAGACCTTACACAGGCCCGCCACTATGCCGACTCTATGTTGAAAGCTGCAGCCATCTCTCAAGATAGTGTAGGAATGGCCGAAGCTATGAAAGCGATTGGCGACTTGCATAGCAATTCAGGTGAGTATGCACAGTCAATAATCTGGTTTCACAGAGGCCTTTCTCTTGCCAACCATTTGAGAGACCGTTCTATTGCAGTTCGTATTCATAACAATTTAGGTGGCGTATACCTGAAAACTGCCAATTACGAAAAAGCCCTTTCCCAGTATAACAGAGCCTACAGCCTTGGCAGAAGTACTTTTTCTCCCATGCAGCGGGCAACACTGCTCAATAACCTGGGCATTATCTACCGCTATTTAAATCAGTATCAGCAATCCAGGTTGTATTTAATGGAAGCCCTGGAGCTACATCAGCAACAGGATAATTCTTTTGGTATAGGCCAGGTGTATAATAATCTGGGAATTCTGGAGCAGCAGCAGGGAGATTTCAGTAAGGCAGAAGACTTCTATCAGAAGGCAAAAGTATTAAGTGAAAAAACCGATAGGGCTGCGGGAATTGCCTATGCCTCTTCCAACCTTGCCAGTATTTATCTGGAGCAGAAACTACCTCAGAAAGCATTACCTTTTTTACATAATTCTGCTAACATTAAAAAGGAGCAGGACGATAAACTAGGGCTGATTAATACCTATAACTACCTTGGCAAGGCCTGGCTGCAGTTAGGTCGTGCCGATTCAGCAGTTTATTACTACCGGATGTGCAGTTTGTACGCAGACTCCATTGAAAATGTAAGCAAAAAAGTTGAAGCCCTGACGGGAATGGCCCGCGCATTGGATCAACAGGGCAGAAATGCAAATCTGGGTTCTATCTATTCGCAGATCATTAGTTTAAAAGACAGCTCCTTTAACCAGGAAATAGCCGCCCAGCTGGCCATTGCACAGGCAGAACTGGATATGACCCGGAAAGAAGAGGCTATTCAGGTATTAACCGAAGAGGCGGAACAAACCTCTCTGAAGTTAAAGACCAGGGAGCTGATCCTGCTTTTTTCCGTGCCCCTGGTCTTATTACTGGCTCTTTTTACCGTAATTTATTTACGCCGTTTCAGGAGCGAGCGCACTGCCCACAGGCAATTGCTGTTACGGCATGAGGAGATCAGGGCCCAAAAAGATAAAATTGAACAGCAGCACCAGACCATCACACATCAGAATTTTGAGCTGCAGGAGGCAAACAGCCTGATTGAACACTTTAACAGAGAGCTGCAGCTGGTCAATGAGCAGCTGGAGGATAAAATCAGGGAGCGAACCAGGGCTCTCACTGATACCTACCGCAAGCTGTCATTCCACATCAACAACACACCCCTGGCGGTGCTAGAGTGGAGTAAAAGCCTTTCGCTGGTACGCTGGCCAGAGCAGGCAGAAAAAATATTTGGCTATAAAGCGCAGCAGGTGCTTGGTTCCAGTGCCGATGAGCTTTCGTTTATGAAAGACGAGCAGCATCTGGCATTTCTGGATAACATACGCCAGGCAGATAACGGATTGCAAACAAAGCAGCATAGCTTCCTGCAGGAATATCTGCGCGAAGATGGTGACCGTATCTTTGTGGAATGGAGCCATTCCGTACTAACCGACGAACAGGGACAGATTGAGTCTGTACTTAGCATTGCCAATGATGTAAGTCTGCGTGAAAAAGCCTATCAGGAAACCTCACAGATCAACGAAGAACTCGACACCTTTATCTATAAAGCCTCCCATGACCTTCGGGGGCCAATTGCCAGAATGCAGGGTATCATCAACCTGGGTAAAATAGAATCCAAGGATCCGCAGGCCCATTTTTATTTCGATTTGCTCAATAGGGTGTCCAATGAGCTGCACAACCTGCTCATGCGCCTGCTCATGGTGCATAATGTGCATCAGCACCTGCTGTGCATGGAGCATATTCCATTCTACGACTTTGTGGAAAACCTGATTGAGGATTTACCTGATCAGCATAAAAAACAGGCTTTCACTTTTCAGAACCAGATACCACGAAACCTTACAATCTTGTCTGATAAGAATCTGCTAAGTATCATTCTGGTAAACCTGCTGGATAACAGCCTTACTTTTGCCGATAACCATAATCCGTTTGTGGTGGTTAATGCAAAGGTACTGAAGGGAGGTAAGCTTTATTTCAGCGTACAGGATAACGGACCGGGCATAGCAGAAAATTTACATGATAAGGTTTTTGATATGTTCTTTCAGGGTTCTACCAAATCCACAGGCATGGGCCTGGGGCTGTACATGGTTCGTAAAGCCGTGCGCAAGCTGAATGGAGAGGTTAAGCTTGAGAAAAAAGACGGCCTGACTACCTTTAGCGTGCTGCTGCCAGAATCAGAAGTATTGCATGTTACCCCACCAACACCAGAGCCCAGCAAAATATCTGCTGTTTGATTTTTGGCGCTTCTGAGGGCAGCGCAACTTTTATTTTTATACTTTTGGGAAAATTTTTAGGAATGACAAATAAATTCCAGCGACATACTATTACTGCTGCCTTACCATATGCCAACGGACCTGTTCATATAGGCCACCTGGCGGGTGTATATGTGCCTGCAGATATCTATGTTCGTTACCTGCGCAGCAAAAAAGAAGATGTGCTGTTTGTGTGTGGCTCTGATGAACATGGCGTGCCCATCACCATCAGGGCACAGAAAGAGGGGGTAAGCCCACAGGAGGTAGTGGATAAATACCATACCATTATCCGTGAGTCATTTCAGCAATTCGGCATTTCTTTCGATGTGTACTCCCGCACTTCTGCGCCTGTACATCATGAAACAGCCTCACATTTTTTTACAAACCTGCACGATAAAGGTGTATTTGAGGTAAAGGAAAGTGAGCAATATTATGATGAGCAGGCCAGCCAGTTTCTGGCAGACCGCTATATAAAAGGTACCTGCCCCAATTGCAGCTATGCCGAAGCCTATGGCGATCAGTGCGAGCGTTGTGGTACCAGCCTAAGCCCTTCTGAATTGATTGATCCGCGCTCTATGCTTAGCGGAGCCAAGCCTGTAATGCGCACTACCACACACTGGTACCTACCCCTGCAGAATTATGAGCGATGGCTGCGTAAATGGATACTGGAGGAGCATAAAGAGTGGAAATCTAATGTGTACGGACAGTGTAAAAGCTGGATAGACCAGGGCCTGCAGCCCCGTGCTGTTACACGCGATCTGGACTGGGGAGTACCCGTGCCCCTGCAGGAAGCAGTAGGAAAAGTACTTTACGTATGGTTTGATGCTCCCATTGGCTACATTTCTGCCACCAAAGAATGGGCTGAAGGAGCAGGAAAGGACTGGAAACCCTACTGGCAAAGTCAGGATACCCGGCTTTTGCATTTTATTGGCAAGGACAACATAGTATTTCACTGTATTATCTTTCCGGCCATGCTCAAAGCGCATGGTGAATATACCCTGCCGGAAAATGTGCCTGCCAATGAGTTTCTGAACCTGGAGGGCAACAAGATTTCTACCTCCCGTAACTGGGCAGTTTGGCTGCACGAATACCTGGAGTCTTTTACAGGTAAAGAGGATGTACTGCGCTATGTGCTCACCTCAAATGCACCGGAAACCAAAGACAATGATTTTACCTGGAAGGATTTCCAGGCTAAGAACAACAATGAGCTGGTGGCCATCCTGGGTAATTTTGTGAACAGAGCAGTGGTGCTGACCCATAAATATTATGAGGGCAAGCTGCCGGAAAGAGGGGAGCTGTTTGATGCTGAGAAGGAGGTACTGAGCCAGTTGCTTGTACTGCCCGGAAAAGTAGCCGAGGCCCTGGATAACTTTCGTTTCCGGGAAGGCCTGGCTGCTATGATGGAGCTTGCCCGCCTGGGCAATAAATACCTGGCCGATACTGAGCCATGGAAGCTCATGAAGGAAAACCCGGAACGGGTAAAAACCATTCTGAACCTTAGCCTTCAGATTGCAGCGAACCTAACCATTGTTGCAGCTCCTTTTTTGCCGCATACAGCAGAAAAGCTCCGCCAGATGCTGCAACTACCCCAGCTCAGTTGGCAGGATGCAGGCAGCGTTAATCTGCTGCAGGCAGGAGTTCAGCTAAATCCTGCAGAATTATTGTTTCAGAAAATAGAAGACAGTACCGTGGAAGAGCAAATACAAAAATTACAAAACACAAAAATAGAAAACGAGGCCGCTGCTGCTCCGGCATCTGAAGCCGCCCCGGCATTACAGGCTTCTGATACAGCAAGCGAAGCTGCTGATACTAACACAACTGCTGCTGCCCCGGCAAAAGCTGAAATTGTGTACGATGATTTCGCTAAAATGGATCTTCGTGTAGGAACTGTGATTTCTGCCGAGAAAATGAAAAAATCTAAAAAGCTATTGAAACTTAAGATTGATACCGGTATCGATCAGCGTATTATTTTAAGTGGGATTGCCCAGTATTTTGAGCCAGAGCAACTCCTTGGTCAGCAGGTAATGGTGCTGGTAAATCTGGCACCACGGCCTATGATGGGTGAGGAATCGCAGGGCATGGTCCTGTTAGCAGAAGATGCCGATGGCAGGCTGGTGCTGATGAAACCTGAAGCAAAGGTAAACAATGGTTCATCGATCAGTTAAATAAGCAATTACCCACTGAATACTGCTCTGAAACAACAAAGGTAGCCTAGATGCTGCCTTTGTTGTTTTTAGAGCAGTTTCCTTTAAAAGTAGAATGTTGAATTCTATACCTGTGCCTGCGTAATTATAGTATGATGCATGTAAACCCGTTATCAGCTGTAACTGTTAGCCAGAGTCCCACGCTAATGTGTTTTATGAACATGCGTATAGACATATAAATAAAACAAGGTGCAAAATCAGCGCTAATAATTTCTCCTTTATACTATCCATGAGCATTTCTGATTATGTCCAAAATTTAAGGTATAGATTTGGCAGGTGTTAATCCTATTAATTTTTAAACAGATCTTACTTCTGCAAGTAATAGAGCGCCGGGATGAGATTTTTTGAACGGATGGAGAGAGGTTAATTCAACATATATTTTCAGCTTAGAAATATTTGTCTGATCAATAACAGAAATTATATTTAAGTAGGAATAACATATAATTTTATTGTGAGCAGCGTTGATGAAAAGACGAGTTCCTCCACTGTTCCTGCTAAAGTTTAGCTGCCAAATCTCTTTCATTTAAATTAAGTGATGCAGAGCGAAAGGCACTGATCGAGTACCTGAAATCACCCTGAACCAAATTCATTTCCTCAGACAGAAAGTAAGCTCAGTCATTGAACTGGCTCATGGTGCGGGCGATACCAATGGTGCAGAAACCCATGATCATATCGCAGGCTTTATCCAGCAGGGGCAGCATGGCGTTCATTTGTTCCAGCGGGAAGTTGCTTAAAACATAATCTACCTGACGACCTTTGGGATAATCGCTCCCGATGCCGCAGCGCAGCCTGGCATAATCCTGCCCACCGGTTAGCTGTTCAATGTTTGTAAGGCCATTATGACCAGCCGCAGAGCCTTTCTGGCGCATGCGCAGCTTGCCAAAGGGGAGGGCAAGGTCGTCGGTTACCACCAGCAGGTTTTCTTTTGGAGTTTTTAGCTCCTGCAGCCAGTAGTTCACAGCTTTGCCGCTGAGGTTCATATAGGTGTTTGGCTTGATGAGGGTGATCTGCCTTCCCTTAAATTTAATCTCAGCTTTATCAGCATAGCGGCCTGTTGTAAATGCAACTCCTTCGCGGTCTGCCAGCCGGTCCAGCACCAGGAAGCCAATGTTGTGGCGGGTAAGTTCATATTCGGGGCCTGGGTTGCCCAGGCCGGTAATCAGGAATTTCATAGAGTAAAAATAAAAAATCCTGCCGACAGCTGCCGGCAGGATTTGAAAATATCAAAAATCTCTTGATTATTCTGTTTTGCCACGCAGTGCACGTGGTATTTCCACAGTTGCAATTGGAGTAGCAGGGGTGTTCAGAATCTGGTAATTTTCTGTTTTTACTTCGCTAACACGTGCAGATTTGCCTAATTCAAGGCCACTGATGTCAACCGGAATAAAATCAGGCATATCTTTAGGAAGTGCCTTTACAGAAAGTGTACGTTGCTTGAAGATAAGCTTACCACCGGCAACTACACCTGGAGAAGTACCTATGGTGCGCACGGGAACCTGCATTTTCACCTCTTTGCCTTCAAACAGCTGAAGGAAGTCGGCATGCAGAATCATTTCATTTACAGGATGGAACTGTACATCCTGCAGCACGGCACTAAATTCTTTACCTTCAATATTTACTTTTACAAATGCAGCATCGGGCGTATAAACCAGATCCTTAAAGAGGTACGCAGGCGTGTGGAAATGAATTTGATCCTGGCCGCCGTACAGTACGCATGGAACACTACCTTGTGCTCTTAGGTCTCTGGATTCGGTCTTGCCGAGATTTGCTCTGTTATACCCTATAATCTCAACAGTTTTCATAAAATAGATAGTTATAAATAAATAGAAATAAATTGCTTATATGAACAGGGAGCTGATAGAACCATGGGTCATTAACTTTTGAATGGCATCTGCAAACAGATTGGCCACAGTTAATACCTTTATTTTTTCGCTCTCCTGCTTTACCGGAATTGTGTCTGTTACCACTAATTCTTCCAGTACAGAGTTTTCAATATTTTCGTAGGCTTTGCCCGATAATACAGCGTGTGTACAAACGGCCCTTACACTGCGGGCACCTTTGTCAAGGATAATGCCTGCAGCTTTGCAAATAGTTCCGGCTGTATCCACTAAATCATCTACCAGTACAACATCAGCACCTTCTACATCGCCAATTACCTGCATGGAGGCAATTTCGTTGGCGCGTTTGCGGTGCTTGTCGCACACCACCATATCTGCCTGGAAATATTTGGCATAAGCCCGTGCACGTGCTACACCTCCAACATCAGGAGAGGCAAAAACCAGTTTCTCCAGGTTCAGCGAGCGCAGGTAAGGTACAAATATGGCCGAACCGTCCATATGGTCTACCGGAACATCAAAGAAGCCCTGAATCTGCCCGGCATGTAAATCGCAGGTCATAATGCGGTTGGCACCGGCGGCCATCAGAATGTTTGCAATCAATTTAGCACCAATAGCTACCCTGGGCTTGTCTTTACGGTCCTGGCGTGCATAACCAAAGTAGGGAATCACACAAACCACATTATGGGCACTTGCCCTGCGGGCTGCATCAATCATCAGAAGAAGCTCCATGATGTTGTCGGCCGGCGGAAATGTGGATTGAATCAGAAATACCTCGCTGCCACGAACAGATTCGTTAAAGCTCGGAGACATTTCTCCATCACTGAATTTTTGTAGGGTTAAGCTGCCAAGGGGCTGGCCGTAGGCTGCGGCAATCTTTTCTGCCAAGTAGCGTGAGGAATCACCTGAAAAAAGTTTTACCGGGGTCATGGCGCGCTGGGTTGGGGCTAAAAAGAGGAATCCCGATCACAGGGATCGGGATTTTTAGTTGACCTACTAGGGCTCGAACCTAGACTCTTCTGAACCAAAATCAGACGTGTTGCCAGTTACACCATAGGTCAGTATTTCTTTCCTCAATCAGGGCTACAAAGGTAAAGTTTTTTATTCTTTGTAGCAAAATCTGATTTCAGATTTTTTTTCAGTTTCTTTCTGAAGCTTTGATTTCAGACATTGTTCTGAAGTAATCGGCGTTTCCGATTACGGATGCAAATATAGAAGCCTGAATCTAATACACAAAGCCTCTTTTTCAATAATTTTCAATGTAAACTGAATAAATGAGCCTTATAGGTATAAATCAGGTATTTAGTTTATACAGTATGCGCTCATACTATAGTACGCATACGTTCATATATTTACTAATCCTCTGCGATATTAGCATAACTAAATTGCATACTATCGTAAACGCCCCAGCCTGCTTCACTGGCTTTAGCCAGTATGCGGGTACAATAATCCTGAAACTCACTTTCCAGACCTTCCTTACAAATCATGCAGCAGGCTTCCTCAAAAGACATGCACAGTGAGTTATAAAACGATTCATTCAAATCGCCCCAGGCCAGGGTATAGTCCAGCATCATTTCTGTTCTGTATAGCCACAATTCCACCACATCTCTGGGAAAAACAGAAATTTTTTTAAAATCCTGTACAGCTTTTCTGCTTGCGCTGCTGCTGGCATTGCCAAAGCCCCGACCCCTAAAGTATTCTTTTCTGATCTTAGCTTTGTATTTTTCAAGCACAGCTCCTGAATCTCCCGTCAGCTCCTGCTCATAATACTGCTTTACAGCCGGTATTTTTGAAAATAGCTTTTTTACCTCTGTTTCCAGCTCCTGTTTTTCCAGGCTTTTGAGGTACCTGTTGAGTTCTGAATTAGTGGATCGGGCCATAATTATTTTACAATAGAGAGTATGACATACGATCATTACATTAATCTGGGGCAATATCGTGCTGCATGAGCCACTGCAGGGCGGTTTGGCGCAGGGCGGTGTTCTGTTTATTCACGGATGTTTTAAGTGCATTGCGGCTCCCTACAAATACTGCCAGCTTCCTGGCACGGGTTAAGCCGGTATAGATCAGGTTGCGGAAGAGCATATTGAAGTGCTGGTTTACCAAGGGAATAATGATCACCTCAAATTCACTGCCTTGTGATTTATGAATCGTAATGGCATAGGCCAGCTCCAGCTCCGGCAGGTGCTCTTTCTCATAAGCCACTTCCCTGGTTTCCTGCCCTGAAATAAAAGCCACCAGGCACATCATATTTTCACTGTCAATGCTGATGATGCGGCCAATATCACCATTGAATACATTGAGATCGTAGTTATTGCGGCGCTGAATAACACGGTCTCCCTCCCTGAAGGTGCGGCCTCCCAACGTTAGCTGTACTTTGCCACCGCCGGGAGGGTTTACAGCTTTCTGAATAATCTCATTGAGGTTATGGGTGCCAAGGCTACCCTTGCTCATCGGGGAGAGAATCTGTATTTCAGTGCCGGTTCCATAGTATTTGGGTATGATGTCCTTATACAGTTTTTCCACCATGTCTACAGCCGAATAGCCCCAATGCAGTGAAGACCAGGGATGCACCCGCTTCAGCACTTCCTGCAGCTCTTCGGTGTGGGAGTCGGCATGGATGAGCTTTTCCAGGTCCACATGCTCAAATTTTGGCGGTATGGTGAGTTCACTACTCTTTAAGTACACTTCTTCGGCCTCGGCTGCCTGCTGCAGCTCTTCCTCCCTGTCCTGGATGTAGGAGCGTTTTACTCTTGATATAAAACGCAGTTGTTCCTGGGTGGCTTCTTCAGAATCAATAAACAGGCAGTCTGATTTCTCCGCCCAAAGCTGTGGGTTATGAAAGGGAGAATCAATTTTTGGCACAGCCCCACCATTGATCTGATGTGCATAGCTGATGATCTTAGACTCCTGTGCCTGGCGAAATACTTTGGTAAGGCGGGCACAGGGCACCACGCCGGAGGTAATCAGGTCTTTGAAAATATTTCCGGCACCAACTGAAGGCAGCTGGTCTGCATCTCCGATCAGGAGTAGCTGTGCCTGGTTAGGCACTGCCCGAAGCAGGGCTGCCGCCAGGTGTACATCCAGCATGGAAGATTCATCTATAATCAGGAAATCGCAGCTAAGCGGGTTGTCTTCTTTGCGCTTAAAGCCACCTGCTGCCGGTTCCCACTCCAGCAGGCGGTGAATTGTTTTAGCCTCCAGGCCTATAACCTCACTCATACGTTGTGCGGCCCGTCCCGTAGGGGCTGCAAGCAACACATTCTTGCCCATGGCATGCAGCAGGGCCACCAGTACCCGTGTGGTTGTGGTTTTGCCACAGCCCGGTCCTCCGGTTAAAATACCCATACGGTGGGTTACCAGTTGAAGAATGCTGGCTTCCTGTTCGTCACTTAGTTGTATGCCCTTTTGCATGCAGTAGCCGGTAATCCACTGCTGTAGCTTTTCCCTGTTTGGATTAAGTTTTCCACTGGCAAGCTTCCTTGCTTTGGCGGCAATGTAATTTTCATCATAAAAGATTGAGTGGGCATAGTAGCAGCTCACTACCTGTTCTTTTATATTGAGCAGGTAACGGATTTTAAGCTCATCGGCTTTTTCCATTTCCTTCAGCTCATTTTCTATGCGATCGGATACAAAGAGAGAGATGAGCTCCTGTACCCCATCCAGAATTTGCTCTTTTGTAAGGTAGCAATGGCCCTCCTCGCGGGCACTTTGCAATACATGGCCAATGGCTGCCTTTACCCGGGCAGAAGAATCTGGCGCAAGTCCCAAACTTAAGGCAACCCTGTCGGCACTAAAAAAACCAATGCCATAAATATCCTCCGAAAGCCGGTAAGGATTTTCTGATACCACTGCCACAGATTGCTGCCCATAGGTTTTGTAAATCTTTACAGCAAAAAGGGTGCTGATGCCGTGCGACTGCAGGAACATCATCACATTGCGTATTTCCTGGTGTTCCTTCCAGGCCTGGCTGATAGACTTTAGCTTTAGTGCAGCAATGCCCGGTACTTCAGTGAGCCGGTCAATTTCATGCTCAAAGATATCGAGCGTATCTTTCCCGAAGTACTTTACAATTCTTTTAGCTGTTACCGGCCCTACACCCTTTATCAGCCCGGAGCCCAGGTATTTTTCCAGGGCGTTGGCCGTTGCAGGTTTGCGTTCTTCTACACGTACTGCCTTAAACTGCCTGCCAAATTTTGGGTGGTTTACCCACTCGCCCCAAAAATCAATGGTAGCCCCTGCAAATACTTTCGACTGGTGTACTGTAACGGCTACCTCTTCCTGTTCTCTGCCAAAGGGAGTCATTTTCAGCACCGACCAGCCAGATTCAGGACTATGAAACGTTACCCGCTTCACAATTCCCGACAGTTTCTCCAGCACAGGCGAGGAGCGGTCATCGTTAAGAGGCAGTTTTAGCATAAGGTTTTTTTCCTCTTATCTGTTTACAGCTGCATTCTGTTACCATAAAATACACAGTTATTTGATAATAAACTATGCATCAAAGCCCAACTTTTCAAAGTACATAAAAGTCGGTTTAGTTTTAGTCAGCGAGTGAGTTTAAATGCTTTTGAAGTAAGCATAGTAACGTACGTGCTAAGAATTAGCAGGTGCCGGATTAGACAATATTGTTTGATCCGGAAAAAAGAAAACCAGATACTAAAAGATGCAATGGGTGTGGATTTGATCACTGTAAAGCTATTTGCCTTCCGAATTCCTCTACTTTTTCCCAGTCGGTATATTCTGCTACAGTTTTAGGATCTGTTGGCCCTTTAGTGATCCACATAATAAGCCTGATGAGCAGACGGTCAGAAAATGAATACCTCGGATAGTCGAGCACACCAGCAAACACTGCTACTCGTTGTGGTTTCCAGCGGATGTTTTCAAGAAATTTTTTTACATAGGGATTGGTTGCAGCAGATGCCTTTTCGGGCTTACGGGCCACCAGGTTTACAGAAAAGAAAGCATTTGACTTTGCTTCTAAAAGGGCTTGGTTCTGCGCGATGAATTTTATGATATTTTCGCTGTGTTTGCCGTACCTGATGCTTGCGCCTATAATGATCTTATCATATATATCCAGGTTTTCTGTAACTGCATCAACAGATATTATTTTAACATCTTGGGTTTGTTGCTCCAATACCTTTTTTAAGCGATGGCAAATTTTCAGCGTATGGCCATCAGTTGTTGAATAAACGATCAGCACCTTCGTCATGGCTTGGTTCCTGCTTGCATCATCAGAGAGATAGTTGTGGTCTTACTAAGCCCTGGCAGTATCTGATGCATAAAGATGTTCTATCTCCTGGCTGTATCTGGCCTGAATTGCTTTTCGTTTCAGTTTCAGGGTAGGGGTAAGGTCACCTGCCTCTACAGTCCATTCTCTATCAATTAATACAAACTTTTTAATCTGTTCTACCGGATTTAGCGTTTGGTTTAGATGCTGGATGCTGGCATCAATCAGCGCCAGTATTTTTTTATTTTTGATGGCTTCTTTATTGCCCGGATAGGGTTTTTCATATTCTGCATACCACTCTTTCAGCATAGCAAAGGCTGGTACAATAAGCGCAGCTACATATTTCTTTTCTGCACCTACAATCATAATCTGTTCAATCCACCGGCTTTCCAGCATCTTTACCTCAACAGGCTGCGGAGCTACATATTTGCCGCCACTGGTTTTGAAGATCTCTTTTTTCCGGTCAGTTATTTTAAGGAATTTGTTATCTACAATCTCTCCGATATCACCTGTATGCAGCCATTCACCTGTCATCACCTCTGCAGTAAGGTCAGGTCTTTTGTAGTAGCCCATCATGACCATAGGTCCTTTGCAGAGTATTTCGCCATCGCTGGCAATCTTTACCTCTACGTTGTGCAGTGGAGGTCCAACGGTGCCAAACATTCTGTTCTCTTTGCTGTAGCGGTTACCACTAATAATAGGAGAGGCTTCCGTCAGGCCATATCCCTCCATGATCACCACATTGGCTGCAGAAAAAATCTTTTGCAGTTTAACCGGACAGGCTGCTGCCCCCACGATCACTGCTTTCACTTCTCCGCCCATGGCATCACGCCACTTACTGAATATAAGCTTATCGGCCAGGGCCAGTTGCAGTTTATAGCCAGTGCTAAGTGGCTGTTGGATCTGGTAATTTTTTGCAAGATTGATTGACCAGTAAAACAGCTTTTTTTTGATGCCGGATAATTCTGCTCCTTTGGCCATGATGCGCTCAAATACTTTTTCCAGCAGGCGTGGCACTGTGGTGAATATCACCGGCTTTGCCTCGCGCAGGTTGTCGCCAATGGTTTCCATGCTTTCGGCATAATAGATCGATACCCCATTGAGAATGTAAATGTACGTTGCCACTCTTTCGAAGGCGTGGTTCAGCGGCAGAAAGCTTAAGGCCCGCTTGCCACGAACACCTACTTCATCTACCACAGGGGTGCTGCCTTCCACATCGCTCACAATGTTACGGTGAGAGAGCATAACTCCTTTAGGATTGCCGGTGGTACCAGAGGTATAGAGTATACTGGCCAGGTCATCTTCCCTTAACTTATTTTTAGTATTTTCAATTAGTGCACTGGTGGTAGTATCAGTATCTATCAATAATGAAGACCAATGTTTGGTACCGGCTGCCTGCTCGTAGGTGTAGATAAACTTCAGGTCCGGAAGCTGCCCGCTTAGCCTATTTAATTTCTGGCTTAACTCTGCATCGTTCACAAAAGCTACTTTTACACCTGCATCGGCCAGAACAAACTGAAGCTCGTTATCACTGATGTTCGGGTATATGGGCACCAGGATGGCACCTATTTGCTGTACAGCAAAATCGGTGATCATCCATTCGGGCCGGTTCTTGCTGATGATGGCCACCTTGTCCCTGCCTTCAATAGACATATCGCCACAGGAGATGTCCAGTTTTAAAAGGCCGGTACTGAGGCGGTTCGCCTGATCTGCTACCTCGCGGGTGCTCCATTTCTTCCACTGGCCCTGCTCTTTGCCAGCTAACATATCCTCCAGCGGATAATGGGCTAACTGGTATTGTAGGCAGTCAAATAATCGCTTTGCTTCTTTCAAGGCTGTGTTCTGGCTTTTATGTTATGAAACGGTTCAAGTTGCAGGTGCTGCGCTAATCTATTTTTTTATCATAAAATATGATACTACTTAATAAAAATATTTGAGCACCTATTGTTTTCATAGAAGCTGCTAAGGCATTTGTTTAAACGTTAAATTTTTTAGATCCGCGGCGGTGATTGCATGCGGGCTTACAAAATGCCAGGGAAATAAAAAATACTATGCAAGGCCGATGGTGATAACGGCATTACATAGCACTGCTTATAAACGCTTGAGTGTGTAGAATTTATGTAGATTATTGCCTTTGGAAGGTATAAGTTCCCTTAACGTTACTGCTTACTGTAGCGCCATTCTGTTCCGTGTTATTGATCATGTCGTAGCCAAGCTTAAGGGTAGTAGCGTTCAATTCCAGGATTGTTGCTTTTTGTTTCTCTCCTGTCTGCGCTTCAATAGTAAGTTCTTTGTTGGATAAAGACCAGCTCCCTCCACCCAGGAAATCCTGATTGGTCCAGTTGTAGGTCATGGTTTGTCCCTGCAGGGTACTGGTTACCTTAATGCTGTAATCTCCACTGGAGGTGTAGGTGTTAGGATTTTCTTCAAAGTTTACAATCAGGTCCATATCATAGCCTGTGCCGGTAAAGTCACTGGGAAATGACATTCCCTGAATAGTGGTGGTAGAGGTGCCGGCATATGCAATATCAGTAACTTTCCAGGTGCCGGTCAATGCTTCCTTAGCAACTGGTGTAGGAGCATCTTCTTTGGAACAAGCCAGCACAAAACAAAGTAGCACAAAGAACAGGGAAATCTTTGAAAGATTCATGGGTAAATTAGTTAAGGATAATTAAGAGTCAGTCTATAAAGAAGCAGCGTATCAATGAATGAGTAATCATGTAGTATAGCAAATGTATGCCTTTACCACTGCCGGTTTAAATATATAATAGGGCTGT
Organism: Flammeovirgaceae bacterium 311; assembly: GCA_000597885.1. Lineage (NCBI taxonomy): Bacteria > Pseudomonadati > Bacteroidota > Cytophagia > Cytophagales > Flammeovirgaceae > Flammeovirgaceae bacterium 311. Next base: position 33,521 of record CP004371.1, read on the forward strand.
AAGTAGTAAACTTATCGCTAACATTAAAAGTCAAATAAAGTGACTTTCTTACCTCTGCAAATATTGTTATTGGTAAAGCAGCAGATGCACCAGCACCCATTTTCTGAAAGCCTGCCGCTTTACCACCTGCAATAACATACAGGGTAGCTTGAAGTAAAAATATTCCCGGAAAGGGGCACCAATCTTAACGGCAGGCAAATCATTTACAAATTCATTAGAAATATCTCCAGATGCATTAGCGGTACCATGAATACTAACTCTGCCGGTAGCTGAACCTACTATGCAAACAAGGTTTCCACACCAGGGCTCTTCACCGGCATTGGTCAGCATATGGGGTGATTTTTTCGGCAGCTGCTTTAGCCAGACTTTAGTGAATTTATAACTGCGTTGCTCACTCCACAAGAAAGAGTATTTGCATAACTACTTTTAATTAGGGGTAGGCCTCAATAGTCTTTGACTATATCAAATTCTTCGTTGCGTATGCCAGGCTGACGAGCTGTTTCTACGGTATTTATCTACTGATACTCGATGTTAATGGGGTAGGAAAGTGCCAAACAAACAGTTTTTAGTAAAACCTGCATCGCTTTTCTCAACCTTTTGCACCATTTCAGGTTAAGATTTAAACCAAAACAATTTTTTACCATGAAAATTTTTTACCGATCCTCATTTCCCTGCTTATTTGCCTTGATCCTGGTACTTGCTTCTTGCTCTCCCAAATACGGCGCTCATTTTACACCCTCTCAGCAAGGACCTAATCTTGCAACAGTAGAGGAAAAAACTGAAACAGTTGCTCCGCTTGTGGCAGAGAACCCTGCTGCCATGCCTGTGGAGGTAGAAAAAAGAGCAATGGAAACCGGCTCAAGCGATGTGATTGCTGATGTAGCCGTTCCGGCAGAAGCTCCGGCGGTAAAGGAAATTACCCCTAAGCAGCAAAGAAAAGTGCTGCGTGAGCTTAGAAAAGAGCTGAAAGGCATGACGAAAGAAGAAAAGCAGGAGTTCCAGCATCAGGTGGTTCGCCAGCTGAAGGAGCAGCAGCTTAACAGCATCATGTCTGAAGACGATCAGAGAGAACCCGGTGGAAGCGGTATCAATACTGTATTGCTTACCATCATTACTATTTTTATTCCCCCACTGGGTGTTTTCCTGCACCAGGGGGAAATTAACTCCAGGTTCTGGATCAGTTTGGTACTTACCCTTCTGTTCTACGTGCCTGGTCTGATTTATTCTTTACTGGTAATTTTCAATGCGATTTAAGCTTGAAGCACTAGAGAAATTACTGATCATCAATAGTAAAAGCCCCGTTTAGCGGGGCTTTTTTGTTTCGTTCAGGAAAAGAAGCAGGCTTTGTTTTGTTGCAGCCACCAGGCGTTGCCTGCAAAGCTGCAGACTGATTTCCAGGGGCTCATCTGCAGGACTTAAACCGCTGGCATGCCAGATCTTTGCATTATAAAGCAGGTGGGTGGGCAGTTCTTGCCTGCCACACAACAATATAAGGGGTTTACCGGCTTTTGCTGCCTGTAGAGCTACCTCGCCAATCACCTTACCCCCAAGGCTCTCCCGATCTGTTTTGCCTTCTCCGGTATATATAAGATCAGCTTCGGCTGCTTTCTGCGCAAAGCCCGCCAGCTCCAGCAGCATTCGGGCACCCGGCGCCAGTACTGCACCCAAAAAGGCTATGGCACCCGCCCCCATGCCTCCTGCGGCACCCGCACCGGCTATGTCTTCTACAGATTTTTCCAGGTCACGGGTTATCAGCTGTGAAAGATGTCTGGTGCCTGTCTCCAAAGTTTCTATCTGGCTGCTGTTGGCACCTTTTTGTGCCGCATAAGAATGTGCTGCGCCCCTGGCGCCTATTAATGGGTTGGTTACATCACAGGCAACCTTGATCTTTACAGCTTCTAAATTTTCTATTACATGACTTTTCCCAATCCTTGCAATCTGCATCAGGCTGCCACCTGTTGGGAGAAAAGGTCTGCCGCCGGCATCCAGAAAGTGATAACCCAGAGCCACGGCCATGCCAACGCCAACATCGTGTGTGGCACTGCCGCCAATGCCTAAGTATATTTCATGCGCCCCCTGCTCAATGGCATGTTTTATCAGCTGCCCAACGCCAAAGGTAGTTGTATTAAGAGGGGACCGCAGGTGCTGGGGTATTAATTGCAAGCCGGCAGCCTCGGCCATTTCTATGTAAGCCTGTTTGTGGCGGGGCAGCCAGGCGTAGCGTGCTACCCGTGTTTGCTGCAGGGGACCATTCACCTCCACCTTAATGATTTTTGCCCCGGCATAGCCTGCTGCAAGACTGGCAAAGCCATCGCCTCCATCGCTAAGCGGCAGTTGCATTACCCTGGCCGAGGGCAGGACGGCAGCTATTCCTTCTGCCATGGCGGCTGCAGCTTCAGGAGCACTAAGGGCATCCTTAAATTTATCTGTTGCTATTAGAACCTTCATGCCGGCTGTTTATATTTCTATGCTCGTAAAGGTGCCGGGCTACCATATCGATCAAACCACTGTGGCCGGTGTTCAGCACTTCCAGTTTGTAATCCTTTAAGTGTCGCAGCAGCCGTTGCATGCCTTGTGGTGTCATGATCTTGTCGTAGCGCCCCAGGTACATCTCCAAACTTATATTATTTTTTTTTATTAATTCAGCGATCTGCCGCATGTTAAAGCGCAGCGGGCTAAAAACAGTCCAGCTATTGAAAACCCTCATTCGTTTTTCGGGATTGCTCATTTGCCAGTCGGCAAAACGTAAAACGCCCTGGTCCATCAGGCGGTATCGCTCCAGCTTATTAACAAGCTTATAGAAAGGCTCGGGTTTTTCCACCAGACCTCTGAAGAAATTCCGGCTCCAGCTGGGATAGGTGGCCATGCTGTACCAGAACGAAGTACGAATTCCATCAGGAGCAATCAGGATCAGCCGGTCTATTTTAGGTGCCATCAGCTCCAGTGTAGCCAGTACAAATTTTCCGCCCATACTGTAACCGCTCAGTTCAAATCGGTCTATACCATATTCTGCCAGAAAGGCACCCATCATTCTGTGCCAGAATTCCCGGTTTAAAGGCTTACGCGGATCTGGCCATACACTTTGTCCATGAAAAAACATATCGAAACTCCAGATGGTATGGGTTTCGCCCAATACACGGGCAAATGGGTAGTAAAACTGTCCATGCTGCCCAAAGCCATGAAAGGCAAGTAAAGTTTTAGGGCCGTTTCCCCAACGCCACCAGTGCAGTTTAGCCCCTTCGTATTCAAAAAATCCATTCATATCAATACCTCAGAAATAAAATTTGCCGCTTATCCTAAATAAATACGACTCTTCACAATTAAAGAAACTTTAACATTGGAAACTTTGTAAAAGAAAGGAGTTTCCATAGTTTTGGGCCGTTGAAAATGAGAACAGGAATAAGCGTGGATATACGACAGAATATCATAACTACTGCCGAAGAATTATTTATTCGCTATGGCTTTAAACGGGTAACAATGGATGACATTGCCCGTGAAATGTCCATTTCAAAAAAAACCATTTATCAGTTTTTTACTGATAAAAACGAGATTGTTTGTGCTGCTACCGAAGAACATCTGCGCAGGGAAGAAGAGCAGATGGAACAACTGGAGGAGGAGTCTGAAAACGTGATTGAGTTTTTGGTGAAATGCACCAAGATGATACGCCAGCATGTGGCAACGGTAAATCCTTCTGCTATCATGGAATTGCAGAAATACTTTCCCGACGGCTGGAATATCTTTTTACACTATAAAAAGAAAGTGTTTGTAAACTCGCTGATGCGTTCCCTGATACGAGGGCAGGAGGAGGGATATTTCAGGCCTGATTTCAATCCTGAAATACTGGCTATGCTACGTATGGAAGAAGTACAGCTATGCTTTGATAACAGGGTATTTCCCCGCAACCGATTCGATTTTACAGAAGTGCAGGTACAGGTATTCCGGCATTTCATAGAAGGACTGATGACGGCTAAAGGCCGCGATTTATTAGAAGATTATAAGAAAAACCTATCACCCCATGAGACTATTTTCTAAATCTATTCTGCTTATACTGGCAGTACTACTGGCGGGGACTTCTGTGTATGCACAAGAGGCTACCAAGCGGGTATTTTCCCTGCAGGAGGCCATAGCGCATGCTATTGAAAATAACGTTACGGTCAAAAATGAGCGATTGAATGAGGCTATTGCTACAGCACAGGTGAAGGAAACAGTTGCACAGGGCCTGCCACAGATCAATGCTGCCGGCAACATCACTCATAATGCCATTATTCCCATTACCTTTTTGCCTGCAAATGCTCTTAATCCCGGTGCGCCGGATGGTGTTTTCATGCCTGTTCCTTTTGGAGTGCCCTTTCAATCTAACGTCAGCGTATCTGCCGAGCAGCTTCTTTTTAACGGTTCGTATTTCATTGGCCTACGCGCGGCCAAGGTGTATAAAGAGTTGACCTTGAAGAATACTGTGAAAGCAGCCATAGATGTAGCCGAAGGTGTAGCCCTGGCTTATTACGGGGCGTTGGTGGCCGAGGAACGCATTGCTCTCTTAGATGCTAATGTGCAGCGCCTGGATACACTTTATGCAGAAACCCGTGCCATGAATGAGAATGGCTTTGTTGAGCTTATCGATGTGCAGCGCATTAAGGTGAACCTCAACAACCTTCGTACCGAGCTGGAGAATGTGCAGCGTTCTTACACTTTGAACCTGTCGGCGCTTAAATACCAAATGGGGCTGCCCAACAATGCGGACATTGAACTAGCAGAGCAGATTAGAAATCTAGAAGTGGACGAGCCCGGTTTAGGTCTTGATAGCTATCAGCAGCGTATTGAGTACCAACAGCTGAATATTAATCGTGATCTGGCCAATCTGGATCTGAGAAATACACGCATGCGTTATTATCCCACCCTTTCGCTCTTTGGCAATTTTGGCTACAATGCTGGTAAGTCCAAGCTGGGCGATCTGTTCCAGGAGTCTCCGGACTTCTATTTACCCATGGGTGGCGCAGATGTGCTCATAGAAGCTCATACCTGGAATCCATTTACTGCGGTTGGTGTCAATCTTAATATTCCTGTTTTCGATGGTTTTCTAAAGGCTAATACCATACGCCGCCAGAGGCTCATAACTGAGCAGGTAGATTTACAAATCAAGAACCTGGAAAATGCTATCGATATGGAGGTTCAGCAAGCGCAGGTGAACCTGCAGAACAGCCTTCAGAGCCTGGAGACCCAGCAGGAAAACATGGAACTTGCCCAGGAAGTATATCGCGTAACTAAAATTAAATACCAGCAAGGCGTGGGTAGTAATCTGGAAGTGGTGGAAGCCGAAAATGCGCTGAAAACTGCTGAAACCAATTATTACCAGGCACTCTATAATGCGCTTGTATCGCGGGTGTCGTACGACAAAGCAACCGGCAATTTATTAAAATAATCAGATTTCCCTACTACCATGAATATATCCAGAACATTAGTGCTACTTGCAGGAATAGGCTTTTTTGCTGCCTCTTGCGATTCAGGAGACGAGCTCTCTGAAAAGAAAACAGAGCTCAAGGAAAAAAAGAAAGAACTACAGGAGTTAAGAGCAGAAATTGCCGAGCTGGAAGATCAAATTGCAGCAGCAGATCCTACTTTTGGAAAAGAGGTGCGCGAAGCACAGCTGGTAACCACACTGCCTGTAAAGCAGGAAACCTTTGAACACTATGTAGAGGTGAGTGGCGATGTTCAGTCTGAAAAAAACATTGTTATCAGTGCCGAATCGATGGGTACCATAGAACAGGTACCGGTTAATGAGGGCCAGCAGGTAAGCCGTGGCCAGCTACTGGTAAGCGTTAATGCAGATGTGCTGCGCAATAACATCAGCGAAGTTAAAACCCAGCTGGATCTGGCAACGGCCGTTTATGAGCGTCAGAAAAACCTGTGGGATCAGAATATAGGCACCGAAGTACAATATCTGCAGACAAAATCCAATAAAGAGGCACTGGAAAACCGCCTCTCTATGATGCAGTCTCAGCTGTCGCAGGCGCAGGCAAGGGCTCCATTTGCAGGTACTGTAGAAGAGGTAATGGTACGGGCGGGTGAATCTGCCAGTCCTGGTAAACCGCTGGTTCGCCTGGTAAGCCTGCAGGATATGTACATTAAAGCCAATGTGTCTGAGAATCTGGTGGGTGCCTTCAAAAAAGGGGATAAGGTTGAGATATTCTTTCCTTCTGTTGATAAGACCTATGAATCTACGATCAAGGCAGTAGGACAGGTGATCAATCCCAACAACCGCACTTTTACACTGGATGCCCGCCTGCCTGACGACAGTGAGCTGCTACGCCCAAATCTGCTGGCTGTTTTAAGGGTGAAGGATTTCCAGGAGGAGAATGCGCTTATTGTTCCTACCCACCTGATTCAGCACGATCGTAAGGGTTCTTATGTTTATGTGGTGGAAAATAAGGATGGTGTGAGTCAGGTAAGCAAAAAGCATATTAACACCGGCCTGAGCTTCAACAACGAAACAATGGTAACATCTGGCCTGCAGGCTAACGATGTGTTGGTAAATGAAGGCTTCAGGCAGGTATCTGAAGGGGTGGCTGTAAAAGTTGCCGACGAAACTGTAGCTTCTAAATAATTAACGAATCCAGCATGGATCCTAAAGATAATAATGTTCAACGGGAATTTGGCATCAGTTCAGGTGCCATAAATAACCGTACCAGTATCATCATCCTCACGATTCTGATTGCGATTGCAGGTGTAATGGCTTATAACATTATGCCAAAAGAGAGCTTTCCGGAAATCAAGCAGCCAATGGTGTACATCAATACGCTATACCCGGGCAACTCGCCTGAGGATATGGAAAACCTGATTACGCGGCCTATTGAGAAAGAACTGAAATCAATGGATGGTATCAAGAAAATAACTTCTACCAGCATTGAAAACTATTCTATCATCACCGCAGAGTTTAATACCACTGTTGAGCTTACCAAGGCGCTGCAGGAGACTAAAGATGCGGTAGACCGTTCTAAAACCGAACTGCCCAGCGACCTGGACAACGACCCTACCGTGCAGGAATTTGATATTTCAAATTTCCCCATCATGTACCTTAATGTGTCGGGCGATTTTGGTATCGATGAGCTGAAAAACTATGCTGAATACCTGGAGGAAGAAATTGAGAAGCTTCCGGAAATCAGCGGTGTAGACATCAGGGGTGCACTGAACCGGGAGATCAGGATCAATGCAAACCAGTACCGCATGGAGGCTAACAATGTTAGCTTCAACGATATCAGAAATGCGGTTGCTGCGGAAAACCTTAGTATGTCGGGTGGTAACCTGCTGATGGGCGACTACCGCCGTTCTCTAAGCATCAGGGGAGAAATTGATAAGGTAAGTGATCTGAACAATATCATCGTGAAAAGCGAAGAAGATGTGATTGTTTACCTCAATGATGTGGCCACTGTAACAGACGCCTACGAAGAACGTGAATCTTATGCCCGCGAAAGCGGCGATCCGGTGGTAACGCTCGATATTAAAAAGCGTAGTGGCGAAAACCTGCTCGATGCTTCCGATAAAATCAAAGTGATTATTCAGAAGGCCAAGCAAAACCGCTTCCCGGAAGAGCTTAGAATTACTATTAACAACGATCAGTCCAAGCAAACCCGTAACCAGGTAGAAAACCTGGAGAACTCCATTATTTTCGGTGTAATACTGGTAGTGCTGGTACTGATGTTCTTTATGGGCCTGCGCAATGCCCTTTTTGTAGGTATTGCCATACCGCTCTCTATGTTCCTGGCTTTCATTATTCTGAACCTGGCAGGCGTTACTCTGAACATGATGGTGTTATTTGCACTGATCCTGGCGCTTGGTATGCTTGTGGACAATGGTATTGTGGTGGTAGAGAACATTTACCGCCTGAAGCAGCAGGGCTATAGTAACATCAGGGCAGCCAAGGAAGGCGTAGGGGAGGTGGCATGGCCTATTATTACTTCAACAGCAACTACGCTTGCTGCCTTTTTACCACTTGCCTTCTGGGGTGGTCTGGTAGGTGAGTTTATGAAGTTTTTGCCTATCACCCTCATCATTGTACTTACTTCCTCACTTTTTGTTGGGCTGGTGATTAACCCTGTTATCTCAGCGCTTTTAATGAAGTTGCCTGAAGATGAAGCGCGTAAAAAGAAGAAGATCTGGATATGGGCCATTGCCCTGGCTGTCCTGGCTATTGCGTTCTATCTGGCGGGTAGTCTGGCACTGGGTAACCTGTTGCTGCTCCTTGCCATCCTGATGCCGCTGAACATCTATTTTCTGGATCCTGCTACAGAATGGTTTCAGAATACCTTTTTGGTTTACCTGGAAAATATTTATTACCGCACGGTGAAGTTTGCCCTTAGCGGCTGGCGTCCGTACCTGTTCTTTTTTGGAACGGTAGCCCTGATGATATTTTCTGTAGTTCTTTATTTTGCCAGACAGCCTAAGGTGGATTTTTTCCCTGTGAATGAACCACAATATGTAAATGTTTTTATTGAGCAGCCTTTGGGCACCGATATTGAAACAACCAATGCCTTTACACAGCGGCTGGAAGAAAGAATCATTAAGATGATGGAGCCATATAATTATATGGTGGAATCTGTGGTGGCTCAGGTAGGCGCGGGTACCAGTGATCCCGGTGCCGGCCCTCAGGGTGGTGTAACACCTCACAAAGCCCGTATTACTGTTGCTTTCGAAGATTTTCAGCATCGCAAAGGCATTTCAACAGCCCAGCTGATGGAGGATATCCGGGAAGAATTAAATGATTACCCCGGAGCTGTGATTTCAGTAGAAAAGAACCGGGCTGGACCTCCTGTGGGTAAACCCATTGATCTTCAGATAAAGGGCGAAGATTATGAAAAGCTGATTGACCTGGCTGATTATGTGATTGAGTCTATTGAAAATAGCAACATTACCGGCTACGAAGGGCTGAAAACAGATTTGGAAACAGGCAAGCCTGAATTGCTGGTACGCATTGACAGGGAGAAAGCCCGTCGTTATGGCCTAAGCACACAGCAGATTGCCAGCGAATTGCGTACATCGCTCTTTGGCCAGGAGATTAGCAAATTTAAAGATGGTGAAGACGAATATCCCATCCAGCTGCGCCTGGAAGATCGTTTCCGCTATGACCTGGAGTCGCTCATGAACAAGCGGATTACTTTCCGTAACAACAAAGGACAGATGCGCCAGATCCCTATTTCTGCTGTAGCCAGTGTGGAATATGCCTCTACCTATGGTTCCATCAAGCGTAAAGACCTGGACCGGGTAATCAGTGTGTACTCGAACGTGAAGGAAGGCTACAATGCCAACGAAATTGTGGAGGAGATACAAACACTTGTAGCCGATATGGATGTGCCGCAGGGCTATGAGGTGAAAATTGGTGGTGAGCAGGAAGAGCAGGCAAAATCCATGGCCTTCCTGGGCAGAGCCCTGATGATTGCCGTATTTGGCATATTCCTGATCATCGTTGCACAGTTCAACTCAGTTATTTCACCATTCATCATCATGTGTTCAGTTTTGTTCAGCACCATTGGGGTATTCCTGGGGCTGGTAATTTTTAACATGAACTTTGTGGTGATCATGACGGGAATCGGTATTATTTCGCTGGCAGGGGTTGTGGTAAACAATGCCATTGTACTGATTGACTATACTAACCTGATCAGGGCCCGGCGCCGCGAGGAGCTGGGATTACCTGAAGACGGACGCCTGCCATACGATGAAATTGTTAGCAGTATCATAGATGGTGGTAAAACCCGTCTGCGTCCGGTATTGCTTACTGCCATTACCACTGTACTGGGTCTTATTCCCCTTGCTACCGGCATGAACATCAACTTCTTCAGCCTGTTCTCCAGGTTCGATGCTGATTTCTATGTAGGTGGTGATAATGCAATTTTCTGGGGACCAATGGCCTGGACTGTAATTTTTGGCCTGACTTTTGCTACTTTCTTAACATTGGTGATCGTACCGGTTATGTACCTGATCGCTGATAAAATAAGCTATAGAATCAGTAAAGTTTAGTTTAGTTGGTTAATATTAAGCTCCGGCTCCCGTTTGGGGGCAGGAGCTTTTCTATTGTATGGGAAAACTTATTTCAGTTGCCATTTTTGGCCTTATTCTTTTTCTGCTGGATCTGTATATGTTCGGAGCCATCAGGCTGCTCACGGATAACAGCAGTGCAAATGTAAAGCGATGGGTATTTATTCTGTATTGGGGTATTTCTGCCTTTACCATTGTGCTGATGGCCGTATACAACCTTACCAACATCCGCGAGCAAATTCCAGGGCTCAGGCAGTGGATCTTATTCTGGCTGGTGGCATACACCATATCTAAAGTAATCGGAGGCTTTTTCCTGGTGCTGGATGATATCTGGCGCCTGTTCATGTGGGCATGGCGCAGGCTGGTTATCAACGTAGAAACACCTTCATCAGCTCCCGTGCAGCCAACCACTCCTGCAGGTATTACCAGATCTGAATTTTTGGCCAAGACTGCTCTTGTAGCCACTGCTGTACCAATGGTTACTATGGGGTTTGGTATTTTGAGCGGCGCCCATGATTACCGGGTGCGCCATCGGCGGGTGGTACTGCCAAACCTGCCTAAAGCCTTCAATGGTTTTAAAATTGCTCAGCTATCTGATATCCACAGCGGCAGCTTCTTTAATAAAACAGCAGTGGCGGGTGGTATTGAAATGCTGCTGCAGCAAAAACCAGATGTTATCTTCTTTACCGGCGACCTGGTGAATAACATGACCAGTGAGGTTCGTGAATATCAGCCAATTTTTAGTAAGCTACAGGCGCCGTTTGGCGTTTATTCTACCCTGGGCAATCATGACTATGGCGAATACATTGCCTGGCCCAGCCAGGAGGCAAAACGGCAGAACCTGGTTAATATGGCAAAAGTACATAAGCAAATGGGCTGGGACCTGCTGATGAACGAGAATCGGAGACTTAAAACAGGCGGAGAAGAAATTGCCGTAATCGGGGTAGAAAATTGGGGAACAGGCCGCTGGCCCAAGTATGGCAGACTGGAGCAGGCTTATGCCGGTACACAGGATTTACCTGTAAAGCTGCTGCTTTCGCATGACCCCACGCATTGGGATGGGCAGGTACGGCAGCTTTTTCCCGATATCGATATAACATTTAGCGGTCATACCCATGGTTTTCAGTTTGGTGTGGAAATAGGCGATTTTCGCTGGAGTCCCGCCAGCTGGATGTACAAGCAATGGGCCGACCTGTACCAGGAGGGGAATCAGTATTTGTATGTAAACCGTGGCTATGGATACTTAGGCTTTCCTGGCCGCATTGGTATTCTTCCTGAAATAACTATCATGGAATTGGTATCTGCTTAAACAAGTTATTTTTCAATGAAGCAGCGTATGCATTCCTTCAGGGTTTCATTGTGCGCTTCAGTACAGAATATCTGAACATATAATATTCAACGCTAAAGTCGGCCTTCCGGGCCGGCTTTTTTTGTGTAGCGCTTATACCAGGGCATTTACAATAATTAAAATCTTTACTGCTGATAAGAGCAGGGATCAGTAATTTAGAAACCATCAACACCCCAGAAGGGAAATATTCTGAATCTTGCATTGATACGAAGCAGTTAAGTGCAGTTAAGCTCAAGAAAAAAAGCCTGCTGTTATTGAACGGCAGGCTTCTGGGTTGTTAAAGCTAATTTCAGGCTTTTATCTTTTCTGCAGCATAACGGCCTGTTAGTTTATCAAGATTGGCTGTTGCTTTTGCTGAATTCTTTTCTGTTTTGCTCCTCTGATCTTCTCCGGGCAATGGCGGCTGCAGATGCAGACTGAAAGCCAGCATGGGATAATCGAATTTCAGGTGTCCCTGTGCATTATTGCGGTATATACTTACCACTTTCAGTACCCTGCCACCAAATTCAACCGTCTGTTCATTACTGGTCTGATCAAGCACTTTTTCGGCTTCAGGAGTGCAGTAAAAAGGCTCGGCTGCTTTTCGCAGCATGTTCATCAGCTCCTGTACCTTTTCATTAAATGCATCTTCCGTGAGTTTGGACGGCGTAGTAAAAACAGCCATGAAAATCGGGTTTTCTGCCAGCCCCTCTTTATGATCGTGTAAAAAATGGGCCAGGTCCCTGCATAACCCTGCTGTTGTGGCCGGACTGCCCAGTTGTGGGTATACACCAAAACTGCAGCTTTTTTTCCGGGTAGTTAAACCCAGCTCCTGCTTAGGTTTTTTAAGTGAAGCCACAAATTCTGAAAGCTTATGCGCTACCTGTTCTGTCGCTTGTTTCATTCGTCCGGGAACAGGTTTATTCGGTCTGTATTCTTTTTGTTGTAAGGTGCAGTAATTGCTATGTGAAATGGCCTCCTGACTACAAAAAGGATTAAAAAATGCCATGTAAAATCTCCTATGCTTTATGACATTTAATACGTCCGAATGCATATTTGGTTGATGCTAAATCGAATGCATAAAAAAAATTTAGGAACCTAAACTATTGAAAACAGAGAATGAAATTTAACATATGACTAAGATTGAATCAATAACTTTCAACAATTATCATACAACCTCATCGCTGTCCAATATTTCAAAATCAATTGGTTTAAAGCTCCCATTATTAGATTTCTGAGCAGAACATGCTGTTAGTCCTATAACCAGGTTCATTTCTGCCCTAAAGACAACAAAATCTCCGGCTTTGCTCATGGGAGGCTCTACGCTAAGGCTGCCATCAGCAAATAGTTGCACGTTCATAAAAATGTTGAAGGTAGTTGGTACTTCATCCGGGGCTATACCCCATTCTTTTAAGTGTGTGTATAGATTTTCATGGCAGGAGGGATGATGCCCCTTTACCTGGTAAAGCTTATGAAACATCTCCAGGCTACAAGGGGTGAGCAGAAAATCATGTCTACCGCAGGTATCTTCGATTAGTGTCAGCATTGGATTGCTGCGGTTGCTGTACAATTGATTCCCTTTTGTAATGAGCCATGCATTTGCATAATCCATGGTGCGGCCACTGCTCAGCCATTCCTCTTTATCGTATAGGTTATAGCAGATCAGGTCGCTCACCTGTTCTCCGAAAGGGTCTGTAATTTTGAGCATTTGCCCCTTCTGAAGTTCAAAAGCTACACCGCTTTGTGGAGTGATTCGGCCTTTAGTCTGTTTATTCATCATTCTTAAATTTAGCACTGCTTAGGCGTGAAAGGGACATTTCCAATTTTCAGAAACAGCACGGCCACTGTACTGCTTTGCTTCGGATGCATGGCCAAAGTCCTGCAGCATAGGATTGTTAGATCCCTGCAGTCTTTTATCGTTTCTCCTGATAACAGTTTTTACTTTTTCATAAGCACCTTTTGTACGCATTGCTTCAAATTGCTCGTGCATGTTAAATACCAGCATAGGATGGGTAAACTGGCGCGATTTACGGCTGCTGTTCGGATGCATGCCTACAACATAAAAGGCCTTACCCCCAAAGCTAAAACCAAAATTCTTATCATCCGGATCAGGACTTGTTGTGTTGTCCCAGAGATAATGTGGGGCTGATGCCTGCTGTAATAGCTGTAACTGCTTCCAGAGTAGTTTTTCAAAAAGCAGCTCACTCATGTTCAGTGGCTGCTCAAATACTGCCATAAAGGATGCATAAGTATCGGGATTATTTTTTCGCTTCTCCAAGAACGTAGCTAGATCTCTGCTAAGTCCGGCGGTAGCAGAGTTGCTGCCCAATTCCGGGTAAAGCCCAAAGCAGCAGGCACCACTTCTAATGGTAGATCTGGCAATAATACAGGGATGTTCTTTTAAAAGAATAAAATCTCTTAACTGGCCGGCTACTGATTCCACTAATTTGCCTGCAACTCCCTGCTTTTTAGTTATTGCTTTATGAGTGGTTTTATCTACAACTGTATAACTGCTATAATGAAATGATTCGGGGCTGATAAAGGGGTTCGATACTGACATTGTTTAAAAAATGATCCTATTCTTTAAACGAATGAAATTCTTGAAGGTTCTTTGGCTATGTCTCCGGAGCTAAAAAAACTTTCAGGCTTTTACCTTAACAGGCATAAGCAATTGTCCAGACCCTATTGAATTTCAGCTTTATAGGCTGACTTCATTGTTTTAGGCAATGATGAAGAGGAATAATTCTGGATAGTTTGCTTAAAGCAGTTCCAGGCTTATTTATCTATGATTTCGTACTCAATAGCTTTAAGGCTGCCATTATTATACTGGCTTGACGCACAGGCTGTGAGGCCTACAACCATATCCATTTCAGCCCTGAAAATAATATAATCTCCGGCTTTGCTGGTTGGTTTTTCAATTGTAATGCTGCCATCGTGCCTGAACTTAACATTCATAAAAATGCTGAAGGTGGTATAGATTTCATCCGGATCAATATCCCAGCCCATCAGGCTGTTGTACAGGTTTTCATGGCAGGACTGCTGATTATTTTCAGTATCACCATGTTGCTCAATGGTTTGCTGATTGCAGGCTGCCAGTAAAAAATCATGCTTGCCACAGGTGTCTTCTATAATGCTAAGCATAGGATTGCTGCGGTTGCTATACAACGTACTTCCTTTACCTATATGCCAGGTTCTGGCATGGTCTAGGGTGCGGCCGCTACAAAGCCATTCATCCAGGTCTCTCCGGCTATAACAGATTAACTCACTAACCTGCTCACCCTCGGGGTCGGTTACTTTTAATAACTGTCCTTGCTTAAGTTCAAAGGCAATACCTGAGTGAGGCTTGATCAGATCCTTTGTAACAATCTGCATGTTTTAAAAATTTATAAAGGTGTGATACAATTATAATCAGGCTTAAAAATGATTTTACTTTTACAAAGTATACAAGCTAATTGTTAAATGGGGAGAATAAAATTATTGAATAAAAATGATCCCTCTCAATAATATAATTTATAACATCCAGCCCGGGTAGTGGCAAGCAATTATATCCCGACTTTCAGAAAATAAACGTTTTACATTTCAGTTTAACGGATTGCATCCAAGAAGGTTAATGACTTAAGCACAGGTCTTAAAAATCCAGCTTTAGCTGAAATTTTAGGTTGCTGCGAGTGGTTCCATCAATCCTCTCCAGGCCACTGCCAATGGTTTCCCTGTCTCTGTAACGGGTACGGGCCCAGCGAAGCCATACCGTTATGTTTTTTCCTGCCTTCCATTGCAGCAATGCATAATACCGGATGCCACGACCATAATAGGCGGGTACGGAAAATGACCAGAGCACATCGCGTTCAAAAACATACTGCCGGTTTTCCCAGTCATCAGTCTGAAAAAGTGCATATCGGGTACTTAAACGCCAGTTGCCAAAGGTATAAGCTGCATCCTGCACCAGGGCGAAACCACGTGTAATACTATTATTCTGGTTAAAGCTGCTCCACTGTACACGGCTGCGGATTTGCCAGTGCTCATCTGGTTTAAAATCCATATTCATGATGATGTTGTTCTTGCTGCCGGCTGCCAGCACTCTTGTTTTATCCGGGCCGCTTACATCTCTTTCCTTGTTTTCGTTTCTGAACTGAGCGTAAAACAATAATGGCTTTACTGGCTGCCAGTTAAGGCGCAGGAGGTATTCATAGCCTTCGGAGGGTGCACTTACCCGGTAGCGTAACCAGGGGAACCAGAAGCGGTCAAGGTAAGCCGTCATCCACAGGGCTTTGCTGTGCCGGTATTTGAAGCCCCAGTATAAGCCGCTTTCGTTTTGCAGCCGGGTGCCCTCTGCAAAACCTGACCCATAAAAGCTGTAAAAGTCGGGGGTGTAGTGTCTGTAAAGCAGCGACATATCAAGCCCATGACTTAAGGGTAACATTGTACCGGCAATACCGCCCCAGCCGCCACCCTGGCTTCGTGCCCATTCTGCAAAATAAGCCAGCTGCTGCCAGTGCCCCTCTGCAAATATACTTGCAGTCCAGTTTTGGGTGCCCCTGAAAGCAAAACGGTTATACAACTGAGGCAGTGGTTGCTGAGGCTGGCTAAAATGGGTAAACAGGCCGGTAAATCCAACACTTAATTTGCCCGGAGCAATCCGCCACCGGCCGGCACTTCCAATGTTTGTTTCTTTTACTGTATGCCTGTTGTACATCTCGGTGCTGGTACGGTGCAGTCCTGTTGCCTGGAAAGCAGAAAAAAAACGGTCTTCTGCAGTGGCCAGGCTGTCGGTGCTGTTGCGCAAGGTTGCGTCCCTGGGGGTGCGGCCTGCAAACAGGGTGAGCTCTGTTTTTTTAGAACCAATTGTAGCGGCAGCGCCTCTAAAAAAACCACTCTCCACCACCGATGTGTAGGGTCGTATGCCAATGGAAGGCCTGGCAACAGTGGTAATGGTTTCTGAGCCTTTTCCCAAATAAAAGCCAGCTCCCAAAACCAGTCCCTGCCCGTACTGTACCTGGTAGTCGCCCACCACAATACGCTTGAATGGACCCCAGTCCCAGAACATGGCATGGAAGGAGTAAAAGTCTGCACCATAGCGTTTGTCTCGTGGGCGGAGCTGTAGTTGCTCTCCGGCGTCTTTTTCGGCCGTTAGACCAAGACTAAAACTGCGAGCCTTGCTCATACGCAGTCGGAAGTACATTTTATCGGGCGAACCTGCGAATGGGGAAGCAAGAGAGTCGGCTCCTGGTATAAAACCCGCCTGCTGCTCAGTTATTCTTTCCCATCGAAGCAGTGCAAAACGGGTGCCGCTGGTAAATGCACGCTCCAGAAGGGGGCGATTGTCTGCATGCAGCCCTCTGTCCTGCACCCGCACAAAAGGGAGTAGCTGCTGAATGGTAACCACGTCAACACCAGGTACTGCCTGCAGCTCATAGAGGCTCAACAGCGGGCCGCTACGATCCTTATGCTGCAGCAGGCTTTCGATCTGTGTATGACTTATGAGGTAGAGAGACTGCAGTTCTTCACGACTGGCCCTGTTAAGATCCAGGGGTTGGGTATAAAACAGGAGCAGGGTTTCGTAGAGCTCTTCGTAAGGCAGGTCCTCATCCTGAAGTGGAAATATGCGTTCGGCAAAAGCTTCTATATCGATGGCTGGTCGTGGTGGTTCCTGGGCTGCAACGGACAGGCCAAAAATGGATATGGAGATGTATAACAGCCATCTCTTCATTCTTTTTTACTTAGTTGCAGGCTAAAGGTGGTATGGTGCATGAGCCCCAGCTGACGGTGGTGCTGCATGGCATAGTGAATTCTTAGTTTACCAGTTAAAAAGCCCAGGCCACCGTGCAGGCTGGTGGGTCTGGTACTAAAACCAGTTCGCAGTGTCAGGAAATTTCTTAATTTATACTCAAGTCCTGCTTTAAAATTTGCCGGGTAATCAACGTCTTTCTCTGTTTCAGCAACCAAACGAACAAAAACAGTAGGTTGCCACTGTAGCCCTGCCCGCAGCAGGGTAGGAATGTACTCACCGGTTTCCGGACTTAGTTGTGACTGTGTAATATTATAGATAAAACCGCCAAAGCGTAATTTTGGAATTAATTCTGCTGTGCCTCCAAAAGAAAGCAATGGTACCATCCTGCTGCCGAAACCCCTTGTAGCAGCCTGTACAATACCAGCCTGTAGTCCTATCGATACCAGCCGGATCTGGTGTGCGAAACCAAGGCTTACTTCGCTTAGACTGTAAGGCCCAAATCCAAAACGACTTACGCCAGCCCCTGCTACGCCCACTGGAAGGGGTACACAAAAAACAATGCCGGCAGTAGATAGCTCCGGCATATTTAGTCTGCTCTGATAACTGGCGGCAACTGTGGTTTCCTGAACTCCAGCCAGGGCGCCAATGTTGTAATGCAGCGCCCATACATCTGTTACTGGTGCAGCAGCGCCTCCCATGCCAGCTGCTCTGGCACCTGGCAGCTGATAAACAAGCTGGGCCTCTGCAAATAAGAAACCTATCAGCAGAAAAAAAGATAAAAAAATGCGTAGCATAGGTCATATTAATAATACACTATGTGTTTAAAATGTTTATTGTTACTGATTTTTATGCCTGTAATGCTCCACGCACAACAAGCTGATACGCTATACTATGGGGATGGGAGCATCAAAGCTTATGGCATTGTGCAGCATGGAAAGCGCCAGGGCTTATGGCAGTGGCTATATCCGGATGGAACCCGTAATGCAACAGTGCATTACCAGAAAGGTGCACTGAATGGATGGGTAAAGAATTATGACTTCAATGGGAATCTGATAGGAAAGGAGTGGTATAAAGCCGGTCTTTTACAGGATACTGCTGTTTACTACCACAGTAATGGACAGTTGAGGAGCAAAGGCAGGTTTGAGCATAACCTGTACCAGGGCCGCTGGATGTTCTGGAATGAAGCCGGAGTGTTGGTGCGGGAAGGAAGCTACATCAATGGATTACCCGAAGGACGCTGGAAATTTTACCACGATGACGGACAGCTATGGCAGGAGGGAAGCTTTGCTGAGGGCAAAGAAGAGGGGCTCTGGCAGTACTACCGCGAAGATGGCAAACTGGAATATACCGGAAGCTGGAAAAAGGGCAATCGCTTGGAGGACTGGTACTACTATACCCCAAAAGGAAAGAAAAAGAAAATGAAACAGTAAGATATAAATTATATGAATTGTGGTTCAGCAGAGGTGGCTTTCAATTAAGGTATGTTGAATTATGAATCCGATACATGAATCTAACATCTCTTTCCCATGCCATCACAGGGGTCTGAAAGTTGCAGTTACCCGGTAATTATCAAATACAATACCTGTAACAACCAGTTTGCTGTCGGTCAGTTCATCCACCCGGGCCTCCCAGTCCATTTTATCCTGCCAGTTGATGTGTATTTCTTCGCCCTGACCAACAAAAGTCCAGCTACCTGTTGCCTGCACTTCAGGTTCAGGAGTCGGGTTGTCTGGATCGGCAGGCGGGCAGGGGTTTGGACCGCTGTGTACCTCACCGTTTCCATCTGAATAGAAGCGGTATATTTCGTCTCTCTGGCAGTCGGGAATCTGGTCTACCACATTAAATAAAATATAAGTTACTTTTTCCAGACGCCAGTCTTTATAGCTGCCATTGGTCAGGCGCATCAGGTTTTCCGGCAAGGGCACATTCTCCTCTTTTTTACAGGCAGTGAGCAGGGTAATAATTATCAATACTAATCCGGAAAGGCTTCTTATAGTCATGTTACAGCTGTTTGAGGTGTTTGTACAGTTTTTCAACAGGTAAACCCATTACATTGTAATACGAACCTTCAATTTTTTTGATACCAATCATTCCGATCCACTCCTGAATACCGTAGCTGCCGGCTTTATCGAAAGGTTTGTAATGCGTTACGTAATAGTCAATTTCCGTAGCATCCAATTGTGTGAAATATACGACAGTGGTGTCATCAAAACTAATTATCTGGTTCCGGTGAAGGAGGCATACCCCGGTGATCACCTTATGGCTGGTACCTGAAAGACTCTTAAGCATGCTGACAGCTTCAGCTGCACTGGCTGGTTTATTGAGCACATTATTACCTAAAACAACAGTAGTATCTGCTGTAATGATCAGCTCTTCCTGCAGCTCCTCCCGAAAGGCTTCTGCTTTTTTCATAGCCAGGAAACGGGCCACCTCCCCAGCTGGCATGTCTGCCGGGAACTGCTCGTCCGTATCTTTCACCCGCACTGAAAATGTTATACCCAGCCGGGTAAGCAATTCCTGCCGGCGGGGAGAGTTAGAAGCTAAAATAATCGGGTAAGGTAAATTCATCTTCCTTGATTGAACCAAATAAAAATCCGCTGATCATCTTAGGATAAAAATAGGTAGACTTTTGCGGCATGGTATAACCACTGTAGCATACGCGCTTTACATCTTCCATGGAGATGTCTTTTATGATAAATGCACACTGTGCCTCCTGCTTCAGTACCTTGGTAAGGCAGTTGGCAAAGTTCCTTTCAAAAGTAATGTATTCCGATCGCCGCTGGTCTTTGCCGGCTATGCCCATTGCTTTTTCAAATACAAAAAAATGTAGCACCGTGAGGTCCAGCTCCTTTACCTCCTGTGGCATTTTCCAGCTGAGCTCCTGTATCACCTCCGGCCTGAGCCGGATCTTGAAGGTGACATCTTTCAAAATAAGACCAAATGCCCATTTTTTGCCTAATATAATAGTATTTACATCATAGGGATTATCCAGTTCCTTGATGATAAAGTAGGGCTCCAGCTTTTGAAGAAGGACTTTTTCATCAAAATCCTTGATGCCATTAATCAGGCGGTGGGTAGGCATGATACGGATATCATCTCCCTCTGTATTGGTAAGATACATGAGGTGAAAATTGTAACCCTCTGCCCCGGTATGATGAGGATTTTCTGCTGTTCGCTGCTTTCTGTACAGCAGGGAACCTTCATAGCGGTGGTGCCCGTCGGCCAGGATCACCTGCTTGTCTGCCAGCACTTCCACAAACCTTCTGATCACCCGGGCATCATGAATCACACTCATGCAATCACGTACGCCCTGATAGTCTTCAGACTCATAGATAGGCTTCAGCATGCTTTCATCCATGTAGCATTCCAGTTCAAAATGCGGATCAGTATACAGACCGTGTGTAGGACTCACATTCAACTGAGTTTCATGGAGCAGCTCCAGCCGGTCATTTACTGATTTTGGGATAGTGTTTTCATGTCTCAGCAGCACTTTTTCGTCCCAATCATATGCCCTGATGTTGCATACAAAGCCTTTGCGAACAAACTCTTCAGAAGAGCCAGGGAAAGTAAAATACTGGTAGTGCACGTAAATGGTGGGGAGTTTATCCTGCAGCAGTACGCCCTCCAGCTTCCATTTTTCCAGCAGTTCTGCAGCCTGGCGGGAAGGGTTATCGCCTGCAGGTACGGATAAGTGAATGCTGTTGTAGGGGTTTTGGTAAAGCTCCTGCCTCTGACGCTGAGAAACTACATCAAAAAGAGGCGCAGTAAGATTATCTATACTCTTGAACCGGTCCTGGTTGTAGCGCCAGGCCCGGAATGCTTGAATTTCTGCCATGCTTCTTTTTAGTATTTACTGCGACTGCGCCATTTAGAAGGAGTTACGGCAACTGCCTGCTCATTGATTACTTTGCTTGGTCTGTTGCCGTGTAAATAAACTGCCAGCGCCGCAGCAAGCAGCTCTTCATCAGCACTGGGTCCGGGGTGTAACAGTTCCGGCCTGAAATATTTCTCCACAAACTTGGTGTCAAAATTACCACTGATGAAAGCCTCGTGTTCCAGTACAAAACGCCCAAAAGGAAGGGTAGTGGCGATGCCGGTAATCTGATACTCCTCAATGGCCCTAAGCATGCGCAGGCGTGCTTCTTCTCGGTCTTTGCCCCAGGTAACCAGTTTTGCGATCATAGGGTCGTAGTAAATCGGGATTGACATGCCCTGCTGAAATCCGTCGTCTACCCTAATGCCCGGCCCCTGCGGCCGGCGGTAGGTCTGCAGGGTACCTATATCCGGTAAAAAGTTATTGGCCGGATCTTCGGCATACACCCGCAATTCCAACCCATGGCCATTGATACTAAGATCTTCCTGTTTAAAGGAAAGTGTTTTGCCCTCTGCCACACGTATTTGTTCTTTTACCAGGTCTATGCCGGTAATCATTTCTGTAACAGGATGCTCTACCTGCAGGCGTGTATTCATTTCCAGGAAGTAGAAGTTTAGCTGCTCATCCACAATAAACTCTACGGTACCTGCGCCATAATAATTACAAGCTTTGGCAACCATTACGGCCGCCTCGCCCATTGCTTTGCGAATTTCAGGCGTCAATACAGCCGAGGGCGCTTCCTCCACTACTTTCTGGTGCCGGCGCTGTATAGAGCACTCCCTTTCAAATAGATATACGATATTGCCCTGGTGGTCGCCCATTACCTGAATCTCAATGTGGCGGGGCGAGGTGATGAATTTTTCCAGAAATACCGAACCATCGCCAAAAGCAGAGGTAGCTTCGCTGATGGCGCGCTGCATGCCTTCTTCAAAATCTTCAGCATTTTCCACTACGCGCATGCCTTTGCCGCCACCACCGGCACTGGCTTTTATCAGCACAGGGTAGCCAATTTCTGCTGCCCTGCTTTTACCTTCTGCAACATCGCTAAGGGCAGTAGCGGTGCCGGGGACCAGGGGTATATCATATTGGGCTACTGCCGATTTTGCAGCCAGTTTGCTGCCCATAATCTCAATGGCATGGCGGAGGGCCCTATAAAAATTAACCCTGCTTCTTCTACCTTTTTTGCAAAGCCTGCATTTTCAGAAAGAAATCCATAGCCGGGGTGGATAGCATCTACCTCCAGTTTTTTGCAGACATCAATAATACGATTGCCCAGCAGGTAAGATTCTGCAGAAGGAGGGGGACCCAAGCAAACTGCTTCATCGGCAGCCTGCACATGCAGAGCGTGCCGGTCTGCCTCGCTGTAAACGGCAACGGTGCGTATACCCATTTCCTTTGCCGATCTGATGATCCTAAGTGCAATCTCACCCCTGTTGGCAATCAGTAGTTTCTTGATTTTCTGCATATAACAAATAAAATATATATATTGTACTTTAGAAAGTGTACAATGCTACTAATTAATAGCCTAAAACCGAAGAAGCGGCAGGAATTTTTGGGTCAGTTTTGTACAGTCGGGAATTAATTTTACTTTTGATTGTTTCTTTCGTATTGACCGTAAAATTGTACAACATAACTAATAACAGTCTTGGATCTGTTTGAAAAACTACTGCAGGACCGTGGTCCTTTGGGAAAGCATTCGCAAGCTGACGAAGGCTACTTCATGTTTCCTAAGTTGGAAGGTGAGATCAAACCACGCATGGTATGGCGAGGTAAAGAGGTACTCACGTGGAGTCTAAATAACTATCTGGGATTTGCCAATCACCCTGATGTGCGCAAGGCCGATGCCGATGCAGCTGCACGCTGGGGCGCGGCTTATCCTATGGGCGCGCGTATGATGTCGGGTAATTCCGATCAGCACCTCCAACTGGAGAATGAACTTGCACAGTTTGTTCAGAAAGAATCTGCATACCTGCTTAACTTTGGTTACCAGGGGGTTGTTTCCATTATCGATGCCCTGGTTGACCGCCATGACGTGATTGTGTATGACTCTGAATCACATGCCTGTATTGTAGACGGTGTTCGTTTGCACATGGGTAAGCGTTTCGTTTATGCCCATAACGACATTGAGGCCCTTGAGAAGCAGTTGAAGCGTGCAGAACGCATCACATCCGAGACTGGTGGTGGTATACTGGTAATCACCGAAGGTGTTTTTGGTATGTCTGGCAACATGGGCAACCTCAAAGACATCGTTGCTCTGAAGGAAAAGTATAAATTCCGTATTTTTATTGACGATGCCCACGGTTTTGGTGCCATGGGTGCAACTGGTGCAGGTGCTGCCGAAGCACAGGGTGTACAGGACGATATTGACCTTTACTTCTCTACTTTTGCTAAGTCAATGGCCAGTATTGGTGCATTTGTAGCTGGTAACAGAGATATTATCGATTACCTGAAGTACAACATGCGCTCGCAGATCTTTGCCAAGGCATTGCCAATGATCTTTGTGGAAGGTGCACGCAAGCGTCTGGAAATGCTGCGTTCCCAGCCAGAGCACAGAGAAAAGCTGTGGACGATCGTAAATGCGCTGCAGTCTGGCCTACGTGAGAAAGGTTTCAATATTGGTACTACAACCTCTCCGGTAACTCCTGTTTTCTTAAGAGGTGCGTTAAGTGTAGCCACTATTCTTAATAAAGATCTGCGCGAAAATTATAACATTTTCTGCTCAGTGGTTATTTACCCGGTTGTACCGAAAGATATTATCATGCTGCGCCTTATACCTACAGCGGTACATACGCAGGAGGATGTTGCACAAACCATACAGGCTTTTTCTGAAATTAAACACAAACTTGACACTGGTGCATATGTAAATCACGAATATGCAGCTAAAATGGCCATGTTCGATGCTTAAAAGGGGGTATTGATTTGTGTTTTTTAATGAAATAGCTATATTGCTATTATAATAACAAACCTAATCAGTTAACCAAAATCAAGCTAATTTATGAATCGCTTCGACCAAATCAGAGACCTGGTAATGTCGCTTGAGTCAGACTTCCAGAAGTTTTACGACAAAGAAAACCAGGCTGCTGGTACACGCGTACGCAAAGGAATGCAGGAGCTTAAAAACCTGGCCCAGGAGATTCGTGTAGAAGTTCAGAATAAGAAGAATGATGCTGAAAAGTAGGATCAGCCAAAAATTGATCCAATAGCATCAGACTCAATCAAGATTATATAATAAAAGCGACACTTTTCGGTGTCGCTTTTATTTTTATATGCTTTTTATCAATTAGCTAATTGCTTAAGCAATAGCTTTTATTCTTTGTATGGTATGTTCTATTTTTTCACATAGTTTTGATGATGCCGGCACCAGGGGCAGCCGTACAGCATTTTCGCAAATACCCAGGCATTTCAAAGCCTGTTTAACACCTACCGGATTACCCTCTTCATAGATATAGGGGTTGAGGTCCAGTAAAGCAAACAGTGCCTGTCTTGCTTGTTCAAAGTCTCCTTTCATGGCACTGAGAGTCATGGTCTGAAACAGTGTAGGCAACGCGTTGGCCAATACTGAGATAATGCCCTTGCCGCCTAGGGAGATAATGGGGATGGTGAGCATATCATCTCCGCTGATCAGTAAGAAATCATGGGGTTTGTGACTGGCAATTTCCGCACACTGAACCAGGTTGCCCGAGGCTTCCTTCACACCAATGATGTTTGGCAGCTCTGCCAGGCGCAGGGTAGTTTCGGCATTTAAGTTCCGGGCTGTTCTGGTGGGCACATTATACAGCATAACCGGAACAGGTGAGGCCTCAGAGAAAGCTTTGTAATGCTGATACAAACCCTCTTGGGTAGGCAGGTTATAATAGGGACTTACAGAAAGAATGGCATCTACGCCTTCCAGGTCCATCTCCTGTACCTTTTTAAGCAGGGCAGGGGTATTGTTGCCGCCCAGGCCATACATGATGGGGAGCTTGTGGGGGTTGTTTTCCCTGATATAGCGTAATACAGCCGCTTTTTCGGCTACTGTGGTGGTTACAGATTCGCCCGTAGTTCCATGAACCACATAATAATCTACGCCTCCCTCGGCCGTGTGGCGAAGGAGCCGGTCCAGGGCTTCATAGTCTATTTCTCCCTTTGCCGTAAAAGGGGTAACGAGCGCTACGCCTACACCGGTAAATTTAGTATTCATTAGAATTCGTTCGTGTAATGATAAATTTGTTGAATTAGGTTGCTCACGGAATCCTTTCCGTTCAGGCGTATCATTAGTTCAAATAAGGGTTCTTTATTTTCTGCGTAATTACCAATCCTGCACCTTGCAGCACTGGCAGCTAAAATATATTCTAAATACAAATTGGGAGTTTTGTCCAGGCAGATCAGGTAATCAAAATTTTGCTCCAGAAATGTATGAATATTAGCAGCTTTTACCTGACCTGTTGCCGAAAAATCTGTATTTGTAAAGATATCATAGTGAAAGTGAAAATTTTCAACGTTTTTTGGCAGGTAACTTAATACTTTTACCTCTTTCCCGTCTTTTTTTAATCTGTTTTCAAAGTCACGGATAGCTTCATAATCATCGAGGCTGTTCATGGTAAACAGAACGCCTATTTTCTTAGCTTCCCGGTATGTGACACTTCCACGCTTTGATCTGTTATTTCTAAGCTGGCTGCGAACACGCATGGGTAATATGGTAGCGTGTAAAAAGGACATTACTTTTCAATTCCTATCAATTCCCTAAATTCATCTTCCGATATGATCGGAACCCCGGCGGATTCTGCTTTTTGTTTTTTTGCCGGACCCATATTTTCACCAGCCAGCAGAAAATCCAGCTTGGAAGAAATAGAGGATGTTACTTTACCACCATGCCGGGCAATTACTTCTTTGATCTCATCCCTGCCATAGTGGGTGAAAACACCACTCACCACAAAGGTTTTGCCAACCAAAGGACCTTCAGTGGGCGCCTCTGTCTGCTTTGTAGTTTCAAACTGTAAACCAGCATCTTTTAGTTCTTGAATCAGCTGTTTATGTTCCGGCTGGCTGAAAAACTCAAGAATGCTCCGGGCAATGCGTTCCCCAATTTCGGGCACACTGATAAGCTCCTCAAAAGTTGCCTGGGCCAGCCGGTCGATAGTGCCAAAGCTGCGTGCAAGTTTTTCGGCAACGGTTCTGCCTACATAGCGTATACCCAAACCAAACAGCACGTTTTCAAAAGGAGCTTTGCGCGACTCGTTGATTCCTGCCAGCAGGTTTTGGGTAGAGAGTTCTTTAAATCCTTCCAGTGCAAATACCTCCTCGTAAGTTAACTTGTAGAGATCGGCCACAGTACGTACCAGCCCACGCTCATAAAGCTGCTCAATAGTACGTTC
Organism: Flammeovirgaceae bacterium 311; assembly: GCA_000597885.1. Taxonomy (NCBI): domain Bacteria; kingdom Pseudomonadati; phylum Bacteroidota; class Cytophagia; order Cytophagales; family Flammeovirgaceae; species Flammeovirgaceae bacterium 311. The sequence goes on from CP004371.1 coordinate 59,830, forward strand.
GCCAATGCCATCAATATTCATGGCCCTGCGCTGTATAAAATGCTCCAGCTTTGCTTTGATCTGTGGGGGACACCCACGCTCATTTGGGCAATAATGAGCAGCTTCGCCTTCCTGGCGGATCAGCCCGGTGCCGCAAACCGGGCAATGCTCCGGGAATACGATCGGCTGGCTGTCGGGTTTGCGTTTGCTGAACTCAATGCCCGTGATTTTCGGTATGATTTCACCACCTTTTTCGATATAGACCGTATCGCCGCAGCGCAGGTCCATATCGGCAATAAAATTGGCATTGTGTACAGATGCCCTTTTTACAACAGTACCTGCTAGTAAAACCGGCTCCAGGTTCGCTACTGGTGTAACGGCTCCTGTTCTGCCTACATTATACTCAATATCGTTTAGCTTTGTGGCTACGCTTTTTGCTTTATACTTATACGCAATGGCCCAGCGCGGACTTTTTGCCGTAAAACCAAGCCTTGACTGCTGCGCCAGGCTGTTTACTTTTACCACGATACCATCTGTTTCCAGGGGTAATTCGGTGCGCTTAAATTCCCACTCCTCAATGTACTTGAATACCTCGGCCATACTGCGACAAAGCTTATAGGTAGGCGATACATTAAAACCGGACATTTCCAGCTGTGCAATTGCTTCGGCATGCGTGGTGGCCTGTAAATCGTCGCTGAGCATGGAGTATACGTAGCAGTCCAGCCTGCGCTGTGCTACTATACCGGAATCCTGCATTTTGAGTGTGCCTGAGGTGGCATTACGCGGGTTGGCCAGCAGGGCTTCACCTTTTGCCTCGCGTTCCCGGTTAATACGAGTAAAAGATTTCAGGGGCATAAAGGCTTCGCCACGAACTTCAAAGGTAGGTGGCAGGCCCTGGGCATTTACCCGCAGGGGTATGGTATTGATAGTGCGAACATTGGCCGTTATATCATCTCCCCGTACGCCATCGCCGCGGGTAACACCCTGTACCAGTACGCCATTTTCATAGGTAAGGCTTAAGGCTACTCCATCAAACTTGAGCTCACAAAAGTATTCATAGGGCTCACTGCCCAGGGCCTTGGCTACACGGGCATCAAATTCCTTCAGCTCTTCTTCGCTATAGGTATTGCCCAGCGAAAGCATCGGGAAACGGTGGTATACCGTTGGAAACTCCTTGGTAATGGTTCCTCCCACACGCTGGCTTGGCGAGTCTGTAGTTCTGAATTCAGGATACTGACCTTCCAGCCGGATCAGTTCTTCCAGTAACTGGTCAAATTCAAAATCACTTACCACCGAGTTATGGAACTGGTAGTATTGCTCGTTGAAGTAGTGTAATTGGTCCTGGAGCTCTTTAATGCGTAGGCTGGCTTCTTCGCGCTGCATGCAGATTTTCTCTTTTTACAAATCTACACAAACTAAGGAGTTAGGAAACGGTGCAGTAGCAAAAAGCAGGGCATTTGTAGAGGTTAATTGCTGTTCAGGAGCATGTTTTCTCTTTCCAGCTCCAGAATTCGGCGGTGCATTTCTTCCTGTGTTGCCTGCAGCTCCTCTGTATTCTGCCTCAACTCTTCTTCCTGCGCTCTTAACTGCTCCGCCAGGATCTGCGATTGCTGCAGTATTTCCCTGTTGCGGTGGTTGTTTTGCGCAGTACCAATGGCGGCAGCCACAGATTCACTTACTTTTTTAATAAAGTCCTGCACATGAGGTTCAAAATCATGAAAGGAAGCCATCTCCAGCACACCCATGACCTCATCATTAACAATCAGGGGTTGTATAAAAATGCTGTTAGGGGTGGCATCGCCCAGGCCAGAGGTTATTTGTACATAATCTTTGGGGATCTCACGCAGGTAAATATGTTCCCGCTCCAGGTAAGCCTGGCCCACCAAGCCCTGCCCAGGCTGAAGCACCTTCTCCAGGAATTTTTTACGGTTGTAGGCATAAGAGGCAACCAGGCGCAGCCTTACATCAGTATCCTCTCCATCTGTAATAAAAAGCCCACCCTGGTTAGCACCAATATACTTAACCAAGTTAGCCAGCACCTGGTAACTTAGCTCCTCGCTGTTATGGCCATGATCGCGGATGATGCCCAGAAATGTAGCCAACCCCTGGTTTGCCCAATCCCGTTTCTTGTCCTCTGCAGATACTTCTTTCAGACTCTGACGCATAGAGGCCAGCGCATTGCCAAGGTCGCCGGTGTTATCAAAAACACTTATGTCGCTTTCAAAATCACCTTTGCCCACGCTGATGGAAAATTCTTTTACACCCTGCAGGTTCTTCAGTAACTGGTTAACAGAGTTGGATATAAAAGAGAGTTCATTTTTCGGATCTGCCAGCTCTTCGGGTAAATTACCCTTTGCCAGTTCTCCTATTTCCTGGTCCAGCAGCTTAATTTGGGCTATAATAAAGCTGAATGTTTTATGCACAATGTAATAAAAGCCCAGCATTAGCAGCATAAACCCCAGCATGGCACTTAGCTGTATGTTTTCCAGCTCCTCCATCAGGCTGCTAAAGCCTGTTAGGTGCTTCTCAAACAGGTAAGTGTTCATTTCCTTCGTTAACTTGCTGCTGTTCAGAACAGCGGGCATTAAACTGTTCATGATGATGTCAGCTCTTTCTTCCAACCCGACACTTTCCAGCGCTTTGGAGGCAGCAAACATCTTGTTCATCTCCAGGGCAAGACTTTCAGTATTCGCCTTCAGGTTTTTATCCTGCAGCGTATCAACATATTCGGCAAGTTTCTGAATACGGTCTGCCATTCTTTTGCTCACATACGCTACATATTCTTTAGATTCTTCGCTGTTGCTTAACAGGTAAGCCTGCTGATGAGCGGCCAGCTGGTTAGCTTCACTGTTGAATGACAACAGGTTGAATTTCAGCGGTTCGATAATGGTGGAAAGCTGCTGGTATTTGGTGGTGACCTGGCTTAGGATAAGGCCAGCCGATGCAATAAGTATAATACTTATAAAGGCTGCTGCACCGTATATCATCAAAAAGCGGGAACGAAATGTATTAAGTTTTTTCTGTCTCGACATAACAATCTATCTCTTAAACTTCTGTAAAAATGCGATGTCAAAACTGCTTATCATAAAATGAAGATGCATGCCTGGTGCTCCCCAGTGTAACATTTACCAGCAATCTATCTTATTCATTAGCTTAAAGCCAGAATATACGCTTCGAATCATAGATCTGATATTTTGGTTAAGCCTGATAATGCGTAGTTTACCACTTGATGAGAACTCGAGATCAAAAACCTTCGGATAAAAAAATCAGCCTGCAGCAACGGCTGTCAGCGCTACGGCACCTGCCTGCTTTCTTTCGCCTCATCTGGCAGGCAAGCCCCTCCTTAACACTGGGCAATGTTGTGGTACGCTTGCTTAAAGCAGCGGTGCCGCTAGCTGTGCTCTACATAGGCAAATTAATTATTGATGAAGTGGTACTGCTGGCAGCAGGGGAAGGCGGCAGTACGGAACGGCTTCTGCTGTATGTAGTCCTGGAGTTTGGCCTGGCCATTGTATCTGATATTCTGAACAGGGGAATAGCCCTGCTGGATAGCCTGCTGGGAGATTTATTTGCCAATGATTCATCTGTAAGGCTTATGCAGCAGGCTGCAAAGCTGGACCTGTACCAGTATGAGAACAGCGAATTTTATGATAAGCTGGAGCGTGCACGGCAGCAAACTGTGCGGCGCACCCTGCTCATGACCCAGGTGCTTAGCCAGTTGCAGGATATTATCACCCTTGCTTTTCTGGCAGGCGGGCTTATTGCTTTTAAATGGTGGCTGATACTGCTGGTGTTTGTTGCAGTGATTCCCGCTTTTTTGGGAGAATCTCATTTTAACGAGCGGAGCTTTTCACTAATCTGGGGCTGGACACCAGAGCGCCGGGAGCTCGATTATTTACGCTACACCGGTGCCAGCGACGAAACCGCCAAGGAAATCAAGATGTTTGGCCTTTCAGATTTTCTGATTGGCCGTTTTAAGTTTCTGTCTGATAAGTACTACAATGAAAATAAAAAGCTTGCGGTAAAACGGGCTGGCTGGGGGGCTTTGTTTGCTGCTATCGGTAGTGCCGGTTACTATGCTGCTTATGTATATATAATTTACCGTACCATCAGCGGTGAGCTAAGCCTGGGCGACCTTACCTTTTACGCAGGTTCTTTTTCTACCATGCGCAGCAGGCTCGAGGATATCCTGAACCGGTTCTCAAAGATTGCAGAAAGTGCCCTCTACCTGCAGGATTTCTTTGAATTTTTCGAGCTGAAGCCTCTTATTACAGCTCCTGCAAACCCACGACCTTTTCCTCATCCAATCAGGCAGGGCTTTACCTTCGAGAATGTAGGCTTTCATTACCCAAATTCTGAACGCTGGGCGCTGCGCGGACTTAGCTTTACCCTGAACCCTACCGAAAAAGTAGCACTGGTAGGAGAGAACGGCGCCGGTAAAACCACACTGGTTAAGCTGCTGGCAAGGCTGTACGATCCAACCGAAGGGCATATTTTACTGGATGGACATGATTTGCGGGAATATGATCCTGCAGCCCTGCGACAGGAGATTGGGGTGATCTTTCAGGATTATGTCCGGTTTCAGTTTACGGCAGGAGATAACATTGCAGTTGGCCGCATCGGGTATCGCGAGGAAAAACCACGCATAGAAGATGCAGCAAACAGGAGCCTGGCCAATACGGTAGTGGAAAAACTGCCTAAGCAATACGAACAGATGATCGGTAGGCGATTTGCAGATGGTGTTGATCTTTCGGGAGGGGAGTGGCAGAAAATTGCCCTGGCCAGGGCCTACATACGGGATGCACAGCTGCTCATCCTGGATGAACCCACTGCAGCACTGGATGCCCGTGCAGAACACGAGGTGTTCCTTAGGTTTGCGGAACTCACCAAAGGCAAAATGGCCGTGCTGATCAGCCACCGCTTCAGTACCGTACGCATGGCCGACAGAATACTGGTGCTGGAAAACGGAAAGCTGCAGGAATCCGGCTCTCACGAAGAGTTGCTGATGCAGCAGGGCAGATATGCAGAGCTCTTTCAGCTGCAGGCGCGGGGCTATGCGTAATCTAGGTACTATTGTTGTGCTGCTAACGTTTGTAATGAGCAGCAGTATGCCGGTTAGTGACAGCTGCGTTAAAGCTGCACATAACATTGAAACGTTCGGTTTTTCATACCGTTCAGATAAATTAATATTGAAATGAAAAAAATAGCCACTACTTTGCCGGTGCATAGTGGCTTTGATAAATTAAGAGATGCCTAAATTTTTGATTTTTATTACAGCCCTGCTGCTTTCAGGCTTTACAGCTTTAGCGCAGGGACCCATTCAAAAGGGTTATATTTTTAAAGGACAGCTGGTTGATGCAGATTCCGGCACAGCCGTTACCTACGCACATATAGCCAATCCTTATAAAGGCACTTTAACAGTAAGCCAGGCAAGCGGTGCTTTCACCATGCCTGTTGAAGCCGGTGATACTTTGCTGATTTCCAATATTGGATATGTTACCCGGAAAATTGCTGTACCGGCAAAACCATCAGAAGAAGTTGTTACAATTAAATTACAACCAAAAACAGAGCAGCTGGAGGAAGTGGTGATTACCAATTTTCCTTCTGAAGCCAGGTTTAAAGAGCAGCTGCTGGGGCTAAAGCTTCCCGACGAAGGTGTAGCACTGGATTTGCCTGTGCCTGATGTTGCAAAAAGAACTGTTGAAGGTGAACCCGAAGGCGTAACGGTTTTCTCCCATACAGGAGCGATCACTGGTTTTGCCAATAAATTTAACAATAAGGAAAGAGGCCGCCAGTTCAAGGCAAAAATGGCAGTAGAGGATCAGAACAAAGCTTTCATTGCCACTAAATTCAATAAAGAAGTGGTACAGGATATTACCGGCCTGGAAGATGATGAAAAGCTAAATGAATTTATGAAGTTCTGTGTACTGCCAGATGATTTTCTGGTAAAGGCTTCCACCTATGAGATCCATGAAGCAGTACTGGGTTGTTTTAAAGACTTTATTGCAAGTAAATAAACACTACGCAACCTTCTACTGAATCAAAAAAATAGAAACAGCCCTGTTCAAAAGCCAGGGCTGTTTTTTTTATCAAAGACTCCGGATGCTGGTGGATCCTACAGCAGTTGCCCGGCATTTTCCTGAACCTGTGTGAGCTTAAGCAGTATATTGTCCATGAATATACTGTCAGAGAATTTTGTTATTTTATCTCCCGGGGCTTTAAGGGTTCTCTTTAATACAAAGTCAAACAGGAGCGGATTTCTTTTATAGATCTGGTTTAGCGCAACCCGCTCACGCCGGCTGATGTAGCCCATCAACTCCAAAAATCTTGTAGAAATTACAGCATTGATAGCAGGCAATGGATAGTCGCTGCCATTGATCAGGCGGTGGTGCAGGTCTGTACGCTCCAGCATAGTTGAGAGTGGCGTACCGCTTCTATTGATCTGGGTAAGGGCCGATATATCAGCAAAGAGTAACTTTTCATACTTAGGCTCCTCCATCAGGCGCATAAACAGTTTAAAGTTGCTCATTGGTTTTAGACTATTGCTCTCCAGATCCAGATTAATCCCCGAAGAAGCACAATGTGCCATGATCACCTTCACCCCCATATCCAGCGGCTTCCTAAACAGGAGCGGATTTCCCAATGGTCTGAATTTTAACACTTCAATGGCAGATTCTCCACCAACATGGCTTAGGAGCACCATATCGTACTCCTTCATCTTTTCATAAAAAGGCTCACAAACAGGATCTGAAGGGTCCATGCCCATGGCGTTAGGCAACCATTTTACAGCCCTGACACCCAGTTTCGCCCATTTTTCCAGCTCATCTATGGCATCTTCACGATAGGGGTGAACAGATATGCATGGTACAAAATTTTCAGGATCAGACTGGTAGGTTTTATAGATGTATTCATTTGGAACATAAAATTTTGTATCGTTCCGGCTGAATGCCCCATCTTTGTTATAAGCACCATCTAGGGCCAGCAATATAAATTTACCATTCTGCGGAAAATCATAAACCTGAGTGAGAAAACGCTGAACGTACTGTTGATCGGCATAACGCATATCGTCAATGGCAGAACCATTGATGTAAAACATCACCTTCAGGTGATCAAGCGGATGCTTCCAGGTTAGAATGCCCGGGTTCATCCAGCAACCGGTGCCACCAGTTCCCAATCCCATAATATGGGTATGGCAATCCAGATAAGCATCCTTAGGTATACCTTCAAAGGCTTCTTCAATCAGAATTTCTGCAAACCAGTTTAACTTTGCACTACCTGGATTTCTTTTGAAATTGCCGGCCAGTTTTGTTAAAAATGGATATTTCATTTCTCTTCAGTTTAGTTAAAAAAATTGCCAATACTGCTGGATTAGCATCATCAGCCAGGCATTCAATAGTGATAATTGCTGCCAGTTATTCAATAATGTCTAACTGCAAGCCCTGTTGAAGGTTGCTTTATCTGCAACATAAATGCTGTAATTTATTTTGAATACACTACCTGGAGGGGTGGCCGCAATACATAGATATTAATGTATCAATTTATAAAATTTTTGCGTCAGCCTATTGTGTTATTTCCAGTACAGGCACCAGCGATTTAGTTTTGCCACGGTTTCTCCAATATCCTGCAAGACTGCAGCCATTACCATTCAAAAGCAGCAGACTGGTGTCAATATCTGATTCAGAAAGGAATACTCAGTTGCCCGTGTATATCCGGCAGGTCCAGGTTAGATACAGTGAGTCCGAGCAGGCGCACTTCTTTGTCCTGCAGATCTACCCCTTCCAGCAGTTCGCAGCCTAACCTGTATAGTTCTGCTCCATCTTTAATAGGCTGGTATAGGGTAACCGAACGGGTAATCTGTACAAAATCAGCATATTTAACTTTCAATGTCACTGTTCTGCCCTGCTGGTTCAGGCGCTGCAGTCTCTCTGCAACTTCTCCGGCAATTTCTTCCAGCTCTGCCTGCATAACCTCCAGGCGCAGCAGGTTTTGGCTAAAGGTGTTTTCGGCACCCACAGATTTTCGTTGCCTGTCTGGTGTAACAGGCCTTTCGTCAACTCCCTGTACCAGTTGCGCATAATAGCGGCCACTTTTACCGAAAAGCTTAATAAGCTTGGTTTCAGGCCATTCCCGCAAATCTGCACCTGTTCTTATGCCCAGGCTATGCATTTTTTCTGCAGTTACCCTACCAATTCCATGAAACTTTTCTACTGGCAGGCTGGATAAGAATGCCAGTGCCTCCTCAGGCTTTACCAGCGTCAGTCCATCAGGTTTCTGTACATCGGAAGCTACTTTTGCCAGAAATTTATTGTAGCTGATACCGGCAGAAGCGGTGAGAGCGGTTTCTTCCTTGATGCGGTGTTTGATCTCCCTGGCAATCAGGGTTGCTGATGGCGGTCCGATGAGTGGGTGTGTTACATCCAGGTAAGCTTCATCAAGTGAGAGGGGCTCTACCAGTGGCGTATAATCCAGAAAAATTTTTCTGATTTGCCTGCTTACAGCCTTGTAGGCATCAAAACGCGGCTTTACAAATATAATGTGCGGGCATAAGCGGTAGGCATGTGCAGAGGGCATGGCAGAACGTACGCCAAACTTGCGAGCCTCGTAACTGGCAGCAGCCACCACACCACGTTCCCTGCTACCCCCAACTGCCACAGGTTTTCCGCGCAGCTGCGGGTTATCACGCTGCTCTACCGATGCAAAAAATGCATCCATATCTATATGGATGATTTTACGTAGACTGTTTGTTCCATTCAGCATCGGAATATTGCCGCTCATCTAACAGACAAAATTTTTATTTGGTATTTATTACCAGTAGGTGTATTTTAAGCGGACTAAGTTAATAGTTGTTGTAACATTAACTTAGGGGTTGCTAATTACATTTCTGAAATTTACTGCTAAATAATGAAAAGAAGAGACTTTTTACAGCTGGCTGGTATGGGGGCCGGAGCACTTATGCTTCCTACCTACCTTTTTGGCAAGTCAGTCCCCCTGGATGCGCCTTATAGTATAATCGATCCGATAAAGCACAAGGAACTGGCAGATGTAGCACTGAATGCTGCCAGGAGCAGAGGCGCCAGTTATGCCGATGTACGCATAGGCCGCTACCTGAACCAATACCTTTTTACGAGGGAAGACAAAGTACAAAATACCGTTAACACTGAATCCTACGGTGTTGGCATCCGGGTAATTGCAAACGGCACCTGGGGTTTTGCCGCCACCGATCAGGTAACCCCAGATGGTATCAAAAAAGCAGCAGAACAGGCAGTAGCTATTGCCAAAGCAAATGGAAAACTGCAGAAGGAACCTGTTAAGCTGGTGCCTGTGCAAAGCTACGGCGAGCAGGAATGGCGTACCCCCATTGAAATAAATGCCTTCGAAGTGCCTCTTTCAGAAAAAGTAGACCTGCTGCTAAGCGCCAATGCTGCCGCACAGGAGCAGGGCGCTAACTTTGTGAATAATGCACTGTTTCTGGTAAACGAACAAAAATATTTCGCTTCTACCGACGGCTCCTACCTTAACCAGGACATCCATCGCATCTGGCCAACTTTTACGGTTACGGCTGTAGATCCGAACAGCGGTAAATTCAAGCAGCGTGCAGCGCTTAGTGCTCCTATGGGCATGGGCTGGGAGTATATGAGCGGACGGGCACAGGATAAAACCCAGGGACCCGCCGGATTGATCTTCTACGGCAAAACCTACGACATCAAAGAAGATGCAACCGCTGCCGCCCGCCAGGCCAAAGAAATGACTAATGCCAAATCTGTAAAACCTGGAAAATACGACCTGGTACTGGATCCAAATCACCTGGGCCTTACAATTCATGAATCGGTAGGCCACCCGCTGGAGCTCGACAGGGTACTGGGCTATGAGGCCAACTATGCAGGCACCTCCTTTGCCACACTAGATAAGTGGAAAACCAAAAACTTTAATTATGGCAGCAAGCTGGTAAATATATTTGCCGATAAAATCCAGGACAATTCACTTGGCCAGGTAGGCTGGGACGACGAAGGTGTAAAAACAAAACGCTGGGACCTGGTGCGCGAAGGAGTGCTGGTAGATTATCAGGCCATCCGCGATCAGGCGCACATCCTCAACCATGAGGAGTCACATGGCTGCTGCTATGCCGATAGCTGGAGCAGTGTGCAGTTTCAACGCATGCCTAACGTAAGCCTGGCGCCAGGAAGAGAAAAATACAACATGCAGGATATGATCAAAGATGTGCAGGATGGCATCTTCATTATTGGCCGTGGCTCATACTCCATCGATCAGCAGCGCTATAACTTCCAGTTTGGCGGCACGCTTTATTACGAAATCAAAAATGGTGAAGTAACAGGCATGCTGAACGATGTGGCTTACCAGAGCAACACCCAGGAGTTCTGGAACAGCTGCACCAAAATATGCGATGAGAGCGATTACCGCCTCTTCGGCTCCTTCTTCGATGGCAAAGGACAGCCTTCGCAGATATCTGCCGTATCGCATGGCAGCAGCACCACCCGTTTCAACGGCGTTAACGTAATCAATACGGCTAGAAATATTTAGTGGAAGTGAGTAATGAGTAGTGAGTATTGAGACATGAGGAACATAACTGCCTCAACCATATCAATGCCTATACTCAATACCAATACCCAATACCCAATATATTCAACAAATGGCAATATTATCAAAAGAAGAGGCACGCAGCTTAATGGAAAAGGTGATCAGCCTTTCCCGAGCTGATGAATGCGTGGTAAACCTTAATAGCACTGAAGGAGGCAACATCCGATATGCCCGCAATTCAGTATCTACCAGCGGGGCAGAAGAAAATTCAACCCTGATCGTCAGCAGTTCTTTCGGTAAAAAAAGCGGCACCAGTACCATCAATGAGTTTGATGAAGCATCGCTTGAAAAAGTGGTGCGCCGCAGTGAAGAGCTGGCTAAGCTGGCGCCGGAAAACCCTGAATTTATGGGAGCCATGGAGCCCCAGCAGTACCTGGAATCAAAATCATACTTCAAAAGCACCGATGATATATCTCCTGATCAGCGGGCAAACTTTGCGGCCAGCAGTATAAACCCTGCCGCTGCTAAAAATATCACCGCAGCCGGATTTATGGAAGATAAAGCCGGCTTTAGTGCCATGATGAACTCCAGGGGTCTTTTTGCCTATAACCAGTTCAGCGATGTGGATTTTACTGTTACCATGCGTACAGAAGATGGCACCGGATCGGGATGGGTAAGACGCGATTTCAATGATGTAAAAAAGCTTGATACTGGCGAGGCATCACAAATCGCCATCGAAAAGGCAATGCGCTCACGCAATCCAAAGGCCATTGAACCAGGTAAGTATACTGTAATCCTGGAGCCTGCAGCAGCCTCTGACCTAATCAGTAACATGATGAGCAGCATGGGAGCCCGTAATGCTGATGAGGGCCGCAGTTTTCTTTCAAAAAAGGGAGGCGGTACCAAATTAGGCGAAAAGCTGGTAGATGAGCGTGTAAAGATCTACAGCGATCCTCAGCATCCGGAAGCGCCCTTCGCCACCTGGTCTGGCGATGGAGTTCCCCTGAAAAAGACCAGCTGGATAGAAAATGGCGTAGTGAAAAATATGTACTACGACCGCTATTGGGCCAGCAAGCAGGGTAGAGAAGCCCTTCCGGCTCCTGCACGTTTCGTAATGGAAGGAGGAAATGCTTCCCTGGAGGAAATGATCAAAAATACCAAACGGGGAGTGCTGGTTACACGTCTGTGGTATATCCGTGCGGTAGATCCGCAAACGCTTCTCTACACCGGCCTTACCCGCGATGGTACTTTTTACATCGAAAATGGCAAGATCATGTACCCGGTAAAGAACTTCCGTTTCAACGAAAGTCCCATTATCATGCTTAATAACCTGGAAGCACTTGGCAAGCCACAAAGGGTAGAGGGTAACCTGGTACCGCCCATGAAGATCCGTGACTTTACCTTCACCAGCCTTTCCGATGCGGTGTAGACTGAACAGGCGCGATAAACAAAGTATATAGTATCTGGTATATGGTATATTGATGATTGAAAGGCAGGATATTCCTGCCGGTGTCATTGTACCATATACCAATACCCTGTACTTTGTACCGACTACCCCTAACGGCAATTAATAACTTGATTATGGACGCAGACTTATACTTATCTTTTCACCTGGCAGAGATAGGCAGAACACTGGTGATAGATGGCGATGGTTTCTCGGTGTATGCCTTTTTGCTGAAAGAAGATGAAGAAACTATCGACTTTGATGGTTTTCTGTGCTCCACCGGAACACTGGTTGACAATGAAGCTGAAGTTGGGAGGTATATTCAGGAGGGTAATCAGCCCCCCCTGATGAAGCAATATGCAAATGAATTCTCTGTGGTAAAAGACCTGAAAGCGGAAGAGGTCGGGGTAGAGGTGCTGGATCAGGAAACCCTGGCAGTAAGTATTCGGGGGAAACAATATCTCCTGCTGGATAGTGCCGAAAAGCAGGCGTACAGCATTGCTGTTAGCGAAGATGGCCCCTACGGTTATGTACTAATGTCGGGCGACGACGAAGACGAGGAGAAGGAGGAATAGGCAGCACATGAGCAAGTTCTTTTTTACACGCTTGCAGTACAACAGTGGTGACTGGAACGTAGATCAGCGTATGCCTTCCAACCTCATGCACTCAATCATACAATACACTAAAATTCCGGTAGATACCCAGGAGCGAATTGTACCGTTATCCAGCAAGCAGATTTTTGAAGCGCCTTTCTGTTACCTTAGCGGGCATAAGCTGGTGGAGTTCGATGAGGAAGAGGCCCGTAATTTTAAGGCCTATGTGAACAGGGGCGGTTTTGTTTTTGTAGACGACTGCAACCACGATATAGATGGCCTCTTCGCCAAATCTTTTGAGATACAGATGGCCAGGCTGTTTGGTGAAGGTGCCCTTAAAAAGATCTCCAACCGCCATCCACTCTATTCTTCCTTTTTCAGGTTTGAGGAGGGTCCGCCTACCACCGGATTTGAATTGAACGGCTGGGGCGATGACCTGGTGCACGATTATCTGAAAGCTATTGAGATAGACGGAAAAATCAGGGTGCTCTACAGCAACAAAGATTATGGCTGCGAGTGGGATTACGACTTTCGGAACAAGCGCTGGCTGGCCGAAGACAATACAAAGTTTGGGGTGAATATAGTGGTATATGCCCTTACTGCTTAACAACGAGCTATGCAAACTGCACATTATACTGAGGAGGAATTAACTACACTACCCCGCTTGCTGCCTCAGCTGCGGCAGGCTATCGGACAGGCCGTGGTGGGGCAGCAGGAGGTGGTAGATCAGCTGTTGGTAACCTTGCTGGCGGGTGGCCATGCCCTGCTGGAGGGGGTTCCGGGCCTTGCCAAAACATTGATGGTGCGCTCACTGGCCCAGGCGCTGCACCTTAAATTCAGGCGCATACAGTTTACACCCGATCTGATGCCCGGCGATCTGATTGGTACGGAAATATTGGAAGAAGATAGGCAGACCGGTCACCATCATTTTATTTTCAACCAGGGGCCACTGTTCGCCAACATTGTACTGGCTGACGAAATAAACCGCACACCTCCCAAAACTCAGGCTGCCCTGCTGGAGGCCATGCAGGAGAGCAACATTACCTGGTCGGGCAAAACCTATGAGCTGGAGCAGCCCTACTTGATACTCGCCACACAAAATCCCTTGGAGCAGGCAGGCACATTTCCCCTGCCCGAGGCACAGCTGGACCGTTTCCTGCTCTACATACGACTGGGGTATCCCAGCATGCAGGAGGAGGTGGAGATCTTAAGCCGTACCACTTCCAACGAGAAAGCAGCAATAGAACCTGTAATGGGGAGCGAAGAAATTATTCGCCTGCGGCGGATGGTACGTGACCTGCCTGTTAGCCCGGAGCTGCTGGGGTGGGTAGCAGGGCTGGTTCAATCTACCCGGCCGGAGCAAAGCAGGAGTGCTTTTGTAAAGGAGTGGGTAAGCTGGGGCGCCGGACCCCGCGCCGGGCAAGCCCTGGTACTGGCCGCCAAAGCCCATGCACTGATGCACAACAGGCTTTCCGTAATTCCCGAAGATCTTGCATGGGCAGCAAAACCAGTATTGCGGCACCGCATCCTGCTTAATTTTGGTGCAGAAGCCGAGGGCATCACGCCCGATTCTGTTGTGGAACGCCTTTTGCAGGAGGAGGGTCGGCGATGAAAAGGGAGGAGTCACCATGGCTAAAGCCGGAGCTCCTCGATCTTCCGCACGGCCTGATGTTGTTTGCTCAAACTGCCCTACACCGGCTGGAGGGCGGGCTGCACCAAAGCCGCAGCAGCGGAGAAGAGCAGGAATTCAGCCAGTACAGGGCGTATCAGCCCGGCGACGACCTGCGCCTGCTCGACTGGAAGCTTTATGCCCGCAGCAAACGTCTTTATGTACGCCAGGCTGAAGTACCCCGCCAGATGCAGGTGCTGCTCCTGCTGGATGCCAGTGCTTCCATGCAGCACAGAAGCGGTGGCTGGTCTAAAATAAATTATGCTAAGGCACTGGCTGCTGCACTGGGCCTGCTCGCCCACCGGCAAAACGATGTGCCCGGCCTGCAGATCCTGTCCGATCAGCAGGAGCGCCAGCTGCTCTTCAGGCGCAGCAGGCACCACCTTCAGGAATATATTCAACTGCTGAAGATTACCGGTGCAGGGGGGAAATGGCCTGAAAGATTGCCCGCGGCCATGCTCCAACAGGCGCGTTCTGCCGGATTGGTATTGCTGATCACTGATCTGTGGGAGGAAGAAGAGGAGCTGAAAACAAGCCTGAGCCAGCTGTTGGGTTCCGGCCAGGACCTGCGCGTTTTACACCTGATTGCCCCCGAAGAGCAGGAGCCGCAGCAATTGGCCAATGGCATGATCCTGCAGGATCTGGAAACAGGCAAAAAAGTGCAACTGCGTTCTGGTAGCGACAAAAGAGCATCGGCAGATGCCTTTACTGTATGGCAGGAGGGCTGGAAAAACTGGCTGCAGCGCAGAGGCATCGGGTATATGCCATTAAGTATTGGTCAGGAGCCGCTTGCAGTGCTTAGGGCTTATCTGGGAAATAAAGGCAATCAAGCACCATGGTAATACAGCTGCTACAACCCCAGATGCTGTGGGGACTGCTGGGACTTGCCGTTCCTATTGCCATTCACCTGCTGCACAAACGCAGCAGCCGGGTGCTGATGGTGGGGAGTTTAAAAACATTTACAGGCGGTGCTCCGGTACAGGCCCGCAGTTTGCGGCCTAATGAGCTTTGGCTCCTGCTGCTTCGCTGCCTGCTGTTTTCCCTGTTGGTGATGTTGCTCTGCGAACCGATGATGTACCAGGAAGAGGAGGAACAGAAACGTTATCTCTTTATAGCACCGGAGCTGGCTGCACTAAGTAATGCGGATAGTATTGCTGCTTTGGGGTATGAACCAAGGTTGTTACAGCCAGGGCTTCCGCTCCTGCAGAAGAATGTAGTGCCAGATACAAGCCCCTTCAGCTACTGGGATGTATTCCGGGAAATAGAAGGACTGGACAATGCAGGTGATTCTGTCTGGATCCGGTTTTACCCCTTCCTGAACCGATTTAGTGGTGATCGCCCGGCTCTTTCGAAAATCTTTGTGCCGCTGCCAGAGGCACCAAAGCAGCTGCACCTGGCACAGGCCATACAATTAACCGACAGCCGCCTGCTGCTCCAGTATTGGCAGGAAGAACAGGGGCTGTGGCGACTGGTTACCGAAACCCATGCTGCAGCAGATCTCT
The DNA here is from genome assembly GCA_000597885.1 of Flammeovirgaceae bacterium 311. Lineage (NCBI taxonomy): Bacteria > Pseudomonadati > Bacteroidota > Cytophagia > Cytophagales > Flammeovirgaceae > Flammeovirgaceae bacterium 311. The sequence continues at coordinate 75,553 of CP004371.1, forward strand.
CGCAGCTTCAGCAGAAGTATGGCATTACGATCAGCCCGGAAGCACCCGACACCTTACGGATTATGCTGCAGCATCCTGCTGATGCACAGCAGGAAGCCCGTATGTGGCAAACAGCACTACAACTCATAGATAGTCTGCAGCCCGCCCGGGTATTGCAGCTGGAGACACTTCCTGACCTTACGCAGTTACCTGAAAATTTTCCTCAGGTATGGGTGTGGCTGGCAAGAAAAGAACCCCCCGAAGCTTTTCTAGAGGCCGAAAACATCAGCAGGTTCAGGCTTTCAGAAGAAGAAGGCGTGGACTGGTTTAGCGGTAACGGGGGAATACATAAACCAGTCATGGTACATTCTACATTGCAGGCACAGCAACATAACCGGGTACAGCTGGCGCGTTTTCTACCACAACTTATGGAAATGCTTCCATTGGCAGACAGTCCGGCCTCACCGCCAGTACTGTTGAGTCAGGAACAATGGCAGCCAGAGCAGCGGCAGCCTGGCCAGCATGCTTTTATAGCATCAGCAGGAAAAGAAGAGGGGGTGCCTTTGGAGAATTATCTTTGGATAGCGTTAGTACTTGTTTTGATAGTGGAAAGATGGCTAAGCCTGCGAAAATAGAACCTGTACATCCTTTACTTAAATTACAGCGGCGCTGGCAATGGCAGCACTTGCTTAAGCTGCTGCTGCAGGCACTTGCCCCGGCACTGGCAATCCTTTTTTTGCTCCTTTTGTGGCTGCCTTTGCTGCCTTCGGTTCTTTTTGCCACTGCTGCACTCATAGCCATTTTTGTTTTACTATTTCGCAGAAAACCCCTGAACAGGATTACACCGGCCAGAACAGCTGCCTGGCTGGACAAGCAGCATCCTGAATTGCAACACAGCAGCAGCTTGTTGCTTCAGCAACCGGAACAGCTAAGTTTACCCGCCCGCCTGCAGCGCAGGCGTATAGGGGAGCTGGTAACAGCGTTTGCAGACAGGCAGCGCCCGCCTGTGCACTTTGCCACCTCCCTGGGAATATTGGGACTTGTATTTCTGGCAGGTATGCTGCTGGTGCGTGTATGGCAGCCATCTGTAAACGTTTCGAGTCCTTTTAGTGCCTCGCTGCCAGCGAACCTACCAGATTCTGTAAAAGACCAGATAGAGGAAGTACAGCGTGCATTGCCAGAGCTCCGGTCAGCAAGGGTACGGCTGGCACCACCCCATTATACCGGCCAGGCCGCCAGATTTCACGAACTAAGTGATCTGCAGGCGCCGGAGAACAGCAGTGTTACCTGGCAGTTAACATTTAACGATGCGGTGAAATGGGTTTTTCTTACAGATCAGCACTATGATACCCTGCGTTTTCAGAAGACCAGCAAAGGAGACTGGACTACGCAACTGTTAGCCCAGAGGCCCGTTTTTTACCGCATTGGTTATGCCACAGCAACAGATACTGCCTTTAGTCCCTTTATTAGGATCAGCGTGCAGCCTGATGAGCCTCCCCGTGTTAGCATTCTGGCACCTGAACAGTACCTGCTGGAGCAGGAAGGAGGAGCCTTTACAGTTTCTGTAGAAGCAGCAGATGATTACGGCCTCGAAGATGTTTACCTAAGCCTCACCATCAGCAGGGGGAGTGGAGAAAATGTAAGCTTCAGGGAAGAGAAACGCTGGCTAAAGGTGGCAACAGGAGCCAAAGAAGCTGCTGAACAGCTGCGGCTGGATCCAAAAGCACTGGGCATGCAGCCGGGCGATGAGCTCTACTACCGTCTGGAGGCTCATGACAATAAACCTCCGCGGGGGCAGCACAGGCGCAGCAACAGCTGGTTTTACCAGTGGAAAGATACTGCAGAAGCCGTGAGCATGATGAGCAGTGGCCTGGCGCTGGATGTGGAACCAGAATTTTTCCGCAGCCAGCGGCAGATCATCATCGATACAGAAAAACTCATCAGCACCCAAACATCAACCCAACAGGAAGAATGGGAAAAAAAGAATCAGAACCTGGCCATAGATCAGAAACTGCTGCGCCTGCGTTACGGAAAATTCCTGGGCGAAGAGTTTGTGAGCGATGCAGGAGGTGTAGCTACCTTACAGAATGAAGATGATCATGAGCATCAAGAGGGGGAAGCTCATGAAAATGAGCGCCATGAGCACGATGTACATGGCCATGAGCAGCCGGCAGGAGCAGCACCTGCAGCAGGCCTGGTGGAGATGTTTGGCCATGCGCATGATACCGAAGAAGGCGCGACTTTCTATGAAGAAAGCATTAAAGTAAAGCTTAAGGCAGCGCTTGCTGAAATGTGGGAAGCAGAAAAATTCCTGCGCCTTTCACAGCCCCGGCAAGCACTACCTTACGAACACAGGGCACTTAAGATCATCAAGGAAGTGCAGCAGTCAACGCAGATATATGTAGAACGGGTGGGGCTTGATCTGCCAGCGCTTATACCTCAGGAGCACCGCCTGAAAGGAGAGCAGGAGGCTATCAATCCTGATAATCAGTTCCGCCGGAGTTCTGCAAGCGATACTCTGGCAGCTTCCGGAAAGCTGGTGTCCAGGCTTTCGTTCTGGCAAAAAGGTACCGCTTTAACACAGGCAGAGCAACAGCTCTCGCGGCAGGCATCCGGAGAGGTGGCGCGCCTGCTCGTGCTGGGCGGACCCTATATGCAGTATTTCTATCTCCTGAACAGCTTGAACAGTCTGCAGGAAAGCAGTGTGCCTTCTGTTGGTGATGTGCGCAGGGTAGAACAGGGGCTGTATAAGTTGTTGCCTAAGCAAGCCCTGCCTACAGCCCGGCCGCAATTTCTGCACCAGCAGCATCGGCAATTTCTTGAAACAGTAAGCCCCGGAACAAATGATTGAAAGTGTACCTCTCTATAACTGGATAATATGGATCCTGGGTCTTATATTGTTCATAGCCCTGGCCTATGCAGAAATCAGGCGTAGCGGCTGGGGCAGCAGGATACTGATCAGGGTGCTATTGCTGCTCATTGCTATTTCCGGGCTGCTGGGGGTAGCGCTGAAACCAGCCTACCAGGCATCAGAAAGCACCACCACCATCATACTGAATGGCAAGGCTGGGGAGCAGCTGGATAGTCTGCTGCAGGTAAATTCTGCAGCCGTCGTTTACAGCCTGCAGCCACACCGGCGATATCCTCTGCTGGAGGGCATGAGTTATCTATCCCGATATATTGCTCCCGGCAGTAAAGTCATATTAACAGGCAGAGGATTGCCTGCGCAGGAGCTGGCATATCTAAAGGATTATCAGTTTAGTTATGTACCGGCAGCCAATGCGGGTGGTGTTACAGCACTAAATTATAGCCGTCGTTTAAGTCCTTCCGATACACTGGTGGTGCAGGGAGCATGGCATGCACCGGCAGCAGCCCATAAACTGCTGCTTTCCCTGGGTGGAACAGCTATGGATTCTGTGGTTGCTGAAAAAAAGGGTAGGGCTGACTTTTTACTTAAAGCAGCAAACCATCTTTCAGGCACAAGTTTGTACCAGCTATACTGGCTTGGCCGCGGGGGCGATACACTTGCTGATTATGCACTGCCTGTTCATGTTCCCGAACCTGTGGCTTTACAGCTGGCATTGCTTACCGCCTATCCGGAGCCGGAAAGTAAATACCTGAAAGAACTGCTGATGCAGGAGGGGCATAAATTGTATTATTCCGCCCGCCTGGCACCCGGAAAGAGCGTAAAAGAATGGATAAACTTACCTCGGGAATCAATTTTATTCAGTGAAAGAGGGTTATCTGCCTGGGATGTACTTATTTTAGGTGCAGGATTTTACGGTGAACTGGGAAGCAGCCCCCGACAGGCAATAAGCACTGCTGTGCAGCAGCAGGGTATGGGAATATTGCTATATCCCGATGCAGAAAGTAATCTTATAAACTGGCAGGGGAGCCGCATTCAGTTTGCACAGCAGGAGGTGAGGGATACCCTGACGGTGAGGGGCGTAAAACTGTCACTGGCCTACAGACCCATGAGGCAGGTGCCACCTGGCTGGCAGGTGCTAGTAAGGGGCAACAGGGGTATAATAGCCATCAGCCGCAGGTATGGCCTTGGGCAGGTGGTGGTAAGCAGCAGTGTGGCAACTTACAGACTGGTACTGATGGGGCAGGCAAAGGCCCATCAGCAGTACTGGCACTGGCTGATTGCTGAAGCCCTGCCGCTGGAAGCCAAAGAAGCGCAGTGGGAATTACCTCAGAGTGCAGCAAAACATTTGCCGATACAGCTTGGGTTATATAGTACAGACAGTCTGCCCGGGCTACAGATACTTGATCCACAGCAGCAAATTGAACAGGTACCTGTATGGCAGTCTCAGGTAAGACCCAATTACTGGCAACTCGAGTTCTGGCCTAGGCAAAAAGGTTTTTATAAAGCCATAACCAGTGGCGATACAGTTGTTTTCCGGGTAGATAACAGCACTAATTCCATCCTGGAGGCACAAAGACAGGCCCAAATGCTGCGCTATCAGGCAAAGCAAACCCTGCCGGGAATACCGGCAACATTCTATATAGAAAAGCCTGTTTCTCCCTGGCTTTTTTATTTACTTTTTATTGCAGGAATGGGAGGACTCTGGCTGGAAAAGAAGCTAAACGGATAGATTGTAAAATTTATAATTTTCATGCAGAATAACAGTTTAATTAGAGTGAAGAAGATTGGTAGCGGTAGATTACAGCTTGTTATTCTTATTATTCTGTTTCTGTTAACCAGCGGCCGTGTTAGTGCTCAGGAGCAAAGAGAGTATGAGCCGGAGATATATAAAAGCAGTGAATATACAAAAACTGAAGCAGCCCGGCTGTTAACTGAATATCTGAAAATACAGTCACTGAGTGGTATCGAGGAGGAAGCCGGTGATTTTCTTTCAGCCTATTGCGAGCAGCAGGGCCTTTATGTAACCACACTTCCTGCAGATAGTACCGGATACAATTTTGCAGCAACCATTTACCCACTTTCGGAAGACAAGCCTGTTATCTGGTTACAGCACCATATGGATGTGGTGCCTGCCGGTACCACAGACGAATGGGATTACCCGCCATTTTCAGGGGTAGTGGTAAATGATACCATTTGGGGCCGGGGAGCCATCGATAATAAAGGACCCGGCATTATGCAGCTTATGTCGCTGCTCAACATAAAGGGGGCAGCAGATACTATAGAATTTATATACAATGTTGGTGTCCTCTGTTTTTCAAGTGAAGAGTCTGGCGGCGGCGCGGGTGCCAAATATGTACTTGACAGGAAACTATCAGAACTAAATCCTCTGGTTGCCTTTGGCGAAGGTGGTGCTGCCCTCAGGGGTGTACTTTTAAGCGCTCCCGAAAAACCGGTGGTGGGTATTTCTGTAGCTGAAAAAGCGGTGCTCTGGCTTAAGCTGGACCTGCAGCTGAACAGTTACGGACATGGAGCGGCGCCTGCGCCGGAATATGCCAACAAGCTGATGATCTATGCCTTAAGCAGGCTGGAAGGTCGTAAATTTAATATGGAGTTCAACCGGGTAAACAGGCGCATGTTTCGCAGGCTGGGCAGGGCAGAGGGAGGATTAAGAGGTTTTTTGATCGGGCATATTAACTGGTGGATACTAAGCCCGTTTGTGAAGAATGTGGTACAGCGCGACCCGTTGCTGGAATCTCTTACCACCAACACCATTACAGTAACCAAGCTGGAGAACCCTCCCGGTCCCCATAATAAAATCTCCATCATTTCTACAGCCTATCTCGATTGCCGGCTGCAGCCCAATACCACAGTAAAGGCCTTTATCCGCAGATTGGAAAGAATTCTGGATGAGCCGAAAATCAAAATAACAGTAATAAACAGCTCTCCTGAATCGAAACCATCGCCAGTAAACGATTTTTATGATGCAATGGCCTGGGCTGTGCAGCAGGAAATACCTGATGCAGCAGTTATTCCAATCCTTTTTCCTGCTACAACCGATAACATCTTCTTTCGCAATAACGAAGTTCCTACCTATGGCCTGATACCGGCAATGATGTCAGAAGATCTGATCAAGAGTGTACACAGCATTAACGAACGGCTGCCTGTTGCAGCCCTTGAGCAGGGTATTAACATTTACACCAACATGATCCTGCGGATACAGACGGAGGGAGCCCACAAAAGAAGAAGACTTTTGAATGCTGAACTGCGAAAAGTAAACTTACTGGAAGAATGATTAATTTTGGGATATGAACCGTTCCAAGAAACTTTTTCTGCTGATCACCATTATCTTTTTACTGCTTCTGGCAATAGTGGTATGGGATTTCAGCCGTAAAACAGAGTTCCGCAGGTTTGGCCCGGAACAGCCCGAGGAGCAACCAAAATCAGTAAAGCATACTCCGCAGCACAGAAATGAAGGCGAATAAAATAGATGTAGATAAAATAGATCTGGAGAAAGAGCGGGAGAAAACAACCGGGAACCCGGGTCTCATTGCTTTTCCGCATACGGTAGGCAGTGCGGTGATACGTCCGGAAGACAAGGGGAAAATGAAGGGCAGGGCACTTGCAGCCATGCGCAGCCAGACCCAGCGGCAAATGGAGCAGCTCTACCGCCAGGCACAGCTCCTGGCCGATCAGGCACGGGAAATTCAGAAAAGAGCAGAGGTGAGTGAAAAGATCTATGACGCCGAAATAAATTTCGAACCACACATTGGCCATCAGTACCACCTCTACCAGCGCCCGGAGGGAGAATATCTCTTATCCATGATAAGCCCTGATGAATGGGGCCGCAGTAAAAAGCCAGGCAATCACATTGCCAGCGTACGCCTGTTGCCCGACCATACCTGGGATGTTACGGGGGAAGTGAGTGAATGAATAAATTCCCTCAATCACTCATTTTTTATAAGGAAACAGCTGCGGAGGCAAGGTGAGGGTGTCGGGGCTGAAGAGACCATTGAGCTCTAATTCTATTTTTTCGACAATGCCTGCAAAATCCTCAACATTATTCACGAAATCCAGGTTGTTAACATCGATTACCAGCAAACGGCCAAGACTGTAGTTTGCAATCCACTCCTCGTAGTGCTTGTTGAGGTTCTTCAGATAATCCAGCCGAATGGCATCTTCGTAGGAGCGTCCGCGTTTCTGGATCTGGCTCACCAGCTTAGGAATATCTGCCCTTAAATAAATAAGCAGGTCGGGAGCCTTTGCATATTCCATCATGGAATGGAAGAGGTTCAGGTAGTTGTGGTAATCCCGGTCATTGAGCAGCTGGCTTTTGTAGAGGTTGGCTGCGAAAATATAGGCATCTTCGTAGATGGTGCGGTCCTGTATGGTGGTAAAGTCGCGGCTGGCGATATCGGTAAGCTGTTTAAAGCGACTGTTAAGGAAGTAAATCTGCAGGTGAAACGCCCAGCGCTTCATGTCTGCATAAAAATCTTCCAGATATGGATTGTTGTCTACGGCTTCAAATTCGGCCTTCCAGCCGTAATGTTTCGCCAGTTTTGTGGTAAGGGTGGTTTTTCCACTCCCGATGTTTCCTGATACAGCTACGTACATACCCTGCTTGGTTGGGTTTCAAAAGTAATCAGAAAACTTAATGGATACCTGAAAGATTGCGCCTAGTTAAAAAAAAGACAACATGGATGAACAGAAACTCTTTTTTAGGTATTTTTATACTACATACAAAGCGCAAAGGCTTTATTTTGCTAATCACTAGGATTTTTTTATATTAATGTTGGATTTCAATTACAATAATAAAGAGGTTAAAGTTGAGCGGGGAGATTTATTGATTTCCGAACCTTTTTTACCTGACCCGAATTTTTCAAGAACTGTGGTGCTGATGTGCGAACATGGCGAAGCAGGATCGTTTGGGTTTGTACTAAATAAACCCAGCCTGATCAAAGGCTCTGATGTGCTGGAAGATGCAGAACTGTTTGATGCTACCCTGTATGTTGGCGGACCCGTGCAGCAGGATACCCTTCACTTTATACATCGCAGGAGCGACTTAATTGAAGGCGGAGAGCAGATCAGTAATGGCATACAATGGGGAGGCAATTTTGAACAGCTCATGGAGCATGTAAAGAGCGGAGGGCTTGATTTTGATGATTTTAAGTTCTTTATTGGGTACTCGGGTTGGGAAGAAGGGCAATTAGACGAAGAACTCCAGCAAAATACCTGGATCGTATATAAGGGTGCTACACCTGAAGATATTTTTGATACTGATCCTGATGTGCTCTGGAAAGAAATTTTACAGAAAATGGGTGGTAAATACAAGGTGATTTCTAATTACCCCACCGACCCTCGATTAAACTAAATCAATGGCTTTTTTTAAGCTAACTGACCATTTTTGTATATGACTACGGATAAGGAAAAAAACGCGCCGGAGAACAATGCCGGCGAACGCCAGGAATCGCAGGAACCAAACAACAACGCAGCAGGAACCGGGCAAACAACTGAATCTAATACAGATGAAGGGTCCAGCACTCCTGATGTAACGGTTCGGAACGAGCAGGATGCAGAGGGTTATGATCCCGATACGGTAGAATCGCCTGATTCTGGTACAAAAGACATGGCCGAAAATCCTGAAGAGGCGCAGATAGCAGCTGCGGCTCCCGAACAAACAGCAGCGGATATGCCTGTAACACCCTTTGTAGATCATACATTAGCTTCTGATGAAGTTCCGGATCTTGACGATCCTAAAAATACAAATACTGGAGAAGTGGTGCGTTCGCACGTAGGCGATGAAGGTACCAGCGATGATGACTCACATGATGAGGAGGAGGAAGAGGAGCATACCACACCTGATTACAGCCAGCTCTCCAAATCACAGCTGGTTCGTCATGCCGAAGAGCTGCTGTCGCTCACAGATGTTCGCCGGGCCGACCGGATGGTCCACGATATTAAGCATTTCTTCGACGAAGTAGCGCAGCATGAACGTCAGGCAGCACTTGATCGCTTTAAGGCCGAAGGTGGCGAGGAAGAAGATTTTGATTACCATGGTGATGAACTGGACCGCCGTTTTGAGGAGGTTTTCAGGAAGATACGTGATCAAAAGCACCGCCATTTTTCTGATATGCAGCGTATCCGGGAGGATAACCTGAAGCAAAAGAATGAGGTGCTTGCACGCCTGCGCGAATTTGTAGATTCAGAAGAAAACAACACCAGTCTTCGTGAACTGAAAAAGATCCAGGAAGACTGGAAGAAGATTGGTCCTGTACCTCCGCAGTACAACAGCAACCTTTGGGCCAATTACAACGCGCTGCTGGATCGCTTTTATAACAACCGGAGCATCCTGTATGAACTTAAAGAGCTGGACCGCCGCAAAAACCTGGAAGCAAAACAGGACATAGTACAGAGGGCAGAAAAGCTGCTGGAGCTGGATAACCTGAAGCAGGCAACGCGCGAACTTCGCGAGCTGCATGAAGAGTTCAGGCATATTGGTCCTGTACCTCGTGAGGAGCAGGAGCCGCTATGGAACCGTTTCAAGGAAATTTCTGACAAGGTTTATGATAAGCGCCGCGACCACCTGAAGGTGCTCAACGAGGAGCTGGAGGCTAACCTGCTTAAGAAGCGGGAGCTGGGTGATCAGGTACAGGAGTTCCTGGAGTTCGATTCTGATAGGATCACTGCCTGGAATGACAAGACCAAGCAGCTGTTGGCGCTGCAAAAGGAGTGGGAGCAAATAGGCGGTTTACCCCGGCAGGTAGCCAAGGAGGTGAATAAATACTTCTGGGCGGCTTTCAAAGGTTTCTTCAACAATAAAAATCGTTTCTTTAAAGAGCTGGAGCGTAAGCGCGAAGAAAACCTGCAACAGAAAGAAGAGCTGGTTGCAGAAGCTGAAAGCCTGAAAGATAACGAAGACTGGGGCGATACTGCCGAGCGGTTCAAGGAACTTCAGCGCCGCTGGAAAGAAATTGGCCCTGTACCGGAAAAGCAGCGCGACGAGGTCTATAAGCGTTTTAAGGCTGCCGCTGATTCATTCTTTGAGCGCAAGCGATCGCAGGGTAAAACTGCCAATGCCGAGCAGGAGGTAAACCTTGACCGCAAGATGGAAATTATCAGAAAGATGGAGCAAATGGCGGCTGCCAACAAGCAGGATATTGAAGAGTTCCTGACGCTGGAGGAGGAGTATGAAAATATTGGTTTCGTACCCCGCAATGCCATTGGCAAAGTAAGGGAGGCTTACTCTGCAGCTACCGAGAAGTTTATCCAGAGCCTGAAGGATGTATCTCCTGAAGACCGTGAAAAACTCCGCCTGCAGTCGCAGTTAAGCCGCATCAAGAGCACGCCTGATTCCGACAGAAAATTACGTCAGAAGGAGAATAACATTCGCCGCCAGATGAGTAAGATCGAAAATGATATTTCCCTCTGGAGGAATAATATAGAGTTTTTTGCATCCTCAAAAAATGCAGACAAGCTCAAGGATGAGTTTTCATCGAAGATCGACGAAGCCCAGCAGGAGCTGGACAAGCTGCGCGAGCAGTTACGTATAGTAATTGCGAATGAAGGATAATTTTTTGTGCAGAGGTATTGACAGGTAATCCCTAAACACATACCTTTGCATCACTTTAAACGAAACGCCAAGCCGCAAATCGAATAAAGTAAAGAAGCCTCCATAGCTCAGCTGCGGTTCGGCGCTCCGATAGAGCAACTGAATGTAACTGGTTTAAGAGTAAAAGAAGCCTCCATAGCTCAGCTGGTAGAGCAACTGACTTGTAATCAGTAGGTCGTTGGTTCGATTCCGACTGGGGGCTCTTGAAAATCAATAATTTAGCCCATCTCACGCGAGATGGGCTTTTTTATTTTCACAAATTTTATCTTAATCTCTTCAGGAAATATAGGAGCAATGCTCATCTGGCATCATTTAGCTGACTTTTACCTGTAGTAAAGGTTGTGCTTTAGAATGGACTCGGATATACAATTTTCAGGCACCTTAATGTCGTTAAAGATCATGCTGCCCCTGCATCGCTAAAAAGTTTTTGCTTATCTACACAACAGCTTTCTTCAGGAAGTTGTGTAACAGCCACCCTTGAAGACAGTAGCGGGTACCAGTTTGATTGTAAATACGTTTATTTGCAGGAATGATCATAGATAAAGGATTTATTGAAGAAAAATTCTGAATTAGTGCATAAGCAGAATGAGGCAACCGATCTGGAGATAATCAGCATGCAAAAGGAAATTGCTGTACTAGAAGCTGAACTATTAGGGATCAAAAATGCCTTAGGTGCCTTTGAATCTAAAATACATGCCCGCCTGGATAAGGAAATTGCACAAGTGCGTAAGTTATATACCTTGTATAAAAGCCAAAAGAATGATAAAAAAGCCAAACGGCTGGAACAAAAGAAAAGGGGTAAAAATTATGTAGCGCCAAAGCAGGAAGTACGTTATCAATCAGCCCCGGAAAAGGGGTCGGCACTAAACCTGGAGGAACAAAAAGCACTTAAGCGATTGTATAAGGAAGCGGTGGTGCAAGTGCACCCCGATAAGTTTGTACATTCAGGTGAGCATGACAGAATACAAATGGCAAATGCAATAACTGCTCAGCTAAATGGTATCTATCAAAGGGGCGACCTGGAGGAGCTTATCAATTTTTATCAGTATGTAATGAGTGGAAATGCACTTCAGGAAAAAAGCTATGGCACTGAAGCGATGCCGGATGTAAAGCTGAGAATGGAATCACTCATCAAAAAGAAAGAAGCTTTGCTGAAGCAATTGGAGCAGCTTAAAAGCTCTTATACCTATAATGTGCTCATTACCTATGATAATCCACTTTCTTTCATTGATGAGCTACACCTTCAATTGCAGGAAAAAATTAAACAGCTGGAAAAAAGAACAAGAAAAGCACGGGGTATCTAACCTGTGACAGTGAGTTTTTTTATCCTGTAGCTGCTTTAAACATCAGGAACAGCTATGGAGCTAAGCATCGCTATTAGCAATAAAGAAATCATTATCAAGAGTGCTGCTGCCACATACCATAAATCCGCTATCACAGCACAACTCCTTTTCTACTGTCCCTGGGGAGAGGGAAATCCCTATCTCCCCATTGCTCTTTCAGATTGGTTTCAATGGTAATACTCAATGCGGTGAGTGGTACATCTTCCAGCTTGTTTTCAAAGGGATCTTCTGAGCGTTCGCCCACTAAATCCAGGCATAAAAATACAAAAGAGATAATAATAGAGAGAGGAATGGATGCCCAGCCTATTTCTTCAATAAACACAAAAGGGAGTAAAGAAGCATGTATAAAAACAAATACTCTTGAAAAAAAGCTGTACTGCCTGGGGAGTGGGGTGTTTTTGATGCGTTCACTTCTGCCCTGAATGTTATTAAATTCTACAAGGGTTTCTTCCAGCTTTACAAAGCGAAAGTCAGATAGCCAACCTTTACTAAATGCCCTTCTTAAATCTTCTCCCTGCAACTCCAGCAGATAATTGGGCGGGTTGTTTTTGTGGCAAAAAGCTTTGTACTCATTGGGTATCAGAAAATCAGTGGTATCGGAATATTCATTTGGCTCTTCGTAAACCTCAATCTGACCTGTTTCGTTGTAATGGTGCTTTCTGCGTAGAAATACCCGTAATGCATGCACAAAGGCTATGTGGCGGCGAATCATACGCCATTGCAGCTCCCGTACAACTGCAGCATCCCGGGGATCATCAGGAATGATCATGGTATTAACCTGCCGGGCCCATGCACGGCTGAAGTTTACCAGTAATCCCCAGATCTTGCGAGCCTCCCACCATCTGTCGTAGGCATTGTTGTTCTTAAAGCCCAGAAATATAGCCAGGGCGGTACTTAGGGCAGTGATGGTACTAAAAGGCAGGTGTAGAATTATCAGTTCAAAATAATCATGCAGCAGGAAAACCGTAATGGAAAGAATTGTATAGTAGAGTATATGTTTCCATGTATAGTGGGCAATGATGCTCCACTTTAGGTTTCTTCTGACTAGCATAAAGGTGGGACTGTAATTTTATTCTAATACGTAATTTGAAAGTCTCTGATTTGTTCAAAGACACTGTTATAGCTGAGAACTGCTAGGTTGCTGTAAAACGGTCATCAAAAAACCTCCGTAAGCAGTTAGGCTGCAAACGGAGGTTCTATGTTCAGCAATTAATAATTAACACTTCTGTTTAACTTCTTTGCCTTGATAAATTTTAATTACTGATTACCACCATTACCAGTTCCAGTGGTGCCTGTACCAGTTCCAGTAGTTCCAGTTCCTGTGTCTGTACCAGATCCGGTGCCAGTGCCAGTACCTGTACCACCTGTACCGGTTCCGGTTCCAATGCCAGTACCTGTTCTTGTACCTGCACCTCTGTTGTATTCATCATTGCTTAGGGTGCCATTTCGGTCGGTATCCCAGGTGTTAAAAGTGCCTTGATTGAATTCGTCCTGGTTGATCGTTCCATCACGGTTGGTATCCCAGTCATTGAAAGTACCTGTATTATTGTTAGTACCAGTAGTAGTTGTGCCGGTGTTTCCGGTAGTCCCTGTGTTATTAGTTGTACCAGTTGTACCAGTTGTACCGGTGGTAGTTCCCTGAGTATTCGCATTCTGGTTTTGCCAGTTGCGCATTCCTTCATTGTATTCATTTTCATTGACAGTACCATCACGATCCGTATCCCATTCATTGAAGGTTCCGGTTTCGGTCATGCCTGTATTGAACTCGTCTCTGTCCCACTGCTGGTCAGTATTTCTATCGTATTGGTTAAACTGGTCTGTTGCTGTATTGCGAACAGGATCGTTTGTGCGGGTGTTATCTACCCCCATACCATCATCATAGGTTTGTTCAGTAGCTACTGTATTATCCTGGTTTGCACCATCCTGGTTACAGGAAGCAGCACCAAAAACAAGTAAGCCCGCTGCCAAAACACTACCTAAATTATGTAGGGGGTTCAGTTTTGAATTGTCTGTTGATTTTTTCATTTCTTTTAATTTTAAAAAATTACTTATTGAAAAAATAAAATTTAGTTATTATACGATTGAAAACCATTTGGTTACACAAAATGAATAATTTATAAATGGAGACATGCCTAAAATTCGTAAAGGATTAATGTGTTCCATTACTTGAGATATTAAATAAAGCTACATGAACGGGCCTTACCCAAGTATCAGGACAGCTGGCATTTGAATAAGTACCTGAATTTTATAAAATCTGCAAGGGTGTTTTTGGGATTACACCTTATTGTTTCCACAACCTTCTGTGCTGTGGGTGGTTTTTAAATGTTATGATGAGATGGTGGTTATTTGTCAATCCGTTGCAGACTGCCGGTCTTGAAGCACTTGCGGATGGTTATGAATATTATATGTGCTGTAGGCTTCACTGTGCTACAGCAGCTTAGTATTGATCATAAAGAATGCATAGCCTATGTTAAATCGGGATATTGTAGTGATAGGGGCTTCTGCAGGCGGTGTATCAGTGCTTGAGCAGCTGGTGAAGTCGATGCCTAAGGATTTTCCTGGCTCTGTCTTCATCGTTATGCACACACCGCCTTTTTCTCCCAGCAAATTGCCAGAAATACTAATCAGAGCAGGGGAAATAGAGGCTGTACACCCAATGAATGGTGATAAGATAAAAAAGGGAAAGATTTATGTAGCTCCTCCCGATCATCATATGTTGATAGAGGGAAATAATGTGTTGATCAGGAAAGGTCCCAAAGAAAATAGATTCCGCCCCTCTATTGATGCCCTGTTTCGTTCTGCAGCTTATGAGTATGGTAAACGTGTAGTAGGGGTGATTTTGACAGGAGCTCTGGACGATGGTACTTCAGGATTATGGACAATTAAACGGCTTGGGGGTGTGGCAATATGCCAGGATCTGCAGGAGGCTACTTTCCCCGAGATGCCTCAAAGTGCTATCAATTATGTAGATGTTGATTATACTGTAAAAGTATCTGAAATTGGCGCCATACTGAGCCGGCTGGTATCGGAACAGGTAAAGGAAGCGCATAAAGTGCACCGGAAAGAGATGGAGCGTCTAGCCCTGGAGGTAGAAATTGCAGGAGAAGATAATGCCTTTGAAAAAGGAATCATGAATATAGGAGATATGGCGGCTTATACCTGTCCGAGTTGCCATGGAGCGCTTATTATGATTAAAGAGGGCAGGAGGGTACGCTACAGATGCCATACCGGCCATGCGTTTACTGCCAGTGCACTCTTGGCGGGCATTACAGAAACTGTGGAAGAAACACTTTGGCAGGCTATGCGCGGTCTGGAAGAAACATCAATGCTGCTCCAGCACATTGGAGAGCATATCATGGATAGTGGTGATCATGAAGACGCCAGCATTTTTATGAAAAAAGCAAATGAAACTGCCGACAGAGCACGTGTTATTCATGATTCTGTTTTCAAACATGAGCGTATGAGTGCAGATCTTCAGTATAATAAAGAAGAGGGCAAAGTCAGGAATAAAAAGTAAGATCAGGTGCGTGAATGGCACCTCTGATCATTAACTGCCGGCAAAAAACTACAGCGTCTGAAAGAGATTTTTTTAGTTTGGGTTTGATACTTAGTCCCAATAAGCTGCTCTCCATGCAATGCAGATTTATACATAAAGGTCTAAGAGCGGCTTAAAAAAGGGGTACTGGAACAGCAAACGGTCAAAATGCAACTTGCTCCAGTTCCAGTGATTTGGCTAGACTATGCAAATTATTCAATGTGTTTTCCAGGTAATGTTTCTCATTTCCCACTAGTAATCCAGGCTCAACATCTTCTATTTCAGATACCAGTAATGCAACCTGCTGCAGGAAAATGTTGGCCTCACCCTGATCATTTTCATCATGTTCCCTACAAAGTGTACGGATATGGTTCAGGTTAAAAGCAACAGACTTTGGAAAAATGGAATTCAAGACCAGGAAATGCATAAAAAGAGGTCTGCTAATATGTGTTTTGTAATGCTGCTTATACATTTCATAAGCATCCAGGCCTTCCAGCATTGACTTCATGTGGTAGTACTCATAAACTTCCGGCTTTGCCGAAGAGCTGTTCCTTTCGATCTCTTGTATTTTATTTAAAAGCAAGGTGCTTACCTGGATGGCTCTTTCCAGATGAAACCCCAGGGAAAGAAGTTTCCATTCTTCATTGCGTATCATGTTAGAATGAACATACCCTTTGATCGTATAGCTGTACTTCTCTACCTTCTGAGCAAAGTTATCAAAGCTTTTCTGGTTTAGCTTTTCGGCATCATAATCATTAATGGCATGGTAAAAGCAGTTAATATGCTCCCATAGGCCTGCGGAAATACAATCTCTTGCTCCACGGATTGATTCCCTGGCATTGGTAACAGCAGACAATATTGATGCAGGGTTCGCTTTTTCTATTGCTAAAAAGTGTAATATTTTTTCCTCCTCTGCCTCCGGGTAGGTATCAAAGTATGCCTGCTTAGCCTGTGTGCATTCTAATAAGAATTTCAGGAAGGAATCTTTAAATTCAGGTGAAGGAGCGTCCATGGTAGACAAATAGTGCACCCTGGTATAACTGGCAATTTGTTCGGCCCTTTCCAGGTAACGTCCTGCCCTGTATAATTTATTTCCTATACGGGTAAGCATAATCTTTTTAATTTATTTTACTTAAAGCATTGAATAATATAAGGTCTAACTTTTAGGTTTCCTGTTTCCTTTTTTATGAGTGTGTGCCAGCTGTTGCTGGCTCAGCGGTTTTCTGTCTTTAACTGCATGAAGCATCTTAGCATGTGTATAAGCCTCTCCATCTGAATCTGCTGGTACTTTATTCATGGCTGTCCTATCTGTGGAGGCCACATCCGTGGGGGCTAATACCCATGTATCCTTGGAGCCTCCTCCCTGTGAAGAGTTTACAACCAGGTTGCCTGCAGTAAGTGCTACCCGTGTTAAGCCGCCCTGTAACACATATTGCATGTCTTTTCCCAGGAGCGTGTATAATCTTAGGTCGATGTGGCGAGGCTCAAAACTACTACTGTCTTTGATAAAGGTTGGATGGGTAGACAAGGACATGATAGGCTGTGCAATGTATTTGCGTCTGTTATGCCTGATCCGCGTCCTAAAGTCCTGGAGCTGTTCTTTGGTGGCAGCATTGCCTACCAGCATACCATATCCCCCAAACTCATCTACAGGCTTTACCACCAGCTTCTGCATATGCTCCAGTACATAGTGGTAATCTTCATCGTCAGTGCAGTGGTAGGTATGTACATTCTGCAGAATGGGTTCTTCCTGCAGGTAATACCTGATCATAGCAGGCACATAGCTATATACGGCCTTATCGTCGGCTGCACCTGTTCCGGGGGCATTAATCAGGCTTATATTTCCTTTTCGGTAGGCTTCCATGATACCGGGTACCCCGTAAACAGAGTCGGGCAGAAAGGCTAAAGGGTCCAGGAATTCATCCTCAACTCTTCTGTACAGCACATTAAGCTGTTGGGCTCCACGGGTGGTCTTCATATAAACTTTATCTTTTTCAACAAAAAGATCTCTGCCTTCAACCAGCGGGATTCCCATGCTCTGGGCCAAATATGCATGTTCGAAATATGCAGAAGCCACCATACCATCAGTCAATACCGCACAGGCAGGCTCTTCTACACCCTGAGGTGCTACTGAATGCACCATTATCAGCAGGTGATCCAGATATTCTTTTAGCGGCCTTACATGGCAGCTGCTGAACAGGCCATTGAGGCTTCGCTTAATGGCTTCACGGTTGGCAAGTACATAGCTGATGCCCGAGGGTGTCCGTACATTATCTTCCAACACATAGTATTCACCATCACTATGGCGGATAAGGTCGGTACCGGAGATGTGGTTATATATGCCACCCGCCGGGTTCAACTCCTGCATGGCACGGCAAAAATACCTGGAGCTGATTACCAGCTCCCGGGGTATAACTTTATCTTTGAAAATGTGCTGCCTTTGGTAAATATCATGCAGGAAAGCGTTTATGGCAAGATTGCGTTGAACCACCCCTTTCTCAAGCTTTTCCCACTCATCAGCAGCAATTATCCTGGGCAGCAGGTCAAAAGGAAATATTCTTTCCTCGCCCTGTACCTTATCACTTCCTACTGTAAAAGTAATGCCCTGCTTCAGAAAGGACTGACGTGCCTGCAGATCAAGTTTATTGAAGTCACCTGGAGTATATTGCCTGATCCGTTCCAGTATTTTGATATATGCAGGATGTACTACACCTTTATCATGAAATACCTCATCAGTAATTCCGGGAATACTCCTGTAATTTTCAAACATTCCGCATATGGTGCTACTACTCGTTTGTTGCATCACGATAGAATTTTAAAAAAGCGATCCAATAAAGGATACTGCCTCCTGTTGGTCTTACTACATAAAGAATTTTACTGAAAGGGAAGAGGCAAAATGTTCTCTTTTGATCTCTTAAAATATTATTATTTGTAGGTGTTACCTCTCTTTAAAGATGCGGGACAAAGTGTGTGCCCAGCATAAAAAATACTTTAAAGTCTCTTTCAGTTTATAAACTAGACAACTGATACTAGCCAGAAAATGTACCGGTCCAATTGTGAAAAAACAAACGGCGGTAAGCCTGGCAGAGTTACAGATATTAAGGTGATGGCTGCTAAATAAATAAAACAATTAGATGAAGGAGGGTGGGCAGATAAAATAAAGATTATAGCAGTATTAAGCCGGGCAGGCGTAGATAGCTGCTTTGAGCTGTAGAGCTTCTGAAAGTAAGATCTGATTAGTGATTATTTGCTGTCTGCTAAATTAGTTGTGGTATCGGTTTTATCTGGTATTGCGGGTCTAGATTTGAGCAGGGCATCATACCAAAATGATAAAATTATATCAAAATGACATGCTGTAAATGGGGCCATTTGCATACAGTTTAAGCTTGAAGAAATAAATAGTGGCTATTTTGATAAATGGAGCCGTTTTTCCGGCACTTACTGTTATTCTGGCACATTGTCTGTATAATATAAAACAGATCCTGATTTATTTTTTAAACTTGACATTGGCTGATTTTTTTAACTTGTACTAGAAAAAGCCCGGGCTGAATGATTCCACCAGCCCGGGTATTTTCAATACTTAGGTACATGAACTTATATGTTTAATACCGGTGCTGCTGATAATTGAAAATAATACCATGGTTGAAACCCCAAGCTTTTAATTTTGCGAGGGGTTTCTTTTTTGTAAATAGATTGGTATTAATCAGGAAGAGGGACTAATAAATAATCCTGAGTAGCGATAATTACGTAAGGAGTTTTGAAAACTTAGTACCCTTTTTGCTGTTTCTGATGAATAAGTTTGATGGAAATGGACCGTGGAAAAATTATTGGTCTACAACAAATTTTTAGTTAAAATACATTTTAGAGATATATGAGCGAGCAAATAAAAAGTATACAGGTGTTACATAAAGACAGAAGGTCTGTAGAAGGTAAAAAGATAGATTTTATATTTATACAAGATGAAGACTTCAGGGTACTCATGCTTGGAACACCACATGAATTTTTGAAAGAACATCAGGAAGGTAAAGTTGCCATAGTACTGGTAAGCTATCCTTCCTTGAATTCCGTAGTACCTGCCGGTGTAGATTTTCCAGTAACCCTTTTGCAGGAAATTTATCCCGGATTTTAATTTAAAATAGTAAAAAGATATAACCTATTTCAGTAGCCAGGATACAGAACTGGCTATCAAAATAAAGTAGCCCAGGAAAATTTTCCTGGGCTACTTTATTTTGATAAGTATAAATTAAATATTGCTTATGCAGGTGGTATGAAATATTTAGATATTTCAGGCTTCTGCAAAGAAGTCATGAGCTAGAAAAATTTTAAATCTGCCCTTTAAGAAGGTGTCATGGAACCAGGAACAATTTATTGTTCATAATAGCATAAGTTAATTTTGCCCGCTCATGCTCACACATGTACTGATAACTCAGCAGGTAATTTTCTAATTGTTCCTCTACTTTGATTTCCTGAAACCGGTTTTTTATTTTAGGACATCGCTCGTTTCTTGTTGACTCCAGTAATAGTTCAAATACTGTTTTTGGTGAAGCCGTCACGCGGGCAAGCCAATGCATATCTATCAGGAGCTCAGTTTTGATCAACTCTGCAAGCCCTTCATAAACTTCTTCTGCCTGAATACTTTTTAAATCTTTTATCATTCTATTCTATATAACTATATATTTCTATGGCTCCCTTTCTTAAATAGAACTAATTGTTGTTATGAGCTATAATTCTTAACATGGCCCTAAAAAAGCCCAAAACTGATTATGCAGTATTTGGGCCTTTCAGGATCTAGTTTAAAAAATCAGCCAAGTATCAGCTTAAAAAATTGATCGGGATATAATCATCATACTACAGACTCTGTGCCAAATAAAACGTCTGTAGTATGAAAAGCCCTGTGGATACTTTTAAACGCCCATTTTTTACTAATTCTTTTACAAAGGAGTGATAAGGGTTACTAAACAGGCGTGTCATTTTGAATGTATTTTATCAAAATGATAGTAAGTTGACAGAGTAGTGCTTTAAGCTAAGTTACATTTAGCTTATCATGTTTTGCCTTCATATAGGCGTCTGCTGCCTTGCTAACAGGTACACCATTCATAAATTACCAGCATTCAGGTGCTAAAAATATATAACAGGCTGAATTTTGTGCCTGCCGGCAGTTTGCCTAGCATTGGCAAACTGTCGCAGGGCTTAATGGCTACTATGCTTATAGCCGGTTTTTGCCACTACACCAGCAAAGGTTTTGCCATTCTTTATTTGTTTGATACATAAAGCGCTGAACGGCTGAAATTAGCTGATTCATAATGATATGGATTTTTACAGAGTTTTGATGTATCGGTATTCATTATGAGAATAATGAATTATTTCGCAAACCAATAGAAGGCTGATTTTTTAAAATGCCTGATGTGCAGGCTGCACAATCCTGAAAGAATGTGACTAATTCATTTGCTCATTGTAACAGATCTGTTCAATCCGGGCCATACCTGTATGTTCTTTTGCTGGAAATCATTTTCACAGCAGCCTTGGTTAACTATTTTCTACAGCGGTAGTTACAGCAGCATGGTGTGGTTTACAGCAATTTCAGCCTTACTGCTGGCATTTGTGCATCTTTTTGCAGAGGCTTTGAAGTTTTCGTCAATACCCCGTAGCAAGTGGCTTTCCTTTGCCGGAGGTGTTTCTGTTACATATATATTTGTGCACCTTTTGCCCGAACTGGCCGAGGGGCAGGAGGTACTCCAGGCAAGGGCAGAAAATTTCCTGAAGCACCATGTATACCTGATTGCCCTTCTGGGTCTTGCACTGTTCTATGGGCTGGAGAAAACGGCAAAACAATCTCCGGAATCAGCAAGAGAGGGTAGTGGCGATGAAATGGCAGATGATGATCTCAATGTATTCTGGCTGCACATTGCCTCCTTTGCAGTCTATAATGCAATTATTGGTTACCTGCTGGTGCATCGGGAAGCTGATTCCTGGCACTCGCTGCTTTGGTTCGTGATAGCAATGGCTTTTCATTTTGTAGTGAATGATTATGGTCTGATGGAACATTATCGTAACGCTTACAGACGAAAAGGCAGATGGATTTTAACACTTGCAATATTGGGAGGCTGGTTAACAGGTGTATTCACGGTAATTTCTGAACTGTGGATTCACGGGCTTTATGCTTTTATAGCTGGTGGCATCATCATGAATGTGCTCAAAGAAGAACTACCTCAGGAGAGAAAAAGCAATTTCTGGGCTTTTGGTGCTGGTATTTTAATATATAGTGTAATGCTTCTTTTTTTATAGATGAATTTTATGGCTGACCTTGCATGATTCACTGTTCATATATTTCCACTTTGGCTAAATTTTTTGTTCGCGGGAAGTATTCAATGCTTTATGGTGCTACTGAATATTAAATCTTCTTTTTATTCTAAAAGTGGATCTGTTGGCTGGAATTTTATTTTAATTATTACGTTCGTAGCTGAAATACAGGCTTTAGCACCAGATAATCAGGTATATTTGAATGGCTGAAATTTAGAGAATACCTTTGTTAGCCAAAAAGGTTTTTTTGATTTCAGTAACATTTTAGGAATAGCCCTGACTAAGCGAAGGCAATCAGGGATCAGTTCCCGAACATTTATTAACAAGGGATGAACAGGCGTTTATTGTTTAAGGTATAGAAAACATTATGTCTTCTTAGCAATAGCGTGAAAGGGAAGGGATAACGTATGCGCATAGAGAAACTAATGCAGTTTTCTCCTGATTTGATTTGTACAATTGATGAGCAATGTAACTTCATAGAATTAAGTGATGCCTGTAAATCCTTTTTGGGATACGATTCTAAAGATTTAATCGGGCAGCCATTTGTAAATTATATTAGTTTTGATGAGCAGCGTAATACGCTTGAGCTCTTTAAGAATCTTATAAAAGGCAAAAAGAATAATAAATTCCAGAACAGGCACCTTCACAAAACAGGCAGGCTGGTAAGTATTGACTGGGTGGCAGCCTGGTCTGAAGAAGAAAAAAATATTTTTTGCATCGGGCGGTTAAATTCAGAAGATACCCTTACCAGTCCAAAGAACCCGGTTAATTCAGATGTATATAAGCTGCTGATTGAGCAGGGTTCAGATATGTTATCCCTGCTGGATGAACAGGGTAATTATACCTATACCGGGGGCTCTACCACTAAAATACTCGGCTATGCACCCGAACAGCTGTTGGGGAAAAATGCTTTTCAATTCATTCACCCCGAAGATATTGGTAATATCAATGAGTTGTGGTCTCAGCTTGATTCCTATGAGCTGCTGCAAACAATGGATTTTCGTTTCCGGGCAGCAAACGGGGAGTGGCGGTGGCTGGAAGCAACTGCCAATAACCAATTCAAAAATCCAGAAATAAATGCACTGGTAATTAGCTCAAGGGATATTACTGAGCGAAAAATAAGCAGGCTAAAGCTGGAAGAAAGTGAGCAGCGCTTTAAATCCCTGTTCGAAAACAATCCGGACCTGGTGCTGTTTGAGAATACCGAAGGAATTATTGAGGATGTAAATCAGACTGTTGAAATAAGTTTTGGCTTTCAGCGGCATGAGTTTATTAATCGCCCTCTGTCAGATTTTTTACCCGCTTCAGTGGTGGCTGTTTGCCAAGTTAATTTTCAGAAAGCCATGCGTGGAGAGCCAGTCAGGTTCGAGTTAGAATTAGATTTTGAGGCAGTTGGTAAACGGATTTTGGATGTGAGTAAAGTGCCTGTTGTGGTAGAGGGGGAAATAAAGGGTGTTTATACAATTGCTAAAGACATTACAGCTGTCACCCAATCCTATAACATCATTAAACAACAGGCTAAAAAACTGAATACTATTTTTGAAAGTATCACAGATGCATTTTTTACGCTCGACAGGGATTGGAATTTTACTTATATCAACAGCGAGTTTGACCGTTTGCTGCACACCGACAGATCTCAGAATATTGGTAAAAACATCTGGGAGGTTTTTCCGGAGGAAGTAAACAGTATTTATTACAGGCACTACAAAACTGCATTAGAAACAGGAATCACTACTCACTTCGAAGCTTTTCTGGCGCGAAAAGGGCTTTGGCTTGAAGTAAAAGCATTTCCTTCAGAAGAAGGTTTGTCAGTTTATTTTTCTGATATCAGCTACAGAATAAAGGCCCAGGAGGAGCTGGAAAGGCTGTCAGTAGTGGCCAGTAAAACACATAATGGTGTAATCATCACTAATAAAAGAGGTAAAATTGAGTGGGTAAATGAAAGTCTTACTCTTATAACAGAGTACACTGCAGAAGAGCTGACTGGAAAAACTGTATCAGCACTGCTGACAGATGCTGGTACCTCCAAAGAAGTATATAGGCAAACATTAGGCAGGCTGCTTTGCGAAGATTCTTTTGAAGCAGAACTTCCATTTACCTGCAAAAGCGGCCGCGATTTATGGCTTATGGTAGGTGTTACTATTATTCGTGATAAGGAAGGCAGTGTATCACGATACATTGGAATGTTGTCAGATATCACTCCACAAAAGCAAGCCATACTAGAGCGCAACAACTTCATTGAAGAGCTGCAAAGCCGTAACCAATCTTTGCATCAGTTTACGCATGTGGTATCGCATAAACTGAGGGCCCCTGTAGCCAATATTCTGGGTTTAGCAGCCCTTTTTGAGCTGCCAGGAATAGATGATAAAACAAAGGCCGAGATAGTAAAAAAAATAGGTACAGCTTCCCACAATCTTGATGAAATTATCAGAGATCTGAATCATGTGTTAACAGTCCGGGAGTCGCTGGGGCTACAAAAAACTGAACTGCTGTTTAGTGAAATGCTTGATATTGTGGTGCAGCGCATGCATCATCAGATAGAGGAAGCACAAGTGCACATCAGGCGCGATTTTACCCAGGCTCCCCTGATCAATACAGTAGAGCAATACCTGCTTGATATTATCCATAACCTTATCAGCAATGCCCTAAAGTACAGATCTGCCGAAAGAAAATCAGTAATTGAAGTTTATACCCGCTTAGAGGAAAATTTTACTGTAATGTTTGTAAAAGATAATGGCATGGGTTTCGATCTGGCAAAGCATGAAAAAAATGTGTTTGGCCTCTACAAACGTTTTCACGCTCATGTAAATGGAAAAGGGTTGGGCCTGTACCTGGTCAAGACACAGGTAGAAGCCCTTGGTGGTAAAGTAGAAGTACAATCGGAGGCCGGAAAGGGAAGTATTTTTAAAGTCAGTTTCAGGCAAAATAATTGAGCAATGGCAACAACCTTTTGTAAAATTGTATGGCTGATAGATGATGATGAAGTTGCCATCTATATTCATGAGAAGATCATCCATGCGCAGCAGTTCACAGAAAAAGTAATAACCTATATAACGATAGATGAATCACTTGCCTCACTGCAACTAGCTACACAGTCCTTAAACATATCTTTTCCTGATATTATATTTCTGGATATGGAAATGCCCGGTCTGGATGGCTGGGATTTTATCGCTGCCTTCCAGAACCTGCCGGAAAATGTAAAAGAAAAATGTCAGCTGTATATGTTATCTTCTTCAGTAGACGAGTCGGATGTGCAGCGTGCCCGCCAGTTCAGGGATGTTTGCAGTTTTATATCGAAGCCACTTACAACGGGAGTACTGCAGGAAATTAAAGCCTCTGCAGCTAGTACAAGACAATAAGTTAAAGGATAACAAAATTTTTTTACTGTAAACATCTGCAATGGAGTGCTTCAAGGGCAATAAACCATTTTTTAACTTTTTATACTTTATATTGTAATTTTTGCAGCAATAGTAAGAACTTTTGTTTCTTTCGAGCGTTAATCAGAAGTAAATAAATGAGTTGTGGAAGAAATTAATAAAGCATTTATATCATATTCCGGCTATAAAGATTTGAAGGATAGGCTTAACAACCTGGATACCATTCTTATTGTAGATGACGATCCGGTTACATGTTTCCTGCAGTTAAAACTGATCAATGAAATGGGGTACAAAGGCCGGCTGAAGGAAGCATATCATGCTGAGGGAGCCTTAAGCTACTTAAGGGAAATCCGGCCTGCCGGTGCGACTTCCGGGGAGGCAGAACATATGCTTCTGTTGCTTGATATAAAAATGCCATTTGTAGATGGTTTTGAGTTTCTGGAAAGATTAAGTGCTGCACAGGACATCAATAAAGAAAACCTGCACATTTCCTTTCTCACCACCTCTATGAGCAGGAGGGATTTTGAAAGGGCCTCCAGTTTCTCTATTGTAGACTTCCTGATAAAGCCCCTTACTGAACAAAAACTAAATCATCTTTTAGATGCGATAGATCTATGCTAATGCTTCAAAAGTTCAGATAAGTTTATCAGAAAAAAAGCTTTGGACTCATCATCCAAAGCTTTTTTTAGTTTTTCTCATTACTAAAGTCTTTGAAAGTTTTGGCGATGTTTTCGTTGGTAGGTTTCAATTTATTTTTCCAGCCAGCGTCCAGTTCTAGTGCCACTAATCCTTTTAGATTCATAATGGCTACAAATTCATCGTTATCTTTCAAAAACTCTTGTTTACGGCGGGCAGATTTAAGCACATATTTTCTCGCATAGATATCTCCTTTCGTCTGCAGCTCGTTGCGCTTTTCTATAATGTAATTTAAGCGCTCTACCAGATCTTTGGTGGAGCGGCCAATTACTTCAGTTGCCTCCAGGGTACCGATCGTCATAACGGCAGTACCGCCAATGGCTGTAATTTTTTTGGATGTTCCGGGTTCTTCTACCACAACAGGAGTTACCCCTGTAGCGGCACCCAGGGAAGCATTGGTTAGCGATCTGGCCTTTTTTCCTTTTTTGGCTCTTCTATACCTTTTTTTCAGGTCTTCTTCAGCATCTTTCAGCTGCTCCATCAGATCCCAGGCCCGTACCATGGTTGCACGGTATTCATTGTACAGATTTTGGTCTATTTCAGCTTCATTCACAGCATTCAAAATGGTGAAAGCAACCATACGTTCTTCCTGCTTGTTCGATCTGTCTGTTACATAAAATGTAATATTGAAAGACAGGGAGTCAAGCGGATCTTTTACAAAATCGTAACCAGGAGTCCAGATGAATTCATATTGCGAGGGTGTATTCTTAACAAGAGCGCCTGCAGGAACCTCGGTATTGCTGGCAATCATGTTGAAAGAAGATATATCGCTCTCCCCATTAGGGTCGTACAGCTGAAACTTCAGATTAATGGTGGCATCTTCTTTATGCCTGAAACGTGCCTGCGAAGGAACCATCTGAATACTGGGAGGCAGGTCCTGCTGTGTGATCTGTATTTTAAACTTTCCTTTGGTACGGGCTTTGGCAGGCTGGTCTTCTACATAAAATTCAAGCAGAATGGGTTTTTCCCTTAGCTGGTTAAACTGGGTAAGCGATGGTTTCCAGCTGAATTCTCCCTGTGGGCTTAGCTTTGCTCCCTCTGGCATTACATCCATAATGGGTATAAAAACAATAGGGTCTTTGTCTGCATCCTGCACAACCGAAGATTCTATTGTATAGGTATTGAGGGTATTGTAGCGTACATAGAAAGGCTTGAGCTCACCCACAACAGGTGGACGGTTCAAGTGTTGTACATTAAAATCAATCACCTGACTGATACGTTCTTCATGCTGGTTTTCTACCTCAAAAAGAAATTGAATGGTACTGTCAGTCTTTAGCCTTTCAACAAAATCATAGCCGGGGGTCCAGGAGAAACGGCCCAGCGTATCAAACTCTACACCTGGCACTCCTTCGGGGCTGATCCGGTAGGTGTAGGTACTGTCTGTACCACCAGAGGCTTTTACACTGAATTGCAGCTGTTTCCCTTCTTTGAGCGAAGTCCAGTTCTGATGATCAGGGAAGATTAGCTTTAGGGGCTTGGATTCTGTAGGTGCTGCAGCCTCTGCAATGTCATCATCAGTAGCAATAGGTGCCAGGCTGCTATTGTCTGCAGGTACCACCATACTGCTGGTGTCTGCAGGAGCCTCCTGTGCAGCTATCTCTGTGGAAATCAGGAAAAATGCAAAAATGAGAAGTATGCTACTTTTCATAAAATAGATATAAATCTGTCGTTCAGCCTACATTACAATTTTAAAGCTAATAAAAGTGGCGGTGCTTTAAAATGACAGACACTATTTTTGAAAGATTCCCTTATGTACTAAATGCTGAAAATTTGAAAAAAGAACGGTGTGGATTTAATGAATAGATTAGCTGCCTCCGGCACTTTTCAACATATGCCGGAGGCAGATAAATCTGTTATATAAGACTAAATGGTAGGGGTGCCGCCTGTAATCTCAACGGTGGCTCCTGTCATGTAACTGGAATCCTGTGATGCCAGCAGTACATAGGTAGCCGCTAGTTCTGCAGGTTGTCCGGCACGTTTAAGGGGTACATTTTTTCCAAAATTCTTTACCTGCTCAGGCGGCATGGTAGATGGAATTAATGGAGTCCAGATAGGGCCTGGGGCCACGCAGTTTACCCTTATGCCTTTATCGGCCAGCAGCTGCGCCAGGTTAGCCGTAAAGTTCTGGATAGCGCCTTTGGTTGTGGCATAGGCCAGCAGTGTAGGCTTTGGCTTGTAGGCATTTACAGAAGTGGTATTTACAATGGTGCTGCCGGGCTTCATATGCGGTTCTGCAGCCTTGCACAAATAAAACATAGAGTAGATGTTGGTGCGGAAGGTATAATCCCACTCATCACTTGGTATCTCCTGCAATGTTTCCCTTGACATCTGGAAGGCAGCATTGTTCACTAGAATATCAATCTGGCCGAATTCATCTACAGCACGTTGAATTATTTTCTTGCAATGCTCCTCCTCACTGATATCGCCACTTACCAGAACTGCTTTTTTTCCAGCTTCTTTCACCCATTTCGCGGTTTCTTTTGCATCCTCATCCTCGCTTAAATAGGAGATGAGTACATCTGCACCCTCGCGGGCAAAGGCTATGGCCACAGCACGGCCAATGCCTGAGTCGCCACCGGTAATAATTGCCTTTTTACCCTCCAGCTTGCCCGAGCCACGATAAGATTTTTCACCATGATCGGCTTTTGGATTCAATTCAGCTTCGGTGCCCGGTACATCCTGTTCCTGCTCCGGATAGGGAGGCTTCGCATATTGATCTTTGGGGTCCTGCTGAGACTTGGTTCTTTCTCTATCTTTAGTGCTCATGTTTTCAGTTATTTGATTTACAAATATTTAATACTAAAGCGCATTTGCGCTCTTGTAAAACTTACAACTCAAACATAGTAGCAGGGTTTGCAGAAAATGGATCAGAGCCAAATTTTTATGAACGTCCGGGATCTAAGGCGCAGGCAAGGCAAAATTAGGATTAAGATGTAATTTGAGTTACACCAGCAGACCTGGCATAAATGGAAATGATTAGCAGAAATCTTTAGATTAAATTTCAGGAGTAGCAGCGTCTATGTTCATATAAACCAGACAGCTTCCTGGGGCAGCTGCAGGTAAACAGTTTCTCCCCTGGCAGGCCTTTCTGTATCTGTTCTTACTGTTATCATTATTTTATTTTGTACTGATACTTCCACCTCATAATAGCTGCCAAAGAATGTGGAGCGTTTCACTATACCCTCCAGTCCGCCATCTGCAGCTGTAACAATCCTGAAAGCTTCCGGGCGAATTAATAAATTTTTTCCGTTTGTGGAAATGCTGCTTAGCGCAGCAAGAGCTTTGGCTTTTGTGGGTGGTAGTAGATTGAATTTTCCAAACAGACCTGCAATGTAGGCACTTTTAGGCTGCCTGTAAATCTGCTCCGGACTTCCCTGCTGAAGCAGCTCTCCACCTTTAATTACCAGTATGTCATCTGCCCAGGAGAGGGTGTCCTGCGGATCATGCGAAATCATCATACAGGTAATTTTTAGGCTTTCTCCTATATCATGGATTACCGCCCTGAGTACATTTTTATGCACTATGTCCAGGTTAGAAAAGGGTTCGTCCAGCAGCAAAAGCCTTGGGGCAGAAATCAGCAGGCGGGCAATGGCAATCCGCTGTCTTTCTCCACCCGACAGCTGGTCAGTTTTTCGCTTTAACAGGTGCTCTATGCGGCAAATCCCAATGATTGATTCTGCTTCCTGTGGGCTGAGGGTGTTGGCATACTTCAGTACCTGCTCCACCCGCAGAAAACCAGCAAGTTCGAACTGCTGTGAAAGGTAAGCTATGCCGGGATGCCCGGGGACCAGTTTCTCATCAGGTCCTTTTACCCTTTGCCCTTCAAAATAAACCTCTCCGGTATCTGGCTGTACCAGTCCGGCAATAATCTTCATGATGGTGCTTTTGCCAGAGCCTGTTTCTCCTGCAATGGCAATGTTGGAAAACCTTTGCTGGGAAAAGCTTAGCTCTTTTAACTCAAACCCCCGTTCTTCTTTTTTGCCTATCGCAGCTACTTTCAAAAAATCCATATCATCAGAAGGAGCTCTTTTCATTCCTGTGCATCTTTTTTTTAGTACTGCCGGGTACTGCATTTTCGTTCAAGCAGCTGCCGGAGCATAGTGTTTGGCTATGGATGCTGGACCTGATACAGCAAAAAAAATTTCTGCTGCAAAGATCAGTCTTATTTCAGTAATATAACAGCATAGCCTTTAGTAAACTGATTTCCGGCCAGGCTCTTATAATGTGTATAAGTTTTCCGCCAGTACTTTAGGATCAGGTAATTGAAAAACAATTAACTTGAGGGGACTTTTTTTCTCTCTCTCAACCATTCATGAATACATTAAGAGAATTTTTTAGTCTCTTATGGGCGGCCGTAAAAGGCGTAGAGCAGGATTACACCACACTTAGCATCAGGAAAAGTATTGTACTGCTGTCAATACCCATGATCCTGGAGATGCTGATGGAGTCGCTCTTTGCCATTGTAGATATCTTCTTTGTTGGCAAGCTTGGTTCCTATGCGCTAGCTACTGTGGGGCTTACAGAATCAGTGCTGATGATCATTTACTCCGTGGGAATGGGCATCAGCATGGCAGGTACTGCCATGGTATCACGCAGGTTTGGAGAAAAGAACTATCTGGAAGCAGGCAGTGCCGCTTACCAGCTGTTGGTGACAGGAGCTGTGTTGGCGCTGATTACAGGAGGACTTGCTTTTTACTTTGCTGCAGAAATACTGGCGTTGATGGGAGCGGAGCAGGATGTGATAGCCATTGGCGTTTCCTATACCAGGATTATTTTTGCCGGCAATATATCCATTATCCTGCTTTTCCTGATCAATGGTATTTTTCGTGGTGCCGGCCTGCCACACCTGGCCATGCGGGCACTGTGGATTGCCAACGGGGCTAATATTATTCTAGATCCGTTACTGATCTTTGGAATAGGTACAATGGCTGGTTTGGGCCTGGAAGGTGCTGCCTGGGCTACAACCATAGGCAGAAGTATTGGGGTGCTTTACCAGCTCTATCACCTGTTCAATGGCCGGCATTTACTCCGGATTGTTCGTGAAAATGTGGTATTCAGTTACAAGGTTGTCATTCGGATTTTAAAGGTGGCTTCCGGCGGTATGGGCCAGTTCCTGATCGACTCTGCCAGCTGGATTTTTCTGACCAGGATCATTGCCGAGTTTGGCAGCAGTGCGCTTGCCGGTTATACAATTGCATTTCGTATCATCATATTTACCCTTTTACCTGCCTGGGGCTTATCTTCGGCTGCTGCTACGCTGGTTGGGCAAAACCTGGGGGCACAAAAAGCCAAAAGGGCAGAAATCTCTGTCTGGTTAACCGCCCGCTATAATGTGATATTTCTGGCTGTTATTACCCTTGTGTTTGTGTTGTTTGGAGAATATTTGTCTGGAATTTTCACCAGCGATCCCGAAGTAATTGCCATAGCTTCCGAAGCCCTGCGGATTATTACCCTGGGTTATGTTTTCTTTGGGCTGGGCATGGTGATGGTGCAGGCATTTAATGGTGCCGGAGATACCCGCACTCCGGCCCTGATCAATATTTTTGTGCTCTGGTTTATTGAAATTCCCCTGGCCTACCTGCTTGCAATCATTCTAGGCCTGGAGGCCACTGGTATTTTTATTGCTATTGCCATATGCCATTCTCTGCACGCTCTTGTGAGCTGGTGGTTGTTCAGGCAGGGAAAATGGAAAAGCGTGAAGGTGTAGCCAGGCTATTGCAGCACCTTATTCTACTACGGCCCGGGATTAGGCTGATTAACTACTCATGTAACCTGTATCGTTGCTACGCCTTTTTCTCTGCAGGATGATGAGAGGAGGTGAATGTCAGGGAGTGATGCAATACCCACCGTTGTTGAATAACCGGGCTAAATAACGGGCCTTTATTCCAGTAAAATAACTTCAGTAAGAAAAAACAGCTCGCTGATATTCACATCTGGGTTATAGGACCGGGTGCTCATTAAACCATGTGCTGCCAGTTGTTATCATATATGCGTAGGAGAAAAACAAATACAGGAAAGAGCTAATTATAAAAACGTAAGAGAAACATTAAATATGGCATTTAATCAAAACATCGATTTCATTGTAAGGCAGCAGCTGGTAAGTCTTTTGGAAGGAGGTTTTGCACCCGTTGTGATCCTGCTGCGTGAGTTTCATTATGATAAAGCAGGCATTATACTGGATGGATTGCATTTTTCAGCTTTTTCGCTGTTGGGGCACATGCAAGAGCGCCAGCGTACACTGCTTAATTTTATGAGAGACCCCGAGAATAGCCAGGAGGTGTGGGAAGAGGCTCACTGGCCACAAAAATTTGTACCGGATAACCAGGGGGAGTGGCAGATGGCCATTGATCGCTTCGAAGCTGAGCTGGAGGAGGTAATTAGCATAGTGCAAAATCCACAAACACCCTTGTATGAAGAGCAGGAAAATGGCAAAACCATCTCCTGGGCAGCCATGGCCCTTTTTCACCACAATGGGTATCATATTGGCCAAATGAAAGCAGTTGGCCGGCAGCTGGGGGTTTGGTAAAGGTTAATGCTGGTACAGGGGCTGCTGCGATGCTATAATCTCTTGCTTCAGCTGTTCAAAATCTGTTTCTGTTGCCTCCGGACGGTAGGTTTCTGAAGTGCTACGCTCCAGCGGGTAGCCCAGGTGTCGCAGCAGGGGACCGGCTATAATTTCAGTTTTTTCCACCTGCTCATCTGTAAGTGCTTCCATCCAGTAACCCGAGGCCCCTTTTTTCAGGTGCCTGGGATTCTTTTTTTGCAGGGTTGAAAAACTAACAGCGTTTTCCAGTGCAATGCGTTCGGTCTGGCTAAGCTCCAGTACCAGGTATGCCAGCAGCTTTTCCAGCTCCTGCTGAAAGTGTAGTAGGAAATTTTCGTAAAAACAGATGTGGACGTTGTATGAGCTGCTATGGCGAAGGTGGTCCCATACGTGCCATACCCATTCGTGCATAAGCCGTTCAAAGTTCTTTTCCAGAAAGCGCTGTGGGTCTTTTTCCTCCTGCGGATAGTACTTTAGCATATAGGGCGAGCAATGATATTTAGCGGCAGAAAGAGCGCGGTCACGTGGGTCCCTGATGATGTAAACCTTTTTATCAAACAGTTCCAGCACCTCACCGCTCCGTTTACAGATTGGAGAATGTGTCCACACATGGGTGGTTTGCCTGATATAGCTCCTGATATCTTCAACAGGCATTCTGTAAATGCTGCTGATACGATAACTGAGCTGCAGGTCGGTGATCTCAAGCACATCAAGCCTGGCCTGTTCGGGGAAATTCAGGTCCCATTCACGGGCTAAGGTATATATGGGCTGCTGTTCAATAAAGCTGGTTGTACTTCGACCAGTTCGTTCAAGAATCTGTTGTATGATCTGGTAAAGCCAGAAGTTGCCACACTTGGGCACACCTCCCTGCAGTATTTGCATAAAAAAGTATTGAAATGAAAAATGCTATGATTTCAAAGCTTTTGCCTACTGAAATCACAGCACTACAACTATGCCGGCGATAGATCTGTTTTTATACAGCTAAATGTTTACACTATGCCACCAGCAATCCTCTTACCTGCCTGTTTACCAGAGAAGCGTAGTAGCCGTTGGCAACCATCAGGCCCTGATGGTTGCCCGCTTCCAGAATGCCTCCCTCTTTCAGTACCAGTATTCTGTCTGATTTAACCACAGTAGAAAGGCGGTGGGCAATTACAATAGAGGTGCGGCCGTGCATCAGGCGTTCCAGCGCTTCCTGCACCTGTGCTTCCAGCTCTACGTCCATGGCAGAGGTAGCTTCATCCAGTATCAGGATGGGAGGATTCTTCAGGATGGCACGGGCGATGGCAATCCGCTGGCGTTCGCCTACCGACAGGTTGCCGCCCCGCTCACCGGCCATGCTGTCGTAACCATTGGGGAGCCTCATGATAAACTCATGCGCATTCGCTGCTTGGGCTGCTTCTTCTATTTCTTTAAAGGAAGCTTCAGGCCTGCCATAGGCAATGTTATCGCGGATACTTTCATTAAAGAGCAGTGCATCCTGCAGCACCACACCTATGTTTTGCCTGATTGATTGCTGCTTCAGACTGCGAATATCCTGCCCGTCGATGCTGATGACGCCACTTACTGGATCGTAAAATCGCTGGATGAGGGCAGTCATGGTGGATTTGCCTGTACCGCTGGGACCGACAAAAGCAATTGTTTCGCCAGCTTTGATACGCAGGTTAATGCCTTTCAGAATTGGGCGGTGGGTGGCATTATAATGAAAATGCACATCCTCAAAACAGATTTCGCCCCTAACCTGCTTAAGCTCGGTTGCATCCGGGGCATCACCCAGAAAATCCTGTGTATCCAGGATAGAAAAGATATGCCCGAGTGAAGCGCTTGCGGTACGGATAATGCGGTAAATATTGGTAATGTTCTGTACCGGTCCAAATAAACCCCCTACGTAGGCTATAAAAGCTACCAGGGTCCCTAGGGTCATTTCTTCTCTGAGCACCAGCATACTGCCAAAGGATACGGCAGAGAGCGTAGCCAGGGTAACACTAAGGTTTTGAGCGGCTCTGATTTTGGAGTCAAAGTTTACCCCGTTTACCACCGTTTGGTTTGCTTCACCCACATTGCTCAGAAAGCGATTTTTTTCGTAATCTTCCATGGCGAAACTCCTCACGGTTACGATACCAGAGAGTACCTCATTAAAGCGGGAGTAGATCTTACCCCACTTATTCATTAAAAACTCTTCTCTTTTGCTCTGAGCCGGGGCGGCCCAGGCGGCAATAACGGCTGGCAGCGGCGCAAAGGCCAGTACCAGCAGGGTCATGCGCCAGTCAAGTCGCACCATGACAATGATGGCCAGTGTAAGGTAGGTAAGGGCAGGCGCCAGGTTAAATATCACTTCCGATAAGGCTCCGAGGAAGCCCTGTATACCACGATCCAGTTTAGTCATAATGGCACCGATACCTTCTTTTCGCTGGCTCTCCAGGGGGAGCCGGTGCAGGCGCTCTACAGTAGCACTAAGAAGTCCCTGGTGAATGGAAAGACGGGTTCTCCAGGTAAGGTAGTTGGAGCGGGCCGAGATTGCTTCTTTTAGAAAGGCCATAGCCACAAGCCCGGCTGCGGTGATAAGTACCTGTGCTAATGATGATTTATTGCCCAGGCTATCGAAAATGTGCCGCATCATCAGCGGTTCTGATACACCAATGGTAGCAACCGATAAGGCACAAAGAAGCACTATTAGTATATAGCGGCGTTCTGCTTTTGCATACCCCAGCGCACGGCTTATCTGCTTCCAGTGCCCGCCAATCTTTTCTCTTAAATCCTGTAACATTTACTGCCCGATCCCTCTTCTGTTTAGTGCTGTTAACCGTTCCTTAGATTCCTGATGTCCAAATTTATAACATTATGGATTATGTAATTATTGAGAGAGGGTGGTGGGGTAGCTGAATTGCATAATTCAAGGTTGTTCAAGTGTAAGTTGAAATGCAATTGTATAGAAAATATGAATAAAAAAGTGTCGGAACCCGAACATTGAACCTACTGGATAATTAACCCTTGATACTCTTTGCTAATAAAGCACTGTTGCTGCTGAATAGAAGACTACTTATGTCTGAAAATAGCCTGTGCAGTGCATCTAGAGGGAAAATATTGATTTATAAGCAGATGTGTAATATTTTTTGAGACTTTAACTGATACAAAAAAAGCTTATCGCTTTGATGCACAGATAGAAAGAAAAAGCAGTGGAGTAAATATTGAGCGATATAGCATATATATAGGGGGTTTAAATCATTAAATTAATGATTTAAATGATCTACTATAACTAATTGTAAAACAATATATTATACCCTCTATATGAAAGCAAATAATCACTTTTGTATAAGCTTCTTCAGCAGCAGCCAAACATTTTTTAGACCAACAGGTTCTTCTTCTATCAATCACTAAAGTGATTTTTTATCCGTGCATTGATTCAGATGCTGGTTACAGTTATGGATAGTTTTTCACCCGGAAATAGTCCTGATAATTTCCGTTGGTGGGTATCCTTTTGTAATGCAGAGCATTGTCATAACTGTAAATCACAGTAGTAGTAGTTTATACCGTCAACTAGATTTGTACAGAATAACACATGGGATCCATATCACATAAAATAGCTTTGATTTCTGGTGGAGCAGGAGGAATAGGACGGGCTATTGCCAATTTACTGGCTAAAGATGGTGTGAATACGGTTATCGCAGATCTTCGGGAGCCTTTAGAGAAAGATCAGCATCTCTATTATCACAAAACCGATATCAGTGATGCAGCTGCGATCAACAGCCTTTACAGTTATGTACAGGAGCAGCATGGCAATCCCGACCTGATCGTGTGTAATGCCGGGATGGGCATCAAAGAGCGGCTGGCAGAGGGAGATCCTGAAAAATGGCAGCAGGTGTTTAATCTGAACGTGATGGGCCACCTGCGTACCATCCGTGCGTTTTTGCCGCAGATGCTCCAAAAGAACTATACAACAGATGTTGTTTTTATATCATCAGTAGCAGCCAGAAAACCCCACGAATGGGGTGGCATATACGCTGCATCCAAGGCGGCAGTACAGAGCCTGGCAGAAACCCTTCGCCTGGAGGTGCAGCCAAAGGTGCGGGTGAGTACGGTATTGCCCGGGGTAGTGGATACTGATTTTTTTGCCCATACAATGGGAGGAGATACAGCATCTGCCGAAAGCTTTGGATGGGGGAGTCTCAGTGCAGGAGAGGTGGCCGAAGCAGTATATTATATTATTAGCAGACCCCCTGGTGTGGCGGTAAATGAAATAACATTACGACCGGCTGCGCAGGCTTTTTAGAAATAGAGAAGTTATATATTTTTTAAATTCTTATGAATAAGCAAGTATTAATTACAGGAGGAGCGGGTTTCATTGGATCACATCTGGCCAATGAACTATTAAAGAACGGATATAAAGTTAGGGTATTGGATAATCTGCTGGAGCAGGTACATGGCAGCGAAGCCAGAAGGCCAGTTTACCTGCACCCTGATGTAGAGCTGATACAGGGCGATGTGCGCGA
This sequence comes from Flammeovirgaceae bacterium 311, assembly GCA_000597885.1. NCBI lineage: Bacteria > Pseudomonadati > Bacteroidota > Cytophagia > Cytophagales > Flammeovirgaceae > Flammeovirgaceae bacterium 311. Next base: position 112,292 of record CP004371.1, read on the forward strand.
CCGGAAAGCACTGGATCGTGCACTGCTGGATGTAAATGTTGTTTATCACTTTGCTGCACGCGTTGGGGTGGGGCAAAGCATGTACGAGATACGGGAATACACCGATGTAAATAATATAGGCACGGCAGTGCTGCTGGAAGCACTGGCAGATCAGCCGGTAGATAAGCTGGTGGTAGCCTCCAGCATGAGCATTTACGGCGAAGGCCTTTACAAGAATGCAAAAAGCCAAAGCGTACTCGCCAATTGCCGCCCCAAAGAGCAACTCAAAAAGGCACAATGGGAGGTGCTGGATGAGGAGGGCAATCCTTTACAGCCGGTTGCTACTCCGGAAACAAAAACACCAAACCTGGCATCAGTCTATGCCCTCTCAAAATATGATCAGGAGCAGATGTGTCTGATTGTGGGAGCTGCCTACAACATACCAACCGTTGCCTTAAGATTTTTCAATGTATATGGTCCCCACCAGGCTCTTTCCAATCCATACACCGGGGTGCTGGCCATTTTTGCCAGCCGTTTCCTGAACGATAAGGCTCCCATGATTTTTGAGGATGGCCTGCAGCAACGCGATTTTGTAAGTGTTTACGACATTGCCCGTGCCTGCCGACTGGCTATTGAAACACCCGAAGCCGCCGGCGAAGTATTCAATATTGGCAGCGGCCAGAGCTACACCATCCTGGAGATTGCCCGAAAGATGGCAGCTGTTATGAATAAACAACACCTGTTGCCGGAAATTACAGGTAAATACAGAGTAGGCGATATTCGCCATTGCTACGCCGATATCTCAAAAGCCAGAGAAATTCTTGGGTATCAGCCTTCTTACACCCTGGAAAGAGGCATGGAAGAGCTGGCAGAATGGTTGCAAACACAAATTGCAGAAGATAAGGTTGCTGATGCCAAGCAGGAGCTTGAGGCAAGAGGTCTGACTGTATAATTTTTTATCAGAGAATATTCCACTATGAATAAGCATAAAAATACACCTGCTGTAGGGATTGTACAGTGGTTTCATATAGGCGAAAAAGAGAAGGTAAAACGAACCATAACAGACCTGCAGGAACTGGGGGTTACCCAGCTTAGAACCGGTATTTCCTGGGCTGACTTGTTTAGTCCGGAAGGTAAGGAGTGGTACGACTGGCTCCTGCCAACCCTTGCCAGCCACTTTGAACTACTGCCCTGCTTTACCTACACACCTCCCTCACTGGGTATAGAATCTAAGATATCTTCCCCTCCCCGGAACCTGAAGGACTATGCCGATACCATGGACCTGCTCATTACAGAATATGGAGAATATTTTGAGTACATAGAACTGTGGAATGAGCCAAACAACAAAAGCGAGTGGGATTATACCCTGGACATGGCCTGGCAGAAGTTTGCCGAAATGGTTGGCAATGCTGCCTATTGGGCAAAGCAAAGAGGCAAGAAAACTGTGCTTGGTGGCATGAGCCCCATTGATCCCAGCTGGCTAAGCCTGATGGGAGACTACAAGCTCCTGCAACACATCGACGTGGTGGGTATACATGGTTTTCCGGATGTTTTTGATTTTAGCTTTGAAGGCTGGATGGAAAACATCAAGCGGGTGCAGGAGATGCTCAACTACCATAAGTGCGAAGCGAAGATCTGGATCACGGAGTGCGGGTTTTCTACCTGGCAGAAAAATGAGCTAAAGCAGGCAGAGGAATTTGCAAAACTGCTCCATTTGCCCCTGGATCGTGTTTACTGGTATTCACTGTATGACCTGGAACCCGAAAAAAATACAATGGATGGTTTCCACCTGGATGAACGTGAATATTCATTTGGAATCAAAAACCTTAATGGCTCACCAAAACTGCTGCACAGCCTGTGGCTGGAGTATGGCCTAAAGGCTATACCAGACAAAGTGGATGCTTTAAAACCCCTGGCACTGGATGACAGCCCCGAAGAAAAACCTGTATTAATTACCGGTGGTGCCGGCTTTGTAGGCACCAACATGGCTGATTATCTGCTCTCGCAGGATATACCTGTTATCATTTTCGATAACCTAAGCCGCAAAGGCGTACTGAAGAATCTTAGCTGGCTGAAAGCCAAATGGAAAAACAGGGTACAGATTACCATTGCAGATATTCGCAATCCATACGAGGTAGAAAAGGCTGTTCAGAAAGTATCGCACATTTACCATTTTGCTGCACAGGTAGCTGTTACCACTTCTGTTACCGATCCCGAAGAGGATTTTGAGGTAAACCTGAAGGGAACGCTCAACATATTGAACGCCATGCGCAAAATGGAGAACCCGCCCAGCCTGCTCTATACTTCTACTAATAAAGTGTATGGCAATCTGGCAGAGCTTAGGCTAAGCGAAAACAGCAGTAATTATACACCTTCTAATATTGCTTATAAGGATGGTATTGATGAGGATCAGCCCCTGAGCTTTCATAGTCCCTATGGGTGCTCCAAAGGTGCTGCAGATCAGTATGTATCGGATTATGCCCGCATTTATAACCTCAAAGCAGTAGTATTCCGCATGAGCTGTATCTATGGTCCCCATCAGTGCGGCTCCGAAGACCAGGGCTGGGTGGCAAACTTCCTCATCCGGGTGCTAAATGATGAAACCATCAATATATACGGCAACGGAAAGCAGGTGAGAGATATATTGTATGTAGAAGACCTGGTGCAGGCCATGGAGCTGGCACGCAAAAATATTGACCATTTCAGCGGAGAGGCTTTTAACATAGGAGGTGGTGCCGACAATGCAGTTAGTCTGCTGGAGGTGCTGGAAATTATTGCCGAAGCGCACGGGCAGCAACCTCATACCAGCTATGGCGACTGGCGGCCAGGTGATCAGTATTATTATGTTTCTGATTTTGGGAAATTTCAGCAGGCTACCAAATGGCAGCCGCAGATCTCTTACAAAAGAGGCATAAAGAAACTGTACCAGTGGCTCCGCCAGGAGAGTCCTGCAGAAAACGTAAGGCCGCTTAAGGCACTGAAAGCCTGATAATCAGCTCAAGCAAAACTATACATAAAGAAACAGAAGATGCATTCTGCAACTATGCAATCTACAACAATTGAAGAAAACGAAAGGGTACACCCAGAAGCAGCGCTGCCCAAAACCATGCCTGCTGCTGCCTTTGCCGGCAACAACGAGATTACGCTGAAAGAAGCACCACTCCCTACACCAGGACCTACACAGGTGCTGGTAAAGCTGGAGGGCTGCGGCGTATGTGCTTCCAATATTCCTACTTATGAAGGGCGGGAGTGGTTCAGCTATCCGCAGGAGCCTGGTTCCGGCGGGCACGAAGGCTGGGGTATAGTGGTAAAAGCAGGTGAGGAGGTAAAAAGCCTGCAGCCCGGCGACCGTGTCGCCATGCTTTCTTACGCTGCCTATGCTGCTTATGATGTAGCGGAGGAGGAGGTATGCATGAAGCTGGAAGGACCTCTGGCCGACAAAGCTTTTCCTGGAGAACCTTTGGGCTGTGCCATCAACATATTTAACCGCTGCGATATAAAACCGGGACATACCGTCGCCATTATAGGCATTGGGTTCCTGGGAGCACTGCTCACCCAGCTTTGTAAAGAAAGAGGTGCAACCGTAATAGCACTTAGCCGTAGAGAATATTCTCTGCAGGTTGCCAGAGATTGCGGCGCCGACCATACCATACCCCTGAATGACCATTGGCAAATCATTGAACAGGTAAAACAGCTCACTGAAGAAAAGTGGTGCGACCGTGTGATAGAGGCTACCGGCAAAGAGTGGCCGCTGAACCTGGCCGGTGAGCTGCTCCGGAACAGGGGCAGGCTTATCATAGCTGGTTTTCACCAGGATGGTATGCGCAACGTTAATATTCAGCAATGGAACTGGAAAGGACTGGATGTGATCAATGCCCACGAACGGGAGCAGGAGGTTTACATGGAGGGCATGCACGAAGCAGCAGCAGCTGTAGCCAGTGGCCGTATAGATCCGGAGCCGCTCTACACCCATACTTTTTCCCTGCAGGAGATCGATAAGGCATTCGAATGTATTACCCAAAGGCCAGATGGCTTTCTTAAAGCATTGATCAAGCTATGATAGAAGCTACCACTACAAAAGAGAAAGATATACCACAAAGTAATTTAAAAACAGGCAAACCCAGGCTCGCATTCGTTGGAGTGGGCTGGATTGGCAGAAACAGGATGGAGGCGTTGGTGAAGGGGGAATTGGCAGAAGTGGCCGGCATTCTGGAACCTGGCACCGAAAATCTGGAAGCGGCACTTTCTGTAGCCCCCAACGCTCAAACTTACGAAAGTTTTGAAGCACTGCTGGATGCTGATGTGGACGGTGTGGTCATTGCCTCGCCCAGTGCCCTGCATGCCGGGCAGAGCATTGCTGCACTCAACAAGGGTAAGGCAGTTTTCTGTCAGAAACCCCTGGGACGTGATGCTACAGAAACCAGTGCCGTTGTAGAGGCGGCACGCAAAAACAACCTGTTGCTGGGAGTTGATCTCTGCTACCGTTATACCTGTTTCCGCCAGCTGTATGACATCATCCGGAGCGGCGAGCTTGGACATATTTATGCAGCAGAACTGGTTTTTCATAATGCATGGGGTCCTGATAAGGAATGGTTTTACAACCCTAAACTATCTGGTGGAGGTTGTGTGGTAGATTTGGGTATTCACCTGATGGACCTGGTTTACTGGTCGCTCAACAACCCCGACGTAACTTCTGTGAGCAGCAACCTGTTTTCAAAAGGCCAGCCACTCACTAACCTACAGGAGCAGGTAGAAGATTATGCCAGTGCGCTTATAAAACTAAAGCTTCCAAACGGCGGCGAAACATCCCTGCAGCTTATCTGTTCCTGGAATCTGCCATCAGGGCAGGAGGCTGATATACAGGCTAATTTTTATGGCACCAATGGCGGTGTTGCCTTCCGCAACATGAGTGGATCGTTCTATGATTTTAAAGCCCTGCGGTTTAACCGCACACAGACAGAGGTGTTGTTTCAGGGGCCAGATGACTGGGGCGGGCGCCCCATTTCCGACTGGACAAGAAGGCTGGCAGCTGGCGATAAATTCAATGCTGAATCAGAAACCATTGTAGAAGTAGCTAAAACCCTTGATCGCATCTATGGCCGTATGTGAGCTGTCGCCGAAAACTATTTTAATGACAGCCGACACAGTCGGTGGGGTATGGACCTATGCACTGGAACTGGTAAAGGCTCTGCAGCCACTGGGCGTAGAGGTGCACCTGGCCACTATGGGTAAGCTACCTACAACAGCTCAGAAGAAAGAGGCTGCCGCTCTAAAAAACATAATATTGCATACTGCTAGTTACCAGCTGGAATGGATGGAGCAGCCATGGCGGGAGGTAGATGCGGCAGGAGAGTGGCTGCTGGCCCTGGAGAAAGAGATTCAGCCCGACCTGATCCACCTGAACAATTACTGCCATGGGGATTTGCCCTGGCAGGCACCGGTGCTGATGGTAGGGCACTCCTGTGTACTTTCCTGGTGGAAGGCGGTGAAGGGTGTAGAGGCACCGGAAAACTATACTACCTATGCCAGGAGGGTTAAGAAAGGATTAGGGGCCGCAGACCTGGTGCTGGCACCAACCAAAGCTTACCTGGAGCAGTTAAGGTATTATTATGGCCCTTTTGTGCAGGATGGGGTAATTGCTAACAGCAGAGATGGCAGCTATTTTAAACCAGGTACAAAAGAAAAATTCATTTTAAGTGCAGGCCGGCTTTGGGATGAAGCCAAGAACCTGGCCGCCTGTGAAAAGGCAGCTGCAGAGTTAGCCTGGCCTATAGCGATAGCCGGCGATAACCTGCATCCCGGTAACGGACAGGAATTGGCCTATCACCACCTGGAGTTGCTGGGAAGACTGGAGCCTGCTGCATTAGCCGAAAAAATGGCTAAAGCGGCTATCTATATCATGCCTGCCAGATATGAACCCTTCGGGCTTAGTATTCTGGAGGCGGCCCTTTCAGGATGTGCCCTGGTACTGGGAGACATACCCAGCCTGCGTGAAAACTGGCAGGGGGTGGCCCAGTTTGTAAATCCCCATGATCCTGAAGATATCAGGAGCAAACTGGATTTTCTGATCAGAAATCCGCAAATCAGGGAACGGATGGGTACATTAGCCCGGGAACGTGCTGCAGATTTTAATCCCGGTGCGGGAGCTGCTGCCTATTTACATTATTACAAAGCATTGCTCAATAGTCAGAATACTGTAGCTGATAAGGCATTGAAGCCAGAACAGATAGTTTAACCGATCAATTTAGACTCATGAAAATAAAACTTTTTTATCACTCGCTCATCTCCTGCTGGAACCACGGGAATGCTCACTTTTTGCGAGGCGTTGTTGCAGATCTTATGGCCAAAGGACACCAGGTGGATGTGTTCGAACCCTCTGATGGATGGAGCTATGAAAATATGGTGAAGGAGCATGGCGGTGCAGCCGTCAGCAATTTCAAAAAGGCGTTTCCGTTGCTGAAAACCAATTTTTACTTTCCTGCAGAAACTGATTATGCTGCCCTGGTGCAGGATGCTGACATGGTGATTGTGCATGAATGGAACACCAGTGAGCTGGTGAGCAGAATCGGGGAGCTGAAGGAACGCTATGGATATACCTTGCTGTTTCACGATACCCATCATCGATCTGTATCCGCACCGGAAGAAATGAGCCGTTATGACCTAAGCAACTATGATGGTGTACTGGCCTTCGGGGAGGTGATCAGGGATATTTATCTGAAAAAGGGATGGGCCAAAAAGGTATGGACCTGGCACGAGGCTGCCGATATGCGCCATTTCTATCCAAGGGCTACAGAAGAGCATCTGGGGGACCTGGTCTGGATTGGCAACTGGGGCGATGATGAACGTGCAGAGGAGTTGGAGGAATTCCTGATCAGACCGGTGGAGGAGCTGGGACTCAAGGCTGCCATATATGGAGTTCGTTATCCGGAGCATGCAAAAAAGAGACTAAAAGAGGCTGGTATTGAATACAAAGGTTGGCTGCCCAATTATATGGCTCCTGTTATCTTCAGTCAGTATTCATTTACGGTGCATGTACCCCGCCGTTACTACACCCAATCCCTTCCTGGTATTCCAACCATTCGTCCCTTCGAGGCCATGGCTTGTGGCATTCCGTTGATCTCTTCTCCATGGGAAGATGCAGAAGGACTTTTCCAGCCGGGCAAGGATTTCCTTATGGTGAAGAATGGCGAAGAAATGAAACAGGCCATGCAGGAGGTACTGACTAATCCATACAAAGCACGTGAGTTAACAGTACATGGCTTAAGGGCCATCAGAGAAAAACACAGTTGTGCCCACCGGGTAAAGGAGCTGATGCAGATCTACGAAGAACTGCAGACTACAAAGCCAAAGTTAGAACAGGTATGAGGTATGGGGTATGTGCGGGCCGCCAGTAGTATAGAAAGCTGCAGAATAAATTAAATGGCTCATCTATGGAATTGAGAAGTTGATAGGTAACTGAATCCGTATCTCCTGTCCCCATACCTCATACCTCAAACCCCATACCCAAACAATAAAAACCCAGAACTACATGAAAATAGCATTTTTTGGCTCTTCGCTGGTTTCGGCATACTGGAATGGAGCCGCTACCTATTACAGGGGCATCATCAGCGCTTTGCATGAACGCGGACACCAGGTTACTTTTTATGAGCCTGATGCTTATGAGCGACAGCAAAATCGGGATATAGACAATCCTGAATACGCCACCGTAAGGGTGTATGCACCTACTGAACAAGCAGCAGGGGAGATGTTGAAGGAAGCAGCTGCGGCAGACCTGATTGTAAAAGCCAGTGGTGTTGGAGTGCTGGATGAGTTCCTGGAGGCAGCGGTGCTGAAGGGACGTAAGGAAGGACAGCTGATCGCCTTCTGGGATGTGGATGCACCTGCTACTTTGCATAGCGTTCACTCAAATCCGCAGAACCCATTCAAGGCACTTATACCCCAGTACGATTATATCTTTACCTACGGGGGCGGCGACCCTGTGATTGAAAAATATACAGCGCTGGGTGCAAAAGCCTGTATTCCTATTTATAATGCACTTGATCCTGCCACCCATTATCCGGTGCCGGAAAATAAAGATTTTACCTGCGATCTTGCCTTTTTGGGTAACCGCCTGCCAGACCGGGAACAGCGGGTAGAAGAGTTCTTTTTGAAAGCAGCCTCGCTCATGCCAGAGAAGAAGTTTATCCTGGGAGGCAGTGGCTGGGCCGATAAACCCATGACACCTAATGTAGACTACATTGGTCATGTAAGCACCAATGACCATAATGCCTTTAACTGCACCCCCCTGGCAGTCCTGAACATCAGCCGTGAAAGCATGGCCAGCAATGGTTTTTCGCCTGCCACCCGTGTGTTCGAAGCTGCCGGTGCAGGTGCCTGCCTTATCACCGATTACTGGGAAGGGATAGAGCTGTTCCTGGAACCCGGTACTGAGGTGCTGGTAGCCCGCAATGGTGCGGAAGTGGCTGATATCCTGCAGGACCTGACCCCAGAAAAAGCAAAAGCCATTGGAGAGGCTGCCTTACAGCGGGTGCTGTCGGAACATACCTACCGCCACCGGGCCAAACAGTTTGAGGAAATCCTGGAGAAACATTTAAAGGTAGAAGCATGAGCAGGAAAGAACTCAAAATCGTGATCATCGGGCTCACCATCACCTCCTCCTGGGGAAACGGTCATGCTACAACTTTCCGCAGCCTGGTAAAGGAACTCAGCAAGCGTAGGCACAATGTAACTTTCCTGGAGCACGACAAACCATGGTATGCCTCCCAGCGAGATCTGCCTAATCCGCCATACTGCCAGACCTCTTTATATTCATCTGTGGATGACCTAAAGCAGCGCTTTGAACCGGTGGTGAAGGAGGCAGATATGGTGATAGTAGGTTCTTATGTGCCCGAAGGCATTGCTGTAGGAAGCTGGGTGAACAAAATAGCCGGAGGTGTGCGTGCCTTTTATGATATTGATACCCCTGTGACCATTGCACAGGTGCAAAAAGGTGTCTGCGATTATCTGGATAAGGCGCTGATTCCTGAGTACAATTTATACCTTTCTTTTTCAGGCGGCACCGTGCTGGACTACCTGGAGCGTGAAATGGGGGCACAGCAGGCCCTGCCGCTCTACTGTTCGGTAGATCCGGAGCTCTATTATCCCGAGACAGAAACGATACGAGAATACGATCTGGGTTATATGGGCACCTACAGTGATGACCGGCAGCCGCCGCTCGATCAACTGATGCTGGAGGCAGCTCGTCAGTGGCAGGAGGGTAAGTTTATTGTGGCAGGCCCGCAGTACCCGGCTACCATTCAATGGCCTGCCAATGTGGGGCGGCTGGAGCACCTGCCTCCGTCAAAACACCGCCACTTTTATAACCAGCTGCGCTTCACCCAAAATATTACCCGTGCCGATATGATCCGCATGGGCCACTCACCCAGCGTGCGTCTCTTCGAAGCAGCGGCCTGTGCAACGCCCATCATCAGTGATTATTGGGAAGGCCTGGACAGCTTCTTCTCATTTGGAGATGAAATACTGGTAAGTTACTCGGCTGCAGATACCTTGAAATTTATCCGCGAAATGCCGGAACAGGAACGTGTTGAAATAGGAAACAGGGCAAAAGCCAAAGTGCTTAAGCTGCACACAGCTGCCAAAAGGGCCGAAGAACTGGAGAGCTATGCACTGGAAATGCTAAAACCTGCTTAAAAATGGAAACTTTACAGAAAGAAATAGAAAGTCTTAAGCCGTGGTTTCATAACCTGCATCTGCCGGATGGGGTACAGACTGCGCCAGATCACTGGCTGGGCAATTTTCCCCAGTTCAAATGGAACGAGATTGCTCCTTATATACCCGAAGATCTCTCCGGATGGCGAGTGCTGGATGTAGGTTGCAATGCAGGGTTCTATACCTTTGAACTGGCGCGCAGGGGAGCCGATGTGCTGGGTATCGATGTAGACACCCACTACCTGAAACAGGCAGAATGGGCCGCCGGTAAAATGAAGCTGCAGAAGCAGGTGCGCTTTCAGCAAATGCAGGTATATGACCTGGCAAAGCTGGATGAACAGTTCGACCTGATCTGGTTTATGGGCGTACTGTACCACCTGCGCTATCCATTGCTGGCACTGGATGTACTGGCTGAGAAAAATAAGGATATGATGGTATTTCAGACCCTCAGCATGCCTGGCGAAACCGCCGAAAAGGACACCTGGGACAGGACCATAAACGACCGTCAGGATCTGCTGAAGGAGGGCTGGCCAAAAATGGCTTTCGTAGAGCATAAATTTGCCGGCGACCCGACCAACTGGTGGCTGCCCAACCATGCAGGTATCGAAGCCATGCTGCGCTCCTGCGGTTATAAGATTACCGATCGCCCCGGTCATGAAATATACATTGCCAGAAAAGATGCCGGAAATCCTAGCAGCTTGCAAACCTGGAATCGGAGTGAGTTCCTTTCTGCTACTCAGCAGGACTGGCAGAGTGAAGTAGGACATAAGATCAAAAAGTGATTTAGCAAAATTCCTATCATATAAAACCCGCCTGTTGTAAACCCTACAACCCGCGGGTTTATTTTTTGTGGTAACATTTCAATCTCCAGGAGCAAACCACTTTAATAATCTGCCAATTCTACCCTTTGCTTACATCTACACCAACATTTAATGTTAGCCAAATATTTCTATATCTGCAGATAAAGCATATTTTCGAGTATAACTCCTGCTGTGCCAGCTGTGGCTCCGGAATTAATTACCTGCACTTCAAACGAATAAAATGCTATAAACGCATTTAAGATGATACAGCGGGCCACATTGTTTAGCAGTGATACAGATTATACAGCAGCTAAATGATGGGTGAGAGGATATGATCAACATGATTTTCTGAAAGATGGTGGCAGTAAAAAACAGGAAAAGAAAAGAGAATAATACAGCTGATCGTAAGCAACGGCTATACAGAAATATCGTGATCGGCATGTGGAGCTTTTTCTTTGGCCTCCTGCTGCTGATTCCCCTGTATATTTATTCTGTAAGCATAGATCTGTTTGGTCTTTACGGAGATATGCCCAGCACCAACATGTTGGAAAATGCAGAGAAAGATCTATCCTCTGAGCTGATCTCCTCTGATGGCAAACTGCTTGGAAAGTACTTTCGGGAAAACCGGGTAAATGTAACTTATCATGAAATATCACCCAACCTGGTGAAAAGCCTGACCGCAGTTGAGGATGCTCGTTTCAGGAGCCATTCCGGCATTGATGGGGTGGGGCTTATTCGTGTGGCTGTAAAGTCTATTCTGCTTGGTCAGAACAAGGGAGGAGGCAGTACGCTTTCGCAGCAAACGGCAAAAGTGCTGTTTGACCTGCGGGTGGACGAACAGTTCGAAGGCAGGCTTAGCGGTCTTAACTACCAGCTGGACATGCTGATTAAGAAAACAAAGGAATGGATCCTTGCCGTTCGCCTGGAATCAACCTACACCAAAGATGAACTGATGGCCATGTACCTCAATACGGTTGATTTTGGCAGCCATTCTTTTGGTATCAAGGTAGCCTCACAAACTTTTTTTAATAAGACGCCCATAGATTTGAATATTCAGGAAGCAGCAACGCTTGCTGGTATCGTTCAGAATCCTTCCCGCTTAAGTCCGGTGCGGAATCCAAATAATGCCACCCACCGCCGCAATGTTGTGATCAACCAGATGGTGAAGTACGGCTACCTGACGCAACATGTAGCAGATTCCGTTAAGCGGTTGCCCCTTAAGCTAGATTACAGGCGTGAGGATCATAATGAAGGCCTTGCTCCTTATTTCAGATCTGTCCTCAAAGGTTTTCTTGCAAAGTGGGCAAAGGAAAATAACTACGATATTTATAAAGATGGACTGAAGATCTATACCACCATTGACAGCCGCATGCAAAAACATGCCGAAGAGGCAGTAGCCGGCCATATGGCACAGCTGCAGGCACAGTTCAATAAAGAGTGGGGGAGCCGGAACCCCTGGATCGATGATGAGCACCAGGAAATTAAGGGTTATATAGAGCAGGAAGCAAAAAAGACTGAGCACTACCGCAAGCTGGTACGCAAATGGGGCAGCAATGCTGACTCAGTATGGATCGTGATGAAGACTAAACGCCCAATGCGCGTGTTCTCCTATAAAGGAGAAATAGATACCCTGATGTCGCCTCTGGATTCCATCCGGTACAACAAGCGTTTTCTGCATACGGGTTTTATGGCCATGGACCCCTATACAGGCGCGGTTAAGGCCTGGGTCGGTGGCATCAATCACAGGAACTTTCAATATGATCATGTTCTGCAGGGCAAGCGTCAACCCGGTTCTACTTTTAAAACATTTGTTTACGCCACTGCCATCGAGAATGGCTATTCGCCCTGTTTTTCGGTTTATGATATTCCCCGCAGCTATCCGACAGGCAACGGTTCCACCATGTGGGAGCCCAAAAATTCAAATGGTAAATATACCAATGCTCCTATGTCGCTGCGGGAAGCCATGGCCCTGTCTGTAAACACTGTTACAGCCGACATCATGTTTAAAATGAAACCGGACAACGTGGTAAACCTGGCACGGCGGGCAGGCATCACCAGCGAGATGGACCCTGTTTTATCGCTAGCCCTTGGCACCAGCGATATATCAGTACTTGAGATGGTAGGCGCCTACAGCACTTTTGTGAATAAAGGAGTGCATACCCAACCCTTCTATATTGTGCGAATAGAAGATAAAAACGGCAATGTGTTGTATGAGCCCAAACCTAAGACTGTAGAAGCCCTGCACGAAGAAACCGCCTACCTGATGCTGCACATGCTGAAAGGCGCCACAGAACTTAGCGGGGGCAGTGCAACACGTTTGTCGCCTGCGCTGCTGCAGAAAATGGAAATTGGTGGCAAAACAGGAACCACCCAAAATGCATCCGATGGTTGGTTCATGGGCGTTACGCCAGAGCTTGTGGCCGGTGCCTGGGTGGGCGGCGACAGCCGTAATATCAGGTTCCCCAGCTGGGTATCCGGACAAGGGGGACGCACAGCGCTGCCTATCTGGGACAGGTTTATGAGCAAAGTAATGAAGGATCCGGCCCTGGGATTCAAAAAAACTACTTTTGATGCACCCGCCACTCCTTTGAGCGTAGAAACAGACTGTAACCGGTACAATGGTAAATTTCCTGTTCCTGATAATCAGGAGGAAGCAGATTCTTTGTATCAAAGGCTTGCACCAGTACCCGCACCTGATATAGATGGCATTTTATAGAAGGGTGGAATATTCATCAGCCTTTTAGTTATCAGCAACCTCTCTATTTGCAAACCTGCTGCTCAGGTGGTGGTGCAGAGTTTCGTAGTTGTGCTGGCTGAAGCGGGAATTTACATTTATACGCTTACCACTTTTTAACAGCATGTTGATGGAGTAAATGATACCCCACCGTATGTAATGTGCTTTTTGTACCTTCCAGTTTTCCAGTTCCTCCGCCAGGTCTATTTTTTTGGTACTAAGGGGGTATTTTAAAACAAGGATATCATCTTCTTCCAGCATTATTTCCACAGAAGTTCTGAAAATGAATAAGGAAATGAGTACGATAAATAGCAGGACGATGCTGACAATTATAAGTGTTAAAGTGCTGCTCATGGGGATTGAATATAATATGCAGATCTATTAACCAAATCAAAATACTGCCTTAAGGTTTAGAAATCAGCCGGCAAAGATCTGATGCAGGCCTTTGCTGCTCAATGTTATCTGATTTAAGCAAGCCCTTAAATTATCAGCACATGCTCTGCTATGACTTCAGGATTTTTGCTCCAGGTTGAAAGTGACAGTAGTACCCGGATAGAGCTCCCGGACCTGGTTTACATGTCCTACTTTTATACTGGCTGCAACTGCAACCTCGGAGCGGATTTCTATTTGATCAGAAGAAACAGTACAGCAGATGGCTACTCCATGAAATGTAAGGCCGATCTTCACCCAATCCAGTTCCGGAGGCAGCGCCGGGTTAATCACCAAGGTATTTGATATTACTTCAATGCCAAGGTAATGATGCTGCAGAACCCCCAGTGTGCCTCCCATGGCTCCCAGATGAATACCCTCCGAGCTGCCGTTGTCTTCTTCCGGAGAGAGATCTATGTACTGGGCTTCCTTAAAATATTTCCAGGAGTTCTGTGGGTCCAGATGGGCAAGTGCCCCTGCAAAAACTATACGGGAGAGACTGGATTCATTTGCAGTATAAGCTATCTGGTGTTGGATCGTTCTATGCAGGTCGTCAATACTGATGGAATATCCCATTTCCTGAAGTAAGTCAAGTAGTTCTGCAGGCGGAAAGAGGTAGAGCAGGAGGGATGTATCTGCCTGTTTGGCAAGCTTATAATTTGCCACAGAATCTCCTTCAGCTTCCAGAGTCCAGTCTATGCGGTTGTAGTCATGTTTCTGCCTGTATTGCTGCAGATAAAAATCTTCAAGCTTACTAAAGCCTTCAAATTGCTCCAACATGCCCTCTTCCAGAACTGGCAGATACATATTTTTCTTCACATTATCCCACATCGCGGGTTCGTCTTCCTGAAGATCCAGGAGCTTGGCAAGTTCCTGTCGGCGCTGTTCCGGCAGCTGACTGTACATACGCCCAGCCTGTCCAAGTGTCCAGGCTGCCATTACATTGGTGTAGGTGTTATTGTTGATGCCTGCTCCTCCCGGATGACCACTTGAACCAGCCAGCGGATGGTTTTTAGGGTATCGGGTATGGTGTTCGTCCGGACCAACTACGCCCTTTATCTCGTAACGCCCTCGTTCAGGATTAAAAATGGCTTTACTGGCCCAGAAGCGGGCAATTTCCAGTATCATTTCTGCACCGTACTCTGCCAGAAACTGCTGATCGTTGGTAACTTCAACATAATTGGCAATGCTATAGGCAATAATGGATCCGATGTGGTGCTGCAGGTAGGTGTCGTCCTGCATCCAGTGGCCGGAGTACAGGTTATATTGCAGGAGAGGAGTTTCCTCACGGCCGCTGCTGGCACTGCGCCAGGGAAACATGGCCCCGCGGCATCCGGCTTTTTCAGCAAGGGTGCGGGCTTCATCCAAACGGCGGTAGCGGTACAACAGCGAAGCCCTTGCAGTTGTAGGAAACCGGTAGGCCAGGAAAGGAAAAATGAATAATTCATCCCAGAAAATATGGCCATGGTACTCCTCGCCCTGCCAGCCGCTGGGAGGAATACCAACATCCAGATCTGTAGTATGGCGGGAAATGTTTTGCAGTATCTGGAACATGTGCAGCCTGAAATAAGGCAGCTGCTCTTCCAGGGCCATATCCAGCTTACAATGCTCCCAGAGCTGTTCCCAGGCCCTGCGGTGTTCTTCCAAAAGCTCATCAAAACCTTCTGCTTTTGCCAGGGTCTTACGGGCAGCTTCAGAACTGTGGGCAATAGCCTGGTCCTGGGAAGTGTGTAAAGCTGCAATTTTTTCTATCTGCACCTTTGCTCCAGTTTCTACCTGCAGCCTCAGGTAACATATGATCCGGTTTGTATCAGCATCTGTTTTACGTTCAGCATCAACATCCTGGCCGGAGATCCTGATACGCGTACGGGCAGTCAGGGCAATGTCGATCCGGGATTGCAGGGTGCGGGAGACCAATTCTAGACTCTCTTCTGATATGGACCTGGTGTAAACTGTTTCTAGGTGCTGCTTCCTGAAAGGGGAATAGCGTTCCACATTGTTATTCTGTACGTTGCCGTCAAGGCCGCTTCTTACCTCCAGCAGCCCCGACCAGTTTAGCGCTTCCAGCTCCAGCTGTAACCCCATCAGGTGCGGCTGTGCCATGCTAACGAAGCGCCTTTCCAGCAGCTTTGTTTCCCGGCCTTCCTCATCCCTGAAGTGGATCCGGCGTAACAAAACCGCCACTTTCATGTTCAGCTCCTGCTGGTAGCTGAGTAGCTCAACTCCATCTGCGGAAAACCAGCTGCCGCCGTTTATGCGGAAGCTAAGTGGCAACCAGTTAGGCAGGTTCACCAGCGATTCATTTTCCACCTCCTGATCTTCTACCATAGTAGAGAGCCTGTTATAACAACCTACTTTGTAAGTGCCGGGGTAGTGAATAGCCTCTTCTGATGCCTCCGGTGCGGCTGCCCTGGAAACCAAATACCCATTGCCAATGGCAAACAAAGCTTCCCTGCGGCCTTCGTCGGCCGGGTCGTAATGCTGGTACGTAATGCTCCAGTCCTTGATGTTTACCTGGTCAGTGCTCATCTTATTATTTCTTTAGCTGGGCACTCACCTTTTCATAAAATTCCCGATGGCGCTCGCGGGAGGGGTAGGCAGGTTGTGAGCCATAGGCAGTTACCGCTGCCACAGAGGCTGCAACGGCAAAACAGGCAGCTTCCCGCAGGCTTTGCTTTTCCAGAACAGCAGTGGCCAGCGCACCGGCAAAGGCATCGCCTGCACCGGTAGTATCTATTACCTCTACCTTAACAGGTGGTATGTAAAAACTTTCATGTTCATTGGCGGCTACACAGCCGCCGTCTTCCAGCTTTACAATTGCTGTTTTTACCCCTGCCTCTAATAGTTTACGGGCAGCCCGGCCTGCACTTTCTTCAGAATCTGGCCAGATGCCGGTAAGGCTTTCCGTTTCGGAAGCATCCGGTACAATATAATCGATGCTTGAAAATAAATCCTTGTTGACACGATCTGTTGGTGAAGGATCGAGAATAACCGGAATACCACTGGCTTGGGCTGATTTGATGGCACTATCTACAATAAAAGCAGGGACCTCATAATCTACCACCAGCACAGAGCCTTTGGGAGCATCTTTAATGGCTTTGTTAACCTGTTCTTGATCACCTTCTTCCCATGCATCGTTGGCATTGGTAGCCAGTATGATATTTTTTTTACCATCAGGTGGTACAACAATCATAGAAAAACCAGTTGTGGCGCCCTCTACTTTTTTAACATACTGAAGGTCTATCCCCATTTCTTCGAGTGCTCCCAAAGCTTGTTTGTGCAGGTCATCATTGCCTACATGGCCAAGAACAGCCGCAGCTACTCCTAAGCGACGGGCAATAAAAGCCACATTTGCAGCTTTTCCACCACTAAATCTCTTAAAATCATGCGCCAGCATGGTGGTTGTTTCTCCGGGCTTCTGGTCAATCCTTACCTGAAAATCTGCATTGACGCTTCCCAGGGAGAGTATAATTCCCTTAATATTATTTTCTGACATACCCCTTGTTTTAGCTAAGGAACAGAGCAGCAATTAAACTGTTGCCACACCCGGATATGTTTTGAAAATGACTGGTTCAAAACAAAATAAATTGATGGGCCTGTACAGCTTACAATGCTTAGGGTATACTCTTACGGCAGCTCCATATTTACTCTATTAGTAGCATATTATTCAGGCAGTAAAACTACTGTAGCATGCGTGCTTTGGCTTTTTCCAGCTCCTCTTGATTGGTTAAGTCAAGTGTTAAAGGAGTGATGGAGACGTAGCCATTTTCCACTGCCCAGCGGTCGGTATCCTGTTCTGTAACCTCTATCGGCACAACCGTAAACCAGTAATGCTCCCTGCCCATAGGATCGGTGCCCGGTATTACTTTTCCATCATAATGTCTGAGGGATTGCCGTGCCCAGCGCAGACCCCTGGCATTGGGAGGAATGTTTATATTGATCAGTGAAAGATCATCCTGGGTCAGCAACAGCTCCAGGCATTGTCTTACAGAGGGTTTGATGGCTTCAAAATCAGGCTGATCCTGTGAAACGGGGGTACTGAAGGCAATGCCTCTGAACCCGAACAGCACTGCCTGTTTTGCTGCTGCCAGGGTTCCGGAATGCCAGGCGGAATTACCCAGGTTGGTGCCCAGGTTGATACCTGAAAGTACAATATCTACCTGCTGATCCCAATGGAACAGGCCCAGCGCTACACAATCAGCAGGGGTACCATTAACCCGGTAGGCATTAAAGTCGCCTATTTTTGTTTTTTTGTAGCGTAAAGGGCGTGAAGCACTGATGGCATGCCCCATTGAAGATTGTTCTACATCAGGGGCCACAATCCGGACTTCACCATATTGTGAGGCAACCTCTGCCAGGGCTAAAATGCCTGGGCTGTAAATTCCGTCGTCGTTGGCAATTAAGATTCGCATAGCAATTTCAGGTTGTTTACAAGGCTATAACCAGATTATAGCCAGGGTAGTTATCATAACACTTCATCCCCTAAAAACTGATCCAGATGGCCATACGCGTGACCTTATTACATAATCCACAATCAGGATTTAATCCTGTAGATAAAGAAGATTTACTGCAGGCGCTGCGCAAGAAGGGTTATCAGCTTACCTATGTTGATACAAAATCAGATGATATAGATCAATTTCTGCAGGTACCAGCCGACCTGGTTGTGGTAGCAGGTGGCGACGGTACTGTGCGTAAAGCCGGACAGCGTTTGCTTAACAAGGGAGTACCCATAGCTGTGCTGCCCCTGGGTACTGCCAATAACATTGCCACCAGTATGGGGATAAAAGGTAAACCTGCAGAGATTATCGCTGCGCTGGACCTGAACAGAAAAAAAAGTTTTGATGTAGGGCTGCTGGAATATGATGATATAAAAATCCCTTTTCTGGAGTCTGCCGGCTTTGGCCTGCTGCCAAGGCTCATAAGGGAACATTCTAAAGATGATACCGACACAACAAACCGTGAAGAAGAGCTTGGGCTGGCACGGAAGCGTTTTATTGAAATGATCAGAAAGCAAAATGGAACCACCTGTTCGCTACAGCTGGATAATCAGCAGTTAAGTGGTAAATTCCTAACGGTGCAGTTTATGAATATATGTCTATCAGGTCCCAATATATTGCTGGCACCCCAGGCAGACCCGGGCGATGGCCTGCTGCAGGTGGTGCTGGTGCGTGAAGAGGAGCGGGAGGAGTTTGTTAAATTTGTAGAAGACGGGCCAGCAGCGAAGCATCAGGCTGGTATGCCACTTAACCTGACGGCCAAAAAGATAACAGTAGAATGGGAGGGATGGCGTTACCACGCAGATGATGATACATACGAAGCCGGGCCACCTGTTAAAGCAACCATCAGGATTTTGCCTGGTGCCCTGGAAGTGTTGGTGTAGCGCTTGTGCTACAGTGTTATACGCTTGCCTCCGTTACGGGCAGATTCATAAATAGCCATCAGGATGCGCATGTCCCTGTAACCCATTTCACCGGGGACTTTGGAGGGCTGGTTGTTCCTGAAGCTTTGGGCCTGCCCGTCCATCTGCCTTACCTGCTCATAAATATTGGGCAGATCCAAGTTGCCTTCGTGGGTTTCGCCCTTTTTGCCATCATAGGCATAGGCAGGATCCAGTGTCCACCAGCCATTTTCGGCCTTGCCTTTCAGGAAGCTGTTGTTTTCTGCATAGCTGCTTTTGCAGTCGGCAACCAGCCCGTCATCAAACTCCATAGACCAGCTAATGGACTGTTCCACCTCATAAAAATAGGTGGGGTGGGTAACCTCTCCAAACTGTGCAGTAATGGCTACCGGTGTTTTACCTACTGTGTAGCAGGCGCCCTGCACTGCATATATACCCATGTCCATCAGGGGGCCGCCGCCTGCCAGGTCTTTCTTCAGACGCCAGATATCCAGATTGCCGCTGGTGACATCTTTACTATTCTGTGCCTGTATACTCAGCACCTTTCCGTATACCTGTTGCTGTCCCAGTTCCATTACCCTTAAGTTAAAAGGCTCGTAGTGCAGGCGGTATCCAATGGCCAGCTGCACCCCGTTTTCCCTGCAGGCATCCAGCATACGCTGTGCGTCTTCTACAGAGGTCGCCATAGGCTTTTCACAGATTACATGTTTTTTTGCCCTGGCGGCTCTAATCGTATATTCTGCATGCATGCTGTTGGGCAGCACCACATACACAATATCTATATCCGGATTATCAGCAATTGAGTCGAAGTTCTCGTAGTTGTAGACGTTTTTATCCGGTATATTATATTTCTGTTTCCACTCGTCGGCTTTGCTGGGAGTACCAGTTACAATACCCGCCAGGTAGCAGTCCTGTGTTTCCTGCAGGGCAGGGGCCAGCTGATTAGCGCTATATTGTCCCAGTCCTACCAGGGCAATACCCATTTTCCTGTTTTGGCTGCCTGTTTCATTTTGCTGCCCCTGCTCAACAGTTCCTGCCTGTTCGCCGGTGGTGTTGCTCGACTGGCAGGAACTAAGAGAGAATAAGGGCACACCCAGGGCTGTGGTACCCAGTGCCAGTGAAAATCCTTTTAAAAACTTTCTGCGTTGTTCCTGTAGCGGGTGGTGGTTTGCTTTCATATAGGAGGTGGGTGTTATTACTTCTCTTATTAATCTCTGCCGCCGTTTCAATGTTTTGCAGAAACTGGATTTAAGACCCTACTTTTACAATATTTCAGGAGCAATTATAGGTGCAGGGCAGCAGGCTGCAGAACACGCAATGGAATCATTAAAACTTAACTGTAGCCAATATGATTAAATGAGGGGTAAGCGCTGATTACGGTGCTTTTAACTAAGATTTTGATTTAATGTTTACTTTTATCTTTTTTCGAAAAGCACTCGCTGCTGTTCTTCTTCTTACTGCCCTTCCGATCATTTCTTACGGGCAAACAGATTCATTAAAAACCTTATTTAAGATTAAAGGCTTTTTAGATACCTATTATGCTTATGATTTCAATCGTCCCGATGATCATATTAGACAGCCCTTTCTGTACAATCACAACCGGCACAATGAATTCAATGTAAATCTGGCCATGCTGCAAGCAACCTTTACACAGAAAGGTGTTCGCGTGAATCTTGGTCTGATGGCCGGTACTTATGCCCAGGATAATTATGCTGATGAGGAGAACCTGCTGAAGAATATTTTTGAAGCCAATGTGGGAGTGGCCCTGAACAAGAGGCGCAGCCTCTGGCTGGATGCTGGAATTTTTCCCTCGCATATAGGGTTCGAAAGTGCAATATCTATCCAGAATCCCACCCTTACCAGATCATTGCTGGCAGAAAACTCCCCCTATTTCCTAAGCGGCGCCAAACTTAGCTGGGATATTTCAGAAGCCTGGTCTTTATCTGCCCTGGTAACCAATGGTTGGCAACGCATTGCACGCCCATTTGGCAATCAGGTGCCGGGTATGGGCACGCAGCTTCATTATCATCCACATAAAGGGCTGGCCCTGAACTGGAGTACATTTGCGGGCAGCGAGGCGCATGATTCGCTGAACCAGACAAGACTATTCAATAACCTGTATCTGGAGCTGAAGCCAACCCAAAACTTACAGCTTATTTATGGTTTTGATATAGGATCTCAAAGATCCAGAACCCATCCACAGGGCAGCATTCAGCAAAACAATTGGCATGTCTGGTATACACCTGTTATCATCGGGAGAGTAGCAATATCGGAAAGGTTATTTGTAGCTGCCAGAGCAGAGTATTATGATGATCCAGATGGTGTAATCATCTCGTATGGCGCCCCAGCAGGATTTGAAACCTTTGGTATTTCCGCTAATTTCGATTTTTATATTCAGAAAAATACTATGTTTAGAATTGAAGCAAGAAGTTTCAGGAGTAATGAACCGCTTTTTGCTGTGGATGGGGGGTACAAAGAATCCAATACCTTTGTGACGGGCTCACTGGCCATATCTTTCCCCTGATATCGGCTGCTGCCCTCTCTGGATTTGTACTGCGGAGTTGTGTAAAATATTCAGGTTAAACTAGTAGAAAATTTTTGATAGGGAGCTTTAAAAATTAACTTAGGCTTTCACAACAGCTTACAAACAACAGCTCGGGTCCATTTACTTTATCAATTTCCTTTGGGTGTAAGAGGTTTATTGTAGCTTTTACCCACTGATAATAGGATCCTGGTATGCATACTTTCCAACAGCATGAGACCGTAGCTACGCATAAAAAATTTCATTAACTATGGATGAACAGCAATTAAGAAGCAGGAACTGGTTTGGCAGAAAGGGAAAAGACGGTTTTATATACAGGGCCTGGATGAAAAAGCAGGGAATTCCCGCTTACGAACTGGAGGGGAAGCCCATCATAGGCATCTGCAATACTTGGTCAGAACTAACCCCCTGCAACTCTCATTTCCGGGAGCTGGCCGAGTTTGTGAAACGGGGTGTACTGGAAGCCGGTGGATATCCTGTAGAGTTTCCAGTCATGTCGCTGGGCGAAACCCTCATCAAACCAACAGCCATGCTTTACCGAAACCTGGCCAGCATGGATGTGGAAGAATCCATTCGGGCAAACCCCCTGGATGGGGTGGTGCTGCTATGTGGTTGCGATAAAACAACCCCCTCGCTGGTGATGGGGGCCTGTAGTGTAGACCTGCCCACCATTGTAGTATCAGGCGGCGCCATGCTAACAGGGAAACACCGGGGTCGTAGCATTGGTACTTCGGATCTGTGGCGGTTCAGCGAAGCCTACAAAACAGGTACCATGACAGATATGGAAATGAGCCTGGCAGAGGCTGGCATGTGCAGAAGCGACGGCCACTGTGCCGTGATGGGCACTGCCTCCACCATGGCCTGTATGGTAGAAGCTTTGGGCATTTCCCTGCCCGGCAATGCTGCCATTCCTGCTCCTGATGCCGGGCGTAAGGTCATTGCGCAGTATTCCGGTATCGAAATAGTAAAAATGGTAAAGGAAAACAGGCGCTTGTCCCATATATTGAGCAGGGAAGCCTTTGAAAATGCCATCATGGTGAATGCAGCCATTGGTGGTTCTACCAATTTTGTAATACACCTGCTGGCAATAGCCGGCAGAATAGGGGTGGAACTCAGCATCGACGATTTTGACCGCCTCTCTGCAAATATCCCTCTGCTGGCAAACCTGCAGCCTTCAGGTCAGCATTTTATGGAAGACCTCTACTATGCCGGCGGGCTGCCCACCATTATTAAAAACATGCTCCCTTATTTACATGGAAATTCCATGACTGTAAATGGTAAAACAGTAGCAGAGAATGCAGAAAAACACGAATGTTATAATACAGAGGTAATTGCTTCCCCTGATAAGCCCTTCAATAATGTATCCGGCATTGTGGTGCTAAAGGGAAATTTATGCGAAAATGGTGCTGTGTTAAAACCCTCTGCCGCCTCGCCGGAGCTCATGCAACATACTGGTAAGGCAGTAGTCTTTGAGAACATCGACGACTACAAAGCCCGCATTGATAACCCGGATCTGGAGGTAGATGAAAACAGCGTATTGGTTCTGAAGAATGTAGGCCCTGTGGGTTATCCGGGCATGCCCGAAGTAGGCAATATGGGATTGCCCGCTAAAATTTTGGCTAAAGGGGTAAAGGATATGATCCGTATCTCCGATGGCCGGATGAGCGGAACGGGTTATGGTACTGTTGTATTGCATGTTTCTCCCGAAGCTGCAGCTGGCGGTACGCTGGGTATTATTCAGGATGGGGATATGATTACGCTTGATGTAGGAGCACGGGTGTTGGAAGTGGCACTGACGGAGGAGGAGATCAAGAGGAGAAAAGCAGAAAAGGCACCTGCTGCCCCTACGGTTAGCAGGGGGTATGTGCAGCTCTACCAGCAGCATGTGGAGCAGGCGCATTTAGGGGCCGATTTCGATTTTTTGAAAGGGGGCTCCGGAAGTGAGGTCACCAAAGATTCTCATTGATTGTATGGAAAATAGGGATAAATCTGATCATCAAATGTTTAAGGAGTTCTCCAGAAAAGTTGCTATTGTAACCGGTGCCGGCCAGGGCATTGGTTTTGAAATATGCAGAATGCTTGCAGCAGCAGGAGCCCATGTTTTTTTAAATGACATTGACAGAGCGCTCACGGAGAATGCTGCTGGCAGGATCAATGAAGAATCTCCGGGAATGTGCATGGCAGTGCCCGGAGACAGTAGTGATCTCGGATTTATTGAGGAGCTGACAGGCAAGGCTGTAGAAAGGTTTGGCCGCCTTGACATAGCCATAGCCAATGCCGGCATTACGCTTTTCGGCGATTTCTTTACCTATTCTTCAGAATCATTTTTCAAAGTGATGCAGGTAAACCTGGGGGGTACATTTTTTTTGACCCAGTCAGCAGCAAAGCAGATGAAAAAACAGGAGGGGGGTGGCTCCATCCTGTTTACTTCTTCAGTAACCGGCCATCAGGCGCATAAAAATCTGGCAGCATACGGCATGAGCAAGGCTGCCCTTGAAATGCTGGCGAAAAACCTGGTAATCGAACTATCACCCTTCAGGATCAATGTGAATACCGTAGCGCCCGGTGCTACTTTAACGGAAAGAACCATGCATGATCCGGAGTATGAAAAAATATGGTCGCAGCTGACACCCATGGGTCGCCCTGCCACGGTAGCTGATATAGCCCATGCAGTGCTTTTCCTGGTTTCTGATAGAGCAAAGCATATTACCGGCCAGAATATAATGGTTGATGGCGGCTGGACCTCAATAAGCCCTGGCCCGGCTTAGGGATCTGGAAGTAGGCCTTGGGGGGAAGCTGCAGAAATTTTTACTGAAAAATAAAATGGTAGCAACTCTACAAATTTATTATGCGTAAGAACGCCTATGAATTCGCCTGTACTAACCATAAACCAAGATTTTCCCGAAGCTGCAGCAGAGGCGAGGTCTGTTCAGGAGCATTATGAACAGCAGCTGAACAAGTATCTGCTAACTCAGGCAATGCTGATCAGGCAAAAAGAAATTCTTAAAGAGCGCCAGCAACGAATTTTACAGCTAAAGGGGCGCTATAAAATGAAATCGAGCTGATGTGCTGCCATACCCTTTTCCCTGATGACTTATCTAAAGCAAATTAATCTATCAGGACATACTCTACTTGCTTTCAGGCTGCAGGTAATTGAGTTTGATCAATAATCATAGACTTTAATCTGCAGAACCACTGAAGGCACCATAGTAGGCAGCTCCCAGAAGAGCTGTTTTATCATTTAGTATGATGTGGACGGGTGTTTCTTCCACTAATTTTCTCATTCTGCCGGCATTTAAGTAAGAAAGCAGAAAGCGTTCTTCTGTAATAAGGGTATGTATTTTTGGTACAATACCTCCTCCCAGGAACACGCCACCAGTAGCTTTAATTTTTAGTACAATATTGGTGGCTTCTACTGCCAGGTAATGAGTAAACAAATCCATGGTTTCTATACAGATAGGTGTTTTCTTTTCCATGGCGTCGGTGCTGACACTCTTGGTGGATCTCCTGCCTTTATAGCTTCTGCTAACGCTAAAGGCTCCTCTCTTTTCAGGCTATCTCTAAGAAAACTGTATATGTTGTAAATGCCCGGACCAGAAATTACCCGCTCCCAGCTTACATGATCCCATTTCATGCGCAGGTACTGGTACAGGGCCACATCGGTTTCTGTACGGGGTGCAAAATCTGTGTGGCCACCTTCTGTGGGAAAAGGGTGGTAATGTTTACCATCCCAGTAAAGGCCTGCTTCGCCCAGCCCTGTACCTGCCGAGATTACGGCAGCGTTGCCCTCGCCCTTATTTTTGCCGCTGTAGAGCGTGATTAGCTCTTCTGGCTTTAAGGCGGCGAGGCCATAGGCATTCGCTTCAAGATCATTCAGCAGGCTTACATGTATTATGTTTAGCTTCTGCATAATTTCCTGGCGATCTACCACCCAGGATAGGTTAGTGGCTTCTGCTTTACCATGAAGTACGGGTCCGGCAATGCCTATGCTTATCTTATCTGGCAAACGGGTGGCTTGTATGAATTCACCCAGCAGGTCAAGAAACGATGTATATTCACCTGATGGATACACCCGTTCCTCCAGGCATGTAAATTTATGCTGCTGCACCTCGTAAAGAGCAATGGCTGTTTTGGTACCACCAATGTCTGCTGCAGCCACCAGCTGCTTTTGATCAAACCATTGGTTCAAATCTGGTAAATAGACAGGAAGGGCCTTTGCTTGCATAAAATCTGTTATTCATGGATTCATATAAAAAAGAATCATAGCCAGGATTGTTTAGTAAGATGTATTATTCCTGCAGCCGTGTGCACAACAGCTGGCGATAGTAGCAGAAGGATTTATTTTTTATAAAAATATCTCTGCAAAAAAGGTGATATCTTAAAGAGTAAAGGCACATATCAATAAACAGCTTAATATGGAGGCATCTACATCACTAATAGAACCTACGGTTCTGTTAGATCGTCGAGAGGTATTTATTAAATTATACAAGTCCGCGTTTCCGCTTACTGCTGCTTTCATTAGTAAAATGGGGGGAACCCTGGAGGAAAGCAGGGATATATTTCAGGATGCATTGGTCATCTACTATGAAAAAAGCCTGCAGCCCCATTTTAGCCCCGCACTCGCTGCAGAGCCTTATATATTAGGCATTGCCAAGCATTTGTGGATCAGGAAATTCAGAAAGCAGGCACAAATGGTGTCATTAACTGAACTGGAAAATACTATCAGCATTCCGGAAGATTATTTTCCAGCTGTGGATGATCAGAGACTGCTAAGCTTCCTGGAGAGGAGTGGCAGAAAATGCTTGAACCTGCTAAAGGCATTTTATTACGAAAGTCTGCCCATGAAAGAGATTGCAACAGTTTTTGGTTTCTCCACAGATCGTTCTGCAACAGTGCAGAAATATAAATGTCTGGAAAAAGTAAGGGATACTATCAAAGAAAAATCACTGGGCTATGAGGACTTCCTTAAATAACATCCGGCAGACTGAAGCATTTCTGCATGCGCAGCTGCCACCACAGGAAGCAATCCTGTTCGAAGCCAGGCTGCTGACAGATCCGCTACTGCGCCTGAACCTCCGCCTACAGCAAAAAGCATACAGCCTCATCAGGATGTATTACCGCAAAAAGTTGAAAGAAGAGGTGTCGGATGTACATGAGCAGCTTTATAATGATCCGCAGCAGTCAGCCTTCAAACAACAGATTCAGCAATTATTTAAATCTTAAATCTTTTAAATATGATAAGTGCAAGTGTAATCCCCATGGTGATTGACAACAACGGCAGGGGAGAGCGGGCCTATGACATCTACAGCCTGCTGCTGAAGGAGCGTATCATCTTCATGGGCACGCAGATAGACGACAATGTAGCAAATGTGGTGGTCGCGCAGCTGCTGTACCTCAATAGCATCGACTCCAAGCAAACCATAAACCTTTACATCCACAGTCCTGGCGGCAGTGTGTATGCAGGCATGGCCATATATGATGCCATGCAGATGATTGCTGCGCCGGTTTCTACCGTATCGGTGGGCTTTACCGGCAGCATGGGCACTTTCCTTTTAACAGCTGGCGCCAAGGGCAAACGGTATGCCCTGCCACATGCTACCATTCATATGCACCCGGCAGGTGGTGGGGCCAGAGGCTACACAGAAGATGTTCGCATTGCCACCCGGGAGCAGGAGCGCCTGCAGGCCCAGCTGTTTTACCTGATGGGCAAAAACACCGGGCACAGCTGGAAAGAAATTGAGGCTTATTTTTTACGGGATAAATTTATGAGTGCACCCGAGGCCAAATCCTTCGGTCTGATCGATGAAGTGCTGGGAGATATCGGTGATGTTATTGTGCTAGACAATCCCGAGTTTAACCTGAGTCTGCTGCAGGAATCTGCTAAGAGATAGCAATGACGGCGGAATAGCGTGGCTGTAGCTTTGGTGGCATGATATGTTAGTAAAGTTCTCTAATAATTCTAAGCGATAAAAGTACAGCTATACTTTATGTACATTAAGGGGGTGCGTTGAGCAGCCCCTTAATTTGTTTCGTAGACATTATATTTTTTGACAGAATCAGACAAAGCTTATTTGTTATTTCTGAATGCCAAAGCAGTAGAACGGTGAACTATTAGACCATTCTTTAAGGCCATTGGAATTATGAGTACTACACCAGAGCGGTTTATTTGGGCATTGGAACTGATGAATATCAAACCTAACGAGCATGTGCTGGAGATTGGATGCGGTACCGGTATTTTATCAGAGCTTATTGCCGAACAAATAGAAAGTGGCAGTTTTTTAGCAATCGACAAATCTGCTCAGATGATAGCCAAAGCTAAAAAGAGGAATCAAAAATACATTGACAGTTATCTATCGGAGTTTATTGTGGCAGACTTTTCAAAATACATTCTACCATCTGCCCATTTTGATTGCATTGTAGCTTTCAACGTGAACTTCTTCTGGAAAGAGCCCGGGAAGGAATTAGAGATGATCAGACAAGGCTTGAAAGATTTTGGTAAGCTCTACATCTTTTATCAAGCCCCTTATGAGATAACAATTTCAGCAGCTGACCCTATCAGGAAAAATCTTATAAATAACGCTTTTGATATTATTGATATCAAATTAAAGACCCTTTTGCCAACTTCGGCAATCTGCATTATTGCCAGACCAATCAAACATCACTGACTTCTGCTGAAGCTCATAAATTGATGAAAGGGTATCCGGAGAAAAAATTGATACCTCTTCTGTATAGTTGCAGTACCGGAGGGAGGGTGTACGAAATCCTATTTTTTTTAGATGATGTCCTCATAAACAGGTGTTATTAGATTATTGATATACTGGGCCAGAACAATGCCCCATTCAAAATCCTTCTTCAGCAAAAACAAGTCTGATCGATGTAGCCGGGCCGCTATTTTCATACAAGCTTATTAACTGCTTTGTACAGAACATGGTGTTATCAAACTCTTGTTTTGCTGCTCAATCTTAAATATTTGATTTTTTTATTCAGGGTAGAGTAGGTGCACTATGCTGCTCAACTGTATTACATATAATGAAGAAGATATAGCAGATTCTTCAACACATGTATTCTAATGGTAACAGGCGGGGATTAGTAAGAATGATAGCGGACACATACCTGGTAGTAAAAAACGATTAGGACATTAAGCTTTGAAGGACATGTTGCATCGCCTGGATTCAGATGAAGAAGCACTACTTCATGATTATTTTAAAATGTTACTGCTAATGCCATTTCAGTTCAACTACAGGAACCTAACGAGGCTAAGCATTTCTTCAGCCAACAATTAGGCATATCAGCACAATGAATGAAAATAATAAATAGCATATGTTGATCACTTGGAGAGTGCAAAAAGATTGCAGAGGAAGAACGCGCAGTTAAACCATAGATATCGCACAACAATCACCATAAGTCTCAATGGTGATTGATAAATAAAGTTGTTTAAGTAAATGCCAACATCATCATAAACCGTTTATGAAAATTTTGAAATATAGTACGGCCCTTTGTTTTGCTGCCCAGTTATTCATGGCCGGAGGCATAGATGCACAAACAGCGAAGAATACAGCTCCTGAAGCACAGTCTTTGAAAGAGACACCACAGCTCAATGAGAATAACCTAAAGAAAGTAATCAAAGCCCTGACCATTGAAGAAAAGTCTTTGATGGTAACAGGGGCCAAAAGGCGTGAGGTGGTACCTGTTGCTACACCTGGTAGAAAGCAAAAGAACATCACTGCTGTTGGCAGCTATACCTATCCTTTTGTGCATTTAGGTATCCCAGCTATTTATCTTTCTGATGGTCCTGCAGGTTTACGCATCGCCCCCAGAAGAGAAAATGATCCTAACACTTACTATGCTACCGCCTTTCCGGTAGCAACACTGGTGGCTTCCAGTTGGGATACCAAAGTAGCAGAAAGAGTAGGCCGTGCCATGGGGCACGAGGCACTCGAGTATGGGGTTGATATTTTATTAGGTCCCGCCCTTAACATTCACCGTGATCCACTAGGTGGCAGAAGCTTTGAGTATTACTCTGAAGATCCCCTTGTTTCTGGTAAGATGACGGCTGCAGCCGTTAGAGGAATCCAATCACAGGGAGTGGGCACTTCCATCAAGCATTTTGCTGCAAATAACCAGGAAACCAGCAGGCGCTTTATTGATGTGATCGTGAGCGAGCGGGCCCTGCGTGAGATCTATCTCGAAGGATTCAAAATAGCGGTAGAAGAGTCTGATCCATGGACTGTGATGTCATCTTATAACAAGATCAATGGCGTTTATACCTCTGAAAGTCCTGAATTGCTCGAGACTATCCTAAGAAAAGAGTGGGGGTTTAAGGGTTTTGTATTAAGCGACTGGTATGGGGGAGAAGACCCTATTAAACAGGTAAAAGCAGGAAATGATCTGCTGATGCCAGGTCTGACAGCATGGTCAGAGAAGATCGATAGTGCATCCCGTAACGGTTCGCTTGAGCAGCAATACCTGGACCAAAATATTGAACGAATTCTGAATATAGCAGTTAAAACACCCACCTTCAAGAACTACCCTTATTCCGATAAGCCAAACCTGAAAGAAAATGCACAGGTAGCCCGTGATGCTGCTGCACAATCTATGGTGCTGCTGAAGAATGAGAAAAAAACACTTCCATTCATGCAGGGCACCAATAAGGTAGCTGTATTTGGTAATTACTCCTACAAAATAATTGTCGGTGGCACTGGCAGTGGCATGGTAAACAATGAATACAGTGTGTCAGTTGCAGAAGGCCTGGAAAAAGCTGGTTATCAGCTGGACCAGCAGCTCAGGACCAGCTACCTACAGTACCTGAAGAAAGGAAGACCACAGAATCTGAAAGCCGATAGCCTTATTACGGCCCTTCCTAAATTGGACAGTATTTTAGGAGAACTACCCATAGATGAAAGTATCATACAACAGCAGGCACAGGAAGCTGAAGTAGCGATTGTCAGTATTATGCGTGTGTTTGGCGAAGGTGGTGATAGAAAACTCGATAATGATTATTACTTAACAGCAGAAGAGAAAAAGCTTCTGAAAAAGGTATCTGATGCATTTCATGCAAAGAGCAAAAAAGTTATAGTGGTGCTGAATATTGGTGGTGTAATAGAAGTAGCCAGCTGGAGAGACCAGGCAGATGCCATTCTGTTGGCCTGGCAGCCGGGTCAGGAAGGTGGTAACGCACTTGCCGATATAATGAGTGGAAAAGTAAATCCTTCCGGGAAACTGGCTACCACTTTCCCAATGGATTATAAAGATGTGCCAACAGCTAAAAATTTCCCTGGCAGCCCTTCTGATAAACCTGTAAAGGTGGTGCATGAGGAAGGAATATATGTTGGTTATCGCTACTATGACACCTTTGAGGTAAAGCCTGCATATGAATTTGGCTTTGGATTATCTTATACTGATTTCACTTACGGTAATCTTAAGTTAAGCAGCAGCAAATTCAAAGATAAACTCACAGTTAGCATGGAAGTGAAAAACACAGGCACTGTTGCTGGCCGTGAAGTGGTGCAGTTTTATCTAAGTGCGCCTGCACAAACTATGCATAAACCTGAAAAGGAGCTGAAGGGCTTTGCCAAAACAGATTTGCTGCAGCCTGGACAGAGCCAAACCCTTTTCTTTACACTGGACGCACGTTCCTTAGCCTCCTTCAATGCAGACCAGTCGGCCTGGGTTGC
This sequence comes from Flammeovirgaceae bacterium 311, assembly GCA_000597885.1. Lineage (NCBI taxonomy): Bacteria > Pseudomonadati > Bacteroidota > Cytophagia > Cytophagales > Flammeovirgaceae > Flammeovirgaceae bacterium 311. Next base: position 143,556 of record CP004371.1, read on the forward strand.
CGAGCCTGGCAGTTATACGATAAAGATGGGTGCCTCTTCTGAAAATATTAAAAAGACTGCATCCTTCGAATTACCTAAAAGTATCGTAGCAGAGAAGGTTAATAAGGTGCTGGTGCCTCAGGCAGTAGTAGAGGAATTTAAGCTCAAATAGCGAGCTGCATTAGATTGATGAAAATTCAGAACGGCTGGATGAAATAGAATTTCATTATGAAAAGAAGCAATACGAATCAATTAATCAATAGCATGTGCTTTACAGTCTTTTCCTCTATGCAAATACTGATGATTTAATAAAAATTACAGTTTTTATGGTATGGAATTACTAAAACATATTCATTAATTTCTTATATTAAATGAAATCTTAGCGTTACAACATTTTCATCCATTCCAAGCAAGCTTACATGTCTGAAAAGGAGATGATCATCAATCTTAAAAGCGGGAGTCAACAGGCTTTTAATCTTCTTTTTCATTTATATGAAAGACGCTTGTATGCTTTTTCCTACAAATTCCTGCATTCCCGTGAGGATGCTGAAGAGGTTGTACAGGAGGTTTTTTTTAAAGTCTGGAAGAACAAACGTTTGCTGAACGAGGAGCTTTCGTTCAAAGCTTACCTTTTTACCATTGCAAAAAATCACATCTACAACCTGATGTCAAAAAGGGTTTCCGATACATGCTGTAAAAAATATTTTGCAGACACAACCTCTAATCAGGTACATACAACAGAAGATGCGCTAAACTTTAATGAAGCAAATACCATCATTCAGGAAAAGGTAAACTCTTTGTCAGCACAAAGAAAAAAAGTGTTTGTGATGAGCAGATTTGATGGGATATCCAATCGTGACATAGCGGTTCAGCTGGGTATTTCCCTTAGTACCGTAGAAAATCATTTGAACAAAGCACTCAAGGCATTGAAACAATGTCTTTACATACAGGATGTTAATTTGTTCCTGCTATTTGTGCTGCTTTGGTATTGATCCTGCTTTAAGGATATAATTTCTTCCGCTACCTATTCCTACCTACTAAAAGATAGCAGCATCTTCCACCCCTGATACGTTCCAATTCAGTCTTCTGGCTGCTTTTATGTTCCGGTTTAGGCCTCTTAACAGGTAATTTAAAATAAATAATATTTTTTTTAAGATAGGATAGGTGCAGAGTATCACTTAGCTGTATTACATATAAGGAACAACGAAACATGGACTTAGAACTTCTTCAAAAATTTTATAGAGGGGAATGCTCGGAAGAGGAAGTACAAAAAGTACTCAGCTGGTTTGCATCTAAAGAGCAGAAAGATGAAATGCTTGAACAGCTGGAGAGCCAATGGGAAGAGTTTGAAGAACCGAAAGAAAATTCTCCTGATGGATACCAGCCAGAAAAGGTGCTGAACGCTATCCATGCAAGAATTCAGCTGGATGATAAGATTCAGGTTAAAGAGGCCAGGATCAGGCAGCTCCATGGTGACAGATTTTACCCTTTAAAGGTAGCTTCAGTAGTACTTCTGGCAATAGTTGCATCATTCGTTATACTAAAATTCACTACGCCTTCAACCCAGTCAACAGCCATTTCTTATATAAGTACTGAAGTACCTGCCGGCCAAAAAAAGACCATCAGGTTAGCTGATGGTACGGTGGTGGTTCTGAATGCAGCGAGCAAGCTTGTTTACCCTGAAAAATTTGCAGCTAATAGCAGAGAAATAGAACTGGAGGGAGAAGCTTTTTTCAAAGTAGCCAGAGATATCAGAAAACCTTTTACTGTAAAGTCAGGTGAGGTAGTTACTAAAGTGCTGGGTACCTCATTTAACATACGTGCTTACAGGGCAGAAGCTGACATTGAAGTGGCAGTGGCCACCGGCAAGGTGAATGTAAGCCATGGTGATGAAGCCCATAACCTGCTGCCAGGTGAGTTGGTGCAATACAATGCGGAAACTAAATCCCTGAACGTGCAGGAATATGATCATCAGGAAGTTTTAGCCTGGAAAGAAGGCATTATTTACTTTAAAGATGCCACTTACGAGGAGGTGAAAAGTACACTGGAGCGCTGGTACGGGGTGGAAATTCATTCTGATGCTAAGGTTGATAACTGGCAGTATACCGGTTCATTCAAAAATGAGAATTTAAAAGCGGTACTGATGAGTATTGGCTATGTGAAGGAGTTTGATTTTAACATCAGCGGCAAAAACGTAGAGATAGATTTCAAAAATTCCGGTCATTAGTCAGGTATTGATTAGAAATGACCTGCATCAGGCCGAGCTGTCTATTGCCCCTTGAATAGCGGCACAAGAAACAATTGTATGATGAAAATCCTGGTAAGAATGAAAAGTCCAGATTCTTCCTGAACGACAAAACGAAGTTCTTCATAAAAAGAAGAGCCGGAAATACTTGCACTATTGCCGGCTCTTGGTACCAGTTTCTGACGGATCAATGCTTTGGGAAAGCTTGCCTGATCCGAACAGATCACCTATGTCCTGACAATAAACTAGTATCATCAACACCTGACAAATATATGAAATTTAAACTTTTACAAAGTCTTATTTTTATGTCAAAACTATTTTTTGGCATTTCCCTGATCCAGATTATTCTCATAAATGCTCTTTTTGCATCTAATGGAATTGCTCAGGATAGACTAAACGTACAGAAGGTATATATATCAGTAGATTTTCATAATGCCACTTTAGAAGAGGTGTTTCAGCAGATTGAAGCAAAAACTGATTTTACCTTCTCCTACGACAGAAAAGACATTGATAATGATGTTACGATAAACCTGAATGCCGAGGGCAAATCTGTTGCCGAAGTGCTGCAGGAGGTATCGCGTGTGGCTAAGCTGAAATTCAAACAGGTTAATAAAAACATCAACGTAAGCAGGATCATTCCTGATCAGCGGCAAAGTTATGAGGTAGAAGTTCAGTCACAGTTGCTGGTACAGGGAAAGGTTGTATCCAGCACGGATAATGCTTCTTTGCCGGGTGTGGCTGTAGTGGTAAAGGGTACAAGTATCGGTACTGTTACTGATATGAACGGGCAGTACAATATTAATGTACCTGATCCTGGAGATACACTGGTTTTTTCATTCGTTAGCTTTATTCCTAAAGAGGTGCCTGTAAACAGCAGAACCACCCTGAATGTAACACTTGAAGAAGACCTGGAAGAACTGGATGAGGTTGTGGTGGTAGGCTATGGTACTGTTAAAAAAAGTGACCTGACAGGTTCTGTGTCTAAAGTTAAACCGGAAGAAATCAATTCTTTTCCGACAACCAGTGTGTTGCAGGCGCTGTCTGGCAGGGCCAGCGGCGTTCAGGTGCTACAGTCGACTGGTGCTCCCGGAGCGGGAGTAAGTGTTCGGATCCGGGGCACGAATTCAATACAGGGGGGGAATGAACCACTGTATGTGATTGATGGATTTCCATTTTCCGGAAACCCTACCAACCTTAACAATTCTGATATCGAAAGTATTGAAGTACTGAAAGATGCCTCTGCCACAGCTATTTATGGATCGAGGGGTGCCAATGGGGTAGTTTTGATTACAACAAAAAAAGGTAAAGTTGGACAGACACGCGTTGATTTTGAGACCAGCTATAGCGTACAGTCATTAAGGAAGAAACTGGATTTGATGAATGGCAGGGAATATGCCATGCTTAGCAACCTGCAGGCTCAGAACGATAACCTTGATCCCTACTTTACCCAGGAGGAGATAGATAGTTTTGGAGAGGGATTTGACTGGCAGAACCTGGTCTTTCAAAAAGCTCCGATGAGTACCTCTTCTTTGGGAATCAGTGGTGGTAATGAAAAAACGCAGTTCTCTTTAACAGGAAGTTACTTAGGACAGGAAGGGATTATAAAGGGCAGCGATTATAACAGATATTCGTTGGGAGCAAAGATCAACCATAAGATCAGCAACAAATTCAGTGTCAACCTCTCTAACAACTTAAGCCGGCTTACTACAGAAAGAAAAGATAGTGGTGCCGGTTCCCGTGGTAATTCAATGATTGGTGCGGCCATTTCAGCAGCCCCGATTTCAAGACCTTATAATGAAGATGGAACCTACACCATTCTGGCAGATGAGTATTCATTTGTTGCAGCTGACCTTATTAATCCGCTCAACTTTATCAATGAGCAGTTTAATGAAGTAAAAGCTAACGTTATCCTGACAAATGCGGCATTACTATTTAATCCAATTCCTGAATTGACAATCAAAATATCAGGTGGAATAGAAAACAGGGATGATCGTTCAGACTCTTATACCACGCGTAAATTTCTGAACTCTGATGGCGCAGCAAATGTGAGCACCAGCCAGTTTACAAGCTTGCTGAGTGAGAACACCATTAGCTATGTGAAAACATTGAATGACAGGCATCAGATTTCGGCTGTTACAGGTTTCACTTATCAGGATTTTACCAACACCTTTCTTTCAGCAAATGGTGTTGGATTTTTGAGTGATGCATTTGAAACCTATAGTCTGGGTTCTGCTTCAAATCCGGGTATTCCTAGTTCAGGATATTCCAAATCTGTTTTGCTGTCGTACTTAGGTCGGATTAACTACTCCTATAATGATAAGTACCTGTTAACAGCCAGTTTCCGCTCCGATGGTTCTTCCAGGTATAGTGAGGGCAATAAATGGGGTTACTTTCCATCCGGGGCCTTTGCCTGGCGGGTATCAGAGGAGGGCTTTATGCAAGGGAATCGTTTAGTCACTGACCTAAAGCTGCGCACCAGCTGGGGACTGACTGGTAGCCAGGCCATCTCTCCCTATACCACCCTGAACCAGCTTACCTCCGGAAATACTGTATTTGGCAATGAGCTTTATACAACATTTGCACCAAGCACTGTACTTCCCGGTGATCTGAAATGGGAAACCACAGAGCAGTTCGATCTTGGTTTCGATATTGGTATCCTGAAAAATCGCCTATATCTGACGGCAGATTATTATGTTAAAAATACCCATGACCTGTTAAACACGGTAAGACTACCAAGTTCCCTGGGTTTCACCACCACCATCCAGAATGTGGGAGAGGTGCAGAATAAAGGTGTAGAACTGGGTTTGGATGCCAAAGTGTTTAACAGAGGCTTTAGATGGGATCTGTTTGGAAATATTGCCTTTAACCGCAATAAGGTGGTTAGCCTGCATGAGGGAAAAGACATTTTAGGGTCATTCATTCAGGTATTGGTAGTAGCTGATAACATTTCCATTTTGCGGGAAGGACAACCAATGGGCCAGTTCTGGGGCTACCTGGAAGATGGTTATACCGAAGAAGGAAAAATCAAGTTCAAAGATTTAGACGGCGATGGCGAGATTACAGCGAATGATAAGACCAATATTGGGGATCCTAATCCTGATTTTACCTATGGGCTAACATCAACCATGTCTTTTAAGAATTTTGATTTAACGACATTCTTTCAGGGTACTTATGGCAATGATATATTTAACGTTAGCGCAATTCCCAGTACACTTGATTATGGGCAGGGACTCAACATGCCAAGAGAGGTATTTTTAGACCACTGGACCCCGGAAAATAGAGATGCCAAATATCCCATCATCAGCAGAAGCACCTCTGCACGTGTTTCTGATCGGTGGATTGAAGATGGATCTTATTTACGCTTAAGAAATATTCAGCTGGCATACAACTTTCCTCTAAACAAGCTAAGAGTAGGTTTTATCAAAAGTGCACAGCTCAATGTAAGTGGTCAGAACTTAGTAACACTGACAAAATACTCATGGTGGGATCCTGAAGTAAATTCTGGCGGCGCCGGAATAGACTATTACAGCTATCCAATACCCAAAGTGGTAACAGTTGGCGTTAGAGTAGGATTTTAAAGCTCCGGGATTACGAAAAAACTACAACTTACTTTCACTTAATGATTTCAATAATGAAAACCACATATACATTATACAAGAGGTCTAAATCAGGACTGGTGCTTTCCAGTGTGAGTCTTTTTTGCCTCTCATTGCTTCTGGTATTTACTTCCTGCGAGGACATCTTAGAAGAGCAGCCAAAAACAGTAGCAGTAGAAAATTTCTATAATACCGCAGAAGAAGTTGAAACTGCTACCAATGCTATTTATGCCCCCCTAAGATCTACCAGAGCTGAGCATATTGCAGTGCTGGATGCCCATACTGACTGGGGTTATGGCAGGGGAAGCAGAGCGCAGTACAATGATTTTGAAGGTTTTGGTGCTACCAATATTAGTGCTGCGGGAGCCCGTTGGAATTCGCTTTACCAGGGTATTCGCAATGCAAACCTGGTAATCAGCAATGCGCCTAACGGTTCTTCCATTAGTCAGGAAGATATTGACAAATATGTGGCTGAAGCCAAGTTTTTGAGGGCGCTGGCATATTTTGACCTGGTGAGAAACTGGGGAGGCGTACCCCTGCGCACAGAAGAGAATATGACCAATATTGATCTTGAAAGAAGTTCTGCGCAGGAGGTTTATGATCAGATTATTGCTGATCTGACAGAAGCTGAAACTAACCTGCCGGAAGAGCCAAAACACATCGGAAGGCCTACCAGATTAGCTGCAAAAACCATGTTAGCTGATGTATACTTAAACCTGGAACGCTTTGCAGAAGCACGTGATAAAGCCTATGAAGTGATCCAGTCAAATAAATATTCTCTGGTGCCAGTAGAATCAGTAGAAGATTTTCAGATGAAACTTTTCGGACCCGAAATAACCACTACACCAGAGGAAATATTTTATTTTAAATATGCGCGTGAGGTGAATCAGGGTAACTGGTTGCTTTTTGTGTTGAACCATCCCAGCACCGGACTTTTTAATTTTGGTGGTGCTTATGCTCATTACAGCGATCTCACAAATCCATTCCATCAAAGCTGGAATGATGAAGATATCAGAAAAGGCTTATGGGATGTAGTAGATTTTGGATTAGGTTCAACTACCCTTGTAAGCAAAAAATACATTGATAAATCTGCTGTAAGCAATGCTGGAGCAGGCAACGATTTACCTATATATCGCTATGCTGAAGTGCTGCTGATTTATGCCGAAGCTGCCAGCAGAGCAGCAGGCGGCCCTACTGTAGAAGCGGTGGAGGCACTCAACCAGGTGCATCGCAGAGCCTATGGTTTTGATCCTACAACACCATCTGAAGTGGATTTCAGCATGGGTGACTACAATGCCGAGACATTTCTGGATCTGGTATTACAGGAACGGGCTTATGAATTTCAGTTCGAGGGCAAACGCTGGCTGGACCTTAAACGAACAGGTAAAGCACAGGAAGCGATTATGAGTGCTAAAGGCAAGACTATTGCTGAAGCACACTATCTATGGCCGATTCCACTGGATGAGTTAAACTTCAATAATGCACTTGATCCTGCTAAGGATCAAAATCCTGGATACTAATTTTTATAACTATCAATTTATCAAAGATTAGAATCATGGAGAAAATGAAGAGAAGATCTATGCTCGCCAAAATGGGTGCTTTTTCAGTTGGAATGGCAATACCATTTGGGGCAGATGCGGATGTACTGGCAAAGCCATTCAGGCAACAAAAACAAGCCCTTAAAACAGATATACTTATAATTGGCGGAGGAACATCCGGCGTTATTGCTGCCATACAGGCGGGCAGAGCCGGCCGCAAAGTTATTCTGGTTGAGAATGGAAGTCAGCTGGGTGGAACAATTACCACTGGAGGGGTTTCTTACCCGGGCATCTTTTTTGCCTGGGGGAAGCAGGTGATTGGTGGAATAGGCTGGGAGCTTGTGCAGGAAGTAGTGGCCTTGAATGACGGTACACTTCCCGATTTTTCAACACCACACGGCAGAGAGCACTGGAATCACCAGGTGCGTGTGAATGCAGCCCTTTACACCTTACTGGCGGAAGAAAAATGTGTGGAAGCAGGGGTTCAGCTCCGGTTTTATGAAACGCCGACACAGGTGGAGTTTAAAAAGAACAACTGGGTTGTTCATACGGCTGGTAAAGGCACCAGCACTGAGATTATTTGTAACCAGCTGATTGATTGTTCAGGCAATGCATATGCCGCACATTTAGCCGGTTTCGATCTGTTAAGAGAAGCTGAAACACAGCCTGGAACGCTTATGTTTCAGCTGGGTGGATATGACTTTGATTCTCTTAATCTGAATTTGATTAACCAAAAGTATATGCAGGCATTGGACAGGGGAGAGTTGGTTAAGTCAGAATTCCGAGGGGATATTATAGGCTTGCTTAGAAGCAAAGGTGATAACATTCAGCATATCAAAGGGGCAGACTCAACTACATCCGCCTTACATACCATCGCTAATATCAATGGAAGAAATGCCCTTTTGAAGCATCTTCGTTTTCTGAGAACACTTCCTGGCTGCGAAAATACTAAAGTCATTACGATGCAGACCGAAACAGCGGTAAGGGAAACATATCGGATTGATGGACATTATAAAATTTCTCATGCAGATTATGTGACTGGAAAATCTTATCCCGACGCTGTATCATATTCCTATTATCCAATAGACCTGCATGATGAACATGGGGTGATTCCAGATAACCTTAAAGAAGGCATTGTTCCTTCCATTCCACTACGGGCCCTAATCCCTAAAAAAAGCCAGAACTTTATTGTGGCAGGGAGATGCCTGAGCAGTGACCGCCTGGCGAACTCTGCTCTTAGGGTACAGGCGTCTTGTATGGGCATGGGGCAGGCAGCAGGGGCTGCAGCAGTATTAGCTAATAAGTATAACATTTCGCCCCTGGATGTTCCCATGCATGATCTGAGACAATTGATTGAAGAACATGGGGGAATTGTGCCTAAAATGGCTGACTAAAGGTTAACAGATCCAATGAATAGGTATTTACTAAAGGTGCAATATCTGATTTCCGGGAAGTCAGCAGGGAGTATTTTGTCTTATACTTGTCTGGTATTGATCATTGTATCGGCATTTCAGAATGCTGATAAGATAAGGTATTTTCAGGAACCAACTATAGTACAAAAGCCACATCAGGTAGCGCCCTATTATATCAATTTTCAGGATTCTGTTTCGAACGATACTTTGTATCAGATAAGATCTCAAGAGGGCTATCCAATAGCTTATTACCGAAAAATCAAGACAGGTATATGTTTTGATAATAAGTGCAGGCTATTGGATATAGTACTCTACTGGAATATTACCGGCCGTTATCTGGGCTTTGAGCTTCCGGAGAAAGAATTTTTAAGTAAAACAGATCATGAGCCATTCGTAAAAAAAGATTATGAACAACTGCATGAAATCCTGGCAAATTCTAAATCTCCCCTGTCGGGTTTCACCTACAACCAGCTGGTTTTAAAGCCTGCTGCAGATAGTCTGGAATTAGACGGATATACAGGAGCTACATCACCAGCTGTGCTGGATCATGTTGTAGAGGGGGCTGTTTACACCACTTTTATGTTATGGCACCTTATTAATGGTTCCACACAGCATAAAGTAGATAGTCTGACAAGCCTGATGCTGTCTACGGAATTGATAGCTGAAATTTTAGAGAGTCCGGATCAGCATGATAAGATTTGGGCACTGAACCACATCAAAGGGAATATTACGCTTAACCAGGAGCTTCGAAAAAAGATCATCTCCTTCATCCAAAATGAAAATTTCAGCCTGGCTGAAAGAGCAATCAGCTCCATTAATCCAGCTGAATTACAATCAGATTCTTTGCAGTTGCTCCTGTTGAACAGGTTTCATATGACTGATTATAGTTTAAAGAAACTAATCATTGATAAGATCAAAGAAGCACCAGATTTAGATGAACAGGTGAAAATTCAGCTTGCGAATGATTTAAATGAATTGAAGGGAGAGATGTTAAGCAGGGTACTGGAAGTGTTCAGTCATCATAATGTAGATGACAAATATGTTGTGTCCAAAATATCAGCTCTTATGAAAAATGAAAATTTTTATGTTTCGAAGAAAGCGTATGACTTTATTTCAAATCTGGAGGCAAAAGATCAGGATGTTATCGATATGCTTAAAAAATACAGGGCCAAGCATGGTATTTGAACGAATGACTAACGCCTTCTTCCGCTTCAGACACCGGGCAAAAGGTGAGATGGATGCAATAAGAGGATTACGAAAGCTTTTTCAATCTTTATCTTTAGTCCTCCCTTTATTATTTTATCCTTTTATGCTGGCAGCAGAAACTGCTCTAACACCTGTAGGTCAGCAATGTGAATATCTGGTAAACCCTTTAGGGGTAGATGCAAGGCAGCCAAGACTTAGCTGGAGATTGAGAGATGAGCGGCAGGGGGCATCACAAACTGCTTTTCAAATTTTTGTGGGAACAGATTCTCTGGATGTAGTAAACCGAAAGGGAAACAGCTGGACATCAGACAAGGTAGCATCTGCAAACAGGCTTGTGGAGTACCAGGGCAACTCATTACAGCCATTCACTAAATATTACTGGTTGGTGGATGTGTGGGATCATGAGGGGATTAAATCATCATCAGCAACAGTTTCCACTTTCGAAACAGGCATGATGGAGGTAAAAAACTGGAAAGGAGACTGGATCAGTGATGTTCAGGATATTGCCCTTAAGCCAGCACCATACTTCAGGAAAGAGTTTGAAACAGCAAAGAAAATAAAATCTGCAAGGGCTTATGTAGCAGTGGGAGGGCTGTTTGAACTATCGATAAATGGAGAAAAAGTGGGAAATCACCGCCTGGATCCGATGTTTACCCGTTATGACAGACGCCTGCTCTATGTAACCCATGATATTACTGCACAATTGCAAAGCGGAAGAAACGCAATAGGTGTACTGTTAGGCAATGGGTGGTACAACCATCAATCCACCGCAGTATGGGATTTTCACAAAGCACCCTGGAGGGCACGTCCTGCTTTTTGTATGGACCTGCGTATTACCTATGAAGACGGATCTATAGAAACCATCAGCTCGGGAACGGATTGGAAAACTAATCTTAGTCCGGTAATTTTTAACAGCATTTACACGGCAGAGCATTATGATGCTCGTTTAGAACTGCCGGGATGGAATACCACTAATTATAGCGACGACGGGTGGAAAAATGCAATCGTACGTGCCACACCTACTCAAAATATTGTTGCACAGGTTATGCACCCCATCCGGAACATTGAAAAGATTATGCCCAAAAGCCTCCGGAAGCTGAATGATACTACCTATGTATACGATCTGGGCAGAAACATAGCAGGTGTTAGTGAAATAAAGGTGAAAGGCCCAGCCGGTACTACCCTTCGGCTAAAGCATGGAGAAAGAGTATATGAAAACGGGCGGGTTGATATATCAAATATCGATATGCACTATCGTCCTACCGATAACACAGACCCTTTTCAGACCGATATCTTCATACTAAGTGGAAAAGGAGAAGATTCCTTTATGCCACGTTTCAATTACAAGGGATTTCAATATGTAGAGGTGACCAGTAACCAGCCGGTGGTGTTAACGAAAAATGATCTGGTTGCTTATTTCATGCATACTGATGTACCGGCAACAGGTAAACTCTCTTCTTCCAATGCTACCATCAACAAAATCTGGGAAGCGACCAATAATGCGTATTTGTCCAATTTATTTGGTTATCCAACAGATTGCCCGCAGCGTGAGAAGAACGGCTGGACGGGAGATGGCCACATTGCCATAGAGACAGGCCTCTATAATTTTGATGGCATTACCGTTTATGAAAAATGGATGGCAGACCATCGGGACGAACAGCAACCCAATGGGGTGCTGCCTGCCATCATTCCCACTGCTGGCTGGGGGTATTCATGGGCGAACGGCCCCGACTGGACCAGTTCTGTTGCCATCATTCCCTGGAATGTTTACCTGTTCTACGGAGATACCAGGCCACTGGCAGTTAATTATGAAAACATAAAACGTTATGTAGATCACATCACTGCACTTAGTCCGGATGGCCTCACCTCCTGGGGGCTGGGTGACTGGGTGCCTGTAAAATCAAAAAGCCCGGTAGAATACACATCATCAACCTACTACTTTATTGATGCAACAATACTGGCAAATGCTGCAAGGCTTTTGGGAAAACAGCAGGATGAGGAAAAGTATGCTGCTTTGGCGAAAAAAATCAAAAAAGCGGTCAACGAAAAGTATCTGGATGAAAAAACTGGCATGTATGGCAGTGGCCTGCAAACGGAACTCAGTGTAGCGCTGTACTGGGGATTGGTACCCGAAGCACTCAAAGCAAAAGTAGCTGCAAATTTAGCAAAGAGGGTGGAGGCTGATAATTTTCATATTGATGTTGGTCTGCTGGGTACCAAGTCGTTGTTGAATGCTTTGAGTGAGAATGGATATGCCGATGTTGCTTACAAGGTGGCATCGCAGGAAACTTACCCCTCCTGGGGCTGGTGGATTGTAAACGGCGCTACCACACTGTACGAAAACTGGGATATTACTTCAGCAAAAGATATTTCCCTCAACCATATTATGTTTGGCGAAATCAGTGCCTGGTTTTACAAAGCACTGGGGGGGATAAAGCCTGATCCTCAAAGCCCTGGATTTAAAAATGTTGTTCTGGCACCCAATTTTGTTGCAGGCTTAAACCAGTTTGAAGCAGCGCATGAGGGGCCGTATGGTACAATTGTGTCCTCATGGAAAAAGTCAGGCAAAAGAATAGATTATCATGTTACTGTTCCTCCAAATTCAACTGCAACCCTGCTACTTCCAGCTGCAAAAGGTAAATGGTATTATGGTGGAGCTCAACTTACAAAAGTTAATTCTGAATTTATTAGTCCTAGCACTTCAGCCAGAAGTACCGGCGCTTCAGCCGGAGAAAATACCTACCAGCTGCAATCGGGGACCTATAGATTTGAACTAAGATAATTTAATTGTAAATCTTTCAGAAATAGTTATTTCGTTAGTTTAGATTCCAGTATAAGTTTTTTAATTAATAAATTGGTGGATCTGGTCAGATAAATTAAAGCAAATGATAACATTTTGTCTTTCAGTAGTTGCGCTGGTACTGGGCTATTTTATCTATGCCAGGTTTATAGAAAAAATTCATGGTATTGAGCCAGGCAGGGAGACGCCTGCCCTCACCATGGCTGATGGTGTTGATTATGTAGCCATGCCTGGTTGGAAAATCTTCCTGATCCAGTTTCTGAACATAGCTGGCTTAGGACCCATTTTTGGTGCAGTGGCTGGAGCTATGTGGGGACCAATGGCATTTTTATGGATAGTGCTGGGCTCTGTATTCGCTGGTGGTGTGCATGATTATTTCTCAGGTATGCTCTCGGTAAAACACAAAGGGGAAAGTATTACAGAAATTACCGGCATGTACCTGGGAAATGGCATGAAACAGTTCATGAGCTTTTTTTCCGTAGCACTCATGATCCTGGTAGGTGCTGTATTCATAATAGGTCCTGCCGGAATTCTGAATGGCATGACGAATGGTTTTGGGGGGATGACCTTCTGGATCAGCCTGATCTTCATCTATTATATTTTATCTACCTTATTACCCATCGATAAACTGATAGGCAGGATTTACCCTATTTTTGGCGCTGCCCTGCTGATAATGGCACTAGGAATTACTGTGGTTTTAGTTTTTGGTAATGTACAGGTGCCCGAACTAACATTTGCTGCCTTCAGCAATCCTCATGTTAACCCGGAAAAGTTTCCCGTATTTCCAATGCTCTTTATCACCATTGCATGCGGTGCTATTTCGGGTTTTCATGCCACGCAATCTCCATTAATGGCCAGATGCATCACCAACGAAAAACAGGGAAGGAGTATATTTTATGGCGCCATGGTGACCGAAGGAGTTGTAGCCCTGATTTGGGCAGCGATCAGCATGAGCTTTTTTGGTGGTGTAGATGGGCTAAATGAGGTAATGGTGCAGCATCAGAGCAATGCCGCTTTTGTAGTAAATGAAATATCAAATACGATGTTGGGTAAGGTTGGGGGAATTCTGGCATTATTGGGTGTGGTTGCCGCACCAATTACCTCTGGCGATACCGCTTTCAGAAGCGCACGTTTGATTGTTGCAGATTTTTTTAAGGTTAAACAGGTCCTGATCAGAAATAGACTGTTGATTAGCATACCTCTTTTTATGGCTGGCTTCTTACTGACTTTAGTCGATTTTGGTGTGGTGTGGCGATATTTCGCATGGGTAAATCAAACCCTGGCAACCATTGTACTGTGGGTGATTACCGCCTACCTGATAAAAGAAAGCAAGTTTTACCTGGTTTCACTGGTGCCGGCTGTTTTTATGTCGGCTGTTGTTACAAGCTATATACTAATCGCACCCGAAGGATTTGGCCTTTCTTCAGGCTTTTCTTATGCTGCAGGTTGCTTTGTAGCGCTTTTATTGCTAACTCTTACCATATATTATATCATCAGGCTTAAAAATAAAACGTTAGAGCTAAGCCGGTAACAGGAATGTATTCCGTATGGAAATATCAATGAAAATGCCCCGGTTACTTTACCGGGGCATTTTCATACCTATTAATGGGCCAGCAGCTGTTCTGTTATTACAACTTCTTTGTTGATGTACAGTACCGGTTTTCCAGAATTGTTTAAAGCATAGTCAATGAGGTTGTTAAACAGAGGCCTTTTGCGGTGAATAATCAGCGCGATCATATCCGGATTGAGTTGTTTGCAAAAACGTACTAAGCCACCATCCAGACTTTGATAATTAAAGGTGCTTACCGATCCAATGATTTCAGGGAACATGGCCGTAAAGGGTTCCATTTTTTTGCTGATGGTATCAGAATCTGTAAAGTACATCGGGTTATTAATGTATACCAGGTGCAGGGAAGCATGAACTGCTTTACAGAATCCTGCTACCTCTGCATATTGTGGTATTGCTTCTTCGCTAAAATCAGATGTAAATACTATACTAGAGAGCTGAAACTCATGCACAGGGTTTTTAACCATTAGCACGGGTACAGGTGCCAGACGGGCTACTTTTTGCGAGAGTGAGCCTATCAGGTACTGCTTGAAACCACCGAGGCCATGCGAGCCCATCACGATAAAGTCATTGCCATGCCTCTCCAGGTGATAGAGTATTACTTTAAAGCTCTCGTCATAACACAAAAACTTTTTGGCACTGATGCCTGCGTCTTCAGCCTTTCTTACCAGGGCCGTTAGAGCAATGTTTGCTTTTTTCACCCTGGTTTGCACTTCAGGGTAGATGTTTTCTGCATAGTCCATCAGGTAGAGCCAGTCTGCAGGAACGGAAGTTAGGTGCATAAAGTGGATCTGCGCACCAGTTTTCTTAGCAAGTGCAATGGCCGCCTCTGTGGCAAAACCGGCACATTCTGAAAAGTCGGTGGGTACTAAGATATTTTTCATGAGTGTATAAGATTGTGTAAAAATTATTGCGTTTTGGACATTCGCCTGCTAATTAAAAAAGTGTAGCATGGTAAGGGCGATTAACACCAGCAGGAGCAGGAAGCTGATGACTGTATTGTCAATTCTGCGGCCGCCATCCTTTTTCATGGCTAAGGTTATATAAGTTTGGCTACTGCGTTCTATAGGGTGGCTTACCTGGCTTAAGGAGCTGGTTTGATATGATAGGTATCAGCTCATGGTAAAAGCAGGTCAAAAATAGCTTCTGTTGCGTTTGCAGTGTGTTAACCGTAGCTCTTGGACGGCTTACGTCAAATAGCAGTCTTCTGTGGGTTTCCTGCTGCTTAAAGAATCACTGACGAATCAGGCAATTAGCCTGCTGTAGCTGGCATACTGGTGGGATATCTTGATTCAGATGAAAACGATCAGATCCCCGATGCCTTAAATTAGTTAAGCCTCATCACCTTGAATATGACTAAAGTCTGCTTTGAAGCTGATCTTAGTCATACATTATTATGCAGGGGGGTAAAGTGTAGCAAAATGTTGCTTGAATTGAAAGGGGCCCTAGAGAGCTGTATGACTCATGTAGCCTGGCCATTAAAAATATACACCTCATTATAGATTAGAAAAATATGCTGTTACTCCTGCAAACCATACATGCACTCTTTGTAATACCAGAGGAGGATTGACAAGCATTCCTGTGGTATAAAATAAGGAAAGTGGCTGACAAAGCGTGGATTATACTAGCTAGTGTAGCGGATGCACAGAAAAAGTTCTGAATAGTAATAGGGTTAAAATTTTGATTATGTAATAATTATCATAATTTCTTACGTACTCATGGTGCATATTCGCGATGAAATAAATGAAGAAAAGTGATGAATGAAATAAAAAAGATTTTGATACCGATCGATTTTTCTGCCGTATCCCTCAACGCTATTCGGCATGCAAACAGTATTCTGCAGGAACATCCCGCAGAAGTTGTACTGGTATATGTTAATACTCCTGAAAGAAAGCTTAGGGAGCAGGAAATTCTAAACAGCTTTAGAAAATTTGAGGAGAACCACCTCACAGGCATTTTCTTCAGCTATAGCTTTGATGTGCGGCATGGAAAGCTGCTAAACGTACTGGCAAATGTCACCCTGTGTCATACGCCTGACTACACGATCATGGGGCTTAGAGAAAGAGTGCCCGATATTGCACTTGCCTCTGAGCTCATGCGCCTGCGTAAAAAATCCAATACAATGGTAACGGCCTGATGGGTAAGTAACCCGCTGAAAGGTATCACACGGGAGACCACTTATCGGTACGATTTTTTATAGGCCATGTTTGTGTTTAGAGGGAGGCCTTTTCAGGCTGCTGCTCTTCTTTTGCGGCTTTTGAATTTTTGATATTCGGTAATGCCAGCAGCGGAATATGCGTATGCAGTACCATTTTTTTGGTAACACTGGGGTGAATCAGCGATTTCAGAAAAACGGGCTTATGGGGCACCATTACCAGCACATCGGCATTTAATTCTTCTGTTCCTCTTTTGATCCCTTCATGGATGTCATCTTCGTGCAGGAACCTGTAGTTGTGTTTGATACCCCTTAGCAGCTCCTCCATGTTAGTTTTATTCCGGTTAATGTGTTTTTGAAAGTGAGAGGGTATAAAATCAACATCCTTTTCGACATGCAGGATCTGAACCTGTGCCTGGTAGGTGGAGGCTATTTCATAAATGGCTTCCAGTTTGCTGTTGCTGGATAAATACCTGTAGTTGCAGGCAAAGAGAATTTTTCTGATCCCCCTGAAGGCCGCATCTTCCGGTACTAGCAGTACTGGACATTTGCTTCGTTTGATGACCGAAGTGGTGATGGTGCCCAGCACCCTGGTGAAGATGGATTTGCCCCTAAGTCCCAGAACCAGAAGATCTACATCAAATTTTTTTACCTGCTTTTTAAGTCCGTCCAGCACCAGATCAGTAGTGCTAACGCCTATTACCTCAATACCATACGCTTCAGATACCTTTGCACCAATTGTATTAAGGCGTTCATTGTTTTCCCAGATCAGATCATCAACATCGGGAACATAATCTGCTGCTGTAGTAGGAGGTACTAATGCAAGATTGAATGCATAAAAAACTACAAGCCGTGCATGCAAGCCCTTTGCCAGAGCGGCAGCATATTCGAGTGCATTGTTAGCACATCTTGAATAATCGGTTGCTATCAGTATGGTTTTCATGACAAAAAAATTTAAGCATTCAAACGGGTTCTATAACAGCTGAGGAGGGTGATATCGTATTTCTCCGGGACTTTTGTAGCAGGAATATAGAAGATCATCCCTTATAAATTCATGATGTTGAGCATAATGAAAGATGATCTTTATCTGCTCTCTGAAAGTGGAGTAAATAAAGGGGCTGCTATTTTGTGGCTGTTTAGAACATAAATACCCATCAGAAGATTATGTAGAAAATATTATTGGATGAAGAGTATCGCATTGCTTTATGATGAATCGATGGCTGCCAAAGTCAAAGAGGAAATCGTACCCCTTTTTCAGCAGCATCTAAAAATTCACACTCCTTTCAAAAACAGCATAGATATTCACATAGATGATGATGATCTGATCGTAACCTATCTCTCTGATGATCTGCTAAAGGAGCTGCTGCCCATTGTAATTGAGCGTAAATGGAAAATCGGTTTTTTGCCCCATCCCGGCATGCTCAATGCCAGGCTTGGCTTTGGTATTTCCAGAGATCCGGCTGTATCTGTCAAAAATATACTGGAAACAGAATCTGCTCAGCATGTTGATTTGTTGATGGTGAACGGACGACCAGCGTTCGATACAGTTGTGATAGGGCAGTCACTAAGTTTTGTATACGGCAGTTCTGAGCTTAAAAAAGCCAACAGAATACTGAGCAAGGTGAAGAATTTCTTTAAGCTTTTTGAAAGTGTACAGCTTAAACAATATACGATTGAATATAAGCAAAAGGGTGATCAGAAAGATCAGAAGATCAATACTGCCGCACTGGGCATGTTTATCGTGCAGCACGGAGGAAGTTCTTTAGTACCCAGAAAAATCATCAAAGAGTCTTTCTCAAATGATGGCATGCTGAGTAGCCTGATACTTGCTCCGCAAAGTGTTCTGGGGCTGGTGAAGTTTGGCGTGGTGAGTTTGTTCCTGTCAAAAAAGAACCCCAAATTACCGCCTTTTGCAGCTCACATCAAAACAAACAAGATCAGGGTTTTGAGCGAAGAACCCATGAACCTGTCTGTTGACAATGCTTTACTGAGTGCTAAAGAAATAGAATTAGAGGTGGTGCCAAAGATCATTCAGGTAGTACCAGGAATACATCTTGAAACAATAGAGCTTGAAAACAGCAGCAGCAAAGAAGTTTTTAAAACCCAGTCGCTGCCCACTGGAGAATTAAGGGAAGAACTGTTAAGGGCACCACTGCCGCTGATCAATCATGCTACCACAGAACAGTTCAAAGAGATTTTTACCACCCTTAGGGAAAATGCCAGGCCTACCTCCAGTTATCTGGTGCTGATGTTTCTTTCCACTTTTATTGCAACATTTGGCCTGTTCGGCAATTCCTCACCTGTGGTGATCGGTGCCATGATCCTGGCTCCGTTGATGGCACCCATCATTTCACTGGCCATGGGGGTGTTGAGGCAGGATAGTAAGTTGATCAGGAGCAGTTTGCAATCCATAGGATACGGGCTGCTGGTGGGCTATTTCTGTGCCATCATCATTACCCTCATGACGCCCTTGACCACGCCCAATGCGCAGATCATTAGCCGGATCAGGCCAAATCTGCTGGATTTATGGATAGCCGTGGGATCTGGTGTTGCCGGGGCCTATGCCCATGCAAAAAAAGAAGTGGCCAAAACCCTGGCCGGTGTAGCTATTGCAGTAGCCCTGGTGCCACCGCTGGCTGTATCTGGTATTGGGGTGGGGTGGCTGAACTGGGGTATTTTTTCCGGAGCCTTGTTGCTGCTGATGACGAACCTGGCTGGTATGGTATTCGCTGCAGCCATTACATTTTTGATGCTTGGCTTCAGCCCCTTCAGGTTGGCAAAAAAAGGATTGATCATTTCTATTGTATTTATGCTGGGCATCAGTGCACCGCTGGCACTTGGATTTAACAGAATGGTGAAAGAAAGTAGGATTATTCAAAATCTGAATGGGTACCGGATCAATGGTATGGTACTAAGGGATGTGAATATCAGACAAATGAATCCGATGAAGCTTTCTGTAACCATCTTCAGTGAAAGGCCGCTGGAGGAAAATGAACTTAAGCAGCTTAAAGCAGAAATAGAAAGTCTTCTGCAGGAAGAAGTAGAGATGGAAATCACCGTCGGAATTAAAATGTAAAAGATAGTTCTGCTCTTGTTTAGCCAAAGCAGAATATTGCCCGACTATAAAGGATTTGGTTAATACATCGCCACCCGAGTTGGTAGCGGGTGCAACGATCCTTCACACTCCGCTTTGCTGCGTTCGCAAATACTGGACTGTTAATAAAAATGGCCTCTGGAAATCTCCAGAGGCCATTTTTATTAGCAAGCTATAATTTTCAAAAATTTGGGATGAATCATGTCTTTTTACTACTGCTGTTCACTTTCCAGCGCTTTCAGATTCTCTTCCAGTCTGTTCAGTGCTTCGGAGGCCCGCTGAAAATCCCTGTCGCCGGTATAACGGAGGTAATCTTCAAAAGCCTGGTTGGCCGCCCGCACACGCTCATTTAAGCCCTGTGGTATAGCCTGCAGAGGGCTTTCTGCACTGCCAGCCTCCGCAGTGTCGATACCTTCTTCCCCAGCAGTTGCTTCACTTCTTCGCGCTGCAATAGCCTCATCGGTGCCAGCTAATACCTGCTGCAGGGCTGCCTCAAAGGTAGGAGCGTAAGCCATGTTATCGTTGTGCATTACCACCACCAGCCGCAGTTCCGGATAGGCAGCCGTTTCGGCCTGCAGGTAAATGGGCTCTACATAAAAGAGAGTTTCATTCACTGGTATGGCCAGAACATTGCCCCGTATTACCCTGGAACCACGCTGGTCCCAAAGCGACAGCTGCGACGACAGGTTAGGATCCTGATCGATCTTTGTTTCTACCTGCTGCGGTCCAATTACCCGTTTATCTTTAGGAAAATTGTACGCCAGCAGCTCACCGTAATTTTCAGGATCGCACATGCCGGCCAGCCAGCCATTAAGCACCTGGCGGTTCTTCGGGGTAAAAGGCATCATCAGCACAAAGGAATGATCCTGTGCCTCTGGTAATTGCCACATAATATAATAGGGCTCTACCGGCTGCACCCTGTCGTAATATTTTTCTGTTGCCCTTACCCACAGGTCTTCCTGGTTGTAAAAAACAGTTGGATCCATCATGTGGTATTTGGCATAAACGATCCCCTGGATCAGCAAAAGATCTACCGGATACCTTATGTGGTCCAGCAGGCTTTGCGGCATTTCCTGCCAGGGCTTCATCAGTCCGGGAACAATGTTATCCCATGTCCTGATCAGGGGATCATCTTGATCGAACATATAGAAATCTGCAGACCCGTTATAAGCATCTACCACTACTTTAACAGAATTTCTGATGTAATTGATACTCCTTAAAGAACGTTCTGCCCCTCGCTGCACATCGGCACGCTCCTGTCGCTGAATGTCACTTTCCACAGATGCATAAGGCTGGCTGTAGGGGTAGTTGTTAGATACTGTGTAGGCATCGATCATCCAGTACAGCTTTCCATCTGCCAGCACAATGTAGGGGTCATTGTCAAATTGCAGGAAGGGAGCAAGTCTTTGTACTCTTTGCCTGATGCTCCTGTGAAACATTATGCGGCTGTCGTTCTGAGGGTAGCCCGAAAACAGGAGCTTAGTTTCGTTAAACTTATAAGCAAAAAGGAACTGCTGCCAGAAATTATCCAGGCGTACCCCACCCGTACCATCATATTTATTGTACACATTATTATCACCGCTGGGGTAATCAAATTCTTCTTCCGCAGAATTTGCCACTACATATTCGTCGGCATGTTCGCCGTAATAAATGCGTGGCTGTTCAACAGCAAGCTCTGGAAATTTACTGACAGGAGGGATGTTGCTGACCAGCAGCTCGGGTAATCCACTTGGAGTAAACTCGCTTACATCGTTCAGCACCACACCAAAGCCATGAGTATATTTAAATTTCCTGTTGACAAAAGTCTGGCTTTGTGCCGGCAGGTTATTTACATCTAGCTCCCTGGCCGATATCATTACCTGTTTGTATTGACCATTGTAGCGGTAACGGTCAATATCGATATCTTCAAATTCATAGTACAGCCTGAATTCCTGAAATTGTTTATACACCTCGTCCAGCGCCCTGTAATCCCACAGCCGTATGTTTGAAAAAATACCTTCATTTTCCTGAACGGTTTGCCGGTTAAAGGTATTGATAACCGGATACTCTCTTTCCTGTATTTTATGGAGGTTGAAAGCTTGTTGGGTAAATTGAATGTTGTTGAGGATGTAGGGTTGTTCCAGTGTAATTTCATTTGGATTAACCTTAAAGTTCTGAAAAAGACCTGGTATAACACTCAGTGCCACAAACCAAACCAGTGCCAGAAAGCCCAGCAGCACCAGTAAAAAGCTGCCTGGATTACCCCCAAACAGCCTGCTGCGGCCGGACAGCCAATATCTGAGCCTGCTGCGAAGCGGAGAGAGGAGCAGCAAAATACCCATAAAGACGGTTACGCCTATCACCACCCAAATCATTGGCAGCCGTACATTTACATCTGTCCAGCCAGGCCCGTACACTACACCACTGGCGGAATACATTAGCTCAAAGCGGTCCAGATATTTCTTTACTGCCAGCACCAGCAGAAACAGGCCGGCATTCATGAACAAAGGGTTGTATAGGGCAGGATCTACAAACGAGGAGAAGGCCTGCTGATTCCAGCTGAAATTCTGCCACCTTTTGGGGTCCAGTATTCTGCGCCAGCTTTCTGGGTCAACAAATATAACCAGCAGCGAAGCAATAATGGCAATGGCTAAAAGTGCAAGCAGCAGGTTCAGGACTGCATTGAAAAAAGGCAGGCTGAAGAAGTAAAAACTCGTTGTCATCCCAAATATGGGATCTGTTATTGCAGTAGGTACCTGGTTGATAAAAAGCAGCAGCAGTGGCCAGTTTGCCCAGCCCCAATTCATTGCATACAGGCCCCCTAGCACCAGGCCCAGGTATCTGATCCATCTTCTTTCGCGAGAAATTCCCAGCAATACCAGCCAGGTAACCAATGCCCCTACAACCAGGGCTGCTGCTGCTACGCCCCATTCTGCCAGTTCCAGAATCCAGAAACGATCTGTATAACCCAGCGAATCAAACCAAAGCTTTTCAGACCAGAAATTCAGAAACCAGAAAAAAGCAAGCACCAGCAGGAAGAGTAGTAAGCCTGCGGTAATTTGAGAAGTTTTTTCTTTTCTGATTCCACTTACAAAAATTGCTCCGGAGCCGATGAGTAATAGCAGGTAGATAATACTAAACATAAAAAATGAGTACGGTTACAGATTATTAACCAGCGTTTAACGATCTGGTTAAAAATAGGGAAAATATAGTTGCTTCGGTCATCTTATGCTTTTATAGTTGCAGCTTTCCTATATTTCTGATGTCACTGATAACTGACTCCTGTCAATAACCCAAGCCTGAAAAATTGTCGGGGGACCGTGTTTTTATATCAGTCCTGTTCTTAAATTACGGCTAATCTATTTATAACTTATCCCCAATTCAGCTTTTCTGAAATGTGCGTGTGCTAAAGAAGCGCCTTTATTCCATCCCATACCTCTTTGTTTACCGGAATTCCCTCCTGCAGATTTTTCTCCCGGTCTTTCAGCACCCGCTCGCCCGGATAACGAATACTGCTGTTTTCATCAGCTGCACGGGAAGCATGGTAGTCGTTAATAATGTCAGTAACTAATTGATGGATGGCCGAATGGTGTGACAGACGTTTAGTATCGAGGGCGATAAATACCTGTGACACCCCATATTCTGCTTCTTTTTTGCTGATTTCGGCTGTAGATAAACCACCGGAAAGCAAAGTAGCCAGCAAGTCGAGCAGGAGAGAGAGGCCTGCACCCTTCCAGTATCCTGCCGGTACCACACTTCGGGTTTTTAAAATTGCATCAGCATCTGTCGTTAAAGCACCGTTTTCATCCCAGCCACCTGCTACGGGTAGTGGCTTTCCCTTTAGCTGCTGCGCTTCCAGCGAACCATACGAGTACTGCGACATGGCTATGTCCAGTACAATTGCATCACTACCAAATGGAAGTGCCAGTACCAGCGGGTTGTTGCCCAGTTTATTGTCTAATGCACCCCATGCAGGCATGTTAGCAATGGTATTGGTCCAGCCGATAAAGACAAACCCCTTTGTTGCTGCCTTCCATCCATAAGTGCCACCCCGCATCCAGTGGTTGGTATTTGCCAGGGCAACACAGCCTATTCCCCATTGGCGGGCAAGCTCCATAGCCCTCTCGGTGCACTTCAGTGCATTTAGCGGGCCAGGTCCGAGCCTGCCATCCCATTGTTCCAAAGCCGCAGAGCTGTGTTTACATTCAGCTTTTTCTCCTGCTATCACATAGCCTTTTTGCGTGTACTCAACAAATCTGGAAAAGCGGTTTACTCCGTGTGTATAAACCCCCTCCAGGCTATTCTCCATAAATATCTTTGCACAAGCCCTGGCATCTTCTTCTGCATAACCATTTTTCAATAGTATCTGCAGAAAAGTAGCTTCCATCTGCTGATAGGGAATGCGTAAACTATCCTGTGCTGGCTGGGAGTTTTGAGTGGCAGACATGTTGTTTGGAGATTTATGATGAATATGTGTAGGCTATTAAATTTTGCTTTGCTAAAAACAGGCACTTTTCTGGTAAGGGACACCCAGCTGGAAAACTAATTCTGTCTCCGCTTATCCTCAAGGATCTACTTTGTTTTAGCTATGGAGCTATGAAATAATTTTTCCCTGCTCAAGCCTGAGCATATGTGTTACACAAGAAGGTATTTCCTCCTGGTAATGGCTTACGTAAATGAGCGATGTATTGCCAGACTGGCAAATCATATTTATCAATTGTTTGAAATGCTCCTGCTGATGCAGGTCCAGGCCCTGCACCGGTTCGTCGAGGATCAGCAGTGGCGGATTTTTAACCAGTGCCCTGGCCAGCAGGCACAGTCGCTGCACACTGGCCGATACACTTTTTAAGGTTTTACCTGCATGTTCCTCTATTTCCAGCAGACGCATCCATCGCAAGGACAACTCAGTGTTTTCTTTGCTTTGGCTGCGGATAAAGCCTAGGGTATCGTAAAAGCCAGACTCCACCACCTGCAGACAGCTGCTATCCATAGGAAAATACTGAAACAGCTCCGGCGAGACAAAGCCTATCTTCTTTTTAATATCCCAAATAGATTCCCCCTGGCCCTTCAGTACATCAAACAGTACAATATGATTGGCATAGGCCTGGGGGTTATCTGCATTGATCAAACTCAGCAGGGTTGATTTCCCCGCACCATTATGCCCCATCAGCGCCCAGTTTTCCCCCTGTTTTACCTTCCAGTTAATATTTTTTAGCACCACTTTTTCGCCATACCTGATGCTTACATCCTGCATGTCAATCAGGCTGTTGTAGCTGCGGGGAGGATGTATATGTAACATAGCCTCCAGTTCGGTTGTGTTGATAGTGGGAGAGGCCTGAGAATCCGTTTTTTCAGCAGCATAACTGCTTTTTGGTATTTGTCTGATGATCTTGCCACGTTCCAGCTCGGCAATGTGCGTAATACCCTTAGGAATTTCAGTGCGTGCGGTGGTCATCACAACACCGATACCGGAAGCAGTGATCTCCGGCAGGAGCTTGTTAAAATCCTGCCTTGCCTCCAAATCAAGCCCACTTAGCGGATTATCCAGCAGCAGCAACACAGGGTTGCGCAGCAGGGCAGCAGCCAGCAGCAGTCTTTTAGTTTCTCCGTTTGATAACATGATCAGCTGCTTATCCAGCAGATTGGTAAGCTTAAGACGTTCAATAGTATGTTGGTAGGTCCAGACCGAGGAATGGGAAAGCGGAAGCTGTGTTGTCAGGTAATTTATAACCGTTGGCAGGTTTTCTACATCTGCTGCATTGAAGCGCTGCTGAAAATAGATTTCTGTGGTATTTGAGAGGGTTCGGAAGTTATGTCTGGCAGCAATATGGGCTATTAACTGCTGCCACCTGATGAGAGGGTCTTTGATGTTGTTTCTATCGACATATTTTTCAAAAAAAGGATAGGCAGCGTGGCCTTTGATTATATTGAAATTACCAGCCAAAGTTTCGAGCAGAGCACTTTTGCCCGACCCGCTGGTTCCGGTAATTGCCCAGTTCTCCCCCCGATTAACCTTAAAGCTTAAATTTTCAAAAATTACTTTATTCAGATATCTGACGGTAATGTCTTTGAAAGTAATAAGTTGTTCATTCATGTACCTTTGTTTTCAACAGCGCTATCAGTCACTTATATCATAAGGACCACGACTGGTGTTTTATCCCTCTTATCTTAAAAGTAATTGCTAAAGCACTTGATTGTTATGATGGAAAACAGCTGCCAGTCAGAAGCTGGGAATCAGCCTGGAAAAAGCTTTCAGAACATAAACATTGCCAGTTAAACCTCATTCAGTCATATTCAATCTATTCCCCACCATTGATAGCTAAGACAAAAAACGCAGTCGAACGAATTGGATAGCTGAAAGAAATAATCACCCTGTCATTAATCATTATACAGCATAAGACCCTCAATGATACTGGCCATGGTTTCAGGGTCTTCTGTTAGCCTGAGAAACGATTGGTTTGTTTTTTTTCCTTTCACCCAGCGATTGTTGCCTTCTTCGTCAATCTGGTTAAAGCCTCCCTCCACTTTGTCCCAGTAGGTTCCTACGCCTCCCTTAACAGCATAAAGAACGGCTGTTTGATCGAAGGTTGCATTGTCGAGGATAGCACCCTTATAATCCTTGTTGATCCAGGAGGCATGTTCACTGAAATACTTATAGCCAATGTATAGGGGAGAATCCGGATTGGTATCATTAAACACTTCACCGGTTCGGATTGCCTCTCCAATCTCATAGCCCACGAATACGACAGGCAGCTGAATATGATCAAATACATATTTGGTAACACCCGGCATCTGACCCCAGAAATTCCATTCTTTTTTGCCTTCCGGATACTGGCCACCCATTACAACCATCTCTTTTACTTTGCGGTGCAGCAGCTCTTTACCACTCAAATCTGAATACTCATCAGGACCGGATTCAATTAGATTTTTAATGTTCATCAGCGGGCCAACAGTGACCAGCACAATGCTGCCGTCTTTATTTTCAGAAAGAATTTTACGATAGAGTGAAGTTGCCTCCTGCACATCTTCATTTTTCAAACTGTTCGGGAGGCGATCGGCAATGGCTTTGCTGTGATTCCAATCAATCGTATAGGCTTCGCCTGCACGTATGCCCAGCGGAATGTCAGGATGATTATAATACCGGTTGATTGCATCAATGGCTGGAATAACGGAAACTTCGTTACTCCACACCATAATACCCAGTAGCTCACATTCTTTGTTTTCTACAAATCCATGTAACATGGCAAGTGCACCCAAATCATCGGCATCTGCACCCAGATCTGTATCGAAGATGATTTTGACTTGCGAAAAAACTGCAGATGACATAAGCAACGCCAAGGCTGTTAAAATAAATGTTTTCTTCATCAGATATGAGATTATTGTATAAGAGAGTAAGTGAGAGCAGGCTTGGATCTAAAGCAACACAACAGTACTATATTTGTAACTTATAAAACAATGTCCACAGATACAAAGCTATCTCTTTTTTTTACGGTTGAGGGGATGGATACTCATGCAGGAATTCATGCTGCCGGCTGGTTTAAAAGGTGCTGCCATTGTAACCACCTTTTGTAATAGTGGCGTCCCTCTGTTGTAGCCTTTATAACTTCACAGGCTATGATCATCCAACAGGCAGCACCAGACAGTTTTGTATCTTATCGCAGCCTGGTTTATATTTAAAAGGCAGGCTATGTTATAACGAGCATCTGCATTGATGAAACTAACAAATCCCATCGTATGAAAATCAGATTAAAAGATAACTCTATCAGGTTCCGTTTAATGCAGGGAGAGGTGGACCGGTTCAGTAAGGAAGGCATTGTTACAACTGTTACCTGTATGGGCTTTTCACCTGAAAATTTCCTTAGCTACTCTCTTAAGAAAAGTGAAGATTCTGAAGTGGTGACGGCTGTTTTTGAAAAAGGAGAGATTATTGTATCTGTGCCTTCAGGGCTTGCAGATGACTGGACGAAAACAGACAGGGTGGGTTTTGATGCCCGGATGCCCCTGGCAAATAATGAGCAGCTCAACATACTTGTTGAAAAAGATTTTAGCTGCATGCAGCAAAGGCCAGGCGAAGATGAAACTGATGCATTTCCCAACCCGCTCAAAGGTTTGGAGGGGAATGTTTGCTAAGGACTGTAGCCTGTAACTGCAGGACAGTGGAAATTTAGATTGGATCAAAATAACAACGCCTGCACCTGAGGGTTTTTAATAAAACTGAAGTTGATTTTTTCTTTGCTTTTAGGTGTAGCAGAAGATTTCATACAAATAAGTGCTGTATTAACAATGATGAATGTCATTGATTTGCGGCATTAAAACGCTTTTTTTTAGGTGCAAACAATACTGAATTTTTTGCACAACATAAACCTCAAATCATATCAGGGATGAATCAGGAGGAAACAGATTATATAGAAGGTTTAAGCAGAAGGGAATTTTTAAGACTTGCCAGCCTGGGCTCTGGTATGGTGTTCTTGGGGGGCTGCGGCGACATTCGGGAACTATGGCAGCGGCAGCCGGTAATTGCCGTAGATACATGGCATAAAGGAGTGTGCAGGTTTTGTGGCACCGGTTGCGGTATGCAAATTGGGGTGCATCAGGGTAAGGTAGTGGATGTAAGAGGCGATAAGTTAGCCCACAACCGTGGCAGACTGTGCATTAAAGGTGTGATGAACAGAGATATTCTCTACGCTCCTGACAGAGCATTGTATCCCATGATCCGGAATGGAGGCAAGCTGGTGAGGGCCAGCTGGGAGGATGCCATGTCGCTGGTAGCAGATCGATTCAAGGAAGCCATTGCCACCAACGGCAGCGATAGTGTTGGCTATTTTGGCAGTGGCCAGTTATTTACAGAAGAAAGTTATACGGCCAGCAAGCTTTTTAAGGCAGGACTGCGCACGAATAATGTAGATGGTAATCCACGCCTGTGCATGGCCTCTGCCGCTTTTGGCTATACCGGCATGTTTAATATAGATGAACCCATGGGGTGCTATGATGACATGGATCATGCTAATTGCTTTTTTATTGCCGGCTCAAATACCGCAGAGTGTCACCCCATTCTGTGGGAAAGAATACTGGACAGGAAAAGAAGCCGTCCCAGCACATTTATTATCGTTGTAGACCCCAGGCGCACACGTACCGCCCGTGAAGCCGATATGCACCTGCAGATCATGCCTGGTACAGATGTGGCACTGTATAATGCCATTATGTACGAAACTGTTCGCAGGGGTGCAGCAGATGAAGAAATGATTGCAAAGTTCATTAAATTCAGGCAGGGCACAGAAGACAGAGATTACGAAGCCTTCAAGGCACACCTGGCAAATTACGCACCAGAAAAAGTTGCTGCATTATGCGGTATTTCTACTGAAGCTATCCGAGAAGCAGCTTATCGTTTTATATCATCAGGGGCGAGCATGTCTATCTGGACGATGGGCCTTAACCAGCAGGTGCAGGGAACAGCGGCAAACCAGCTACTGATCAGCATGCACCTGTTAACCGGCCATATCGGCAGGCCGGGAGCAACACCTTTTTCCCTTACTGGACAACCTAATGCCGGTGGTGGTGTACGCGACGCAGGCGCACTGGCACATACCCTGCCTGCAAGCCGGAAAATAGTAAATCCCGAACACAGGCGCCAGATGGAAATTCACTGGAATGTGCCCGAAGGAACCATCAAACCAACTCCTGGCTATAATGCAGTAGATATGTTCAAGGCCATGGAATCAGGAGATCTGAAGTGTGCCCTGATCATGGCTACCAATCCGGGGCAGTCCATGCCCAATACAAACCGCTACCGGGCAGCCATGGAAAAAACATTTTTGGTTGTGGCAGATGCATTTTACCCCACCAATACAACGCCATTTGCAGATGTGGTGCTACCAGCAGCCATGTGGGCAGAAAAAGGCGGGGTATGCAGCAATTCCGAAAGACGTTACCATTATGTTCCCAAACTGGTGGATGCTCCCGGCGAGGCAAGAAGCGATCTGGCCATCCTGATCGATTTTGCTGATAGAATGGGAGTTGGCCATGTTTTGCCCGCCCGTACACCCGAAGAGGTGTGGAATGAATGGCGCCTGATCTCCGAAGATTCTCCATACAATTTTAAAGGAATTACCTATGAGCGTTTAAGCCAGGAACGGGGTTTTACCTGGCCCTGTCCCACAGAAGATCACCCTGGCACCTGTAGGCGGTATGTACCCGGAGAAGATCCGCTGGCTACAGGAACTGAAAGGCTGGATTTCTACGGCTGGCCAGACCGCAGGGCCATCATCTTTTTCCATGACCAGCTGGCGCCTCCAGAGGAGTTAAGCGAAGAATATCCTTTTATTCTTACCACGGGCAGGGTGCTGGAACACTGGCATACCGATACCATCACCGGGCGTTTGGAGGAACTGCAGAGAGTACCCGTTGATTTTGTGGAGGTACACCCGGCCGATGCAGCCAGGTTGAACCTGCAGCAGGATATGCATGTAATGGTACGCAGCAAACGGGGCGGAGATGTATTCAGGGTTAGAATAACAGAAAATGTACGAGAAGGACTAATTTTTTCAACCTTTCATTCCATTAAAAGAATAATTAACCATGCCACGACAGAAGCTTATGATCCACAATCAAAACAGCCGGCTTATAAATACTGTGCTGTAACGCTAGAACCTGTACAAGTATAAGATACGGAGGCATAAAATGGTTAATTTTAATAAAAGGCTGATTATTCATTCTATATTACTTGTTGTTGTTACGAGCTGGAGTACTTTGCCCGCCTTTGCCTATCCTGAAAACAAGGGGGTATCGGCCGCAGACCTGTTACGTGATGTTGGCATAGTAGCTACCATTATAGCACTGGTAGGACTGATTGTAGTAGAGTTTTTTCTGAAAAAGAAGATAGGAAGGGGTTCTTATAAATGGGCGCTTTTTCTAGGCTTGTTCATGTTGCCGGTGATTACTTTTGTGAGCAGCACAACCACGCTTATGCATGAGACAACAACGGTGCAATCCTGTGCTTCATGTCATATTATGGAACCCTTCGTGAATGATCTTGTCAACGAAGACAGTCCTACCCTGGCAGCGCGCCATTTTAAAAATAAATGGATTGCAGAAAACCAGTGTTACCACTGCCACACCTCGTATGGTATTCATGGTACTGCAGAGGCTAAAAGAGATGGTTTCAGACACTGGCTGTTGTATGTAACCGAAACCTGGCCTGAACCTATTACATTTAAAGGGAGCTATCCAAATGGGAACTGCACCAGCTGTCATGGGGGTACAAAGCAATTTCAGCAGGTAAACAGTCATATAGCCCTGAGGGAAAAGCTTACTGCAAATGAAGTGAGTTGTATTACCTGCCATGGACCGGCTCACCCCACACCAGCAGAGAGAGGCAACCCACATTTACCGGCCGAAGATCAGCAGCAGGAAATGGTAGAAAATAAAAAAAAGGAAGACAACACTGCAGCCTTATATCAGTATATCAAAACGCTGGATGCCAGATGAGCATCAGGAAATATATCACCAATACCACTGCCGAAACGATTCATGAAAAGAAGAAGAAATATTGACAAGCTTATCAGAATATCCGTGATCCTGGGGTGCATCGGACTGTTTTGTGTCCTGCTCTTTCTGCTGGCGGGTTTTGAGGCCTGGTCGGTAGGAGTGGGGGTGTTCTTCGGGTTTCCGATACTGCTGGTGGCGATAGTACTGTATGTAATTGCTGTAGTGAGAGACCTGAAGAAACACGAAGTTATCCACGATTGACTGCTTCCACAGAATAGTACCTTACATGGCGTGTGGAGGGAGATAAACTTAACCTGCTGTTCCATTTTCAAGACAATCCTATGGAAGGCAGTTTGCAGCGGGTGCAATAATGCATGATGATCATTTCTCAATAGAAAAAACGGCCCTGCAGTTAGTTGCAGGACCGTTTTTGTTTTTAGTTTATGGCAGGTATTGCTTTATCGCCTGCCCCCTAATATTGCATAGGCAGCAGCGCCGGCAACGGCAACCACTGCGCCTGTAATAACAGGATGCATAGAAGCGCGGGTAAAGAGGCTTGTTTTCATCACATAGCCATCGTAATCGCCATGCACTTTACCTCCTTCACCATGCTGATGCAGTCCATCTTCCTGGTGCTTAGGTGCTCTGTCCTTCATCTGCATCTTGATCATCATTTTTTCACTTACCCAATCCATTACCTCAGGCACTAATCTGTTGGTGGTGCTCATGGCTTTGCCGCCACCACCTACAAAGATGTCGCGCTTAGGATGTTCCGCCGCATGTAAAATAGCGTTCGCTACTTCTTCGGGTTTGTATACCGGTGGTGGCAGCGTGGCTGCTTTTCCGGTATAGTTTTTGGCATGCTGAGTATAAGGCGTATTGATGGCAGCAGGCTTGATTAGTGTTACGGATACAGCAGCACCTTCGTCTTCCAATTCTACTCTAAAGGCGTTTGTAAAGCCTTTTACAGCATGCTTAGTGGCAGAATACATACCCTGTATGGGTATGGCTACATCTGAGAGCACACTACCCAGGTTGATGATAGCACCACTTTTATATTTAAGATGTTTG
Organism: Flammeovirgaceae bacterium 311; assembly: GCA_000597885.1. NCBI lineage: Bacteria > Pseudomonadati > Bacteroidota > Cytophagia > Cytophagales > Flammeovirgaceae > Flammeovirgaceae bacterium 311. The sequence goes on from CP004371.1 coordinate 175,682, forward strand.
GCAGCAGCAAGAGAACCATATACCACCCCCCAGAAGTTAGTATCGAACAGACGGTGATGGTCTTCATCACTTACTTCTTCCAGCCTGCCATAAATTGACACACCGGCATTATTCACCCAGGTGTCGAATCCGCCGAAATGTTCAAGGGCTGCATCGGCAATCTTCTGTACTTCATCCTGCTTACCCACATCGGCTACTACATATTTTACAATGCCACCCTCGGCAGTAAGCTGTTGTTCAATTTCTGATAGTGCTTCTTTATTCCTGGCGGCCAGCAGCAGTTTAGCACCTTTTTTTGCTGCAGCACGTGCAGTAGCTAATCCAATGCCACTGGAGGCTCCGGTTATAATTATTACCTGTTCGTTCAGGGGTTTTAATGTAATTCCCATTTTTGTTTTAGTTTGTTTAAAAAATTATTCATTAATGTGGTTTTAGCTGATATAAAACCATCTATAAAGCATACGCATCTTTCTTCTGCTAGTTGAAAAAATCTCCTGTGAAGGGGGAGGAGAGCGTGCTGTCAGCAAATTGGAAGATAAAGTGTAGTTTGATGATTGCTCCCAGCGCCTGGTTTAAAATTCTTTGTTACTTCTTCATACTATATTTCAAAACACTATCCAGTCTGCCCTTGTTTCTACATTAAATATTGCCATTTAAAAAGAGGCCCGATTATGAACTTTCATTCAACCAGGCAGGAAGATCTTCTGTTTGATGCAGCCCGCAGGGGCGATACCAGTTACCTTAAACAACTAATAGAAGAAGGGGCAGATGTTAATATGCAGGATGGCAGAGGATTTACTCCTTTAATATTAGCCAGTTATGAAGGTAACCTGGAAGCTACAAAGGAACTGATAGGGGCAAATGCCGATGTTAATGCCCAGGATTTTGGTGGTAATTCTGCCCTGATGGGAGTATGCTTCAAAGGCTACCCGGAGGTAGCAAATCTCTTGATAGAACATGGTGCCGATGTGGACCTTCAGAATGGGAATGGGGGTACTGCATTGATGTTTGCTACCTTATTTGGCAGAAATCAGCTGGTAAAACTAATGCTTGAGAAAGGAGCTGATAAATCACTGCGTGATAACCGTGGCCTTACAGCACTTGACCTGGCATACCAGCAGGGAAATAACGAAGCCTTAGTTCTGCTACAGGAGTAAGGGCTTGATTTCTACGGCACTTAGATACTCTCTTTAGATGCTGGTCCCCATGTAATTCAGAAGGAAAAGTTATAAGTATCAAACAACTGGATGAATTGTATTACGTAATAGAAAATGAGTAAATTTTTGAAAATTAGACAATAACTATTAAGTGCTGATGCCATATTTTATAAAACCCTCAGCGCTAAGACTCGTTACTTAATAAGAGAGGCTCTTAAGTTGTAACAGCAACAGAAGGGACATTTAAGGGTTTAACAAAGTAGAAGGATGAGAGAAGATAATATTGATAATAATAAAGCTGCAGGACAGACTCCAAAAGACAGAGTTGCTTATGATGCAAAGACCATTCCGGTTGTTGAGGAAAAAATTAAAGTAAGCAAAAAACTGGTAGAAACCGGAGAAGTCTATATCAGCAAAAAAGTAAACGAAGAAGATGTTGTGGTAGATGTGCCTTACGAATATGAAGATATTGATGTAGAGCGGGTTACCATTAACAAGTATGTAGATACGCCGCCACCTGCCAGCAGGCAGGAAGGTGAAACCATCATTATACCAGTTCTGAAAGAAGTAGTGGTAAAACGATTGGTTTTAGTAGAAGAAATTCATGTTACCAAACGCAAGGTAAAGAATCAAGCCTCGCAAAACATGACACTTCGCTCTGAGGAGGTGTCTGTTAAACGCAAGAATAGCAACACCTCTGAGTAAATTAAAGTTTGAAGATCAAACTTTAGTATTTTTTAATTTAAACAATAACAACAATGTCTAAGTCACAAACAGTAATAGGAATTTTTGAAAATAAAGCACAAGCACAAAAAGCAGCAGATCAGTTAGTAACTGATGGTTTCGACCGCGGTACTATTGACCTTTCTGCACATGGTGCTGATATAAAAGATGATAAGCATCACGATAAAACAGATACTTTTTTTACAAATCTGTTAGGTAGAGATACCCATGCTACAAACTATAGGGAAGCAGCCCGACGTGGTACAGTAGTTACTGTGCATACAGAGGAAATGAAGAATGCCGAGCGGGCAGCTGCCATTTTAGATAAGTTTGGTGCCATTAATGTAGCCGATCAGGCTCATGCCGGCAGAACAGCAGGTGCCGCTACAGGTACTGCAACAGCAACCGGTACTAATACAAATACTACCAAAGGTGCAACTACAGACAAAACTATTCCAGTAATAGAAGAGAATGTACAGGTAGGTAAGCGCGAAGTTGAAACCGGCGGTGTACGTCTGCAAAGCCGTATTATTGAGCGTCCGGTAGAAGAAACTATGCGTTTACGTGAAGAACACGTACATGTAGAGCGCCATCCGGTAGATCGTCCGGCATCTAAGCGGGATATTGATACCTTCAAAGAAGGTGAAGCCAGGGTAACTGAGCATGCCGAGGTGCCTATGGTAAATAAAGAAGCACGTGTGGTTGAGGAAGTGAATATTGGAAAAGAAACTACTCAGCACACAGAAACAGTGCGCGATACAGAGCGCAAGACAGATGTGAAGGTTGATAATATCAAAACTGATAAAGATAGAAACCGCACTTCTTAATTTTAAGCAGTGTAAATTAGTTGCATTCTTGCGTTAATATAAACGGCAGCGGATTATTCCGCTGCCGTTTTTTTATATGGCGCTTGCTGTCTGATACAGATATGGTTTATACATAAAACATAATAATTCTGGTGCCAGTTGATGCACCTGCTCATTAACTTAATTTGTTCTTATACGTTTATTCGTCAGGAATCTCTCTTATTCTATAGAATAGAATATAACTCCTATTTTCAAACTTACTATTTTTTACGACCTGTTGATTTTTACATATGGCCATACTGGGAAATATTATTAAGCATGCGCTGGAGTTAACCGAAAAGGTTGTGCCAGAATTAAGTCCTGATGAAAATCAGAATGAAGTATTGCCACAATTACTAAAAAAAGCGCAGGATACTGCTTTTGGCAGGCATTATCGCTTCGATAAGATTTTGGAGCAGGAAGATGTTGCTGCCGCCTTTGCCCGGGAGGTACCATATTTCGATTATCACCAGATGCATGAACAATGGTGGTCGCGACAGCTGGCTGGCGAGCAGAATATCACCTGGCCCGGCAACCCAAACTATTATGCCTTAAGTTCTGGTACTACCGGAAAGCAGAGTAAGCGTATTCCTGTAACTGAAGATATGCTGAAATCAATTAGAAAAGCAGGTATCATGCAGATTCTTGCCCTCACCAATTTTGATTTTCCTGCAGAATTCTTTCAGAAAGAAGTAATGATGCTTAGCAGTTCCACTGATCTGCAGGACAAAGGAACCCATCTTGAAGGAGAGATAAGTGGAATATCTGCCAGGAATATACCCGACTGGTTTAAAGGGTACTACCGTCCGGGAGATGAAATATCTGCCCTGAATAACTGGGACGATCGGGTGGAACAGATTGCTAAAAATGCAAAAGACTGGGATGTTGGCGCACTTAGTGGCATACCTTCCTGGAATGAATTGATGTTGAAGAAAATCATTGAATATCATGGGCTTAAACATATTCATGAAATCTGGCCAAACCTAAGCGTATTCGCCTCCGGAGGTGTGGCTTTCCAGCCATACCGTAAAAGCTTTGAGGCCCTGCTGGGCAAGCCAATCACCGTTATCGATACCTACCTGGCATCAGAAGGTTTTATCGCCTATCAGTCCAGGCCAAATAAAGAGATGGCCATGCGGCTGGTAATTAACAATGGGATTTATTTTGAATTTGTACCTTTCATCGATGAGAATATTGATGATAACGGCAATGTTGTACAGGGTGCAAAATCATTTACACTGGAAGAAGTAGAAGAAGGGGTTGATTATGCACTGATTATTTCTACAGTAGCCGGAGCCTGGCGCTACATGATTGGTGATACGGTTCGCTTCATCAATAAAGAAAAAGCTGAAATCATTATTTCAGGCCGCACCAAGCATTTTCTGAATGTAGTTGGGTCTCAGCTGTCTGTTATGAAAATGAACGACGCTATGAAACACCTGGAAGATACTTTTGATGTTTCCATTCCGGAATTTACAGTAGCGGCAGTAAAGCCGGAGGGGGAGTACATTCACCACTGGTATTTAGGTGTGAATGGTGAAGTGGATGTTAATAAACTTACAGAAGCCCTGGACGAATATTTAAAAGAATCTAATAAAAATTATGGTGTAGCCAGAAATCAGGCTCTAAAAGGGGTTAAGGTAGATGCAATTACACCAGAGGTATTTTATAGCTGGAACGAACGTGAAAAGAAAAAAGGTGGCCAGGTAAAAATGCCGCGTGTGATGAAAGAAGAAGAATTTCAGGAGTGGCAAAAGTTTGTAAAAACAACCCGCACCTGATTTGATGTTTTTATTTTGTACACTCCGGAATATTTGTCCGGCTAATGTTTCATGGTAGAACTCTTCATCAAAATTAACAGCATGAGCAGGTTAAGGAAAATTCTTTGATCAGCGTTGCCTGATGGATGGGGTTTAATTCCTGAGGTATCTGGCTATCCCATCATACTACTCAAAACTTAGTGGCAGGCATGTCCGTTATAAAGGCATATTTTTTTTCCAGACCAAATTACCTAGGATAACTGCTGTCTTTCATTTAGGTAAAGAGTGTCAGTGCCGAAGGCGATGAGCCTTACCTTTGGTTAAGCAGTATCTGAATCCGTACCTATGTTCTATTCCAACAGAGTTTCTACCTACTGTTTACAAGTATTTTTGTGCTGTTTAATCCTGCTTTTTGGTGGATGCAATGATCAGCAGTTAAATCCTGAAGAGAAGTATGCAGTGAGAGGAAGAAAGGTGGAGATAGTGCTGAAAGATGGAAGTTATACGTTGATGCGCAATGGAGAACCTTATTTTATAAAGGGTGCCGGGGGATATGAGCATTACGATAAAATTAAAGCCCATGGAGGCAATTCTGTTCGTGTCTGGCATTCCGAAAATGCACAGCAGGTTTTGGATGAGGCACACAGGCATGGGCTAACGGTTACACTAGGACTTTGGATGAAACCTGAGAATGAGGGATTTAATTATTATGACAAAGAACTGGTAGCTCAGCAGTATGAGGAAATGCGCCAGGTGGTGTTGCGGTATAAAGATCATCCTGCCTTACTGATGTGGGGCTTAGGGAATGAACTCAACCTGGAGGCCTCTAATACCAAAGTGTGGGATGCTGTGAATGACATTGCAGAAATGATACATGAGGTTGATCCTGACCATCCTACCACCACCATGATTGTGGGAGTCAGAACAAAACTGATAAACCTGATTGTAAGAAAGTGTCCGGCAATAGATGTTATTTCAATCAATACCTTCGGGGCTTTGGTTAATATTCCCCGCAAGATTAGAGAGAGTGAATGGAAAGGTCCTTACGTTGTTTCCGAGTTTGGTGCCAGAGGGTACTGGGAAACATATGCCACCTGGTGGTACGCACCCCTTGAGCAAACCAGTTCAGAAAAAGCAATTTTCATAAAAGAACGCTATCGGAGGGTGATAAGCGCCGATACCAACCTGTGTCTGGGGGGCTATGTTTTTTACTGGGGATATAAATTTGAAGGTACTCCAACCTGGTACAGCATTTACACTCAGGGGGGCGAAGAGACAGTGATGGCAGAGGTGATGCGGGAGCTCTGGAATGGAGATTCAAAAAAAAATAAAGCACCCTATGTAGCATACCTTAAGATAAACGATACTTTCGCTAATGATAATATCTATCTTAAAATCGGAGAAACCTATGATGCAACTGTATATACCTTTGATCCGGATGGTGATACTTTGGATGTCAGATGGGAGGTGCTGCCTGAAACTTTTGATGAGCAGGGTGAAGAAATAAATGATAAAAAGCCGGCACCAATACCTGATTTGATCAGCAATGGTTCTGATAATAAAATCAGACTTTTAACACCTGCCCAACCAGGTCCTTATAGATTATATGCATACATATATGATAATCAGGGACATGTAGCTACAGCAAATGTCCCCTTTTATGTAAATGAAATAGGAGCCTATATGAAGCAGTAGTAACTATAACAGACTGTAATAACAGGTATTTTTTTGCTGTTTATGTTATGTGTAGCTGTAGCCATCCAGATCCAATATGCACAGATTTCGTTTGCCGGATAAGTTTATTTGTACTAAAACATTAGTATGAGGGTTCAGTTTTAAATATATATCTGCATACCCAAATGTACAGTTTAGCTGTAATCATATAATAAATAAGTTTTATGTTATAGGGTGCAGTTTAATTATGTTGCATTGAAATCGAAGCGGGCTTACTTAGATGTTTATCAAAACCTATTCTTTTTTCTGCTCGTAGTGTTATAAGGGCTTTTATTTTTTTGCGGGCTTACAAATAAACTTGAAGGCAATACTGGGATATTGGAAGCAAAAAATTCTTACTGAATGAATTACACAAAACGCGCAATGCGATCGTTATTGACTTTCAATAATCTCTATATAACAGATGTGACAGCGATAGATAAGCAAAAGAGAATCAAGACATATCAAAATATGCAGTTGAGTAGCACTGGCTTTTTAGAGAGATGATCCTTATAAAATAAATTTATCCTTAAATGTTCTGAATATAAAAAATGCTGATGGCCAGTCATATAATGTAGAGGAGATTTGATTACCCTAAATCGTTTGGCAATGTATTCAGGTATCATACAACGCCTGATACTAATATGTTTTTTTAACCTTGTACATAATAATGAAATTCAGAATTTTTCAGCTGCTGGGGCTTTTGCTCCTGTTTGCCTCCTGCTCCAGAAACCTGACTTATTTTAATGAACCCGATGAACCAGCTGCCCAGCAGGAACATGTAGAAGCAGTAACTAATACAAGTTCTCCCAGAATTCAGCCTGATGATATTTTAAGCATTAAAGTAAGCAGCCTTAGTCCTGAATCAAATACCTTATTCAACCAGGGTGTAATTTCACAAGGTGGCGGCGGAGTTTCTGGTGGCGGCGGCAGCAGCAGCCAGAGCGTAGATGGTTACCTGGTAGATTCTGCTGGCTATATCCGCTTTCCAATACTGAATAAGATAAAGCTGGGTGGGCTCACCAAAGAACAGGCTGTCCAGAAAATAGAAGAAGCCTTACTGGAGTATCTACGTGAACCGGTTGTTAATATTCGCTTTATGAACTACCGCTTTACTGTGATCGGAGAAGTTGGGAACCCTTCTACATTTACTGTACAGTCAGAGAAAGTTAATTTGCTTACAGCATTGGGCATGGCCGGTGACTTAACAATTTATGGTAAGCGGGAGAACGTACTGCTGATCCGTGAAGAGGGGGGCATAAGAACCATGACCCGGATTAACCTGAATAGTAGAAATTTATTGAACTCTCCTTATTTCTACCTGCAGCAGAATGATGTGATTTATGTTGAAGCGGTAAAAGCAAGGGGATATGCTGCCAATAACTTCAGGGCCAATCTTCCATTTGTACTAAGCCTGATATCTACGGTTACGATATTGTTTTGGCGAATTTCCAGATAAACCAGTTAAAAATGACAGATCAGGATAACCTTCTGCTTGAAGATTCCGAGCAAATAAATTTTAAAGAAATAATTCTTAAGTACCTAAGATACTGGTACCTGTTTCTGCTGGGAACCATTATTTGTTTTGGCCTGGCTTACCTTTACCTGCGGTACACTACACCACAATATCTAATTACTACCAGCATCCTGATCAAAAGCGATCAGCAATCAGGAGGACTCACCGAAAGTGCAGTTTTTAATGATATACCAGGTTTTAAATCGCATACCAATATAGATAACGAAATCAGGCTGCTCAAGTCACAGAGCCTGATGCACCGGGTGTTTAATGAGCTGGATCTGGATGTAACCTACTATGGAGATGGGAGAATAAAAGACCCGGAGCTGTATGGAAATAAACTGCCCTTCAGAGTAGTTACAAATAAACTGGACTCCCTTGCGTATGGTAAGGTGATCAAGGTTCATCTTAAAGGAAACAATTCTTATGATATAGAATACAATGAAAAAATCAGTTCCCATAAATTTGGTCAGCGTGTAAACGTAGGATTTGGAGAATTTACCATTGTTTCTGATTCCAGGCTGATTAGGAACGGCATGACGGTAAGGGTTCATTTTAACAATATTCAGCGTTTAGCGAGCAATTACAGCGACAGGTTAGTAGTAGAAAAAGATAAACTAGCCTGGAGCAGTGCCCTTATCTTAAGCCTGGTAGATCCGGTTCCTGAAAAGGGCAAAGACATACTGAACAAATTAATTGAAGTCTACAACAAAGAGGCGGTAGAAGATAAAAATGTAATTGCTGCCAATACCATTGAATTTATCAATGAACGCTTACAGTTTCTAACAGAAGAACTTACCGATGTAGAGAAGGATGTAGAAGAATACAAACGCGAGCGCAGGTTAACAAATGTTGGAACTGAAGCCCAGCTTTACCTGCAGGGCAGAACAGGTTACGACCAGCAACTGTCGGAATATGAACTGCAGCTGGAAATTCTGAATTCTATTGAAGATTATTTACGTAGAGAGGGTAATGAAGTAGGTATAGTGCCCAGCACATTGAGTATAACCGACCATACATTGAACAGGCTGATAGAAAGGTATAATGAACTGCAACTGGAACGGCAGCGCCTGCTGCTCACTAATAAGCCTAACAACCCGCTGGTCATGAATCTGTCGGAGCAGCTTACTGACCTAAGGCAGAATATTCTGGAAAATTTAAGCAACATTAGGCAAAGTATGGAAATTACCAGGAACAACCTGCAGAGCAATTATGCGCAGTTCGAGTCTAAAATCGAGCAGGTTCCTGGCATGGAGCGCGAAATACAGGCCATCAGCAGGCAACAGGGCATTAAGGAGGGGCTATACCTTTACCTGCTGCAAAAGCGCGAAGAATCTGCACTTTCACTAGCGGCAACTGTATCTAACTCCCGGATTATTGATCCTGCAAGCGCCGGTTCTGTTCCGGTATCGCCTGAGAGCACAACTTTTTATCTTTATGCACTTGTATTTGGTATAGGTATGCCTTTTGCTTTTCTTTTTATAAGAGACATGCTCAACAATAAAGTGCAGGAACAAAAAGATGTAGAAAGAGCTACATCAACACCAATTTTAGGAGAAATAGCCCATAAGCGTACCGGCGAAAATCTGGTGGTAACACACGACAGTAGAAGTCCTGTAGCGGAGTTGTTCAGGCTGATCAGGGCAAACCTGCAGTTTGCCAATGCCGGGAGATCTAATAAAGTAATGCTGGTAACCTCCAGCACAAGCGGTGAGGGAAAAACTTTTTTCAGCATTAACCTGGGGGCCAGCCTTGCACTTTCGGGGAAGCGCGTTGTTGTAATTGATTTCGATTTAAGAAAACCAAGCCTGCTGCACAACCTGGGGATGACCAATGATTTTGGCATCACCAATTACCTGGTAACAGAAAACACTCCTATAAAAGAGTTGATTAAACCCACAAAAGTATCTAATAATCTTTATGTGGTAGGGGCTGGCCCCATACCGCCAAACCCGGCAGAATTAATGCTGCTGCCAAAAATCGGAGGCTTGATTGATGGGCTCCGGCAGCAATTTGACTATGTGATTATTGATACTTCTCCAGTAGGACAGGTAGCCGATGCGCTTTCCCTTGCGCCATACATCGATCTAAGTCTATACCTGGTCAGATATCAATTTACTGAAAAGGAACAGGTAAAGATTGTAAATGATATCTATAGAAAGAAAAAGCTTAACCATACCATGATTGTACTGAATGATGCCCGAAAAGGCGGTGGGTATGGTTACGGAAAAGGCTATGGCTATGGTTATGGCTACGGTCAGGAAAAACGAAGTTGGTTCAGCAGATTTAGAAAAAAAGCATGAGGTTTGACACCACTCCTTTCCGGCCATGACTGATAACTATCAAGTGCAGCCATTAAGCAATTCATTACTGTTACACTTTTATGTAAAGTGCACAACCATTGCAGGATGAAGTCTGCCAGTACGGTTAGTATAGGAAGTGCGCCGACCTTTATATTAATTTTAACGTATTAGGATTACATTTACCCTAATTTTTAATAGCATCAAAAAAACCTCAACAGCATGTACACAACGCCTTACCATCAAGAGGATCTTAACAAGTTTGATTTTTTAGTTACCGGAGGCGCAGGGTTCATAGGTTCAAATATTGTAGAATATTTACTGAAGTATGGTGCTAAAAAGGTGCGGGTGCTGGATAATTTCGCTACAGGCGATCATACCAATCTGCAGGAGTTTAAAGATCACCCGTCATTAGAAATAATAGAAGGAGATATACGTGATCTGGAAACCTGCCAGCGCGCCATGTCTGGTATAGATTATGTAACTCACCAGGCTGCACTGGGTTCTGTGCCACGTTCCATCAATGATCCTGTAACCACCAATGAGGTCAATATTGGCGGCTTCCTGAACATGCTGGTTGCTGCAAGAGATGCTGGCATCAGGCGCATGGTATATGCAGCCAGTTCAAGTACCTATGGCGATCATCCAGGTTTGCCCAAGATTGAAGACGAGATAGGTAATCCGCTGTCACCTTATGCAGTTACAAAGTATGTTAATGAGCTTTATGCCAGTGTTTTTTCCAGCACCTATGATTTTCATACCATAGGCTTGCGCTATTTCAATGTGTTTGGACCCAGGCAAAATCCAAAAGGCCCTTATGCAGCAGTGATACCACTTTTCATAGAGGCAGCTCTTAGCAGAGAAGCTGCCACCATTAATGGCGATGGAGAAACCAGCCGGGATTTTACCTTTGTTGAAAATGCGGTGCAAGCAAACATAAAAGCAATGCTTACACAGGGAATTAACCAGCATGAAGTTATAAATATTGCTTTTGGAGAACGTACCACACTTAATGAGCTTTGGGAAAAGATCTGTGAGCTCACTCAAACTACTTTAGAGCCAAATTACCGGGAGGAACGTGTTGGTGATGTAAAACACAGCCTGGCAAATATTACGAAAGCCAGAGAACTTATCGATTATAAACCTCAGTATTCTGTACTTGAAGGCCTATCACTGGCAGTGGACTGGTATGCGAACCCCTAAACCTCTAAATTAGAAAAATACAAAAAAGGTCCTACGTTCTGTTTTTTTACTTTAAAAAGAGAAGCGCTGAACCAGCAGACGCAGAGCAGCTGTTATGCTATTTCATTTTTAATCTTTATCAGAAATAATCCAAACATTCCAGCATTTATAACATTTAATATATACCGTTATACAACATTAATAGTGGTTTAGCAGACTACATTATGTGAATCAATTTTTTTATGGACATCAAGGTTTCTGTAGTTATACCTGCGTATAACCGAGGCGATATAATAAGTGAAACTTTAGATTCAGTGTTAGCGCAAAGCCTTGTAGAATGGGAGTGTATAGTAGTTGATGATGGTTCTACTGACACCACTGAAGCAGTTTTACAGACATATGTAGAGAAAGATGCGCGTTTTAAATACATACACCGGCCTGCAGACCGGCAAAAAGGTGGCAACACCTGTAGAAACATAGGCCTGGAGTTAGCCAGGGGAGAGTATGTTCAGTTTCTGGATTCCGACGACTTGATTGCGCCAAATAAATTTGAAGAGCAGGTCAAGGTTTTGAGCAGGAGCGATCTTCGCGCAGTGGCAACCTGTAAATGGGGTCGCTTTAGAACATTAAAGGATCATTTAGCATCTAAGCCATACGAACCTACGTACATCAACACTGATGGTCCGCTAGAACTGCTTGATGTTTTTGGCAAACACAGCATCTGGTTTCCTCCACATGTATATCTGGCAAGAAAAAGCCTGATAGAGGAGGCAGGCTACTGGAATGAAGAACTGAAGATGAACCAGGATGGTGAGTTTTTTTCACGTGTTTTGCTGGCAGCCTCAGAGATCATTTTTGTTCCTGAAACCGAAGTCTATTACAGGCGTCATACAGGCGGTAATACCAGTTCGTGGAACAAAGAGGAAAAAGTTAGAAGCGTTATCCACAGCTGGATATTAGTAGATCGTGCTATTGAAGATAAACTTGGCATATCAAACCACTCTTACGTGAAACAGGCACGAAATCTGATTTATGACAAAATAAAGTACAAATTCCCGGCTATCATCAGAGAGTACCAGGATTTTTTTAATTTGAAACGCTCAAGAACAGAAGAATTTTATATGAAGGTAAATTCAAGGCTGCAACTGATGTATCTTAGAAAATTAAAAGGTAAATTTTAGATAGTAATTTCTACGCAATGCAGCTTTTTACTCTAAGGTTTTCTGATCATTCTTGTGCAGGAAAACCAGTTGATTGCATTTTTACAGGTTGATGATGTACGCTCGACTAATTTTTTCTTTTTTTATCTGATTTAATTATATGAATAAACCATACCACTGTATAATCCTTTCAACTAAATCCGCGGGCTCCAGTGCTTTACAAAATTGCCTGGTTCAGAACTATGGGTTCAGGATGACCAAACATACTACTCATCATGAAAATGAGACCCTTTTCTGGGCTAAAGCAGCTTCTGTTTTAGGATTGCCTCAGCTCAAGATGCACAGAAGCAGGGTGCCATACTCCAATACATTAGCACTAAAGGCACTTAATAGCTTTTGCGTTGAAAATAATTTAGGAGAGCTAAAGCAGGAGAGCCTTAACAGGAAAACTATATTTGAAATGTATCTAAGCCTGATTGTACAGAACGGACCATTATTTCTTGAAAAGAGTCCCCATCATCTCTTCAATCAAAGCAACCTGGATCTAATAAGTGAATTTAAAGAAAAATATCAGGATAAGATTAATTTTAAAATCTTGGGCCTGGTGCGTCATCCGCTTTCGGTGATATATTCTGGCTGGGACCGCTGGAAACATGATTGCAGCGAGTTTGAACAGGAATGGCTGATTTCCAACACTAACCTGCTCAAAAACAAAGAAGCACTTGATCTTGAAATAATACGATACGAAGACCTGGTTTCTGAAAATGCAGCTTCATTGAAAGATAAACTAGCCTTGGAACCGGTTTCCAGTAAGTTCGAGTTTAAGAGTGGTTCTCTGGAGAAGTGGAAATCAGATAAGAATTTTGCCCATCAGCTGAGCAAAGAAACCATGGACCTTGCTAAAAAATTTGGATATACAGACTTTGAAACATCAGAGGAGACACTCACCTGGAAGCTTAAGAGCTGGTCTACCTATGCCGGGGTTGAGATGAAACGACTCCTTCGTGCCAGTGCTGTGTATCTGATGCTGTCGTGATTGCATAAAGCTGCAGCATATAGATTAGCACTGTTGCCGTCACGGAGATTTAAAACATCATTGTACTGAAGCTGTTTATTAATACGAACTTAGGCGTCAGCAAAACTACTTCCATAGAGGTTAAGCCAAATTTTTTCTCTGGTGGAGCAACACCATATAGCGCAGTGATAGCTGATACAGACTTTTTAAAAGCACTGCAACAGACAGCATGAAGAAGTTAGAACTTAATCAAAAAATAGTTACCTACCATAAAATAAGTGCTCAAAATAAACTTCCTGCTCATTTTAAGATTTATCAGGAGCAGCAGGTGCTGATTACGGTAGACGATGGCGATGTTTCCTTTTACCAATACATGTTTCCCATTCTGAAGGAGTTTAAGCTCCCTGCTATCCTGTTCATTATTACCGGTCTGATCGATACAAAGATTCCTTTCTGGTGGGATGAGCTGGTATATCTGTTAGGAGCAGCAGAAGGTGAAAAGAAAGTTTGGGAGGTTAAAGAGTGGCCTAATTACAAAAGGCTGGAATATTTAAAGCAGCTCCGAAAGTCTTCGGGCAAACCCCTGCTTGAACAGGTGCAGCTAACCTCTGATCAACTGCTTGAAATGCAGGCCGCCGGCATTACCATTGCCAATCATTCTCATACCCACCCCATGTTCGACAGGTGTACGGAAGAAGAGATGCGGGTGGAGTTTGAAAAATCCAGACAATTCTTTGAAGAAAAGGGCCTTAAGGGATATGATCTGTTTGCTTACCCCAATGGCAACTACAGCTCATTAACCGAAAAGGTAGCTAAGGAAGAAGGGATTAGCCGGGCTTTTTTATTTGATCATCAGGTACCGGGAAAGAAGACAAACCCCTACCGGATATCTCGATTAAGCGTAACAGATAAAACCAGCGTAAAAAAACTGCAGTTTATATTGAGTGGCTGGCACAGCAAATTTGTGCCTGTCAGTAAGAAAATCTATAAAATATTAAATGGCTGAAAAATCATTCTTCCATCGCTTTGTTTCCCGCTTCCGGAAGAATAAGGCACTAATGTCGCTGCTGGACAGGAGCGGGAGAAATATTTATAATAAAAAATGGGTCTTTATTATTGGGTGTTATAATTCCGGCACTACACTTCTGGAGCAGGTGCTGTCCACACATCCGGCCATGAGCTCTTTGAATGATGAGGGGGTGGTACTCACTGATGAATTATTGCGGCCTGAGGATTTTGCCTGGCGCCGGATGTGGCAGACCTGTGAGGAAGAAATAAAAATAGATAGAAGTGAGGCAGCCGAAAAGGCTGTTAGGATCAAGAGGCACTGGTCTCACTTTTATAATCTTAGAAAACCTGTGTTGCTGGAAAAGTCAATTGCCAACACCACCAGAATTGATTTTTTTAACCGCTATTTTGAAGATGCCCATTTTATACATCTTGTCAGGAACGGCTATGCAGTAGCGGAAGGTATACACCGTAAAGCAGTGGTGATGGAGGGAAACCCCAGCTTTAGAGAAGGCGCACAATATCCTATAGAATACTGTGCCAGGCAATGGGCCAGAAGTCTGGAGTTGGTAGCACAGACCAGAGAGAATGTCGACCGGTTCTATGAAATCACCTACGAAAGGTTTACCGAAAACCCTGATGAGGTGCTGCGGGAAATCACGGATTTTATTGGCGTAGAGCCTTTCGAAAATACATTTAAAGGCAATGTATTTAAGGTACACAACCTGGAGAGCAGCATCCGGAACATGAATGAGAAAAGTTTAAAAAAACTCACCGAACCGGAGATAGCGTTGATCAATAAAGAAGCATCCTCTTATCTGGCCCGGTACGGATACCTGATGAAAGCATGAGAATACTTTTTGTACAGGATAGCCTTGGAACCGGTGGAGCAGAACGCTCCAATGCCTACCTATGGTATTACCTAAGAGCCCAGGGTGTTGAATTTAGAATAATTGTACTGGGGCACCGGAAAGAAGGAATTGAACAGGAAATATTGTCGGAGGGGTTTCAGGTAACTTTTCTGAAACGGGGAAGCTATTTGAAAAATGGCCGTGAAATTGCCGGTATCATAAAAGCATACAAGCCTGCCGTGGTTCATTCCGTACTCTATGAATCTAATTTGCGTGTGCGGTTTGCAAAATTTTTCACCCAGTTTTATCATGTGGAAAGTCTGGTAAACTGTACATATGCACCTATCCGGTTCAAAGATCCAAGAGTGAGTACTCCTGGTCTGTACCTGGCAAAGTACATAGATTATTTTACCAGATCCAGAGGTGTAGATCATTCTATTGCTATTACCCGCGAAGTGGCAAAGCACTACCAGGAACAGTTTAACATTCCCTCCTCCGGAATGTCAGTTATCTTCAGGGGCCGAAAAGAAAACCAGCACCTGGCAGAAAGGGCCGCTCACCGTCAGAAAATAAACAAAGAGCTGGGTATTGCAGCAGATAAAGTAGTGCTGATACATGTAGGCAGGCAGGAGTACCAGAAAGGACATATCACCTTACTGGAGTCATTAGCTAATATTTATGGTAGCAGTAAGGAAACCTGGAATAAGATTGAATTTTTATTTTGTGGCAGAATGGGCAATGCCTCTGCCGATATTGATGCTTTTACAGAAGCACATCCAGAGCTTACTGAAAAATTGCACTGGCTGGGGCACCGGCATGATGTACTCCAACTGTTAGCAGCCGCAGATGTGTTTGTATTTCCCTCCTTATATGAGGGCCTGGGAGGCTCACTGATTGAAGCACAGGCTGCAGCCCTGCCAATTGTATGCTCTGATATTCCTGTGCTCCACGAGGTGGTGAAAGAAGGAAAGAATGCACTTATGTTTCCGGTAACAGATCCAGGCTCAATGGCAAATCAGCTCATCAGGGTGATCAACAACCCGGAGCAGAGAAAAAGCATGCGGGAATACAGCCTTAGAAACTATCAGGAGAAGTTCAGGTTACAAAATATAAATGAGGAAATGCTGAATTTTTACAGAAAAGTAAGTGGATAAAGAAATAGAATTTTTTAGAATCCTGAATCCGGGTTTTACAGATTGGCATAATTAATCTTTTTTATCTTCTTTACGTGCGTTAGTTGCTGCTCTGCATACCGCTAAAGAAGCATAAGAATATTTTTGAATAAACAGAGATAAGGGGAGTAGCAACAGGGCTGCCCTTAGCAAACCAATTTTTCGATGGAACTTAAAAACAAACAAGTACTGGTAACAGGAGCTGATGGCTTTATAGGAAGCCATTTAGTTGAACGATTGCTTGAAGAAGGTTGTAAAGTAAAAGCATTTGTGTATTATAACTCCTTTAACAGCTGGGGTTGGCTGGATAATTTTCCAAAGGAAAAGCTCTCGCAGGTAGAAATATTTTCCGGTGATATCAGGGATCCTAATGGCGTACGTACTGCCATGAAAGGAGTGGAGGTTGTGTTTCACCTGGCTGCGCTGATTGCCATACCCTTTAGCTACCACTCGCCCGATAGCTACATAGATACGAATGTGAAGGGAACCCTGAATATTGTACAGGCTGCCAAAGACCTGGGGGTAGAGCGTGTACTGGTTACTTCTACCTCTGAGGTGTATGGCACGGCACAGTATATCCCCATCGACGAAAAACATCCAAGACAACCCCAGTCTCCCTACTCAGCTTCTAAAATTGGGGCCGACTGCATAGCCGAATCTTTTTACAGGAGCTTTAACCTGCCGCTTACCATTGTCCGTCCGTTCAATACATATGGGCCCCGTCAATCTGCCAGGGCTGTGATTCCAACCATCATAACACAGTTGCTCAATGGTAAAACAGAGATCAAGCTGGGAGACCTGACACCTACCCGGGACCTGCTCTTTGTAAAAGATACCGCCAATGGTTTTGTAGAAATCGCCAAGTCAGATAGCCTGATGGGTGAAGACTGCAACATTGCTACTGAGTCAGAAATATCCATTGGAGAACTTGCTCAGGGCATCATAGACCAGATCAACCCACAGGCAAAAATTGTACAGGATGAGGAGCGTCTAAGGCCTGCAAAGAGTGAAGTTTTTCGTCTTTATGGAGCCAAAAGCAAGATTATGGAAAACACCAGCTGGCAAATGAAGTACAGCCTGGAGGAGGGCTTGCGTGAAACTATTGCATGGTTTAGCAATAAAGAGAACCTGGGCCATTACAAGGCAGATATCTATAATATTTAGCGCAAATTCTATCCTTTCATAGCGGGTGATTCAGGTCTCCCGCTTCAGAAAATCATAAGTATTTATGGGGCAAAGCAGCAAGTTCAGCCATATTATCACATTCATTAAATCGCTGTTTCCGGGGCAGGATTTCATTCCCCTGCACGAGCCCAGGTTTGTGGGTAACGAGAAAAAGTATGTGGCAGATGCCATAGACTCTACTTTTGTCTCTTCTGTTGGGGCTTATGTGAACCGCTTCGAGGAAATGATGCAGGAAATTACAGGCGCAAAGTATGCCGTTGCTACTGTAAATGGTACCGCTGCCCTGCATATGGCCCTTTTGGTGGCCGGTGTTAAGCAGGGCGACGAAGTGCTGTCGCAGGACCTAAGCTTTATTGCTACGGCCAATGCCATTAGCTACCTGGGAGCAAAACCGGTTTTTCTGGATATTGACCAAAAGACCCTGGGCTTATCGGCAGCAAAACTGGAGGCTTTTTTAGAGCAGTGGGGACAGAAAACAGCCAAAGGGACCATCAATAAAAAAACTACAAAGCGAATTGCGGCCTGCGTGCCAATGCATAGTTTTGGCTTTCCCTGCGAAATTGACAAAATAGCTTCTATTTGCCGCCAGTGGCAGATACCCCTGGTGGAAGATGCCGCAGAATCGCTGGGAAGCTACTACAAAAAGAAGCACACAGGCACATTTGGATTGCTTGGCACCTACAGCTTCAATGGCAATAAAACCATTACCTGTGGCGGTGGCGGCGCTATTGTTACCAATGATGAGCAGCTGGCCAGGCTGGCCAAGCACCTTACCACACAAGCAAAAGTACCACATGCATGGGAGTTTAACCACGACTACATTGGCTACAATTACCGCATGCCCAATCTCAATGCTGCCCTGGCATGTGCCCAGCTGGAGCAATTGCACCATTTTGTGGAAAACAAACGTCAACTTGCCCAAACCTATCAGGCATTTTTTGAGCAGATGACCGGCATGGAATTTTTCAAAGAAGAACAAGATGCAAAAGCCAATTACTGGCTTAATGTATTGCTGCTGGAGAGCCGGGAAGAACGAGATGCATTTTTAACAGAAGCAAATCAGAATGGTGTAATGGTGCGGCCTGCATGGACGCTGATGCACAAACTTCCTATGTTCAGGGACAGCCAGCACGATGATGTTGCAGTTAGCCAGTGGGCAGAAGACAGACTGGTAAATATTCCAAGCAGTGTCAGACTAACGTAAGCTTATGAGAAAAATTGCACTTTTTGGCTATTCTGGCCATGCCTACGTAGTGGCCGACGCTTTAACCGCTGGCGGAGATCATATAATGGGGTATTATGAGCGTGAGAAAGCTGCCTCCAATCCTTTTAACATACCCTGGCTGGGTTATGAGCAGGAGGAGGGGGTACTGGAGGTACTGGAAGACCAGGAGGCTTTTGCGGCGCTTGGTGTTGGAGAAAACAGGATCAGAAAAAAGATCATGCTTTTTTTGAAAGATCAGGGCGTACAATGCACGCGGGTAATCCATCCTGCTTCTATCGTTTCAGGAATGGCAGGCGTAGAGGAGGGTAGTTTTGTTGCTGCAGGCGTTAAAGTGAACGCACTGGCTACTGTAGGGGCAGGCGTAATTCTCAATACAGGCTGTATTATAGAACATGAGTGCACCATTGGCAGTTTTGTTCATATAGCCCCCGGTGCTGTGCTTGCCGGTAGTGTTAGTGTTGGGGAAAATAGCTTTATAGGGGCCAATGCCGTGATTAAACAAGGCGTACGTATAGGCAGCAATGTAATTATAGGTGCAGGTTCTGTTGTGCTGAAAGATATTTCCGACAATCAAACCTGGGTAGGAAACCCTGCAAGAAGAATAAAATAATGAATAAAACACTAATTATAGCCGAAGCAGGTGTAAACCACAACGGCGATTTGGCCCTGGCCAGGCAGCTGATCGATGCAGCTGCAGAAGCAGGAGCAGATTATGTTAAGTTTCAAACATTTAAGGCCCACAAGCTGGTGAGCAAATCTGCCAAACAGGCCGATTATCAGGTAAAAAATCAGAGCGGACAGGCCGATGATACCCAATACAGCATGCTGAAAAAACTGGAGCTGTCTGAAAAGGATCATTACGAGCTGCAGCAATATACAGAAGAGAAAGGTATCAAATTTCTATCTACCGGTTTCGATTATGACAGTATAGATTTCCTTGACAGCTTAGGGCTTGCACTTTTCAAGATTCCCTCTGGAGAAATTACCAATAAACCATACCTGAAGCATGTGGGAAGTAAGGGCAAACCGGTTATCCTTTCTACAGGCATGGCATCTTTAAAGGAAATAGAAGAAGCTATAGATGTTCTGGAAGCAGCAGGCCTGAAAAAGCCACAGATATCAGTTTTACACTGCAATACAGAGTATCCTACTCCTATGGAAGATGTAAACCTGAAAGCGATGCTGACCATAAGAGAAGCCTTTAAGATCAACGTAGGTTATTCCGATCATACCCTGGGCATAGAGGTGCCTGTGGCTGCAGTGGCAATGGGGGCCACTATCATAGAAAAGCACTTTACTCTAGATAACAACCTGCCCGGGCCGGATCATAAAGCATCTTTAAATCCGGAGGAGCTGAAATCTATGATAAAGGCCATCCGTAACATAGAAATGGCACTTAGTGCCGACGGAAGAAAAGTACCGAGCACATCCGAAGCTAAGAACAAGTCCCTGGTTAGAAAGAGCCTTTATTTTAATGGCAGTTATCCGGAAGGAACCCTACTGCAGGAGCATCATTTTATTGCCATGCGGCCTGCCAGCGGTATTAGTCCTATGCAGATTGATGATTTTGTAGGCAGAACACTTAAAAAAGGAGTACAGGAAGGCGAGCTTGTTGAATTTAACCATTTCTCATGAAGAAGGACAGATGAGTCAGTACGACACTTCTTATACCTTCTTCCCCGCTTACAGTGAAGCATGCAACAACAGAGCAACAGTTCAAAAACCTGCTGCGGGCGCTCGACGGACAGTAAGACACTAAAATTATTTTTACGAAACCTAATGCCGATACAGACGGTAAATAATTATTAACCTGATAGATGATTACATAAGAAGAAATTCAGATAAGAGCGTAGCCTTTATTTCGCTGAGACAGCTCAGTTACCTATCTGCTTTAGAGCATGTAGATGAGGTAGAGGGTAATACTAAAAGAGGATTTGCTCCTGTTTTACCTGAAAAGGCGTTTCTGCCCACCTATTTCGTAAACAATAGGGAGCATCTGGAGCAGAAGCCTGGCTTTATAAAGAGGTATGCTTCTGAATTAGGGGAGCATCCGTTTCCATGTTTCAGTGAAAACATCAAAACCTCGACACACTATAGGGAAGCAAGTGTGGAGGTTTAATATGCTGAGGCTTATCAACTTATTAAAAACAACTATAAATAAAAAACTATGAAAGACTACCACAGACATATAATCAGGTGTAAAACACCTATCAAACAGGCGCTGGCCCAGCTGGATAAACTGGCGGCCGATGCCATTCTCTTTGTGGTGGATGAGGATGAAAAGCTGAAAGGATCATTAACGGATGGAGATGTGAGGAGGGGCTTCCTGAAAGGACTATCCCTGGAAGATATGGTTGATCAATTCATTCAGCCAAACCCTAAATTCATTCAAAAGGGGGCTTATACCATTCAAGAGGTAATCAACTACAGGGAAAAGCAGCTCAGAATAATTCCTGTGCTTTGTAAAGAAGGCAGAATTGTAAATGTAATCAACTTCAGGTATTTAAAATCTTACCTGCCTATTGATGCCGTGCTAATGGCCGGTGGAAGAGGACAAAGATTGAGACCCCTAACAGATAATGTGCCCAAACCCCTGCTGAAAGTGGGAGACAAGCCTATCATAGAACATAACATTGACAGGTTGATAAGCTATGGCATCGATGACTTCTGGATCTCGGTACGTTACCTGGGAGAGCAGCTGGAAGAATACTTTGGAGATGGTAGCGCTAAGTACGTGAACATGAAATATATATGGGAAGATGAGCCGCTCGGTACATTAGGGGCAGTAAGTAAGATCAAGGATTTTCAGCACGAATATGTACTGGTATCAAATTCAGACTTGCTCACCAACCTTGATTATGAAGATTTTTTCCTTGACTTCATTTCGAAAGATGCCGCTATTTCTGTGGTTTCCATACCCTATAGTGTTAATATTCCGTATGCAGTGCTGGAGACAGAAGGCAACAGCATTAAAAGCTTTAAGGAAAAACCAACCTACACCTATTATTCAAATGGAGGAATTTATCTGATCAAGAAAGAGGTGTTGAAATACATCCCTAAGGATAGCTTTTACAACACAACAGATTTAATGGAGCTGCTCATTGATAAAGGGCTTAAAGTTAACTCTTATCCTTTAAGAGGATACTGGCTGGATATTGGAAAACCCGAAGACTTTAAAAAAGCTCAGGAAGACATCAATCAGATAAAGTTTTAGCATGAATATACTGATCACGATTTGTGCAAGAGGAGGCTCTAAAGGGGTGCCTGGTAAAAATATAAAGAATTTAAATGGCATGCCTTTAATTGCTTATGCTATCAAAGTTGCTCAGGATTTTTCTGAAAAGTTTAATGCTGATATTTCCCTGAGTACTGATGATAGTCTGATAAAAGCAAAAGCCGCTGAATATGGAGTTACAACTAGCTATACCAGGCCTGAGAGCCTTGCTACTGATACCGCCGGGAAGATAGCTGTTATTGAGGACCTTTTGAATTATGAAGAAGCTAACAGGGGTAAGTCATATGATTACGTTATTGATCTTGATGTAACCTCCCCCCTGAGAACCCTTCAGGATCTGGAGAATGCCTTACAACAAATTGAAAATCAGCCGGAAGCACTCAATATATTTTCTGTTAGTCCTGCTAACCGGAACCCCTATTTCAATATGGTGGAAGCACAAGGAGATGGTTTTGTGCGGGTTGTAAAAAAATTAGGAGATATTAAGTCGAGGCAGGCAGCACCTCCTGTTTACGACATGAATGCTTCTTTCTATATTTTTCGTAAAAGGTTCTTTGAAGAAGGCTGGAAAATCAGCACAACCGACCGCTCTCTTGCTTATGTAATGCAGCACATCTGTTTTGATCTTGATCATCCCAGAGACTTTACTATCATGGAAATAATGATGCGGGAAGGACTATTAGATTTCAAGCTATGAGAGTGTTGATAGTAGGCTTAGGATCGATTGCTCAGAAACACATTCATGCGCTACGTAAAATAGAGCCTGACATACAACTGGTGGCATTGCGAACTGGTAAATCAAAGAATAACCTGGCAGGGGTAACTAATATTTATCATATAGCGGAGCTGGAGCAAAAATTTGATTTTGCTATTATCTCTAATCCATCGACTAAACATTTAGAGAGCATCAAAGATCTGATGTTCCTTAAGATACCATTGTTTATTGAGAAGCCTCCATTAGCATCTCTGGAAGGAGCAGGCGAACTTGTAGCAGCCATAGAAAAAGAGCAGATCATCACCTATACTGCTTTTAACTTAAGGTTTCATCCTGTACTGCAATGGGTCAGGAATAATATTGCAGATAAAAGGGTGCTGGAAGTACAGGCATACTGTGGTTCTTATCTGCCAAAATGGAGGCCTCAGGCAGATTACAGGAATGTGTATAGCGCAAAGAAAGAGCTTGGGGGAGGGGTGCATTTAGATTTGATTCATGAGTTAGATTATGTAAGCTGGATTTTTGGCCGTCCGCAGTCTGTTCAGGGTTATATATCGAAGGTCTCTGATTTAGAAATAGATGTGCCTGATGTTGCACACTACTGGCTCCAGTATGAAAAGATGGTGGCGAGCATAATACTCAACTACTATCGCAGGGATTCTAAAAGAACCCTAGAAATAGTTTTTGAAGACCTCACCTGGACTGTTGATCTTATCAATAATAAAGTATGCGATGCTTCAGGAAGTATTTTATTCGAGGCCTTGCCATCAGTGCTTCATACCTATGAGGAGCAGATGCTTTATTTTATCAATTGCCTGAAATCCGGTAGTAAGCCTATGAATAGCATAGATGAGGCACTTCATACATTAGAAATGAGCTTGAATATTAGACAAGAAAAAGATGATCTTAGACGGTAAAGTAATACTGGTTACTGGTGGTAGTGGTCTGTTAGGCAGGGAGTTCATAAACGATCTCAAAAAGAAGGGTGCTGTTGCGCTCAGTTTAGACATTAACGTGGAGACAGACTTTCAAAAGGGAGAAGTATTCTGTGATATCACAGATGATATATCTATCAATACTGCTATCAATCAAATCACAAAACAGTATAAGAAAATAGATGGCTTGGTCAATAGTGCCTATCCGCGAACCAAAGATTGGGGTGTTGCTTTCGAGGAGATCGATGCACAGTCATGGAGGCAGAATGTAGATATCCAGTTAAATAGCTGTTTTGTGATTACGCAGGCTATACTAAAGCATATGAAGCAGTTTAAATCTGGAAGTATAGTAAATATTTCATCGATATACGGGGTGGTGGGAAATGATTTTACCATCTATGAAAATACTCCTATCAATCCACCGGCAGCTTATTCTGCCATAAAAGGAGGATTGATAAATTTTACCAGGTATCTGGCTTCCATGTACGGCAAGCATGGCATCAGAATCAACTGTGTATCTCCGGGAGGCATATTCGATCATCAGCCTGAACCATTTTTAAAAGCTTATGAGCATAAAGTTCCTATGAAGCGTTTAGGTAATCCTGATGATATTGCTCCTGCAGTGTCTTTTCTTCTTTCTGAAGAAGCTAAGTATATCACAGGGCAAAATTTAGTAGTAGATGGTGGCTGGACAGCGATTTAAAAAGAATTGTAATAAAATTAGCAAGCAGAGTACATCTGAAAGCTAAATGGCTTTGGTATTAATAGTGCTGAAATAATAGTCTCGACATAAGAGTGCTGGTGGTTTTTGGGGGGCCTGGCAAAGGAGTTGTATGATGTGCTTCTTTGGTATGAATTTTTTAGGCGATGCAAGGAAACTGTACAAAATAGCATTCGGGCAGCCGGGGGTAGAAGGGGGTTATTAATTAGCGGATAAACTTTCATCTGCTTATTTTGATTTTAAACTATGAGAATTAGTTATTTTTTTAAGTGAATCATAAATACATTGAAATCATTTTTTAGTAAATACTTTGAAAATTTTGCCTATTTCTACCGTCACTTAGGCTATAGAATATTGGTTTCTGTAGGACTAAGCATCATGGTGGGAGTCCTGGATGGCTTTGGGCTGGCGATGTTTCTGCCCTTATTGCAGATGATTGATAGCGGAAGTAGCGGAGGGGTTGATTCTGAGCAACTGGGTAATCTGTCTTTCCTCATAGAAGGGATGGAGTCTATTGGCTTGAACTTAACCCTGCAAACAGTTCTCCTGGTAATGCTCACATTTTTTACACTAAAGGGGGTCATGAAGTTTTTCGAAGGGTACTATAAAGTTGTGCTACAGCAAAGGTTTATCAGGCAAATCAGGTTTTCGAACATTAGCTTGCTCTCGGGCTACCTGTATACAGATTTTGTAAGCAGCGATTCTGGTAAAATTCAAAATACTTTTAGCGGCGAAGTCGACAGAGTGAATCAGGCTTACCAGGCTTATTTTAAATCGTACCAATACGGCGTAATGGTGCTGGTGTATATGACCTTTGCTTTGATGGCCAATGCACAATTTGCCCTTTTTGTGGCTGTTGGCGGTGTACTGACCAATTTCCTGTTCAATATATTTTATAAAAAGTCAAAGCAACTGTCTCGGAAGCTAACCAGTCAGGCCCATTCCTTCCAAAGTTTGCTTATCCAGATGGTTGCAAATTTCAAATATCTGAAAGCATCCGGTCTTATTTACGAATATGGGCAAAAGCTGAAAAATTCAATTAGAAGAATAGAGGTTATACAACGAAATCTGGGAACTGTAGCAGCTGCTCTTGCTGCCGTACGCGAGCCACTAGTCATAGCTGTAGTAGTGGTAGTAATTCTGGTTCAGGTAAATATGTTCGGGCAAAGTCTGGGCTTGATGATTTTAAGCTTGATGTTCTTTTACCGGGCGCTTAACTTTTTGATGTCGGTACAAAATTACTGGAACTCATTTTTAGCAGTATCAGGCTCTTTGGAGAATATGACTGAGTTTACTGAGGAGCTGGCACAACATCAGGAAAAGCCAGGAGTAAAAGTATTTGATAGATTTAATCAGGAGTTGGAGCTGAAAGGTTTAAACTTTTCTTATGACAACACCCATGTGTTAAAGGACATTTCACTTAAGATCAGGAAAAATGAAACTGTAGCCCTGGTAGGTGAGAGTGGTTCAGGAAAAACAACCTTGATGAATGTAATAAGCGGCTTACTGCAAGTCGATAAGGGCACATTTCTTATTGACGGAGTAGATTCACAAGCCTATGATATCAGGTCCTTTCAAAGAAGGATTGGCTATATCACACAAGAGCCAGTTATTTTTAACGATACTGTTTATAATAACATCACCTTCTGGGCCGAACGCACATCTGATAATATGGCACGTTTCCATAAAGCCATTCAAATGGCCTCTATTCATGAGTTTGTTATGAGCCTGCCAGAGAAAGAAGATGCCCCGCTGGGCAATAACGGAATTATGGTAAGTGGCGGCCAGAAACAACGCTTATCCATTGCCCGGGAACTGTATAAAGAAGTTGATTTCCTCTTCATGGATGAAGCCACTTCTGCCCTGGATTCTGAAACGGAAAAAAGCATACAGGAAAACATAGATCGGTTAAAAGGTAATTTTACCATCGTCATTATTGCTCACCGCTTATCGACCGTTAAGGATGCTGACCGAATCATTTATCTCAAGAATGGCGTCATAGAAAATCAGGGGAGCTTCGATGACCTCAAGCAACGATCTAACAGATTTAAGCAAATGGTAGAAATGAACAACCTATAAACGCTGTTAGGGAAGATCTATCAGAACTACTGAAATACATAAATTTCAATAATAAGACAGGCATATTTACCTGAGGTATAAGCAATATTATTCAGATATATATAAGATTATATGAACATAATAAAGAAAACTTTTAAATATGGGCCCCGGATATTTATTAATAATATACTACCTCATTATTTTGTTAGTCATCCCAGTTTGAGCAGTTTCTATTATTTTCTTTTCTCCGGTAAGTTTGAAAGAGAACAACATGCTGTTTTGCAGGGAAAGGTAAAACATCTAAAAGAACAAAAGAGTAAGAAATCAAATTATTATACCTTAGTGCGCAATATCCATCGGATAGAAAAAGGGCTCCTCATGCGCCCCAGGCGCCCGGTTTTCGCACTCGATTATATTGAAGAGACCACCAATGCGTTCCTGCACTTAAATGATAATTCGTATATTAAAGTTGCGCAGTACAAGTGGTTCAAGGATGTGCTAACCGAGTATTTTTCTACAACACAAGGTCATCCGAAGATTGAGAGATTAGCAACCCGATTCCAGGAATCTTTAAAAAAATCTGAAGAGGATATCTTATGTGGGAATGGCAAATCAATACCCTATAAAAGGATTGAAGCGGAAAAGCCTGATATTGCATATGATGAGTTTTATAAACTCACCCGTTATCGAAGATCTGTACGCTGGTTTCTTAAACAGCCTGTTCCCAGGCATCTTATCGACAAAGCTATTTTAGCTGCAAGCCAGGCACCAAGTGCTTGTAACCGTCAACCCTTTGAGTACTTTATTATTGATGATCCGGATTTACTGAAAGAGGTAGTCAAACTTCCAATGGGAATAAAGGGTTATGAAAAAGGGATTCCGATGTTGATTGTCATTGTAGGCAATCTAGATGCCTATTTTGATGAAAGAGATCGACATGTAATTTATATAGACGCATCATTAGCCAACATGACTATGATGTACGCCTTAGAAACTATGGGCTTAAGCAGTTGCTCAATCAACTGGCCCGATATGGAGGGCTTGGAAAGAAAAATGGAAAGGCTTTTAAAATTAAAAAAACACCAACGTCCTCTCATGTGCATGGCAGTGGGTTACCCCGATCCCGAAGGAATGGTTGCTTTTTCAGAAAAGAGAAATCTGGATCAATTAAGAAAATATAATCTTACTAATTCATGAAAATTCAAATCGATGGTACCGAGAGGAAGAATAAAGGTGCTGAGTTGATGTTATATTCTATTCTAGGTGAAGTAGAAAATAAATTCCCAAATGCTACTGTCTATTATAATAACACGGACGGAAATATAGAAGCAATAGATACATCCCTGGATTTAAGACATCGCTTTTGGTTAAGACACGGTCGGTATCCCAGAGCAATATTTAGGCGGCTTAATATATATGTTCCTGTTTTAGATAGGTATTATGCCGATCCGCATGTTGATCTGGTACTTGATGCAAGTGGCTTTCGGTGGGGCGATCAGTGGAAGTATGATAATGAATTTTTCCAAAGATTTAGGAATTATTACAGAGGTTTAAAAAGTAATGGTACTAAAATCATATTACTACCTCAGGCATTTGGACCTTTCCAAACATCACATGGCAAACAGGTAGTAGATATTTTGAATACCTACGCCGATTTGGTAATTGCCAGAGAAAAAATATCATACAATTTTTTAATCGAGGCTGGCCTTGATAAGGACAAGACTATGATATGTTCTGATTTTAGTTTAACCGTTAAAGGTGAGATTCCGGAGGAATTTAAAATCGTTGATGGCGTTTGTGTAATTCCCAATGCACAAATGATTAACCACACAGATACCTCCAGAGATCAATATATTTCCTTTTTAAAGAAAATTATTCAAAAAAGCCGATCTATAGGTTATACACCATTTTTGTTAAATCACGAAGGAAAAAGAGATCGCGATTTGTGCAATGCCGTAAACGGGGTTTTAGATTCCCCTGTACAAATTGTTTCAGGTTTAAATTCTAAACAACTAAAAGGTGTTATCTCTACGGCATTTGCTGTAATTTCATCCCGCTACCACGGAGTTGCAAGTGCTATAAATCAAAACATCCCTTGCCTGGCTACAAGCTGGAGCCATAAATATTCCGAACTGTTTAAGGATTTTGGACTAGAAGATAGAGTAATGAAGGTTAATGAATCGGATGAAAGAATAGATTCAAGACTTGAAGAACTCTTGGATACTGAATCAAACAGAGAAATAAGGAATCAACTAAAAGAGAGAAAACCAGAAGTTTCCAAACAAGTTGAGGCGATGTGGGAAAAATTATTTTCTATTATAGATGATACTACACTTCATCGCGGTACTGCTTCCGGGAATTACCGCAACGCAGATATTCCTGTACCAACCCGAACATCTTCTTAATTAAATCCATCGCTTTGTTGTTTCGGACAAAACTATGCCGCCTCCAAGTGCTAGAAGAGATGCACCTGGCCGGTGGGTTATATTATGCGGAGAAGAAGTAGCGAAGTTAAAGATCCGCCGCTGCGTTTCCTGTAATGGTGAGATGTTTATGCTAACATAGCAGGCTGATGTTTAGGTGGCTGTTGTGGGAAGTAGATTCAAATCTTGTTTGCGAAAGGGTGGTTGAGAACTGAGCGACTAAGGATTTAGCATTATATATACTGACCGTTTTTTGCTCAAGTAGATAACAGAAGGTGGACAGTGCTTCTGTTCAGCTTTGAATAAAGTATAAACCTTTGGGAACTCAGGGGTGTTAAGTTTTTTGTATGGGATTATGAACTGAGGGGCAAGCGCAGTCATCGCAGTTCATTTTTTAGCAATACCTTGCAAAGCATCTATATGGGAAAAATCATTTTTTTAGAATCACGTCTCTTTCGAAACAGCATGATTGAAACCTATCAGATTAATCAGCTGAAAGAATCAGGGCATGAAATTGAAATCTGGTACTTGGGTCAACTGTTTGGTGTTAGCAACAACATTGTATTAAAAGCTCCGGCAATAGAGGAGTATGTAGTTATGATCAATAGTCTTAGCTACCTGAAAGCGAAGGTTGAAGATTTACCAGCTAACTCTGTTTTCTTCTCCATGTTGGGCTTACTTTATTATTATCCTATACTTTACAAAGTCATCAAGTCCAGGAAAGACCTGATCTGGATAGGCAGAATAACCAAGAGTATTCCAAAAGGTGGTGGCAATAATAAACAAAGTATTTTCAAAGCTGTTTTTGGCAGCATCATGTTTTACAGGATATACCGGCCTCTAGGCAACGTAGTGCTTTACCTGGTTCAAAAGGTAATTAGGAAATGGGGCCGTACTGTAGGTGTAAAGTCTTATGAACCTGATTATTTGATGGTCACGAATGTAAAGCAAGTCCCTCAAAGTTTTCCTCAGGATAAGGTCATCATTACCCACGCAGATGATTATAACATACACTTGTTGAAAAAGAACATTGATGTTGACACTTCTCTACAAGATGCAATTGTGTTTTTGGACCAAATGCTCTATTTCCACCCGGATTTTAGAAATTTAGGAGAGGATAAGAAAGATGTAGAAGACTACTACTACAACCTTAATAAAGTGCTGGATGATCTTTCCCGGACATATGGTAAACCAGTAGTTGTTGCCGGACACCCAGAAGCTGATAAGAACCCACAATACTCAGAGAAGTTTAAAGGTAAGAAGTTCGTTGTGGGTAAAAGTGTTAGCCTGGTAAGGCATGCAGCCCTGGTGGTGAGCCACTACAGTACAGCCGTAAATTTTGCTGCTATCTACGATAAGCCACTATTGCTTTTAGTAAGTAATAGCTTTAAGAAGTATGACAAGATCATGAATCCTTTAAGGGCATTTTCCGGAGCGTTGCAAGCAACTATCGTAAACATAGATGATTACAACCAGGAAGCCCTTGAGCAGAGCTTAAAGCCTGATTATAAATTATACAAGGAAAATTACATTAAAACTGAGAACACACCAGAGGAACTATCGTATCCTTATGCAGTAGACTATGTGTTAGCTCGTGCAAAAGGATCAAGTACCAGCTATAAAATGGCCGAAACTTACTAGCAGTTGGTGTGTAAAATGGTGTATTCCTAACCGACAGCATTTAACTGTGCCCGGGTTGGCCTGCCAAAAATACAATAGCTTTTATAAAGACAGCCTTGATAAATCCTGAAGCTGGCAGTTTAGCCAGCGGTGTGGAGTCTAGAGTTAAATAATAAAAGTTACCAACCAGTTTAATAGGTTCGCAACTTTTTTGGCTATTAGAGACGTGAACAGCAGAGAAGAAGGTAAGCAGCAGGAAAACACAACCTTTCTGTTCCTGCAACGATTATGTTTATGCAGATGCTTTCCTGTTGTGTTGATTTTTTCGACTGTAAGTAAAAGGGGATACCCCAATATAGATGAAAGTTCTTCAGTTAATACATACACCACAATTGCGTGGTGCTGAGATTTTTGCAGCACAATTATCAGATAATCTTGAGCAGCAAGGCCATAGCTCTAAGCTTTTGGCTATTTATGAAAATATGGATGGCAGCAATTACAGGAGCTGTCTTAGTATCAAAGCAAACCCCAAAGCACGCCTCTGGGACCGGCAGGGCTGGAAAAAACTGGCAGACTTAGTAGCAGCAGAAAAGCCAGATGTAGTGCAGGCTAATGCAGGCGACACCCTGAAATATGCCGTTTTCTCCAAATTGCTCTATGGCTGGAAGCAGCCACTGGTTTTTCGCAATGCCAGCACCCTAAGCTCTTACCTGAAACAGCCATTTCATAAAGTTTTTACTGGCTTTCTCTTCAGGAAGATCGATGCAGTGGCTTCTGTGAGCGAATTCTCCAGACAGGACCTGGTGGGTCTCTTTCCCTATTTAGCTAATAAAGCCAGGGTCATTCCCATTGGTCTGGAGAAGCCAAAACCTGTAAGCAATCCCTTTCCGGCTAATGATTTTCAGCGGATCGACCTGGTACATGTGGGTGGCTTTTCTTTTGAAAAGAACCACAAAGGGCTGCTGCGCATCTTTAAGAAAACCCTAATGCGCCTGCCCCAGGCTCACCTCTGGCTGGTGGGCGATGGTCCGCTTCGGGCAGAAACAGAAGCCTTGATAAAGAGAGAGGGGCTGCAGGAAAGGGTACACTTTACCGGCTTTGTACAAAACCCACTGGATTATATTGCCCATGGCGATGCCCTGCTGCTGCCCAGCATCATTGAGGGCTTACCAGGGGTGATCTTGGAGGCCATGCTTTATAAAACCCCGGTGGTGGCCTATAAAGTAGGGGGCATTGGCGAGGTAGTAATCCCCGGGAATACAGGCTGGCTCTTGGAGGCTGGCAATGAAGAAGGATTTGCCTTCGCCATTGAAAGGCTTATCAACAATAAGGAGATAACCCTGGGTATTGTAGATAAGGCTTTTCAGCAGGTTAATAAGCAGTACATGAATGATGGTATTGCCCACTCATTCATCAACTTATATCAGGGGCTGATGGAAAGAAATTTAAACTAAAGAAGAAACAGATAGCGCTTGTTCTGAAGATAGAATGTATGATGCCAAAAGTTGGAGTAGTAATCCTAACCTTAAACCGCTTAAACCTCCTGAAGATCACCATCTGCAAGGTGCTTGCGCAGACCCATCAGGCTGCAGAAGTGCTGGTAGTGGATAATTACTCTATGGACGGTACCAGGGAATACCTGGAAAGTGAGAACAGGATAACAAAGCTGTACCTGGATGAGAACCTGGGACCAGCCGGCGGCTTTCATGAAGGCATTAAATATTTTGCGGAAAAAACAGATGTGGACTATGTCTGGCTGATGGACGATGATTTTTTCCCCTTCAAGGACTGTCTGGAAATTCTGCTGGAAAACACCAATGAGCGAACGGTTGCTTATCCCCACATCCGGGAAAAGGATTTTGCCTCCCGCAGAATGCCAGGCTGGTGGGGGGTGCTCATTCCCATGCCCGTGATAAAACAGGTAGGATATCCGCTCAAGGAGCTTTTCTTCTGGGCAGAAGATACCGAATACATGCAGGAGCGTATCAGAGACCGGCATAAATACCCATGCGTATGGATCCCCAGGGCCAAAGGTGTGCATTTTACCCAGCGGTCTACCAATTACCGGCAGCCCTGGCGCTATTATTACGAAGTACGTAACATGCTGTATATGCGCTTGTACGTAAAGGAAAAAACAGCCCTAAGAGCATATAAGCTGGTACGGAGCTGGGTAAAGCTGTTTGGCAAGATTGTATTCACAGAAAATAACAGACGCGAAAAAATTGAATGGTTCCTGCGCGGAACTGTTCATGGCGTATCTAAAAAAATAGGTAAAACCATTGAGCCCCATGGCGGAAAAGATAAAAATTCTACACATTATAAAGTCACTCGGTAGGGGTGGGGCAGAAATGCTGTTGCCCGAATCGCTGAAGTACCACGACCAGGACCGGTATGAGTTTCACTACATCTACTTTCTGCCCTGGAAAGACCAGGTTGTGAAACCCCTGGAGCGGAATGGAGGCAAGGTCACCTGCCTTTCGTCCAATAATAATATTGAAATCATGATGAAGGTGCCGGCCCTGGTGAGGTACATCCGCAGGAACAACATTAAGCTGGTACACTGCCACCTGGCCTGGGCAGGCATAGCTGGCAGGATAGCCGCAAAGTTAGCCGGTGTGCCTGTGATCTATACCGAGCATAATAACATCAACAGCTATCATATACTTACCTACCTGGCAGGCAGGTTTACTGCCTTCCTCAACGATCTTACCATTGCCGTATCTGCAGATGCCGAAGAGGCAACCAGGAAGATTGTAGCCCCGGAAAAATTGCGGCTGCTCCTCAATGGTGTAGACACCAAGGTTTTTAACCGGGGAGACCATCCTTCGGACATGAGGCAGAAACTGGGCATACCGGAAGATCATATCATTGTATCCACTGTAGCAGTATTCCGCAAACAGAAAAGGCTTGACCTTTTTATTAAGGTGGTAGAGGCTATTGCCAAACGTAATGAGAAGGTAAGCGTTATCATGATAGGCGATGGACCTGAAAAGCCACAAGTGGAGGCAGAGGCAGCATCGCTGGGGCTGTTAGGCCGCGTCTATTTCGAGGGTTTACAGCATAACGTGAAACCTTATCTGGATATCACCGATATTTATTTAATGACCTCCGATTTTGAAGGCCTGCCTATTGCACTGCTGGAAGCCATGAGCATGTCCTGTGCCCCTGTTGCCACAGAGGTGGGAGGAATTCCCGAACTGGTGCAGAACGAAATTTCCGGCCTGTTACGGCCAGCAGGAGATATAGATGCGCTGCAGGAGGCGGTAGAGAGCCTGATACAGGATAGCCGCAGAAGGCTGGAAATTGCAGCCAATGCGCGGCTCAGAATTGAGCAGCAGTTTAGTATGAAGAAAATGGTGCGGGAGCTGGAGGAGGTGTATCATCAATTTTTAACCCGGGGAGCATACAGTAAATTAACGCATGGAGTATACGGTAAGAGCAGCTAATGAGCAGGACATCCCTGCCATCATAGAATTATTCAGAATATCATTAGGTGCAGAATATGGTGCCCCAAAAGAAAGTTTCTGGAGGTGGAAGCATATCAAAAATCCATTTGGCGTATCGCCTGTGCTGCTGGCTTTTAATGGTGAAAAACTCATTGGTTTAAGGGCATTCATGCGCTGGCAATGGCAATACAATGGAAAAATTTTGCCAGCCTTTAGAGCGGTAGATACAGGCACTCACCCGGATTATAGAGGTAAGGGCATTTTTTCCAGGCTCACGAAACAACTTATTACCGAGCTGAAAGAAAGCGAGCCACCAAGCTTTATTTATAATACACCAAATAATGCTTCAAAACCAGGCTATCTGAAAATGGGCTGGCAGGTGCTGGGCAAACCTATTGTGTTTGGCAGTGCAAGCTTTCACTACTCCAATTATTCACCACTTCGGTTCGAGCGTTATCAGGAGGAACTACAAAACCTGGATTTCAGCAGCCTTCCCAAAAGTTATGAACTGGATGTTAATCCGGGCCTGATCCATGTTGATCATTCCCTTAAATACTATAAGTGGCGATACCAGTCTATTCCTGAAATTCCGTATGGTTCATACAGGTTCGAAAGCAGTGATGCAGAAATCCTGCTTTTCATGCACCTGAAAAACAGAAAGTATTTTCATGAATTAAGAATTAGTGATGCGCTCTGGTTAAGGGGGCAACCCCGGCGGCAAATGCTGATGCAGGCCGCTCATACGTTGGCAGCCCGCTTAGGTACTCCTTTTATCAGTTTCGTTTCTAACGATCCTTTAAGCCTGTGGGAAAGAATAAATTATAAGATGTTCTCGATCCAGAAACTGGCCCCTGAGCTAACGGTTCGTGAAGTGAACAGCCCGGAATTGCTGGAGCTGGTAAGTGATATAAACAACTGGTCCTTTACAATGGGCGATCTGGAGTTATTTTAATATGTGTGGAATTTTTGGAAATATAGGTCGCCTGAAAGAGCGTGACATGAAAATAGCAGAAGAGATGCTCTGCCACCGGGGTCCGGATGGGCAGGTGTATAAAACGTTTGCCCCAAATGTGCATCTCTTTCATGCCCGCCTTAGCATTGTCGATATTGCCGGGGGTACACAACCCATGGAAGAGGAGGGGCTGGCCATTATTTTCAATGGGGAAATTTACAACCACCAGGAGCTGCGCGAGCAGTTTAAGCTCAGGGGGCGCACCCACTCCGATACCGAAACCATGCTGCTCCTGTACAGACAGCTGGGGCTGGGAATGTTGGAGCACCTGGAGGGGATGTTTGCCCTTGCCCTTTATGATACAGCGCAGGGCAAGCTACACCTGATACGAGACCGGGCCGGGAAAAAACCTCTTTATTTCTCCAAAACCAGCGATAGCATTTATTTTGGCAGTGAGCAAAATGTGCTGCAAAGGGTATTGCGGCCTTCCATCAGGCTTTCGGCCATGGCCAGTTACCTGCAAACAGGCATGGTATACGGCAAGGATACGCCCTTTAGGGATCTGTATGAATTGAAACCAGGCCACCGGGTAGAGATAGATGTGCGCAGCGGCAACATTTCAGAGCAAAAGCAATGGTGGTCTATTGAGCCATTTTATGAAAAGGGAATCCAGCTAGGAGAAGAAGAAGCTCTTCAGGAGCTTGATCTGCGATTAAAACGGGCAGTAAAGCGACGCATTGAAAGCAGTGACCTGGAAGTTGGCTGCTTTTTGAGTGGAGGCATCGACAGCGGCATTGTTACAGCAATGGCAACAGAAGTAAAGCCCGGCCTGCGCACCTTCACAGTCAAGTTTAGCGATGAGTACGACGAATCGCCTGTTGCCAGAAAAGTTGCCCAACACTTGGGTACCAACCACCAGGAGCTGAATGTATCTTACGATCACCTGCTGCAGGATTTTGAGAATATTGTAAATGCCTATGGGGAGCCTTTTGTAGATGATTCCCAGATCCCATCTTACTACGTTGCCCGAGAAGCCCGTAAACATTTAACCGTTATCGTGAACGGCGATGGCGGAGATGAACTGTTTGGAGGCTACCGGCGCTATGTGCCTTATGCCAGTGCCTTGTTAAGAAGCAAAGGCGTGCAGGCGTTGTCGAAGCTTATTGCCCCCCTGCTGCCGGCACCTGGCAATAAAATGACCCTCTATAACTATGCCTATCGCCTGGCCAAGCTTAACAGCCTGGAGCAGTATGAGCAATACCTCAGTGCTAGTACCGATCTGCTTCTTGATCAGTCGGTTCCCTTCCTGGTTAAGCCCGATGGCGCCCTGGAACAAAAGGTTCGCAGCATCTTTGCTAAAGATATTACAGATCTGCAGAAGATCATGCTGACCGACTTTGAGACCATTCTTCCGTACATCCTCCTGAAAAAAATAGACATCAGCTCCATGCAGAACTCGCTGGAGGGGAGGTCGCCTTTTCTATCTAAAGATATTCTGGAGTTTGCGCCTCTGCTGCCAGACCACATGAAAGTAAGAGGGAAGACTACCAAATGGCTGCTAAGAAAACTTTCAGCCAGATATCTTCCAGCCGGTAATGACAAGCTACCCAAGCGTGGATTTGAGGTGCCCATCATTGGTATGGTAGAAGATACACTGCAACCTATTCTGCAGGATTACCTGCATAGCAGCAATGTTATATACAAAGAAGTACTCGATGCACGCTTTGTTAATAAGTTGCTGAACAACAAGATTGATATGTCGAAAGATAAAAGAGCCAAGATTCTTTTTGGTTTGTTAACCATGGAAATATGGTACCGTAAGCAAAAAGAAGCCGTACCAGCCTAAGGGCTTTGAAAGCTTCCGGCAGCTATGTGTTGCCTTTACCAGAATCATTGATATATAAAGATGGCAGGAGCGATCATTCTTATACTTTTTCTCTTTTTACTGACCCAGCCGATCCTAAAGAATCTGAAGGGGAAATTTCTCTTCCTCTCCATTGATCTGATGAATAAGCTGTTTGCGTATCACTATGTCTTCTGGGGCATCTATTACTGGTACCAGACTTTTAACCCTTCTGATTCTAAGGGCTATTATGAGCATGCATCATCAGGTTACAGCTCCTGGTTTGAAGCTTTTGGCACCGATACCATGTTCATTGACTTTGTTGGTTATCCATTTGCAAGTACGTTAGGCTTTTCCTATGCATCCATGATGGCTCTTTTTGCGTGGTTTGGCTTTTTGGGGTTTGTATTCTTTTACATCTTCTTCAAGGAAAATATCAAGACCAATCCTAAGTTCTATGGCATTGACATGGTCACCATCTTTCTTTTTCTGCCTAACATGCATTTCTGGACGGTGGCCTTCAGCAAGGGATCGATCATTTTTCTGGGCATCGGCCTGTTTGCCTACGCGATGCGGCTTCCGCAGAAAAGAATAGCCCTGCTGCTGCTGGGTTCTTTTATCGTATTTCAGATCAGGCCACACGTATTTATGTTTCTGGCGGCAGGAGCAGTGGTAGGCTATTTTACTGGTAAAGATAAAGTGCCTGTGTACCAGAAAATGCTGGTATATATTTCCTGTATCGGGGGGCTCATTCTCTTCTACGACCAGGTGCTGGCCATAGCCAATATCAATTTAGAGGAAGAAGGATTAGTGGAAGGCTTCGAGGAATTTGCCTCCGGTCGTGCATCAAGTTTGTCACGCTCGGCTTCCGGTATTGATATCAACAGCTATCCCTTGCCAATGAAGTTGCTGACCTTTTGGTTTCGCCCCCTGTTTTTTGATGCGCCGGGCGCGCTGGGCATTTTTGTGTCGGTAGAAAACCTGCTGTATCTCCTCTTAACCTATAAGCTGATTGATAAGAATTTTATTCGTTTTATCAAGAATTCTAGCTCGCTGGTGAAAATGAGCTTCACCATATTTTTAACCTCCTCCTTAGCCCTTGCTTTTGTAATGGCAAACCTGGGGATTGCCATGCGACAGAAAAGCATGGTGATGTATTTTCTATTTTTTGTCATCATCTCCTTTGTTGATTATAAACGGCAGGTAAAAATTAAACGCTACCAGCTGCTGAAGCAACAACAGGAGGCCAATTTAAGTGTAACAAGCCATGCCTATTCATGATATACCATCTTTTACCATCTCCCTCGATTTTGAGCTGTACTGGGGTGTATTCGATAAGGTACAGCTAGAGGATAAAACTACCTACTTCGACAATACAAGAAGGCTGGTTCCACGGATGCTGCAGCTTTTTGAACGGGAGGAGGTACATGTTACCTGGGCCACCGTGGGCATGCTCTTTGCCAAAGACTGGGAAGAGTGGACTGCAGCCATGCCGGAAGTGGTGCCCACCTACGAAAACAACAAGCTCTCTGCCTACCGGCAAAAAGAGCGTTTTGCCAGTGAAAAGAGGTTTGATAAATACTTCTTTGCTCCCGAACTGGTAGACCAGATCAACCGCACGCCCTGGCAGGAGATGGGCACCCATACATTTTCCCACTATTACTGCCGCGAAACAGGGCAGGACCTGCTACAGTTTAAGCACGACCTGCAGGCAGCCAAAAGAATTGCTGCCCGGAAAGGAATAGAGCTGCGTTCGCTGGTATTTCCCAGAAACCAGCTAGATACGCCCTACCTGAAGATCTGCGCCGAAGAGGGTATCAATACAGTACGGTCTAACCCTGTAGACTGGTTCTGGAACATGGATGTAGCAGAAGGACGCCTGAAGCGCCTGGTACGTGGGGCAGATGCGTATGTCCCCATAGGCCACAAAACATCTTATCCGCTTTCAGGATTAACTTTAAAGGAGGGGCTGCCGCTGTCGCTGCCTGCCAGCAGGCTGCTGCGACCTGTACATCCCGGAAAAAAGTTTTTGAATGAGTTGCGTCTGAAGAGAATTCTGCAGGAAATGACGGCTGCTGCAAAGGCAAATGAATGTTATCATCTCTGGTGGCATCCCTGCAACTTTGGAGATGAGCCTGAACAGAGTATGGCGGATCTGGAAGTAATTGTTCGGCACTACAAAAAGCTTGAACAGCAGTGGGGCATGCGCAGCATGAGCATGCTGGAGGTGTATGAATACCTGAAGCAGCCTCTGGAAGTAAACAAAGTTTTAAAAGCCAAGCAAGCATAATGCCTTTACCAGTACTTTTTCGTGTTACAACAGTTCCGGTTTCTTTAAAAAATTTAATTGTGGGGCAGTTGCCCTATATGAAAGCAAGAGGATTTGAACCCATCATGCTTTCCGCCGATGGACCTGAACGGGAAGATGTGATCAGGGAACATGAATGCCCGCACATTATCATAGATTTAACTCGCAAGATCACACCCCTGCGGGACCTGAAGGCCCTTTGGCATTTCTATAAACTATGCAGGAAATACCGGCCTGTTATCGTTCATTCCCATACCCCAAAAGCAGGTATTATTGCCATGCTGGGAGCTAAACTGGCAGGTGTGCCCATACGCCTGCATACAGTAGCAGGGCTGTACCTGCTGGAAGCCAGGGGCCTCAGGCGCAAGCTGCTTGAGTTTGTTGAGGTACTCACCTATGCCTGTGCCACTAAAGTCTATCCAAACTCACGTGTGCTAAGAAACATACTGCTGAACAGCCTGTACAACAAGCCCGATAAGCTGAAAGTGATAGGCAGGGGAAGCAGCAATGGTATCAACACCAGCTTGTTCAGCAGAGCACAACTGGATGAGGCGCAATTACAGCAGCTTAGGCAGCAGCTCGGCATAGAACCAGATGATTTTGTGTATGTCTTTGTTGGCCGCTTAGTGAAAGATAAGGGCATAGAGGAGCTGACGGCAGCCTTTATAAAACTGAACAAGCAGCACCCGCACTGCAAACTGCTATTAGTAGGGCCGCTGGAGCAGGAGCTTGATCCTGTTTCAGAAGCATGCCTGGCCGAGATGGAGCATCATCCCGCTATCATAAGGGTAGGATATCAGAAAGATGTACGCCCTTACCTTGCCATTAGTCAAGGCCTAGCCTTCCCTTCCTACAGGGAGGGATTTCCCAATGTTCCTATGCAGGCAGCCTGTTTTGACCTGCCCTGTATTGTTACAGATATCAATGGCTGCAATGAAATTATTGTAGCAGGTGAAAACGGGCTGATCATAGCGCCTAAATCTGGTGAGCAGCTGTACGATGCTATGGAAAAACTATTGACTGATAAAGATTTATATACACATTTAAGCGCTAATGCTCGTAAGATGATAGTGGAGCGCTACGAACAGTCATTATTTTGGGGCCTCCTGCTACAGGAATATAGGGAACAATTAAAAAAACATGAAGTTGTACCAGCAGTACATCAAGCCCTTACTTGATTTTATCATCAGCTTAACGGCTCTTGTTGTTTTTTCACCAATTATCCTGCTGGTGTCCCTGCTTCTCTTTGTTGCCAACCGGGGAAAAGTATTTTTTATACAGCCAAGACCGGGGAAAGGGGGAAAGGTTTTCAGGATCATCAAATTTAAAACCATGAACGACCTGACGGATAAGCAGGGAAATCTGCTGCCCGACGACAAACGATTAACGCCGGTAGGGAAGTTTGTGCGAAAAACATCACTCGATGAGTTGCCGCAACTACTCAATGTGCTAAAAGGAGATATGAGCCTGGTAGGGCCACGGCCGCTGCTGATCGATTACATGCCCTATTACGACGAACGGCAACAACGGAGGCATGAGGTAAAACCTGGCATTACCGGTTGGACACAAGTAAATGGGCGTAATGCTATTGGCTGGGACAGGAAGTTTGAATACGACGTCTGGTATGTGGAGCATATCTCCTTTGCCCTGGATATGAAGATACTTTTTATGACCGTAGGGAAAGTGCTGAAGTCTGAAGGCATCTCTGCGAAAGGACATGTTACCATGCCTACTTTTATCGAACACGTTCGGCAAAAAAACAGAACTGATACGACCATATGAAAAGAATACTTGTTACAGGAGCTGGTTCATTACTGGGCCAGGGAATATTGCGTTGTTTGAATTTCTCCAGCAACGACTATTATATCATTACAGCCGATCCTGATTTCAGGGCACCCGGACATAGTCTTGGAGAAAAGGCCTATACCAGCCGCATGGCAAACGACCCGCATTTCTTAAGCGAGATAGAAAAGATCATTCAGAAGGAAGAGGTAGATGTGATGTTTGTGGGCATTGATCAGGAGCTGCCCATTATTGCTGAAAATAAACGCCGTCTGGAGGAGCAATATGGTTTAAAGGTGATTGTTTCCCCTCCACGGGTAATTGCCATCTCTAACGATAAGTGGCTAACGGCAGAGTTCCTGAGAGAGCATGGCTTTCCCTATCCACAATCAGCCCTCACCACCGATAAAGAGGCCATTGAAAAATTGCGCCAAGACTGCTCTTACCCCTTCATTGCCAAACCGGTTGATGGCGCCCGATCCATAGGCATCAGGATCATAAAGGGCAATGAGGACCTGCAGGAGGTTTGTTCCTATCCTAATAACCTGGTGGTTCAGGAAATGCTAAGCGAAGAGGAGGGAGAATATACAGCAGGCACCATGGTGGTAGATGGAAAATGCAGGGCAATTGTATCACTGAAGCGCGACCTGCGCGATGGTAATACTTACCGGGCCTACCGGGAAGGAGACAATCCTTACGATGGCACCATCAGCAGCATAGCCGAGCGACTTGGTGTGGAAGGTCCTGCTAACTTTCAGTATCGCATCAGGGATGGTAAACCGGTTGTTTTTGAAATAAACGGCCGCTTTAGCGGTACCACCCCGCTGCGCTATATGTTTGGGTTCAACGAGGTGGAGGCATTGCTTAACCATCTTTTTGGCGTAGAGGAAATGAAACAGCCCCAGCTAAGGAATGGTGCTGTATTCAGGGCATGGGCCGATATTTTTGTAGAGCCCGGGCCGCTGAATGAATTAAAAGAAAAAGGTGTATTGGAAGGCTATAAAAGTCAGTACTATCCATTTTCAAATAAATAACAGGCATGAAGTACCTCGTAACAGGCGCCGGCGGATTTTTAGGCAGCACCCTGGTAAAGCACTTACAGGAGGCAGGAGAGGAGGTCTATGCCGCCAGTCGTACCGCTAAAGATGGTGGCATTGCCCTGGATATCACCAGACCCGAAGATTTTGAAGCCCTGAAAATTGAGCCCGACATCATTATTAACTGCGCCTCTGCTTTACCTGATGCCTCTACAGGTTTCAGCGACCCGGCGTATCTTAGGCGGCTTTTTGAAACAAATGTAACTGGCAGTGCCAACCTCATGAACTGGGCAGTTTCCCGCAAGATCCCCAAAGTAATCAACTGCTCAACCCTGGTGGTAGTAAACAAGCCCTGGCCGGTACCGCTGAGGGAGGAAGAAAACACATATCCCAAGGGAGGACATGTAGGCTACAGCGCCTCAAAACTTTCGCAGGAGCTGGTAATGAGTTCCATTGCCGAAGCAGGTGGCGTAGAGTTGCTGCACGTGCGCATCTCGGCACTCTACGG
This sequence comes from Flammeovirgaceae bacterium 311, assembly GCA_000597885.1. Classification (NCBI taxonomy): domain Bacteria; kingdom Pseudomonadati; phylum Bacteroidota; class Cytophagia; order Cytophagales; family Flammeovirgaceae; species Flammeovirgaceae bacterium 311. Next base: position 218,077 of record CP004371.1, read on the forward strand.
CCCCGGCATGAAGGAGGGAGGGATTCTCACCAAGCTGCTGAAGCAGGCAGCTGCAAAAGAAAAGATCAGCCTGACAAACGGCAATTGTGTGAGTTTTGATTTTCTGCATGTGGAAGATGCTGCTAAAATTCTCCATTACCTCTCGGGGATGGCGGCATGGAGCCGGAAGGTCCTGAACCTGGCTTCCGGAGAGGAAGTAGGCCTTTTAGATCTGGCAGAAACACTGTGTGAGCTAACGGGTAATCAAAAAGAAAATATTGAGAATAAAGATCTGCCAGGTGTTTCATCCAGGGCAAATATAGACACCAGCCGGCTGGAGAAATGGCTGGAGGGAAGCGGGATCAGCACCAGGCCTTTTGCTGAAAAAGTTAAAAGTATGCTCAGCCGGAAAGGAGCTCCTCTATGAGGGCGCTGATATTTGGTGATGTACATGGCAACCTGCCGGCGCTGGAGAAAATGCTGCAGCAGGTGGGCAAGGTAGATATGATGCTCTGCCATGGTGATGTGGTGAACTACGGCCCCTGGAGCAATGAGTGTGCAGAGCTGTTGCAGAGTCTGAACTGTACCTGCCTGAAGGGCAACCATGAAACTTACTTTCTGGAGGGTAGCTATCCGGGAGAGCATCCGGTCGCCAGGGCTTTTTTTAACCATTGCTACCCCTTATTTAACCAGCAGGCACTCATTGCTGCCTATGGAGAAAGCAGGCAAATAGGCGATTACCAGGTGCAGCATACCGTGAACGAACAGTATGTTTATCCGGATACAGATGTAGATGCACTGGGGCTGGAGAAAAACTATATGATCGGCCACTCGCATCACCAATTTGCTGCCCAGGCTGCTTCCGGCAAAAAGCTGGTGAATACCGGCAGTGTTGGCCAGAACAGAAAGTACATCAATGTGATCAACTATGTGGTTTATGATACCGAGCGGAATACGGTAGCGCTGGAGTCGCTTATTTACGATGTAGACCTGGTGATTAATAAAATGAAAGAGGAGGATTACCCCCCGATTTGTCTGGACTATTATCAGCAAAAGAAACGAGTATGAATGATAAAATATGGCTTTCATCCCCTCATATGGGAGAGAATGAGTTAAAGAACATAAAAGAAGCTTTTCACGACAACTGGATTGCACCCCTGGGGCCGCATGTAAACGGTTTTGAGCAGGACATTGCTGATTATCTAGGGGAGGGGGTTTATGCAGCAGCACTTAGCTCAGGCACGGCTGCTTTGCATCTGGCCCTTGTCATCCTGGGTGTAGAGGCTGGAGATGAGGTACTCTGTCAATCACTGACTTTTTCTGCTTCTGCCAATCCTATTGCTTACCAGGGCGCAACGCCAATATTTGTGGATAGCGAAGAAAAAAGCTGGAACATATCTCCCGAGCACTTGGAGTTTGCCATCAAGGATCGTATACAGAAGGGCAAAAAACCAAAAGCCATCATTGTGGTACACCTGTATGGCATGCCGGCCCAGATGGATCGGATTATGGAGATAGCAGATAAATTTGAAATACCTGTGGTAGAAGATGCTGCCGAGGCTTTAGGGGCTTCATTCAAAGGCAGAAAACTCGGTACCTTTGGTGCCATAAGCATCCTGTCTTTTAATGGAAATAAAATTATCACCACCTCAGGTGGCGGTGCTTTGGTGTCTCAGCATGAAAGATATGTGATGAGAGCACGTTTTCTGGCAACCCAGGCCAGGGATGCAGCACCACACTACCAGCATTCGAACATTGGATACAACTACAGGATGAGCAATATCTGCGCAGGGATTGGCCGTGGACAGATGGATGTGCTCGAGGAACGCGTTGCAAAAAGGCGCAGCAACTATGCCTTTTATAAAATTTCTCTCTCTGGCTATGATTCCATCCATTTTCTGGAGGAGCCTGGCGAAGAATACTTTTCCAACAGATGGCTCACCACAATACTTGTTGATGAAACAGGCGGTTTTAGCAGGGAAGATCTTAGATTAGGTTTGGAGAAAGACAACATTGAATCCAGGCCCCTGTGGAAGCCCATGCACCTGCAGCCTGTATTTGAAAAATTTCCTTTCTATGGCGGCGGCACCAGCGACAGACTTTTTGAAAAAGGGCTATGCCTCCCATCGGGTTCTAACTTAAGTGATGAGAACCTGAAGCGGGTAGTACAGCAGATTCGTGCTGTCATTCAGGCATCTATTTAATAGATCATCTATGTCTTAATCAATTCTTTGTGAAGAAGCCTCAGCTGTTATAGCAATGTTAAACTTCCTGCCTTTAACTAAGTTATGAAATGTAAAATTTCACAAACATAAGCTGTTTTGCGCCACTTTAACATTTATAAATTGAAAAGATATTAATTTATTAATATAGAACGGGGCAGTTGATTTCAGGCTAATGAAATGTTGAGTTAGATGACCAAAGCTTTACACTAACCTGCAGGCTGGTTCATTTTAATGTATTATACCAGTATCAAAAAATGCCATCACCCATAATGAGTGATGGCATTTTTTGATACTGGAAAACAAGGAAAGTTGTATTGCAAAACTGTATATACCTGCCTTACTGAATACGTTCTACTTTCAGTTTGTCGCAGGCGCTGGTAATACATTCGCCTGTTTTCAGATCAAAGTCGTAATGGTGGGCAAGGCATCTGAAAATGCCCCCAGGCAATACTTCACCCGAGGTCAAGAAGTCATTTCCGGCGTGTGGGCAATACCTTGAAACGGAATAGGTTTTACCATCAGAATGAATGGTTATTCTTTCATCCGACATAGGTGTGGTTTCAAATTTCATTACCTCATCCAGAGCCTCTTGGTCGGCAAATTTCAGAAGACCCAGTAAGTGATCATTGTAGATGTCAGGATTTCTTCTGGCTTTAAACCTTAGCGACAGGAAGAAATCCTCCCATGGAACATCTCTTGCCAGAATAGGAGGCAACCAGCGAGATTCAAAAGAATAAATGTAACCGCAATCTTCAACCCCTTTGCCTACACCTTCTTTACCTTCTCTGAAATCCACATGCCAGTCTCCTCCGCCCTGACCTGTTATTTCAAAACCAACCTTCATATTGATCTTTTCATTGAAATAGGGGCTCATGGCCAGTAACTCCTCGAAGTATGCCTTGAAAGGTTCCCACTGAGACTCCTCAGGAAAAGGATGACGATCGTATACCTGCTGGATTCGATCTATTCGTCTTTCCTGGTATTTTTTTAGATAATCCAAACGCGAATCCTCAAGCGTCTCCCAGTGAGGATCTCCAATTTTCTGTTCTGCGGCCGCATCCCAGGTATCCCCGGGCAACAAAACTTCTATGTTTGTGAAGTTTTTACTCTCCAGATACTCTGCCACCTGAAACTGGTCCGGGAATATTCCCTCTTCCATTTCTTCATTGATATCAAACAGGACCGGATCCAGAAAGCATGGAGGTCCGGCAAAAGGAAGCCCGATGACCGGCTCCACAATTTTCATGGTTTTATAGCAGTACGACATTTTTGCCGCTCTTTTCTGCCTTCTGAGCTTATCCATTTGCTCCTCATCGAAATCATACAGAATGGGAAACCAGGATGCACCAGAACCCTGAAAGGCAAAAGTATGGATAGTTCCGCCCACTTTTTGCTTGATGTCCCTTAACTGCATGGGGAAGAGGCGGGCATCGTTCATGTTTAGAAGTGTTTGCCCATTTGCCTGGATAATAATGGCAGAATCATGATTCATAGGTGGTTCTTTAACAAAAAAGACCTTTGTGCCGGGAGTAATCTCATAGGTATCCCACTCATTCACCTCAATAATTTCTCTTTTTCCCCCCTGCAGAATTTTCTGCTTCAGGATCTGAGATGGGTATTTGGGCACAATAACAGGAACTTCAGGATCTACCCTGGACAAAAACCATGGGTCACAATGATCTAAATGCTCATGAGAAATGATAATGGCAGTAGGTTTGAATAATTCCTGATCTGACAACAAATGGGAGTTATCAGGAAACTGGAACCAGGAAGCCTGGAAATTGCCTTCTGGCGATAACCAGGGATCCATTAGCAGCGTTGCATCCTCCGTCTGCACTTTTAATCCAGCATGTCCGATAGCTGTTATTTTCATAAGGTTTATAGATTGATAGTAAAAATTTATATTTCTCAATTCAGGGTATTAAGCTAACCGGCAAAAAAAGGTAAAGCCGCTAAGGCTGGAAAAGGTCCTACCTGCTATAAATATATCTGTATCTAAAAAAAGGTAATGATGTAAAGTTATTCCGGTAGGAGCAGACGTTATCTGACTTAGGCCTGAAGTTTTAAAAAATGTTGTTGCCTCCGGCTGTGCCTGACTGCCAGGCTATCTTACCCAATGTTTCTGCTTCCAGCTTACTGCCGGCATACATTGCAGCCCATTTTCCTGCCGGCATTCATTCAATTATTCATGTTATAATTTATCTCTAAAAGCTATGGCAGTACACAGGCCATACAGTGAGTACATAATTTTCATTTTGTATTTAGCAGCACTTAAGCTGCATCATCTATATAAACCTACTGTATACAGGATTGTTGGCGAAGTTGCCGGAGAGTTTGTGTGGTTGATGTTAATCTTACTGTTGCTGAAGCAGAAATTTTTTCTTCAGGCAGTTTGATGAATGACAAGTAAACTGCCTATATATAATTATGGTGGATGAGCCACAGTTAATCAACCATAATTATGGATAAAAAAATTATACAAACAGTAAAGTTACTTACTCCAATGGTTTTAAAACAAGGCAAAAATAACAAATGTTACGGACATGACTTAGCTTGAAGTTTGGTTTAGCTTATACTAAAAAATATATTTTGAAAATGACGGAACAAAGGCTTATCTAATCTAGTAAGATGCATACAGATGGTTTGTTCGCAGTACTTTGTACTGATGCTTAATATATTGATATCTAACGGTATAGGTACCCTGGCGGTGTAGTATTTCCTGGCAGTGAAGAATAGATTATACTTTATTAATAAAGCAATAAATTAACCAACAGTAAGACAACTTGTGCAGAGGATTAAATGGGGTAAGAGCAACACGTGGTAACTCTTTATGCCATGACACGTAACGAATAATAGATCAGAGGTGTCAATAACTATAGAGTTATAGTGAAGGAAATTTTCTTAAACACGATCATATATCAGGATTTGTAATGGAAAGTCTTAAGAAAAGTAAATCACCTCCGAAACTTAACATGATATAATATAGCTTTTGCCCCAACTGTAAAGACAAGGTTTTTTTAGCAAATTTTTTATGCGCTTAAGAGGCGTTTTTTTTCAACGTTAAAATCAATGAATAACCCGGTAAAATCTTTTTTACTTAATAAGGCCCTGCCCAGATGGATAGTGCTTTCCATAGACCAGCTAATTAATTGCACGGCCTTTGCATTTGCTTTTTTCCTCTTGTTTCGATTTGAATTTTCATTGATCCTAAGAGGTTACTTTTTTATATATGTAGGTTTATATTGTCTGATATCTTTGGGTGTATTTTTCCTGATGAGAATTCATACAGGCCTGATACGCTACTCCAGTTTATATGATGCTTACAGGATTTTTACTGCAGTGCTGGCATCTAATGTAGTTTATGCGGTGGTTGCTTTTTTCTGGGTAACTCCGGAATATCCGCTGGTAGCAGTCAATATATTATCCGTACTGCTGGTTAGTTTTTTCATCTCATCCTCGCTGCTAATCAAGCTGCGGATAGGTATCAAGTCGCTCTATCATTATATCAAGTACAACAGCCCGGATTCAGTGCAGGAAAAGGTGCTGATCTATGGATCAGATGGATTTTCTGTACTGGCTATGCAGGCACTTGAAACCAGTGGTATGGGACGCCTTACTGTAGTTGGTTTCATTGATACAGATTCCGATAAAGTTCACAAACATATACAGCAAAAATGTGTGTACCACACCAGTGAACTGGAAAAGCTAAAATACAAAAGACAAATTGATAAACTGGTGGCCTTTGATGAAGACCTTAAATCTGAGAATAAAAAACAAGTTTTTGAAAAATGCCTCGAATTAGGCATCAATGTAATCACCATTCCATCTCCGGATCAGTGGATGTCTGGACAGCTCAGCATGAACCAGATGAAGAATTTAAAAATCGAAGATCTGCTTCAGCGTTCACCAATCGTAATAGAAAATGAAAATATTGCAAGCGAACTGGCCGGTAAACGAATACTGATAACAGGGGCTGCCGGTTCCATTGGTTCTGAAATTGTCCGTCAGGTGCTTAATTACAATCCTGCCATGGTCGTATTGTGCGATCAGGCAGAAACACCTCTGCATGAACTCATGCTTGAAGTGGAAGAGGCTTTTCCTGATGCCAATCTGTATCCATTCGTAGGAGATATTCAGAACTTTAACAGGATGTACACCCTCTTTGACCAGTTCTCCCCACAGCTGGTGTACCATGCAGCTGCTTATAAGCATGTACCCATGATGGAGGGAAACCCTACAGAAGCAATTTTAACCAATGTTCAGGGTACCAAAAACCTGGCAGATCTGTCAATGACCTTCGATGTAGAAAAGTTTGTAATGATCTCTACCGATAAGGCAGTAAATCCAACAAACGTAATGGGTACTTCCAAACGCATTGCTGAGATATACGTACAGTCGCTGCAGCGCATGAACACAGGCCATGGTAAATCGAACAGTTCAGCGCCGCAAACAAAGTTTATCACCACACGCTTTGGAAATGTGCTGGGTTCCAATGGTTCTGTTATACCTCGTTTCAGGGCGCAGATAGAAAAGGGAGGTCCTGTTACAGTGACCCACCCCGATATCACCCGCTATTTCATGACAATACCAGAAGCGGTGCAGTTAGTACTGGAAGCGGGTACCATGGGTAAAGGCGGTGAGATATTCTGCTTTGATATGGGCGAGCCGGTAAAAATCGTAGACCTGGCCAGAAAGATGATCAAACTTTCAGGATACAAGCCTGATGTTGATATCAAGATCATATTTACAGGATTAAGGCCTGGTGAAAAGCTATATGAGGAACTACTGAGCAAGGAGGAGTCTACCGCACCCACCTACCACAAAAAAATACAGGTATCCAATGTTCGGGAGTATAACTATCATCAGGTATCAAAAGACATCAATGAGCTACTTTCATTAAACAGTGATGGCGATGATCTGAAAGTAGTGAAAAAGATGAAGCAGATCGTTCCTGAATTTATAAGCAAGAATTCTAAATATCAGCGTCTGGATGAATATTCACGTACTAATAAGTAACTAAAAAAACAATGTCTCATTACAAAAGTTGCTGAAGAAAGGAGTTTTTAAGGGAGGCTGAGTCTCTCAGGAGGGAAATTCAAGTAGGTGTTGAATAAGTAATAAGATTGATTTTCACTCTATCCCATTTATTATGAAATATAGATTATTTACTTTTTTTACTTTTTTGCTGTTTTCAGTAGGTACCATAGCCGAAGCTCAAATTGCGGGTGGAGACTTACTGACCGATGCCACCAGCCAGTACAGGCTTAGGAACAGGCATGGGGTGATGTCATATGTTATAGGCCTTGGTGTCAGTTCATATTTTGGAGATCTTAAAGACAGCAGAACAGATCTGTGGGTGAAGCCAAGTGTGCAGTTAGGGCTACAGTACCGGGTTGAAGATCACCTGCATATCCGCACAGAAATTGCATGGTATCGAATATCCGGTGCCGATTCACTTAATGATCAGGAAACAGGTATTTATGCTCGTAACCTTTCCTTCAGATCAGATAATTTTGAGTGGAATATGGTAGCCCTTTACCAATTTTTTAACAAGTTTTCAAGAACTAGATCGGTTACACTAAATCCATATGTGTTTGCAGGTGTAGGCTTAACCACTAATAATCCAAAAGCGCATTACAATGGAGAATGGCACCGATTACGCCCCCTCGAAACAGAAGGAGTCTCTTATAGTCCTGTTGCACTCTTTGTGCCATTTGGTTTAGGTTTAGCCTATCACGTGCACAGGAATTGGGATATCTCTGTGGAATGGGGTTACCGGGTTACTTTCACTGATTATCTGGATGATGTAAGTACCACCTTTAAGGGGGTGGAAAACTTCGATGATCCCCTGGCCAGGGCACTTTCCGACAGGCGCCCTGAAATGGGTTTACCCCCACTTGATGCAGGTAAAAAAAGAGGTAATACCGGGGTTAATGACTGGTACCTGATTACGGGGCTTAAAGTTACCTATATGCCATTCTTAAGGATTAAGAACCCTAAACATCGTTAATCAATTTTCATTTTTCTAAGCATCAGGGCAATCAGCAGGCCTTTGCCTGCGGGTCTGGAATACAAATTTTGCACGATGTAAGGAGGAGGGAGCAGTACAAGGTAGAACCGATCTTATTGTTAGTTTCACCTGTTGAAAGAACATGTGTAATGAGTATACATTTGTGCAGATCGGTTTTATTTAATCCATAGATTGCCCAGTTTAAGGATTTTTCTATGCCATATACATGCTTCAATTTTTATATGAAATATACCGCTAGATTTTTTTTAACCTGCTTTCTCTTCTCTATAGCATCCCTGGCAGAGGCTCAGTTTCGCCAGGGAATAGATGAACCGGTAAGTATATATAAAAGACAAAACCGCCATGGGGTATTTTCCTATACAGCAGGTTTTGGTTTAAGCTCATATTTTGGTGATCTTAAAGATGACAGAAAGCAACTCTGGGCAAAGCCAAGTGCCCAGCTGGGAGTACAGTACCGAGTAAACGACCGTTTACACTTCAGGTCTGAAATCATCTGGTACCGCATTTCAGGAGCAGATTCTTTAAACGACCCTAATACCGGAATATACAACAGGAATTTATCTTTTCGTGCTGATAATTTTGAGTTGAACCTGGTAGGGCTGGTTCACCTTTTTAATAAATATTCGCTTGCCAACCCGCCTGTAAATCCATATATTATTGCAGGTGTTGGCCTTACCACCAATAATCCCAAAGCGTTTTACAACGATGCATGGCATGCCCTGAGACCTCTTAAAACAGAAGGAGCGTCCTATAATGCTATTATGCCTGTATTCCCTGTAGGAGCAGGCCTGGCAATTCATTTGCATAAGAACTGGGATGTGTCTCTGGAGCTGGGCTATAGATTTACATTTACAGATTACCTCGATGATGTGAGCACCAGCTATGTTGGGATCGAGAATTTTGAGGATCCCCTTGCCCGGGCATTATCTGATCGCAGGCCTGAAATGGGTTTAAACCCCCTGCCTCCCGGCAACAGAAGGGGTAATAGTACAGGCTTCGATGGATACCTGATAACAGGTATCAAAATTGTGTTTACCCCTGATAAAATCCCGGAAGAAGTACTTAGAATTCAGAAATAAATTCAGCCTTTTTTCGCATTTTAATTTTCTCCACTATAACCTGCTATGTGATCGCAGGTTATAGTGCCTTATTGATATTTGATTTATTTTCACCCTCTCGACCTACCCATTCAAATAGTGAACAGACTTTTATTTTGAACAGACTTGGAAAGTACTTATTCAGGTGTTTATATGGTTAGATTAATGTTTTATGTTCAAACCTGAATTCTGACACAGTGTCTGTTTAGACTAAAGAGATCCTGAATTATTTTTTTAATCTGATGTTTTGGCTGATTTATTAATTTGAAATCAGATACTCCCAGGCTGTTTCACGAATTCAGCCTGGGTATTTTCTTTTTCAGCCTCCATAAATGCCCATTCAGCCAAAATCCTAAGTATTTATTTATCTGCCTCATGCTATTTAAGTTTCTGAAACTGTTTTCATTAAATTTTGATCAGCATGAAACCAACTGAATTTTGTACAGCTGATTTAACTTGATAAAGGCTGAGGCTGACTGATTTCCAAATTACAATCATGAATTAAGCTGATTTTAGTCATAAGTTTCCAGATGCTGTATTTCTAGTTTTGAATAGCAAAATTAGATCTTATGGTCAATTACAGATCAAGGCGATTTCTATTCAGATACAGCCTGATACCCCCCAAAAAATGGAGAATGGCAGCCATACTGCTGGTAGCCGCTTTCTTCGGCCTTGGTTTCTATGTGCTTAAGCTCAGTAATGCTGTCTCTTACCTATCAGACGATCCCAAAGCCTGCATCAACTGCCATTTAATGACACCGCAGTACATTACCTGGAATCACAGCTCTCACCGGGAAGTGGCACATTGCAACGACTGTCACGTACCACAGGATAATTTGTTCAGTAAGTTTTATTTCAAAGCCAAAGATGGCTTATACCACTCTTCAATTTTTACCCTAAGGGCCGAGCCACAGGTAATACAGGCCCTGCAGCCTTCTGTGGAAGTAATTCAAAGCAACTGTATCAGGTGCCATGAAGACAGGGTAGTAGACAGCAAACTTACTGCTTCTGTTTCTGATCATGCAGTACACAGAACTGACCGCACCTGCTGGGAATGCCACAGAGAAGTGCCGCACGGCCGGGTAAAAAGTCTTTCGTCAGTAGGAATGCAAATTGAAAATATAGAAGTACACACAAAGGAAAAAGCTGCCATCATTCCTCAATGGCTAAAAGAACAATAGAAGAGAATAAGAAAACCACCAACCCAGCTGCAAAATAAGTCTCCACATCTGCAGATGAAAGAGGCTTCGCATTAACAAATTTCTCTTGACCAAAATAACAACCATACTCAAATGAAAAACTGGATATTATTCCTGGGGACTTTAGTGGCAGTGTTTCTGTTGGCGATGCTTGCCACTACAATAATGGACCGAAAAGCAGAAGCCCGCTTTGCTTATAAGTCACAGGTACAGATAGAGGGGATAGAACCCCGGGATTCGGTGTGGGGACTCAACTATCCCCGTCAGCACCAGTCTTACATGCAAACCAAAGACACAACCTTTAAAAGCCTGTACAATACCAGTGGCCACAAAGATGCGCTGGAAGAGCAGCCTGAGCTGGTAGTACTCTGGGCAGGCTATGCTTTCAGTAAAGATTATAACCAGCCAAGGGGTCATGCCTACGCTGTAGAAGATATTCATAAAACCCTTCGTACCGGTGCACCTATGGAAAAAGGTGAGGGTGTGATGCCAAGCACCTGCTGGACCTGTAAAAGTACCGACGTACCCAGGCTGATGGATGAGATGGGTGTAACTGAGTACTACAGCAAAAAATTCTCAGACCTGGGTAGTGAGGTAATCAATCCCATTGGTTGCGCCGACTGCCACGACTCCAAAACCATGAACCTGACCATAACCCGTCCTGCACTGATAGAAGCATACGAGGCAATGGGTAAGGATATCAAACAAGCATCCCACCAGGAGATGCGGTCATTGGTTTGCGCCCAGTGTCACGTTGAATATTACTTCGATAAAAAAGTACCCGGTAAAGAGGGTGCTGCTTACCTGACCTTCCCCTGGAAAGATGGTATGGAAGTGGAAGCCATGGAAGCTTATTATGATGGTATTGATTTCAGTGACTGGGTGCACCCCATCAGCAAAGCTAAAATGATAAAGGCACAGCACCCTGATTTTGAGCTTTTCAAATCAAGTGTGCATGCTAAAAGAGGCGTATCCTGTGCCGACTGCCACATGCCTTTTAAAACAGAAGGCGGACAAAAATTCACAGATCACTACATAGGATCACCATTGGCGAATGTAGAAAACTCCTGCTTTGTGTGTCACAGAGAGAAAAAAGAAGACCTGATGACAGATGTTTACGATCGTCAGAAGAAGATAAAAGAAGGTACCAGCTACTTGCAAAAGCAAATAGCCAAAGCACACATAGAAGCTAAAAAGGCATGGGATCTTGGTGCTACAGAGGCCCAGATGGCAGAAATTTTAAAAGGTATCCGCCATGCACAGTGGCGCTGGGATTTTGCAGTGGCCTCACATGGTGCTGCTTTCCACGCCCCGCTCGAGACCAGCAGGATTGTTTCTTCAGCTACCGGTAAAATTCAGGAGTCAAGAATTGAACTGTCTCGCCTGCTGGCAGAACTGGGCCACAACAAACCTGTAGAAATGCCTGACTTTACCAGCAAAGTGGCCATGCAGCAGTACATAGGGCTGGATATACCTGCAGAAATAGCCAACAAAGCCAAATATCTGGATCAGGTAGTGCCGCAGTGGCTCAAGGAGGGTAAATCCCGGGAAGCAAGCACCAAAGTTGTAAAGGCTGCGACTGCCAATAATTAGTCACTGTGCGTAAATACCTCTAAAAAAGACTAACACCCTTAGATTGATACCCCCGATGAAGAATTTTGTGATATCAGGTATACTGGGCATGGCTTGTCTGTTCACAAACACTGCACTGGCTCAGTTCAGTGTAGACGGACAACTTGTTCAGAGAGGTGAGTACCGTCATGGGTATGGCAGGCTCATCAGTGAATCTGACGATGCGGCAGTATTTATTGGGCAGAGAGCCAGACTGAATGCACAATATAAGATGGATAAGTTCAGCTTTTATGTAAGCGTGCAGGATGTTCGGGTTTGGGGCAGTACACCACAAATAAAAGCAACAGACCCTTATTTGTCTGTACATGAAGCCTGGGCAGAAACCAGGCTGGGCAGTCAGTTTAGTATTAAACTTGGCCGGCAGGAGCTGAATTATGACAATGCCCGTTTCCTGGGTAACCTCGACTGGGCCCTACAAGGCAGAGCACATGATTTTGCGCTTGCCAAATGGGAAAAGGAAAACATGAAACTGCACTTTGGTGCTGGTTATAACCAGGATGCAGAGAAACTTAGCGGAAGGCTGTTTACCACCCCTAACCAGTATAAAACTGCCCAGTTTGTGCGCTATGAAAATGCAGTGGGTAACTTTAGCTACGCCATGCTTTTCTGGAACGATGGCAGACAATATACCATAACTGATGTTCTGAACCAGGTGGTTGATGAGGGCATCCGTTACAGGCAGACCCTGGCTTTGCCCACGCTTAAGTTTCAACTCAACAACACCACTTTTTCAGGTTATTATTATCAGCAGCTGGGTAAAGATGTGGCAGGCAGGAAAGTTCAGGCCTTTGATGCCAACCTACAGGTATCGCATATAACAGATCTCAATACTGAAAAAGGCAGCAAACTTAGGATTACCGCAGGTGTGGAATTGCTTAGTGGTACTGATAACAACAGCTCCGATAACGTCAACCGATCATTTGCACCTCTATATGGTACAAACCACGCCCACAATGGCTATATGGATATGTTCTTTGTAGGCGGACGCCATGAAAATTCAGTAGGCCTGCAGGACCTTTTTCTGCGCCTGCGCTATGATGTGAACACTAAACTCTTTACCTCCTTGAACGGCCATAGGTTCAGTGCCTTTGCCGATGTTTACAATGAGCAGGTAAAAGTAGACAGCGGCTTAGGTTATGAGATTGATCTTAGCCTGGGCTACTTAATCAATGATGCAGTTTCACTGCAAAGTGGCTATAGCCAGTTGTTTGCATCAGATACTTTTACAACACTGCAGGGCCTGCAAAATGCAAGCAGCAATCAAAATTGGGCCTACCTGATGATGATTTACCGCCCAACAATGAAAAATAGATTTATAGGATTACTCTTCTGATCCTGTAATCAAAGATTTATGAAATAGATCAACCACTCAACTAGCAGTAATTCCGGGAAGCGCAAAGAATGGCCAATCCATTCTCCGTTTCCCAGAAATTAAACTTTAAATCTCCTGAAGCTTTACTGGGAATTTAAGCCAGGGGCGAGAGAAAATGAGAGCTACAGCCAAAGGCTGCAGCCCTACTGACAGAAAAGATTTTGTGAAGGATAAGGAATAGAATAGAACTGGAGTTAAGCGAAATGATAAAGCACCTATTTTCAACAAAAGTATCTTTCGTGCTCATGATAGCATTTTCTGTGGCTATGGCTGTAGCCACTTTCATAGAAAATGACTATGGTACGGCAGTGGCAAGAGCCGCTGTTTACGAAAGCTGGTGGTTTGAAGTAATTATGATCTGGCTGGCGATCAACTTCATTGCCCACATCGATAAGTATAAGCTCATAAACCGGAAAAGATGGCCTGTAGGACTCTTTCATATTGCATTCGTAATTATCATAGTGGGCGCCGGTGTTACCCGCTACTTTGGCAGTGAAGGCAGCATTCATATCAGGGAGGGAGAGATGGGACACACCTTTCATTCCACCACCAATTACCTGCAGCTTGCCCAGGCTAAGCAGGAGCCTTCAGATATTCGCTACGAGCGGCCTGTTTCTTTATCTGCCTACAACTTTAAGTCTAAATCGGTAGAGGCAACACTGAATGAGCAGGAGTTCAGGGTGCATTTCGATGAATTTATACGAGGGGCACATGAAAACTTTGAATCCGGACCAGATACGCTTATAGACATTGCCATTGCAGTAGGAACGGGTCGGGAGGATTACCTGATCAGGAAAGGAGAAAATTTGCAATTTGGCGAAACCACTTTATCTGCCCTCAATACAGGAGATTCAGGTATTCAGCTATTCAGAGAGGATAGTACCTGGATGATCACCAGCCCCAAAAGTCTGCACCTGGTAGAAATGAACTCTCAGAAAATGGGTGTGCTGAAAGCGGGAGAAAAGATGCCCCTGCAGTTGCGTACCCTCTACCAGACTGATAGTGCTGCATTCATGGTTAAAGGTATTTATGAAGGCAAACAGCTGATATATACTGCTGAAAAGGACGAGAAGCTGGCAAAAAACCTGCCGACCATGGTGAAGCTAAGGGTGGAAGATAAAGGTGGAAATGAACTACTGAATACTTACACCGCTATGGTGAGCCAGAATCCCAAGCGACATGTGTTTTTTGCCGGAGGAGAGAAGTATACATTGGCGTATGGACCGAGGGAGGAAATGCTGCCTTTTGCGCTTAAACTAAGAGCCTTTGAGCTGGAACGTTATCCCGGCAGCCAAAGCCCGTCCAGCTACGCCAGTGAGGTGAGTGTAATAGATCGCGATAAAAGCTTCCCTTTCAGGGTGTTTATGAATAATGTGCTCGATTATAAAGGCTATCGCTTTTACCAGGCCTCTTACGATACTGACGAGAAAGGAACTGTTTTATCTGTTAGCCAGGACAGGCCTGGTACTTATATTACCTATTTAGGTTACACGCTACTCACGCTGGGCATGTTCCTAACCCTCTTTGCAAAAGGAAGCAGGTTTAATATCCTGAACATCCGCCTAAAATCACTCAATAACACAAAAGGCTTAATGGTGGTGGCAGCCCTGTTGTTTAGCCTGCAGCTTAGCGCCCATGAAACAACATTGCCAGATGTGCGCAAATCTGTGATCCCTGCAGAACATGCCGGGGCCTATGGCCGCCTGGTGGTACAGGATCTGGACGGGCGGATGAAGCCCCTCAACACACTGGCGAACGAAATAGCCAGGAAGCTTAGCGGAACCTCTACCATTACCATAAAGCAGGAGAATGGCGATCTTAAGCTTAATGCCGAGCAGTTTTTGCTCTCTGTACAGCTCAATCCTGCAGAGTTCAGCAGCCTTCCACTGATAAAAATAGATACTAAAAAGTCTGCAGAAATATTTAAGGCACTTGGGCACCCGCCGGTAAGCAGCCTTAGCTTTAAAGAGTTTCTGGATATTGAGGGCAGGTATCTGCTGCAGGAGCTGGTAGAGGAAGCAAACCGGCTTAAACCAGGAGAACGGAATGAAGGCCATAAGGAGCTTCTAAAGGTTGATGAACGCTTCAATATTATGTATGCCGTATTCAGCGGTGATTTTTTAAGACTGTTCCCAAACAGGCTTGATAAAAATAACTCCTGGTTCACTGCACATCAGTACGACAGGGGATTTGACCCGGAAGATGGGATGTTTGTAAAGAACATCACGCCACTCTATATGTCGGCCCTGTTAAAAGGTACCAGTTCCGGAGACTGGCAGGAAGCAGATGAGATTCTGAATTACATAAACCTGTACCAGCAGAAAGCAGGGGTTAATGTATATCCATCACAAAACCAGCTGAAGGCAGAGCTGTTTTACAACAAGCTTAACCTAGGTAACCGTTTATTTGGTATGTTCTGGCTGTTAGGCATTTTCATGATGGGTCTGGCTATTGTAAAGCTGTTTAGTACACCAAAATGGCTCAACTATAGCTGGAGCACCGGATTGGCACTGGCCTGGGCAGGTTTTTCTGCATTTACCTTTCACCTGGCGCTGCGCTGGTATATTGCAGGCCATGCTCCCTGGAGCGATGGCTTTGAAATGCTGATTTTCGTAGCCTGGGGTGTGCTGTTATTTGGTTTGCTGTTTGGTAACCGCTCGCACTTTACTGTGCCGCTTGGGGTATTGTTTTCAGGCACACTGCTGTTTGTGGCTTTTCTGGACTGGTTAAATCCTGAAATAACAAACCTGATGCCGGTTCTGAACTCTTATTGGCTAAAGATTCACGTAGCCATTATTGTGAGTGGCTACGCACCCCTTGCGCTAGCTGCTATCATGGCACTGCTTACCCTGTTATTGCTGCTGTTTAAACCTAAAGTGCCAACAGCCAGGTGGTGGAGGAGTATGCAGGAGCTTAGTATTGTAAACGAAATGGCCATTACTATCGGGCTCTTCCTGCTAGCGGTAGGCACTTTTTTGGGCGGTGTATGGGCAAACGAAAGCTGGGGCCGTTACTGGGCCTGGGACCCAAAAGAAACTTGGGCGCTGATATCTGTGATGATCTACGGTTTTATTCTCCACTTAAGGCTCATCCCAAAACTGAAGAATGCCATTGTATTCAATGTTGCAAGCCTGTGGGCATTTTCTTCCGTAATCATGACCTCTTTTGGGGTAAATTACTACCTCTCTGGATTGCATTCTTATGCCCAGGGAGATCCTGTGCCGGTGCCTGTGTGGATCTATTGGCTGGTTGCCATTCTGGCCATGATAACCATTCTGGCCATAGTAAAATATAGAAGCTTAACTGAAAAGGAACAGAAAGATCTGCTGGCAGTGTAATGGGCAGCTAATCCAGATCAGTATCATCATCTATCTTCTATTTATAATAGCTTTCAGTTTCAGAAACTAAAGTAATCTGGCTGAGAGCCCTCATGAAAGAAGCAGTCACCCAACAATATATAAGGCCCTAATTAAAAAGCCCTGCTCCAGAGTGGGGCAGGGCTTTGTTCACATGCAGTCATTGAAAGGATTATTTACGGATGCCCATCAGTTTGCTGATTTTATTCGGTTTCTCATGGTGTTTATGCCCCGGTTCGTAGATCAGCCTTAAAAAAGAGCTTAAGCGCTGATTTTCTCTGTGTATAGGAATTCCCGCTACAATACCTACCAGCAAATTGTCGGCAATCCCCACCCGCATCTGTGGGCGTATGGTCATATCGAAATCATGACTGCTGATTTCTTTATTAAACTCAACTCCCATAAAATTCCGGGACCCCCTGATCATATAATGGAAGTTTGTATTTACCTGCCAGGTAGTGTGCAGGGAATTATCACCAAAATGATGCTCAACAACTGGTCCTGAATACACCAGGGTATGATATGATTCTCCCCAGCGTTTTGCTGCTACAAAAAATGGGTTATATACCTGCCCGTTTACCAGGTTTTCTTTTCCATAATTGTTGAATTCGGTAAATTCGAATTCATGTATATAGCCAAGCGCCAATGATGTTTTGAGCTGTTCAGATACAAAAAAGGAGTACTGTGCCGCCAGTTTCAGGCTATTTAATTTTGAACTTGGTACAGTTTCACCTGGCTCACTACCCTGGGGTTTGTAATAAAATGAAAAAGGAACTTCTACCTCCAGGCCCAGTCGGTGTATAGGTGCCCATTCGTATTCTACCAGTGCTTCATATTCATCAAACTGGCCATTATCAATAAGACCAACACCAACGTTCCATTCTTTTTCGCCTTTTCTGGCTCCTAAGTCACGGATGAGGTCTATATATAAAGGTTCGGCATGGAGTACTTTCGGTGGTTCGTTTTTCTTTACCGGATCTACAGTTACCTTCCAGTGACTGCTATCAGGCACAGCCTGATGCGTTTCACCGGTTTGTGCCAGTAATTTACCCGATGCTAACAATAAAGGAAATAATAAGAATACAGATCTCATACAATGATTCAACTTCACTAGTTTGCTTTTTGCCTGATTGTTTTGATGTGCTGTGCATTTCCCAGGTAAGAATCCTGGTAAAACTCTACAAGCCCTGTCTCAAGGTTATACATGGCGCCAATCACAGCGATCTCCCCCTGCTCAACCATCTGCTCCAGAATATAGCTTCTTTCTACAATAGCATTCACTGTGCGTTTTACATTGATGGCGGCTACATTTTCTACAAACTCTTCATTGGCAGAGTTGCGATTCTGCTGATCGAGCGTAGTGGTTTCCTGGTAAACGGCAGGCTGTAATTTGGCCAGCAATTCTGTGAGGTTACCCATTTCCACATGATCACAGGCACCCTTTACAGCCCCGCATCTGCTATGCCCCAGTACTACCAGAAGCTTTGAACCGGCAAGCTTGCAAGCAAATTCCATGCTGCCAATAATATCTGTGTTTACAATATTGCCGGCAATCCGAATAGAAAAGATATCGCCTAAACCCTGGTCAAAAATCAGCTCGGCAGATGTTCTGCTGTCAATACAGCTCAAAATGGTGGCAAAAGGCCACTGTCCATTGCGGGTCTCATTAGCCTGTTGCAGGATATCTCTGTTTCGCTTAAGGTTATTGACAAAGCGCAGATTGCCTTCTTTCAATAATTGAAGTGCCTTATCAGGCGTGATGTTCGACTGTGTCTCTTTGGTATGTGCTTGCATTTGGAACAGAATTTATATGACTGGAACTGCTGATTTTGTATGCATCTCTGAAACCAACCAGTTGTACCTGTATATGCTTATCCCTGGAGCCTGCTTCCAGGAAGTTTTTGATTAGCTGCAGTACATCATGGTCTATATAAACAGTATTAGAGGCATCTATCACCACTTTACTATTTTCCGGTAGGTGAATGAGGGTTTGTTTAATGGCTGCCTTGTTCAGGAAGGATACCTCCTGGGCCAGGTCAATCCATATGGTTTCTCCTTCGTGATGCTCCTCCTTTTTAAAGAAGTAGGCAAGTTTAAGATTGCATTTCAGGATGAAGAAAATACTTACGGCTAATCCGATGGCAACCCCCACCAGCAGATCGGTGAACACAACCGCCAGTACCGTGATCAAAAAGGGGATAAACTGGTATTTTCCACTGTGCCACATGTGGCTGAACACAGCCGGACTTGCCAGTTTGTAGCCAATCATGATCAAAACGGCGGCCAGGGTAGCCAGCGGAATTTTGTTCAGGAGGGCAGGAATGGCCAGTACCGCCAGCATCAGAAACACACCATGCGAAATAGCTGCAATTTTAGTTCTGCCACCTGAGTTTACATTGGCAGATGTTCTGACAATCACCGAGGTGATCGGAATACCGCCCAGTAAACCGCTAAGTATATTTCCCACGCCCTGTGCTTTAAGCTCTGTGTTGGTATTGGTAAACCTTTTCAACGGATCAAGCTTGTCGGCAGCCTCTATTGATAAAAGGGATTCAACACTGGCTACTACTGCAATGGTTACTGCCACAATCCATACATCGGTATTGCCCAATGCAGAAAAATCAGGGCTGGTAAACAGGCTGGTAAATTCGTGTAGCGAGGCAGGTATGGGAAGGTTTACCAGGTGTTCCTGACCAATTGCATATGGTGAACCTACTGCTTTGAATATTTCATTTAAAACCGTACCGGCAATAACTGCTACCAGGGCCCCTGGTAATGCTTTCAGTTTTTTCAGAAACTCAACTCTGGTAAAAGCAATAAGAATAGCCAGGGAGAGCAGTGTAACCAGTATAGCACCTACATGCAAATAATTTAATGTTGCCAGAAGGGCAGAAAAGGTGTTTTGGCCTGTTTCAGCTTCTACAAAAGATAAGTCACCTTCGGGAACAGCATCATAACCAATAGCATAGGGGATCTGCTTTAAAATAATGATAATACCTATGGCTGTGAGCATTCCTTCAATAACATTGGAAGGAAAGTAATTAGAGATGGTGCCGGCCTTGGCAAAGCCCAGTATTAGCTGAATGATACCAGCAATCACAACAGCCACCAAAAAGGTTTCGTAGGTTCCCAAGCCGGTAATAGCTCCCAGCACAATTGCCGTTAGGCCTGCTGCTGGTCCGGAAACACTTAGCTGTGAACCGCTAAGTGTACCAATCACAATACCCCCGATCACACCGGAAATAATACCGGCAAATAAAGGGGCGCCGCTGGCCAGGGCAATTCCCAAACAAAGCGGCAGTGCGATCAGAAAGACAACAGAGCCTGCTAATATATCAGATTTTAAGTACTTAAGATTGAGATTCATTTTTTGCACCACATGTTAACTGGTGCAAAACTGATCTTAAGCAGCTTAAAAAGGCCTTAAAACGGATAAAATTTAACTTAAAGGTAAGGAAATACTGAAAGTATTAGAATTGTATGTTTCGGAAACATAAGAAATTTCGCCCCTGTGCAGGGCAAGTATTTTATGCACAAATACCAGGCCCAGGCCAAAACCTCTCTTGCCTTTGCTGTTTTCTCCCCTGAAGAAATGCTGAAAAAGAAAGCTGTGTTCCTTGTCGCTGATAATAGCACCATTATTTGTGAAATCGAT
This sequence comes from Flammeovirgaceae bacterium 311, assembly GCA_000597885.1. Taxonomy (NCBI): domain Bacteria; kingdom Pseudomonadati; phylum Bacteroidota; class Cytophagia; order Cytophagales; family Flammeovirgaceae; species Flammeovirgaceae bacterium 311. Next base: position 238,623 of record CP004371.1, read on the forward strand.
TTGTAGCTTATCCGGAGCAGTTTTTATTGCAATTTTAGCTTTGTTGTCGTTGCTGTACTGCATACAGTTGATCATAAGGTTCGAGAGTGCAGCTTTTAGTAAACGATCGTTTGCCAGAACTGTAAGGTTGCTTTCAAACTCAGTGTTGCAGGCATAATCTATACTGAACTGAAAGTCGGGGTTTAGTTTGTTAAGCTCATCGGCAAGATCAAAAATCATCTCATCTACCCGCACATGAGTATGTAAGGAAAGGTTGCCGGATTCGGTTTTTGCAATTTCCAGTAATGAATTGATGATCTCGCTGAGATTCATCGTTTCATGCTTCTGGTTTCTGATCATTTCCTTCACCTTATCCAGATCTGTTTCTTTTTCTATTTTTTCAAGATTCGAAACCAATATGGCAATGGGAGTTTTTAACTCATGCGATATATGATGAACGGCATGCTTCTGAAAGGAGTAAGCTTCGTTCATTCTTTTCATAAGCTCATTAAACCGCTGTGTTAGAATTGCCACCTCATTTCTAGTGCCGGGTTCTGCGAATGAAGCTGGCTTTACGCTAAAATCATAATCCTTGATCTTACTGGTAAGCGTCACAATTGGGTTTGTGATTTTCTTCGACAGGTAATATGACATGAAAATGACTACTACCGATATGCCCAGAAACGTAAGTGACAGCACATATCTGAGATAATTCAGATTATGATATCCTGTTACATCGTATGCTTTACTGATGCCAAAATAGCGCCCGTTTCCCAGATCATGATACATGCCTACAACATCATATAAACCATCTTTAAGCTCTATCCAGGGATTGGTAGCAGAAAGTGTATCCAGCATCTGCCGGGTGTAAGGAATGCTGGTGTCGTCAATACTGGCGTAAATCAGTTTTTTGTCTTCATTGAAGATCAGCAGCTTTTCATCGTAAAGCTCGTTGATGGTGATTTGGTCCATGGATTGGATCAGTCTTTCATCAATACCCCTTATTTCTGTAAGAAATCTAAGCGTGGTGGTAATTTTATCCTTTTGCTGTTGCTGAAATTCCTCCTCACGGTATTCATAAAACAGGGTATAAATAAAAATTAGTGCAATACCCACCAGCACAATAGTTACAACAGAAAAATACAGCAGTATTTTTTTCCTAATACTCATTGTTCTTCAAAATAGTAACCAAATCCAATTTTGGTTTTGATGGAATCCTTGTTGAAGGGTTTGTCAATTTTTTTTCGAAGAAAATTGATGTATACCTCAATGGTATTGGTATTGGTATCAACGGCATTTCCCCAAATTTCTTTGATGAGGTCTTTTTTAGCTACTATTTCACCCCTGGCACTGATCAGGCGCAACAGAATCTGATACTCTCTTGGGGTAAGCATGATTTCCGTAGCCTGGCGGCTTACTTTTTTGTTGCCCGGTTCAATCAAAATATCTCCCGCTGTAATCGTGGCATTAAGATCCCTGACACTGGTATCTAAAACTCTTCGCTTTAGCAGGGAGTTGATTCTTAATGCCAGCTCCTTCATGTAAAAAGGCTTGGTCAGGAAATCATCGGCCCCACAATCATAGCCCATTACCTTATCCTCAATCTGATCGAAGGCTGTCAGCATTAGAACCGGTGTATCAAGATTGTATTTTCTGAATTCTCTGCACAACTCATAACCATTTTTATAAGGAACGTTAATGTCCATGATAATGCAGTCATACTTAGTCTTTTTAAGTATTTTTTCAGCAATCAAACCATCAAATGCTGTTTCAACGATCATGGATTCTTCCGTCAGGGCTTCCTTGATGTTATTATTAAGGGTGGGGTCATCTTCTACCACCAATATCTTGTTCATAGCACTTGGTTTATGGCTTAAATTATAAAATAACTGCTTTCCGGCAGCGGCAAATGCTGATTCCATATTATCCACAGCTGTACCAGGTGGGTAGGTTAACTGCCCTATACTGAACTGTAAGCGCATATCAGCACCAGGGTAATGCAGTTAAAGGCAGTAATCACACAGGCAGGTTGCTGAAACATTCATGAATGGTTAACAGAAAAAAATGCCTTTACATGCAGCAGTAGGGTAATTATTTTGCTAGACCTTCTTTATCTGCCGGTATTCTGATCTCGTATGTACTTTTTCTGGGCACGTTCAGCTTATAGGAGCTGCTGTTGTTAAACCAGGGATTGAGCAACCGAAGCTCTTTATAGGTAGTATTCCTGTTTTTTGCAAAAGTCACCAGGTCATCAATATCCTTGTCTACAGTTTCTAAATAGTAGGTGTAGGGCTGATATTTATCTTCCGGCTTCAGGAAATAACCATAGGCTTCCGGGTTTTCCAGGATCAGCTTAAAGGCCAGAATCCTGTATACATAACGTGCTGTTTCCTGGTTAAGGTGCAGGTCGAAGAAGTTATCGGACTGCTGATCTCTCAGTGCTTTTTGAATGCCACTCACTCCTCTGTTGTAAGAGGCAGCTACAAGCGTCCAGCTACCAAACTGCTCATAAGCCCATCTAAAATACCTGCAGGCAGCTTCGGTAGAAAGTTTAGGGTCGCGGCGCATGTCCACATCCTTGTCGATGTGGAGGTTAAAATCCTTTGCAGTGGCTTCCATAAACTGCCACATGCCCGTAGCACCTACATATGATTCGGCATTGTTGTCCAGCTCGCTTTCTGCTACACCCAGGTAAATAAAATCTGAAGGTACCCCATTTTCTCTTAGTGTAGTTTCTACCAGCGGCCGCCATCGTTCTATATTTTTAAGGGCTAACATGGTGCGTGAATGCCGGAACATGTTAACAGTCAGCTCGTTTTCAAGTGCTTCTCTGACATCAGTACGGTGCAGTGGTATGTTTTCGCCGGCAAAGGAAATGGATTGGGGCAGTGGAGGGGTAGTGATGAACTGTGGTGCACTTAAGTGAGAAGAGTCGCCTACCACAACCTGTACTTCGGTGCTTTTATCACTAAAGTTCTGCGTGCCATCATTCTCTATGCTGTTACCCGTATTACAGGCAGTCATCAATACACTGGCAAAGAGGGGGAGTAAAGTTCTGTTCAGGTGTGTCAAGGTTGAAACGATTTGGATGTTAAACCTATGCTGTTGTTTAGGTAGCTGGCAGTAAGATTGTTATAACAAAGTTAATGGCAAATGAATTAAACCTATGTAGTAGCTACAAGAACCTTATGGCAAAGGAAGAAAAAAGAGAAAAAATCTTACCGGAAAGCAGGTATGACAAAGGCTACAAGGAAGCACGCAGAACATTTCTAAAGCAATCATCACTGCTCACAGCGCTGGCACTGGCACCACCGGCTGTAGTAAAGGCCGCAGAAGCAGGTCTGGATGAAAAAGTAGCAGATAGGTTTGAAAAGGTGCCGATAAGCCTGGAGATTAATGGAGAGCTGAAAAAGCTATCGGTAGAGCCAAGAACAACCTTACTGGACCTGCTGCGGGAGCAGCTGGATTTAACCGGTACCAAAAAAGGCTGCGACTACGGGCAGTGTGGTGCCTGTACAGTACTTGTAAATGGTCAGCGCATCAACTCATGCCTTAGCCTGGCCGTAATGCAGGAGGGTAAAAAGATTACCACCATAGAAGGGCTGGCGAATGGTGATGAACTGCACCCCATGCAGGCCGCCTTTATCGAATACGATGGTTTTCAGTGCGGCTACTGCACACCGGGACAAATTATGTCGGGGGTGGCCTGTATCCGCGAAGGGCATGCAAATTCTGATGAGGAGATCAGGGAGTATATGAGCGGAAATATTTGCCGCTGCGGGGCTTATCCTAACATTGTAAAAGCAATTGCTGCAGTTAAAAAAGAGGGCAAGAAGGTATGATTCCATTTCAGTATGTAAGGCCAGCCAGGCAAAAAGCAGCCATTGATGTCCTGACCAGGGATGCTAATGCAATGTTTGTGGCCGGCGGCACCAACCTGATTGATCTGATGAAGCGGAATGTGATGAATCCCGAAAAGCTGGTAGACATTAACCAATTGCCGCTGCGTGCTATTGAGCAGGTGAAGGGAGGTGTTCGTATTGGTGCCCTGGTGAGCAATACTGCCCTGGCAGAAGATAAGCTGATAAAGGAGAAATACCCGTTGCTGTCGCAGGCACTGGTGTCAGGTGCCTCTGCCCAGCTGCGCAATATGGCAACAGTGGGAGGGAACATAATGCAGCGCACCCGCTGCTACTATTTTTATGATACGGCATTACCCTGCAACAAACGTGAACCGGGCAGCGGCTGCGGTGCGCTGGAGGGTATCAATCGGATGCATGCCATATTTGGTTTCAGCGATAAATGCATAGCGGTGCACCCCAGTGATATGAGTGTTGCCCTGGCGGCTCTTGATGCCACTGTGCGGGTAAGCGGCCCAAAAGGGGAGAGAAGTATCCCATTTACAGATTTCCACCGACTGCCGGCTGATCAGCCTGAAAAGGACACAAACCTTGGCAGGGATGAGCTGATCCTGTCTGTTTTCATTCCTGATACCCCATTTGCCAGTAATGCTCATTACCTGAAGGTGCGCGAAAGAGCCTCTTTTGCTTTTGCACTCATTTCAGTAGCTGCGGCCCTCGATATCAGCAACAATACCATACTGGATGCCCGCCTTGCCATGGGAGGGGTAGCTCATAAACCCTGGCGGCTGCTGGAGGCAGAGAAAATACTTAAAGGTAAGGCCATATCTGAAGAAACCTTCAGTCAGGCAGCAGTTGTAGCCATGCAGGGTGCTAAAGCTTTTGAACATAATGCCTATAAAATTAAATTGGGACCGGCTACCATTGTACAGGCATTGAAAAATGCTGTAGCAATGGTTTGATAATGATAAAACGGAAAAGCATGCGTAAAGCAGTAATGGGCGACAGGCTCGATCGGGTAGAGGGGCAACTGAAAGTTACAGGGGCGGCACGTTATGCCGCCGAATACAACCTGCCGGGAGTTACTTTTGGGGTAATGATTACCAGCAACATTGCCAGGGGGCGCATCAGCAATCTTGATACAAAAGCTGCCGAAAAATCTCCGGGCGTGCTTGCAGTTATAACTCATAAAAACTCTCCAGAGATACCTGGCTATGAGACTTCGGTCAATAATGAAGGCTCTCGTGTGTACGGGCAGGAATTCAGGTTATTTTACGATGATAAGATCCTGCATAACTTTCAGCCCATCGCCCTGGTGGTGGCAGATACGTATGAGCGGGCCGTACATGCTGCCTCGCTGGTTAAAGTTAGTTACGATAAGCAACCGCACAACACCAGCCTCCATGATAACCTCGAAAAAGCCATTACTCCTGCGGACCAGAAAGATTTTACTAAAGGCAAGGTCGCTGCAAGACTGGCAGCTCCCGTGCGGGTAGAGCGGGAGTATCATACTCCTATACAGGTGCACAATCCCATGGAAACCCATTCCACCACTGCCTATTGGGAAAGCGACCGTAAAGTAAAGGTCTATAATAAAACTCAGGCTACTAAAATATCACAGAGCGAAATCAGTAAAGCATTTAAGCTGGAAAAGGAAGATGTAGAAGCACATTCTCCATTTGTAGGCGGTGCATTTGGAAGCTCCTCCCGTTTATGGCCTCAGGAGATGGCTGCCATTTTGGGCGCCAAAGTTACCGGAAGGCCGGTAAAAGTAATGCTGATGCGGGATCAGGTATTTAATATGGTGGGGTACCGACCCGCCTCTGTACAGAAATTCAGCATAGGTGCCACCACCGATGGTAAATTTCAGGGCATTTCACATCACAGCATTGGGTTTAGCTCCCGCTACGAACAATTCACCGAGCGCATACTCGATCCTACCAAAACGATGTATAGCTGTCCCAATATGGATACGAGCTATAAACTGGTGCAGCTGGATATGAGCACTCCCTGCTGGACCCGTGGCCCCGGTGAAACAAGCGGCTCCTTTGCACTGGAATCTGCTGTAGATGAGCTGGCTTATGCTCTGAAAACAGATCCACTGGAGCTTCGTAGAAAGAATTTTGCCGAAGCAGACCCGGAAAATGGCAAACCCTGGTCCAGCAATTATCTGAGGGAGTGTTATGAACGTGGCGCTGAAGAATTTGGCTGGAGCAGGCGAAATCCGGAGCCACGTAGCATGCAGGAGGCGGAGTGGCTGATAGGCATGGGCATGGCTTCCGGGATATACAAAGCTGCTCGTTCCAGGGCAGAAGCCAGGGCTACGCTATTGTCTGATGGCAGTGTGCAGGTGCGGAGCGCCGTTGCGGATGTTGGCCCGGGTTCTGCCACCATCTTTACCCAGATAGCCGCAGATGTTTTAGGTTTACCCATGGAAAAAGTACGCTTTGAATGGGGAAACTCCAGGTTTCCACATGCTCCGGGGCAGTTTGGCTCCCATACCACGGCCTCTGTTGGTTCTGCCGTTTATGAGGTCTGCACAGATCTAAAGCAAAGGCTACTGGAGCTGGCGGTAAACGAGCCCAAATCTCCGTTGTATGGTGCGCAGGCATCAGCAATACAGTTCAACGAAAATACAATAAGTGTACTGGATGGTTCGGCGAGTCTTACCTATACAGACATCCTTAATTTACATGCATTGCCAGAATTAGAGGTAAGCAGAGCGTCAGAAGGAGGGCAGGAGCTTGAACAATTCTCCAGCAAATCATTTTGTGCCAATTTCGTAGAAGTACGCGTACATGCTGCTACAGGCGAAGTAAGGGTTTCAAGGGTTGTTTCGGCTGTGGATGCCGGCAGGATCATGAACCACAAAACAGCCGAAAGCCAGGTGTATGGCTCTGTAGTATGGGGTATTGGTATTGCCCTGATGGAGGAGGGCATCATAGACCACCGCTTTGGCAGGCACCTCAATAATGACCTGGCAGATTACCATGTACCCGTTAATGCAGATGTTCCCGAAATAAAAGTTTTGTTTACCGATAAGGAAGATCCGATTGTTGACCCCATGGGTGCCAAGGGAATCGGTGAAATACCGCTCGTAGGTTTTACAGCAGCCATTGCCAATGCAGTTTACCATGCCACCGGCAAACGCATTACGGAATTACCTATTACACCGGATAAACTGGTTTAGGTATGCGATGTTAAGTTTTGCATAATAATCTGTTTCTGGCAAAACTTCTTTTTAAGGATGTGGTATTATAATGTATGTAGAATTTATAATTTTTTAATCATATGAATACCAATATAATACCTTCTAAAACGCACGCTATCATCGATTATGCCACGGCGGCATCCCTGATTACGCTTCCCCTGATTTTCAGCAGCAAAAAGAACAGGGGCATGGAAACTTATTTGCCCATGATTATGGGAGCGGGTGTTTTAGTACAGAGTTTTTTTACCAAATATGAGCTGGGTGTAAAAAAGAAAATGAGCATGCCCCGTCACCTTCAGCTTGATTATATTAACGGAGCGCTGATGGCTGCGTCTCCATTCCTGTTTGGCTTCCGCAAAAAAGCCTGGGTACCCCATCTGGCTGTTGGTCTTACAGAACTAGCTATTACATTTTTCTCTAAGCCATACCCCAGGAAGATCTAAACCATAACTGCACATCATTATAACAGCCTGGCTGGAATGCTATAAGACTCCAGCCAGGCTGTTTTTTTTATGATCTTTAGATTTGAATGTATAGAGTCATCCGGCATTAAAAATGAGCTTGCTTTTTTAAGAACTATGCAACAGCTTCAGCACAGCATACTGTAAAAACCGATGTTTCCATAAAGCGGGAAGCCACCACAATTTCAGTACTTCCGGCATATTCTGTAAATATTTCCTTTACAAGCTCAGGGCAATTGTTGTCTTTGGAAAGATGTGCCAGCAGCAAATGGCTCATGAAGCTGGGTTTATAGGCTGTAAACAGGGCCAGTGCCTGCTTATTTGATAAATGTCCGTGGCCGCTCCTGATGCGATTCTTCAGGAAATAAGGATAAGAGCCCTTCTCCAGCAGTACATCATCGTAATTGGCTTCCAGAATGGCTGCATGGCATTGCCTGAAGTAATGGATCAGGTTTTCGCAGGGGGCGCCAATATCTGTAAAGATGCCAACCCTGGTGGCACCATGGCTAACTACAAAGCTGTGCGGGTCTGCCGCATCATGAAATTTTGGAAAGGCTGTAACTGATAGCTCCCCGATCTGAACAGCCTGGAAAGCTTCAAAAGGTACCGCTAATGAATTATAGGGGCTCAGACGTGCATTACGCAGGGTGCCCGGCGTGATATACACAGGCAGCTGGTATTTTTTGGCCAGTACCGGAATACCCCTTATATGGTCAGAATGCTCGTGCGAAACAAATATTGCCTTTACCTTATCCATTGATAAACCCAGGCGCTTCAGGCGTTTTTCTGTTTCCCGGCAGGATATACCGGCATCTATCAGCACAGCCTCCTGCTCATTACCTACATAGTAACAGTTGCCGTTGCTGCCCGAATTTAATGATGTGATGAACAATTGCATAGTACTACAAATAAACCCTTTTTTTGGAAAGCATTCAAAGCTTATGCTTCAAATTCAATATTTTGCACTAATACCCTTTCAGATCTATATCGCTGGTTTCTATCACAGAAACCTTTTTGCCCATTTTTTTCTGAATAATGCCAAAGTGGTGCAGGTCTTCGGGAGTGATCAGACTAATGGCCTCTCCCGATGCAGCGGCACGTCCGGTACGACCAATCCTGTGTACATAGTCTTTCGGAGAGCGTGGCAGCTCAAAATTGATTACATAAGGCAGCTTTTCAATATCAATACCCCGAGAGGCCAGGTCTGTGGCAACCAGCACCCTTAGCTTAGCTGTTTTGAATTTCGATAATACCTCTGTTCTTGCTCCCTGGCTTTTCTGGCTGTGCAGCGAAGCAGCCTGAATACCGTTTTTGGAAAGCTTATTCACCAGGTTATCTGCTGTTCTGACAGAGGAGGTGAATACCAGCACCTGTTGCATATTCTGTGTTTTGATCAGGTATCTCAGAAAGGGGCCTTTCTGCTCAGGGTTTACCTGGTATGCCCGCTGTGATATCAGTTCGTGCTGCGGGTTTTCTTCCTTTACCTCAATCAGGAGCGGGTCGCGCAGTAAAGCTTCTTTTATGTTGCGAACATCATCTCCAATGGTAGCAGAAAACAGAATGTTCTGGCGCCTGCCGGGCAGCAGGGCTAAAATTTTATCAAGCTCTTCCTGAAAGCCCAGGTTCAGGATTTTATCTGCTTCGTCCAGTACCAGCATCTCAACAGCAGAAAGAAGTACAGCATTGGAGGAGATCAGGTCTAACAGCCTGCCCGGTGTGGCTACCAGAATTTCTGTTTGTGCCAGTGCCATCATCTGCGGGTTAATTGAAACCCCTCCATATACCGCAAGTGTATTTATTCTTCTGCCAGATCCATTACTGAAAGTTTTAAATACATCAGCTACCTGTGCGGCAAGCTCACGGGTAGGCACCAGTACAAGCGCTTTTATGTACCTGCTTTTTGGGGGTGTTTTCTTGTGCAGAAGTTCCAGAATGGGTAATACAAAAGCGGCAGTTTTGCCAGATCCTGTTTGGGCCACACCAAAAATATCTTTTCCAGCCAGAATTGCAGGAATAGCCTCCTGCTGAATAGGATAGGGCTTATTGAAATGTTGTGCTGCCAGGGATTGTAACAAAAACTCCGATAAACCCAGCGATAAAAACTGCATGCTAAACTGTCTGAATAAATGAATGGAAAAATGTCTGGTTTTTCAGCGTAAAAATACGTTAATTCTGTTCAATAGCTTCATCATCTTCCCAGCTACTTCCGTAGATGTTTAATAGAAGCATACCAGAAATAAATTTTTTACGAATTCTTATATTTTTTTAAAACCTGCAAATGCATTTCAATATTATTTAATAGAGGTTAATTATCAATGTACAAACTAAAAACATTCTATTTTTTGATTAGTAAGTGAGTGGGCCACCTATATGAACAAAATTAACGAGCAGGCACAATTTTTTTACTTTACAACTTCTAATCATTTTAAGAAATACATTCTTATTATGCTGCTGCTGTGCCCGCTTGTGCTGTGTGGACAAACCGTTAGGCTTAGCGGTGTTGTGAAAGACAGCCATGGTGAAACACTTCCATTCGCAGCAGTTTTAGTCCTTCCCGACAGCACCATAGCACCTGCTGATGTAGATGGTAAGTTCTCTGCCAAAGTACCCGGCGGCAGCAATACCATTTTAATTTCCTACACAGGCTTTAATAAATTCAGGCAGGTGGTACAGCTCAGGCAAGATACCACCATCACCTTCAGGCTTTCACCACTCGTAGACCAGCTTCAGGAGGTGGTGATTACTGCCAACCGCTATTCCCAGCAGGACCTTGTTCAAACCGTCCGGACCGGTACCCATACCATCTCAAGAAAGGATGTTGAGTTTTTACCAGTGCTGGGTGGTGAGGCTGACGTCATTAAAACCTTACAGTTATTACCGGGTACCACTAAGGGAGTAGAGGGAAGCTCAGATCTTTTCGTGCGTGGTGGCGCTGCCGATCAGAATCTTGTGCTGCTGGATGGCGCCCCTATCTATAATACCAGCCACTTGTTCGGCTTTCTATCTGTTTTCAATCCTGATATACTAGAAAAAGTAGAAGCCATCAATGGTGGTTTCCCAGCTGAGTTTGGCGGAAGACTCTCTTCTATCATTGACATCAGCACCAACAATACCATTGCCAAAAAAACCAGCGTTAAGGGAGAAGTAGGATTGTTGGCTTCCCGTCTTTATGTGGAACAACCCCTGGTGAAAGGAAAAGCAAGCATATGGATGGCAGGGCGCAGAACCTATGTTGATCAGGTTGTAAAAGCCATTGATGAGGAACTTCCTTATTATTTCTATGACCTTAATGGTAAAATTCTGTTTAAACTTGGCAGACGCGATCAGATAGATATCAGTTATTATGGAGGTGAGGATATTTTTGATCTGTACAGGGATAAAAATAACGATGGCAGAGGTGTGAGAACTACTTATGCCTCCGGGAATTCCAGCCAGTCGTTACAGTGGAGGCATCGATATGACAGGGGATGGAACAGCGACTTAACCCTTACCCGCTCATCGTACAAATATGATATCAAGAATATATATGAGAAAAATGAGCTGCTGGCTTTTTCAGATATTGAGGATTTAGGTGCAAAAGTAACCTTTGTAAAAGATTCAGTCTGGAAAGATGCCCAGGTAAAAGCAGGTATAGAATGGGCCCGGCATGCTATCAGCCCCAGTATTGTTAATTCTGCCGGTAACATTGCGGAAATGCTGGAAAGCGGCGCTACCGGGGGCAAAATAGCAAACGAAATTTCTGCCTATGTACAGCAGGAATGGAGCCTTACAGATAAATTATTGATCAACTCAGGAATCAGGGGATCTTTTGGCCTTGTAAATAATAAGGAATATTTTACACCTGAACCTCGTGTTTCGCTAAGATATGCACTGCCCAAACAGCAGTCGCTGAAACTTAGCTACTCCAGAATGGTGCAATACCTGCATCGTATCTCCAATTCTGCAGTTTCTACACCTACCGATATCTGGTATCCGGTTACCGATAGTATCCGTCCGCAGTATTCCCACCAGGTATCTGCAGCCTGGCAAAAATTCCTGAACGGACCAAAAGTTTTTATCAGCGCCGAGGGCTACTACAAAACATTAAGTAACCTGATAGGCTACGAAGAAGGTACTAATCTTTTCTTCAATTCTGATTTTCAATCGAAACTTATTCAGGGCAGGGGGCGTGCTTATGGCACAGAATTTCTGATTCGTAAGGAAGCAGGAAAGTTAACGGGTTGGCTAAGTTACACACTTTCCTGGTCGTGGAGGCAGTATGATCAGATAAACCAGGGCGAGTGGTTCCCTGCCCGTTACGACAGACGACATAACGGGGCCGTAGTGATGCAGTATGCACTTGGCCGGCGCTGGTCGGCATCCATGGTTTGGGAGTATATTTCAGGTGCCAGGTTTACACCTGTGATTGGTCAGTACATAGTACCATCACCCACCAGTACAGGAGTAGACCTGATTCCGGTGTTTTCTGGCATAAATGCCGTAAAGATGTCAGATACCCACCGGCTCGATTTAGGCCTGAAATTTACCAGCAACCCACACAAAAAGATTAAATGGCATATGTTTGCCGGTGTTAATAATGTATATAACCGGGCCAGTCCGATAGGAATTTTTATAGAACAGGATGAAAATGACGGTTCTTTGAAGTACACACAGCCCGGACTTTTTGGTCTGCTTCCCTTTTTGAACATTGGCTTTAGTTTGTAGCATATGTTTAGAAATTTTCAATACATAAAAGAGTTTTACTTAAGCGGGATAAGTGCCTGTTTGGTTTTTACCCTTGTATCGCTCCTGTCTTGTATACCGGAACCCCTGGAGGTAAAGCATACACCCACCGTTAAGCCGGAAATTGTTGTGGCCACACAAATGCTGCATGATGAAATGCTGGTGGTGCTGTTAACCAAAACCTTTGGTGCGCTGGATGCATCTGGAGACAGTGATCCACTAAAACTGATTGAACAAATAGCAGTGAGTGATGCCGTTGTAAGCATTAGCGGTCCTGAAGGAAGCTACCAGCTAGAAGCTTTAGGATATGGTGCCTATGGTGGCACTCTAATTCCCTTCAAAGAGGGCAGCATGTATGAGCTGCATGTAAACAGTGCCAGCCTGGGAGAGGTATATGCATCCGCCAGGGTGCTGGGCAAAGTTGAGTTCAATGAGATCAGTGCTGATCTTTATTATGATGAGAATGGCGATACCCTCGCACACCTGACTTATTCCCTAAGCGATCCTGTAGAAAACAACTGGTATATGCTTGGCGTGCAGGAAATTAACCGGGAACACATCATCCATAATCTTATCAATCCACGAGCCTATACTGAATTGTTTGATGATATCAATACACTAGAGCAGGAGGAGTTCCTTAACCAGTATAAGGTAATACCCAGGGTATATGATCCCGGAGACACCATAATTGTTTCTCTGTCAAACATCAGTAAGGAGTATTACGAGTTCATGCAAATGCGACTTGACAATCGCTTTAGCTTTATTGAATTTCTGGGCGAACCAATTAATTATCCATCTAATGTAGTAGGCGGCAAAGGCTTCTTCAATCTCAACATACCTCATTATAGGGTATTTGTATTTGATCAGTAAATTACTGATTCTATTTTTAGAGCTACGAAACCTGCTCTAAGCAGTTGATTAATCAAAAATAAATTTATGGCTGATCTTTCCCTGAACCTGGGCCGCACCGAATTTGGTAATCCGGCTAATATCGGCAATGTTATAACTGTGGCAGAAGCAGAAGCGCTGCTGAACGACTGGGTGAAAAACGACCGTCTGAAACTACACATGCGCCAGGTAGCCTGGCTAATGAAAGCATGGGCAGGGGAAAGACTGCGGCTGGGGGAAGAAGATCAGCATAAATGGTACCTGGCAGGTTTGTTGCACGATGCAGACTGGGACCAGTGGCCCGCGGAGCATTGCCGGCGCATCATTGAAGAACTTGAGCAACGCCAGCTAGACCCGGCCATTATCAGAGCTATTGCTTCACATGGTCCGGCATACTTTGGTGTAGAGCCACATACTGAAATGGACAAAATGCTTTATGCCTTCGATGAACTATCGGGTTTTACCCACGCCTACTCCCTCATGAGACCGGAAGGTTATACAGGCATGGAGGTAAAAGGGGTAAAAAAACGTCTCAAAGACAAGACCTTTGCTGCACAGGTTTCCAGAGCAGATATCGCAGATGCCAGCGAAAGAGCAGGTGTGCCTGTTGATGAACTCATACAATTCATCATTAACCACCAGCCACATGCGGCACAGTAATTAGTGCTGCCAGACAATCTCAGATAATTATAACATTCTGGCTGCCATTTCAGCCCTATAGAACGTAAAATTTACAGCCTCTTAGTCCAATCCTTCAAGACTATTCTTCTCTACTTTTCTGATAGCGTATAGCATCATCCATGGATGATTGGTCTTCCTGCACTCCTATTCAGGTCATTTTTTCCATTATCTGCCTGAATCTTCTCTATATTCATCAAGCATTTAATTGATTGATATACAGCATTTTAACCACCAACAGACTCTATATTATCTATATTTGGTATAGATAAATTGAGTTTCACTGGTAGTACCTGTTCATTTGTAAAGGCTGATCGGGGAAACAGTACATCTATTTTTTAAATGGCATTACACCGATCTCACAATCGATTACGCTGTGGAATAATTAGACCGGATCCAGAATGCTTCCTCTGAAAAAGAACAAGAATGGAGGCGTAAACTCGGAGAGTTTTCAGCAGATTGGTAATGGATTTACAATGACAGGAACATAATGTATTCAACAGACAAGTATATGAAACTGATTTATTTTTTGCGCACTGTGATTGCGTTCATGTATTTACTTCTGATGACTTACCCCCTTCAGGCAGAAGATTTGATACAGACCGAAGACAGAAATTTTGTTGTAAAAGGCAGGGTAACTGCAGGCGATACAAATGAAACGCTGCCGGGAGCGACTGTGGTGGTAGAGGGCACCAGCACAGGTACAACTACCGATATGGACGGTCTTTTTAGCCTTACCGTGCCGGATGCATCTTCGGTAATTTTGGTTTCTTTTATAGGCTATCAAACTCAGCGAATAGCAGTTAATAATAGAAGCAGCATCAATATTACTTTGACTCCTGATGTAGACCAGCTGGATGAGGTGGTGGTGGTAGGATATGGCGAGCAGAAACGTTCTAACATATCCGGGGCGATCTCTTCTGTAGGGGTTAAAGATCTGGAGAATAAATCCCAGTTGCGGCTTGATCAGGCGCTGCAGGGAATGTCAGCAGGCGTAACGGTTACACAGAATGGCGGTGCTCCCGGCTCCAGTCCAACCATTCATATCAGGGGGGTTGGTTCTATCTCAAATACCCAGCCTCTCTGGATTGTGGATGGTATCCGCATGGAGCCAGGTAACCATTTCGATATTGACGACATCGAATCTATTGAAATTCTGAAAGATGCAGCGGCCTCTGCAGTATATGGTGCCAGGGCTGCACATGGCGTAATTCTGGTCACCACTAAAAGAGGCAGGGGACAAACCCAGGTCAGCTTAAAAAGCATGATCGGCCAAAGAGCACCACTTAATTTGCCCACCCTGCTAAGTAGCGAAGATTTTGTCAGGTACAAAAGAGAATCAAGGCTGAATGCCGGCCAAAACCCTGAACCAGCCTGGGATATCTGGGAGCACGATACAGACTGGATCGATGCCTACTACGGAGGCAGTGGCCTGCTTCAGTCGTACGACTTTTCCATCTCAAAAGGGGAAGAAGGTTTTAATTTTTTCTTTTCCCTGGGCTACGATGATGAGGAGGGTATTCTTATTGATAACACTTATCAGCGGCTTAGTGCACGCCTTAATTCAGATATAAAACTCACCAATTGGCTTAAGATGGGAGAGAGTGTACTTCTTTCTAAAGTACGTGAGAATCCCATCGATAATTTCAATGAGAATTACTCAGGGGCCATTCCATACCGTTCTATTCCCATCATGCCTATTTATGATGAGAACAATCCCTATGGCGGCTGGGGCAGAGCCCCAGTATATTTCCAGGGGCCAAATCCTATAGCCAGCCACTACCAGCAGCACGACCAGCGTAATTACAACCGCATAGATGGTAACATTTATCTGGAAGCCACACCGCTGGTGGGGCTGATGCTAAGGGCTACACTTGGGTATAACTACATGGGCTTCTTTGGAGAAAGATTTCAGGAAGCTTTTAATTATGGTGCCTTTGCCAACCCAATCAATGCACTTACCTACAGCAGTGCCAATGACGAAAGTGTTACCGGTAACTTTGTAACTACCTACGGCAAAACCTTAGGTAAACACAGTTTTAAACTGATGGCAGGATATGAGGCCTATCAGTTCAACACCAAGCATTATAACTTAACAGGCACTGAGTTTCCGTTAGATGTAGCATGGAGCATGAACCTGGCAACAGGTAGTTTCAATACTACCGATCGCTTCAATGTATACAGTAGCAGGTTACTTTCGCAGTTTGGCAGGCTCAATTACAATTATCACGAAAAGTATCTCTTTGAAGCTAACATACGTCGCGATGCTTCTGCACCAAAGTTTGGTCCGGCTAACATCTGGGGCATCTTTCCTTCCTTTTCTGCAGGCTGGCGTATTTCTGAAGAAAGCTTTTTTGAAAATATACCCTATCTCACAACCGTAAAATTGCGAGCCAGTACAGGTAAGCTGGGTTCTGATAACATTGGCGATTTCATTTACCTTAAAACCTATACCTCTCAATTCTCCAGCTATGCCTTTGATGCAAACGGACAAAATAAGGTTTCGGGCTTCTTTATCAGCAGGTTCCCTAATGAAGAAGTAAAGTGGGAAGAGGTTAACATGCACAACGTAGGCCTGGACATCACTGCTGTTCAGAATAAGATCAGGTTTAGTGCAGACTACTACATCAAAGATACCAAAGATCTTTTGTACGGAGTGCCTATCCCTGCTTCAGTAGGAATAGCTGTGCATAATTTTAACCCGGTGAACCCGGAGATAAATATTGGCTCCTTAAGGAACACAGGAGTAGACATAGAACTGGGCTACCGTAATAACTTTAAAAACATCACGCTGGATGTGAGCGGCAACACCTCTTTCATGAAAAATGAAATGCGTTCGCTGCACGAAGGCCAGTACATCACAGGCGGCAACGGCGGCGGCCAGATCGGTGGCATGACACGTACACAGGCTGGTATGCCCATTTCCAGTTTCTATGGTTTTGAGGTTCAGCAAATGCTGCATACCGAGGGCGATGTTTATGCCATTAATTCATGGGCACCAGATGGAACCTACCAGGAGGCAGGCACAGGCCCCGGAGATTTTATGTACCGCGATATCAGCGGGCCTGGTGGTGTACCAGACGGACAGGTAACTGCAGAGCACGACAGGGTATTTATTGGAAATCCCTGGCCAAAGATGACTTACGCGCTGAACATAGGCGCATCATACAATAAGATTATAGATGTTTCCCTGCAGTTTCAGGGGGTACAGGGGGTAGATGTATTCAATGCAGATAAAGCCTACACCCGCAACTTCTTTGGCGATAACAACACCACTACCAGGATTTTTGAGGCCTGGACACCAGAAAATCATAGCAATCACCCGCGCAACATAGCCAATGATCCGAATGGTAACTTCAGCAGGCCCTCCGATTACTTTGTAGAAGATGGCTCTTACCTCAAGCTAAGAAATGCCCAGATTGGCTTTAACATGCCTGCCAGTACACTGGAAAGACTTAGTATCAGCAGGCTAAGGCTGTTTATGAATGCAAATAACCTGTTAACATTTACTAAATACTCTGGTCTGGATCCGGAAATAGCAGGCTCCAATATCAGCCGGGGCGTTGATTTTGGCCTGTACCCGCAGGTACGCACGCTGAGTGCAGGTCTGGAGGTACAATTTTAAAACCCACTCAAAGCAAAACTGCCCGACAATGAAAATAATAAAGCAATTTCTGATACTGATC
Organism: Flammeovirgaceae bacterium 311; assembly: GCA_000597885.1. Classification (NCBI taxonomy): domain Bacteria; kingdom Pseudomonadati; phylum Bacteroidota; class Cytophagia; order Cytophagales; family Flammeovirgaceae; species Flammeovirgaceae bacterium 311. The sequence goes on from CP004371.1 coordinate 256,108, forward strand.
ATGGGAGCAGGGCTACTGAATGGTTGCGCAGAAGAAGAATTTCTGAATGTAACCAATCAGAATGAGCTGAATGCTGCAAATTATTATTCCAGGATCGAGAATTTCGATATGGCCCTGAACGGGGTATACTCTGCTATAAAAAGTCTGGACCTCTATGGTCAGAACTTTTACGTAGAAACCCTGCTGGCACTTCCGCACGAATCTGATTACTGGAATGCCCAGAGCCGGAATGAAGTTACTGCAAGCGATGGAAATGTATTTGTTGCCTGGAGGGGCTGGTACCGGGTGGTGGCAAGGGCCAACGATGTTATTGAAAATGCACCCATTTACCTGGAAAGTCACAATCCTTCCCCGGCACAGCGGGAGCAGCTTGACCAGATCCTGGGCCAGGCACATTTTTTAAGAGCCTTTGCTTATTTCCACCTGGTAAGGTTGTGGGGAGAAGCTCCCTATGCTGTTGATAATACACGGCTGGCGGTACCTCTCATTTTGAAAGTAGCATCATCACGCGATGATATGATGCAGTCCAGGGCAACAGTGGCAGAGGTGTATGAGCAGATCATCAGCGACTTTGAAGCTGCAGAAACAAAGCTCCCCGTTACCTGGGACCAGAACAACATAGCAAGGGTAAACAAATTTGCAGCCAAAGGCTTTCTAGGCAAAGTCTACCTCTATATAGAAGATTACAGCCGGGCAAGGCAGTATTTTGAAGAGGTGATTAACGCCAGCAGGTACTCCCTGGTGTCACACAGCCGGTACGAAGATTTATTCCAGGGTAAATATGAGTTTAGCCCGGAATCGATCTTTGAGCTGAACTATGCTATAGACATGCAGCAGAACATCTGGGAAAACGGACTGGGATCAGGCATTGCTCTTTCGCTGGCACCTCCGGGCAGAGGGTGGAGCAATGTAACTCCTCATGGTGTAAACATAGAACGATTTGGCAATGACCCCCGCCTGGAGATCGCTACATACCATCCCGAGGATTCAGTAGCTACAGTAGAGGGCGACATGAGACCCGCCGGCAGAAGTGAGTTTAATTTCACCGGCCACAGCTTTAAAAAGTATGTGCCAAGGGATTACTCAGTGTATTCCACCAATAGGAACAGCGGTATTAATGTACTGATCATGCGACTGGCAGATGTATACCTGATGTATGCAGAAGTGATGAATGCCCTTGGACAGGATGCTATAGCACTGGAGTATCTTAACAAGGTAAGGAGAAGGGCCTGGGGATATAGCCCCAGCAACCAGGAGCCTGCCGTGGATTTTACCGGTTTAGCAGGAGATGAGCTTAGGGACACTATCCGGGAAGAGCGTTTCAGAGAGCTTTTTGCCGAGGGCCACAGGTGGTATGACATTGTTAGATGGGGAATTGTAGAGCAGGAAGTATTGAAATATAACCAGAAAAGGGTAACGCAGGGTGAGATCTTATTTCAGCCCAAAGACTACTATTACCCCATACCACAACAGGAAGTAGACAATAATGAAAATATAGTGCCAAGCCAGGGCTATGAATAAGCACAGCATCCATAGGTTTTGCCTGATCTCCAAACCGGTAGGTTTTATGAGGGGGGCATTCCAGTATGTACAAACCATTGATAAACCAATTCTTAACATAATAATCAGACTTTTATGAGAAAGCTACTACTTACGCGGCTAATGCTTTTTGCAATGCTGCCACTTTTTATCTTTTCCTGTGGTAAGGATGATGACCCCGCTCCACAAGTATTGCAGCCTAAACTGGATGGCGTGTATGTGTATGGTACCAATACAGTGGCAGATGTGCCTACCGCTCCGGCGGCCAGGTTATCAGGTGCCACACTGAATCCGGCAAAGAGTAGCGGAGCCGCTACCATGCCTGGAGTGTATGGAAAATATATGTACATAGGTGCTAACAGTACGATTCAGATTTCAGAAGTAGAAAATGAGGTTGCAACGGTATATGGAGCGGAAAACGGAGGCACACGCATAGCCGGCGAGGAACTTGATCATACAGATGTACAGGATGAGTTTATCCAGGGCACACTGGAAGCAAACGCCGCTCCCATCGAAATCAGCGAAGAGGGGCTCTATTACCTGTTTGTGAATACGAATGATATGCATTTCAGACTGATGAGGGTGGAGCCAGAGATGTTTGGAGATACCCAGCCCGGACAATGGACAACTGGTACTGCTCTGCCAATGGTATCTGCAGACAGGGACGGAGCTGTTTTTGAGGCAAACGGAGTTTCCCTGCGGGGCGAATCTGGGTATAAATACAGGTTGAACAAGGGGTATGAAGTTTATAATGATGGGTCCATGGCTACTTTAACATTTCTTGGTGTGGAAAGCTATGGTGCTGCATGGGATGCCGGTGTAAATGAGCTGATCTATAAAGATGAAAACATTCCTCATCAGGAAACAGGTGTGTTCACGGTAAGACTTGAATATGACGCTGCAACAGGAGAGTGGACTGAGACAAAAATTAAAGACTACAGCACTACCCAGGTTGGCCTGTTTGGCAATGCTTATACGTTGCCCAATGGTGAAGCTGCAGCATGGAATGAAGCCTACGGTTTAACTACCCCTGAGAAAGACGGGAATGTGTATACCTGGAGCTGGAATGATGTAGCACTCATAGAAGGTGGAGAATTTGTGTTACTGGAGAACGGAGAGTGGGGCGGACTTGCTGTGTTGTATAATGATGCCACTGAGAGGGCTGGCAATGCCTTTGATGAAGGGGTTACAAAAGCAGAGGGAAGTGAAAACTTTATGGTGGTAGCTGGCGGAGAGTATGATATTTCTCTGGCCATAGATGTGGAAACCGGTACCCGTACCCTGACCATTGCAAACAGCAACTGATCCTTTTTTGCCACTGTAATGCCTGATACAGGTATTGCAGTGGCTAAAATTCATCAATCATGTACCCATGTAAATCCGCTGGACTTAACCTACAAATTGCTGTGTCTGCGAAAAGCATGACCCTGGCGCAGGTTTAGTGATGTACCTGTTACGAAAGCTTCATGGCTTGCCCGTATGGTAGCAGCAGGCATAAATAGCCCGGCACCTGCTCCCCGGCAATGCCAAGCCTGATTGATGTAGATAAAAGATACTCCGCTTATAGAATATTTATCCTAGAACAGAATGAAAATAGATTACCACCTGTGGAGAACCATGCTGTTGATGGCAGTGATGGTATGGCTGAGCTCTTGTGGAGATAAAAGTATTCCCACCGCTGATGGTGAAGCAGAGGGTATCTCCAGAATTACATCGCCATCCGGACAGATTGCAGTTACTTTTTTCCTGACTGCTGATCAGGAACCTGCCTACAGGGTTTTTTATCAGAATAAAGTAGTTATAGATACTTCACTGCTTGGTTTTGAATTCCGGGACCAGCCGGCTTTGCAGGCTAATCTTCGCATCAATGCTGTTGCAGTAGATTCTCTGAAAGAAACATGGCAAATGCCCTGGGGGGAACAGACGGATGTGCTGAATCACTACAAGCAGCTAAATGTGCAATTGCAGGAAGATAAACCGGAAGGACGACAGGTAAATTTATGTTTCAGGGTATTTGATGATGGTATGGCTTTTCGCTATAGCTTTCCTGTACAGGCCCATATGGATGAAGTGCTGATAACAGAAGAAACTACCCAGTTTAAGCTAACAGGAGATCATGATTCCTGGTGGATCCCGGGCGACTGGGACAGCTTTGAACACCTCTATAACAGAACACCGGTCTCTAAAATAAACGCACTGGCACTGGGAGATCCGGGCATTATCTACAGCCATATTGTGGAAAATGCCGTGCACACCCCCTTTACCATGAAGAGCGCGGATGGTGTGTACCTAAGCATACATGAGGCCAACCTTACAGACTATGCCGGCATGACGTTGCTTGCCGATACCAGCAAACTGTTGCTGCAAAGTGCTCTTGTTGGCTCTGAGGTAACAGGGTATGCCGTTAAAAGATCGCTGCCCTTCGATACCCCCTGGCGCACCATTATAATCACTGATAAGGCAGGTGGGCTGATCGATTCTAAAATGATCCTCAACCTGAATGAGCCAAACCGCCTTGGAGATGTATCATGGATAAAACCCATGAAGTACAACGGTATCTGGTGGGAAATGCACCTTGATAAATCTGGCTGGGATATGGAAAGCGGCAAACATGGTGCTACTACAGAAAACACTAAACGCTACATAGATTTTGCCGCAGCCAATAACCTGAAGGGGGTGCTGGTGGAAGGTTGGAATACCGGATGGGACCGCTGGGTGGGTTTTCCGGATAGGGAAGGGGTTTTTGATTTTGTAACTCCCTATGCAGATTATAACCTGGAAGAAGTAACCCGCTATGCAAAGGAGAAAGGGGTGGAGATTATTATGCATCATGAAACCTCAGCGGCACCACGTACCTATGAACAACAACTGAATGCCGCCTATCAGCTTATGCAAAAGCATGGGATCAGTTCTGCAAAGCTGGGATATGTGGGAGAGATTATTCCCAAAGGAGAGCACCAGCAGGGGCAGTGGATGGTGAACCACTACCGACGTGTGCTGGAAACTGCAGCGAAATACGAGATTTCTATCAATATTCATGAACCTGTAAAACCTACAGGCTTGAGAAGAACCTATCCAAACCTGATTTCAGGAGAGGCCGTGCGCGGACAGGAATTTAATGCATGGGCCAGCGATGGTGGCAACCCACCCGATCATTTAACCATTGTGCCTTTTACAAGGATGTTGGCCGGACCTATTGATTATACACCGGGAATCTTCAGGATCAAACTGGCACCCTTCAAACCAAAAAATCAGGTGAACACCACGCTGGCACAACAGCTTGCACTTTACGTAATTGTATACAGCCCGGTACAAATGGCTGCAGATTTACCAGAGCATTACCAGAACCACCCTGCTTTTCAGTTTATCAGGGATGTTGGTGTAGACTGGGAGCAAAGTAAGGTACTGGATGCTGAAATAGGGGAGCATGTAACCATTGTGCGAAAGGAAAGAAAAACAGGCAACTGGTTTTTAGGCAGTATCACAAATGAGCAACCCCGCCAAGTAGTGCTGGATTTTAGTTTTCTGGAAAATAACGAAAAGTACAGGGCTACAATCTACAAAGACGGAGCTAATGCACATTGGAATAACAACCCCACTGCTTATGTGATAGAAGAAATGGAGGTAGACAAAGATACCCGGCTGGACATGTCACTTGCAGCGGGTGGTGGTGTTGCAATAAGCTTATTTCCAGTAGCCAATATACATTAGGAGAGAGGCTTACGGATCAATTCTTTTATTGAAGGAGTGAAGTTGAGTTAATGCCATGTTTTTTATGTTATACTATGATTAGTACCTATACGATGAGGGGAGTACTTTTACCACTGATCTTTCTGTTCTTTTATTCAGTGAATGCCTGGAGCCAGAAGCCCGTGCAGAAAACCAATAACATGAAAGTGTACATGCACTACATGCCCTGGTTTGAAACCCCCGAAACCATAGGCCGCTGGGGCTGGCACTGGACTATGCAGACTAAAAACCCAAATAAAATTGTAGATGGAAAGCGTGAGATTGCTGCTCATTATTACCCGCTTATTGGTCCCTACGCCAGCCGTGATCATGATGTGATTGAATACCATATGCTGCTGATGAAGCTTTCCGGTATAGATGGCGTGCTGATTAACTGGTATGGCACCCAGGGTTCCAATGGAGATATACAGGATCTGCTTACCAGCTCAAATGCCATTGTTTCGCAGCTGGATAACTATGGAATGGAGTTTGGGGTGGTCCTGGAAGACCGTTTCAGCAGGAATATTGATGATGCCAAGGCTAACGTCCGTTATCTGAAAGATAATTACTTCAATAATCCCGCCTATATCAGAAGGGGTGACAATCAAGATCCTTTGCTTGCTGTATTTGGTCCGATAACATTTCAGCAGCCTGCCCAGTGGGCAGATATTCTGGCCGAAGCAGGGGAAGATGTGGAGTTTTTAACACTCTGGTATGAGTCTGGCGATGCAGGCGAAGTGGCAGATGGAGAATATGCATGGGTATATCAGGATAATAACAACCACATCAACCACCTACAGAACTTTTATGCTAACCGCACATCGCAATCAAAAACATTAATGGGTAGTGCATATCCCGGCTTCAATGATTTCTACAAAGAAGGAGGTTCCGGCGAGGGTTATTTTACCATACCTCACAATGGTGGCGCCACCCTTGATCAAACACTGGCCAAGCTGGTGGAGCACGAAAGCAAGATAGACCTGGTGCAACTGGTTACCTGGAACGACTATGGTGAAGGAACCATCTTTGAACCAACCCAGGAAACAGGTTTTGAGTACCTAAAGAAGGTACAGACTTATACTGGGGTTACTTATGGAGAAGCAGAACTTGAGTTGGTGTATAAATTATACAGGCTGCGTAAGGAACATAAAAATGATGAACAGATACAGCAGCAGTTAAACCTGGCGGCAGCGCACCTGGCAAATCTGGAAATTGCAGAAGCCAAATCAATCCTGGAGGCATTTGTACTCGGATTATTTGAGGGCAGCATTCAGCAGCAGTATCATCAGTTGCCTTTTCAGCTGTATCCTAATCCACTCAAAGGCCAAACACTTCATTTGCAATTTGAACAAATCAACAGCCCCACCCGGCTTTCCATTAGTGCACTTTCAGGAAAATTAATTTATAGCAAAGCTTACCCCGGGGGTCTTAGTGAAATAGTTCTATCGATGGATAAATTTAAAAATGGAATTTACATCGTTCAGCTGCAGTCGGCAAGTTCGGTAGGTACACAAAAAGTGGTAATCAGCAGATAGCAGGGGTGTTAAACCGTTTCTATTTCCATGATCCTTTTCTCGAACTCCTCGTTCGGCACAATGGCCTTGTTTTTAATGCGGGTTTTGTAGGCATAAATGGTGTTAACGGAGTAGCCCAGTATCTTGGCTATTTTATCATTATCAGAAATACCCATCCTGATAAGGGCAAAAATTCTTAAATCGGTGTTCAGCAGCTGCATGTCTCCTAAACAAACCTGGTCTTCCTCTTTGAAGAGGGTATTGTAACTGGATATAAAATCAGGGAACAGCTTCAGGAAAACCTTATCAAAGCTTTTATAAAGTTCTTCACGTTCTTTCTTCAGGTCTATATTTTTGACCACATAACGCAGGTGATCAAAACGCTTGGTTGTGAGGTTATGATCTACTGATTCCTTAAACTTCTCTATTTTATCAAGATACTCTGAGTTGATATTGAAGTAATACCCGATATACTCTTCCTTGATTTTGTTAGCCTCCAGTAGTTTATGATTAGTGTGCTGAAGCGAGCTGTTGGATTTTAAAATTTCCTTATCGGCCAATTTAAGTTTTTTAAGCTGCTTAAGGATAATCAGAATAAATAAAAATACACAGAGGATTAGCACTGTTACCACCACGGCATAGGTGATAATTCGTTGTTTTTGTCCTTCTACAATAATTGATTTTTCTTCTTCTATGATGGGTAATATAGTGCCTACCCTGATCTTGCGGTGACGGGCATTGTAAAAATTAGCATCATTGAGAGCATGACGGGTGTACTCGTACGCTTTTCTGATCTGTCCCTGCTGACGTAAAATATCAGCAATGATCAGGATAGCAGCTGTTTCTTTGATAGAGGCTTTTATATCAAAAATAGCAGCCTTTGCCAACAGTCCGATGGCTTTGTCCGTATTGCCGAGCCTTAGGTAAATATCACTAAGGGTAGAGGCTACAACTGCTGCCTGGTGGTATGTAAGATCACTTCTGGTATTGAGCTGCTCCAGATCCGAAAGACCTTCGTTGATATTCAGCATCCTGGCATTTCTTAAGCCCCTGAAATACAGGTATTCAAACGATTGAGGAGCTGAAAATAAAAGAACAGAATCTATAAACTGATTTCCCATGGTGTTATACACCCGGGTATAATATGAATCAGAATTAAAATCTGCAATTCCATAATAAACACGGGCCATCAGCGAAAAATACTCAGGCTTTGTTGTATGAGGCAGTGTTGGCGTGTGGATGGTGCCAAGTGTGTCAATCGCTTCTTTGTACATCCCCGACGAAAGAAATATAAATCCAAACTGCATGCGGGCGGCAGTAATCTTATCGGTATCCTTTAACTCTCTGGCTACCTTTTGTAATTTATTAGCATAAGTAAAGGCAGAATCGAAGTTGAAAGACTGGTATTCACTAAAGATCCGGTAGTTTAGGTTATACCTGTCTGTCAGGCTGATTTCTGCTGACTGCAGCTTCCCCTTCAGAGAAGAAATGCGTTCCAGCTTGTGCGCAACATACACTTCCATAACTGCTAACTCACGATCCAGCTCCTGCAAAAGACTATCAGTAGGGGAGTTGGCCGCAGCAGTTATATAACTCATGAGGAGCAGAGCTATACAAAAAAGTTTTTTCATCTAAATCTGATATGTAGCAAAGCTTTACAATTACCTTCTAAGGGTGCATTTTTTTAGAATCGTAAAACCTAAATTAAGATTTTAATTAGATTTTGACATGTACGAGAGGGATAAATTTATACTTAAAAAAAGCATAAAATGATGGAAAGCACGCCCAAAATCAGGTATATCATCAACATTTATTCCTGAAGAGTTTGTAGATATTTCCACTGCAGTTGAAATTTCTGCAAAAGGTTGCCTACATCCAACTCTGATAATTGGCCGATCCGCTCATAGTTTACCTGTTACGGAAGTTTGATCAGATCAGGGTAGACCGTATGCTGAACACCAGTAAAAAGGCGTTTACCTAAAATTTACCATCCCATCACTTTCATGTAAAAGGGTATGAGCACTTCTGCCATTTGTGCATGATCCTTCCGGTCGGGGTGGTAGCCACAACCATGTGGTACGATCGATTCAAAATTATAGACAGCAATGGGTTTGCTGCGCTGGCCCTGTCGGTTAAAGTGATGCTGCACTGCCTGCAGGCAGTTAAGGAAAACAGCACCCTTTTCGCCACTTACCATTGGGCTGGTAAGCAGGCATACCTGTGTGTCTGGGTATTTGTTGTAGATTGTATTAACAAACTCAATGTAGCTGCTAACAAATACAGCTGAATCAAAAGCAAGACGCTCTTTAATGCCATCGCCATCAGAAAAATCGTTTGTTCCCAGGCAAATACTGACCAGATCAGGACTGAAATTTTCAAAATTCCATTTTTTTTCGCCTTCAGTGTTCAAATACAGGTTTTCGTAAACATCTGGCATTACAGGTGAGGGGCTGTTCCAGTTCCGGTACATACCAATACCAGAAACAGAGCTTAGCATATACCGGGTATTAAGGGCTCTGGCTACCCTTGGTCCATATGCCCAGTAGGCATTATGCTGGTCGTACCATACCCCCGTATCACAGGGTACTTCTTTCCAGTCTACACCCATACCACAGGTAATGGAATTGCCTATAAACTCTATGCTTCTCATGGGTGCAGGAGGGAGCTCACCCAGGCTAAGTGTTTGTACGCCTCCAAAAGCAATACTGCCATTTTGGGCTTCTGTTGCTTTCAGTACTTTAAGCTTGTGGAATGCCTCTGCAGAAGAATAAGGTTGTGGGCTTCCAAGCACGACAGGAACCTGCACAGTATAGGGCTCCATCGCATTGCGCTCCAGTTTGACCCTTCCCATATACTCCCCGTCAAGCTCCAGCGAAACATAATTGTGTTCAGCAGCCGGATTCATTTTCTGAAGATAAACCCGACAGGAATCTCCCTGAAAGGAAAATTCCACAGAAGAGGCAGAACCAACCAGTAAAGGTTTTTCAGTTTCTGTAAAATCTATACGGCCGGTATAACGCAGTAATTCATGTTCCGGAGAGTATTGTTGCAGGCTGCTTTTAGAAATGGTTGAACAGGCAAAGAAAGGAGATAAAACAAGCAGCAACAGGTAATAAGGCTTCATCATAGCAGATTTTAGAACTGCAAATTATAATATTTTATGAGAATTTAGCTCAAGACCGTTAGTTCGCACACTAAAATATATAGAAGCAGTGTGCTCTTACATATGATCTTACCGTTAGTTAATTTGGTTCTTCGAAAACCTGCTCATATCCAGTAATTTACAGACATTATTTGGTCTATGGCCTCTGTTAGGTTAACCTACTTATGGTATGTTTAAATCTAGTATTTAGGCTTATTACCATCAATTAGCAAACACACTGTTAAAAAAATGGGTTTGGCTAATATATGAAAGACTATCAGCCAATAGAAGATTACGGGGTCATAGGAGATTTGAATTCGGTTGCACTGGTGAGTGTGAGGGGTTCTATTGATTTTATGTGTTTTCCGGATTTTGATTCTCCCACTATTTTTGCAGCACTACTGGATCATAAGAAGGGTGGTCATTTTAAAATTCACCCCCTAAACGAAGACATTAACCATAAGCAGCTCTACCTGCCGGAAACGAACGTATTGTTAACACGCTTTCTTGCAAATGAAGGGGTAGCTGAAATAACAGATTTTATGCCTGAAGAAGCGGCATACGGTGGAAAGGAGATTATCCGGAGAGTTTCCTGCATCAAGGGTCAAATGCGCTTTAAGCTGGAGTGCTGCCCTCGTTTTGATTATGCACGTGCTCAGCATAGTACAGCTCAGATCAGTAAAAACGAAATTATATTTACCAGCCACGAAAATAGCAGGCTGGTGCTGCGCCTGTTAAGCAGTATTCCCATTCATACACAAGGCAATGATGCTCATGCAGAGTTTATTCTGCTGCCTGGAGAACATGCTGATTTTATGCTGGAACAGGTTGACCATAAAACTCCGGTAGAAAGGGACTTCAGTGCCTTTGTTGAAAAAAGCTTGATAGACACCATTCACTACTGGAAGGATTGGTCTGGTAAAAGTAACTACCGTGGTCGCTGGATGGAGATGGTTCATCGTTCTGCCCTGGTTCTGAAGATGTTAACTTCATACAGGTATGGCTCCATTGTAGCGGCACCTACTTTTGGCTTGCCTGAAGAACTGGGAGGTGTGCGTAACTGGGACTATCGTTACACCTGGATTCGTGATGCCTCCTTCACCATCTATGCTCTGATTAATCTGGGTTATAAACAAGAAGCATCTGCTTTTATGAAGTGGGTGGAAAAACAATGTGATGATATAGGTGATGCAGGCTACCTGCGGCTTATGTATACCATAGATGGTAGAAAAGATCTTGAAGAAACAGAACTCAATCACCTGGAAGGCTATAAGAAGACCAGGCCGGTACGCATAGGTAACGGAGCTTATAACCAGATTCAGCTCGATATTTATGGTGAACTGCTGGATGCAGTATATCTCTACGATAAGTATGTAGAACCTATTTCATATCGTTTCTGGAAAAACCTGTCGAGGCAGGTAGACTGGGTGTGTAATAACTGGCACAGAGAAGATGAAGGCATCTGGGAGGTAAGAGGTGGTAAACGGCAGTTTTTGTACTCCCGCCTGTTATGCTGGGTAGCTATCGACAGGGCTATGCGAATTGCAGATAATCACTCTTTTCCTTTACCACCGCATTGGAGACTGGAGCGGGATAAGATATTTTACTCAATCCATAATGAGTTTTGGGATGAAGAACTACAGGCATTTGTACAGTATAAAGGTGCAAAAACAGTAGATGCCGCAACCCTGCTGATGCCCATAATCCGCTTCATCAGTCCTACCGATCCTCAATGGCTCTCTACCCTCAAAAGAATAGAAGATGAACTGGTATCAGATTCGCTGGTGTATCGTTACAGACCGGATGAGGAAATTGAAGGCCTCAGTGGGGGAGAAGGCACTTTTTCCATGTGCACCTTCTGGTATGTGGAATGCCTTGCCCGGGCCGGACAACTGGATAAGGCAACCTTATTCTTTGAAAAAATGATTGGTTATGCCAATCATGTTGGGCTTTATGCGGAGCAATTGGGAGTTAAGGGTGAACACTTGGGCAATTTCCCCCAGGCGTTTACACATTTGGGTTTGATCAGTGCTGCATTAAGTCTTAATCATGAGATAAATAAAAAGCGGGATAAAGAGATACTATAGAGATAGAAGTCTAAGCTCACCTACCGAACTTCTTTAAGCAGACGAATGCCTGGCTGTATGGGTGAACGGTAAAAAATCCGCCAAATAATTTTGTAAATAATTTTCTAACAATAGTTTAATCTAACACGCGGCATGAAGATTAATACCATTTTAAAGATGTTGAAACATCATTTGTTGATCATTTAAGATATATAAAACGCATACCTTACTTTGGAGGAAATTCCATTGTCAAAACCTGCTATATAAAAGCAAATAAATTATGTAGTTACAGAATATGTTTAACTATTTCTAGATTTTAAATAGTATATTATAAACAAAAAAAGTTGATAATTTCTCATTTTTATCACCTGTAATTTTGCTGCTGCCATGCTTATATTTTGAAGCGGGAAATGTTAAATTTTTGATGGTATACCATGATAGCCCAGGGTATAATGTTGAAGTTCTGCAGTAAACCTTACACCTTTCGTTTTAGTGTAGTGGCATAAGTGTTTGACTTACACCAATATTTAGGATAATTTTCTAATGTTGCCACTGAATTATAGATGAAGCACCAAGCAAGCCTAACCACTTTTTTGTTAAAAATAGTTGTACTAATCATACTAGCTTGCCTCACCCACATATCGGGATTCAGCCAGTTTTTAAGATTCGACTATGAAAGCTACAGTAAAGCGAATGGTCTGTCTCAGAACATGGTTTTTGACATTGCTCAGGATAAACAGGGGTTTTTATGGTTTGGTACCGAAGACGGTCTGAACCGTTTCGACGGCCACGAATTCAGAGTTTTCAGGCATAACGAAAAAGATCCTTCTTCAATCGTCAGTAATACAATTCGTACATTATATACAGATGAGAACAATTCCCTCTGGATTGGCACAGATAAAGGCGTGTGCCGGTATTTCCCGGAAACTGAGTATATAGAGCATTTCCCAATTGATTTCTCAGATGAAACCAAGCTGAATGGGACGTACGTGAGTGCAATTAAAAAACACCCAGACGGTAGCCTCTGGATTTCCTACATAGGCAGTGGTATAGATGTTATTCAGCCGGGCAAAAAGAACATTTTCCATTACACCATTCACAGAAATGATGAATATAAGCTGACGAATGATATGGTTTCTGCCATACAGTTTTTAGCTGATGGTTCTACCGTTGTAGGTACTTATGGAGGAATAGAGTTTATAGATAGGAATGGGATAGTAATGAGCGAAAAAGAAGCGCTTCAGAAATACCCCTGGAAAAATGATATTAAGGGATCTATTAGGGTTTTGTACCTGTCTGAGAGAAAAAAGCTTTGGATTGGAACGGAAGTAGGCGGGCTTTACCTGGTTGATCTGGAGGCAGGTACAAGCTTTAATTTTGATCACACCAACAGTGAATTAACCTCTAATGATATACTTTCTATTACAGAAGATTCGCGTGGTAATATATGGGTAGGGAGTGACGCTATTTACATTTTTGATCAGCAGCAACAAAAGCCGGTGTGGTATAATGCGAATGGCATGTATCTAAAGAGCCATACCACTGCCATCTTCGAAGATAAGGAACAGAATCTCTGGATGGGAACTTCCAGACTAGGTATCCGCAAATTTAACCATCTGGACACACAGCTGCGCCACTATCATTCCAACCAGGGTGAATCAAGTATTAAAAGCGATGAAGTGCTGTCATTTAACCAGGATGATGCGGGTACGATCTGGGTGGGTACCGGTGGTGCTGGTCTGCATAAAATGTTCAAGAACCAAAAAGGTTTTGAGGTACCGGAGGTAAATGCCAGGCTAAATTCACAGGTCATCAAGACCATACACAAAGACAATGAGGGTTATTTCTGGATGGGTGGCTGGGATGCAGGACTTATCAAATTCCATCCTGAAAAGCAAACCCTGGAGCAGTATCATCCAAAAAACGGTAGATTACCCAGCAGGCATATCTGGGATATAGCTGGCGACCAGCAGGGAAATCTCTGGCTGGGTACTTTACGTGATGGCCTCTGCAGGTTCTCACCCCAGACTGGAGCATATAAATATTTTAAATACATTCCCGGAGATACTACAGCACTGGTGAACGATGATGTACAGGCAATACATGTAGACAAGAGGGGTTTATTATGGGTAGCCACCAGCAATGGCCTAAGCATTTTAAAACCTGGTTCAGAAAAATTCTCTAACTCGCTTAAATTTAAATCTGATACAAAGAACACATTATCGAACAGCGTACTACAGTGTATTTACGAAGATCCTGAAGGCAGAATCTGGCTTGGTACCAAGGGTGGGGGAATTACCATTGTGAACCTCATCAATAATAAGCTGGTGGTTGAAAAAAAAGTTAAAGAGAATGAAGGTTTACCTAATAACACTGTAAATGCCATACAGGCGGATGCTAATAACAATGTATGGGTAAGCACAACTGCAGGAATTGTCAGGATCAACCCGGCAAATTTTGAAAAATTTAGTTTCACGCCTGTTTTAAACCTGCAGGGTACAGAATTTCTGGCTAATTCCAGCTTTAGAACTTCTGAGGGTCTGATGTTATTTGGGAGTCCCAATGGATTTCATACCTTCCATCCCGATAGCCTGGATCTTACTCCGAAAAATGTGGAGGTGCAATTCACCGCTCTTCAGATTATTAATGACAATATTACACCCAGTAGCCTGTACAATGGCAGAAGAATACTAGATAAATCAATTACAGAAACAAACAAGCTAAACCTTTCCTACGAGGACTATTCATTTACAATCCACTTTGCACCCGTTACTTATAACCAGCAAAAAACCATCAGCTATGCTTACCTGATGGAAAACCTGGACAAGGACTGGCAATACACAACTGCGGAAAGAAGATTTGTACACTATACCAACCTGGCACCGGGTAAATACGAGTTAAAGGTTAAGGCATCTTACGATGGTATCCACTGGCCTGAAGAAGCAAAAACCTTAAGTATCAATATTGCGGCTCCCTGGTGGGAAACACCCTGGTTCAGAACAGGGCTGCTTGTATTAATAGCCACTGGCCTCTATAGTTTGTATAAGATCCGCATCAGCTTTTTTAAGCAGCAGCAAAGAAAACTGGAGGGGCTTGTTTCTTTGAGAACGGCAGAATTAAAAAAATCTAATAACGAGATTCATGCGCTGCTGCAGGAAGTGGCAGAACAAAAACAGAGCATAGAAAATCAGAACGAAGAACTGCAGGAAATCAATGAAGAGCTAAGCTCCCAGCGCGATACACTGGAAAATACCCAGTTTAAGCTTCGTGAAATCAATACAAGCCTGGAATTACTGGTTGATAAGCGTACCCAGTCGCTGAACAGTACTGTGCATGAGCTGGAGACCTTCCTCTACAGGGCTTCACATGATTTGCGGGGCCCTATCTCTAGTATGCTGGGCTTGTTAATGGTTTCCAGGATGGAAGGTAAAGATGCTTTACAAGAAACCACTTATGCAGAACTTCTCAATAAGGCTGTATTAAAGCTGGAAAGAACGCTGCAAAAGTTACTACAGAAATACACCATCCAGAAAGACAGTGTTTCATTAGAAATCTTCTCAAAAAGCTCATTAACAGATTTGCTCGATGAAGTGATCGAAGATATAAGAGCTTTCCGTAAAGAAGATTTCAGTGTTACTATAGAAGATGGCCTTCTGTTTGAAACAGACCGTAAGCTGATTTTTATACTGCTGCTAAGCCTGCTTGAAAATGCATTCCTTTATAGCGAAAGGAGCAACAACACTAAAGTAAGCCTGGATGTGAAGCAGTGTGAAAATAATGTTCTTATCACTGTTACCGATTATGGCCTAGGCATAAAACAGGAACTAAAGGATAAAATATTTACAATGTTCTTCAGAGGCAGTGTACACTCCAATGGCAATGGCCTGGGGCTTTACCTGGTAAAATGTGCTCTTGAAAAACTGAATGGAACCGTAATGCTTGAATCTGAAGATGGACAATACTCCAGGTTCACCATTAACCTGCAGACGAAAAATGTGAGACGGGCAACAGACCTGGTACTGCAGGAAGTTAATCACTAAGCGACTGTTCGGGTAGCTGCTATATATGAAAGTAGCAGATGCATTGGCTCATATTGGAGCTGAAAGCGATATTGGGATCAATTTCGATATATTGTTATTGCTCCGGAAATTTAATTCTATAATATTTTTATCTGTTGCCCTTTTTGGGATTTTGCATATTATTTGACTTTAAACATTATGTTTGTGCATGGCAATAATTAGCTCTGTTTTATTAGTCGACGATGATGCGGCGGCTAATTTTATTAATCAGCTGCTGCTAAAGGACGTAGTAGCTTCTGGTAATCTCCAGGTTGTACAAAATGGCGAAGAGGCCCTTCAGCTGATCAATACCTGTATAGAGGAAAAAAGAGCATTGCCGGAATTGATTCTGCTGGACCTGAATATGCCCGTTATGGATGGTTTTGAGTTTCTGGAAGCCTACCAGGAGCTGGACTTGCAGGAGCAACAAAAGCCTGTAATAGCAGTTTTAACAACCTCCATGAACCCTAAAGACGTAAACCGGATCAACGAACTGGGAATAGTTGATTTCATAAACAAACCGCTATCGCCAAAATCAATTCACCAGCTGATTGAAAAACGCTTTGCTGAAAGACTGATGGGTGAATTTTAAAAATATTTTCGCTGTAGATGTATTTTTTTTTTGCCCTGCCCGCTCGTTAATAATCGCTGCCTTTTTTTCAGGTATTAAAAATACATAAACCTGAATTCTGCCCCTTATTTGTTTGTTAGCCATTCTAAAGCAAAAGCTTAAGGTCCGTATCTTTTCAGCTAATCCAGTTGAAAATGCTGAAGCTAAGAGCAGCACCAGCCCCATTTCATCCTTTTTTAACACAGGAACTGCTAAAGATAGGCTGTGAAAAAAGGAGTGGAGACAGGCTGATAATGCTATTATTACTATCTTCGAACAAGTTTTATAGAGGTCATGGCAATTTATATTAATGAAGTTTCAAGGACATTTGGAGAGTACCTGCTCATTCCCGGATTAACCACCAAAGCATGTATTCCGCCTAATGTTGTGCTGAAAGCACCTTTGGTAAAGTTCAGGAAAGAGGAGCAGCCAGCTATCGAATTAAATATACCGTTTGTATCTGCCATTATGCAGTCGGTATCCGACCATAACCTGGCCATTGCACTTGCCCGAAGCGGCGGTTTGTCTTTTGTCTTTGGCTCACAGCCAATAGAAAGTCAGGCCGATATGATCAGGAGGGTAAAGAAATTCAAGTCTGGATTTGTGATCAGCGATGCCAATCTCAAACCTGATGATACCCTACAGCAGGTACTTGCCCTGAAAGCCAAAACAGGTCACTCCACAGTAGGAGTTACTGAAGATGGTTCACCCAATGGTAAACTGCTGGGCATCGTTACCAGCAGAGATTATCGCATTACCAAAGATGCCGGCACAAAAAAAGTTAGAGAGTTTATGACGCCCGTTCATAAACTGGTGGTGGGACAGTTAGGAATTAGTCTTACGGAAGCAAATGACATCATTTGGGAGAACAAGCTTAACTGTCTGCCCATCCTCGATAAAAATCAGCATCTGCAGTACCTGGTATTCAGGAAGGACTACGATAACCATAAAGATAATCCGCTGGAGCTATCCGACGAGAGCAAGAAGCTACTGGTAGGAGCTGGTATCAATACCAAAGATTATAAAGAACGTGTACCCAGTCTGATTGAAGCAGGGGTGGATGTGCTGTGTGTTGATTCTTCTGATGGTTTTTCTGAATGGCAGCGTGAAACCATTGAATGGGTAAAGCAGGAATTCCCCAGTGCTAAAATAGGCGGCGGTAATATTGTAGACGAAGAAGGCTTTCGCTACCTGGTAGATGCCGGTGCCGACTTTGTAAAAGTAGGTATTGGTGGAGGTTCAATCTGCATTACCCGTGAACAAAAAGGGATTGGCAGGGGCCAGGCGACTGCCCTTATGGAAGTTTCCAGCGCCAGGGATGCCTATTATAAAGAAACCGGTGTTTATATACCTATCTGTTCAGATGGCGGCATTGTGCACGATTACCATATGGTGCTGGCACTGGCCATGGGTGCAGATTTTCTGATGATGGGCCGTTACTTTGCCCGTTTTGATGAAAGCCCTACCAAGAAGCTGATGGTGGGAAATAACTATGTAAAAGAGTATTGGGGAGAAGGCTCCAACAGGGCCCAGAACTGGCAGCGTTACGATACCGGCGGCAGCGATTCTCTAAAGTTTGAAGAAGGGGTAGACAGTTATGTACCCTATGCAGGTAAGCTGAAAGACAATCTGAACACCACGCTGAGCAAAATCAAGTCGACCATGTGCAGCTGTGGGGCTATTACCATTCCGGAGCTTCAGCAGAAAGCCAAAATTACCCTTGTTTCCTCTACCAGCATTGTAGAAGGCGGCGCCCACGATGTAATTCTGAAAGAAACAAATGGTTGAGATGCTGTTGAGTTAATCAGCAGACTATAAACAGAGTGCCGGGTATCTTTAAAAAGATATCCGGCATTTTTCATGAGTTGCATGCCCGTTATCAAGTCTGCTTTATAAATTTTTTCAGGTTTCTTTCCTTGTTTTCAGTCTGAAATTCCAGAGAATGGTAAGTACAACATAGGCTGCTGCAAAAGCAAAGACCCATTCAAAGCTGAATCCTGCATCCAGCAGTAAACCAAAAGCAGCTGGACCCATGGCTGTACTTACAACCATGAGTGCAGAAAACAGGCTGCGGACAGTACCCAGGTACTGTACCCCAAACATCTCTGCCTGCAGGGCAGATTTTACAGTATTGCCCACCCCACTCGAAATACCCAGCAGTATAAAGAAAACAGGGGTAATCCAGCGGCTGTCCATAACAACCATCAGTATGGTTGCTGCGAGCAAAGGAAACAGGAAATATGGAAATAAATGTCTTGCTGAAAAGCGGTCTGTTAACTGTCCGGCCAGTATCAGGCATACGGCACTGGCTAAGGCATAACCGGTAAAGGAAGCAGCTACCCATTCTGCAGACCAGCCCTTCGATGCTCCCAGGGAGAGCTGATAAAAGAAAATAGCAGTATTAAGAAAAGGCATGGCGAGTACACCGGGTGCAATACTCCAGAATACTCTCCCGGACATGATTTCCTTATAAGAAGAAGATTGATCTTTGTCTTCATCCAGGGAGGCAACTGATACCCTATTCTCACCATCAGTAGTGTTTTCTGATGGTGCAGGCCTGAAAGCCGCAGGATCTGTTGTAACGTTCCGCAGCAGGTAGCCTAACAGCGGAGGCAGCAATAGTGCCAGTGCTATTGCCAACCACAATAAAGTGTTGCGCCAGCCCGCCTGCTGAATACTAATTGCCATCAGGATGGGGAATACAGCACCTCCTGCAGCATGTCCAAGTGTAGCCAGGCTAATTGCTTTGCCACGGGCATTATCAAAATAACGGGCCATTGTGGTGACAGAAGTATGGCTCATCAGCCCCTGGCCAGCCAGCCGCATTCCCCACAAACCAATCCCCAGCCATACCAGCTGACCTGCCTGAGAAAACAGGAGCAGAGCGGCACTGAGGCCGCCAACAACCAGCCAGGCAAAGGTGCGTAAATCAACCGTATCGATATAGCGGCCCAGCCAGGTAAGGCAAAAAGCACTCACCAACGTAGCAGCAGCATACAGGCTTCCAAAGCTGGCGTTTGTCAGCCCAAACTCCTGCAGCACCTCAGGTACAAAGAGCGAAACAAAGAATGTTTGTCCGAAGCTTGAAAAAAATGTCAGTAAAAAGCCAAATAGAATAAGATTTCTGTTCTGGCTGAAAAAAAGGATCCAGGAACGCATGCAAAAAAATCAGTGGGCAACACTACTGAGGCACTACAGCCCAAAAATGCTGGGCAGCCACAAGCTTAATGCAGGTATATAGGTAACCAGCAGCAGTGCAACAATCATGGCAATGAACAGCGGCATCAGTGGTTTAATCACTTTACTAATGCTAATGTTTGCAATGCCGCAGCCAACAAATAATACGCCTCCTACCGGTGGGGTACAAAGGCCAATGCACAGGTTCAGCACCATGATAATGCCAAAGTGGGTGGGATCTACCCCCAGCTTGGTAACAACCGGCAAAAATATAGGGGTGAAGATGAGTACTGCAGGTGTCATGTCCATAAAGATGCCTACAAACAGCAGGATCAGGTTAATGATAATGAGCACCACGATTTTATTGTTGCTGATAGACAGCAGGGCATCGCTCACACCCTGGGGAATATTTTCGAAAGACATTACCCACGACATGCCCATGGAGGTGCCAATGAGCATCATCACAATGGCGGTAGTGATTACCGTATGAATCAAGATATCAGGTAAATCTTTTACCCGTACCTGGCGGTATACGATCATGGATAAAACAATAGTATAGAGCACCGCAATGGCAGAGGCTTCCGTGGCGGTGAAGATACCCGCAATGATGCCCCCGATTACGATCACCAAAAGCAGCAGGCTGGGCAGCGCATCCAGAAATTTCCTGAATACCTCACCCATTGAAACCCTTTCGCCCACCGGGTATTTATTCTTGTAGGCAATGAAACCAGCAACCAGCATAAGGGCTAGCCCAACCACCATGCCCGGAATATAACCCGCAATAAAAAGTGCTGCTATGGATACACCACCACTCGCCAGTGAATAAACGATCAGGATGTTGCTGGGGGGAATAATCATACCCGTAGTGGCAGAGGTAATATTCACCGCAGCGCTAAAAGACCTGGAGTAACCCTCTTTAACCATGCGTGGATTCATGATGCCGCCAATGGCAGAGGCTGCCGCTACGGCAGACCCTGAAATGGCCCCGAAAAGCATACAGGCTAGTATGTTTACATAGGCAAGGCCACCGGGCAGAGTACCAACCAGACCCTTGGCAAAATCGATAAGGCGGGTAGCGATACCGCCCCGGTTCATGAGCTGACCTGCCAATATGAAAAATGGAATGGCCAGCAGGGCAAAACTATCCAGGGCCGTAGCCATGCGTTGGGCAAGTGTTGTGAATGCAGGTTCAGGGGCAATGCTCACAAGCATGGTGAGCAAAGCAGAAATACCAATTGCAAAGGCTATGGGTACACCTAAAGACAGTAAGATAATAAAGCTTACCACCAGTACAATCACTTCTAAGAATTCCATAAATGGCCAGGGGTTAATAAGGGCTTTAACTTTGGTTGAACAGTCAGAACAGACGGAAAAAGAACAGTAAGGCAGTATTGCTAGAACATTTCCTTGCCTACAACTTCAGCTTCGGGCCTTTTCTCAAATAAATTGGCAATGCTGTAATAAACGATCAGGATGCCGCTTAGTGGGAGTACACTGTATACATAGCCCAGGGGCACATTGAGCGATGCGGAGGTTTGTTCCAGGGTAAGGGTAATGTAGACCAGCTTGATGCCTCCCCAGACCATTACCAGCAGCGCAAATATGGCTACCAACATGTTGATCACGATGTTCAGATTTCGCTCTTTCGTACCGGTAAGTTTAGAAGGCAGGATGTCTATGGCTAAATGTAACTTTTTGCCGGTTACATAACTGGCGCCAAGCAGGCCTACCCAGATCAGCAGGTAACGGGCAAGCTCGTCGGTAAAAGAGCTCGGGGACGACATCAGGTAGCGGGATGCTACCTGCCACAAAACATTAAGGGTCATGAAGCTCATCAAAGCTACAAGGGCCCAGAACAATACTGTATCAATCAGCTTTCGGAGCATCATAGGTTAAATCGCTTGGGGTATCTTCAATGGCCTGGATTTGCTGAATCAGGGTATAAACGGCAGGTTCCTGCTTAAATGCTTCATACATTTGTTCTACTTTTTCGGCAAAGGGTTCTTTGGGGGGGGTACTAACAGTAACGCCTGCTTTTATTACAGCCTCTAGTGCATCTTTCTCTGCTTTTGCCCATAGCTCACGCTGCACCACTACAGATTCTTCGGCAGCTTCTTTAATCCACTGCTGTTCCTGCGGGTTTAGCCTGTCCCATACAATTGTACTGATGAGCAGGATATCTGGCACCATGGTGTGCTCATTGAGAGAATAGAATTTACATACCTCATAATGGCGGGACAGGAAAAAGCTGGGGGAGTTATTTTCTGCACCATCTACCACTCCCTGCTGTAGCGCTGTATACAGCTCACCCCATGAAATGGGAGTGGCAGCACCGCCGAAACTTCTTACCATGCCAATGGCAGTAGGGCTGTCCTGAACGCGTATCTTCATGCCTCTCAGGTCATCAGGCTCATCTATGGGTTTTGTGGTGGAGTAAAAGCTACGGCTGCCGGCATCATAATATGCCAGCCCTCTTAACCAGTACTTCTCACCACGGGTGAGCAGGTTCTGGCCAATGGGGCCATCCAGCACGCGGTAATAATGCTCCTTGTCTTTGAAAATATAGGGAATGCTCAGGACTTTGAAATCAGGGGAGAAGCTTTCCATTACGGCCGCCGATACCTTGGTCATGCCAATGCTGCCGATCTGGAGCAGCTCCAGGCACTCACGTTCACTGCCCAGCTGGGCATTAGGATATACCTCCAGTGTTAACTTACCGCCCGATTTTTCTTTTACCCGTTCAGCCATAAAAATCATGGCATGATGCACCGGGTGTGAGGTATCCAGGGAATGAGCTAATTTCACCTCTCTTCTGTCAGTAATCTCCTTGCAGGAGGCAAGCGGCAGCAACAAACCGAAAAGCAACACCCACAGCAATGGCGTTAGCAAACGTTTGTTCTTCAGTAAAGCAAGATGCCTGTTTATATTTACCATTACTTTCCTCTCACATTTTTAATAATATTTATGGCAGACCGGGTTAGTTCCTCCAGCCTTGAAAAGTCTTTGCTGGCTATGATTTCCTTGCTGATCAGCTGGGATCCCATACCCACACAATGTACACCAGCTTTGAACCATTCCTTCAGGTTTTCTTCTGTAGGTTCTACACCTCCGGTAGGCATAATGCTGGTCCAGGGGCAGGGCCCTTTTACGGAGGCTACATACTGTGGACCACCCACCTGCTGTGCCGGGAAGATCTTTACCACCTCGGCACCCAGCTCTTCTGCAGCTGATATTTCCGAAAGGGTAGCACAGCCGGGCGACCACATGATTTTACGGCGGTTACATACCCGCGCAATATCAGGATTAAGCACCGGCGACACAATAAAATCAGCACCCAGCTGAATGTAAAGACCTGCTGTTGGGGCATCTACTACCGAGCCTGCGCCAACCATCATATCCGGAAAATGAGCACGGCTCCATTTTACCAGCTGCGCAAAGGTCTCGTGGGCAAAGTCTCCGCGGTTGGTAAATTCAAATACCCGTACACCACCACCATGGCAGGCCCGGAGTACTTCTTTGCATATTTCAGGATCGGCATTGTAAAAAACCGGTACCATTCCGGTTTCTGCCATCTTTAAGCTTACTTCAATTCTGCTGAACTTTGCCATTTTATCAATGTGCTAATGTGCTGTGTTATTATAATGCCAGTGCATCGTAACTCATCCCAACTCTCTCATCCTGCTGCACGCCTGCAATAAAATAAATTTTATAATCTATCCTTTGTCTTCTATCTTCTAACATCAATGATCTACCGCACAAGCTTGCCCGAGGTGTTGCCGGCCAGCACCGCTTCCACCTCGTCAACGGTGGCCAGGTTGGCATCTTCCAGAATGGTGTGTTTCAATACGGATGCAGCCACACCAAAATCAAGCGCTTTCTGATTGTTCCGGTAAGCAAGCATGCCATAGATCACCCCTGCTATAAAGGCATCGCCGCCGCCAATCCGGTCTACGATCGGGTTGATATCATAGGTTTTGGTGCGTAGCATGCTTTCACCATCAAAGAGGCTGCCCGATAGAGTGTTATGGCTTGCGCTCAGAGAACCACGGCTGGTATTAACTATTTTCTTAATGTTCGGGAAGCGCTGCATAATTTGTTGCGCTACAGAAATTTCCTGCTCTTCGTCATTTGCACCATTACCCCTAATACCTAATATATCCTTTGCATCACCCTTGCCGGCAACAATCAGGTCGCAGCCCGCAATTAGATCAGGCATTACCTCCTGCACCGACTTACCCCACTGCCATAAATTTTTGCGGTAGTTGATGTCTGCCGAGACCGTAATGCCTTTTTGCCTGGCCGCCTCTATGGCAGCCTTGCAGCAGGCTGCAGCACCTGCCGAAATAGCAGGAGAGATGCCCGTCCAGTGAAACCAGCCGGCTCCATCAAGAACAGAATTCCAGTCGATCATTTCGGGCTGCAGATCGGCAAATGCAGAATGGGCACGATCATAAATCACTTTGCTGGGCCTAACACTCGCACCGGTTTCCAGAAAGTAAATACCGATTCGCTCGCCTCCGAAAACAATTGCACCAGTTTCAACTCCCCATTTTTTTAGCAGGTTGGTAGCGGCTTTACCAAGCTCATTATCCGGAAAGCGTGTTACATGAGCAGCCGGTACACCAAACTGTGCCAGCGATACAGCTACATTTGCCTCCCCGCCACCATAGGTGGCATCGAAATGGGTAGACTGTACCACCCGCGCATAGCCGGGTGTGGAGAGGCGCAGCATGATTTCTCCAAAGGTTACTACCTTCTTCATATTAAAATTTAAAAAAACCTTTTGCGTTGCCGTAGCAGATGTTCTCTACCATCTGGCCGATCCACTCCATTTCACTGGCTGGCAGTTCGCCGTTTTCAACATCATTGCCAATAAGGTTACAGAGGGTTCTGCGGAAATAATCATGGCGGGGGTAGGAGAGGAAGCTTCTGGAGTCGGTCAGCATCCCAACAAAGCGGCTAAGCAGCCCCATATTGGAAAGGGCGTTCAGCTGTTTTTCCATCCCATCTTTCTGATCCAGGAACCACCAGGCAGAGCCGTACTGGATTTTGCCCGGGGTGCTGCCATCATTGAAATTGCCAATCATGGTAGCAAATAGCTCGTTGTGGCTGGGGTTCAGGTTATACAAAATGGTTTTTGCCAGCTGGTCAGTATTGTCCAGCTTATCCAGAAACCTGGAAAGCGGGCGGGCCACATCAAAATCACCGATAGAATCAAATCCGGTATCGGGGCCAAGCTCCCGCAGCATACGGGTATTATTGTTGCGCAGGGCGCCGATGTGGAACTGCTGGGTCCAGCCTTTCTGCTGGTCCATCAGTGCCATTTCATACAGCATGGCAGATTTAAATTTCAAGGCTTCTGCAGCACTTAGTGCTTGTTTCTGCAGAGCTTTGTCAAAGATCTTCCTGATTTCTTCATCTGTGTAATCCTCGGCATAGAGGGTTTCCAGGCCGTGGTCGGAAAGGCGGCAACCCTGCTCATGGAAGAAATCGTGCCGCTGCTTCAGTGCATCCAGCAGCTGTTGGTAATTGCTAATAGAGATTCCGGAGGCTGCCTCCAGCTTTTGCAGGTAAGGCAGGAAAATATCCGGCTGCTCGGCTACAAGTACCTTATCGCAGCGGAAAGTAGGCAGTACCTTAATTTCAAAACCTTCTTTCTGAAGGCTGCGGTGGTGTTTTAAGTCTTCTGTGGGGTCGTCGGTGGTGCAAACTACCTCTACTTTCATTTTACGCAGTATGCTGCGTACACTAAAAGCATCTGTCTGCAGCATTTCGGTGCAGGCATCGTATATTTCCCGGGCTGTTTCAGGCTTCAGGATCTTTTCAATTCCGAAAGGATTCTTCAGCTCCATGTGTGTCCAGTGATACAGGGGGTTGCGCATGGTATAGGGCACGGTTTGTGCCCACTTTTCAAACTTTTCCCAGTCGGAGGCCGCACCGGTACAGTATTTTTCGGCTACTCCGTTAGTACGCATGGCGCGCCATTTATAATGATCTCCCTCCAGCCAGATTTTAGTAAGATTTTCAAACTTGCGGTCTCCGGCAATATCTTCTGTAGGCAGGTGACAGTGATAATCAATGATCGGCATGTTTTTAGCATGCTCGTGGTACAGGTGTTGCGCGGTTTTGGTCTGGAGCAAAAAATTTTCGTCTATGAAAGACATAGGTCTGATTTTATGCAAAGAATTCTTTTGGCTTTCAAGATACATAGATATATATATTTTTAAGCTGCTTTTACTGATGCTTTATTTTCCTGTTGCTGTAAATTTGTTACTTCCTGTGTAACCTGCTCTGACAAACCCTCAATTTGTGTAAGATCTGTACCCCAGAAATCCTGGTTAGACAGGAGCAGCTCTACAGTCGTATTAACATTTTTCATTTTCCAGGCTTCCCTGAAAAACTCCAGCACATCTGCGGAATCGTTGAGGGCAATTTTTTTACCGTTCCACTCACCACGATAGAATAAAAACAGTGCCGCCAGCGAATGCAGCAGTCGTTTGGGAAGTTTTCCGCTGCGTTTGTGGTATTCCAGCACCGAAGGCAGCACCCTTACCTTATACTTTGATACAGAGTTAAGGGCAATAGAGATCAGCTCATGATTTATGAACGGATTCTGAAAGCGCTCTATAACATCATGGGCAAACTGCTCCAGTTCTTCAGCCGGCAGATCAAGGGTAGGAATAATCTCTTCCCAGATAGCTTTTTTGATAAATTTACCAACTTCTTCATCTTCAACAGCCTCTCTTACCGTACGCAGCCCCTGCAGGTAGGCAACAGGTACAAGCGTTGTATGGGCGCCATTCAGAATCCGTACCTTGCGGGTGCGGTAAGGACTCTGGTCCTTTACAAACATCACCTGCAGATTGGCTTTATGGGCCGGAAATGCTTCTTTCACTGCATCAGTGCCTTCTATAACCCATAGGTGAAAAGGCTCTGCCTTCACCACAAGTTTATCTTTATAGCCCAGCTCCTGCTGTATTTCCTCTATGTCTTCACGCGGGTATCCGGGTACGATCCGATCAACCAGTGTATTGCAAAAGGTATTGTGCTCCAGGATCCAGTTGTTGAATTCCTGCGGCAGATTCCAGTATGCTGCAAATTGTAATAAAGCCTTTTTCAGGGCTTCTCCATTTTTATCGATCAGCTCGCATGGAATAATGGTGAGTGCCTTATCTACAGCTCCCTCAAAATGCTTGAAACGGTGGTAGAGCAGGGCAGTAAGCTTTCCCGGAAAGCTGCTGGGCAGGCTTTCCATATTCAGGTCTGTATCATTAAACTCTATGCCGGCTTCCGTTGTATTAGAGATTACAAATTCCAGGTCAGGGTTCTCGCCCAGTGCCAGGTACTCCTCATACCTGCCATAGGGATTGATGCCCCCGCTTATACAGCTGATGAGTCTGGTTTCACGTGTAGGCTTACCCTCTTTGATGCCATTGAGTAATACGTGGTAAAGACCATCCTGCTCATTCAGCAGTTGTACAAGTCCCTGCTCTATGGGCTGCACCACCTGCACACTTCCCCTGAAACTGGCTTTTTCATTCATGAGGTCAATCATCCAGTTCACAAAACCTCTTAAAAAATTTCCTTCTCCATACTGCAGTATTTTTACCGGGTAATGTTGGGGAAGATTGGCGGTATTTCGGTTCAATGCCTTCATATTATTTTCTGATAATTATTTATTGCACTACACGTGTTGCACAGAGCGGCCGTTTTCTACAGGAATAATGGTTAAAAACTGTGCAATCGATTGTACATATATACATAGGATTAACGCTAACTATCCTTAATAGCCAGCTGCTTATATTTATTTTTTCATAGATGATTGTCTGATGATCAGTTCCGGTTTCAACACTGTTTTCTGCGGAAGATGCTTTTTACCATTTTGCTTCAGTTGTTCAAAAAAGAGCTCCGCAGTCATGTTTCCCATTTGAATACTGAACTGATCTACAGTGGTGAGGGGAGGATCGGTAAAGGAGGTGAAGGGGTCATTACTAAACCCGGCAAGCGCTACCTCCTGTGGTATTTTAATCTTTCTTTCTTTCAATACCTGCATGGCACCCATTGCACCATAGTCTGAGGCAGAGAACACTGCATCAGGCATCTGGGGCAGTGTAAGCAGTTTTTCCATACTTTTCCTCCCATCAGAAAGCTGCAGGTTGCTATCGATGATCAGCTCATCCAGAACCGGGATGTTGTACTTTTTGAGAGCATCGGTGTACCCTCTTAGCCGTTCCCGGAAAATACTTACTTTTTTAGGACTCGTGAAATGGGCAATACGTCTGCACCCCTGCTGAACCAGGTGTTCTGTAACTTTGAAGGCTCCCAGGTAATCATCGATCATCACCTGGCTCACCTCCAGCTCATCGGTGGTACGGTCAAAGAGCACCAGTGGTATTCCTTTTTCCTGTGCTCGCTTAAAATGGCTTAAATCTTCTGTGTTTTTACCAATAGAAGCAATAATGCCGTCTACACGGGCACTAAGCAGTGCATCGATTGTTTGTACTTCCTTATCGTAATTATCGTAACTCTGGCAGATGATTACTTTGTAGTTGATCTTGTTGGCAATTTCCTCGATACCCCTTACCACTGATGCAAAAAAGCTTCTGTCGGCAGTGGGAACAATAATGCCTATCAGGTGGCTTTTGCCATGCCGTAATGCAGCAGCGATGTTATTGGGCTGGTAATTAAGTTGTTTAGCTGTTTTGATCACCAGCTTTCTGGTGTTCTCACTGATACGGGGATTGTTGTTTAAAGCACGTGATACTGTAGATGCCGTAATGTTCAGCATTTCAGCTATGTCGTGAATGGTTGCTTTGCCTTTTTCTGCCATTTTCTTTGTGATCTTGCGCCTGCTGCAGGTGCAAATTATGCTTTGCTATATTTACTCGTTGCTGGGTTTTCCAATCGTAGCCAGAATGCCACCATCAACATAAATAATTTGTCCGTTTACAAAATCACTGGCTCTGCTGGCCAGAAAAACAATGGTGCCACCCAGGTCATCGGGATCGCCCCAGCGCCCGGCCGGAGTGCGGTTAATGATAAATTCATTAAACGGATGGCCGTTTACACGGATAGGGGCTGTCTGGTCGGTGGCAAAGTAGCCTGGCCCTAATCCGTTTACCTGTATATTGTGCTTTGCCCACTCGGTAGCCAGGTTGCGCGTGAGCATTTTTAAGCCTCCTTTGGCAGCTGCATAAGCCGATACAGTATCTCGGCCCAGCTCGCTCATCATGGAGCATATGTTAATAATCTTGCCTCGTTTACGCTCCACCATATACCGGGCCACATGTTTAGACATGATAAAGGGACCAGTTAGGTCTACATCCAGTACCTTTCTGAACTCATCTACCTCCATCTCCAGGGCCGGTACACGCTTGATCATACCAGCATTGTTTACCAGGATTTCAATTGGACCAAGCTCCCGCTCAATGGTAGCGATGTTCTCCTGTACCTGTGCTTCATTGGTTACATCAAAAAGATACCCCTGCACCTCCAGGCCTTCATTTCTGTATTCCTGCAGGGCATTTTCCATCTTTGCAGGCGTATTGCCATTTACCACCAGGTTGGCACCGGCTCTGCCCAGCGCCTTGGTCATGGCCATGCCTAAACCATGGGTGGCGCCTGTTACCAGGGCTACTTTTCCGCTTAAATCAAACAGATTATTCATGGCTGCTTATTTTAAATCAGTGGGAGAAACTTTGTCCATATCGTTGTAGTCCAGATTTTCTCCGGCCATTCCCCATATAAAAGTATAGTTGCTGGTGCCGGCCCCGCTGTGGATCGACCAGGGAGGGGAGATCACAGCCTCCCGGTTTTTGATAAACAGATGGCGGGTTTCCTGAGGTTCACCCATAAAATGGCACACCGTCTGGTCTTCCGGCAAATCAAAATAAAAGTAAGCTTCCATACGTCGGTCGTGGGTATGAGCCGGCATGGTGTTCCATACACTGCCTGGTTTCAGCTCGGTAACCCCCATTTGCAGCTGGCAGGTATCTACTACTGAATTGATCAGCACCTTGCGAATGGTCCGGTGGTTCGAGTTTTCCATTGACCCAAGCTCAACGGTCTCGGCCTCGGCGAGAGATACTTTTTTAGTGGGGTTGCTCCTGTGTGCCGGGGCAGAATTGAAATAGAAATATGTGTTGCCGCTGGCAGCCGGGTGGAATACCACCTCTTTAACACCCATACCTATATAGAGTGCCTCCTTATTGGCCAGCTCATATTCTTCACCCTCAACCGTTATACGGCTGGTATCGCCAACATTGATGATGCCTATTTCTCTGCGGTCCAGGAAATGCTCGGAACGCAGGGTAGGGAAGCTTTCAAGGCGCACTGATTCATCAACCGGATGCACACCACCCACTATCAGCCGATCATATAAAGTATAGGTTAGCTGAATAGTATTCTTCTGAAAAAGACCTTCAATAAGGTACGACTCCCGCAGTTTTGCTGTATCATAATGTTTGCTGTCGGCGGGGTGAATGGCGTGTCTGGTGGAAAAATGTGTACTCATAATGTGTAAACGATTGCGCAAAAATAATGGGTTGAATCCGCTATATAAATGAATGAATAATCCATTGCTGATAGACCTTATGTCTATTTAGCTACTAATAAAAAATAAAATATGGTCTTATGCTATCGATTGCAGCTAAAATTTTAAATAAAGAGAAATTTTTACCCGAATCTATTGTGAAAGAGTTAAAATAATATTAAAATGCAATCGATTGCACACAGAAGCTGTTTCTTTCTACTGCTTTAGCTGTTCAGGAATTTGAGTGAAGAGAGGCTTAAACGCTCATCATAATATAACAGACGCATACTTCAGTCGGGTAAATCATGCATATAACAATGGTAAAAAAATATGTTTTACAAGCGGCTCATGCAACTGCTCCTAAAAGCAGTTACCAGGATGTGATTTAAATCAAATAAGAAAAAGATGTCAGCTACAAACCAAACCAATCATTGCAGATGAATTTAGTAACAAGGAAAACAGTGCCCAGGCTACTTCCGCACTTTTTTTGTGGAAGCCTTTTGATGTCGTTAACATTTTTTACTCCGGGAGAAGGAGGCGCTTACGCACAGGAAGGCCTAAATGGGGAATTAAGCCTAAATCAAACTTTTTCAACACAAAAAAAAGGACCAAATGGTGCAAACGTTTACGCTATGAACCTTGGAGGAGTAGCAACTGCCGACAGGGAAAAAACTGCAGCAGCAGTACAGATCCGGGTAAGCGGTACTGTAACTTCAACAGATGATAATTTGGGCATGCCAGGTGTTGCCATCAGGGTAAAAGGTACCTCTACAGGGGTAGTTACCGATATGGATGGCAAATACACGGTAGAAGTACCTTCCGAAAGCTCTGTACTCCAGTTTTCCTATATAGGTTATGTAACAGAAGAAGTGGTGGTGGGCAGCCGCAGCACGATCAATATAGAAATGTATCCCGACCTGGAAACACTGGAAGAAGTAGTGGTAGTGGGATATGGTACTCAGAAAAAGAGTGACCTGACCGGTGCAGTGGGTGATATAGAAGGTGCGAAAATTGCGGAAAGAGGAACTGTAAACCCACTACAGGCTGTACAGGGCCAGGTAGCAGGTGTTGATATTTCTGCCGGCTCAGGCCGTGCCGGTGCCGGTTACAATATTCGGATCAGGGGCCAGAACTCTCTTCAGGGTGGCAACCCGCTTTTTGTTGTGGACGGTATTATCGTGGATGATATCGACTTTCTGAATCCGCAGGATATCGAAAGCATGAACATCCTGAAAGATGCTTCGTCTACCGCTATCTATGGTTCCCGAGGTTCTAATGGTGTGGTTATCATTTCTACTAAAAGAGGGGCCAATGTACAAAGAACCTCTATTGCCTATGAGGGCTACTATGGTGTTCGTCAGAATGCCCGTATGCCTGATTTTATGACCGGCGATGAGTGGTGGGAGTATCGTCAAAACACCTATATCTCTGGTGAACTTGAAGCTGGACGCCCATATGATGCAAGTGTTGGCGGTGTTACCGGTAGTCCGTTGCTTAGGGAGCGCCTGGCAAACAGAGATTACTACGACTGGCAAAGCGCCTTTTTGCAAACCGGCCAGCAGCAGAACCACTGGCTGACCATTTCAGGCACCAGCAAAGAAAAAATGAGCTACCTGATAGGTGCAGGTTATCAGGAAGAAAAAGGAAACCTGATGAATGAGTTTTTCAAGCGATACAACTTTAAAGCTAGTGTTAACCATAAAATAAGTGATCGCTGGGAAGCCGGTTCTAATTTCAACTTCTCGTTAACAGATCTTGAGCAAGGCAGCCAGAATGCCGTGATCAATGCTTACCGCATGTCTCCCCTGGTAACGCCTTACGATTCAACAGGTGAACTGCTGTTCCAGCCTGCTAAGTATGATGGTATCAGTTTTACCAGCTCGGTAAATCCGCTACTCGACATGGCCAATTCCGAGGATAACACACGCAGAATCTATGGAGTAGGTAACCTGTTCCTGCAGTACAATCCTGTAGAATGGCTGAACATCCGCACCACTTTTTCTCCTGAAATCGATTTCCGCAGAAGAGGCCGCTACTGGGGCTCTTTAACAGAATCAAGAGGGGGTGCAGCGCCTGCCGCTTCAAGGGAAACACGTGAAGAGTTTTCTTATATCTGGGATAACTTAGTAACCGCTAACAAGCAGTTCGATGTTCATAGCCTGACGTTCACTGGTCTCTTCAGCATGCAGTATGACCGCAGGGAAAGTGAATTCATCAACGTGCTTAACCTGCCCTTTAATTCATCGCACTACAACCTTGGCTCTGCCGGCCCCGATAATGTGCAGGATGTTGGCAGTAATTATATACAGCGCTCGTTGCTTTCCTATATGGCGCGTGTGAATTATTCATTCATGGACAAATACCTGCTTACCCTGTCTGCACGCTGGGATGGTTCTTCCGTGCTGGCTCCTGGTTATAAGTGGTCTGCTTTCCCTTCTGCTGCGGTTGCCTGGCGTGTAATCGAAGAGGGCTTTATGCAGGATGTTGATTTTATATCCAATCTAAAAGCCCGCCTAAGCTACGGCTACACGGGTAACAATAACATTGATCCATACAGCACTTCAGTACTGGCAGGACAAGGTGTTCTGTACGGCTTTGGTGATCAGACAGTAAACGGATTTCCTGCAGGCAGTATCGTAAACCCTGCTCTTACCTGGGAGCGTACCAGGGAAGTGAACTTTGGTATTGATTATGGTTTCTTCAACGGCAGGGTAAATGGTAGTGTAGATGTGTATGACAAACTGTCCACCGGTCTGCTGATGGAACGTGACCTTCCCCTTGAATCCGGTTCTGGTTCATTGATCGATAACATTGGATCTGTAAGCAACAAAGGTATTGAATTATCACTACAGACGTTCAACATCCAAACCAGAGACATCAGCTGGAGCACTTCCTTTAACTACTCCAGGAACAAAAACGAGATCATAGAGATCTTTGGCGGTGAGGTTACCCAGTATATAGGCGAAGATGATACCTGGATTGTGGGGCAGCCTGTGGATATTAACTATAACTATGTATTTGGTGGTATCTGGCAGGAAAATGAAAGAGATCAGGCACTTCTGTATGGTCAGACACCCGGTATGGCGAAAGTACTGGACCTGGACGATGACGGAGTGATTACCGGTGACGACAGAGCTGTACTTGGAACTGCATTCCCAAGCTGGACAGGTGGTGTATCCACTACGCTGAATGTAAAGCAGTTCGATCTGTCAGCATCACTTTTCACCCGCCAGGGAGTACAGGTATACAGTCCTTTCCATGCTGAGTTTACAGCATTACACGACAGGGGCCGTGCCAAGCTCAACGTAAATTATTACATGCCTGCAAATGAGGTAACACATGCCCGAGAGTCTAACGAATATCCGCAACCTAACAATGTAGGTTCTTACTGGCGTAACAACGGTGTTGGGTATTACAAAGATGCTTCTTTCGTGAAGGTTCAGAACATCTCACTGGGTTATACTTTCTCTAAAGAGCTGTTAGAAAGGGTGAAAATGCAGAACCTGCGTCTGTACTTAAATGTACTGAACCCATTTGTGTTCACCGATTATAATGGTTTTGATCCGGAATGGGCAGACCAAAGCCTGAACAATACAGGTAACAGCTATATCACATATCAAATAGGGGTAAACGCCAGATTCTAAAATAAGGAAACATGAAAAATAAATCGACTATATTCCTATCGCTGGTAATGCTATTTTCTGCGGTGGGCTGTAACGATTACCTGGAAGAGGTAAACAATTCCAATGTAGTTGCAGAAGAGTTTTATACTACTCAAGAAGGGTACGAAAGCCTGGTGAATGCTACTTATGCAACACTTCGGGATGTTTATGGCATTGAGCCATGGGTGTTCTCTGCCGGTACCGATCTGTTTGTAGAGGGCCGTAACCAGCAGCCGGAGGGCATCAGTGAATACCGGAACCTGGGCCCGGCAGAAGGAGCAGTGGAAGAGTTTTACCTGAATGTATACGCAGCTATTCGTCAGGCAAACACTGCCCTTTATTACAATGATATAACAGAGGAAACAGCCGTGCTGGAACAGCGCAAGGGAGAAGTTAAATTCCTGCGGGCTTACTATTACTTTCTGCTGGTACAGCAGTTTGGCGATGTTGCACTGGTAACTGACTTTCTGAATGAAGTGGTTACAGAGTTTGAGAGAAGACCTGCTTCTGAGGTTTACCAGTTTATTCTTTCAGAAATGGAAGAAGCGCTGGAGCTGGTACCGGAAAATGCAGAAAACCGTGGACGCGTTGATAAGGCGGCGGTGTACCACTTCCTGGCTAAAGTGCATTTAACAAGAGGGTATGAGTCTTATGCAGCGGCAGATGATTTTCAGAAAGCAGCTGCTTATGCAGATGAGGCTATCTCCAGAGGCTCCCTGGTTAATTCCTTCGAGGAACTGTTCTTCCCAGGTAATGAGAATAACGAAGAAGTACTGTTTGCTGTGCAATATTCATCTTCTTCTATTGTAGATCCCCG
Source organism: Flammeovirgaceae bacterium 311 (assembly GCA_000597885.1). Taxonomy (NCBI): domain Bacteria; kingdom Pseudomonadati; phylum Bacteroidota; class Cytophagia; order Cytophagales; family Flammeovirgaceae; species Flammeovirgaceae bacterium 311. The sequence goes on from CP004371.1 coordinate 290,953, forward strand.
TGAAGATGGTCATATGCAGAATCTCTTCTTTGGACCTTACCTTGGGGGTGAAGGAGCTGTGCAGGGATATCCGTATCGCTCAAACACCCTGGTACCAACCATGTTCCTGTTCGATGCATTCAGCGAGCATGACGCTCGTTTCGAGGCTACTTTTATGGTAGAGGTATACGATCGCTACTACGACTACTACGACAGAAATGGCGAACTTAATGACCTTGTTGTTGAGACCTACTTTGCTCCACGCTGGGCAGTGCAGGATACAGCAGCCTGGCGTGCAGCCAATACCGAAACCCGTGCAGCAGCAAGGATCAGACCTTACCCCATTGGATGGGAAGCTGGTGCAAACTCACTGGATGGTACTTCTCCAGGTCTCAAAAAGTTTGACGATCCTAAATCAGCCTTCTCCAACAATGGTAGCAGCACCCGTGACATTATTCTGGCACGTTTAGGCGAAACTTATCTGATAGCTGCAGAAGCTTACCTGCAAGCGGGCCAGCAGGGTACTGCGGCAGAAAGAATCAATGCTGTGCGCTTACGTGCCGCCAAACCAGGCAGAGAAGCTGAAATGAGAATCACAGCTGCTAATGTAGACATAGATTTCATTCTGAATGAACGGGCAAGAGAGCTGGCAGGTGAGTATCACCGCTGGTTTGACTTGAAGCGCACAGGTAAACTGATAGAGAGAACTCAGCTTTACAATCGTGATATCAGGACTTGGTTTGAAAGTGGTATTAATCCTTTCGAGGGCACCGGCGGAAACCTGAAGATCCTGCGCCCTATCCCACAACTGGCCATTGACCTGAATGAAGCAGATGTTCAGCAAAATCCCGGTTATTAATCTAGTTTTTTGATGATGGTCAGCATGATCACATATAATTTAAAAAATACCGGATTTTAAACAGATAAGCTAAAGATCAGGCTGCGTGTATGATCGATTACACGCACCTGCTTCTTTAGCTTTTGTTTTTAAATGTTTATTTCTGTTTACAGCCCAATTCTTTTTGCTGTAAGCCATTAACAATATTTTCTGCCATGATAAAAAACTACCCCTATTTTGCTGGTCTGCTGATAGCTTTACTTATTGTTTTTTCTGGCCCGGCCCGGGGGCAGGAGCAGCAACTGGCATTTCCAGGTGCAGAGGGTTTTGGCCGTTATACAATAGGAGGCAGAGGCGGAGCAGTTATTGAAGTTACAAACCTGAACAGCTCAGGTCCCGGCAGCTTTAGGGAAGCGGTAGAGAAATCAGGTGCACGAACAGTTGTATTCCGTGTGTCAGGTGTTATCCACCTGGAAACCGATCTGCGCATACGCAATGGTAATCTCACCATAGCGGGGCAGACTGCACCCGGTGATGGCATTACCATCAAGGGCAGCGGTCTGGTTATAAATGCCGATAATGTAATTATCCGCTACCTGCGGATTAGGCCCGGAGATGTGGAAGCCAGGGAGCTGGATGCCATGTGGGGCAGAGAAAACAAAGATATCATCATAGATCACTGCTCCCTGAGCTGGAGTACAGACGAGGTTGGCAGTTTTTACGACAATGAGAATTTTACCATGCAGTGGTGCATATTAAGTGAAAGTCTCTACGAATCAGTACACGATAAAGGCCGCCATGGTTATGGCGGTATCTGGGGAGGCAAGGGTGCAACTTTTCACCACAACCTGCTGGCACACCACTCCAGCCGCAATCCCCGATTTAATGGAGCCCGCTATACCACCACACCAGAAACAGAGCTGGTTGATTTCAGGAATAACGTAATATTTAACTGGGGTAGTAACAGCGCCTATGGTGGAGAGGGAGGTAACCACAACATGGTGGCCAACTACTACAAACCAGGTCCTTCCACAAGTGGTGCCAAAAGGTACCGGATCATCAATCCATCTTATGACAGCAGCCTTCCCTGGGGAAAATGGTATGTTGCTGATAATTTTGTAGAAGGTTATCCCGAGGTGTCTGCAGATAACTGGAATGGCGGCGTACAGGGGCCAAATGCAGATGATCTTGCAACAATAAGGGTGAATGATCCCTTCCAGTTTGCCCCCGTTGAAACTCAGCCCGCACAGGCTGCATTTACAAGTGTACTGGCCGCTGCAGGCGCCAGCTATCCTTATCGTGACCCGATTGATGCCAGGATAACAACTGAAGTGGAAACAGGAGAGGTAAGCTATGGCGGCGCTTATGGTGCCGGTAAGGGTATTATCGATACACAGGAAACTGTAGGAGGCTGGCCCCAGGTATTTTCAGCCCCTGCACCACCTGATACAGACAATGATGGCATGCCAGATACCTGGGAAACAGCCAATGGTCTTGATCCCGACAATGCTGCAGACAGAAATGGCGATGGGGACGGAGATGGTTATACCAACCTGGAAGAATACCTGAATGGCCTGCTGGAAACCCCACCCGCAGATTTTTTACGCTATCCTACCGAACTAACAGCCACAGATATTACCACCACCAGCATAAACCTTAGCTGGACAGACAATGATGATACGGAAACCAAAATAATACTGGAGCGCTCTGTTGATGAAGGCAGTACCTATACAGTGTTAGCAGAGCTGGCGCCCAATACCACCAGCTATACCGACGAGGAGCTGGAGGCAGGGCAATGGTACTATTACCGGCTGCGTGTTGAAAATGAAGAGCTGGTTTCTGCCTACAGCAATCATCTGGCAGTAGAAACCCAGCCTGCGCCAATGGCTCCCTTTCAGCCTTCCCCTGCAGATGGTCTGACTGGTGTTGCGCCGGAACAGCTAACCTTAAGCTGGAGTGGCGATGGGCTGCAATATGATTTGTACATGGGTAGCTCACCCGACCAGCTTGAGCTGCTTGCGGAAGGTTTGGTGGAGCCAGAGTACACAATCACCCAGCTTGATGAGGCTACAGCATATTACTGGAGCGTAACTTCTAAGGGAGCGGGAGAATCTGCTGTAACCGGCGACACCTGGACTTTTACTACTGCTATGGGAGCTGTTACAGGTTTGGATGATCCACAAACACTTGCAGCACTTAATGCTTATCCAAATCCATTCTCCGGCAGCCTTACCATTATGTTTGAGCTGAAAAAGCAGGAGCCGGTGCTGCTCTCTTTATACGACATGCAGAACCGCCTGGTCATGAATGTAAAGGAGAAGCAGGTATACAGTGCAGGTACACATCAAATTACCATTAAAGAAACTGCCGGATTGTGGGGTAAGCTGCAGGAGGGTGTTTACTTCTGTGTACTGCAAACTGCTGAAAAGAAAATAGTTAGAAGAGTAATTTTTATAAGAGAGTAGATGCAGTCATACAAATGCATTGCTTGCTGATGCTGTGAAAGGCATGTAAACTGGCAAAGGTTCATCATGAGGTGTAAGTATGAAAATGTAATCGATTGCGCAAAAAAAGTACCAATATTTAAATACTCAAATGGTGTTGTATAGAGTGCTGTTTTGCCTGACGATTATTTTTTAAGTTTTGATACCTCTTTAATGAGTACTAATTCGTTTGAAGTAATCAGATTTGAAAAAATGATACTGTTGTATTGTAAAAAGAAAGATTTTTAGCTATAATGCAATCGATTGCACATACAATGGCTTAAATGTAAGTGAATGCTAGTAAAAATATTCCATAACCAAACCACCATGAAGAAAATCTATACCAAACTTTTACTGTTGCTGATAACGCCATTTTTAGTGTTAACAGCTTGTGAGGAAGAAGAGACTGTTCCCAATGATGTACCTAGAATTGCATTTTCAGTTGCTGAGGCAGATCTGCAGGGGATTGAAACTGTAGATGGTGTTGGAGGCCCAGCCATAAAAGGTACTGTGCAATCAGATGCCGGTCTGAAAGAAATAACCATGGAATTACTTAAATCTTCCGGGAACGAAGTGATTCAACAAATAACCAGCTTCAACAATGTTGACAGCAAATTGTATATATTCAATTTTGTTCCTGCCTATACACCAGAGGTAACAGGATTAAGAATAATGGCGGTTGACTCACAAAACAGATCTGTAGAGAAAACCATCAGTATTTCTGTAAATGAGGAGGTGCCCTTGCTCACTTTCACTCCTGCAGATGGACCAGTTGGTACACAGGTAACTGCTAATTTTACAGTGCATACACTAGCAGAAGGCGAAGTCGCCTCCCTGATGTTGGGAGATATGGAAATCACTGACTATTCCCTCGCAGCAAATGGCAGAACCATTACTTTCACAGTTCCGGAAGGCGCTGTAACTGGTGCACTCACCCTTACCCCGGTAAATGAGGAACCAGTAGTAAGTGCAACACCATTTACAGTTACTGAGAAGCCCAAAGAAATTGTTGCGCATACTAATGTAGTTGTAAATGCCCAGGGTAACCGTAATGATGAAGGTGTGGTAACTGCTTTCTCTGCAGAGGGAGAAACTTTTACGCTTGCACAAGGCATGGATGAGGGAGTTAGTGAAAACATCGACTTCATAGCCGCTGATTCCGGTGGTGATAATGGGCTTGACCTGTTCTCACCTGGTGGCAACTCATGGTTAGATAATAACTATTATAAAGACTTGAGCTGGCCAGTAAAGAATGAGACAAAAATGCTGCTGCTGGCCGATAAGGATGCCGCTTATTTTGAATCTGTTACAGCAGAAGAACTGAACGCTATGTCAGTAGGTACTGATTTCAAAAAACGTATAGAAGTAGCAGATGGGGGAGTGGGCTCTGTAATCCTTTTTGAAACAGCTGATGGTAAAAAAGGACTTGTATATGTGAAAGCCCATGATCCAAACACTGCGGCAGGCAGCAAAGCTGATATCTTCACTTTTGATATCAAAGTATTAGAGTAACAGCATAATCAAGGTGCGGATATCAGCCTCTGTTGCTGGTATCCGCATATTTTTATAACGTAAGCATCAGGATTGGAAATCAATAGCAGTCCAGGTCTGAAGCATACATTTTTTCAAAATATTAGCTTTTGCAAGCGAATCATTTTCAAGGTATATCATGCTGGTTACGGGCATAAATATTATCAAAATTAATTCCTGTCGTATGTATCGGTTAGTTTACCTGCTCATACTCTTTTTTTATGCTTCAGTGGCAGGTGCCCAGGATCTAAAACAGTTATTCCCACGTACGTTCGTGGTGGAAATCAATAATCCGCTGAACCACAAACGTACAGACGTCATGGTGTTTCTAGCAGAAGATAAAATACAAAACCATATTGCAGGCTTTAATGCTGATGCTTTTGTAGTGATAGATGGCACCACTGAAATTCCCAGCCAGTACAACAAGCAGGATCCGGAAAAAAAAGGAATTGTAGCCATACTGCCCCAACTAGAGGCAGGACAAACCAAAAGATTAACCATCCGCTACAAAGACAGTGGAGCAGTAAAAAGAGAATATACCAAGCGTACACAGGCCGAGCTATCTCATAAAGTTGGCGGCAGGTTCGAAAACAGAAAATATATAGGTGGGGAGTTCAAAAATGTAGATTCACTGCGCGTGCCCGATGAACATACCGATCACTCTTACTTTATACGCTACGAAGGACCCGGCTGGGAATCAGATAAAGTAGGCTACCGCTTTTACCTCGACTGGCGCAATGGGGTAGATGTATTTGGCAAGAAGACTAACGAAATGGTACTGCAGCAGGTAGGCCTTGATGGTTTCGATTCCTACCATGAGATGCAGCCATGGGGTATGGACATACTAAAAGTAGGAAAAGCCCTGGGCGTTGGCTCACTGGCACTTTTCCATGAAGGCAAGGCCATCAGGGTAGATAAAACAGATAGCATTGCCACGAAAATCACAGAAAACGGACCTGTATATTCCTCCATCACCACAAACTACTGGGGCTGGAGAGTGGCAGGAGAAACCCTGAACCTGCAGTCTGTAATTGGTATTCATGCAGGCAGCCGCCTTACCCATCAGCTGGTTAACATAGAAGGAAATCCAGATAATATCAGCACAGGCCTAACCAAAACACCAGAGACAAAACTCCACACCAGCAGGGGAAAAGATGGGGAGTGGGGATATCTGGCTACCTGGGGTAAACAAACCCTCAATGATGATAATGCTGGACTGGCAATCTTATTCAGGCCTAAAGATCTTATAGATTTTACCGAAGACGAACATAGCCATGTAGTGATGATAAAACCTTCGGCAGGACAGGTCGAATATTACTACCTGGCTGCCTGGGAGCTGGAAAAAGAAGGAATTACCACGGAGTCACAGTTTATGGAATACCTGAACAGAACTGCCCGTGAGCTGGCTCAGCCCGTTAAGCTAAACCTGGTTGCAAAATAATTACGGGCTGGCGTTAAACAGTATAGAACCACAAACTACCCCTGGATAAATAAACCAATACTTGAAAAAAGCTAACACACATATTTATGTCCTAATCCTTTGTATAGGATTACAGGTAGCAGGTCTTGCAGGTTGTAGCCAGCGTTCAACTGTTTCAGCTCTTCTGGCAGATACAGCCTCTGTGCAAGCTACAGGTGCTGCCACAGCCACTGCAGATCAGAATAATGAGCAGGCACTTGCTTTTCCGGGTGCAGAAGGATTTGGTAAATACACCACTGGAGGTCGTGGCGGTAAGGTGGTGGTGGTAACCAATCTCAATGACAGCGGCCCCGGCAGCTTTCGGGAAGCCCTGCGCATGAAGGAGCCCAGAATTATAGTGTTTGCCGTTTCAGGCACCATAGAACTCGAATCGTCACTGGATATAAATACAGGGAACCTCACCATTGCCGGACAATCTGCGCCGGGAGATGGCATTACCCTTCGTAATTTCCCCATGAAGATCAAGGGCGATAATGTAATTGTGCGCTACCTCCGCTTCCGGATGGGCGATAAAAAAGGGCATCAGGGCGATGCCATCAGTGCCACAGGAAGAAACAACATCATTGTAGACCATGCTTCCATGAGCTGGGGTACCGATGAGGGAGCTTCTTTCTACAACAACAGGAATTTTACACTGCAGTGGAGCATCATTTCCGAAAGCCTGAATGAGTCAGTGCATGAAAAAGGAGCTCATGGCTATGGAGGCATCTGGGGCGGTGTGGGCGCAAGCTTTCATCATAACCTGCTGGCGCACCTCAAAAGCAGAACGCCTCGTTTTAGTGGATCCAGCACAACAGAAAATTCTGAAAATGAGCTGGTTGACTTCCGCAATAATGTAATCTACAACTGGAAAGACAACAGTGTTTACGGTGGCGAAAGAGGCCGTTATAATATGGTGAGCAACTATTATAAACCAGGTCCGGCTACTAAAGAGTCGAAGCAGGACAGGATCGTGGAGCCTTATGAACCATACGGCCAGTTTTATGTAGCAAATAATTATGTGCATGGCTTTCCGGAAGTAAGCAGCGAGAATCGTAAAGGTGTGGATATTGAAAATCCTGATGCGGCGCTGGTTGCTACAGCTTTTCCGGTAGAAGCTGTCACTGACCAGCCTGCAGCCGAGGCCTATGAGCAGGTGCTTTCAGACGCAGGTGCCAGCCTTGTACGTGATGGCGTGGACATCAGAATTGTTCAGGATGTTCGTAATGGCAGTGCTGCTTTGGGCAAAAATAAGGATGGCATTATTGATTCACAGGATGAGGCGGGCGGCTGGCCACAGCTTAAGTCGGGTGAAGTTCCATCAGACAAAGACCTGGATGGCATGCCCGACAACTGGGAACAAAAGCACAGGCTAAATCCTGCCGATGCTGCAGATGCTTCGAAATATACACTTGATGATACTTACACAAATATTGAAGTATACCTGAACGAGTTAGTGAACCCAGCGTGACGGTAATGAAGACGCATTTGCACGCTATTGACTGCTGATGATATACGCGATCATCAGGATAAAGGCAAAATATTGATTATTCGGATTCTGGCGGTACAGACTCTATAAGAAACAGATGAGCATGGGCAAGATGAATAAGGGCATAGCTTTTTTACTGGGGTTGCAGGCTGTTTTCGCTGTTTCCTGTAGCCAGGTGCAGTCTGCTGAAAATAGTGAGGTGGTTCAGGAGCAGCAGATACCTGCTTTCCCTGGTGCCGAAGGTTTCGGAAAGTATACCACCGGCGGAAGGGGGGGTAAAGTAATACTTGTTACTAACCTCAATGATAGTGGTGAAGGTAGCCTAAGAGCTGCCATAACAGAAAAAGGTCCACGCATAGTGGTGTTCAGGGTTGGTGGTACGATCGCCCTTGAATCTCCGCTTGAGATAAAGCAGGGAGATCTTACCATTGCCGGACAGTCTGCCCCTGGCGAAGGCATTACCATCAAGAACTACCCCATAAAAATACATGCTGATAACATCATTATCCGCTATATCCGCTCCAGGATGGGAGATGAAAGAGGAGTAGAGGATGATGCCATCAGTTCAATAGGCAATAAAAACCTGATCATCGACCACTGCACCTTTAGCTGGGGAACTGATGAAAGTGCCTCGTTCTATGATAATGAAAACTTCACCCTGCAGTGGAGCATTATTTCCGAGAGCCTGAATAATTCAGTCCATAAAAAAGGAGAGCATGGCTACGGCGGCATATGGGGAGGCAACGGAGCAAGCTTTCATCACAACCTGCTGGTGCATCACAAAAGCAGGAACCCTCGCTTCAATGGTGCGCGCACTAAAAGCAAAGGCAAGCCGGAGCAGGAGGTGGTAGATTTTCGCAATAATGTGGTCTATAACTGGAAAGCCAACAGCACTTATGGTGGGGAGCAGGGGAACCACAATATGGTAAATAACTACTATAAAGCCGGACCGGCAACAGAAGCAAACAGAAAGAAAAGAATACTGGATACCTGGACACCACATGGTAGATTTTATGTGGCAGGAAATTATGTAGCGGGATTTCCGGATGTGAGCAAAAACAACAAATTAGGGGTAGAGGGAAAAACTCCTGATGCCTCTGTGATCAGCACTGCTGTACCGGTTGTAGCTATCCCGGAAGAGGCTGCAGAAGCAGCTTTTACCAGGGTACTGGCTGATGCAGGTGCCAGCCACAGACGGGATGCCCTCGATCGCAGAATTTTGGAAGAAGTAGCCACTGGCACTGCCAGCTATGGAAAAAAGCAGGATGGCATTATCGATACTCAGCAGGACGTTGGCGACTGGCCAGCTCTAGAAGCAGGCAAGGCAGCTCCAGATCAGGATAAGGATGGGATGCCTGATGCCTGGGAGCAGGAGAATCAGCTAAATCCTGCTAATCCGGCAGATGCAAGTGCCACAGGGCTGGATAAGCACTATACAAATATCGAAGTTTACCTGAACAGCCTTGTAGATCAGGAGGGTACCTGATAAACCATATTGATCAGCTGGTCTGTAAAAAATAAGGGTCAAAAAGCAAGTTAACAACCAATAATGATGAAGATAATCGCTTACACTTTACCAATAACAGTGCTGCTTTCAGTAGCCTGCAGCTCTGGTTCCTCCACAACCGCTGCCGGAGAAAATGAGTCTGCCATAGTAGAAAGTGCAGTTCCGCAGGCAGAAACACCTTTGTATATTCGCATGGCCACCTCAGATATGCAGCGAAACCCCGAAGGCTGGACCATTGACTTCAACGAAAAGCCCAAATGGGAGTATACCCATGGCCTGATGATGTCGGCAATAGATAAGGTGTATGACAAGACAGGTGATGAGCGGTACCTCAACTACATCAAGAATTTTGCTGATTTTATGATCAGTGAGGATGGCAGCATCAAAACCTATAAGAAATCTGACTATAACATCGACAGGGTGAACCCTGGTAAATTCCTGATTGAGCTCTACAAAGAAACCGGTGAAGAAAAGTACAAGCTTGCCATTGATGAGCTTAGGGACCAGATGCGAAATCACCCCCGCACTTCTGAGGGAGGTTTCTGGCATAAAAAAGTATACCCTAACCAGATGTGGCTCGATGGCTTGTACATGGGCTCCCCCTTCCTGGCACAGTATGCGGCAGAATTCAATGAACCTGCCCTTTTTGATGATGTTGCCAATCAGATCATCCTGATGGATAAGTACGGATGGAATAAAGATAAAAACCTATACCATCATGGCTGGGACGAGAGCCGCAAGCAGCGTTGGGCCGATCCTAAAACCGGTCTTTCACCCAACTTCTGGGGCAGGGCTATGGGCTGGTATGCCATGTCGCTGGTAGATGTACTGGATTATTTCCCCAAAGATCATCCTAAAAGAGACGAGATACTGCGGGTAACAAAGAAGATGGCCGATGCCATTGTGCAGTACCAGGATCCTGAATCAGGTTTGTGGTGGCAGGTGCTGGACCAGGGTGGCAGAGAAGGTAACTACCTGGAATCTTCTGCCTCCAGCATGTTTGTCTACTTCCTGGCCAAGGCTGCCAAAAATGGCTACATCGACCAGAAATATCTAGTGGATGCCAAAGAAGGCTACAAGGGAATCCTGGACAGGTTCATCAAAGTAGATGAGGCCGGGCAGGTAACGATCACTGACGCTGTTTCAGTTTCCGGACTTGGTGGCAACCCTTACCGCGATGGTTCCTACGAGTATTATATTGGCGAACCCAAACGCGATAATGATCCAAAAGCAGTGGGACCTTTCATTATGGCATCCCTGCAAATGGAAGAAGTAAATGGAAAGTCTGCGCAGAATAACTAACTGAGCAAAACAAGTTTGCTGTAAGATGCTGAAACAACCTAAAATAGCTTTTATCCTTGCCTGTTTCCTCTGCCTCCTGTGTGACATAGGGCAGGCACAGTCTTATGATTTTGTGGTAGCAAAGGATGGGAGCGGCGATTTTGCCAAAGTGCAGGAGGCTATTATGGCGGTGCCTGATTTCAGGAAGAACACCACTACCATCTTCATAAAATCTGGCGTTTACAAAGAAAAACTAATCCTTCCAGCCTCTAAAACAGGGGTAAGAATGGTAGGAGAAGATGTGCATAAGACCATCATCACCAACGATGATTTTGCCCAGAAAAAGAATCGTTTTGGCGAGGAAATGGGCACCACCGGCTCGTCGGGATTTTTTGTATTTGGTGATAGTTTTATTGCAGAAAACATCACCTTTGAAAACAGTGCAGGACCGGTAGGACAGGCTGTTGCCGTGCGGGTGGATGGCGATAAAGTGATTTTTAACAATTGCAGGTTTTTAGGCAACCAGGATACCCTGTACCCCCATGGAAAGGAGAGCAGGCAGTACTACAAAAACTGCTATATAGAAGGCACCACTGATTTTATTTTCGGATGGTCTACTGCTGTATTCGAGGGTTGTGAAATCTTCTGCAAAAAGGGTGGCAACTATATTACCGCCGCTTCTACAGAAGAAGGAGAGCCCTACGGATTTGTGTTCCTTAATTGTCGCATAACAGGTAATGCACCTGATGATTCCTACTACCTGGGCAGACCCTGGAGGCCCTATGCCAAAACAGTCTTCATCAACAGCCAGCTGGGCGATCATATAAAGCCTGAAGGCTGGCACAACTGGGATAAACCGGATGCAGAAAAAACCTCTTTCTATGCGGAATACGGATCAAAGGGGCCAGGTGCAGCACCTCAGAAAAGGGTGAGCTGGTCGCACCAGCTTAGCCAGCAAAGCCTCAGAGACTACAGCCTTAACGCCATTTTCGGAGACTGGAACCCAGAAGAAAGCCTGATTGCTTCGGGACAGTAAACGGGTGCTCCAGCGAATACATTTGAATTTAAAATAAGATTAAAAGGGGCTGAAAATCCATTTAACAGGATATCAAGAAAGACTTATGAACCATAAGGGCTTAAAGATCTTCACAACTATGTTCCTGCTACTGACTGCAGGATCAGCCGGTTTAGCCCAACAGAAGGTTATAAAAGACAACAATACAATCTCAAAAGTCTGGGTAGCAGATCAGGGTGATGGTACCTACAAAAATCCGATCTTGCATGCCGATTACTCCGACCCGGATATCTGTAAAGTAGAGGATGACTTTTACATGACAGCCTCCAGCTTCAATGCAGCTCCGGGCCTGCCCATTTTACATTCTAATGACCTGGTAAACTGGAAGCTCATTAGCTATGCCCTGGATCGACAGGAACCCCTGGCGCATTTTTCAACACCACAACATGGCAATGGCGTTTGGGCACCAGCCATCCGCCACCACCAGGGTGAATTTTATATTTACTGGGGCGATCCTGACTTTGGCATTTACATGGTAAAAGCCAAAGATCCTGCAGGTCCATGGGAAGAACCTGTGCTGGTGCAGGAGGGCAAAGGGCTGATCGATCCCTGTCCGCTCTGGGATGATGATGGAAAGGCATACCTGGTTCATGCCTTTGCCGGCAGCAGGGCAGGCATCAAAAGTATATTGGTAGTAAATAAAATGAGTCCCGATGGCACAAAGCTGCTTGACGAAGGCACCATTGTATTCGACGGACATGTAGCCCATCCTACGGTAGAAGGCCCCAAGTTTTACAAGCGTAACGGCTACTACTATATGTTTGCCCCGGCTGGTGGCGTGTCTACGGGCTGGCAGCTGGTACTTCGTTCAAAAAATGTGTACGGTCCATATGAGGAACGCATCGTAATGGATCAGGGCAGCACCAATATTAACGGCCCTCACCAGGGTGGTTGGGTATCGCTGGAGAGCTGTGAATCATGGTTCATTCACTTTCAGGATAAAGAAGCCTACGGACGTATTGTGCACCTGCAGCCCATGAAGTGGATCAACGATTGGCCTGTAATAGGCGAAGACAAAGATGGCGACGGCAAAGGTCAGCCGGTGATGAGCCACAAAAAGCCAGATGTAGGCAAAAACTATCCCGTTGCCACCCCACCGGAATCTGATGAATTTGAAGGCACAGCCCTTGGGCTTCAATGGCAGTGGCATGCCAATCCAAAAGTAACCTGGGCATTTACGGCCGGTCCTAAAGGATTTCTCCGGCTGTTTACAGACCAGATGCCTCCGGATGCTAAAAACCTTTGGGATGTTCCAAACCTGCTGCTGCAGAAGTTTCCGGCAGAGGAATTTACTGCCACTACAAAGCTTAGCTTTTATCCCAATGAAAAGCTAAAGAACGAACGTGTGGGCCTGATTGTGATGGGCGAAAGTTATGCCCACCTCTCGCTGGTAAGCAAAGAAGATGGTGTATACCTGGCGTATACCACCGTAGCCAATGCAGATAAGGGCACTCCTGAAAAAGAGGAGCTGCTGGGCAAACTGAAAGGAGATGAAGTATACCTAAGAGTTAAGGTTGATAAAGGCGCAAAATGCCACTTCAGTTACAGCCAGGATGGTAGCAAATATAAGACTGTTGGACGACCATTTACGGCAGCAGTAGGTCGTTGGATTGGTGCTAAAGTAGGCATTTTTGCTACCCGCCTGGACAAAATTAACGATTCCGGCTACGCCGATTTCGACTGGTTCAGGATCCATCCTGAATCTACCAAACTAACCAAGAACTGAAAAAGGTATGAATATGACTGACAGAAAGATTTTTTCAAACCAGATTTTGCTGGTCATGGCCTTTGCTGGAATGTTCCAGTATGCCTGCCAGACACAAAAGCCAAGTGAAGGCACCACGCAAACACCACCAAACAATACTGCCAGCGCAAGCACGCCGGCAGTGCCTGTAGCGCCTGCTACAGGCGGTACGGAAGACTGGGTATATAGAGGCGTAGAGTTTAACATGCCACGTGTAAAAGAAACCAGCTTTCCCGATTATACGGTGAGTATTAAAGATTTTGGTGCCGTGGGTGATGGTATCACCAAAAATACTGAAGCTTTTGCCAAAGCTATCGCTGATGTATCATACAAAGGTGGTGGCAGGGTAGTTGTACCCAGTGGTATCTGGCTTACCGGCCCCATCATCATGAAAAGCAATGTGAACATCCACACAGAACAGGGTGCGCTGGTAAAATTCAGTGATGATTTTAATGATTATGAGCTGGTAGAAACAAGTTTTGAAGGACTAGATACCTGGCGCAATATATCGCCTATTTATGCAAAGGAGGTGGAAAACATTGCCTTTACCGGCAAAGGTGTTTTTGATGGCTCCGGCGACTCCTGGCGCTTTGTAAAAAAAGGAAAAATGACCTCCTCACAGTGGAAGACGCTGGTGAAATCCGGCGGGGTGCTGAATGAAAAAGGTGATACCTGGTTCCCGACAGAACAGGCAAAACTGGGGCATGAAAGAACCCAAAACTTTAACGTGCCCCCATATAAAACAAGAGAAGAGTTTGAAGAGGTAAAGGATTTCCTTCGCCCGGTGATGGTGAGCATTGTAAAGTCAAAGCGGGTGCTGCTGGATGGTCCTACCTTCCAGAACTCCCCAGCCTGGAACCTGCATCCACTGATGAGCGAAGATATAATTGTGCGTAACCTTACCGTTAGAAACCCCTGGTACGCCCAGAATGGCGATGGCATCGACCTGGAATCCTGTAAAAATGTATTGATCTACAACAATAGCTTCGATGTGGGCGATGACGCCATCTGCTTTAAATCTGGCAAAGATGCAGACGGTCGCAGGCGTGGAATACCTACAGAGAATGTAATTGTGAAAAATAATATAGTATATCATGGGCATGGGGGGGTTGTGATCGGCAGCGAAATGTCTGGTGGGGTAAGAAATGTGCATGTATCTAACTGCACCTTTATGGGGACTGATGTAGGCCTGCGCTTCAAAAGCACCCGCGGCCGTGGCGGTGTGGTAGAAAATATCTGGATCTCTGACATCGACATGATCAATATCCCAACAGAAGCCATCCGCTTCAATATGTTCTACCAGGGTAATTCACCCATTCTGGAGCAGGACGAAAAAGCCGAAGATGAGAAAAGAGATGAGCGTCTGGTGCCGGTGAACGAAGAGACACCCATCTTCAGGAACATCTTCATGAAGAATATTACCGCTACAGGCTCTAAAACCGCTGCGCTTTTCCAGGGATTGCCTGAAATGAACCTTAGGAATGTACAGTTGGAAAATGCAGTGCTGCAAACCGAAAATGGTATTACCATGATCGATTCTGATGGTATTGCGCTTAAGAATGTAAAGGTGCTGGCCACCAATGGTCCTACACTTACTATTTATAACAGCAAAAATATTGCAGTAAGTGGTTTGGCCTATCAGGATTCGAAAGAGCCGGTAGTACGCCTGCTGGGAGAGCAAACAAAGAACGTTTCTTTTGAAAATAAAGACTTCACTGATGCAGCCCGGCAGATTAGCAGTGGCAAGCGTGCCGGTGATAAGATTTACTCGATGAAATAGTTTTAATTTTTTGGTTGGTTGATTGGTGGTTTAATATATAGGTATGGCCCATCTGGGCTGTACCTGTATTTGTTTTTCTTCCTTTTTTTAATAAACTAACGAGAGTCTGATGACTAAGAAACCAATAGTGAAAAGTGTACTGCACATAACGCAGATCTTACTGATTTTCCTTTTGTGCATGTCTTTTATTCCTCTGAAGAAAAAGCCGGTTAAATTTTTTCTGATCGGCGATTCTACCATGGCAGATTATAGCCTTTATGAAGGAGAGGACTATCAGCGTCAGCGCTACCCGCTCATGGGCTGGGGGCAGGTATTTCAGCCTTTTGTAAGCAGGGACAGCCTATCGAAAATAAGTCACCTCACCAAGGCAGACAGTGTGCTGGTGCTTGATAAAGCACGTGGCGGCCGTAGCACCCGTACCTTTTTTGAAGAAGGCCGCTGGGCAGAAGTATATAACGCACTGGAAAAGGGTGATCTGGTGCTGATACAGTTTGGACATAACGATGCAGCCGAGAATAAACCGGAGCGTTATGTAAGCATCCAGGGCTATAAGGAATACCTGCGACTATACGTTAACCAGACACGCCAGAAAGGAGCATTGCCCATTCTCCTCACACCTGTTGCCCGTAATTATCCCTGGAAAGACGGCAGACTCTCGAATGTACACGGCGACTACCCGCAGGCAGTAAAAGAAGTAGCCAGTGAGCTGAATGTTCCCCTCATTGACCTTAACCAGCGTTCTATGGATTTCTTCTCAGCCAAAGGAGAGGAGTGGGTAACCAACAAATATTTTATGAATTTACCGGCAGGGGTGTACCAGGCATACCCCGAAGGACAGAAAGATAATACCCACTTTCAGCCGGAAGGGGCAAAGGCAGTAGCCAGACTGGTATTTGAAGGCCTGCAGGACCTGAAACTAAAGGAGGTTGCCAAGCAATGAGAAACAACCCCACAAATAGTAATTTTATAAATTATACAAAAGCTCATCACCGCCATTTACGTATAATATTGGCTGTTTTTGCTGTGTTGCTTCTCACCTTAACAGCCTGTGCACAAAATAAATTTATATCAGAGCCAGCTGATGCAACGCAAAAGGCTTCTGCTGCTGTAGTTCCTGCAGCACCCAAAACTAAGATTGTAGTAGCCAAAGATGGGAGTGGAGATTATAAATACATTCAGGATGCCATTGATGCTGTAAGGGCGTTCACACCCATTCGTATTACCATTTATATCAGGAATGGCATCTACAAAGAAAAGGTGCACATACCGGCCTGGGTAACAGATATTAACCTGGTTGGTGAGAGTACCGAAAATACCATTATCACCTACGACGACCATGCCGGCAGGGGCAAAATGGGTACTTTTGAAACCTACACCTTTAGAATAGAAGGCAATAATATCAACGTAGAAAACCTTACCATCCAGAACACCTCAGGTCCGGTAGGGCAGGCAGTTGCTCTGCATGTGGAGGGCGACCGACTGGTATTCAGAAACTGCCGCTTTTTAGGTGATCAGGATACTATCTTTGCCTCCGGCGAAGGATCCAGACAGTATTATGTTGATTGCTATATTGAAGGAACTACCGATTTTATTTTTGGTCCGGCCACAGCCCTTTTCGAAAACTGCCACATCCACAGCAAAAAAGATTCCTATATTACCGCTGCTTCTACACCGGAATGGATCAGGTATGGTTATGTTTTTAAAGGCTGCACCCTAACGGCAGATGCAGCAGTAGAAGAGGTATATCTTGGTCGGCCCTGGCGGGATTTTGCCAAGACAGTTTTTTTGAATTGCGTGCTTGGTGATCATATCCGCCCCGAAGGCTGGCATAACTGGTCCAGACCGGAGGCTGAAAAAACAACATATTACGCTGAGTTCAAGAACAGCGGTCCTGGCGCTAATGCCCGGGAAAGGGTGGCATGGTCGGAGCAGCTTACTGAAAAGGAAGCCGCCAGCTACACGATCGAAAATATTTTGGCAGGAGACAATAGCACTGCTATAACAGAAACCAGATGGTACAACAGAAAAGTACAGTAAGCGTACTGCTGGCCTTACTCTTATTGCTTAGTACGGCTGCTATCGCACAAAATGGAATTTTTCCCAGAGATACTTCCTACACAATAAATAGTGCTTATCACAAGCTGAAAAAAGACTATCCTTTTATCAAACCGGTTCAGGCACAGCTGCCTAATGGTGTAAAAGGAAGCGAGAATGTGGTATACCGCAAACTTGGAGACAGAGCACTGCACCTGGATCTATACCATCCGGAACAAATGGGTAAAAAGGGGCATCCGGTAGTTGTGCTGGTCCATGGCGGCGGCTGGCGAACGGGTGACAAAGTCCTTACCAGGCCTATGGCACAGCAGCTGGCAGCAAAGGGCTATGTTACGGCAGCCGTAGAATACCGCCTGTCGCCTGAAGCAGCATACCCGGCAGCCGTACATGACATTAAAGCAGCCATACGCTGGCTGCGTGCAAATGCAGGGAAGTACTCTATAGATACCAGCAGGATAGCTATTTATGGCACCTCTGCAGGCGGGCAGCTGGCGGCACTGATCGGTACTACCAATGGAATGCAAAAACTGGAGGGTGAAGGAGAACATTCTGATCTATCCAGTATTGTTCATGCCATTATAGATGTGGATGGCGTGCTGGCTTTTAAGCATCCTGAGTCTGCAGAAGGTAATATGGCTGCCCAGTGGCTGGGAGGTACCTATGAAGATGTTCCTCAAATCTGGGAGGAGGCTTCTGCCTTGACACATGCAGGTAAAAATACGCCGCCAATCCTCTTTATCAGCAGCTCCTATCCACGTTTCCACGCAGGCAGAGCGGATATGATGAAGCTGCTGGCTGCCCAGGGGATCTATACAGAACATTGGTCCATACCAGATTCACCTCATTCGTTCTGGCTGTTCCACCCCTGGTTTGAACCAACGCTGCAGTACACCACCAACTTTTTAGAGAAAGTATTCAGGCAACAACCGAAACAGAAAGCAAAGCAAACGAATTGATTCCCGGATCAGCAAACATATAAATTTTTGAAAATGAAATTTGAACACTTTGCCCTGAATGTAGCAGATCCTTTAGCCATGGCGGCATGGTATGTGGAGCATCTGGGCCTGAAGATTGTACGGCAGATGCAGGAATCGCCCTTTATAACTTTTTTGGCCGACAGCAGCGGAACGATCATGCTGGAGATCTATAACAACCCTGCTGCAGATATACCACCTTACAGAACCATGCACCCGCTGCTGGTGCACCTGGCCTTTGTATCAGTAGATCCGTCCAGAGACAGCGAACGCCTGCTGCAGGCAGGAGCAAGCCTGGAAAGTAATCAACACCTGGAAGATGGATCTCAGCTGCTGATGATGAGAGATCCCTGGGGTTTTGCCATTCAATTTTGTAAACGTGGTACTCCAATGCTGCAAGAGTAGCAATCATAGCATATCATTGATAATTAACTTAACATGCATACATACAGATTTTTATGTTTCTCCTTCTATTTTTTAATGCTACTGCTAATGGCCTCCTGTGGAAGAAGTACTACAGCTGAACAAAGCCAGCCTACAGCCGGATCTGACCCCTGGAACAGAA
Organism: Flammeovirgaceae bacterium 311; assembly: GCA_000597885.1. NCBI lineage: Bacteria > Pseudomonadati > Bacteroidota > Cytophagia > Cytophagales > Flammeovirgaceae > Flammeovirgaceae bacterium 311. Next base: position 309,712 of record CP004371.1, read on the forward strand.
TGGAAGAGGTGCTGGCCCAGATCCAGGCACCTACTTTCCCCGACAGGGATTTTATGATCACAGATTATGGCGCTGTAGCAGATGGCACAACCGTTAACACTGCATCTTTTCGTGCAGCAATAGAGGCCTGCAACGCGGCTGGCGGAGGCCGTGTGGTGGTGCCGGCAGGTAACTATTTCTCGGGGCCCATTTACCTCAAAAGCAATGTAAACCTGCACCTGCAGAAAGGCGCCAGGATCCTGTTCTCAACCAATCCCGATGATTACCTGCCCCTGGTATTTACCCGCTGGGAAGGGGTGGAGCTGATGAATTACTCACCCCTTATCTATGCTTTCGAGGAAGAAAACATTGCCCTTACCGGCGAGGGTGTGCTCGACGGACAGGCAGATGAGACTAACTGGTGGCCCTGGAAAGGACAGGCAAGGTACGGCTGGAAGCAGGGCATGCCACACCAGAACGAGGAGGCTAACAGGGCTTCGCTCTTTGAGATGGCCGAAAAGGGTGTTGCTGTAGAAGAGCGTAAGTTTGGAACCGGTCATTATCTGCGCCCACAGTTTGTACAGCCTTACCGTTGCAACAATGTGCTGATAGAAGGAGTGACCATCGTTAACTCGCCTATGTGGATCCTTAATCCTGTGCTGTGCAACAACGTTACCATACAAGGGGTAACGGTGGAGAGCCAGGGGCCTAACTCCGACGGCTGCGATCCGGAATCCTGCAAAAATGTGCTCATCAAAGAGTGCTTTTTTAATACCGGCGATGATTGCATTGCCATCAAATCAGGTCGTAATGCTGATGGACGTCGCATCAATGTACCCAGCGAAAACATCATTATCCAAAACTGTTCCATGGCCAACGGGCATGGCGGGGTGGTAATTGGTAGTGAAATATCTGGCGGTGCTCGTAACATATGGGCTGAAAACTGCAAAATGAACTCTCCCGAGCTTGACAGGGCGCTGCGCATCAAAACCAGCTCCATGCGGGGTGGTGTGGTAGAGAACGTTTACCTGCGTAACATAGAAGTAGGTCAGGTGGCAGAGCAGGTGATCCGGGTCAATATGTTTTACGAAGACTCCGGCGCCTACATACCTACTGTTCGGAACATTGAAGTTTTGAACATGACGGTGGAGAACGGCGGTAAAGTAGGGGTGCTGCTGGAGGGATATGAGCAATCACCTGTTACCGGAGTCCGTCTGGAAAATGTAACCATCAAAAATGTAACAGTGCCTTACAAATTCTCTAATGTTAAAAATATTGATTTTGAGGAGGTAACCATTAATGGTGAGCAGGTTACTCCTGAAATAAACTAGTTCTTTGGCAGCAAACTTAAACCTCCGTAGGTATAAAATCTTCGGCGGGTTGACTTTACCAACAGAAAAGCAGACTTATGAAATTAGGCATTATCAAATTATCAGTCCTTATCACCAGCGTGCTGTTGCTGGCATTTCAGCCAGCGGGTAAAAAGCCGATAAAAGTATACTTGATTGGTGACTCAACCATGTCGATAAAAGACACAAGAAAATATCCTGAAACAGGCTGGGGCATGCCTTTCGCCCATTTTTTTGATGAGAAGGTTGCAGTAGATAACCGGGCCAAAAACGGACGCAGTACCAAAACGTTCCTTTCTGAAAACTTATGGCAGCCGGTGCTGAACCAGCTGAAAGAAGGCGACTGGGTGTTCATCCAGTTTGGCCATAATGATGAGTCGCCGGAGAAAGTAGGCCGTTACACCACTCCCACTGAGTACAAAACGAACTTAACCCGCTACATCACCGAAAGCAGGAGCAAGGGGGCAAACCCGGTACTGCTCACGCCCGTAGCCCGCAGAAGCTTTGATGCCTCTGGAAAGATTCAGGAAACCCATGGAGAATACTCTGATCTGGCCCGTGCCGTAGCCCGGGAGCAGCAGGTGCCACTCATCGATATGGATAAAAAGACACAGCAATTACTGCAGGAGTTTGGGCCGGAGCATTCAAAACTGCTTTTCCTCCAGCTAAAGCCTGGAGAGCATCCTAATTATCCAAATGGTGTAGATGATAATACCCACTTCAGCGAATTAGGTGCACGCCTGGTAGCTCAGCTGGTGCTGGCTGAGGTAAAGGCACAAAACCTGCCCCTGGCAGAGCGCATATATAAACCAGATCCAAAATAAGTTTTGTATGCGGGTAATTTCCATCAAGCAGGTGGCAATAGCCGTGCTAAGCCTATCACTTTATGCTGCCTGTACCACTACAAAAACAGAAATCTGGAAGCTCAACAGGCTGGAATTGATAGGCGGTCATAAGACAACAGTGTGGGGAAACCCCTCCATCATCAATACTGAGGAGGGCGGGCAGGCGATTGAGTTTGATGGAATAGATGATGGCTTACTCCTGGAAACAAACCCCTTAGCGGGCGCTGACAGATTTACCATAGAAGTTATATACAAGCCTTATCCAGGCTACCCCCAAAACCGCGAGCAGCGATTCCTCCATATTCAGGATCCTCAGAATGACAATCGCCGCATCCTGATGGAGCTGCGGCTGAACGATCGTGATCAGTGGTACCCCGACCTGTTTATCCGTACCGACAGTGCTTCACTCACCCTTATTGATTCCACAAAAACCTTTCCGGTAGGAGCATGGGCACGCTTACGTCTTATCTATCAGGAGGGGCAGCTGAAAGGCTATGTAAACGGTGAGGAAGTTTTATCCGGAGAAATACAATACATGCCCATCAGTCCCGCAGCCAAAACTTCCATAGGAGTTCGAATGAATCAGGTGTCCTGGTTCAGAGGAGCAATCCAATCAGTCAGTATTACAAACCAGGCGCTGGAGCCTTCTCCTTGAATAAAATTTTTGTATTGTTCAATTTCTTAATTAGTCTGCAATTTTATGTTGTATGACGGAAGCGCTTCATGATAAATAGTCATACCAGCTTAAATCCTTCCTTCAGAACAGGCAGTGTTCTTATGCGTTTACCCGTAGCGGCTGCTAAGGCATTGGTGAGGGCTGGTGCAATGGAAGGAACTGCTGTTTCCCCGGCTCCACCAGGGGCTTCCTGGCTGGGGATTAGGATGATTTCGAAGGGTGGCATTTCACCCATCCGCATTACATCAAAATCAAAGTAAGACTGCTGCACGACTGCTCCCTGGTTTACCGTTACTTCCTCCTTGATCGCTGCGCTTAAGCCCCATACCAGGCTACCTTCTATTTGTGCCTTCAGGCCATCCGGATCTATAATGGTGCCGCAATCCAGCACGCAAACTGCCTTGTGTATCTGCAGGGTATTCTCGGGGCTGATGCTGATCTCGAAAGCATGGGCAGCATAGGCCTGTGCATGGGTGTAGTTGCAGCAGGCGATGCCTTTATAGTGCCCATCAGCAGACTTTTGCGACCAGCCAATTGCTTCAGCGCATTTTTGCAGCACTGTCTCAAGCCGTTTGGGGTTGAAAGCATCTTTGATCGGCCCATCGGGCATAGGTTGCTTCAGGATGTTAAGCCGGAACTGTATAGGATCTATTCCTTGCTGCTGCGCCAGCTCATCTATAAAGCTTTCGATCACAAATACATTATGATGATAGGAGATGGAGCGCCAGGAGCCAATGGGAAGGGGTGAAGCTACCGGGTAAAAAGCACTGCTATAGCTTTGTGTAGGGTAATAAAGATCTCCCATGGCTCCACCAAACCCATCATGCACGCCTGATATGTTTTTGTCGGGCCAGGTGGTAATGGATTGCTGGTGTGTCCAGTCTTTTATGCTGTTCCTGTCTGCCACTGCCGAAATTTCATGATAACTCGCAGGCCGGTAAAAGTCCATTCGTGTATCATCAGCTCGGCTGAAGAACACCTTCACAGGTTTGTTCAGCGCTTTTGCCAACTGCATGGCCTCTGCTGCATTATCCAGTTTTTCTTTGCGGCCAAAAGCACCACCCATTTGCAGCAGGTTTACAAATAGGGCCTCCTTTTCTATCCCAAAGGCTTTAGGTAAATGATCAGCAATCAGTCCAGGGGCCTGAAAACCACCCCAAAGGTCCCATTTCCCATCCTTGTGTTGTGCAGTGCAGCATACAGGTTCCATGGCAGCATGGGCCAGGTATGGCAATTCATAACGTGCAGTATAGGCTTTCGAATTGTTGAGCGGCTGAAAAGATTCAGCCTTTCCCTCAGCATTATACATATCAGTTGGCTGGGTAGTGGAAATAGCCTCTTTCAGCTGCTGGTATAAACTTTCAGTATTGGTAGCACCATGAGGCCCCAGCTCCCATTCTACTTTAAGCAGTTGCTGGCCGCGCAAGGCTAGCCAGCTGTTATTTGCTACAATGGCCAGGCCGTTTCTATTGTCAATACCACCACCCATTGCCTGAACAGGCACTACCTGCAGGCTGTTGTCAAATTCTTTCAGGGCCGTATCATCCCAGCTTTTTACCTTGCCATTGGATACCGGGCAGCGTACAACAGTGGCATATAACATGCCAGGCAGTTTCACATCAAAACTATAGATGGTTTTGCCGGTAAGGGTTTGTTTGATATTCAGCTTTTTCTGTCCCTTCCCAAGCAACTTAAAATCTTTTGGATCTTTCAGCACCGGATTCTGTGGAACGGGCATACTGCTGGCCTTGTCGATCAGCTTACTGTAAGGCACTGATTTGCCTGATCCCGGATGAACGATGGTGCTGTTTTCAGCTTTACATTCTTCCGCAGGAACATTCCAGTCTGCAGCGGCAGCAGCAATCAGCATGATTCGGGCGGTAGCCCCTGCTGTGCGTAAGGGTAACCAGCCGGTGCGCACACTCATACTACCCCAGGTATTATAATCACCGCCTGATGTTGGGTTGTAGGGCAGGTTTTCGATCACTACATCATCCGGATTTACCTCCAGTTCTTCTGCTAGTATCAGAGGCAAAGAGCGATTAACGCTTTGTCCCATTTCCTGCTTCATTACATAGAGCACTACCTTGCCATCGTCGCATAACTTGATGAGAGGGTGGGGCTCAAAACAGCTGGGGAGTGTCTCTTCCAGTCCCAGCATGGCTTTTACCGGCACCAGTTCTGCCAGCAGCCAGCCCGAAGCCACCAGGGAGGAAATCTTCAAAAAGTTTCTTCTGTTCATCCTAGCGCCTGGTTAAACTATTTAATTCTGCTGCTTTATGGATGGCCTGGCGGATGCGGTAGTAGGTGCCGCAACGGCAGATGATTTGTGACATCACGGCATCTATCTGTTCATCAGTTGGCTCTGGGTGTTCTTTAAGTAAGGCCGTAGCGGCCATCATCTGTCCGGACTGGCAGTAGCCACACTGTGGCACGTTTAGCTCTATCCATGCCTGCTGCACCGGGTGTGTGGCATCTTCAGATAAACCCTCTACCGTTGTTACTTTCTTCCCTTCACAAAAAGAAGCATTCAGCAGGCAGGATCTGTAGGCTTGTCCATCCACCTGTACCGTACAGGCACCGCAGGCTCCTACACCACAACCATACTTGGTGCCGGTATATTGAAGCTCATCTCTCAGGATCCACAGCAGAGGCATGGCAGCAGGCACCTCTATTTTGTGGCTTTTCCCGTTTATCGATAATGTGTAGGTAGGCATGTTGAATGATGGTTTAGGACAGGGGTATAAGTGCAATGAAAGTTAGCCGTTTATTAAATCTGCTGCTTCTGCAACAGCAATAAGTCTGCTCCGGAATAGTTTATTGATTCAGTAAGCATTAAATTATATTCCTGTGGTTTTCTTCAGGCTGGCATTAAATCTCTATCGGGTTGTGTTAAATTACAAGAAGAAGGTGATTTTGGTTTCCATCACCAAAAAGATTAAATAAATATGCACCACAGGCCAAATTTGAGCTGCTTCAGGTATTAAAAACATTTATTTTCGTTTTTAGTAGAAACTAAAGAGTGAAAGCATTTATACTGCAAAAGTAGGCCGCTTATACGGGAGGGTGCTGCAGATGAATACTTCAAATTCATGAAAGAATCAAAACAGATCATCGATACTTATATAGATTACCTGCAGCGGGGCAAATATGCTGCATTAGCCACCGTTGTGCGGGTTGAAGGTTCGGCCTATCGCAGGCCCGGTGCCCGGATGCTCATCATGGAAGATGGCAAATGGCAGGGATCTATCAGCGGAGGCTGCCTGGAAGGCGATGCCCTAAAAAAAGCCAGGCAATTGATGAAGGGAAACAGCCCGGAAATACTCACCTACGATACCACAGAAAAAGGAGCTCATGCGCTTTACTTGGGCCTTGGCTGCCATGGTAAAATAGAGATACTGCTCGAGCCCCTGCATACTGATAGTGCCGAAAACCCCCTGCTGCGCCTGAAGGAGTATTTTGAAAAGGAACGGGAAGGAGTGATGGCCACCGTTTTCAATAGCAACAGGCTACCCTTGGGTACACGTTATCTTTACTACGAAAGCGAACCACTAGCGCCTGCCTGGCAGGTGTATGCCGATGGTTTTGCCAAAGCACTGGCATTAGGAAAATCAACCAATTACTTGTTTGAACAGGAGGGGGACGAGCACACCGAGATCTTCTTTGAATATCTATACCCGGGTTTTGAGCTTCATGTATTTGGCGCAGGCATGGATGTGGTACCCATCAGTGAATTTGCGAAGATCCTGGGCTGGAAAGTAATGGTTTATGATAACTGTGTGGCCCACCTGGCACCGGCACGTATTCCAAAAGCGGATGCACTGCTTCACATTGATTTTTGCAATGCATCTCAGAATTTTGAACCCGGCAGGTATTCGGCTGGCCTGGTAATGTCGCATAACTATAAGTTTGATGCAAATGCACTACAGTTTCTGCTCGATAAACCAGTTCCCTATGTTGGGCTGATGGGCCCCCGGGCAAGGTTTGAGAGAATGGAAGGAGAATTTCCTGAACTGGCCGCTTACACATCAAGCAACAGGCTGTTTAGTCCTATTGGGCTGGATATTGGAGCAGAAAATCCGGAAGAAATTGCCCTGGCTATTGTCAGCGAGATTAAAGCTTTTTTTGCAGGCAGAAGCGGGAACAGCCTGCGGGACAGAGATCAGCCTATCAACGAGCGTCAGAAAACAATTAGCATCAAGCTTACAGCACTCTCATGAAAGTGTGCGCCTTGTTGCTGGCAGCGGGTGCATCCAGCAGGCTGGGTAGGCCCAAGCAGCTACTGGAAAAAGAGGGTAGAAGTCTGCTGCAGCTAAGCATCGAAACAGCTCTTGTTGCTGAACTTGACCCTGTATTTGTAGTTTTAGGCGCCCGTGAGGCAGAAATAAGGGCGCAGATCAGGCAGCAGCCAGTGCAGCTCATTTATAATCCAGACTGGCAGGAGGGCATTGGCAGCAGCATCCGTGAAGGTATAAAACACATCATGGAGGCAGGCAGTTACAGTGCGGTAGTCATCATGCTTTGCGATCAGCTACTCATTTCAGCTGCACATCTGCAAAGCCTTGTAAAAGCTTATCAGCAGCAGCAAATTCCAGTAGTGGCCACATCTTACCAGGACCAGGCAGGGGTGCCTGCTCTTTTCGATCAATCCTTTTTTCCGCATCTTAAACAGCTGTCAGGCGATACAGGTGCCCGCAAACTCATTAGCCAGCACAGAGATAAGGTACAGCTCATACAATATGAAGCAGCCGGAGTAGATATTGATACTGCGGAAGATGCATTGCGTGCAGGTTTAACCTAATAGCTATATCATCAACCGGCCATGGGCTTAGTCATACTTAATCAGCGGGTGGCGCATTAGCCCGTTTATGTTCCTGATATAGCCAGATTTTAAAAAACTCTACCAAATAAGAAATGAAATGTTAAAATGCCATGCACAAAAAAGCGGTGCAGAGTAAACTCTACACCGCACTCTATCAAGCATTAACTTTATTTACTTACAATACGGGCAATCAGGAGCATTGCTGGTTTTGAGTTCGTTGTAATAAGTACAAACAGCTTTCACCTCGGGGTCATTAAGAGACTTGCCCTGCTGACACCTATACATCCAGGTTTAGCCACAATAAGCATCCAGCTGAGCATCTGAAGTATAACTGTCGAAGGTGGCGGAACAGTTGGTGCTTCCCGTACCACCTGTGCCGCCGGTAGTACCTCCGCCACTGCCATTGCTGTCGCCAGTTCCCTCAGTTTTTTTGAAATAGACGTCCCAGTCATTTACAACACTTAGTAAAAGACCATCTTCTTCTACAGTAATTTCAGTTTCAGCATAGGTATAACTTTGCAGTACATTCTTTAGCTGAGCATTGCTCCAGCGTACATCCGACTGAATGATTTTACCTTTATACTTATTAGGCGCGGTCTTTTGCAGATCCTTGAAATAAAGATCACCAATGCTGAAGATAGACTGGTTCGTTCCCAGTTCATTTTTACCAAAGAAAGTTACCTTTCCATCTCCACTTTTGGCATCAATGGAGATTAGCATGCCACCGAATGTTTCATAAATTCCCTCAATATTAAATTCCTCAACAAGTTCCTCAGCCTGAGTTAGTTCTTCTGAAAGCTTTTCGCAGGAAGACAGTGAAAATAACAAAAACGGTGCAAGTAAAATAAAGGAATAGATTTTTCTCATTTAAATTATAATTTATTAATGACAAATATAGTTATGTCATTTTCAAAAACAATAATTTCTAACGGTGAGTCTATAATTTATTTTTCTCTTTGTCTGTTATTCTTATAATCATTTTAGCCGTAAAATTATTTGTTTCTCTTGCCACCGGTGCCAATCAACAAGCGAATATCTACCTCATCAGCATTTAGGCAGATGGTAACAGGGAACAGCACAGGTTAATCAAGCGATAAATAGATTCCTCATCTATATCAATGATCCTGCACCTGCTCACAGTGGTAGATTTTTTTTTTGGACCGGTACAAAGCAGGACAGCAATTTGATGATAAAGAAGTATACTGCCTGTCAGCATTGAAACAGAGTTTACTATGAAATACATCCTGAAGCAGTTAGTCAAAGGTGTTGGCTGCTGCCTGATATTACAGCTGGGAGGAAGCCAGCTGCTGGCTAAGGTTAAATTACCCGCTCTTTTTGCTGACAATATGGTGCTGCAACAGCAGGAAAAAGTAGCTTTATGGGGTTGGGCCGATCCAGGTGAAAGAGTTGAGATCAGGGGGAGCTGGCATCCGGCAGCAGTGGCATCTGTTACGGCAGATCCGGAGGGAAAGTGGAAAACCACTCTTAAAACAGCAAAAGCAGGAGGCCCCTATACCCTTACCTTTAAAGGACTTAACACCATTATCCTAGAGCAGGTACTTCTGGGAGAAGTCTGGATCTGCTCGGGCCAGAGTAATATGCACTTCCCTGTAGCTCCCATTGAAAATTCAGGCTGGGCCTCTGGGGTGGTAAATTACGAGCAGGAGCTTGCAGAAGCTAATTATCCTACCATACGTATGTTTACTGTAGAGCGAAAAGTAGCAGATATACCGCAGGAAGATGTGGAAGGCAGCTGGGAAATTTGCAGTCCTGAAACCGTAGGAGACTTCTCGGCAGTTGCTTACTTTTTTGCCAGGGAACTTAATAATCGAACTGGACTGCCGGTTGGACTGATCAATGCTTCCTGGGGCGGAACCCCTGCAGAAAGCTGGACCAGAAAAGAAATCCTGGAAGAAGATGCTGATTTCAGGCCTATCCTCACTCGTTACCAGAAGGACCTGGAAAAATATCCTGAAGCCATGAAAGCATATCAGCTGGCCCTGGCGAACTGGCAGAAAGAGGCTGAAGGAAAAAAGAGCAGGGGCGAAAATTCCGGTGCCGCACCCAGAGAACCCATTGGTCAGAATCACCATAGATCACCCTTCAAGCTATATAATGCCATGATTGCCCCCATTATTCCCTACACCATCAAAGGTGCCATCTGGTACCAGGGTGAGTCGAATGCCAATCGGGCATACCAATATCGTAAGTTATTTCCTGCCATGATCAGCAACTGGCGACAGGACTGGAACCTGGATTTCCCTTTTTATTTTGCACAAATTGCTCCCCACCGCGGCCAGCGGCCGGAGATCAGGGAAGCTCAGTTAATGACACTGCAGTCAGTACCTAAAACCGGCATGGCTGTGTTGACAGATGCCGGTGATTCACTGGACATTCACCCACAGAATAAGCAGGTGGTAGGAAAACGTCTGGCCCTATGGGCACTGGCAAAGGATTATAACAAAAAAATAGCTTATAGCGGACCACTATACAAATCTATGAAAGTCAAGGAAGGAAAGATTTATCTGGAGTTTGAGCATACAGAGGGAGGTCTGTTAGCAATAGGCGGCCCACTGAGAGAATTCAACATTGCCGGTGCCGATCAGCAGTTTGTACCGGCACAAGCAGAGATAGAGGGGAAAAAGGTAGTGGTCTGGAGTGATAGCGTAGCTGATCCGGTAGCAGTGCGATTTGCCTGGAAACGTGTTCCGGAGCCAAATTTTTATAATGGGGCAGGTTTGCCTGCTTCCCCCTTTCGGACAGACCAGTGGAAGACAGAAACTTATACCGCGCGCTAAAGAAGCAGGGAAATAGTGGCAGCTGATATGCCTGGAAATTAGATTTGATTGACTCTAAAGCGAATTCCTAAGTTTCAGCCGAAAAGGAGCTTCGATATGTTCTTTTGAGTTTTCCAGCACCAGCTTTGCCGCCAGGGTACCCAGTTTTTTAAAATCAGTAGATATTGTGGTAATACCGTTCAGGATTATTCTTTTAAAGGGGGTTTCATTATAGGAGATAATGCCTACCTCGCTCCCCACCTTCAGGTTGAGCTCTATAGTACGCTCCACCAGCGGAATCAGGTCATCTTCCATTACGTTTATATAGACTTCTCCTTTGCGGATTGGTTCTTCGGATATATTGCTTAAGACTTTCCAGTCGAAATTGTATTTGATGCAGAACCTCTTGAAACCTTTCACTATCTCAATAGGATAGTAGCTGTTTTCGGGAAATATAAGTTTAATGCCTTGGTATTTTCTTAATTGTTCCCGGGCCTCTTCCAGTGCGTTGAAGATGTCCTGTTCAAAATTTTCATAAACGGCAGCATACTCACCATCAATACCGGGAATCTGTTTATCAAGGAGCACAAGCTTTTCTTTTGGTAAAGCATTGATAAGATCCGGCGCTTTCTCTCCACCCTCGAGGAAGTGAGGAATGATCACATAGTGGGAGTAATCTTCTTTTTTGTTGTTCAGCAGCTTTTTAAACAAGCTGTAATCATTGTTGTAGATATAAAAGTTAATGAGCACATGCTCTCCCAGTGCAGCAGTGAAGGCATCATAAATAAGTTTTTTATGTGCACTAAGTTTGTTGAAGAGCAAAAAAATCTTTAGCGTTTGCCGAAAATCTACATTAGAAATAAAATATCCTTTTCTGGGGAAGGAGTTTAAAACGCCCAGACCTTTCAAATATTTGTAGCCTTTCTCGGCAGTATCTCTTGATACTTCATATTCAAAGCTGATCTCGTTGATAGAGGGGAGCAACTCATCTTTTTTCAGCACACCATCTTCTATAGCACTAATAATAGCATTGGCCAGCTGCAGGTATTTGGGCGTTGCTGAAAGATCATCTATCTGTATGGCATCGTAAAAATGCTGAAATTTCATGGCAGGAAAAAGAATATCTGAGCTTGTTGTGTTTTTAGATATGCTATTTAATAATCTTTTTCCTGTTCTTCTACTAAAATAAAAACACTTAAGCTTCTGGGCCCATGAGCACCGAGCACCAGCGACTGTTCTATGTCGGCTGTTTTGGATGGACCTGCAATAAAAACCCCATAGCCATAGTCTTTCTCTGCAATGATTTCATAAGCCTGGTGCATGCTGGCTACGATTTCCTTCTGACGAATAATAAGGGCCAAGTGCTGGCAGATGAAAGGCAGCACCCGGGCGCCCAGCAGATCTTCTTCTATCCAGATTGAACTGTTTTCCGCTACCCCCAGTTGCCCCTGCAGTATGGCAAGATCTACTGCCTCCAGGGCGTGCGGGTCCAGGGGAAGCTGCTGGTTTTCACCGGAAAATATTCGGGATTTTTCTATTCGGGAAACTACCCGCCTGGTCTTGGTGAACTGTTGTTTCAGGATATTCTCTACCTGCTGATAATCTTTCACTACATGTACACTGCTGCCAATATTGATGGCTGTTTGTGTAAACTTTTCCTGCAGATTGGTGCCGGCTGCATCTACAACAGGCAGCAGGGGCAGGGGTGCAAGAGGTGGTTGATTTTTAGCCAGGGCGTAAAGAATATGTTCTCTGCTGCTACTCATGCTATTTCCTGTTTTTGCGGTACCATTCTTCAAAGGAGCTTTCCGGCACACCCGGCATTTCTCTTTGCTTATACCAGGGGTTGAGCCGGTGGTTAAGCGCAAATGGGGCCAGATTCATTATTTTTCTGCCGGCCTTGCCTGATAAGCGGAAAAGGCTGGGAGAGGAGAGTACTACCTTCATGGCCTGCATACTTAACTGCTTGCCTTTGTTCACGTAGCCATCCTGCACCAGCACCTGCCGCCACTGGTATAGCTGCTCATGGATGTTGATCTTGACCGGGCACACATGCGTACAGGAACCACAAAGGGTTGATGCGAAGGGGAGGTCAGCGAATTCTTTTTTATCCAGGCTTGGTGCCAGAATAGCGCCTATAGGTCCGGCAATGGCATAATGGTAGCTGTGGCCTCCGCTTCTGCGGTAAACGGGGCAGGTGTTCATACAGGCCCCGCAGCGGATGCATTTCAGGGAATTCCTGAAGCTTTCTTCTCCGAGCCTGCTGCTTCTGCCGTTATCTACCAGCACCAGGTGCATTTCCTGTCCGGGCCTGGGCTTTTTAAAATGGCTGGAATAGGTAGTGATGGGTTGCCCGGTGGCACTGCGAGCCAGTAATCTCAAAAATACACCCAGATGTTCCCGCTTTGGAATGATCTTTTCAATTCCCATACAGGCAATGTGCACATCGGCCAGGTGGGCCCCCATGTCTGCATTGCCTTCGTTGGTGCATACTACGAATTCACCAGTCTGGGCAATGGCAAAGTTTACACCGGTTAAGGCTATTTTTCTGCTTAGGAAAACCTCCCGCAGGTGCTGGCGTGCTGTTTCAGTGAGCACCTGCGCATCCTTTTCGCCTTTGGCAGAGCCCAGGTGCTTGTGAAAAAGCTCACCTACCTCTTCCTTTTTTTTATGGATGGCCGGCAGTACTATATGACTGGGGGGTTCCCCGGCCAGCTGCACAATGCGCTCTCCAAGGTCTGAGTCAATAACTTCGATCCCCTGCTGCTCGAGGTAAACGTTCAGGTGACACTCTTCTGTGAGCATGGATTTGCTCTTAACAGCCTGCTTTACTCCATGTTTTACAAAAATGGAATGTACAATGGAATTGTGCTCTGCTGCATCCCTGGCCCAGTGCACCTGTATACCATTTTCTTTGGCCCTTGCTTCAAATTCTACCAGGTAATCATGCAGGCGGGAAAGTACATTATCTTTTATGGCAGAGGCAATCTCCCGTAGTTGTTCCCAATCTTCCACCCCCCTTGCTGCATTATCGCGTTTTTGCCGCACAAACCACAGGGTATCATCATGCCAGGAAACCCGCTCTGCTGCCTGGTTAAACTTTTCAGCTAAATCTGCATGTGTTTTTTGACTGCTCATGCTAAGGTTAAATTTTGGACCCTGTACTGGCCTGTTTTTGCTTTAGACTGATTATAAAAATGTCGATCCTGATTTCATCCCCCTGCATTGAGTATTTCTGCTATATGCATCACTTTCATACTACTGTTTTGTCTTTTCAGAATTCCCTCCAGGTGCATCAGGCATGACATATCTGCAGCTGTTATATATTCAGCACCGGCATGTTGATGATCCCGCACTCTGTCTATGCCCATCCTCACCGATACAGCCTCTTCAGTAATGGCGAATGTACCGCCAAAGCCACAGCATTCATCTCTCCGTTGCAGAGGCACCAGCTCCAGTCCGTTTACAAGTTTCAGAAGGTGCTCTGGTTTGGAAAAGGGTGGAGCCATCCGTTCGCTCATTTGTGCCAGGCACAAGCCCCTTAGGCCATGACAGCTTTGGTGCAGGCCCACCTTATGCGGAAATCTTGCGGTGAGTTCTTGAACCTTAAGGATATCTGTCAGGAATTCTGTTAGTTCATAGACCCTGCCTCTTATGTCTGTAGCTTTTTCCTCTTTGTTCGCTGAGTGCAGGTGTTCCTTCACGTGCAGTACACAGCTGCCCGAGGGAGATACCACATAATCATAAGAAGAGAAATTTTTGATAAAATTTTCGTTACAGCCTCCGCTGAGGTGCTCAAATCCTGCGTTGGCCATGGGTTGCCCGCAGCAGCTTTGGTTGAGGGGGTATTCCACTTTTACCCCCAGCTTTTCGAGTAGCTCTAAACTTGCAATAGCAACCTGCGGGTAAAACTGATCGATGTAGCATGGAATAAACAGGCCTACAGTCATACTACCATTTTTTGAGTAGGGGAGTAGAATTTAAGTTTGATGATATCAGTGGGTTTAGGTTTGGTGTTCCAGCTTTTATGGATGGCCAGGGCAGTTCCCGCAGCAGTAGCCTGTGCCATAGAGGCGGCATAGACTTCTATGTGGGGGAAAAAGCTGGCCAGCAGGTTCATGAATACACTGTTCCTGCTAAAGCCGCCGTCCAGAAAGATACGCTTTACCGGACTCTGTTTCAATACCAGCTTTGTAGATTTTACCTGCTCCCTGACCAGATCCAGCACCAGCTGATGATACGCCTCCTCTGATGAGGAAAAAGCAGAAAGGTCTCTTTTACCAAAAATACTTAAATCAGGCCCCTGATCTTCAGGCAAAGTTGCTCCTTCGCCACCTAAAGCCTCCTGCTGCTGCAGCTTTGCCACCAGTGCCGGATCAAAGGTAAGGCTGCGGTAGCGGGCAGCTCCCTGGTTAAAGTGAGCGGCTATTCTTTTCACCTGCTGCTCGTGCTCCATACCTGCAAAGAGCCTGGAGGCTTTCACTGGTCTTCCTTTATAATCCAGGTAGCAGAGACAATCGTTTGCAAGCTCGGCTGCAGTAAGGGGCTGCTGGTTAAATGGATTTAGGCTGATGCACCAGGTACCGGTTGAGATAAGCACAAAAGGTTCATGGAAGCTTTCCAGGTAAGGGATTAGCGCAGCAGAACTATCATGGAGCCCAATACCTGTAAGCATACTGGCGCCGGGAAAACAGGTAGGTACAGTATGGTCATAGGCAGCAATGGGTGCCAGCTTTTCCAGTATACCTTCTTTTTCTACCCAACTGTGGTAGCTGTTTTTTTCAAAGTTCCACAGGCCGGTGTGGCAGCCAATACTGGTTAGGTCTGAGTAGTAAGCGCCGCTGATCAAATGGCTTAGGTACTGGGGAAAGTGCAGCGCCTGATGTACCTTTTGGAAAAGCTCAGGTTTCTCCTTTTTCAGGCGGTAGAGCTGAAGGCCGGAGTTCAGGCTGCCCAGTGCAGGAGAAGCAGTGGCTTTAGCAAAATCTTCTGCTCCACCCCAGTTGTTGTAGAACTGCTCCTGTAAGTCGTCCGGGTAAGGTTTAAGGTAATTGTAGAGCGGGGTCAGGGGTTTTCCCCCTTTATCCAGGTATACCAGGCTGGCTCCATAGCTGGTGAAGTTAATCGCTTTGATGGAAAATTCCCTGAGTCTGAACACCTCCATCAAGGAATCAAATACAGAGAGCCTCAGGCTCTCCAGGTTCTCGCAGGGGTAGCCATCTTCATCCTGTGTTTCTGCAAATCTGGCAGAGCGCTCAAAAACAATCTCATACTCCTCATCGAAGAGAAAGAGCTTTTTGTTGGTCTTGCCTACATCAAAGATGGCTATAACTGGTTGAGGCATCTTATAATCCGCTTGCTACTGTTTCCTTTCCTCGCTGGTTAATCTTCTGCTGCCTTAGCCCCTGGCTACGGTAGAGCTGCAGTGGCTGCAGGGCTCCGCCTGCTCTTAGCCTTGCCTCTGCCACCAGCGGGCGTACATCTGTTCTGAATACCCCCTGTAGCAGCTCCTGTGATGCAGCTACATCATTATTTTTCTGGGCTTCTTCCAACGCTTTTCTATCCACCAGCAGTGCCTGTGCATAGGCAATCATAATGGCTTCTACAGACTGCAGCAGGTCCTCCAGTGGATCTTTCAGGTTATGAGAAGCATCGATCATCCAGCCCAGGTCCCTGGCATGGTTCATGCCCCTTGCATCCATGCCTTCCACCAGTTCATTGAAGATCAAAAAGAGCTGATAGGGTTTGATGGAGCCGGTGGTCAGGTCATCATCACCATATTTGGAGTCGTTGAAGTGGAAACCGCCCAGCTTTCCTTCCATCAGGAGCAGGGACACGATCTGCTCAATGTTTGCGTTGGGCAGGTGGTGGCCCAGGTCTACCAGTGTATAAGCTTTCGGGCCAAGTTTATTGGCATAGAGCAGGGACTGGCCCCAATCGCCAATAGTGGTGGAGTAAAAATTAGGTTCAAAGGCTTTATACTCCACATACATCTTCCAGTGATCCGGCAGGGCAGCATACACCTGCTGCAGGCTCTCCAGGGTGTTTTCAAAGGCTTTTCTGAAGTTGAGCTGTCCAGGGAATGAAGAACCATCTGCCAGCCAGACAGTCAGGGAGTCACTTCCTAATTCCTTGCCGTAGTGAATCACCTCCAGGTTATGCTCCACCGCCTGCTGTCTTACTTTTTTGTCTACATGCTGCATGGAGCCAAACTTATAGCTGTGTTGCTGTGCGGGCTGGTCCTGAAAGGTGTTGGAGTTAACCGCATCAAAGATAAGCCCGTGATGGTCGGCCAGGGCTTTGATGCCGGCTATATCTTTGGGAATATCCCAGGGAATGTGCAGGGAGATGGCACCACTGGAGCGGTTTAGCTGGTGCAGCAGGCCTACATCTTCTATCTTTTCTTCCAGGCTGCGTGGCTCACCCATGCCCGAGAACCTGCCAAAGCGGGTGCCGCCGGTGCCAAGGGCCCAGCTGGGAATGGCTATCTGGAAATCTATTAGCTTTTGGAGTACCCCTTCTATGGGGGCAAATTCCTGTGAGAGGTAGTTCAGCCTTCGCTGGTGAGAGGATAAGAGCTGTTGATTGTGCTCCTCGATATGATATTTTTCTATGCTCATGTTGATACAGTTAAGTGGGAAGTTGAAAAAAGAGATGGCCAAACCACTAGCCATCTCCAAACCAACCAACCTTAAATAAAGAAAAACCAAACTTTCTTTATGTTTTTACCAGATACTGTTTGTCATGCATGCTCTGGCTTCTGCTTTTTCTAGTCTGTTGTGGCTTTACGCTGTTGCTAGCGAACAAAGGCCATGGCCACACCACCATCTACATTCAGTACATTGCCAGTGGATTTGTTCAGGGCTCCGCCTACGAAGGCAAAGCAGGCGCTGGCAATATCTTCAGGTAAGATGATCTCTCCCAGAAGGGTGCGCCTGGCGTAGAAAGCCGGCAGCTCTTCTACAGTTACACCATAGGCTTTGGCTCTGCCCTGTGCCCAGCCACTTTCCCAGATTTTGCTGTCCGAGATCACTGCATCGGGGTTTACCACATTCACCCGAATTCTGTCTTTGCCCAATTCTGCTGCGTTAAGGCGGCTAAGGTGCAGCTGTGCTGCCTTGGCAGAGCCGTAGCCGGCATTATTAGGACCTGATACCAGGGCATTCTTGCTCACTATGTTGAGCACATCACCGCCCAGCTGCTGCTTGCGCATGATCTCCACACCAGCCTGGGTGACAGTAAACTGTCCTTTGACCAATACATCATAGAGCAGGTCCCAGTCTTGCTCCGTATGCTCTTCTATGGGCTTGGAGATAGAAAGACCCGCGCAGTTCACCACAATATCAATCCCGCCAAAGGCAAGCGCTGTTATATTATAAGCTTCCCTGATTTGCTCTGTCTTAGTTACATCCAGGAGGGCAGTGGTATACTGGTCGCTGCTGTACTCCTTTGTAAAGTCTTCTTTTGCCTGCCGGAGTCTTTGTTCATCGTTATCGTTGATGACCACTACGGCTCCTTCTGCAATAAACCTTTTGGCAATGGCTTTACCAATGCCTCCGGCACTGCCTGTTACCAGGGCGATTTTACCAGAGAGAGCTTTGGGTTTAGGCATTCGCTGAAGCTTTGCTTCTTCCAGCAGCCAGTATTCGATGTTAAAGGCCTCCTGACGAGGCAGTGAAGTATATTGGGAGATGGCTTCGGCACCACGCATCACATTGATGGCGTTGGTGTAGAACTCTGCTGCCACACGGGCTGTCTGCTTGTCTTTGGCAAAAGAGAACATGCCCACACCCGGATAAAGAATGATCACCGGATTAGAGTCCCTGATGGCAGGGCTGTTGGGGTGTTTGCAGGTGTTGTAGTACTCCCTATACATCTGGCGGTACTCTTCAAAGGCAGGAGCCAGCCTTTCTTTCAGAGCCGCTACATCAGACAGATCTTCATCAGGTGCCAGTTCCAGCACAAGGGGGCTGATCTTGGTACGCAGGAAGTGGTCAGGGCAGCTGGTACCCATTGGGGCAAGCCTGTCCAGATCTTTGGAGTTGATGAATTCCAGCACCCGTGCATCATCGGTAAAATGGCCGATCATATGGCGCTCGCTGGAGCAGAAGCCCCGCAGCACCGGTGCCAGTGCAGCAGCCTGCTTTTGCCTGTCTGTCTGGGCCAGACTCTCCAGTTTGGCACCTCCAAAGACAGCTCCGTTCTTTCCCGTTTTTTCTTCTATGTATTCGGCACAACGCTCTATAACTTCCAGGGTATTGATGTAGCTTTCATAAGCCGTTGCTCCCCAGGTAAAAAGGCCGTGGGAGCCCAGCATAATGCCCCTGATACCGGGATTCTCCTGCAGGCACTGCTGCATTTTCAGACCCAGGTCGAAGCCTGGCCGCTGCCAGTCTACCCAGCCGATAGTGCCCTCAAAAAGGTCTTGCGTAATCTGCTTACCGTCTTTTGCCGCTGCTATGGCAATGGCAGCATCGGGGTGCAGGTGGTCTATGTGGCGGAAGGGCAGAAAGCCATGTAAGGGTGTGTCGATGGAAGGGGCTTTAGAGGAAAGATCGAAGATGCAGTGGTTGAACAGCTCCACCATCTCATCTTCATGCTCGATGCCTCTGTAAACATTGGTGAGGCTGCGCAGGCGCTCTACATACAGGGCAGCAAGGCCGCTGCGCTTGAGGGTGCCTAAATCTCCTCCGGAGCCCTTCACCCACATTACCTCTGTTTGCCGGCCGGTAAGAGGATCTTTGGCAGTGGTTTTACAGGAGGTATTGCCGCCACCGTAGTTAGTCAGGCGCAGGTCTGCTCCCAGCAGGTTAGAGCGGTAAATTAAAAGACCTACTTCGTCGCCGGCCAGTTTGGCTGCTACCTGTTCATCCCAGAGGTAGCTAACATGGCTGAAGCTCGGCTTTTTTACTAATTGTTCCATCTTAATTGCTTATGTTATGTTGTTTCAGGCTACTTGATAAAAGTACATTTTTTCCAGATGCTGCAGTTTCTCATCTCTGTATCCTTTCTGTTCTAATTTTTCTTAAAAGCAGATGAAAGAATAAATCATTAAAGAACCTGAAGTCTTTAAAAATAAACTTATATAACAATATTAGTATAACCTGAAAACTAACGTATCATGGTCTGTCCTGTTCACAAGCTACTTTTATTAAATTAATAATGTTAGCCTGATAATCACAGCTGCTAAACATATCAGCAGTTATACTGCCACGGCTGCATATCAGCAGTTTTTGTTGCTTTTAGGCTTTAGTCCGCTGCTTTCAGAAAATCATTTTTCAGGTGGCAGTCAGGCTTAAGCCTCATCTAATGAGGCAGGCTGTTCCTCCGGCTTATTCATTCTCAGAGCAGCCAGTAAAAACCAGCCTATGGTGCCAATCAGCATCAGCGTTTTATTTAGCTGCAGAGGTATAATACCTGCATACACAAAAAACGAAGGCAGCAGGGTGAGCAACAAACAAACAATAGAGAGTATAGAGAATATTTTTTTCATGATACAAGCATGGTTTCGGGTTTATCTGGCTGACTGCTAGGTACATCGTTTTGAAAAGGAGGTTTTTTCTGAAGTAACTTACTGGCCAGGATATAAATGAATACAGCAGCAAACCAGCCTGGCAGCCCCAGGAAGAAAATATCAATATTTAGAGCCATGTTTAAGAACAGGCAAAGCACAAGGGTAAGCCCCCAGGTAATGGCAACCGACATGTTAAAGGAGCTGTTGGTTCTTTCTGCGTAATTATCCTGCAGACCAATTTTTTTAAGAAGGAATACATCCATATAAATAATAGCGCCCAATGGCATCAATATCAATCCATATAGGGCCACAAACTCAAGGAGCTGCATTACCAGGGCCGGAAAGCATGCAGCAATGGTAGTAAGGCCGCCTACGAAAAGTGTTACTTTCCATGTTTTCCATTTTGGATTGATGGACTGAATGGCCAGACCTGCACGGTAAAGTGTAGGGTTTGCCGTAGTCCATCCGGCAATTACCACGCACAGTGCACCGGCAATACCTGCAGCCCGGTAGGCAATAGGACCGGGGGCAAACTCGGTGCTGTTATTTGACTCGATTAGAAACAGGGAGTACAGAATACCGGAGGCGATCCACGCAATGTAATGGCCCAGGAAAACACCGGTAGCAGAGGAAAATCCATATTGCCACTTTTTAGCATAGCGTAAAATAGACATATCGGCCATGCCAATATGCATAGCCATGTTACAGAACCAGGCAAAGAACATGATATGCCAGAACGTAAATTTACTTTGTCCCTCCAGGGGCACACCAGTCCAGATTTTACTTTCTGCCACCGGCCAGAAATCAGCGAGAGAGTTGATGCCCAGTTCAGGTAAAACACCAACGGCTGCAGCAATGAATATCATGATCATCCAGGGTGCTGCCACATTGGCAAAGCGTGATACCTGCTCAAAACCAAACATGGCAACCATGGTAGTTACTATGCCAACGATCAGCACAGTGATAACCCAGCCAATGCTGCTGGGAAATATATCATGAAGGGAAGGCATTGCCAGATCGAAGGGAATGCCTATGGCAGTGGCAGAAACAGCAATCATGGAGCCTGCCAGGAAACAAAACATCAGGGCATTGATCAGATTGTAAATCAAAGAGAAGCGCTTTCCGGCAATTTTTTCCAGCTGATAATAGAGGGTGATCCTGGTTTTAACAGATACGCGCGCAGTTAAGAAAACCCAGCTAAGTACTGCCAGAATATTACCAACAAGCAAACCAAAGATAAGATCGGGAGCACTGGCCCCATGAGCTACAAACAGGGGCCCGATCACAAACTCTGTGCCTGCTGTATGTTCACCGGCATACATTCCAACAAAGCTTTTCCAGCCTTTTAATTTGTTGCCCGGGATAGGCTGGCGCTCGTATTCATTTACAGAATCAAGCTTTTTGAAAAATTTCTTCTTGCTGAACATGTAAAATATCTTATACTGATTTGATAAAGTTTTTCAATATAAAAAAATGAATACAAACGTTTGTCCTGTACTGTCCTGTTTGGAATTTATCTTAGTGACAATAGAAAAGTTTGTTTTGAAATACTGCTGAAAAGCCCGGTGACAGGCGGGTATCAACATAAGGGTTAAGCATTGCAGTGTAATCGCTGCAACTATGTATTTACCAGTAAAACAGGAGCATCAGCAATTGAATACGGTGAAAAAGCTATGCATGCCTGGTGGAAGGGGCGTATATGTACTGCAGCTGTAAAACCAGTGCAACACCAATAATTTTTTTTAAACTATATAGGCGTTTTGCCCCAGGGCAATTAATAATACAGTTTCAGCTTAGAAAACTAACTGTAGTCCTGCCTTTATATCAAATTAACCAGGTGCGGCTGCACCTGGCACGGGCAATGTTATGTTGTACAGATTAACCTGGCAGAATTATAAAATACTCTGAAGCTTCCTGAGAGAAGTTGACTCGCGGGCAATCAACTTCGTTTTCAGCACAATTTCCTGAGGCTTAAAATCCTCCGGAGCTTGAATTTGCTTTAAGATATGAGTGGCAGAAATTTCGCCCAGTTCATAGGCAGGCTGTGCTACCGTGGTTAGAGAAGGCTCCAGCAAAGTTGCTTCAGGTATATTGGTGAAACCTATCAGCGCAATGTCATCGGGTATCCTCAATCCCCTGCTTTTGATGACAGACATTACCTGTGTTGCCACCAGGTCATTTATACTAAAGATAGCATCAGGCGGATTGGGCAGGTCAAGTAGTGCCTGGGTCTGAGTAGCTACTTCATCACCCAGCATATTGGTGTGGCGGATGAGTACTTCATCAATTTCCAGGGAGTGTTTAAGGTGTGCATCTACATAACCTGCAAGCCTGCTTTTGCTGATCGAAAGATGTTCCGGACCGGAAATATGAGCAATTCTGCTATAGCCCTTTTCAATCAGATGTTCCGTTGCATTGAAGGCTCCATCGTGATCATCAACCGTTACTTTAGAGGCAGTAACCTCATTACATACCCTGTCGAAGAGCACCAAGGGTATGCGCTTCGCAAAAATAGACTGGATGTGATCAAATGATTCCGTTTCTCTTGATAACGACATCAGCAAACCATCTACCCGGCTGGCGATAAGGGTTTGAATTAGCTTTTCTTCTTTCTGAAACGATTCATTCGACTGGCAGATAATGACATTGTAACCATGCGCGGCAGCTACATCCTGAATGCCACTGATGGTGGCGGCAAAAAAATGACTGATTAGGTTAGGGACAATTACCCCAAGGATGTTAGTTTTATTGTTACGAAGATTTTGAGCTATCTGATTAGGCTGATAATTCATGCGTTTTGCCATCTCTTCTACAGCCCGCCTTGTTTGCGGCTTTATCTGTGTTACACCATTAAGTGCTTTGGAAACAGTGGATGGTGATACATTTAAAGCACGTGCAAGATCACGAATACCTGTTTGTTTTTTTTTCATCTGAAGAGCACTTTATGCAAAACAATCGATTGAAGGAAACAGCCAGAATTAATTCCTATAAAAGCTATGGTTTGCCTGTTAGGGAATTATTTCGCTGAATTAAAAGACATAACGTCAGTAATGATGTTATAATTTAGCCAAGTATATTGGTTTACCCGCAAATAAACATCAAATAATAATACAGCCTGCTTTCTTTCTTTGAATTGAGCTGAAAAAAAAGCTTCTCAAGTTACAGTAAGTGCTAAAAAAAAGGCCAGGAGCTACTATTGCCCCTGGCTATTACTTTATACTACTATATTATAGTGATACACCTCTTTTCCAGGGAATAAAATCATCCTGGCCCAGTTTGGTGGCTTTTGACTTAATGTTGCCACTGGCCACTGCAATAATATGGTCCAGAATTATTTCACCCATTTCCTCAATGGATTTTTCTCCGGCTATTACCGGACCTGTATCAATATCTATGATATCAGGCATACGTTGTGCCAGCCTGGAATTTGAAGATATTTTAAGAACAGGTGCCACAGGATTACCGGTAGGGGTGCCAAGCCCGGTAGTAAAGAGAATAATGTTAGCACCGGAGCCTGCCATTGCCGTAGTACTTTCAACATCGTTGCCAGGGGTGCACAAAAGATTTAAGCCTGGCCGCGTGACATATTCAGCGTAGTCGAGCACATCTACAACAGGGGAGGTGCCTCCTTTTTTTGCAGCCCCTGCAGATTTGATGGCATCGGTAATAAGGCCGTCTTTGATGTTGCCGGGGCTGGGATTCATATCAAAGCCAGATCCTACTGCCTCTGCGGCACTGGCGTATGCACGCATCAGCGATACAAAGCGATTGGCAGTAGTATCATCTACGCAGCGATTAATAAGCTCCTGCTCCACACCGCAGAGTTCAGGAAATTCAGATAAAATAGATTTACCACCAAGGGCAACCAGCAAATCAGAAGCATGGCCAACGGAAGGATTAGCAGAGATACCTGAAAAACCATCTGAACCGCCACACTCCAGCCCGATCACCAGCTTGCTTAGAGGTGCCGGCTGTCGTACCTGTTTATCGGCCTCAATAAGGCCCAGGAATGTTTTGCGTATGGCCAGCGCCAGCAGCTCCTGTTCTGTACCTTCCTGTTGCTGTTCCAGAATGATCAGTGGCTTGGTGAAGGAAGGGTTCAGGGCCTTCAGCTTTTCTTCCAGCAGGCTGATCTGGGCATTCTGGCAACCTAGGCTTAATACCGTGGCCCCTGCAACATTAGGATTGTGCATATAGCCGGCCAGTAAGGCGCACAGCATTTCAGAATCCTGCCTGATGCCGCCACAGCCACCTTCGTGGGTCAGGAATTTGATGCCATCAACATTATCAAAGATGCGCTTCCTACCGTTAGAGGCTACGCTTTCAAGTGGTAACTGTTCAATGGCGGCAGTGTTTCCGGACTGATACAGCTCCACCATCTGGTGTACGTATGATTTGTAAACATCCTGATTTCCAAAGCCCAGCTCTTCCAGGAAAGCCTGTTTGATGGTATTTACATTTCTGTTTTCGCAAAAAACGAGCGGAACCACCAGCCAATAATTAGCCGTACCCACCTGTCCGTCCTGGCGGTGGTAGCCCATAAAGGTTTTATCTTTCCACCTGGAAACATCGGGAGCCTGCCATTCGTAGGATTCGGTTTTACCTCCGAAAGAGGAGGCCTGGTGCTTTACATTTTGTGTGGAGAGAACACCACCGGCAGGGATTGGACTCACGGCCTTGCCCACTAAAATGCCATACATGATGATCTCCTGTCCCTGCCCGATTTCCTGTTGTGCAAATTTGTGTTTAGCAGGCACAAATTGCTTTAAGGTAATGGCTGTGTCATTGTAATAGAGCTGCTCTCCGGCTTCTAAATCTGTTAAGGCAACCAGTACATTATCAGCAGGATGGATCTTTAATATTTTATTTGCCATATTGTAAATAAGACTATGACTGCGCAATCGATTGCACAAGTTAGCAATTTTAGCAGTAATTCAAAATGCTTTCAGATATGTGCAGGTTATATTTCTTGCAGAACCCTGAAAAAAATGGGTAATCGAATAGTTTTTGAACTTACTGCTGCTGGCAAATGCCGGCTGTTTATGAAACAAGTGCCGGTATGTTATTAGTTTCCTTCGGGCTGTCCTTCCTGCCTGACCACCAGCTAAGGGGGAACTCTATTTCACTCACAGAATTAACAATCAGGTCTGGTTTGAAGGCATATTTAATCAAATCTTCCTTATTGGCCACACCGGATAAAACCAGAATTGTTTTGTAGCCCATTTGTACACCGCCCTGTATGTCGGTAGACATGGTATCGCCGATAACTGTAGTTTCGGCAGTCTGTAACCCCATTGCTTTACGGGCAGAGCGCATCATTACAGGGCTTGGTTTGCCAACCTCAAAGGCTTTGATACCGGTGGCTTCCTCAATCATGGCAGTGGTTGCCGCAATGCCTAAATTGTTCCAGCCCTTTTTCTTAGGTGACGGGTCGCGGTTGGTGGTAATAAACTTGGCACCTTCCAGGATCATGTCAACCGCCCTTTGCACCATTTCTAACGTAAAGTTTCTGCCTTCGCCCAGTACCACAAAGTCCGGATCAGTGTCTACCATCACAAGACCGTTATCGTGCAGGCTGGTGAGCAGTCCGCCTTCACCCAGTACATACACCGTACCATTTGGTTCCTGGCTGGCAAGAAACTGCCCGGTTGCCATTGCGCTGGTAAAGACATGGGTTTCACTCACGCTGATACCAAGTTTTTTCAATTTCCTGACCACTTCCAGAGGAGTACGCTGGCTATTATTGGTCATGAACATAAAGGGGATATTCTTCTTCAGAAGCTTTTTGATAAAATCATCTGCTCCGGGAATAAGGCGATCGCCTCCATAGATCACCCCATCCATATCAATCAATAATCCGTTTGTCATATGCTATACACTTTGGTAGTACAAATAAAGAGCTTGTGTGTAAGTAGCTCTAAATTTAAAGCTAATTTAAGAATGATTGGCAATAAATTCAATAAACCTGTATTACATGCAAGGCCATATACGCATAACAAATATTAAAAATCTATATAAAGGCTTAAATTTAATTTATATTTAAAGATTTGTTAATTTACAAATGCCCAGTGGTGTTAAAGAGCCAAGAGCTGCTGCAGCCTTTTCTTAGTACAACAGGCGTATGGAGGGGCAATTTGTAGATAACTGCTGCTGTTCCAGATATGCCTGTTTTAGAAGTTAAAAAAAAAGGGTGCTCCTATGAAGCACCCTTTGTTGTATTAATAATCTAGTGTAGCATCGAATGAAAACCGGCCCTGGATAAATCAAGGCTGATTACTTACCTACAACTACTGCTTCTTTTTCTGCCTGGTGCTGCCAGAGGGCCTTAAAATGGGTGCCATTCAGGCGGAGTAACTCGAAAGTACCTTCCTCGATTATTTGTCCTCCATCCAGAACATAGATATAGTCGAAGAGGGGGAGCAGGTGTAGCCGGTGCAGCGATGAAATCACCGCTTTCTGAGAAAATGCTGCAAACAACTTCTGGTACAACTGCAGTTCTGTACGCGGATCAACACTACTGGTAGGTTCATCCATGAGTACCAGCTGACTGCTGCGTGCCGCCAATATGCCGCGGGCCAGCGCCAGCCGCTGCTTTTGTCCGCCGGAAAGATTTACTCCTTTTTCCTGAATATTGGAATCAAGCCCGTTTGGTAGTTTTTGTACCACATCAGAAAAGTGAGCTGTTTCACAAACCTGCTGTATTTCCTCTTCCGTGAAGGGCAGGCCCAGGGTAATATTGTAGCGGATGGAATTTTCAAAAATTTCCGGTTCCTGAGGAAACAGGGTTACAGTATTTGCTATATGGCTGAAATCAATGGGATGGGTTTCATCTGCCGTAGCCAGCACACCCTCCTCGGGCATGTACAGGCCGCGCAAGAGCGCCAGTAGGGTGCTTTTGCCACTACCGCTTTCGCCAATCAGGGCAATGCGCTCACCGCGCCTAATGCGCAATTGCAGATCTTGTAATCCTGTGCGTTTCTCGGCCGCCGCAGCCTGATGGCTGAAGTTTAGCTTACTGATCTCCAGGCTCCGCCAGTGCTCGGGCAGTGAGTCTGCAATAGTAGGCCGATGCTGCTGCTGATAAGCTTCATCTATATTTTTGGCTGCCTCTACATTTGCATTGTGTTGTACAATTTTGGTATACTGATATGCTACATCATAGAAAACACTGGTAAACTGGTTTACATAAGCCAGCAGGGTTACAAGGCCACCGATCAGGAATGCTTCTCCGGGCTGCCAGTGTTGGTACACATAACCCACCACCACCACTACATATATAATTGCCACCAGCATGGTAGCCGTAAACCATTTCCACTCGTTCACCACAATCTGTATTTTGAAAGGCGGATACACATGCTCTATCTTTTTGAGTACACTGCTCTGCATGCTTTTTTCAAGCCGTAGGGTAATAACGGTGATAATGTTGGACAAACTGTCGAAGAGGGTGGAAGATACTGCATGTTCGCGTTCATTTTGCTCATGCAGAGCCTTTACGAATGGCTTATCAAATTGAAAGATAACCCAGATGGTAAAGAACCCGATGGCAACGCCCACAGCCCCAAAGAGGGGCGAGAAGTAAAGCATGGCGAGCAGCGAAAATACCAGCTTCGCCATAACCTGCAGGTACACAAAACCATGCTGGAAAAACTCTTTAAGAGCTTCGTAGGCCTTGCGCAGCCGGTTAATGGTTGAGCCGGAGTGGTGATCCTGGTGCCATTTCACTGGCAGGTGAAGCACCTGGTGGTAACGCTCATTCAGGAAATTACGGCTAAGGTTAAAGGCAAGTTTACGTTCCATAATCCTGGCAGGTCCGTGAAATGCCCATTCCAGCAGCTTTAGACCCATATAAGCAGCGCCAAACATCCAGGCATTTGAAAGTGCATCTACGCCTTCTTTTTGCAGCGAATCTATAAACCAGCCATACAGCAGGGGGTGCATGGCCACCATGATACAGGCCATGGTAAAAAGGGCATATACCACTACAAAGCGCTTTCGCTCACGGCGGGCAAAATGCCAGGCTGTGCGTATCAGAGAAACATATGGATTGTTCATTCAGGGAAAATGCCAACAGAAAAGTATAGCAGATGTAAAGTTAAAAAATTCACACCACAGCCTTGCAGAAAAAATGATGAGCAACATTACATTATCATAATACTTCTGCAGCAAGCTTTGAAGGCTTAACGGCTGACATTCAAGCTATTTAAATGATAGATATAATTAAGTAGTGCGCCAGGAACTGTTAATTTATTGGTAGTAATACAGCCACCTTACATCCGGTGTGCCTACTTTGAGGTACCTGTTGCAGTAGTAAAAAAAAGGTTAACTCCTGCTCAACCAGCATTAGTACTAATAGTGGTTTTAATCAACTAATAATATTAGTAAATAATACTAAAATAATTGGTATTTTCTAAACCAGCCTTTTTAGGATGCGTATAAACTACTAACCAATTTGATATTACTATGAAAGTGAACATACATGAAAAGCCATTTTTAACCAATGGCAGACATACCGTTAAAGTAACCGAAGTAGAAGATGGCAGAAGCGAACACAAAGATGTTCCATTTTTCAACTGCAGACTGGAGAATGAAGATGGATTTGTTAACCAGCGATTTTACTTAAGCGAACCGGGACAGCCAATTCTGGCATCTTTTCTGAAAGCTGTGGGCATAGAAAAAGAGGAGTTCAACACCAAAGATCTGAAAGGCAAATCACTTTCTGTTGAAGTGGAGGAACGCACTTATCAGGACCCCAGTGGCAAAGAGAAAACTATCAAACAAGCCACCCGTTTCAAACAGGCAGGAAAAGCAGAGACCTCGGACAGCATTTAATGGAATGTGTATAAGAAAAGAAAAGGAGAGGAGTTTTGGCTCCTCTTTTTTTTGCTTCATTAATTCTCAATTTTAAACAGACTTGTAGCACCAATATGTCACCTTCTAGCAATGTAGTCTAACAAAAAGCCGCGCATGTGGCTTAAGCTAATGTTTGTATCCCTTATCATCAAATAGGAAAAGCTTTGGTAAAGATTAACCGTGTACATCACATTGCAATCATCTGTAGTGACTATGAAAAGTCAAAATCTTTTTATACAGATGTGCTGGGCTTTGAAATATTGAAAGAAACCTTCAGACAAGAAAGAAATTCCTTTAAGCTGGACCTGGGCTTGCAGGGCCACTACATCATTGAACTTTTTTCATTTCCTGAGCCGCCACAAAGAGTCTCACGCCCCGAAGCAAGTGGTTTAAGACACCTGGCATTTGAAGTAGATGATGTAGTAGAGACTGTAGCAAAATTAAAGAAATCGGGCATCTCTGCAGAAGAAATACGTACCGATGAGCTTACCAACAAAAAGTTTACATTCATCTCTGATCCAGACAAATTACCAATTGAGTTCTACGAGAAATAATCCATTGCTGCCTTCAAACAGGATTTTACTCATACAGTAAGCCATACCCAAAAATGTGTTGATAACTGAATGATGAATAAGGAGTGGAGGCATCATGCTACAGCTGCTCTTCTTGATAAAAGTATACATATTCTTTTTTCAGGTAATGGCATAGAAAGGATTTTAACGCTGCTGGAAGGTGGTGAGCTTTTTTTTATAATTAAATCAACTTTAAATTCTCAGATAGCTTTTTATCTTTGCAGGCCGGTTATCCATATCTAAGGTTAAACATCAAAATACCAAAATATAATATACAGCAGGATTAACGGCACCTACAAAGCTATCGCCAGTAAGAATTTCTGTCAGAATGAAGGGAAGCGCTGTGGATCGGTTTAAAATTCCTGTTCTGTAAGCCATAGTTCCACTTATACCTTTTACTACTACCAGCCCTAAACACACCTATAACGGAATAGATCAAATCTTAAAAGCTGCATTATCTTACTAAACATCAGTCCCGGGCTCTGGCAGCTATCTGCGATTTAGTATAATTCTTATTTGCCTGATATTAGAATATACTCTTCTTTATTTGGCTATGTGAGAACTTTGTGTTAGTGAATGTTGTATATAGTACAGTGCAAAAACTTAATATACTGGAGAATAATACTTTATAAGCACTGGTCAGCAATATTACCTCCGGTAGCTGCGTTTATCGGTTCAGTAAATCAGGAAATTGTAATTTTCAAAGCACACATTCCCTTGATCAAGCCGCCTTTCCAAGTCAGTCATTGCACCTAATCTAAGAAAAAACCTATTGTACAAGCATATTGTGAAGCGTTGAAGAGATGAGACAGTTAAAAATAACATACCAGATCACCAACCGGGACAGCAATACCGTTGAAAAGTATTTCAATGATATTTCCAAAGAAGGTTTGTTGACGCTGGACGAAGAAGTAGAGTTAGCCCGCAGAATCCGGCTGGGTGATCAGCTTGCCCTGGATAAGCTTGTTAGGTCTAACCTGCGTTTTGTGGTATCAGTTGCAAAGCAATACCACAACGGGA
Source organism: Flammeovirgaceae bacterium 311 (assembly GCA_000597885.1). Taxonomy (NCBI): domain Bacteria; kingdom Pseudomonadati; phylum Bacteroidota; class Cytophagia; order Cytophagales; family Flammeovirgaceae; species Flammeovirgaceae bacterium 311. The sequence goes on from CP004371.1 coordinate 340,116, forward strand.
CTATGCCCCTTAATGACCTTATTAACGAAGGTAATGTAGGCTTGATCAGAGCAGCACAGCTTTTTGATGCCTCTAAAGGATTTAAATTTATTTCGTACGCTGTATGGTGGATCCGCCAGTCGATCATGAAGGCACTGGATGACCATGCGCGTATTGTAAGGGTGCCTTCCAATAAACTGGGTGACCTCTCTAAAATAAGTAAAGCAGTTTCTGCCATGGAGCAGCAGTTTGAGCGAGAACCAACCCCTGAAGAACTGGCTGATTTTATGGGAGTGGAAGTTGAAGATATTCAGCGAACCAAAAAAGCTTCTATCAGGCAGTCATCTCTGGATGCTCCTTTTGGAGAAGACGGTGACGGTTCTTTACTGGATGTGATGATCAATCCAGATGCCATTGATACAGATGCATCGCTGGTTCAGGGTGGATCTTTACGTGCCGAACTGGAGCGTGTAATGGCCACACTTTCAGAGCGTGAGCAGGAAATTCTCAAGAAGCTGTTTGGCATTGATATGGAATACAGCATGTCTATGGAAGATATTGGCGAAGAGCTTGGTCTTTCCAGAGAACGTGTGAGACAGATCAAGGAAAAGGCGCTTGCAAAAATGCGGGCAACTACAAAAATTGATCTGCTGAAGTCTTTTGTGTAGCTACCTAAGACGATCAGAAAGATAAGCCTGTTGAATTCTGTTACCTCCGGGAGACTTAATTCAACATATCAGGAAGCTGATAATTTTACGCATAGCTACCTACTGCAATGCATTAGCATCAGTTTTTAATACAAAAGCCTTATTCTGCAGGAATAGGGCTTTTTTTTGCCTGAAGGACTGTAGCAGAACAGGCAGTACAGTTTACCTGACCAATATCATGTTTTCAACAAACAACTGTCATTGATAAAATTACTGGCTAAGGCTAGTTTCGTGGTATCAATCTGGAATAGAGAGCCATGAAAACGATAATTGTAGCAACAGATTACTCAAAAGCTGCCTGTAATGCACTGGCTTATGCAGCAGCTTTAGCCAGGCAATGGCAGGCTAAAATAGTGTTATTCAATTCATTTCAGCTGCCTGCGCCAGCAGCCAATGCACTTTTTCTGGCCGAAAGAAAAGGCAGATTTCTTGCCGAGAACAGGGCTCGCTTAAAAGGTATTGCAGAGCAAACAGCTCTTCTGTACAATATAAAGGTGGGCTGGTCTACAAACTTCTCCTTCATCACAGAAGAACTGGATGTGCAGGTGGAGCTATTGGATGCTGATCTGGTGGTAATGGGCATGCGGGGAAGTTCAGAAGAAAGAAAAATCTTCGGAAACAGTACGACTAGCATTATCCGACATGCAAAATACCCAGTACTGGTAGTTCCTGAAGAAGCCCACTTTACTGGCATTGAAAAGATATTGTTTGCCTGCGACTATAAATCACTTGCAGCTAATAACAGGCTGAAACTGATGTACGAGCTGGCGCTGGCTTTCGATGCACGGGTGCAGGTGCTGCATGTAGAAAAAGAGGAGGAAGAACTGGTGCAGCTGGGTGCTTACACCGGCGACAACGAAGGCAAACGTTATGGAAGCATGATAGGCTCTGTAAACCTGGACCCCCTGCTATTGAATATCAGGCATGAATATAAATACCTGGGAGAGGATAATGTAGTGAAGGGTATTGACAGAGGGGTGGAAGAATACGGAGCCGATCTTCTGGTAATGGTACCGCACAAATCCAGCTTCTGGGATACACTGCTGGAAAGAAGCAAAACCTGCAAAATGGCGCTAAATACTCATGTGCCTCTGCTGGCTTTGCCAAATAGCAATAAGTAAACCATACTTAGATCCGGGTATGGAACCAGAATTGTTGTTATTACCTGTTCACTTTCCTCATACAGCTAACTGGATTAACAGAAATCAATTAGTACTGGCGGCAGATGTAGGAGGATCAAAAACCATCCCTGAGCTTTTCGAGGTAAAGGATGATACCGCTGTTTCAACCTTTTTTATAACACCTGTTTACATCCTGTTTCAAAAAGCGGTAGTGCATGGTCTTAGGCCGGGTGCTACCGTTTTTTTGTGATGCAGCAGAGATGAGGTACAGGTTCGCAGGAATGTATAGAAATCTAATCATAGGTGTCCCGTGTCATGCTTATGGAAGTAAGGCTGTATGATGTGCATATATTTAATTAGTAATATGTACTGTAAAGTTGACACTCAAGTGCGGCTGCCACACTCTGCAGAACATGATGGCAACGCTGTTTAGTGATTAGACTGACAGCATGTATCAAGCCGGTGCTAAAAAACAGTTTTAGACAAACGCTAAAACTGTTCCGGATGGGTTAGTTGGTGATATGTTGTCTGACTGGTATCAATAACTTACAGCCAAATCGTTATTTGCAGCTGATCGATTTTAGGTTATTGATACACAATAGTTTATGATTGCTTAATTAACTTTTACTTCACGGAAGTACTGGCTGAAAATACCGACGGTTTTTGCTATCTGATCTGCAGAGGGAGGCTCCACACCTTCCAGTTTATAAGGCATACCCAGCGCTTCCCATTTATGAACGCCCAGCTTATGGTAAGGCTGAATTTCTATTTTTTCTATGGATCTGTAGTCCCTGAAATGTGCCCCCAGCTCGTGAAGATATTCTTCCTGATCAGACCAGCCTGGCACCAGCACATAACGCAGCCACATAGTTTTGCCGGTAGCCTCTCTGTATGCTGCCACCTTCAGGGTTCCCTGGTTCGACACTGTGGTGAGCTTGTGATGCCAGTCATCATTGATGTGCTTTACATCCAGTAACAGCACATCTGTTTCTGCCAGCAGCTCTCTGGTGCTATCATCCAGCAGCCTGCCGTTGGAATCCAGGGCTGTATTGATACCTTCTTCGTGTAGTCGTTTGAACAAAGGAATAAGACTGGCTCTTTGCAGCAGGGGTTCACCACCGGAAACGGTAACACCGCCTTTTTTACCAAAATAAGGCTTCTGTTTGATCGCCCGCTGAACCAGCTCTTCGATGTTGATCCTGGAGCCGCCCTTAATGGCAATTGTATCGGGGTTGGCACAGTAAACGCAATGGAACTGACACCCCTGCACAAATACCACCATTCTGATTCCCGGCCCGTCGTGGGTGCCAAAGGTTTCTATAGAATGGATATTCAGCTCATCCGGAGCAGATGTACTCTGCTTATTTACCTTTGGCTTTCTGTCTGTTCCCATCAATATATTGATATCCTGCTGCACCGACAGTCTGGTATATATCATGATTTTAAAGAAAAGGCCCACACTCTGGTAATGTTCAATACTATGGAAGTATTGAACATTACCGGGTATGGGCCTGATTTTTACATTCTCTCGTGGAAGGTCCTGGCAATTACTTCCAGCTGATGTGCTTTAGACAAGCGTATGAAATTAACAGCATATCCTGATACCCGGATGGTTAGCTGCGGATAGTTTTCCGGGTGATTGTAAGCATCCAACAGCGTATCCCTGTTCAGTACGTTCACATTCAGGTGGTGCGCATTTTTGCTGAAGTAGCCATCCAGCAGCACCACGAGGTTTTCTACCTGATCTGCACGACTGCTGCCTAGTGATTTGGGCACAATGGAGAAGGTGTTGGAAACGCCATCCTGAGCATATCGGTAGTCAAGTTTGGCAACAGAGTTCAGCGAAGCAATAGCACCGTGGGTATCGCGGCCATGCATAGGATTAGCGCCCGGTGCAAATGCTTCACCTGCTTTACGTCCGTCAGGGGTTGCCCCGGTTTTTTTACCATACATCACATTGGAGGTAATGGTTAAGAGCGACAGGGTAGGCACCGCCTTTTTATAGCATTTGTGGCTGTCAAGCTCAGCGAAAAAGAACTGGGCTACCTTACGGGCAATTTCATCCACCCTGTCATCATCGTTACCAAATTTAGGATAGTCTCCTTCTATGGCAAAATCTACTGTTAGTCCCTGCTCATTTCTAATCGGTCTTACTTTTGCATATTTAATGGCAGAAAGTGAGTCGGCTATAATGGAGATACCGGCAGCGCCATAGGCCATGTCGATGCCCGGATCAGTATCTATGAAAGCAAACTGGGCTTTTTCATAGTAGTACCTGTCGTGCATATAGTGGATGATGTTCATGGTTTTGGCATACACTCTGGCTACCTGTGTCATGGCTTGTTTAAAATTTTCCATTACCTCATGGAAATCAAGATGGGTACCGGTAACAGGTGCAATATCTTCCAGAATTTGTGCACCACTTATTTCTTCACGACCTGCGTTTAGAGCCATTAAGAGTGCTTTGGGCAGGTTGGCACGTGCTCCGAAGAATTGTATGCGTTTGCCGATCTCCTGGTAAGATACACAGCAGGCAATGCCATAGTCATCAGAACCTCTTACCTCCCGCATCAGATCGTCGTTCTCATACTGAATAGATGAGGTATCAATAGATACCTGTGCACAGAATTCTTTGAAGCCCTGAGGAAGCTCCTGTGACCAGAGAACGGTAAGATTTGGTTCTGGTGAAGCACCCAGGTTGTAAAGTGTTTGCATGAAGCGGAAAGAGGTTTTAGTAACCTTCGTTCTGCCATCTTCCAGCTGCCCGCCAATGGCTTCGGTTACCCAGGTAGGATCGCCGCCAAAGAGCTCGTCGTATGCTGCAGGACGCAGGTGGCGTACCATGCGCAGTTTCATCACGAACTGGTCAATGAGTTCCTGTGCTTCTGATTCGTCGATCAGGCCATCAGTCAGGTCTCTCTCAATATAGATATCCAGGAAAGAAGAAACATTGCCCAGTGACATGGCAGCACCATCCTGCTCTTTAACAGCGGCAAGATAAGCCATGTACACCCATTGCACAGCCTCCTTTGCATTTTCGGCAGGGCGGCTTAGGTCCAGCCCATAAAGCTCGCCCAACTTTTTGATATCCTGAAGAGCAATGATCTGGTCAGTTACTTCTTCACGAAGTCTGATCTGATGCTCTGTCAGCTCACCATCAATGGCTTTTTTGTCTGCTTCTTTTGCTGCAATAAGCCTGTCTGCACCATACAGGGCAAGGCGGCGGTAGTCACCAATAATACGTCCACGGGCATAGTTATCAGGCAAACCTGTTAAAACGCCTTTAGAACGGTACTCCCTGATCTCCTGATCGTAGGCAGAGAAAACAGCAGTATTATGATCTTTAACATATTGGAATACTCTTTTAACCCGTGGAGAAACATCAAGGCCTTTTTCAGCCACAGCACTTTCTACCACCCTGATACCCCCAAAAGGTTTCATGGCTCTTTTCAGCAGTTCATCTGTCTGCAAACCAACAATAACCTCAAGTGATTTATTGATATAGCCGGGACCGTGACTGGTAATACCGGATATCGTTTCTGTATCGATAGCCCTGCATCCGCCATTCTGGCGCTCTTCCTTCATGGCCTGCAGGCATATTTGCCACAGCTCTTTTGTTCTTTCAGTAGCCGGTGCCAGAAAGGTGGCATCACCGTAATAGGGGGTGATAAACCTTCTGACGAAATCTTTTACGTCAATGCGGTCATTCCAGGATCCCCTTTTGAACGAGACATTGATTTGTTCTACCAGATTTATCATGATCTATTCTGAGTTTTAGTTTTTAGATTTTATGGGGCAGCAATGCAAGTCTGTTGATTCTATAGAAAAGCTTTGGGGCTTTAATGGGTGGTTACTTGCGGTAATGCTTTGTATTAGATCTGTTATGCTTAATTTAATTTGATGCCAGCACTGCCTGTGGCTGATAGGCTACTGTCTGTTGCTGCTGTAGCTCCAGTTTGGTAGCTCTAAGTTTTTTTATTTCCCATCTGATGAGGAAAGAAACTGTAAGCGCTACCACTAGTAAAGCTGCAAAGCAATACAGGGTACCATTGTAATTGTTGGTTACCGTTCGTGCCCAGGCTGCGAACAAGGGGCCAGCCATGCCTGCCGCTGCCCAAGCTGTAAGAATGTAGCCATGGATAGCCCCCAGCTGTTTGGTACCGAACATATCACCGATATAGGCCGGTATGGTTGCAAAACCTCCACCGTAGCAGGAAAGGATCAGGAAGATCAGTCCCTGAAAATGGATAGCATTGGAAACTGCCGGTAGCAGGAAGTAAGCAATGATCTGTATGGAGAAGAAAATAGTGTACATATTGGGCCTGCCGATCAGATCTGAGAATGAGGCCCAGCCAATACGGCCGGCTCCGTTGAACAATCCCATTATACCAACCATGGTTGCAGCAGCAATGGCTGATAAACCTGCATACTCCTGTGCCATGGGTGAGGCCACCGAAATAATGGCAATGCCGCAGGTAATGTTAATGAACAGCATGATCCACAGATACCAGAAACGGGTGGTTTTAACAGCTTCGTTGGCGGTTAACTGCGACAGGTCTTCACTAATTTTTTGTTTACCCGCAACTACTTCAGCCTTGAAACCGGCGGGCATCCATCCCTTAGGCGGGGCAGAAAGGTAACGGGAAGATCCGAATATGATCAGGAAATACGCACTGCCCATGATGAAGAAGGTATTAGCGATGCCCACTGCTGAAATCAGATATACAATGAGCGGACTGCTGATAAGGGCAGCAAAGCCAAATCCCATAATGGCAAGACCTGTTGCCAGACCCCGGCGGTCGGGAAACCATTTAACCAGTGAAGAAACAGGAGTGATGTAGCCCACACCCAAACCTATACCGCCAAATACGCCATAGAACAGATAGAGAAGAGGCAGAGATTCCATTTTGATGGCAAAACCAGAGCCTGCAATGCCAATGCCAAAGAAAAGAGCTGCCAGCAAACCTGATTTTCTGGGACCGTGTTTTTCCAGAAAGTGGCCCAGAAACGCCGCAGAGATACCCAGGAAGAATATGGCCAGGCTAAAGGTGAACTGAGTATCTTTCAGCTCCCAGCCAAATTGATCAATCAGGGGCTTGGTGTAAACACTCCAGGCATAAACAGAACCAATAGATATGTGAATTCCAACGGCAGATGCGGCAATCAGCCACCTGTTTTTCTCCTTTGCCATAACGTTTATCAGATTTGTGATTGTAATTTGTCTTTGTTCCTGAGGGCCGCCCGAACATTGTTTGTAATAAATTAGTCTGCTGATAGGATGCCCGGGTGGTGCGTAAATTTCTATACAAAAGAAGGGGGTGGTGGTCCCTGAAAAAATGATAATAATCATTCAAAAAAATAATCCTGAGCAGGTATTATCAGGGGTTATGACAAAGATAAATCCTATTTTAGGCATGCTGAAAGGGATAAATACTACCTTGCAACCGTTTGCGTTTGATATTCCAATAGAAGCACAGACAGCGCAAGCATGATATTAGGTACAGATGGAAAAGAAAAAAATACTATTCGTATATAATGCCGACAGCAGCCTTGAGCACCAGGTATTTGATTTCCTGCACAAAGCTGTAAGCCCTGGTACCTATCAGTGCAGCCTTTGTGCCATCACTTATGGCACCTTTACCATTAAAAAAGATTGGAAGGATTTTATTGCCAGTCTTTCCATGCCGGTAGAATTTCTGTACAGGAATCAGTTCAGGCGGTACTATAAAGGCTATCAGGTAAAATATCCTGCTGTTTTGCTGCAGGAAGATGAAAAGTTAAAGGAGCTTATAGGAACTAAGGAACTGGAACAACTGGAGCTGGAAGGACTGATGAAGCTGTTAAAGGAGCGCCTTTCAGAAAAAGCATGATCAAAAAATGATCTTAAAATCAATCTTGGTTTTGTTGAAATATTAGTAAGATGCGCTTACATTCAGCAAGAACTTAACAGCTGCTTATGCTTTTATTTCGCCGAATTTTCTTTGGGCTTTGGTGCCTTTTTTTCCTGCTATTTGCATTCTGGCAGTGGAATGATCCTGATCCCTGGCTTTGGATGACGCTATACGTGGCAGCGGCCGTGTTGTGTGCATTGGCTGCCGCCGGCCGCTTTCCAATGCCGGTGCTGATTCCACTCATTATAGCATGCTTTATTGGTGCTGTTTACTTGTTTCCCAGTTCGGTGAGTGGGTGGGTACAACAGGAACTCGAACAGCAGGATCTTTCCATGAAAACATATAGCATGGAAGAAGCCCGTGAATCATTCGGACTTCTGGTCGTGGCGGTTATTTTATCTGTTGCTGCCATTTTTGGCTGGCGAAACAGTGCCTCCAGATCCGGTAGTTCTAGCCGTCGGATGCCAGCAAATAGGATCTAGAACTGTATTCGGTAGGCCAGTACGGGTATTATGCCTAACTGCTCTCCGGCATTGATCCCCTGCTGAAGATAATCAAAATAATACCAGCCCAGGTTGCGGTTATTGGTGATATTTTGAATATCAAGCGACCAGATCCGGGTGTATCCCTGTTTCTGCCTGGTGTGGCTTAGCCGTACATCTACCGTGTAATAGGCTGGCAGCTGCTCACTGAAGGGATTATCATCATCTAAGTATTCGCTTTGCTGGTCCAGGCTTCTTTCCAAATCAACAGGAGTATAAAAATAGCCACCCCTGCTGTGAATGCGAAGGTGAGCACCCCATGTTCTTTCACCCACAGTTTTAGCCTTGGTCCATTCCTTACCACCCGTTAAACTAACAGACCACTTGCTGTTGAAGGGAGTTGGGCGTTCAACGCCATCGGTGCCTTTGTAGCTGGCATCAAACAGCGATGTGCTCACCAGGTAATACCAGTTACTGTAAAAATCACGTTTCAGTGATAAGTCAATTCCATAGGTTTTTGCAGATCCTTCTCCAGAAATTGGTAAGTATGGTTCAGAAAGGTAGTTCCAGGAGACATCATTATTATGTGCCGCTAAATTACTTAGCTGCTGATAAAATACTTCTGTGGTGATGGTGGTATGAGGTTTCAGGCGGTAACCCCAGCCGAGTCCCATATAGCGGCTGTTAATTAAACTACTGATTTCATGCACAAGATACTTTTCGAATACCAAGGAATGATCACTTCTGATTTGGCTCTGCTGTCCATAGCTAAGCTGGAAGGTTTGTTGCTGGCTGGGTACCCATTTCAACATGCCATAAGGCTCCAGTTGCGAGTTATCATATAAGTTAAGATAGCTGTAGCGTACTCCTGCCTGTAGTGAAAGTTCAGGTAAAATGGCATATTCAGCCTGTACATAGGGCTGAGTCAGCAGGTATTTTAAATCATTTTTCCTGGAAAGTTCATACATAATAGGATAAGCAAACACATGGCTTTTGCGGTGTATTAGCTGAACCCCCACCTCACTGTTAAAGCGGCTGTTGAATACGTGCAGCAGCCGGGTGTATGCACTTAGTTGCTCAGATTCATGCTTATCATAGAGTTGAACAGAGGCAGGAAGATATCCGGGTTGCCGTGGGCCGAACCAGAATTCTTCGCGTTTATTTTCCATGGCACTATAAGCAATACCATTCAGCCACCTGAAATTACCCAGAGAGGCTGTTTGCGTTAGTCCAACAGCACCAAGGCGGGCAGTATAATCTATTTGCTGACGATCTTTATCTTCAGTCCAAAGGGCTTCGTCCTCGAGCGGGGAACGCCGGTTGCTGTTGGTGCCGCCTAAAAGGAAAAGATTAAGTTGTCCGATAGGGGTCTTATTAAAATGCAGGTTTGCAGAAAGGTCCTGAAACTGTATCTGCTCTCCACCAAAATCAACCCCCATATGACCCAAAAGCCCTACGGTAGAATAGCGGTAGTTTACCAGATAGGAGCTGCTGCCCTTGCTGATAGGACCTTCGGTAGCCAGATCAATACCCAGCAGGCTGGCCTGCAGCGTATGCTCACGTTCTTCTATGTTACCGGGCCTGAGGTTAATATCGAAAACACCGGTAACGGCATTGCCAAAGCGGGAGGGTAGTGCACCTGTACGGAAAGAAGAATTTGCCATCAGCTGTCCGCTTAGCATGTTAACACCACCACCACTGGCAGAGGCTCTGTCGCGCTGGGTGCCGGCATTTCCAAGATGGTTAGGGTTCAGGATGGGTAGCCCTTCCAGTCTCCACTGTATACCAACAGGAGACAATCCATGCACAATTACATGGTTTGCCTGGTCATTCGATTGTGTGACACCCGGCTGGCTTAGTACCAGTCGTGCAGGATCAAAAAATGTTGCAGGATAACGCTGTGTCTGTGCCATGGTGAATTCACGCCTGTTCAATGGGGCAGGAGGCAGGGTAACAGCAATTTCCACCTCATCCAGTGCGCGAACCGTTTCCTGGAGCATTACCCTGCGGTAAATGCTTTTACTGGCTTCTACCAGTAATTCAGGCTCCAGGTAAGGCGTATAATTTATGTGTTGTACACTAAACCGGTAATGGCCTGGCTGTACCTCCTCTAATCTGTACCTGCCAGCAGAGTCAGATACAGTATGGTAGCGCTGGTTTACATTTTCGACAACCACCACAGCACCGCTTACCGGCCTGCCAGTACTTTCCTGCAAAAGTTGTCCCTGTATTGTCTGGGTTACCTGCGCATTGGAAGCGTAAAAAGGTAGCAGGCTTAGTAGTATAACAAAAAGTCCGGAGTAAATTTTTATTTTCATGATTTGCATCTGCTGAAAAGTCGAGTAAATATACTGCATTCATCTTAGTAAATAATAGACTGGATACATTATCAAGCCCTTTCAGCAGCAATTCTATCATTCAAACGGAGGCACCTTTTCCATAAAAAATTGCTGATAAACTGGATTTACATCTAAACCCGGAGCAACAGCGTTTATGTTAAATCAGTATCACAACTCTATCACTAAAAAAAGACAACATCTGAAAGCGCCTAAACCAACACCGGCAGCATTACAGGCCGCTGAGAACAGCAAGCTTCCCGACTTGATCTCACCTGGGCTGCAAGTGCTTTTCTGTGGTATTAACCCAAGCCTGTATAGTGCGGCAACAGGATTTCATTTTGCCAGGCCGGGTAACCGGTTCTGGCCAGCCTTATATGGAGCAGGTTTTACTCCCCAATTGCTGAAACCACAGGAACAGCATAGGCTGCTCGATAACGGCTATGGTATTACCAATGTTGCAGACAGGCCCACAACTGCTGCAGCAGAATTAAGTAAGGCAGAAATTAGTGCAGGAGCTGATCAGCTGACGCAAAAAGTACTGCGCTACAAGCCACAGGTGCTGGCAGTTTTAGGAATCACTGTTTACAGAACTGCATTTGGCATGGCAGAGGCGAAGGTGGGGCTACAGGACAAACACATAGGAGAGACCCGCTTATGGATTCTGCCAAACCCCAGTGGTCTGAACGCTCACTACACTCCCGGCAGGCTGAAAGAGCTTTTCCGGGAATTAAGGCTGTATGCTGAGGCAGTATCCAACTCATAATAGCCTGGGGAGAAAACTACTGCAGCAGCCTGGCTGCAGCTATTTTTTGGAATAGCGTCTACTCCTGATTAATTTGCCCTGTGAACCTACTTATCATGTGGAAAATAGCACTCATTTCATCAGCAGTTTTGCTAATGTTAAGCATTCAGAGCTGTAAAACAGGCTCTAAGGCAGATAATATTGTAGATAATGCTATAGAAACCCATGGAGGGAAAAGGTATGAGCGAAGCAGTATATCCTTTGATTTTAGGAACCGACACTACACCTATGCCCGGAATGGAGGGGCCTACACCTATACCCGTGAATTTACAGACAGTACCGGCCGTGTAAATGATGTGCTGGATAACGAAGGGTTTAGTAGACTGATCAACGGGGAAATGGTAAGCCTGCCCGATGAGCGAAAAACAGCCTTTAGCAATTCTGTAAATTCCGTGATATATTTTGCCATGTTGCCATATGGATTGAATGATCCTGCCGTACAAAAAGAATATACGGGAGAAACAGAAATAGCAGGGAGGCGGTATCATGTTGTAAGGGTAACGTTTAGGCAAGAGGGGGGCGGACCGGACTATGAAGATCAATACCTGTACTGGTTTGACAGTGAGACAAATAAGATGGATTATCTCGCCTATAGCTACCATACGGAAGGGGGTGGCGTACGCTTCAGAAAAGCCATTAATCCAAGGCGCCTAGGTGGGATCTTATTTCAGGATTACATAAACTACAAGCCTAAAAACAAAGGGGTAGCCCTGGAAGAACTGGAAGAGCTCTATAAAAAGGAGAAGCTGGAAGTGCTTTCTGTAATTGAACTGGAAAACATTGAGGTTAAATAAAGAAACGCTTAGCGCCGCTATGGTGTTAATGTGTTGCAGATGGAATACCTTCAACTAATCATCGACTCTTACGCCGGTTATGGTGGTTATCTCTGGGAAGAGATCAGTAATCCGTCGTGGCACAACTATTTTTACTGGCTTATTGCTATATCCGGTTTCTTTTTTGGAGTTGAGTTGCTAAAGCCATGGCGTACAAATAAGTCACGCTTTCGGAAGGATTTCTGGCTGGATGTATTTTACATGTTCTTTAATTTCTTCCTGTTCTCACTTATTATATACAATGCCGCCTCTAATGTGGTAGTGCATTTGATTAATGATTCCCTGGCAGCTTTGGGTATTCCAAACTTGCTGGCTTTTGAGGTAATGAGTTGGCCACTGTGGGCACACCTGCTGCTGGGATTTGTAGTTCGTGATTTTGTACAGTGGTGGATTCACCGCCTGCTCCACAAGCAGCCCTGGTTATGGGAATTTCATAAGGTGCACCATTCCGTAGAAGAAATGGGATTTGCAGCGCACTTGCGCTTCCACTGGATGGAAAATGTGGTGTACCGCAGCCTGGAGTATATTCCGCTGGCACTAATCGGTATTGGCCTTCGCGATTTTTTTATTATTCATATCTTTACGCTCGCCCTTGGCCATTTCAATCACTCTAATATCAGGCTAAGGCTAGGAGTGCTGAAATACATATTCAATAATCCGCAAATGCATATCTGGCACCATGCTTATGAATTGCCAGAAGACAAGCAGCATGGTGTAAATTTTGGACTAAGCCTAAGCATCTGGGATTATTTGTTTGGTACCAGCTATATACCGTATGAGGGCAAAGACATTAAGCTGGGTTTCCCTGGCGTGGAAACATTTCCAAAAGATTTTGTTAGTCAGAACCTGCATGGAATTAGCATACCAGATATAAAGAAAGAGAATAGGGCATAAAAAGCTGGCCTTATATAAATCATAAAAACAGTTCATCAGCAGCTACAGCAAGAGCTGCAGCAAATATATTAGCACTACAGACAGCATGACAATCGTAGATTTAATTGGAAACACCCCTCTGGTGGAAATGAAAACCCTTTCCCCTAAAAAGGGTGTTAAAATATTTGGTAAACTGGAGGGGCAAAATCCCGGTGGGAGTGTAAAGGACCGTGCAGCCTACAACATGATTAAAAGTGCAATGGATCGTGGAGAAGTAAAGCGCGGCGATAAGCTGGTGGAAGCTACCAGCGGGAATACCGGCATTGCCCTGGCTATGATTGCGCGGGCGCTGGACCTGCACATGACCCTGATCATGCCCGATAATGCCACTGCAGAACGTGTACGTTCTATGAGTGCCTATGGTGCAGAAGTTATTCTTACCCCTGCCGATCGTACTATTGAATATTCACGGGAGCTGGCAGAGGAGATGTCGGAAAAGCAGGGGTATACTACCCTCAATCAGTTTGGGAATCCGGATAACTACTGGGCACATTACCAAACAACCGGCCCCGAGATTTGGCGTGACACAGATGGACTCGTAACGCATTTTGTATCTGCCATGGGCACTACAGGTACCATCATGGGGGTATCCCGTTACCTGAAGGAGCAAAATAATGCGGTACAGATAGTAGGTACACAACCCACTGAAGGTTCCTGTATCCCTGGCATCCGTCGCTGGTCTCCGGAGTTTTTACCAAAGATCTACGAAAAGCAGCGGGTGGATCGCATCATGGACGTAAGTGAGCAAAATGCTGTGGAGATGACCCGCAAACTGGCAAAGGAAGAAGCCATCATGGCAGGCATGAGCAGTGGAGGAGCCCTGCACGCCGCCCTGGAGCTGGCAGAAGAGCTGGAATACGGACTAATCGTATTTATCGTATGCGACAGGGGAGACCGCTACCTGAGTTCTGACCTCTTTTAGGGAAAGCTTACAGCTGCTTTTAGTGCTTAAAAATAGAGAAGGGATTTGTTGACTAAACACCAGCAAATCCTTTTTTTTATTCATCAGCTCCTGTCATAAATGTTTCAAAAGGCAGTGCAATAAAAAAATATTTCTATTCATACCTGTAACCAGCCACTACTTTTGAGCATCTAAAGATTAAAGCGTTCATCATTTAACCATTATCAACCTTATGAAACTTTTATTCAACCCTATACAGGCATTCCTACTGTTATATTTATTTGCAGGAGCCTCCTGTGCATCTGTTGATGACTTTCATAATGATCCCTACTGGATAAGAGAATTTTCCATGAATGAACCAGGTAATTTAGAAGTAAAGACCTCAGGTGGAAACATTACTGTGGAGGGCCATGGAGGTAATAAGGTAAGGGTGGAAATGCATGTAAATGCTGGCGGCAGAAGCATTGATTCAACAGATTATAAAGCAGCGGAAGTGCTGGAGAATTATGAGATTGATGTGAGCAAATCAGGCAATACTGTTTATGCCATTGCAAAAGGAAAGAGCAGAGGCTGGTTTGGTAATAACAACACCAGTATTTCATTCAGGGTGTATGTTCCAACAGAGATGGCCTGTGAGCTAAACACCAGTGGAGGCTCTATTACCATTGCAGGGGTGAGCGGCAACCAAAGGGTGCGGACCAGTGGCGGCACGCTGAACATCAAAAATATTGACGGTGATATGGAAGCCAGAACATCTGGTGGCGGTATTAATGTGGAGCAGTACAGAGGTGTGCTGGTGGCTAAGACAAGCGGTGGTACTATTCGTATGGAAGATGCAAAAGGCGATCTGGATGTAAGTACCTCTGGCGGAAGTATCAAACTGGATAATATCTCTGGCAGGGTGCAGGCAAGTACCAGCGGAGGCAGTATCAATGCCAATATTCTAGAGTTAAATCAACTGCTGGCCTTAAAAACCAGCGGAGGCAGCATACATGCCGTAGTACCCAAAGGAGTAGGAATTGATCTTGATCTTAAGGGCAATCGTGTTAACACACAGCTTACCAATTTCGACGGACAGGTTGAAAAAAATAAAATCAGGGGCAGCATGAATGGTGGAGGTATACGAGTGGAAATGTCAACCTCCGGTGGTAATGTAAATCTTGATTATCAATAGTAGTCCTTAAAACCTACCTTGCCGACATTGATAAAACACTAACGAATATTTTATTGAACACTAGTAGCTGAAAAGTTCAATTTCAAGCGGGCAACCAACTGTTAAAGAATGGATGCTCGCTATTTTTCTTTTTAACCATATTCTAAAGCGACTGCATATAGGTTGAAGCTCCCAAAACTGCTTAAAAGCCTCTCCTAAAAGAATATTAATGGGACAGGAATATTACGTTTGAAATTAAAGGCAGAATAAATTTAGCTACAGCAGCAGATACTGCTGTACAGCCTTTATGCTGATGAACGTTACAGCAGAGTTTTGTAGATTTACTTGAAGCATGGCAGTTTAATAGAATATGTATCAGAAGGTTATAGAGTTTATTTTAAGCTTTACTTTAATGTATAAAATAGAATGATATGTAAAAAATATACATCATTTAAAAAATCTTGCAACAAGCTGTATGCCGCAGATGGTAATTTTGAGCAATCAATTATCCAGCTATGAAATTCAATTTTTTTATACCAGGCGGCTTAAAACAATATTTTCAGGCAGAGATCAATCATGCTGCAGTAGCACTTTCAGCAGGAGACTATCCGAATGCGTGGTACCACCTCGAAAGAGCCCATATCCTGGGGCAGGCTTATCCTGTTGAACATACTTATGCGCACTGGAAAATGCTACAGTTAGGCTTTCGCATTAAAAGCGCCATGGAGATCAGAGGGCAGTTGCTGCGACTGCTGGCAGGAGGAGTAAAGTCATTTATCGGTGTTATTCCTACAGGAAATACTGGTGGCGCCAATGTAAACCCACTGCAGCCAATGGAAATACCTAAGGATCTAAAGGAGATACTGGAGCAGTATTCATAAAAAAGGTCCTGACGTAAGCCAGAACCTTTTTTTATATTCGATTACTGCGAAACTGCTTATTCAGCACTGTTTCTGTTGTTCCTGCCAGGCAGGTAAATATTGAAACCTAGTCCGAAAGACAGTCCGGAGCTGGATGTACCTATGTTAATATCAGAGTTTGAACGGGTAAATCCGACAGAACCCTCCAGTGCAACATTTTCGGCAACAAAATGAGCATAACCTGCTCTAAGTCCCAGCACTGATGAAAATATAGCATCTTCGTCGCTGTTCTCTAAAGAACTACCGCCAACACCAGCGAGTGCCTCACCAAACCACCTGCCGGAAGCACGTGCTCCTTCAGGGAAAAAGTATCGTACAAATGGGGTCAATCCCCAGTAAAATTGTTCTCCATTGTCATAAGCAATCAAACCTAATTGAGTTTGGACACCTATCACTGCATTATCGCTCACAAAATATCCGGCTCTTGGCATCAACTCAAATGAGAATGTTTCTGATTTAAAATTGTAGCCAAGGTTACCAACACTAGCACCAAACATCCAGTTGCCCTGTTGAATGGCTTCACCAGCTACCGGTGCTCGAACCTGTGGCCTGGGTATATCAGTTTGTGCTGTAGCAATAAGACTAGTGGCAAAAAATGCCAGAATAAGTAAAAATGGTTGTTTCATAACTTGAAAAATTAGTTTAACAAATAAGCCTCCTCTTAATAAGCTACGGGAAAGCTCATAAAGGGTTTGATTAGGTTGGCTTTTTTAAACTACTATACATTTCCACTATGGCACAAGAATTTAGTTAAAGTGTTAGATGAAGTAAACCCAGATCTTTAAATAAAAGCTATTGAACAGCTTTTATGCATAGGTTAAACAAACCGTTCATCTATGGCATGGAATTTAATTTGACTGAAATTCTCACAATTTTAATTAAGCAGTGTTGAAGTCTTTTGAATGCCTTTCTGTAAAATGGAAAGGCACAGGATTTATTTTACATCCCTTTCAGCTAATGTTTTTTACACAATTTATCCCTGAGCACATTATCGCTACCCTTTATACAAGGGGCAGTTTACAGGTTAGTCTATCAGGCTTTACACTCTCTCTGAAGAACAGACTGATGCATGCTACCCTCACCAGCGTAGAGTCTGTAACTTTAAATGGAAAGGCCCTGCCCCTTGATATTATTGCGATCAATGCAGGGAATGATACCACCTACCGTGCATCAGAGATCAATGAAAAGAATCCGATAGACTTTCCTTTAAGGAAAACTTTACATGTAGAAGTACAAAAGACTGTAAGTGAAGGTGATGTGCAGGAATATGTAATCCAGTTTGTAGCACGTCCCTTTGGCCGGCTCCTCTTAAAATTTAAGGATACTGTTAAAGGAAAGGACACCGGCCCGGAGAAGCTGAAAATACCGAGGGCAGAAGAAAACGATTATAGTGACAGTATAATAGAGGAGAGGCTGAAGTTTGCAGAAGTCCATGCAGGGGTAAAGTTAAAGCAGTTGCGTCAGCATGGTATCGATCCTGAAAGTGTACAGGGAAACTGTGAGAATTATATCGGTGCTGCACAGGTCCCCATTGGACTGGCCGGCCCCATTCTTATAAATGGAGAGTTTGCAAAGGGTGAGTTTATGGTGCCGCTGGCAACTACAGAAGGTACACTTGTTGCTTCTTATAACAGGGGCATTAAGGTATTGAACCTTTGCGGAGGTGTAACAACCACTGTATCTGATGATGTGATGCAGCGTGCGCCGGTTTTCACCTTTGCAGATGCACGGCTTGCGCTGAAATTCAAGCATTGGGTAGAAGATCATTTCGATGAGTTACAGCAGCATTCCGGTTCTTCATCTCAGTATGCTAAACTACTGCGGGTAGAAAGCTTTCTCTCTAACAACTTTGCTTTTCTGCGTTTTAACTTTCGCACAGGCGATGCTGCCGGGCAGAATATGGTGACGAAAGCAGCTTATGAAGGCTGCTTGTGGTTATTGGAGCATTGCCCATACAAACCTGAACATTTCTTTCTGGAATCAAACATGGCTACAGACAAAAAGCCCTCACAGATAAACACTTTACTTACGCGAGGCAAAAGGGTTACTGCAGAAATCATTTTCAGGAAAGAGGTACTGGAGCAGGAGTTGCGTGTAACGGCACAGCAGCTGGATTATCATCGGGCTGTCGGTAATATAGGTGCGATGTTGTCGGGCACTAATAATAATGGATTACATTCGGTCAATGCAATTGCTGCACTCTTTATTGCCACCGGGCAGGACGTGGCAAATGTAGCAGAATCATCGGCATGCCTTACCCATGCAGAAGTACTTTCCAATGGAGATTTGTATGCTTCTATCACCTTACCTTCTTTAATTGTAGCCACCTATGGCGGCGGCACAGGCCTGGCAACACAGCGGGAGTGCCTGGAGCTGATGAACTGCTATGGTGAAGGAAAGGCTAAAAAACTGGCAGAAATAGTGGCAGGTGTAGTAGCTGCAGGCGAAATTTCACTGGCGGCGGCTATTTCATCTGCAGACTGGGTGACCAGCCATGAAGCCTTTGGCAGAAACAGATAATATGCTGCAGCCTTGTCTTTGTAAATCTCAGTGCGGAAAAAGGTTCATTTCATCAAAATTTTTAGGTCAATACGTAACAAAAACTTAAGATTGGAGAAAATTTTACCGCTGTTGGATTATAATTTAGCAGCAGGAAAGCTCGGGCTTACAGAAGCACTGATCTAACCCCAAAAGAAGTATAAGCTTATAAAATTTAAGGAATAGAATGTTGAAGAGAGTTTATATGATGGCAGCCCTGCTATTTTGCTGCATAGTAGAGGTACAGGCACAGGCACAACAGCAAAAGGAAATTGCCAGTAGCACCAACGGCTGGTTTTTATTGATGAACGAGTTCAGGTTCAGTCCAAAATGGTTTCTGTCTACGGAGGTGCATCTTCGCAGGGCCGATCATGTGGTGAATGAGTGGCAGCAAATTCTGTTAAGGCCCGCCATTAATTACCGGATTACACCGGCAATTGATTTTGGTGTTGGTTATACATATATCAGAAGTTTTCCATATGGTGAGCAACCCCTGCGGACAATCGTTCCTGAAAATCAGCTCTGGCAACAGCTGCACATGCGTCATTCCATAGGCAAAGTGGGGCTGATGCATCGGTACCGGCTGGAGGAACGATGGATAGGAAGTATTCAGCCAGATGATGAGGGCGGTTTTATGATTGAGGGGAGCGACTATGCACAGCGGTTTCGGTACCGCTTATTTGCCAGAGTTCCTCTTTACAATATAGAGGAGGGGCAGAAACAGCTGTTTATTTCGGCCTGGGATGAATTGTTCATTAATCTTGAAAGAGACTTCATGTTCAGTAATTTTCAGCAGAACAGGATTTATATTGGCCTGGGCTACCAGTTCAGCCCCATGGTTAACCTGCAGGCAGGGTATATGAGTCAGGTGGTCCGCAAGCTAAATGGTTTCCAGTACGAAAGAAATCCCACCATAAACGTATCCCTCTTTTATAATATCGATTTGTACAAAAAATAAAGATCGATAGCATTTAGCATTACAGATAAAAAAAGCCCGCTACTGCAACGGGCGTTTTTTTATGTGGTGGAGACTTATTTTAAACTTCAAATACAAAAAAGGGGGTTTCGTAACCTGCTTTGATGAGCACCGGTTTGGAAACATTAAAGACCATAACACCTCCATTGGTTTCTCCCTCGAGTGTTCCAATATGGGCATGGCCGTGAAAAGCTGCAATTACCTGTTTTCTGTTCAGTGGTTCTGCCAGCCGCGATGATCCTAAAAAGGGAAATATTACTTCAGGTTCTCCTCTTACGGTATCAATAACCGGAGAATAATGCAGCACAGCGATTTTTTTCAGATTACTATATTCACTATCAAGCCGGGAGAGGGCTCTTTCCAGGTGCAGTGCTTCTTCTACAGCTTCCTGTACAAATGCTTTATTTGCACCTTCGCCAAACATAGAAAGCATATATTTATCAAAACCACCTCCAAATCCTTTCACACCAGCAAACCCAACATCGCCTATCACAAAAGCTTCGCCATCCAATATATGTACATTATCATTCTGCAGGGTATGGCGAATAAGCTTATGGCGGCCTTTCTCATGATCGTGGTTACCAAGTACGCCAATAACGGGTATTGTACATGATTTCAGCTCTTCGGCAAGCACTTGTGCTTCCACCTCATCGCCGGTATTGGTTAAGTCGCCACAGAGTAAAAGCACATCTGCTCTTCTGGAAGCTTCCTTAAAAAATTCTACCCATTTACCTGAATCAGTTTCTTTTACGTGAATATCGCCAACGGCTGCTATGCGGGTTTTTTTGGTTTCTTCTTCCATAAAATATATTATACAGTCTTGATGGTAGTAACTTTATAATTCCAGTCTTTGATATCTATCGCATACTGGGTCTGGTCAATAATAGGTCCGCGGCACACCTTTTCCTGAGAAGAGGGCAGATCATATTGCAGGCGTGCTCTTTCCATCAGCTCATCAAACAAATGCCTGGGAATAATTTCATGGTAATCGGCAGGATAAATAAATTGAAACATCACAAACTGGGCAAGCAGTAAATGCCAGTGCTGATCGAGCCTGAATAAAACTCTTTTCCAATCGAGCTTTTTGCCCCACTTTAGTAAAATGTGGTTAACATCGGCACCATCGAAGTGTTCGCGGTTCTGTACATATATTTTACACCATAGCAGTTCTTCTGCGGGTATGTATTTTATGGGCACATCAAAGAGTACCCCCTCGGTGGCATGTTCGTACCAGCTATCGTCTACCGTACAGATGTTATTTACAGTATCGAAAATGATATCTATAAAGTGTTCTCCTTTAAACACTTTTGCCAGCCAGCGCACATCTGTTAATTCAGTACGATAGCCATGTTCGGAGAAGTGCTTCATGATTTTGGGGTATTCACTTGATTTACAGAAAACATCCAGGTCTTTGGTGTCCCGGTAAATCCCAGTATAATGAAACATGGCAAAACCACCGCCCAGCATATATTGAGCACCACTTTCATTCAGTAAAGTAAGTGCCTCCTTATAGAAAGCCTGTGCTTCCTTTTTATGTTCTTCCGTTAGTATCATAAAAATTGGTTAACTCTTCAATTAATGTAATTCGCCTGTTCAAATCAGAAGCATTAAATTTTTCTGCTTTGAACAGGAATAGCCGACGGGTTCCAGTGTAGGTATCCTAATGTAACAGCCGGGAATATTTCTACTGAGTTCTTTTATACTATATATACGGAAGATTTGTTCCAGGTTTTAGGTCCGGAAGCTAAAATTGCATGATTCTAATAAGCATGGGAGTATGCAAAATTTACCAACGGTATAAATTTTACCGCTTACTCACAGGAAAATATACCCTGAAAGTAGTGCCGGTTCCTTCCCTGCTTTCTGCTTCAATCTTACCACCAGCATTTTCAATAATTCGTTTTATAAGGTACAAACCTATTCCTGAACCTTTCACGTGGGTATGAAAGCGCTTAAACATAGAAAATAGTTTTTTCTGGTTGGCTTCATTGATGCCCATCCCATTATCCTGAACAGAAAGTACTGTAAAACCTTCCTCCTGATAGGAAGAGATCTTGATTATGGGAGAACTGCCGGGCTTTCTGTATTTGATGGCATTGGAAAGTAGATTATAAAAAATACTTCTGAGGTTATGAGAAGCAAATACAACAGTTTCTACATTTAGGTCCAGCTGCAGTTTTGTTCCTGTTTCTTTTATCTGATCCCATAAATCGGACACTACATCATTCATAGATGCTTCAAAACTGAGCTTTTCCGTCTGCTCATCTTCCTTTTGTATGCGGGTTATGTCCGTAAGGGCATCAATAGTCCGTTTCAGGCGGTGAATGGAAGTGTGCATCATGGACAAAAACTGCATCTGCTCCTGGTGTTGAGGATCCTTTAAGCTTCGCTGAAGCAGAGTAATGAGCCCTTCCATGTTTACAATCGGAGATCTCAGGTCGTGCGAGGCGGTGTAGATAAAATTATCCAGGTCTGTGTTAATGCGTTTTAGTTCTTCGTGACTTTGGTGCAATGCTTCTTCAGCATCTTTACGTTCTGTAATGTCAACTGCAATTCCAACCAGCCTGATAGGTTTGCCCCCGGTATCGAATAATACCTTTCCCTTCATACTGATCCATTTCACCAGCCCATCCGAAGCATTGATCTTAAACTCCTGCCTGATGCTGCCCCTTTGCAGTGCAAGCTGATATTCGCGGTAAACCTGGTCTTTGAACTCGGTTACCACATGATCCATAAACATCTCTAAGTTCCAGTGAGCAGGAGTAGTGCTATAGCCAAACATTTTATCGTATAAAGGTGAGTGATAGGATCTGTTGTTAACAGGATCATACTGCCAGATGGCCATCTGCCCAGCTTCCAGGGCAAGCATCAGGTTTTCTTCACTTTCCTCTACTTTTTTCCTGGCCTCTACCTGTTCGGTAACATCCACCCCGTAGATAATCACTCCTTCGGTCTCTCCTTTGGGATTCAGGTAGGGCATATATACAAAATTAATATATGCCTGGTGCAGGTGTCCGTCATTATATCTGTCTATCAGCGCGGGAAACTCATTAAGGCTGATCATTTTGCCACCCTGCAGTACTTCCTGCACAAATTCAAAATATCCCTGTCCCTCTAATTCCGGCCATGCCTCCCGCATAGGAATTCCCAGCACCTGACGGCCTCCCCACAGTTTTGTAAAAGCTTCGTTGCAAAGTACAATGCTGCCTTCTTCACCTGCCATAATACCAATCAGCCCGGGCACCTGCATAAACAGCTGATATAGCCACTGACGCTGGTAATCAATTTCTGAAGTGCGTATCTGTACCCGTTCTTCCAGCACTGTATTAAATTGTAGCAGTTGGGTTCTGGTATTTTCCAGCTCTTCGTTACTTGCCCTAAGCTCTTCTATCACTGCCTGCAGTTCATCCTTCTGCTCCTGCAGCAATTTGTTTTTTTCTTTAAGTGCATCCTCCTGCTCCTTGCGCCTGCTAATATCATGCATAATGCTGATACCGCCCCTGAGCTTACCATCAGTACTAAAAAGTGGCACCACGTTCACATCATAATAGCCATTCTTTAACCTGGAAGGTCTGTCTTTCAGGTAAACAGACTTTCCTTTAAGAACGGCCAAAATAGCGCTGCCTTCTTCGGTTTGCTGATAATCGGGCCAGATCTCAAAGATCTTTTTCTCCAGTACATCTGCTCTGCTGATACGATTGTGCTGTTCCAGCACCCTGTTATATACAAATATGTTCAGGTCATGATCAAATGCCAGAATTCCATCTACACTGTGGTCAATAACCGACGCCAGCATGTTGCGCTCCGTTAAAAGCTCTTCCTGCTGTATCAATTCATAGAGATCAAAAGCCTTCAGATTAACCAGTGTGGTAAACTCCTCCAGCTCCTCCAGAATCTCTATACCAATTGAAAAATCTGAAGTATATCGGGTTAAGAATCTGCTGAATAATTTTCTGCGTACGCTAAAAGCCAGTAGGAGGTCTGCAGCCCTGACTTCATCACGGTCATATGCTTCTGTTTGATTCTTATACCACTGGTCTACCTGCTTAAACGCCTGCTCAAGTGCAGAATCATCAATTACCTGTTGCAAAAATTCTTGCAGCGACTTCTTTGCCTGTGTCAGCTGCTGTTCCCGTGGCATATTTTCAAATACCTTCAGAATAGGCAATTCAGAGCTGTACAGCAGCTGTAAATAAAATTCGGATAATTCGGTCAGCTGCTGTTGCAGCAGGTACTGAGCAAACTCTTTGAAAAGTCTGAATTCAAATGAATAATGCATCTGGAGGAGAGAGAAGGCAAAACCAGCTTCTACCAATATGTGAAAGACGCTGGAAAGATTAAAGTGTTAAGTTCTAAAACTTAAAGATATACAGCCTATTGTTAAGTTTTCATTTCTGTTGCTGCTTATTTAAAAAATGCTCAGCTATATCTAAAGCCCATACCCTAGTAGCCGGCCTTGAAGGCACCATTGTCATGATCAGTTCAGGGATTTCAGCGCATTCCACATAAAAAGGGAATATTGCCAGCAGGGCTTTGGTTTAATCAGGTACAAAATAAATACAATAAGTCGTATTGATAATTATCGTGGCTGTCATGTGTTTCTCAAACATTTCTTTGTGAATACTGGTAATAACATTAAACAGAGATTAAACTGCCAGGTTCTGTTATATAGGGTATGCTAAACAGATTTGATTCAATAATATTTAGTCTGTAAGCCTCTTAGGCTTTATTAGCGGTTTTTTAAAACTATTTGATGCAATGAAACCATAAGCCAAAATTTTATGTAATCTGCATGAAGCACTTAATATTTTCCTATATTTCGGACAATACTGAGAAGTTATTCATTCCATTATTATATAAGTGCTTTGCCTGCCCAGCCTCATGCAATACTCTTTACATACATTAACATTATGGATTATTTCTTTTTTTCCAGGTAATTCAGCAAAATAAAATGACCAGAAAATCACAAATCAGGTTTGTGTCGAAAGACAAAAACTTATTCTTTGCTACACTCCGCCAGAGAGTAGATCAGTACTTTACTCAAAACAATATTTCTCAGCATGCCAATACAAGTATGATTGTAAAAACAATTGTACTGTTTGCTGCCTACCTGTTACCCTTTGCGCTTATTTTAACCTTGCAGCCTCCATTCTGGATATCTATGGCACTCTGGCTGCTCATGGGTATAAGTGTGGCAGGTATTGGCATGAGTGTCATGCACGATGCCAATCACGGGGCCTATTCTTCAAATAAAAAAGTAAATGAATGGGTAGGATACTCTTTAAACCTGCTTGGAGGCGCTGTATTTAACTGGAAGCTACAGCATAACGTGCTGCACCATACCTACACCAACGTTGTGCACATGGACGATGATATTGAAGATAAACTGGTGCTGCGTTTTTCACCGCATACAGATGTAAAAGGAATACACAGGTTGCAGTATATGTATGCTTTTTTGTTTTATGGCGTACTCACCCTTTACTGGGTGCTTGCAAAGGACTTTGTGCAGTATTTCAAATACACCCGGAACGGTGTTAATACAAATACCCCGCGCCAAAACACTATTATTCTTACCAAGATAATTTTACTTAAAACAATATATCTTTTGGCTATGCTCGCAGTACCTGTTGTGGTATTCGGGCTGCCTTTAAGCCATGTAATTACCGGCTTTGTTGTTATGCACTTTGCTGCCGGCCTAATTCTGACAGTAGTGTTTCAGCTGGCCCACACAGTAGAAGGTACCAGTCACCCACTGCCAGATGAGGATGGAAATATTGAAAACAGCTGGGCGATCCATCAAATCAACACCACTGTTAATTTCTCAAGAAATAATAAATGGATATCCTGGTATGTTGGTGGTCTTAATTTTCAGATTGAACACCATCTGTTCCCCAGGGTATGCCATGTACATTACCCTGCCATCTCATCCATTGTAAAGGAAACAGCAGAAGAATTTGGTATTCCCTACATGGAAAATGAAACTTTTGCAGATGCGTTGCGCTCCCACATTAATACCTTGCAGCGCTTTGGAAAAACACCCAGCCTTAACGAGGCCATAGCTTAATAGACAGCAGAGGCAGAACTTAATAAACCGGGATATCTCCCGGTTTTTTTTATGCTGTTTCAGTTTGATCCTAAAACGCCCCGGCACAGTGGCAGGCTTGGAGATGAATAACAGCAGCATTTGTTTGCATTAAGTTGTTCCACTCCTGCATTTTTGGGAACTTAGCCCCGGTAAGGATTGTCTTGCAGAAAAACCCTTTGCAGTTTATAAATTCATAAAATGAAACCATTTAATTCAGCGCTTAACCGTTTCAGAACAATTGCCATGCTGGAAGGCTGGTCGTATTTAGTGCTGCTCTTTATTGCAATGCCTTTAAAGTACCTGGCAGATATGCCATTGCCGGTAAAATATACAGGCTGGGCACATGGAGTTCTTTTTGTACTTTATGTGGTAACCTTAGTGGAGGCGGCCTTTAGGAACCGATGGTCGGTGGTTACTGCAATGCTGGCATTTGCAGCATCGCTGGTGCCATTTGGCACATTTGTGCTCGACGCAAAGCTTCTTAGAAAGCAGCAGGCACTATAAGCAGGAAGGGAGCCTGTCGGCTTCCGGTTCAGGAAATACTACAATTAAGCTACAATCTTACCTGCTTACAGTTAAAACTTTAGCAGCATACATAATAACTTTCCCTAATGCTTTGTTACTTTTATAGTAATGAATACACTTGTTAAATATTATTGCCTGCTGGTAATTGTATTATTTGTAGCAGTATCCTGTAATCCTGAAGAAACCGGCGAGAAGATACATGCAGTGCCTGCCAGTACTTCATTGTATTATCAGAATGCCTTACAGGCTGTTAGCAAAACAATTGACCGTTATCCTAATAATCCCGATGGATATTACCAGAAGGCACGTATCCTGGAATCTCTGGGTAATAATAATAATGCGATACTTAGTTTAAAACGTGCCGTAAAGCTAGATTCCAGCAATACACTTTACCATAAGGAGCTGGCCAGGCTATTTCTGATAACGGGAAAACACAAAAGGGCAGAAGAATCCATACAAGTTGCATGGCAGCTGGGAGATCGTACAGCCAGTACACTGGGTATTTTAACTCAGGTACATGCTGAACAGGGAGGGTATGCTCAGGCCATGAACTTTCTGAACAAAGCCCTGGAAGCGGAGCCACACAACAGTCAGCTGGTATTCCAGAAAGGAAAGCTCTACATGATGCAGGGCGATACTGCACGTGCTAAAACGCTGTTAGAGCAAAATCTTTCGAGCCTCAGTCAGGAGCCGGAAATCTATGAAATACTGGCAGGTATTTATCGAAACCAGAAAAAACACAAACAGGCGCTGGCCTATATCCGCAAAAGTGCCAGCCTGCAGTCCGATAATCAGGAGCTGCCCATGCAGATTGTAGAAATTTTACTGGAGGCAGGCAGACCCGATAGTGCCCAGCTGGTATTACTTGATATCCAGCGCAAAAGAGGAGAAAAGCCCGACCTGATGCTGCTGATCGCCAGGCTTCAGATGGAGCAAAACAGGCCTGATTCCGCAGAATATTATATCAACAGAACGCTGGCACTTGACAGCCGTTCTAAAGAGGCTTACTTTTGGCTTGGGAAGCTCTATGACAAAAAGCGGCAATATTACACTGCCCGCGAGCAGTTTCGCAATGCTTTGCTGATCGATACTACCTATCAGGAGGCACGCCAGAGCCTGCTGACTGTGGAGCAAACGCTGGAACGTATTGAACGCTGGAAACAACAACAGGCACAACGACAGGCTTTACCGGAAATTGATAATGTGAAGCCTAAAGCAGTAGAACAAAATTTTTAAATGGAACAGATCAATATAACGCTGCCTGATGGTAGCGTAAGGCAGTATTCGAAGGGGAGCACAGGATTAGATGTAGCCCGGAGCATCAGCGAAGGATTAGCCCGCAATGTACTTGGTGCAAAAGTGAATGGACAGGTATGGGATGCCCAGCGCCCTATTGAGCAGGATGCAGAAGTAAAGCTGCTTACCTGGAACGATACCGAGGGCAAAGCTGCCTTCTGGCACTCCAGCGCCCACTTACTGGCCGAAGCCCTGGAAGCGCTGTACCCCGGTGTAAAATTTGGTATTGGCCCCAATATCGAAAATGGCTTTTACTATGATGTTGACCTGGGCGAGCAAACGCTTGGCGAAGCTGACCTGGCCAAAATTGAGGAAAAGATGGCAGAGCTGGCAAAGAACAAGAGCGAATATGCACGCATGCCTATGTCTAAAGCCGATGCTGTAAAATATTTTGAGGAAAAGGGTGATGAGTATAAGCTGGAGTTACTGGAAGGTCTGGAAGATGGTACGATTACCTTCTACAACCAGGGTAATTTCACCGACCTTTGCCGCGGCCCCCATATTCCTCATACCGGTTTCATCAAAGCTATAAAACTGCTGAACGTAGCTGGAGCCTACTGGCGTGGCGATGAAAAGCGTAAGCAACTTACCCGCATCTATGGCATTTCATTCCCGAAAGCAGGAGAGTTGCAGGAGTACCTCAAAATGATTGAGGAGGCAAAAAAACGCGACCACCGCAAGTTAGGTAAAGAACTGGAGTTGTTTACGTTCAGCGAAAAAGTAGGAATGGGCTTGCCACTATGGCTGCCGAAGGGTACTATGCTGCGCGAGCGCCTGGAGCAGTTTATGCGCCGTGCACAACGCAAGGCTGGTTACGAGCAGGTGGTAACACCGCACATTGGCAATAAAGAATTGTACATCACCAGTGGCCACTACGAAAAATACGGTGCCGATTCGTTTCAGCCTATCCGCACGCCGCATGAAGGTGAAGAGTTTCTGCTGAAGCCTATGAACTGCCCGCACCACTGCGAGATCTACAAATCTAAACCGCGCAGCTATAAAGACCTGCCGCTGCGCCTGGCAGAATTTGGTACCGTGTACCGGTACGAGCAAAGCGGCGAGTTGCATGGCCTTACCCGTGTGCGTGGTTTTACTCAGGATGATGCACACATTTTCTGCCGTCCCGATCAGGTAAAGGAAGAGTTTAAGAAAGTTATTGACCTGGTGCTAAATGTTTTTAAGGCTTTAGGTTTTGAAAACTACACTGCGCAGGTTAGCTTACGCGATCCGGAAAACAAACAGAAGTACATTGGCGGCGATGAGCTGTGGGATAAAGCAGAGCGAGATATCATAGAAGCTGCCGATGAGCGCGGGCTGGAAACAGTACAGGTAACAGGAGAGGCAGCCTTTTACGGGCCTAAGCTCGACTTTATGGTGCGTGATGCGCTGGGCCGAAGCTGGCAGTTGGGTACCATCCAGGTAGATTATGTCCTGCCCGAGCGCTTTAAGCTTGAGTATGTTGGTGCCGATAACCAGCGCCATCGCCCTGTTATGATCCACAGGGCACCTTTTGGCTCACTGGAGCGTTTTATAGCAGTGCTTATTGAACACTGTGGGGGTAATTTCCCGCTGTGGCTTTCGCCACAACAGGTGGCAGTGCTGCCCATCAGTGAAAAATACGCTGATTATGCTTCGGAAGTAATGGCACAATTGCAGGAGCAGGAAATTCTTGGTACTGTTGATCACCGCGATGAGAAAATAGGCCGGAAAATACGCGATGCGGAAGTGCAGAAGGTTCCTTTTATGCTGATAGTTGGCGAAAAAGAACAGGAAGAAGGCAAAGTATCCATCCGCCGTCATGGCGCTGGCGACCAGGGCAGCCTAAGCCTGGATGAATTTATTAGCGAATTTAAAGCAGAAATAAAAGATTATTTAGGCTAATACCAAACAAATTCCCGAAGCAGGGCATTATAAGAATTTGAAAAAAGTTATATTTGCGACCAAATCCGGTTACTGCACAGGTGCAGCAACCGGTTATGGTTTATGTTCAACCATAAATAAGGGAGGTAAACATCAGAAGACCTACTAGAACTAACTTTAGGGTACGCGAAGAAGAACCCTATAAAGTTAACCGCAAAATCAGAGCTTCCCAGGTACGGGTAGTTGGAGAAAATGTAGAAACCGGCGTGTTCGGTATTGATCAGGCACTCAAAATGGCCGAAGATCAGGGATTAGACCTGGTGGAGATTTCTGCCAAGGCCGATCCTCCGGTATGTCGTATTATCGATTACTCCAAGTTCAAGTACGAGCAGAAGAAAAAACAAAAGGAAATTAAGGCTAACGCGGCTAAAACCGTTATCAAGGAAATTCGCTTTGGCCCAAATACCGACGACCACGACTTTGAATTTAAGCTGAATCATGCCAAGAAATTTCTGGAGGAAGGCGCCAAGATTAAAGCTTATGTGCACTTTGTGGGCCGTACCATTGTTTTTAAAGAGAGGGGAGAGATTTTGCTGCTGAAGTTTGCCCAGGCGCTGGAAGAATTAGCCAAAGTTGAGCAGTTGCCAAAGCTGGAGGGTAAGCGGATGTTTCTGATGCTAACACCCAAAGCTGCTGTTCCTAAAAAGAAGTAACCGATACTGTAAATTATATTATAATGCCTAAAGTAAGAACGAATTCGGGAGCGAAGAAGCGTTTTAAGCTAACAGGTACTGGTAAAGTTAAGCGCAAGCATGCGTTTAAAAACCACATCCTGACCAAAAAATCAACCAAGCGTAAGCGTGGTCTGGTTAAAACCGGTCTTGTACACGAGACAGATATGAACCGTGTACGCGACCTGCTTAATATCTAATCAATCCCTAAAAAAACAAGGTTAAACATAAGTTTCACCGGGTCTATGGGTTGCCATTGAGCACGTAAGGTTCCTTTAGGAGCGCCTCTAACCGAAAACAAACGTACTATGCCAAGATCAGTAAATCACGTAGCATCTAAAGCCAGGAGAAAAAAAATCCTGAAGGCCGCCAAAGGTTATTTTGGCCGCCGTAAAAATGTTTGGACTGTAGCCAAGAACGCCGTTGAGCGTGGTATGGCTTATGCCTACCGCGACCGCAAGCAGAAAAAACGAGAATACCGTAAAATCTGGATTCAGCGTATCAATGCGGGCGCTCGTCTGAATGGTTTATCTTATTCTCAGCTAATGGGCAGCCTAAAAACTGCTAACATCAATCTGAATCGTAAGGTACTGGCCGATCTGGCTATGAACCACCCAGAGGCTTTCACAGCAATTGTATCCAAAGTAAAATAAATCACCTTTAGGTATCGGTATTCAGGAACTCCACAGCGCAAGTTGTGGAGTTCTTTGTTTATGAGGTATCGGGTAATAGGTTTGGGGTAGGTTAGTTTTTTAAGGCGGGGCGTGGTATCAGATATTTTGTAATTTGTCAATATGCCTCAGCGGCGGACCGCCATATACATGGTACCAAATATTTAACAATGACACCGGGAGCAGATATATTCCATTTTAATGATAGTGAAACATGGCTACGACCCTACATATAAAAAACATGGTGTGCAACCGCTGTATCAAGGTAGTGCGCGAGGAGGCGGAGCAGCTTGGACTGGAGGTTGAAAGCATACGGCTGGGGGAGCTGGTCGTGAAACATGATGTGAGTGAGGAAAAAAAGCAACAGTTCAAAAAAGTGCTGCAGGAGGATGGCTTTGAATTACTGGATGATCGCAAAGCATTCCTGGTAGAGAAAATTAAAAATATCATCATCCAGGAGATTCACCACAAGCAGGAACGGCGCCATGAGAATTTCTCCGCACTCATTGCCGATGAGCTGCACATGGACTACAATTACCTTAGCAACCTGTTCTCCTCACTAGAGGGGCTTACGATTGAGAAATTCATTATCCTGCAGCGCATAGAAAAGGTAAAGGAGCTGCTGGTATACGATGAGCTGACGCTAAGCGAGATTGCCTGGAAGCTGGGCTACAGCAGCGTACACCACCTGTCATCCCAGTTCAAAAAAATTACAGGCCTAACGCCCAGCCACTTTAAAAAAATCGGTGAAGACAAAAGAAAGCCCCTGGATGGAGTTGGAGAATAAGATTTAACAATCATTGCGGTAGAAGGATAAGATTGATTTATTAACCACTTTCAAACTTACTGGTGTTGAAAGCATGAGCGGTAATCAATAGCTGCTCTATAGTTCAACTCTTTTACCCCATACCTAAAGCCCACCCTAAAAACATATACATCCTATACAAAATTGTGTAAAGCGTCCGGCAGTGTTTGCACGTATCTTTATGTATAGATTTTCTAGAATTAGAGATACTTTGTAATGGAACCTTTAACACAAACTACCCTCGAAAATAAAACACTACCCGTTACCGGCATGACCTGTGCCGGCTGTGCGGCCAGTGTGGAATCTACCCTGCAGGAGCAAAAAGGTGTGATAAAAGCAGGTGTTAACTATGCAACTCAACAGGTACAGGTAGAGTGGGACCCACAGCAGACAAGTCTGCCTGATCTTCAAAAAGCTGTGCAGGATGTGGGTTATGACCTGATCATTGCAGAAGAAAAAGGTGAGGAACTACAGAAAGAGGCGCAGGCGGAACATCTGACAGCCCTGCGCTCTAAAACCATCTGGTCTGTAGTGCTGTCGGTACCTGTAGTGATTATTGGGATGTTCCTGATGGATATGCCCTATGCCAATTACATCATGCTGGCACTGACTGCACCAGTACTGTTCCTGTTTGGCCGTAATTTCTTTGTAAATGCTTTTAAGCAGGCCCGTCATGGCAGGGCCAATATGGATACTTTGGTAGCCCTAAGTACGGGTATTGCATTTTTCTACAGTGCATTTAATACCTTTTTTCCACAGGTGCTGCAGCGGCAGGGGCTTGTTCCGCATGTTTACTACGAAGCAGCAGCGGTTATTGTAGCCTTTATCCTACTGGGAAAAATGCTGGAGGAGAGGGCCAAAGCACATACCTCTACCGCTATTAAAAAACTGATGGGCCTTCAGCCTAAAACTGTTCGCCTGCTGATGGATGGTTTAGAGCAGGAGGTGCCACTGGAGAGTGTTGCTGTAGGCGATAGTATACTGGTGCGTCCGGGAGATAAAATTCCTGTAGATGGCAGTGTACTGGAAGGCAGCTCATATATTGATGAAAGCATGATCAGCGGAGAGCCACTGCCTGTAGAAAAGAAGCAGGGAGAGCCTGTATTTGCAGGTACTCTCAATGGCAGGGGAAGCTTTGTATTCAAGGCTGAAAAAGTAGGCGCGGATACCATGCTGGCCAATATTGTACGCATGGTTCAGCAGGCACAGGGCAGCAAAGCGCCGGTACAAAAACTTGCCGATAAGATTGCTGGTATTTTTGTGCCTGTTGTCATTGTAATTGCGCTGTTGGCATTCGCAGTTTGGCTGATTGCAGGAGGAACCCTGGCACAAGCCATACTGGCGCTGGTAACGGTGCTGGTAATAGCCTGCCCCTGTGCGTTAGGCCTTGCCACCCCAACTGCCTTGATGGTTGGTATTGGCAAGGGTGCAGAAGCTGGTATACTGATCAAAGATGCTGAAAGCCTCGAAAGGTCCTTTAAAGTAAATACGGTGGTGCTGGATAAAACAGGCACCATCACCCAGGGCAAACCTGTGGTAACAGACTGGCAGTGGTTGCGTCCGCAGGAAGCACCTATTCTAAAAGAAATTCTCTTAGGGCTGGAGCAGCGTTCTGAACATCCCCTGGCGGAAGCCGTGGTAAAGAGCCTTTACGAAGAAGGCACAAACGCATTACTTGTTTCGCGATTTGAAAGTATTACTGGTCGGGGAGCTACTGCTCTGCATGGTAAAGAAAAGTACCTGGTGGGCAATTTAAAGCTGATGCAGGAGAAAAATATTGTGCTGGATTCAAAACTGGAAGGGCAGGCACAGCAATTGCGTAATGAAGCTAAAACTGATATTTACTTTGCCAACAGCAAAGAAGTACTGGGCGTACTGGCAATTGCTGACTCTATTAAAGAAACTTCTGCCGAAGCCATTCAGAAACTCCGCTCACAGGGAATTGAGGTACACATGCTCACTGGTGATAATGTAAATACTGCAGCCGCCGTTGCAAAAAAAGTAGGACTGCAGCACTTTAAAGCTGAAGTCCTGCCTGGAGAGAAAGCGGCCTATATAACAGAGCTGCAACAGCAGGGCAGGGTAGTGGCCATGGTTGGTGATGGAATTAACGACTCGCAGGCACTGGCGCAGGCAGATGTGAGCATCGCCATGGGCAAAGGCTCAGATATCGCCATGGATGTGGCCAAAATGACACTGATCTCTTCTGACCTGAATCATGTGCCCAAAGCTTTCTTACTTTCCAGAAAGACCGTAAAAACTATCCGTGAAAATCTGTTCTGGGCATTTATTTATAATCTGATCGGTATACCCATTGCAGCCGGATTGCTGTATCCGTTTACAGGATTTTTACTTAACCCTATGATAGCAGGAGCAGCAATGGCACTTAGTTCAGTTTCTGTAGTATTAAACAGTCTAAGGCTGAAAAACGTAAAACTATAACGGGCTCAGATATCAGAAATCAAGCTGCAGGAGGGCCGATAGTTGTGCAGCGCTTAATCGGCAGATTAGCTTAAACATCATCAGGCAACTGTGTGCTAACTATTTTGTATGATTTTCAGCAATGGCAGTTCACTGTGGTTGGTCATGATATCCGGCTCCATAAATCACACTTAAAATGAAAAAAATAGAATTCAAGACAAATATCATGTGCGGTAACTGCATTGAAAAAGTTACCCCTTACCTGCAAAAAGCAGATTCTGTTGAGCAGTGGAAAGTCGATACCTCTACTAAAGAAAAAGTTCTCACTGTAGAAGGTGATAAAGTAAATGAAAAGCAGGTAGTACAGGCAGTGCAGGATGCCGGCTACAAAATTGAAAGAAAATAGCCTGCAGAAAGCAAAAAAAAAGGACTGCTCGTAAGAGTAGTCCTTTTTTTGTGGGGAGAGAAGGATTCGAACCTTCGAAGTCGTAAGACAACGGATTTACAGTCCGTCCCATTTGGCCGCTCTGGAATCTCCCCCTTGCCTTTGGCCTCTGTTTTATTGTACAGAAGCGGATGCAAAACTATTGTTTTTCATCTAAGCTGCAAACACTTTTGGGGCTTTTGTGAGAGATTCCTGCTAAGTTATTAATAAACAGATAGTTGTTTTAATAAACTTTTTTGCCTCCAACTACTGTATGCAATACTTTTGTGTCGCGTGTTTCCCGCACAGGTATCTGCATTATGTCTTTTTCCAGTACCACAAAATCTGCCACTTTGCCTGGTTCCAGGCTGCCTTTTTCCTGCTCCTCAAAATTGGCATAGGCAGCCCAGATGGTCATTCCCTTCAGGGCTTGCTCCCTGCTCAGTTTGTT
This sequence comes from Flammeovirgaceae bacterium 311, assembly GCA_000597885.1. Taxonomy (NCBI): domain Bacteria; kingdom Pseudomonadati; phylum Bacteroidota; class Cytophagia; order Cytophagales; family Flammeovirgaceae; species Flammeovirgaceae bacterium 311. The sequence goes on from CP004371.1 coordinate 374,960, forward strand.
TTCCGTCTGGTAACCTCCTTCCGGCCAGTTATTTTCGTCCTGGCGTGCTACTGCAGCATAAAACCCAAAAAGGGGATTGATGTCTTCAATCGGAAAATCACTTCCCAGGGCCAGGAGCCCAGCCTGTTTCAGCAGATCCTGGTAAGCATAAGCAGTACGTACACGCTCTTCACCCAGGCGGTCGCCTGCCCAATACATATCTGAGGTGGCATGCGTTGGCTGAACAGAGGGGATAATGGCATATCTGCCATATTTCTGCTGATCTTCTGTAGTCACCACCTGGGCATGCTCTATGCGCCAGCGGCGGTCGTTTCCTTCGCCCAGCACATTGGCATAGGTGTCAAGCACCAGTCTGTTGGCTGAATCGCCTATGCAGTGGGTGTTCATCTGAAAACCATTGGCATGGATCTTCTTGGCCATATCTTCAAAATAAAAAGGCTGGCTTAGCAATAGTCCATAGTTATGTGGATCATCTGCATAGGGGTTGAGGAGCAGCGCACCCCTGCTGCCCAGGGCACCATCGCTGTAAATTTTAAAGGAGCTTACGTGCAGGCGGTCCTTTTTCAGCGAACCTGATTCAAAAAAGCGCAGCATGTTCTCCTCTGTAGGGTTCAGCATGGCATACACCCTGATGTACATTGCACCGGCTTCCTGCATGGAATCAATCAGGTTAATGGTAGAAAGGTCTAGGCCGGCATCAGCCACCGTAGTTAAGCCAACCCTGAATACATTACTTTGTGCTCCCAGCAAAGCATCTGTCTGCTCCTGCCTGTCGGGTGCCGGTATTTTGTTGCTCACCAGGTCTACGGCATTATCTATCAGCAAACCTGTTGGATTGCCTCCCTGCAGTACAACCCTGCCTCCTGCTACCTTAGAGGCAGCAGTTACGCCAGAGAGCACCAGTGCCTTACTATTTGCCAGTGCGGCATGTCCATCTACACGGGTAATCAGTACCGGTACATTCGGGAACAGCTTGTCCAGCTCTGCACGGGTAGGAAACTCCTTTACCGGCCAGTCATTCTGATCCCAGCCCCTGCCAAGCAGCCAGTCGGCATGCGGGTATTTCTGTCGGTGGTCCTGCAAGCTTTGCAATACTTCTTCCCAGGTGCTGGTGCCTGTCAGATCAGCCCATTGCAGGCCTAGCCCATAGCGATAAAAGTGGCAGTGTGCATCAATAAATCCCGGATAAACGGCCTGTCCCTTCAGGTCAACGAGGCTATCGGTGATAAACCGCCTGCTGATTTCCTGTGCAGTACCGGTGGCAACAACAATGCCGCTGCTAACAGCCAAGGCTTCATGAACTGCAAAGCTGCTGTCTACCGTATAAATGGTGCCATTGGTGAGGATGTAATCTACACGCTGAGATTGTGCTGATTCGGGCAGAGAGGTGCAGGCTGTAAAAATTGCTCCGGGCAGGAGCAGTAAAAGCGTAAACAGTTTTTTCATGTAATGATTTAGAATGCAGGAAAGATAAGTCAGATTTACCATATGCACCAACTATTCGTATACGGAACCCTGCGCAAAGGGGGGGGGTCGCACCATATGCTGAAAAATGCCAGGGTGGTAAAAGAAGGGATATGGCTGAACGGATTCTCCCTTTACAGTGCCGGCTGGTATCCATTGGCGGTGCGGGATGCTGCCGCTAAAATCATTGGCGATGTTGTTATGGTTCCTGATGCAATATGGCCGCAGTTAGATGCTTATGAGGGGGAAGATTATAAGCGGGTGTACCTGGAGCAGGAGGGAGTCTGGATCTATTTATTCAGGCATGATCCTACAGCCTTTCCTAAAATTGCTGCAGGAGACTGGTTAACATGGTGGGCTCAGCAATAGTCTTTACAGAAAAAAGCCTTGCAAATGGCTGCTGAACAGCTTGTTGCAAGGCTTGAATAGTAGCGAGGACGAGAGTTGAACTCGTGACCTCAGGGTTATGAATCCTGCGCTCTAACCGACTGAGCTACCTCGCCAGAGGTTTTGCCGGCTTAGCGTAGGGTATGAATCCTGCGCTCTGGCCGACCGGGGCGCGTAGCCTGAGCTACCTCGCCAGAAGTTCTCCAATCAAATCCACCTGTTGTGTTTCTGAATTGGAGTGCAAATATATAACGCTTGTTTTTATTTTGCCAATGACCTGAACGAAAATATTTGTTGCACCACAAAACAAAACTTCTTATATTGATGTGCAGCCTATATATTCATCTGAACAGCCTATATATTCATTGTTTCCTTCTATGGCTAAGACTTGTTTCGAAAACGAATATGAGATCAATGCTTCACTGCGGATTTTATACCCTTACCTGAATACGGCCGGGGGACTCTCCCAATGGTATGCCGATAATGTTACCATCGATTACGAAAAGAATTTCATCTTTCATGTTGACGGAGAAACGCATAAAGCGAAGATTGCGGCTACCCGTCGTGATCAGTACATTCGCTTTGAATACCTGCCAGAAAACGGACATGACAATGGTGGTGGCGATCCAGATTTTATGGAGTTTTCTCTGGAGAAAAACGATTTTACGGATTCTACCTTTCTGCGTATCCGCGATTGCTCCTCAGAAGATATGGAAGAAGGAGAGTTAAGCGAAATATGGGATAGTCTGATCAACAACCTGCGCGAATTAGTAGGAGGTTAAGCGAAATAAGCAAAAAACGTAGGGCTCATTAAATTTTCTGCATCATTTTTGCGTTCCTTTGCAGAGAAGTCCCTATGAAGAAACTCGATAAATTTATACTAAAGGCTTTCCTGGGCCCTTTTGTCCTCACCTTTCTGGTAGTAGTTTTCATCCTGCTGATGCAGTATCTGCTCAAGTATTTCGATGAAATTGTAGGCAAAGGATTGGGTCCTATGGTTTATGCAGAGATGCTCTTTTATTTTGCAGTATCACTCACAACACTGGCGTTGCCCCTGGCAGTACTGCTTTCCAGCCTCATGACCTTTGGTAATCTGGGGGAGCATTTTGAGCTAACTGCTATTAAAAGTTCTGGCATTTCGCTGGTGCGCACCATGCTGCCAATCTTTGTTTTTACGCTCTTTCTTACTGCCTTTGCCTTTTATAACAATGATCGTATTGTACCAAAAGTAAACCTGAAGGCTTATAGTCTGCTGTACGATATCAGGCAAACCAAACCTTCTCTTTCTCTGGAAGAAGGCTCTTTTTACAATGGTATTCCAAATTACAGCATAAAGGTTAACAAAAAGTATCCTGACGAGGTATCGCTAAAGGGCCTCATCATTTATGACCACTCCAAGGGCAGGGGTAATACAGATGTCATTCTGGCCGACAGTGGCCGTATGTACATGTTCGGCAACGACCGTTACCTGATGTTCGAGCTTTACAATGGCATCAATTACTCTGAACCCAAAGCTGAGCAGGGCGGATTTTCCCTCAATGATAAACCTGCTGAATTCATGCGCAATGAATTCAGTAAAACAAAACTGGTATTCAGCATGGAGTCCTTTGGCATGAGCCAAACTCCGCAGGATTATTTTGCCGAGAATAAAATCATGAAGAATGTTAGCCAGCTAACGGCTGACATTGACTCTATGGAAAACAAAATTATTGAGGCCCGCTATACGATATACAGTAATGTTCAGAACTATAACCCCTACATTAACAAAACAAGGGTAATGGTGCCGGAGCAGTTAAAGCAGCAGTACCGCATAGTTGATTCGCTGAACAAGGTAAAACTGATGCAGACCTATGGCATGGATTCCGTTAACGGGGGTCCTAATATGAGCGGCATGGCCTATACCAGGGAAAGCCTTATGTCGAGAAAACAGGTGATGGACCTGGAGGAATCGGGCTCTGAAAAAGCCATGAATTCCATAGGCGGCGGATCTAAGGAAAAAAAACAATTTGAACCAACCCTGGCCGACACTGTCTATCTGGAGCCCCTGGAAGCAGGGAATAAACACAAGCAGTTAGAGGCTTACAGATCGGCCGTTGGGCAGCTTCGTTATATTAAAAATAACTATGAAGTGTATGGCGGCCGTGCCGATGAATTACAGCGAAGCATTTACCAGTGGCAGATTGAAATACATAAAAAGTGGGCACAGGCAGCTGCTTGTCTGGTTATGTTTATGATAGGGGCGCCTTTGGGCGCTATCATCAAAAAGGGTGGTTTAGGTGTGCCTGTAATTGTATCGATTGCCTTCTTCATTGTATACTACGTGCTTACAATGTTTGGCGATAAGTGGGCACGCGAAGGTATTGTAAGTCCTGAATTAGGCATCTGGTCTGCAAACCTGCTGCTACTGCCATTTGGCTTATTCTTTTTGCGCCAGGCCCGAAATGATGCACGTTTGTTTGAGTCAGATTTCTATAGTGTGATTATTGCCAAATTCAGAACGGCAATAGGAGAAAAAGTGCGCAGACCAGATGTATTGAGAAGAGCTTTTCGCTGGCCACGCAACTAAAAGAGTGACTTGTAATTTAGAGTGAATTTCCCTAACTTTGCCTCCGGTTTTTTATAAATTAATTATTTTATTCGACTAAGCATGTATTTAACAACAGAGAAAAAACAAGAGCTGTTTGAAAATCATGGTCGGTTGAGAGCAAAAAGCGATACTGGTTCTGCTGAGTCACAAATCGCCCTGTTTTCCTACCGCATCAATCATTTAACAGAACACCTTAAGCAGCACAAGCATGATTTCAGCACTCGTCTGGGTCTGCTCAAACTGGTAGGTAAGCGCAGAAGACTCCTGAACTATCTTCATGATCGTGAAATTGAGCGTTACAGAGCTATTCTCGCAGAACTGAATCTTCGTAAATAAGCATTTAATAAAAGAGGGGGCCCTGGGTTACCCTCTTTTATTTATTTTTATTCCCTCCCCTTTTTTATCAAACAAAAACGCATCTGTCGTTTTCTATTTATAGTCATTTTGTCAAATTCTATGCAATCAAATATTATTACCAAGTCTTTCCGGCTCGAAGACGGACGCGAGATAACAATCGAAACCGGAAAACTTGCCCGTCAGGCCGATGGCGCAGTTGTTGTACGCATGGGTAATACCATGCTGCTGGCTACTGTAGTTTCCAGTAAAGAAGCTAAAGCCGATGTGGATTTTCTTCCTATGTCGGTTGATTATCAGGAAAAATTTGCGTCTGCCGGACGTATACCGGGGGGCTTCCTGAAACGCGAAGGCAGACTTTCTGATCATGAGATCCTGATCAGCCGGCTGGTAGACCGTGCCCTTCGTCCGATGTTCCCCGATGATTATCATGCCGATACACAGATCAACATCTCCCTGATCTCGGCAGATAAAACCGCATTGCCCGATGCCCTGGCTGCCCTGGCTGCCTCTGCTGCACTTGCAGTATCTGATATTCCATTCAATGGTCCGATTTCTGAAGTCCGCGTAATCAAGCTGGACGGACAATACCTGGTGAACCCTACTACAGTTCAGCGCGAAGCAGCTGAGCTGGACCTGATCGTAGCTGGCACCATCGATAACATCCTGATGGTGGAGGGTGAGTCAAAAGAAGTTTCTGAAGATGAAATGCTGGAGGCTATTGCAGTTGCTCACCGTGCCGTAAAGCAGCAGTGCCAGGTACAGGTAGAACTGATGCAGGAAGCTGGTAAAACCCAGAAGCGTGAGTATAAGCATGAGGACCACGATCCTGAATTGCGTCAATACCTGTTTGATACTTATTACAAGCGCATTTACGAGGCTATTGCTGATATATCAGATAATAAAAACGAGCGCAGCGAGAAATATAAGGCAATCAAAAACGAGTACTTTGAGAATTTACCTGAAGATACTACCGTAAGTAAATTTGTAGCCAACCGCTACTTTAAAGAAATGCACTGGAAGGCATCACGCGATTTCACACTGGATGCGAAGAAGCGTGTTGACGGCCGCCAGTATAATCAGATTCGCGATATCTGGTCTGAGGTAGATTACTTACCTGCGGCACACGGTTCTGCTGTGTTTACCCGCGGCGAAACCCAGTCGCTTACTACCGTTACCCTGGGTACAAAGCTCGATGAACAACTCATTGACAGCGCTATGCAGGTAGGTTCGCATAAATTTATACTGCACTACAACTTCCCTGGTTTCTCTACCGGTGAGGTGAAAATTAACCGTGGCCCGGGCCGCCGCGAAGTTGGACATGGTAACCTGGCACTGCGTGCCCTTAAGGCCGTTATTCCGGCCCATGATCAGAACCCATACACCATTCGTATTGTGTCTGATATTTTGGAAAGCAACGGATCTTCTTCCATGGCTACTGTTTGTGCCGGTGCGCTGGCCCTGATGGATGCGGGTGTGCAGATTAAAGCTCCTGTATCAGGCATTGCCATGGGTATGATCTCAGATGCCGAAACCGGTCGCTATGCAATCCTAAGCGATATTTTGGGCGATGAAGACCATCTTGGAGATATGGACTTTAAAGTAACCGGTACTGCCGAGGGTATTACAGCCTGCCAGATGGATATTAAGGTAGATGGTCTTTCGTTTGATGTACTGCGCGAAGCGCTGTTGCAGGCTAAAGAGGGCCGTTTGCACATCCTGAACAAAATGACGGAAACCCTGGCTGAGCCGCGCCCTGAATTCAAGCAGCATGCGCCTCGCTTTGTGGTACTAACCATTCCTAAGGATATGATTGGTGCTGTAATCGGACCAGGCGGTAAAGTGATCCAGGAAATTCAGCGTGAAACCGGTGCTACCATCATCATCGAAGAAAAAGATGATATGGGCCACGTAAGCATATTTGGTGCCGATGGTGAATCTGTTGAATCAGCACGCATGCGTGTGAGCAATATTGCCGCAGTGCCTGAAGTAGGCAGTGTGTACGAAGGCAAGGTAAAATCTATTATGCCATTTGGTGCCTTTGTAGAATTTATGCCTGGCAAAGACGGTCTGCTTCATATTTCAGAAATTAAATGGGAGCGCCTCGAAAATATGGAGGGTGTTTTAGAACAAGGCGAAGACATATCTGTTAAGCTTATCGAAATTGATCGCAAAACTGGTAAATACCGCCTCTCCAGAAAAGTGTTACTCCCTAAGCCAGAGAGAACTGAAGGAAGCAGCGATAACGGCGGCGAAAGAGGAGAGAGAAGATCTGATCGTGGCGAAGGCAGAAATGATCGCAGAGATGACAGACGCGACGACAGATCTGATCGCAATAACCGCAGATAGTGAAAAAAATATAAATGGAAATACATCAGGGGCCGGAACTTTAGCTTTGGCCCCTGCTGTTACCCAAACATTGAACTTGATACCAGCTTATTAAAATTTTAGCTTATAAACCAGACTTTACTGAATGAGACAGCTTAAGATCAGCAAACAGATTACCAACCGCGAAAGCCAGTCGCTGGACAAGTATCTGCAGGAGATCGGTAAGGTAGACTTGCTGACACCCGATGAGGAAGTGGAGTTAGCGAAACGCATTCGCTCCGGCGATCAGATGGCCCTGGAGAAATTAACCAAAGCCAACCTGCGTTTCGTAGTTTCCGTTGCCAAGCAGTACCAGAACCAGGGGCTTTCTTTAGGAGACCTTATCAACGAAGGTAATCTAGGATTGATCAAAGCCGCTCAGCGCTTTGACGAAACCCGTGGCTTTAAATTTATTTCTTATGCCGTATGGTGGATTCGTCAGTCTATTCTGCAGGCATTGGCTGAACAGTCCCGTATTGTTCGCCTTCCGCTAAACCGTGTAGGTTCACTGAATAAAATCTCCAAGACTTTTTCTGAGCTGGAGCAAAAGTTTGAGCGTGAGCCATCACCAGAGGAATTAGCCGAAAGCCTGGAAGTTTCTACCAATGAAGTAGTAGACACCATGCGTATCTCCGGCCGCCATGTTTCTATGGATGCTCCTTTTGTTCAGGGCGAAGAAAATAGCCTGCTGGATGTGCTGGAAAATGACATGGAAGAAACTCCGGACGCGGAGCTGATGAACGACTCACTTCGTAGGGAAGTACAGCGTGCACTTTCTACCCTTACCCAGCGTGAAGCAGATGTAATTGCCCTCTATTTTGGCCTGAATGGCGAACACAGCATGACGCTGGAGGAAATAGGAGAGAAGTTTAACCTGACACGCGAGCGTGTGCGTCAGATCAAAGAAAAAGCAATACGCCGCCTGCGCCATACAAGTCGCAGTAAAGCGTTAAAACCTTACCTGGGCTGAGCCCCAAAGCTTGCCTGGAAAATTAAAATTTGTTTAAAAAGGTCTCATCCGAGGCCTTTTTTTGTTTATTTACTATAATTTTGCTGCTCCAAAACAGTTAAAGGTATAGGATTCAGCCATGACACAGGAACATATAAAACTATTAATTTTAGGCTCCGGACCGGCAGGTTATACTGCCGCCATATATGCAGCCCGCGCCGGCATGAAACCAGTGATGTATATGGGTGATCAGCCTGGCGGACAACTTACCATTACCAATGATGTTGAAAACTTCCCGGGTTATCCGGATGGCATCAACGGTCCGCAGATGATGATCGATTTTCAGCAACAGGCAGAACGTTTTGGAACTGATGTACGCACTGGTCTGGCAACCAATGTAGATTTTAGCGGCTATCCGCATAAGGTGACTATTGATGACAAGCATGAAATAATTGCTGAGTCTGTAATTATTTGCACCGGTGCCTCTGCCAAGTGGCTGGGCCTTCCCAGCGAACAGCGCCTTAACGGCCGTGGTGTTTCGGCTTGTGCCGTATGCGATGGTTTCTTTTTCCGTAACCAGGAGGTTGTAGTAGTAGGGGGTGGCGATACCGCAGCAGAAGAGGCAACCTATTTAAGCAAGCTTTGTAAAAAAGTATACCTGTTGGTACGTCGCGATGAAATGCGTGCTTCCCGTATTATGCAGCAGCGTGTGTTAAATACCAAAAATATTGAAGTCATCTGGAATACTGAGACCTTAGAGATTCTGGGTGAAGAAGATGTGGAAGCTGTTAAAATAAGAAATATACTCACCGGCGAAGAAGCAGAAATCAAAGCTCAGGGATTTTTCGTGGCCATAGGCCATAAACCCAATACCGATATATTTAGCGGCTACCTGGATATGAACGAAAGTGGGTATATCCTAACCGTTCCCGGTACCAGCAGAACAAATATAGAGGGTGTATTTGCAGCAGGCGATGCACAGGACTTTATTTACAGACAGGCAGTTACCGCTGCCGGAACTGGTTGTATGGCGGCTCTGGATGCAGAACGCTTTTTGGCAAGTAAGGAAATTGCAGTAGCAGAGTGAAGCAAATAGGGCTGGTAATTCTTATTCTGTTCATCAACCTGTTGGGATGGCATGAGGCTGAAGCGCAAAGGCGTAAGAAGGGTGTTCTGAGGGATATCTTAAGGGTACGCGAGCCGGAAATGAATATTGCAAAGCCGGACACCGTTGCATTCGAGATGTTTGATAGTGTTTCCACAGCGCCTGCACCCAAATCCGAAATAAAGCAGCAAACGCAATCGCCGGAATTTCAGCCTAAGGATTTAAAAAAAGAATTATCGCTGGTAGCGGAAGATACTACCGGCATAGAGGCAGATTCTGCCAGCCTGGTAGAGATATCAGAGCAAATAATGATCAATAAGGAATGGTTCACCCTGCATGAGTATTATGCTGTGTGGGATAGCCGTAATATAAATCCTTACAACATAGACGCCCGCAAGTTTAAAGACACAGTATCATTGGTATTGTATGTTCCGCCGGGAGAAAACTGGTCGCCGCCGCTGGAGAATATCCGCATTACCTCAAATTTTGGTTACCGTTCTCCCAGGTGGCATTATGGAACAGACATCGGGCTCAATACCGGCGACTCGGTCAGGTCTGTATTCGATGGCATTGTACGCATCAGGAAGAACGATCCAAGCGGATATGGCTTATACATTGTAGTAAGGCACAAGAACGGACTGGAAACGCTCTACGGGCACCTAAGCAAACAGATCCTCGATGTAGGCGATGAAGTAAAGGCTGGTCAGGTATTAGGCTTAGGCGGCAGCACAGGCCGTAGTTCTGGACCTCACCTGCATTTCGAAACGCGCTACATGGGCTCTGCCCTGAACCCCTCCGATGTTTATAATTTCTCTGAAAACACCTTAAAGGGCGAGACTGTAACAATCTCTTCTGCTAACTTTTCTTACCTGGCAGAAACCCAAAAGGTAGTTTATCACAGGGTGCGCTCAGGGGATACGCTATCCCGTATATCTGTAAAATACGGAGTGTCCGTAAGCCAGTTAAGGCGTATGAATAAAATGGGCAAAAGCTCCATGCTTAGGGTTGGTCAACGGCTCCGAGTACACTGAATTAATCATGAAAAAACTTGATCTTTTAGTTATAACCGCCCATCCCGATGATGCTGAACTTTGCTGCAGTGGTACAGTAGCAGCTGAGATTGCTGCCGGGAAAAAAGTCGGATTTATTGATCTTACCCGCGGTGAGCTGGGTACCAGGGGTACTCCTGAACTTCGGGAGCAGGAAGCTGCAGCCTCTGCAAAACTGATGGGCATTGAGGTGCGTGAAAATCTGGAGATGGCCGACGGCTTTTTTCAGGTAGACCGCGCACATGTAATGCAGGTAGTACAGAAGATCAGGCAGTACCGCCCGGATATGGTGATTACGAATGCGGTTACAGACAGACATCCGGACCACGGACGTGCTGCAGCACTGGTGAAGGAAGCTTTTTTTATTGCAGGCCTGCGTAAGGTAGAAAGTCAGCTGAATGGAGAACTTCAGCAGGAGTGGAGGCCCAGGTTGCTGCTGCATTTCATCCAGAGCAATTATATACAGCCAGATGTGGTCATTGATATATCAGAACACTGGGAAACAAAGCTGGCTTCTATCCGCGCCTTTGGATCGCAGTTTTACAACCCCGAAACTGATCGTGATGAGCCGCAGACCTTTATCTCTTCAGAAAATTTCTGGAAGTTTGTAGAAGCACGTGCACGAGAATTTGGCCAGTCAATAGGGGTGAGCTATGGTGAGGGTTTTACTGTAACCCGGCAAATAGGGTTAAAAAGACTGGATGACCTTTTATAAAACAAATGCCACTGCTACATAACAGTGGCGTGTAGTTTTATAACCATTCAGGGTGCTAAACGCTTTCGTTCCCAGCCTCCGCCAGTCTGCTGCTGATACACAATACGGTCGTGGAGGCGGCTGGCACGTCCCTGCCAGAATTCTATGCGCTCTGGTTTAACAGCATAACCACCCCAATGATCCGGAAGAGGTACCTCTCCGTCATCGAAACGCTCAATAAAGTCACGCTCGCGGGTTTCCAGTATGCCCCTGTTTGGAATCTCCTGGCTCTGTGGAGAAGCCCAGGCACCTATCTGGCTTCTACGGGGCCGGCTGTTAAAATATTTTTTACTGGTAGCCTGATCGACCTTTTCTACAGAACCCTCTATGCGTACCTGCCTCTCTAGCTCCGGCCAGTAAAAAGTAAGGGCTGCATAAGGATGATTTTCGAGTTCTTTTCCTTTACGGCTTTCGTAATTAGTGAAAAAAGTAAATCCCTCCTCATCCACATCTTTCACCAGCACAATACGGGCATCCGGACGGCCCTCTGCCGTAACTGTGCTTAAGGTCATGGCATTAGGCTCCAGCACCTGTGCCTCCTGTGCCTCCTTAAACCATTTCTGAAATTGCTGTATTGGATCAGAAAGGGTGTCAGAAACATCCAGGGAAGCTTGTGTGTAATCCTTGCGTAAATCGGCGTAATTGGTACTCATAGCATTATAAATAACTTCTAAGGCTTATGTAGAGATTTCGGCCTGCAGCACTAATACCACTGGAGTAAGTGCGGTAGTGGGTATCTGTTATGTTCTCCAGTCCGCTGCTTATTTCCAGGTAGTCCAGTGGCTTCCAGTTGGCCCTAATATCGGCAACAATCCATGCTTTAGCGCCTTCAGGCGCATATATATTTCCCTTGCTTTGCTCTTCCAGTGGTAAATTCTGCCAGGCTATCTTACCATTATAACGCAACTGCAAAATAGCCGACCATGTTTTGCGCTGGTAGGTGAGGCTGGTCTGGCCAAAAAGGGGAGGGATATGGCGGAGGCGTTCACCACTATCCCGGTCCTCTCCCCAGGTATAGGTAAGCACCGAACTTAGGAGCAAATGTTCTGCAGCTTTGTATCTGATGTTAAAGCTGGCGCCGGCAACCCTGCCGCTCCCGGTATTCACCAGTGCTTCCACAGCTTTCTGATCGCCCTGGTACAGTAGGGAGTCCTGCCCGTTAAACAGAAAAGGCCGGCGCACAATAACATTCTTAAGCAGGCTGGCATAAGCTGTAACACTGGCCCTGAACCTGTTGCCTTCGTAGCCAATGCTGCTTTCTGCATTGTAGCTGTTTTCTGGCTGCAGGTCCGGATTTGGAACAGTAACTGTATTGGGAGCCGGATCAAATATTTTAGATACATCATCAATGTTGGGGGCCCTGAAGCCTGTAGAAACAAGCAAATCGAAGCGAAGTCCTTCTTTCGCATAGGCAATCCCGGCATTTCCGTTCAGGGCAGCGGTACGCAGCTTTATCTCTTCAAAAGGAAAACTGTAGTAGATATTGCTGAACCTGCTCAATAACTGATAGTAGGTTACCCTGGCACCTGCATTTAGCATCAGGTACTGGTTGATGGGATGCTGCATACTGGCATAGGCTGAAAAAGATTGGGTATCATTGCCCTGATCTCCGTAGCGCGGTGCAATAGCATTCTCAGCCCCGCTTAGGATGTTCTGTTCTCTGGCAGTAGAATTTACAAAATTAAGAGCTGTTTCAGCGCCATAAAACAGCCTTGTACCGGCCGGCAGGGGCTTGTCGAAATCTGCATTAAGAGTAAGTACATCTACGGCCTCAAACTGGTTTTCCCGCCAGTCCTGACCTTGCCTGCGGCTATGCCGGCTTTCGTGGTATTGCTGATAGGCAGTGGTAATCCGCAGCTGCTCAAACCATCTTCTTTTTTTATAGAAATTAGCCTGCAGGCTGTGCAGCATCCATTTCTGCGGACCATAATACCACTCTGCAAATCGCAATTCACCAGTACGTCCATTGTTCTGGCTGCGCTGGGTAAGGCGGTCGTAGCGGGGTATGTTAGAGGAGGTGCTGTAGTGGAAACTATAAAGCAGGTCTGTATTTTCAGTGGGTGTGTAGCGTATTTTCTGCAACAGGTTTAGCTGCTCATAACCACTGCCCAGCTGTAGTTCGGGATCTGGATTAAGAACCATTACATCTCTACCCTCAATCCGCTCCACATAATCAGGACGTAAAAAATAAGCCGGATAATTTTCCATTCCCTGCTTTCCGGCACGTAAATCATCAAAATCACTAAGGGTAATACTGCTCAAAGCAGCTATTTTGCTGAAGCCGAGCGATACATCTGCATGGGCTGTTTTTTCTCTGTTAGCAGTGGCATAGCGGGCCATTGCACTACCTTCTGTGCGTAAACCTTTTCCTGTATTCAGCAGTGGACTTTTGGTATGAAAATCGATTACACCACCCAGGGCATCGCTTCCATACATCACACTGCCCGGACCAAAAATCACTTCGGCACCTTCCAGCACATTGGCATCCAGGTTGATGATGTTCTGCAGGTTTCCGCTCCGGTAAATCGCATTGTTCATGCGCACCCCATCTACCACCAGCAGCACCGAGTTGGCAGCAAAACCCCTGAGCATGGGACTACCGCCACCCTGCTGGCTTTTCTGTACAAATACCTCACCGCTCTGGTGCAGCATGTCTGCCGTAGTCTGTGGGTTTTGCAGGGCTATGTCTCTTGCACTGATGGATACGATATCATGGGGAATATCTTCCTGGCGCTGCTCCCAGCGGTTGGCCGAAACCACAACTTCCTGGATCTGAACTACATTTTCTGCAAGTTCAACAATTCCGTTTGAATCCTGAATTTCCTTCCTGCTCATACGTTTTTCCAGGTAGGAGGAGTGACGGAATATAAGTGTTCCTCTTCCTGGTAACTGGCTCAGGTCAGCTTTACCATCAGCATCGGTGAGTATCCCTCTGCTTTTGCTTTCATTTAAGATTGTAACACCAGGTATGGAGACGCGTGTGTTTATATCGATTACCTGAATTTGCTGTGCGAATGCAAAAACAGGTAGGGTGAACAGGAGACATATAAGGAGTATATGTTGAATAAACATTTTCATTGAACAAAAATAAGCTTATGGACTGTTAAGCCTTTACCGTTTGTATAATTTCGTTTACTATGCCACTTCTGAAATCCTCTAATTATAAAGCACCGTTTTACCTGTTTAACCGGCACCTGGAGACTATTGTACCCAGCACACTTCGGAAAGTAGCACTCCCACCTTATCAGCGGGAGCGGCTGAAAACACCAGATGAGGATTTTTTGGATCTTGACTGGCTGCGAAAAGGGGCTGCAGACCTTGTTATTCTTTCTCATGGACTGGAGGGCAGCTCCGACAGACCATATGTAAAAGGAATGGCAAAAGCTTTCTGGGAACATGGATGGGATGTGCTTGCCTGGAACTGCCGCAGCTGCAGCGGCGAAATGAACCTGGCCCGCCGTATGTACCACCATGGCGCTACCGATGATGTTGAAGCTGTTGTAAACCATGCATTAACCAAGGAGGGGTACAAACGTATTGCACTGGTTGGTTTTAGCATGGGCGGGAGCTTAACACTCAAATACCTGGGGGAAGGAGGTCGGGTATTACCCAAAGAACTCTATCGGGCAGCAGTTTTTTCAGTACCATGTGATCTTGGCAGCTCATCCAGGGCCTTGTCATCCTGGGACAACACCATTTACCGCAGGCGCTTTATGGGCAAATTGTATAAAAAACTGCAGGCCAAGCTGGAACAGCAGCCCGACTTGCCCATAGACCTGAGCCGTTTTAGCCAGATCAGGGATTTTGCGGAGTTTGACACCTGCTATACAGCACCGCTGCATGGCTTTAAAGATTCTGATGATTTTTACGCACAGGCCAGTGCCGGACAATACATTACCGGCATCAAAGTACCTACACTCCTGGTAAATGCCCAGAATGATCCCATGCTGCCCATCAGCTGTTTTCCGGTAGAGGCAGTGCGCAACCATCCCTTTGTATACCTGGAAATGCCTGCCCGTGGCGGCCATGTGGGCTTCTGGCAAGGCAAACACAAACCCACCTGGGCAGAGGAAAGGGCTGTTGCCTGGATGGAGGAGAAAGTTTAATGTGCCAGTTCTAAATGTGCTAATGTGTCAATGAATGTAAGGGCAGATAATTCTGTGAGTTGTCCAACATTCATACACATGAATCTAATTCCGGTAAAATCAAAACAGCAGTATGATTGAACTACTATTGGCAAACCCAACTACTGCAAGCAAGTAGCACATTAACACATTGATAAATGAGTACATCACCTTCCCAATTGTTTCTCCGCCAGCTCCGCTACTGTTAAACCTATGGAGAGCGAGGAGGTGGCGGCCGGAGAAGGGGCATTGCAGACGTTTACCACACCTTTGCTTTCCAGGATCAGGAAATCATCGATCAGGCCACCGTTGCGATCGCAGGCCTGTGCGCGGACTCCCGCACCACCGGGCATCAGATCCTGCTCCTGAATGGCTGGCATTAACTTCTGAAGTGCTCTGGTAAAAGCAGCCTTGGAGAAGGAGCGGTAATACTCCCCAAGCCCGGTGCGCCAGTACTTACCCGCAACTTTTCGGAATCCGGGCCAGCGCAATGTTTCCAGTAATTCCCCCGGATGAAAATGAAATTTCTTATAACCCTCCCTGCGGAAAGCCAGCACGGCATTAGGTCCTGCTTCTATACCACCGCCAATCATACGGGTAAAGTGCACACCCAGAAATGGAAAGTTAGGATCCGGTACAGGATAGATCAGGTTTCTTACCAGGTACTGTTTTTCCGGTTTCACCTCATAGTATTCGCCGCGGAAAGGCACTATCTGCAAGTCCAGCTGCTGGCCGGTCATTTTAGCAACCTTATCAGAATACAGTCCTGCACAATTAATGAGCAGCTGGGTTTCGAATGATCCCTTTGCAGTAATGATGCGGGTGCTTTTACCGTTAGGCGTAATGCTTATTACCTTTTGGTTCAGCAGTATTTCTCCGCCTGCATCACGGATTTTTTCAGCGTACTTACCAGCAACAATTTTGTAGTCGATTATGCCAGCCTGGGGAACAAATATGCCCGCAATACCTGCTACATGAGGTTCGAGCTCCCTAAGCTCCTGCTGATTCAGCTTTTTCAGACCCTCCAGTCCGTTTTGTATGCCACGCTGATAAATCATGTCCAGTTGCGGAAGTTCAGCAGGAGAGGTGGCTACAATGATCTTTCCGCATAACTCATGCGGTATGTGCTCCTGCCGGCAAAACTCCAGCAGCATGTTATACCCCCTGATGCAATTCAGAGCTTTCAGGCTACCCGGTTTGTAGTATATACCAGAATGAATGACCCCACTATTGTGCCCAGTCTGATGGGCAGCAAGGATATTTTCTTTTTCCAGCAGCCGTAGTTGCAGGCCGGGATTACGACGCAGCAGTTGTAAACCTGTAGCCAGGCCCACAATACCGCCGCCTATAATTGTTACTTGCCCTTTCATATTAGGGCAAAGATAGTAGTTTGTGCATAGCCCCTCATGACCTGTGTCAGGTTTTTATACTTTACTCCCCGGATCCTGGAAAGCAGGACATGCTGAAAAAATAGAGAGCAGCCATCAGCTGCTCTCTATTTTCTTCATTATAAGATTTTTTATCAGGGCAAAACCTGCTCTTTTTTACTACTGGTCTTTCTTTACAAAGTTCAGGGAAACTGAGTTTAAGCAGTAACGCAAACCGGTAGGTTTGGGTCCATCATTGAATACGTGCCCCAGGTGACCACCGCAGTTGCTGCAGAGTACTTCGGTGCGTAGCATACCATATTCGCGATCGGTTTCTTCAGCTACTGCTTCTTTGCTGATAGGCTTATAATAGCTGGGCCAGCCGGTACCGCTCTCAAATTTGGTTTCCGAACTGAAAAGCTCCTGCCCGCAGGCTGCACAGGTATAGACGCCTTCTTCCTTATGTTTATTGTATTTTCCTGAAAACGCACGTTCTGTGCCTTTCTGACGCAATACTTTAAATTGTTCAGGAGTTAATTCTTTGCGCCACTCGGCTTCTGTCTTTTGAATGTTATAGATCATATTGGCTTTGGCTTTTGGTATGTCTCCCTCTTTAGCGCCCGGCTGGCAGGCGCCCAGGGTGCTGATCAGAAGCATTGCCACCAGTAGTAAAAGTTTTGATTGTGCCATGTTTGTTGTTTTATATTAAACAATATTTATGTAATGATAGGTTCACTGCTATCGATTGTAATACAGAAACATTGGTCATGACGGGCTTTTTTCCTTTCTTTAAGCTACGAATAAAGCTGCTATGACGGATTCTTCCGATACTGAGAAAAATCGTTACCCCTGGCGAACCCTTTACCTGCTGGTACTGGGCTTTCTGCTGGTGCAAATTATAGTCTATTACTGGTTAACGATCCACTGGCAATAAGGGCATTATGAATCTACTGGACTGGTTCGTGCTTTTTGGCACGCTGCTATTCATTGTTGCTTTTGGTATCTATAAAACACGCGGAAGCCAGAACATACAGTCTTACCTGATGGGCGACAACAGCCTTAAATGGTGGACGATCGGGCTATCTGTAATGGCCACACAGGCAAGCGCCATTACTTTTCTCTCCACCCCCGGACAGGCTTACGAAAGTGGAATGGGCTTTATTCAGTTCTATTTTGGCCTGCCCCTGGCCATGGTGGTGCTCTGTATCTGGGTTATTCCGCTCTACTATCGGCTAAAGGTTTACACTGCCTATGAGTTTCTGGAAAAACGCTTTGATCTTAAAACACGTTTACTGGCAGCATTCCTGTTTCTGATACAGCGCGGCCTTGCTGCGGGTATCACCATTTACGCTCCTTCCATCATTCTGAGTACCATCTTAGGCTGGAGCCTGAATCTTACCATTCTTGTTATTGGAGCGCTGGTAATTCTCTACACGGTATCGGGTGGTACTCGGGCAGTAAGCCAAACCCAAAAGCAGCAAATGGCTGTAATGATGGGGGGAATGGTAGTTGCCCTGCTGGTGTTGCTGGCTAAACTGCCTGAAGATGTAGACTTTGGCGATGCTGTAGCAGTAGCGGGTAACATGGGCAAGCTGAACCTTATCGATACCAGTTTTGATCTGAATAACCGCTATACCTTGTGGAGTGGTCTTTTAGGCGGGTTCTTTCTGTCCATGAGCTATTTTGGAACTGACCAGAGCCAGGTACAGCGCTACCTGGGAGGGCGATCTATCGCAGAAAGCCGTTTGGGGCTGCTCATGAATGGCCTGATCAAGGTGCCTATGCAGTTTCTGATTCTTTTTATTGGTGCCATGGTATTTGTGTTTTATCAGTTTTACCAACCACCTGTATATTATAACCAGCCCCAGCTGCAGCTGGTACAGAGCCCGGAGGCACAGCAGCAATTAGCTGACTATCAGCAGCAGTTTGACCAGCTTTTTGAACAAAAAAAGAGCGCGATAGATGCTGCCCTGGCAGGAGAAGAGAACTGGGAGCCTGTACAAAAGCTGCAGCAGGAAGAGAAACAGCTACGGCAATCTGTACGGGGAGTTATTACCACTGCCAGCCCTGATGCCGAGGTTAAAGATTCCGACTATGTTTTTATCACCTTTGTGCTGAACTACCTGCCCCATGGGTTGATTGGTTTATTACTGGCTGTAATATTTTCTGCTGCCATGTCTTCTTCGGCAGGGGAATTAAATGCACTGGCCTCTACCACAGTTGTTGATTTTTACAAAAGAGTAGTTAAACCTGAGGCTAGCGATAGCCACTATCTGCTGGCATCAAAAGGATTTACCCTGGCCTGGGGCATGCTGGCACTGATATTTGCACTAACAGCCAGGCAGTTCGAGAACCTTATCGAATTTATCAATATCATTGGTTCTCTCTTTTATGGTACCATCCTGGGCATATTCCTGGTGGGCTTTTTCTTAAAGCGCATTGTTGGTGCTAAGGTTTTTTACGCGGCTCTAATTTCAGAAGCGGCGGTGCTGGCTGTGCACTTTTTTGGCGATATCGAATACCTGTGGTATAACTTCAGTTGTATACTGGTAATTATGCTAAGCTGGATATTTCAGAATGCCGGGATATTCAGCAGCAAAAAGTAACCACAGGCCTAAGCATAGACTATCACAAAACAAAACTGCATAACCTTTTGTAATATTTAGAGGCACACTTAAACAGACAATAATGAAAACCATAAAGAATATATTAGGAGTATTGATTTCAGGTGCTCTACTGTTATCCTGCGATAGCAGTACCACCAACCAGGAAACACCCAGCGATATAGTAACAGAAAACAGGGTAGAGCAGCTGGAACAACTGCAGGAGGAGCCAGTAGGGAATACAGGTGCGGATGATGAGGAAAACAGTACGCCAAAGTTTGAGGTAGTGGCACAAAATCTGCAGTTCAGTCCTAAAGAACTACAGGTTAAGGCTGGCCAGCGAATTCAGGTAACGCTGGTTAACAGGGGAGATGTAGACTATAGTTTAAAGTTTGAACTACCCGACGGAGAACAGGAACTGAGAACGCCGGTACCCCCAGGCAGAAGAGCCGGTCTGGTATTTACGGCGCCTGAAAAGCCAGGCACCTATTCCTTTTTCAGCCCTTTACAAAACCACAGAGGCCGCGGCATGGTAGGCACGCTGGTGGTTGAATAATCAGGCAGCCAGTGAATTGGCAGCTGTTTGCTTACTTAAATAATCGTTCATTAAAATTAAAGGGGAGTACCTCCAGCAATTTTATCTGCTTAAAGTCAGGATGTAAAGGATTGATCAGGTAATTATGTTCGTCCTGTACCATGGCAGATGGCACTTTCAGCAGCAGGTACTTTTGCTCCTTAAGCAAGCTGTCGCCAATTGCTTTGGTTTCTTTGCCATGTGGATATCTGTTCCAGCCAGCAGGGAGAGAATCATGGGTGATGGTATGGGTGAAACTAGCTCTATCAGGTGCTTCTATGATATTTAATACATAGCCTTCAGGAATAAAGCCGGGTGGGGTATAGGCAATTATTTCTGTGATGGCCAGAGCACGGGTTTCGGAGCAATAAAGTGCAGGTACACCCTTGCTGTTCCAGCGGCCGCCATAGAGTTCTGCTCCTTTGCCAGAGAGATCACCGCCCCATTCCTTTCGGCTAAAGCGGTAAAGGATCATGCAAAAACACCAAACTCAATCTGTCCAAGGGTATCGTTAACCAGCTCCAGTCCAAAGCTGGTGTCGAGCAGCGATTTAGGTGCAACACCGCCTACTGCCATAATGCGGGCATTCAGCCACTGGCAAAATTTCTGTTCATCCCTGAATACATCGGTGCCTTTCTGGTACAGCTGAGTAATTCTGATCACTTTATCAGAGGCAGAAGTACCCAGCGATTTATTTTCCTTCCTTACCCGTATCAGCGTTCGTTCTGAAACACCCAGAAACTGGGCCCATTCCTGCAGGCTGAAAGGCAGCCGTTCTACAATCTCCTCAAAGGTTTGTGCATCCAGGCCCTCACGGCTTAGCTGTATGAGCTCGTCTAATGATCTGTTTTTAAAAAGAGGTAGTCCCATGGCTGACAAATTTCCTAAATTTACTGACAATTTACATTATAACAAGCAGTCTGCCCGTATAGTTTAGCGGCAGTCAGGAGCAAAAGAGCAACATACACCTAAACCACCCGCAGATATATATAGGTTGAGTCTTGAATAACTAACGCATGAGCAGCTACAGGTTTACATAATTATATTTATTGTAACATGTGGGCCGAAAAAGAAAATCCCCGGTCAGCATGTGCTGATCGGGGATCTAGTTCTGAAACTTAATAAGACCTATTTTCTTTTGGTGCCGTTTGACTTACCCAGGCGAGCAATCAGCTCATCATTCATTTTTACATATTCTGGGTTGTTACCTGTTTTGGCAAGTTCTTTAGAGCGCTCGGCTGCCTTGATGGCATCTTTTGGCTTATTCATATCTGCCAGGATAAGTGCTTTCAGATAATGGATATAGTAGCGATCTTCTTTTTCAAGCGCTTTATCAACCCACTCCAGGGCTTGCTGTTTGTCCTTACCATTGCGATAGTAATAGTTGGCAGCCTGAAAATAAGTGCCGCCATTATCTACCGGCTTCGACATGGTAGACTGGATTTGTGCCATTACCTTTGAATCTACTTCGGTCTCTATCGGAACACTTACTTTGGTAAAGTCCCACATGATATTCATGTTGGCGCTGTTATTAGTGAAATTGCTGAAATTAATGGTGAAGGTTTCAGCTGGTTCACCAGTATTAACAGGTTTTACTTTTACCCTTAAGGCATCTTCCTCCTGCTTGTAACCCATAGAACCCCAAAGTTCAAGGTTTTTATTAAAGATCACAGTCCACTCGTCCTGGCCTGGAATTGTATAAAGGGCATAGGTGCCACCGGGCAGCCACTGGCCACTTACTTTTACGCTATCAGAAAAAGTTACTTTAGTAGATGCGTTAGCACCTGTACGCCATACCTCACCATAGGGAAGCATACCACCAAAGATGTTGCGCTCGCGGCCTTTAACACCAGGACGTGAGTATTCCAGGGTAACATCAGTAAGCCCAATGGTAGTGCTTGTTTTTTCAGCAGGACTGGCCTGGGGCATTTTTATTTGTGCAAATGCGATGGAAGCACTGAACATCAGGCAAATAAGCATGCCATAACGCATAACAGGGTATTTCATATTTACGAAAAGTTAAAGAAGTAACCGAATAATGTGGCAATTTAAGTTGATTTTGGATTATCTTGATCTTTTAACTACAATTTTCTTGCCGCTTATGTTTAATGTTCCCAACTACCGAAATATCATGGAGAAAGTAATTCCTTTCCATCAGGTATTGGGACTGAAACTGATTGAAATGCGGGAGGGATATGCTGCCATAAAAATTCCTTTCAAGCAGGAGCTGGTGGGTGATCCAAGAACCAACAGCATTCATGGAGGGGTGATCAGTACGGCACTCGATGCTGCAGGTGGGGCAGCAGGCATTACCACCTTAACGGGTTCCGAAGATCAGATAGCCACCGTTGATATTCATATAGACTATTTAGATGCTGGCAGACCGGAAGATATCATCGTGGAAGGGCAGATTGTCAGAAACGGGAGTTCCCTGGTATATACCCAAATGAAGGCCCACCATGAGGGTGACAATAAAATAATTGTACAGGCACGGGCCGTTTACCGGGTAAAAAGACAGGCTAAATGAGCAAACTGCCGCAAAATTTTTATACACGAGAAGATCCGGTACTCATTGGCCGGGAGCTGCTGGGAAAATACCTGTTCACCAAAACAGATAATATTATTACCGGAGGTATTATTGTTGAAACCGAGGCCTATAATGGTCGGACAGATAAAGCCTGTCATGCGCACCTGGGCAGGCGTACCAAGCGTACAGAAATTATGTACAGGCAGGGTGGAGTGGCCTATGTATACTTTACCTATGGCATGCACCATCTTTTTAACATAGTAACGAACGAAGAGGGTTACGCCGATGCTGTTTTGATAAGAGCCATTGAGCCTACTGAAGGCATAGCAGAAATGATGCTCCGCAGAGGGCTTAACAAACAGGAATACAGGCTTACTGCCGGACCCGGTGTTTTGTGCCAGGCCCTAGATATTAGCCGTGATCAGTATGGCGAAGATTTGCAGGGAGATAAAATATGGCTCGAAGATCGAAACCTATTCATTCCCGATCAGGATATAATAACAGGGCCACGCATAGGGATTGCGTATGCTAAGGAAGATGCCTTATTGCCCTGGCGATTTAGCATCAGGAACAATCACTGGGTAAGCAGAGCAAAAGCAAATTATGAGTTTAGTAATAATAGCACCAAGTAAAAATAACACAGATTTTTGGCAGAGGCGTTTACAGGAGGAGCTAAAGGCAAAAGGCGAAGATGTAAAAGTTGAAATATGGCCTGAGGTAGAAAATCCGGATAAAGTGCTGATGGCTGTTACCTGGAAGCATCCGCAGGAAAGTCTTTATGCTTATCCTCATTTAAA
The DNA here is from genome assembly GCA_000597885.1 of Flammeovirgaceae bacterium 311. Classification (NCBI taxonomy): domain Bacteria; kingdom Pseudomonadati; phylum Bacteroidota; class Cytophagia; order Cytophagales; family Flammeovirgaceae; species Flammeovirgaceae bacterium 311. Next base: position 397,968 of record CP004371.1, read on the forward strand.
AGTAGTTTCCTCTATGGGCGCTGGGGTAGATCATATTCTGAAAGACCAGCACCTGCCCCTGCACTGGCACATTGTGCGAATTGTTGATGAGCAGCTTACCCGCGGCATGAGCAACTACCTGCTGGCTGCGGTGCTGAACTACCATAAGCAGATGCTCCATTTCTACAAGCTGCAGCAAGCGCATCGCTGGGGTTATTCAGAAACACCTGAAATAGCGCTTCAGCCGGGTATACTGGGTTTGGGGGAACTTGGAAGAGATATTGCCCTTAAATTAAAAGCACTGGGCTTTCAGGTATCGGGTTTCAGCCGTACTTCTAAGGCAATTATGGGCGTTAACACCTTCTCCGGAGAAGATGAACTGGAATCTTTTCTGCAGCAATCGAATCTGTTGATTTGCCTGCTGCCGCTCACCCAAGATACCAGGAACTATTTAAATCTTGAATTCTTCAGAAAATGTAAAAAAGGCAGTTATCTGATTAATGTTGCCAGGGGCAGCCACCTGGTAGAAGAAGATCTGATCACAGCTTTGGATGAAGGGCAGCTTGCCGGAGCCACACTGGATGTTTTCCGGCAGGAGCCCCTGCCAAAGGAGCATCCGTTCTGGGATCACCCAAAAGTTTTTATTACCCCCCATATAGCGAGTGTAACCAATCCTGATGCCGCTATCCCGCAGGTTGCAGAAAATTATATCAGAATGTTGCAGGACAAACCTCTTTTGAATAAAATTGACCGTACAGCCGGCTATTAAAAAATGGAAAAAATTTTATGTCCTGTTGACCTCAGGCCAGATACCCTGAATGCGCTGGAAGCTGCAGCACATCTGGCTTCTGCCCATCAGGCACAGTTGGTGCTCCTGCATGTGTTTACTAAACAGGAGTATGAGGCTGCACTTGGCGATGGTGATCTTGCCGATGTTGATGCTGTGGAACTAAGCCAGCAAATGGCTATGGATTCTCTTTGCGATACACTTAGGCAGGATTTTCCAAACTTAAATTGTTCTTCTGTTATCAGGTATGGAAGCACAATTACCTCCATACTGGAAGAAGCTACTGCTATAAAAAGTAATTTAATTGTAATGGGTTCTCATGGGGTGCATTCTATCACAGAGGCAATGGATGGAAATCACCCGGTAAAAGTAATCGGGCAGGCACCATGTCCGGTTCTTTGTGTGCCTGAAGGAGCTGTTTTTGAGTTTCCCGATAGAGTAGTGTATGGCAGCCGGATGAAGCAGGAAGATCCTGACTGCCTGCAGCGCCTTATTACCATACTACACCCGTTTAACAGCAGGCTGGATGTTGTATACGTGGGTGAGGCCGCAACAGCAACGAGAGAAAAGTGGCTAGCACACGAACAGATGATCCGAAGCTATGTACTCTATGAACATATGCGCTTTCACATCTTTCACTGGGAGGATAAAGCTTACCCGGGGCTGGATGAATTTATGCAGCGTATGGATGGCAAACTATTGGTATTGCTGACTCACCAGCGCAATTACCTGCAACGCCTCTTTCAGAAAAGTGTATTCAAGCAAATTACCTACTTTAGTGATTACCCGATGCTGGTATTCCTGGAGGATCACCTGTCAACAGCAGAACGTTAATATGGCAGCTAATTAAACAGTTGCTGTATCTGTTGAAGGTATAGGATCGCCCCAGTCAAAAGCCAGTGAATATTTTGTTTGTTAAGGATTTACAACCGAGAAGAAGCTTTTTTATTCCAATTATTAAACCCTTTGTTTCAGCTTTCGTATAGTGAAACTGGATCGTTCCTCCTCATGCCTTCTCATGAAGCTCAGCATTATTATTCCAACATGTAACGAAGAGGATTACCTGCAGAAAACGTTGAATGCTGCATCTAATCATGCTTCAGGAAAACATGGAATTGAAATTCTGGTGATCGATTGTGGATCAACAGACGGCACCACTGATATCATCAGGCAAAAGTCTGTTGTAGTGGTCACCAACCCAATGCTGGCCGGAAAAAAATGGGCTTCTTTACGCATGGGCGCCCGCCTTGCCCAGGGAGACGTTTTTCTTTTTTTAGATGCTGACACACTATTACCGCCCGACTATGATGTTGCTATTGCCAATGTGTTGCAAAATGAACGCATCATAGGGGGTGCTTTTGAATTTTCGTTTGTAGAAAAGTCACCTCTTTTAAGCCTGGTTACTTATATAAACAGAATTCGCTATCGTTTCAGAAAGCGGTTCTATGGTGATCAGGGCATTTTTGTTCGCAGAACTGCCTATGTTATCAGCGGGGGCTGGCCGGAGCGCCAGCTGATGGAGGCAGCCTATTTTTGTAAAAAGCTACAGGAGCATGGCAAACTGGCTTTGATACAGCCGGCGGTGCGCACCTCTGCCCGCAGATTTATTCAGGGAGGAGTACTAAAAGTATTTTTTAAGGATATCCGCATCTGGTGGGAAGATCTTATCGGGAAAGATGTGGAGAGATATGGTGAACAGTACTGGCAGCACAACCAAAAAAAGTCCGGTAAACTTAGCAGAAAAAACCAGCCCTCCCAGGAAGAAAAGCGAGCTTATCACCGGCATTGACCATCTCTTTTTGATATTGCTTTTTTTTACATGCCCTACACTGTATGTTGCATCGGGTGAAGTTACCATCCGGCAAATACCTCATAGAGCTGATCCTCTATTGATGAAAGCACCCCATAAAAAGCTGCTGCCTTACAGGAGCATAGGTAACAAATAATAATTGATTACGCTGAAAGAAACTCGCTTTGTGATTACATAGAATAATAATATTTTTGTTACTATATCACTCCTTCCATCTATAGCCCCCAACGGCAGAAATCAGTTTATATCAGCAAAAAAATCATACGAGCTCCACAGGCTGTGGTCTAATATTAAATTAATCAAATATTACAAAATGTATTGTTAAATATGATTCATTGTACGATTTGCAATATTTATTGAAGTAATTTCTTTTAAATTCAGCTATCTATATTAAAAAAGGAGATTGTTTTCTTCGTACATGAGTACAATTCAACAGAAAATAAGCTTTATTGCTTCGTTAGTTCTGCGTTTAATGCTATTGCTATTTGTGCCTGCAGTCTTATCATTTTCCGCGAATGGAAGCCAGGGGCAAATGCTGCAGGCGCTCGATACGGCCAAAGCATTAAGCCAGTTTACACTGGATAAGTGGCAAATGGAGGATGGGCTGCCAAGTAACGCAATCATGGCCCAGTTAAAGGCAAGGAACGGATATTTCTGGCTGGCCACATATGATGGCTTATCCCGTTTCGATGGCTACAGGTTTAAAAATTACAATCAGCGTACCCACCCTCAGATACCCACCAATAGTTTTTTTGATTTACTGGAGGATAAAGCAGGTAATCTTTGGATTGCCACCAATGGTGGGGGTGTATTGAAGATGACTGGCGAAACCTTTACTGTTATACCGGCAAATGAGTATGCACCAAACCAATCTGTTACTTCCTTAGCCGAAGACAAAGAGGGCCAGATCTGGGTGGGAACCCGCGGTGGACTGGGCCTGATAAAAAATGGGGAATTTGTTTCCTTTCCAGAACTGGATAGACTGCGCAACCAGCAGATCTTCTGCCTTTATTTTGATACCAAGGGAAGTTTGTGGATAGGAACCGTGGGTGATGGGCTTTGGGAACTGCAAAATGGTTTGCTGCGCCACTATTCTAACATGCAGGGTTTATCCAACAATTCTGTCAGGTCTTTGTACGAAGATAATAAAGGCCGTTTATGGATAGGTACCGAAGAGGGAATCAACCTGATGCAATATGGCCGTATTCGTGAGATTCCGGTATTCGGAAATAGCTTTGCAGCTTTTATCAACGATATACACCAGGATACCTATGGTACCTACTGGTTTGCCACCAGCGATGGACTTCTGCGGTATGTTAAAGGAGAATTTGAGTTACTGCAGACCGATCCGGATGGTGGTGCAAATGAGCTGCAGCAATTGTATTCTGATGGGGAAGGAAGCTTATGGATAGGCACCTACTATAAAGGACTGCTGCGCCTTCGCGATGGAAAATTCAGCAATTACTCACGTGCAGAAGGCTTGCCCAATGAAGTGGTAAATATAGTATGGCCCGAGAAGGATGCAGTATGGGTAGGCACCAATGGTGGCTTAGCTTTTATCAGGCAGGGCGTTGAACACGTGTACCTGATGGACGATCATTCTGCTGCTAACCGTATTAGAGACGTATTCAGAGATTCCCGTGGAGTGCTGTGGGTGGGGACTAACGATGGTATCTTTAAGCTGAAGGGGCAAAAATTTGAGCGAGCATTCAGAAAAGGCTCTGGCTTATCATCCGATAAAATCCGCAGAATTGTAGAAGATAACAAAGGCCGGCTGTGGATTGGAACCCGTAATGGATTATTTGTGAGAAATCCTGATAAGCCGGAAGAGGTTGCTGTGGTTGATGAGCTTTCAGGTGTTTTTATACTTTCTCTTTTCCCTGATTCTAAAGGTAATATCTGGGTTGCAACCAACGGAAAGGGATTATATTGCTATAAAGGCGGGTTATTCAGGCAATACAGTGCTGAAGACGGTCTCTCCAGTAATGTTTTATTTGGTATCTGGGAGGATAGAGAAGGTAACATATGGGTAGGCAGCAACGATGGTCTGCACATTTACAATAACAATAAATGGCACAGCATCAATGAAAAGCAAGGGCTTTTTGTTAATACTATTTTTCAGATAATAGAAGATAGCCAGGATCAGCTGTGGCTTACCACTAACAGGGGTGTGTTTATGGCGAAGAGAAAAGAGCTGCTATCGTTACTTGATGGAAAAAATTCACAGCTTAAAGCCTTTAAGCAATTTACGGCCTCAGATGGAATGCGCAGCAGTGAAATAACGGCTGTTTCTTTGAGCACTGCCTCATCAAATGGTCGGCTTTGGTTTGCAACACTTAATGGTGTAAGCGCCATCGACCCGAAACGCATCAGTACCAACAGGCACCGACCAGTAGTGAAAATAGAAAAAGTTGCAGGTGATAAATATGAATATCCATTGAATGAACAGGTACGGTTTGCTGCAGGTACCAAGCAATACGAAATTCAATATACCGGATTTAGTTATTATGCTCCTAAAGCAACAAGTTTCTACTACCTGCTGGAGGGTTTTGACAAAGAATGGCAGGAAGCTGGCAACAGGAGAGTAGCCTATTATACAAACTTACCAGCTGGTAACTATACATTTAAGGTCAGGGCAACAAATGAAGATGGTATCTGGAGCAGGGAAGAAGCCTCGCAGGGGTTTGTTCAAGAAGCCTATCTATACGAAAATGCTTGGTTCAGGGCAATCATTATTGCCTTGGTTTTACTTGCCATAGTGCTGTTGTACGCTTGGCGCACACGCCAATTGCGGCTGGAAAATCTTAAACTGGAACGGCTGGTAAATGAGCGTACAGATGATATTACCAACCAGAAAGAAGCCATAGAATATCAGAAAGAGGAGCTTAGCAAGCTCAATCAGTTAAAGGATAAACTGCTTTCGGTATTATCGCATGATCTCAGGCAGCCCTTCAGCTCTATATCTGGTTTGCTTGCCCTTTTGCGCGAAAGACAGATTGACCAGCATGAGTTTCAGGAGTTTTCAAAAGAACTGAATCAGCAGGTAAAATGGCAGGTACATATGCTTGATAATGTGCTGCTCTGGACGCGCAACCAGCTGAAGGGGCTGGAAGTTATGCCGGTCTCGCTGAACCTTTATCAGTTGGCAGAGGAAATCCTGATGCTTTACCGCACACAGGCCAGCTCTAAAAATATTACGATTGAAAATAACATACTGCATGATACTACAATTGTGGCAGATGCTGACATTCTGCATTTGATACTGCGTAACCTGGTCGGAAATGCAGTAAAATTTACCCAACTCAACGGAATGATCAGTATCAGTGCCAGTTTTATGAGTGGATACTACCGAATAGAAGTAACTGACAACGGTATTGGCATTGAAAGAGAAAAGCTGGAAAAACTTTTTGATTCGTTCCAGCACATACCGGAAAGAGGTACTTCTAATGAAAAAGGTTCCGGCCTTGGCCTCACGCTCTGCCGTGAATTTATAGAAGCCTGCGGAGGTAGAATATGGGCAGAAAGCAAGGCGGGAATAGGTAGCAATTTTATAATTATACTACCGGAAAAAGGAAGTATAATTACCAGAACAGGCCAAAATAAACAGCATGCAGTTATATATTAAGTTGTTTTAATTCTTTTACAGATCTGTAAATGATATCATTGGCCTGCTGATCGTTTGCCCATTCCTGGTTGAGTTCAAATTCTATGCCTGCGTAGTGAACAGTAAACTGAGTGCGCAGATATGTAGTAAAACCATCATCAGTACCCTTATAAGGATAGTTAAATCGTAGCCGAACCTCGGGAATTAATTTTTGAAAAATGCTTTTCCAGTAGTTACACAAATCTTTCTCAAGCTGTCTTGCAGGATCATAGAGCAGGCCAATGTCGGCATTGCGCACTTTGCCCGCTAATACAGGTGTAAAGCTATGGATACTCAGGTGGTACACCTTATGCCCCTCTTCGATGAACTGCTTGATGGCAGACTCTACTTTTTTGCGGTAGGGAGTATAGTACTTCTCCAGCACCAGTGCCTTTTCCTTGTCAGATAAGCCCCCGGTAAATTTCGAAAACAGTTCAGGATGATGCAGGGAACGGTTCAGTTCTACAAGCAGCCTGCTTACTGTGGCAGCATGAGAAAAGTCTGCCATTGGCGCTAAGAGATGATACAGCTCCAGGGCACCTGGATCCCACCCTCGATGAGAGTCAAGGGCACGTTGTGCCTCTGCATCATAAAACATAGGAGCAAATGCGCCGGGTATATCGTTGCCTCCATGCTCGCAGGTAATAACCCACCGTGCACTCATATAAACTGTTGGTTAGTTACCAGACTATGACTTAACTGCCTGTACACCTCACGAATGGCTTCAGGCCTGTAATCATGATTCAGTGAAGCCAGAATACGCGTGCTTAAAGTGCCCCGCTGCAAAATCGTATTAATTACAGCTTTGTAAGGAGCATCTATTCTGTCGGTCACTTTTTCCAGCAGGTGTTGCCAGAGTTCTCCGGCAGAGAGCGATGCCTCCTGAAGGCCAAAGAGCTGCAGGTATTGCTTGTTATCAATTATGGTATTCTCCCCGTTTTTGATCACCGCCAGAAATATCGAAGCTAAACTATCCTCACTCCAGCCTGTTTGCTCCTCTAAACCAGCCCATTCCTGGTTAACCAGGGCCATTAGGCATTCTTTGATGATAGAGAGAATGGCTATATCTGCCAGGGGGCACTCCTGTATGTCTATGATTCTGATTTCGATGGCACCACGATCGAAGCGGGCAATAGCACCACGTGAATTTAGAAAGTGCTTGTCTAAAACGCCTTCGGTATCGTATGGTGCAATGGCTTTGCTGATGGGGTAGAAAATTTGATCATAATACGCCTGTTTGGAAAATACAGGTTCAGGGATAACCTTACCCGCAATCACAGGGATTTTCTTTTGATTATGGCGATAGGTCTCCAGCCTGGTATCAAGGTAGCCGGTGCTTTTACCATCCAGCAGGGGGGTGCTGGCACTTAGGGCAGGTATAATGGGCAGCAGCAGCCTGATTGCTGCATGCAGCTGTTTAAATTCATCATCGCCGGCAAAAGGCAGGTTAATATGGGTGCTCTGCAGGTTAGACCAGCCATGGCCTCTGCAGTCGAATATACGGTTGTAAAGGTTGTAGATGTCTTTTGACTCGTGCTCCCATAAGCGGGTTTCGGTAAAAGGATCCATGAGGGGGTGCGCGCCCGTAGGCAGTAACATGGCTCCCAGGCTTTCCAGTTGTTTGTTGATCTCCAGCACATTGGCATGGAAATGCTTTTCAAGCCCGCTTAAGCTGGCAGCTGGCTTGTGTGTTTTTATTTCCAGAACATGGTTTACCAGCTCATTAGACCAGTCGATGGTCCCATTTTCATAATCCCCCACATACTGGCCCGCCATTTTCCTTAGCAGTTCATCTGCCACTGCTTTTACAGAAAGGGTGGTTTGGTCTACAATCATGTATTCCATTTCCACACCATAAACTTCAAACAGAGAGTAAGCCATTATCAAGCAAGCAACTTTTCTATTCTTTTCTTAAATGATTTCATGATACGGTCGTAGAGCTCATCTTTTAAGACCTTATCTTCCACTCCAGAATCAAGACTGGGGTTATCGTTTATTTCTATCACGTAAATCTTTCCACCAGATTCTTTGATGTCTACCCCATACAGGCCGTTACCAATTAGCTTGGTAGCCTTCAAAGCAACGTCTATTACCTGCTGGGGTACGTTAGTAGGATCAAGGGTTTCGTACCTGCCGGTTGTCTCTTTTTTATTATCCCAGTTATAGATCTGCCAGTGCCCCTTAGCCATAAAATATTTACAGGTATACAATACCTGCTCATCCAGTACGCCTATACGCCAGTCGAAATCGGTTGGTAAAAACTCCTGTGCAATAACCAGCTCTGACTGATTGAGCATATTGTTTAACTGCTGGCTTAGCTCTTTTTCGTCTTTTGCCTTGGTTACTCCCTGTGAGAAAGAGGAGTCTGGCAGCTTTAATACGCAGGGAAACCCAAGCTTTTTGCCTACCTCTTTTTTGTTCTCGCTATGCACCACCATTGTTTTGGGTGTCGGCACCTTATTAAGCTCCATCAGCTCGGCCAGATAAACCTTATTGGTACACTTCAAAATGGAGTTGGGGTCGTCGATCACAACAAGCCCTTCTGTCTGTGCACGGCTGGCAAAGCGATAGGTGTGGTGGTTTACCGTAGTGGTTTCCCTGATGAAAAGAGCATCGAATTCCGCCAGCCGGTCATAGTCTTCCTTGGTGATCAGTTCAGCATAAAAGCCATTCTTTTCTGCAGCTTCTACAAACTTCTGGAGTGCTCTTTTATCTGATGGAGGAGATTGTTCCGCAGGGTTGTGCAAAATAGCAAGATCGTAGAGGTAGCGGGTATTGCGCACACTCTCATACCGTTTTTTACTGAAGTAGTTTTTGGCGAACTCCTGCACATAAGGCAGGTGTTCCTCCGGAATCTCCGAGAGCGAAATAGGCTTTATACTTTGCAGCAACCACTTTTTATTATAGGTAAAGCGGGCCCTGAGAAAGGGTGCCTGAAACTGGCGGTGCAGCTCACGGCACAGCTTTTCGTATTGCTTGGCTACGTTGTGGCCAAAATAGATACTCAGTGTAAATTCCTCGGACTTCAGGTTCTTGAGGGTCTTCTGTATAATATCATCCAGCTCTTCAGAAACAATCCTTACAAGCGCAGGCGCTTTCAGGTCCTGGATACTCTTTACGCTGGGTATGGGTTTGTGTCCCCGGGCTTCAGCAAGCAGCGATACATAGTATCCTTTAGACTGGTAACGATAATCGTTACAAAGATTAAAGACCCTGGTATTTTGTAACTTGTTGAGCTCTGCCTGTGTGAGGTATGCTTTAGGAGTAAGTACTTGTATCTCATTCAGATCCATCTGAAAGAGATTAGGAGTATTAGTAACGATTATTTTCTTCATATCAGATTCTTCGGCGATACAATCAGAATGTTGGCATCGTACGTAAGAATACCCAGGTGAATGGCATTGATTACCCGATTAGTTTCAATTTTATAATAATTGGTGCTGGATATCGGATTCTCCTTGTAAGGATCGGCCACCCAGAGGTATTCCCCTTCCAGCTTGGTAAGTACAACAAAGTGTCCCATTGGTTCCCCTCTAAGGTCATCAAAAATAGAGCGATCCTGCTCATCGGCGTATTCCCGTTTGGTTTGGTACAAATAGGTAGCGCTTAGGCCAGCCAGGATAGGGATATTCCTGGAAAGATAGCTTTTCAGCAGTGCCTCATCCAGCATTTCCATATTTATCTCACCACCCTTCAGCAAAAATTGCTTGTAGGCCGCAGTGGCGAGCGTAAACTTTCGTCCTTTTTTGTACTTTAGCTGGGCATCCAGCTTTTTAAGCAACTCTTCCTTAGGCAGCTCCCGCCAGCTTGGATCAAACATGGTGAGGTTAGAAGTATACATTCTTGCACTGAAGCCTTTGCTCAGGGCATCTAACCCAAGAAATACCGCCAAGGTGCCACCACCTTCCAGGTAGTTTACGCTTCTGATAACCTCATCAAGGCCAAGGTCATACTTAAAATAATTATAAACAGCATGTAAACTGGTAGGCCCGCAGGTGGAATCGTCCGGCTGGGCAAGTATCGATAATTTTTTCAACCTCAATGGTCTGCGCTTTTAGTAGATAACAGCAGAGTCTGGTGCAATTGTTTTCAACAACAGCTGCTAAACGGAAATAGGTGCATATTACAGAATATGTGTCTTGATGAGGTGATTAACTCAAAAATTATTTTTACATTTTACTTAATGTTCATACATCATTCATTTTTCACTTAAACTATTTTTTATGGCTACCGCTGATATACTGGTCATTGGTGCTACCGGCACAATTGGAAGGCATCTGCTTGAAGAATTGCAGAAGCATAAGGCTGGCTTCCGTGCGTTGGTACGGAATACTGAAAAAGCCCGTTTACTGGAACAAAATGGCTATAAAGTTGCTATGGGCGATCTGAGTGATCTTGCATCTCTTAAACGGGCCATGTATGGTATCAACAAAGTCTTTCTGGTAAGTGCACCCTCTGAGCAGCAGGTTGCCCTGCAGCAGAATGCCGTCGAAGCAGCCAAAGCTACAGGTGTAAAGCACATTGTAAAAGTATCGGCACTGGGTAGCTATCCCGACTCACCTTTGCAAATAGGCCGTATGCATGCCGAAACTGAAGATTATATTCGCAACAGCGGCATTTCCTGGACTTTTCTGCATCCGCACAGCATGATGCAAAACTGGCTGGCACATGTAAATCAGGTACGTACCTTGGGTGTATTATATTCTTTTACCAAAGAGGGGCGCTATGCACCGATCGATGCACGGGATATAGCAGAAGTGTCAGCTAAAATTCTGACAGAAGAGGGGCATAGGGGCAAAACTTATATATTAACTGGTCCGGAAGCGGTAAGCATGAAAGATGTGGCAGTTGCCCTGGAACTGGCGCTTGATCGTGATATAAAACTGGTAGCAGTGGATCCTGAAACAAGCTATGAAGCACTGCTGCATGCAGGTGTACCAGACTGGCTGGCTAAAGACCTCTCACACCTAAACCTGATCTACGCCCAGAGCATGGGAAGTGATATCACCACCGATGTAGAAGCTATTACCGGTCACAGACCCATTACCGTCAAGCAGTTTGCCAAAGATCATGCCCGGGTATTTCGTTAAAACAGGCTAAGGGGATTATTTAGAGGATGAGTCAGAAGCGCAGACACCGGGCAAAGTGCATCAGAAACAATTGAAGCAAAATTATGTGACAAGTGCTGTTAAAAATAAATCTTTTTGCTAAAAACTGCTTCTAAGAACTAGCTCATCACATACTTTCCTGCAGTTTCTGTTGCAGTTTTGGTATGTCGGTTAGCATAAAGTTGCCGGCAGGAAATATGAAATAAAGCTTATTGTTTTTTCTCCACCAGCTGATCTGCGATTCTGTTAAATAGTACCACTCCTCATGGCTTAGTTGTTTAAGCTGAATGGCCACTTTCTCTGCAGACAGATCTTCATCAAAAGTCCATTCTTCTACCGTTGCACGGGGAAAGTTGTTCTCCTGGATTTTATAATCTGCCCTTAGAGCGCAGGATTTTATCTCCAGGAGTCCTCCCATGTTAATGGGCGCTAATTCTATTTCAGGCTGGATGGACAGATTTCCTGAATCAAAATCATTGTTAACAGCATCTATGGCCTTGCTGATGGCATTTTCAGCCGGAGGAATCAGGCAGTAGCTGCCATTTTCGGTGGGGTAGTTGCAGTTTTGTTTTTGCAGATAATATCCAATTTCTGTCAGCTGACTGATGAGCACCACAAAAGGTTCCATTTCCGATGCCGACACATTATTGTACGGAGGTTGAGCAGCATCAGTATATGTTATATCATTTGTTACAGCCGTTTCTTCTACTGTGTAAAGACAGGAGGTGAGCCCCAGCAACCCTGTTATAAGCGGGACTAATATTACATAGCGAAGTAGCATACTTTTCTGTACGCTAAATTAGATTATTTAGATGTGTGAAGTGGGTAATTATTCAAACAAATCTTCCTCTCTTTCGAGCATCAGAATATTTGCCTGCGGAACTATATAGTATTTTTCTCCACTGATGAGTACCTCATAGCTGCCTTTTTGCAGGTAAATTGCCAGATCACCCACCCGTGCCTGAAGTGGAATGTAGCTTACCTTTTCATCAGATTCTTTCCAGGGCTCATCCTCTGTATCTGCCGGAAAAGGAATAGCATACCCGGGTCCGGTTTTCATCACCCAGCCTGTGCGTACCACTTCTTTTTCCTGTACACCAGGAGGTAGGTACAAACCGCTGTCAGTACGTTCATTCTCCTTCTTGGGACGAATCAATACCCTGTCTCCAATAATTATAATCTTTTTGAGCTTGTTGTCTGGCGTCAGCATGGTTTGCGACTTCATCGTACTCCAGTTAATGCTGCAAATTTATAAAATTGCAGCGGCTGGTAAATTAATGCCGGTACAATTCCCGACTTATTTATTTTTTTTTCAATGCCCCTACAGCAGCTTCCAATCCTCTTAGGGTAAGCGGGTGCATCTGGCCTTCAAACAGTTTATGGACAAGGGCGATGGTTTCTGTAGATTTCCACTCCCTTTCCTGTACGGGATTCAGCCAGACAGTGTGCTTAAAATGCTCTCTAAGCCGCTGTAGCCAGAGGGCACCAGGTTCTTCATTAACATGTTCCACGCTTCCTCCCTTGTACAGGAGCTCGTATGGCGACATACTGGCATCGCCTATCACAATAACCCGATAGGCAGAGGAGTACGTATTGAAAAGGGTTTCGGTACTAATGTAATCGTAACGGCGGCGTTTCGGGTCCTTCCATATCTTTTCATACAGGCAGTTATGGAAATAGAAGTATTCCAGGTGCTGAAATTCGTGTTTTGCAGCTGAAAAAAGCTGTTCGCAGAGGTAAATGTATTCGTCCATTGAGCCGCCAACATCCAGCAGGAGCAGCAGCCTGGTGCCATTGCTTCGTTCCGGACGGTAAACCTCCCTGAGCAGCCCTGCATTATGGCAGGTCTGGCGCACGGTTTCTTCTACATCAAAAATAAGGGGGCTGCCTTCACGGCTTAAGAGGCGAAGGCTGCGCAGTGCCAGCTGAAACTGCCTGGTATCCAGCTGCTGGTTATCATCAAGAGCTTTAAACTCACGCTGGTCCCACACTTTAACAGCTTTGCCTTGCCTGCCTTCGGTCTGGCCCAGCCGGTAACCCTGCTGGTGATAGCCCCAGGCACCAAAAGAAGATTTGCCACCGGTTCCAATCCACTTGTTGCCCCCTTCATGTCTTTCTTTCTGGTCATTGAGTAGTTCGTGAAAGCGCTCTTGAAGCTCCTGCAACATCTCCTTTTGGTAATCAGAAGCGGCCTCATCGGGTGCACCCGGCAATATCTGGTTTTTCATTAGCCACTCTTCAGGTATGGCAGCCAGTGGATCGAAATCCAGACTGGTTAATGCTCCAAAAGCTGCAGAAAAGCTCCGGTCAAACTTATCGAGGTGCTGCTCCCGCTTTACAAAAAGGCTGCGGCACAGGTAGTAAAAATCTTCTGTACTATGCTGCACCACTCCATGCTGCAGTGCTTCCTGAAGGTGCAGCAGTTCACGGGTGCCCACAGGCAGTCCGGCCTCTTTAAGGGTAATCAGAAACTGAATGAACATCAGGAGTAATAGCTACTGCGGTGACGCGAACCAAAAAGAACTGCCTGCAGGTCCTGTTCGTTTTTAAGCAGTGCTCCGGCATAGGGGGGCAGCTGCTCTTGCAGGTCAATATCTTCCAGATCATTGGTGTCGATGCTGCCTGCCAGCAATAGTTTTATCCAGTCGATCAGCTCACTTGTAGAGGGGCGTTTTTTCAGCTGTCGCTTTTCCCTGATCTCTAAAAAAAGCTCAATTGCCCTGCTGATCAGCTGCTCCTGCAGCCCAGGATAATGTACCTCCACAATCTGGCGAAGGGTATCAGCATCAGGAAAATTTATATAATGAAAAAAGCAACGGCGTAGAAATGCATCCGGCAACTCCTTTTCGTTGTTAGAGGTAATAATTACAACTGGCCTTTGCCTGGCACAAATGGTTTCGTTAAGCTCATAGCAGTAAAATTCCATTCTGTCCAGCTCCTGCAGCAGGTCGTTGGGAAACTCAAGATCTGCTTTGTCAATTTCATCGATGAGCAACACAGGAGCCTCTTCTGCCACAAAGGCTTCCCAAAGTTTACCTTTGCGTATGTAGTGGCGAATATCGTTTACGCGCTCACTGTTCAGTTGAGCATCACGCAGACGGCTGATTGCATCGTATTCATAAAGCCCCTGCTGAGCAGAGGTTGTCGACTTTATGTTCCAGGTGATCAGCTTTTTGCCAAGAGAGCTGGCAATCTCATAAGCGAGCAGTGTTTTGCCGGTACCGGGCTCACCTTTGATCAGCAGGGGTTTCTGCAGGGTAATGGCAGCTTCTACTGCTATCTGTAAATCGCGTGGCGCTATATATGAATCTGTTCCTGTAAACTTCATAGATCTGGCTAGGTATAACTCAAAGTTCGGGAATCCGGAGTCGGTAAACAATCAATTTTATCTGTAACAGTTTGGCAGCTACCACAATATTAGGAACACGCCATCATTAATAAGTAGTAAATAGGTTGTGATATACTGGATATGTTTATTTTTGGGGATCAATTTTACAAGAAATGAAGCTGTTTAAAGCAAAACATACAAAATTCTGGTTAGCTGCCCTGGCAATGGGTATGGTGGCAACTACCGCCCCGGCACAAAGCAAAAAGGCTCCCATTCTCTCGGCAGATACCAGCCTGAATACGAAATATAATGAGCTGAAGCCGGTTGTTTCTCCCGATGGCAGCCGCCTTTATTTTGGCAGAAGCAACCACCCAAGCAGTACCGGCGGCCGTAAAGACAGGGCCGATGCCTGGGTTGCCACCGCTACAACAGGAGATATGTTTGGCAATGTACAACGTCTTAGTGCCATGCTGAACTCAGCACAGGCCGATATGGTAGTGGGGTTTGCCGATGAGGGATCGCAGCTGTACCTGATGCGGAATAACACGGAAAGCAACCATAAGGCCGATGCCGGTTTGTACCTGATGAGCGCTGATGGCAGCAGCTCTGCCAGACCTGTTACTGTAAAATATTTTCTGAATAAAGCCCGTCACCAGGATATCAATATCTCGCACGATGGCCATTATATGCTGATCTCCATGGAGTCATACAGCACATACGGGCTTGAAGACCTTTATGTGAGTGTACGCCAGTCTGATGGCAGCTGGGGAGAACCTCTGAACCTTGGTCCCGAGATTAATACCTCCATGCAGGAAATGAGTGCTTTTCTGGCTCCTGATGGCCGAACCCTCTATTTTACCAGCAATCGTCCGGGTGGTAAAGGCAGCATGGATATCTGGGTGAGTACCCGGCTTGATAACAGCTGGAAACGCTGGAGCACCCCTCAAAATGTTAGCAGTATTAATACACCAGGCTCTGAAATGTATTACTATGAGCCTGTTGCCGGCCAGTGGTCTTATTATACCTCTACGCAAAACAGCGAAGGTTTTGGAGATATACGCCGCATTCGTAAGCCTGAGCCTCCAACACCGCCTGCACTGGAAACAACACCAGAGGTTGTAACGGCTGCTGTTCCTTTGCAGCCACAGCAAACAGCAACGCCCGCTGAAATCAGGGATGAGGTGGTGGAAATAGTAGAAAATGCGCAGTCGGAGATTACACTAAACGGACAGGTAACAGGTGCCGATGGTAAAACTCCGCTTGCCAGACTGATAGTCAGAAGAGAGAATTTCCTGGATTCGGTTTCTGCTGCCAGTACATACTACATGGCTCTGCCTGCTTCAGGTCAGTACCAGGTGCAGGCAAAAGCAAGAGGATATCTCACTGTTGATACACTAATCAATATCACTGAAAATACCAATCAGCTGAATATAGCCTTAAGACCTTTAGCAGTGGGTACTACCGTTCGCCTGGATAATGTGATGTTCCAGCAGAGTACAGCTGTACTGGTGGAAGAAAGTGCTGCATCGCTGGATAAGGTGGTGCAGATGTTAAAGGAAAATCCAAGCATGGAAATCATGCTGACCGGCCACACCGATAACCAGGGCAGCAGCCGTGCAAATATCAGGCTTTCGCAGGAGCGTGTAGATGCTGTAAAAAGTTACCTGGTTAGCCGCGGAGTTGACCAGAAACGGATAAAGGGCAAAGGCTACGGAGGTACCCGCCCCATTGCCAGCAACGCTAATCCGGAAACGCGACAGTTAAACAGAAGGGTTGAATTCACAATCCTGAAAGAGTAACGGCAGCAGCTGCCATCTTGAAATTTATTGAAGACAGACACTTTAATTTCCAGCAAAAGCCGCAGATTATTCTGTGGCTTTTGCTTTTCTTTAAAGTGCAATACCACATACATTTCTATCAGCTTATGAAAAGAGGAGCTGTCATATGGGGAAAGTAGCAGACTGGAGCGAAATTGAGGTTGCAAGGGTACAGGGAAAGTCTGTGCTGACAAGTTGTAAAAGTCTGCAGCCTTTAAAAATATTGAATCCCCGGACCCATTCTTCCTGCTGCCATGTGGTGCTATCGAACTATGGTGGTGGCATGGTGGCCGGCGACACCATTCAGCTTAGGATTAAGGGCGCCGCCGATACCCGGCTGGCCATTACCACACAGGCAAATTCCCGGATTTTCAAAACGCTAAATGGCAGCGGCGCTACTCAAACATTAGAAGGCGAGCTGGAAAAAGGAGGAGTGGCCGTTGTATTTTCAGATCCTGTAGTAATGCAGGAGGAAAGCCAGTACAGGCAGTACCAGCGCTGGCAAATTGCCCCTGAGGCCCTTCTTTTTGTAGCAGACTGGCTTAGCTCCGGCCGGGCTGACCTGGGGGAGCAGTTTAAATTCAGAAGTTACTCTTCAGAGCTGCAGGTAAAGCAGGGGGAGAAAATGGTACTGCTGGATCGTTTTCAGTTCAGCCCCGGGGATCATATAGCCGGTTCACCAGCTAATTTTAGCCACTACCAGACTGTTCTTTCCGCCTACATGGTAGGTGATCCTGCTGATCAGCGTTTCCAGTTATTAGCTGAAGCTTTAAATAAGCTAAAAGAGCAGGAGCAGCCGGAATTAGGATCAGATTTATCAGCGAATGAATGTGTTGTGGCCATCACCAAAGCCCGTGAGGGGGTGTATGTTTTAAGAGCAGGTGCAAAAAGCCGTTCTGCCATGCAGCCTGTGGTAGACGCTATGATGAATGCCTTGTCCACAGCTGATATCCTTGATTTTAACCCTTTCAAACGAAAATTTTAGAGTTTGGCAGTTCTCCTGGTAATAATCAGTCTATGGTATTCAGCATCAGCCTTTTTTTTTCTAAAAAGTTGAGAGGGGATTTTTCTAGCGCCTGTCTTCACGTACAGCCAACAGAGCTTTATCCCTTGCCGTTTTGATGTGGCCGATAATTTCGTCAAGTCCATATCCATCTAGAGCGCGGGCAAACAGGAAAGGGCCTTCGCCCCGCATTTTCCTGGAATCGCGTTCCATCACTCCCAGATCGGCACGCACCAGATCTTTCAAATCAATTTTATTGATAACCAGCAGATCGGATTGAGTAATGCCAGGACCGCCTTTACGGGGTATTTTATCGCCACCGGAAACATCGATCACGTAGATGGAATAATCTACCAGCTCCCTGCTGAAATGTGCAGCAAGGTTATCACCGCCGCTTTCTACAAAAAGATACTCCAGCTTATTGTTGAAGCGGATCATCAGCTCTTCCAGGGCATTCATATTCAGTGAAATATCCTCGCGTATGGCAGCATGCGGACATCCACCAGTTTCAACACCAACAATCCTGTCTTCGCTAAGAGCGCTGTTCCTGATGAGGAATTCTGCATCCTCACGTGTAAAAATATCGTTGGTAACCACCCCCAGCTGATGCTCGCTGCGCATACGTTCACACAGCGCTTTCAGCAGGGCAGTTTTACCTGTACCGACAGGGCCGCCAATACCTACGGTAAATGCTCTTTTCCTGAAGTTACGGTAAGATGGCAGCTTACGGGTTTCCCGCTCGTTATAATCGCCCGGAGTGTCGTACTGCTCGTGGCTATGGCCGTGCAGCAGCAGCGCCAGTTTATCGATCAAAGGCATATGTTAATTCTGGAATAGTTTGGAGTACACATTTTCATGAAAAATCTGGGCAGTGTCCAGCATAAATGCAGATCTGGAGGCATCGCCATAAAATTTATTACAATGAATACCTATCAGGTCTTCAAAAACTGAATAAAATTGATGCTGCAGCCCATTGCCCTCAATAGCGCCGATAAAACCCAGCCGAATAGCTGCACTTACCTGATCTCTCAGGGCCATGTGCAGGTACATGCTCCTGATTTCCTCCAGCGTAAACCCCATTTGCTTCAGCGCCAGTGTATAAACAGGCACAAAATGCAGCGGTAGTTTTTGTGCTGCAAACCAGGCACTAATGGCATGTATATCTCCACCAGGGTAGAAAGAGTGCAACAGGCTGATCCAGTTTTTTCCCTGCGCCAGACTTGATTTTAGAACCACTGGCACCAGCATCATGGCATCGTAAGTTTTTACTATCTGCTTTAATTCTTCATCCACATAGGGAAAAGAGTGCACAAAGCAGGAGTTTATAAAAGGTATTTCCATACTTGCCGCCTGCTGCAGGTAAGCATATAGATAATTTCTTAATTGAAATTGATTACTGATCAGCCCAAAAGTGATGCTGCTCTCCAGTCCGTAAGAGTAGGCAAAAGAACCAGTTGGAATGGAGGAATCAACCAGGTGAAGCAGGCGGGCAAATTTACTCATCAGAAAAGATTATATAATTGTGCCAGTGGTAATTTTGTAGCGGGTTCACAAGTTAAGTGTACACCATCAACAGTTACCTGGTAAGTTTCCGGATCTACTGCAATATTGGGCAGGTAATCGTTCAGTGCCATATCTTTTTTGCCTATGTTCCGGCAGCCTTTTACAGCAACCACCTTTTTGGTAAGGCCGTAATGCTCTTTTACATATGCCAGAGAAGCCCCCGATACAAAGGCAACAGAACTTTTGCCAATGGCACTTCCCAGAGCTCCGAACATAGGTCTGGAAATATAAGGCTGTGGGGTAGGGATGGAGGCATTGGCATCACCCATTTGCGACTGCACAATAATTCCACCCTTAATGATCATTTCAGGCCTGGAGCCAAAGAAGGCAGGCTTCCATAAGACCAGGTCTGCCAGTTTACCCTTTTCCACAGAGCCTACCACTTCTGATAATCCGTGGGCACGGGCGGGGTTAATGGTATATTTGGCTACATAGCGCTTTACCCTGAAATTATCGGCTTGTGCGACACCAGCGGCATCTTCTTGTAATAAGCCCCTCTGCTCTTTCATTTTATGTGCCGTTTGCCAGGTACGCGTTATTACTTCCCCCACACGGCCCATGGCCTGCGAATCGGAAGCCATAATGGAGAGTGCACCCATATCATGCAGGATGTCTTCTGCTGCAATGGTTTCCCCGCGGATACGGCTTTCTGCAAAGGCAACATCTTCTGGTATGTTTTTATCAAGGTGATGGCACACCATGAGCATATCGAGGTGCTCGTCGATGGTATTAACTGTAAAAGGTCTTGTAGGATTGGTCGAAGATGGGATTACGTTGGGTTCTCCGCAAATTTTGATGATATCCGGAGCATGGCCACCTCCGGCACCTTCTGTATGATAGGTATGAATTGTTCTGCCTTTGAATGCTTTAACAGATAGTTCTACAAATCCGCTTTCGTTCAGAGTATCAGTATGGATACACACTTGTACATCGTACTGATCGGCGAGGGACAGGCAGTTATCGATGGCAGCAGGAGTGGTTCCCCAGTCTTCATGAAGTTTCAGACCCAAAGCACCTGCTTCTATCTGTTCCACCAGACCCTCGGTTTTAGATGAGTTTCCTTTGCCCAGGAAGCCGAAGTTCAGTGGGTAAGCTTCCGTAGATTTCAGCATCATTTCAATATAGAAAGCACCCGGGGTGCAGGTAGTGGCATTTGATCCCGCTGAAGGTCCTGTGCCGCCCCCCAGCATGGTGGTTATACCAGACGCCAGTGCTTCTGGAATTTGCTGTGGACTGATGAAGTGAATGTGAGAATCGATCGCACCGGCTGTTAAGATCAGGCCTTCGCCAGCCACCACTTCGGTTGTTACGCCTACAATCATATGGGGGGAGGTTCCGGGCATGATATGTGGATTTCCTCCTTTTCCTATACCACAAATATATCCATTCTTGATGCCTATGTCAGCTTTGTAAATACCTGTATAATCAATTACCAGTGCATTGGTGATGATCAGATCCAGTGCATCGGCCTGGGCAACACCGGCAGCCTGCCCCATGCCATCGCGCAAAACCTTACCACCGCCAAATTTACATTCTTCACCATATACGGCATAATCCTTTTCCACTTCTACCACAAGTGCTGTATCGCCCAGTCGTACTTTATCACCAACGGTTGGTCCGTACATATCGGCATAAGCCCTGCGATCAATTTTATAGCTCATTTGTTTTTCGGAAACAGATTTGTAAAGTTGTACTATTGCTCAGTGTGGAAAAAATTCTGGTCTCTCATAGACTGGAGGGCATTAGCTTTGTTGGCATTATCAAGGGTTCCGTCTATAAGTCCACTGCCTCCATACACTTTTCTTTCGCCTGCCAGTGCTACCAGCTCAACCTGTTTGCGTTCCCCAGGCTCAAAGCGTACAGCAGTGCCGGCTGGTATGTTCAGCCGGTACCCATATGCCAATTCACGGTTAAAAAGAAGCATGGGATTGGTTTCGAAAAATGGATAATGAGAGCCCACCTGTACAGGTCGGTCGCCCATGTTAGATACTTCTAATGAAATTACTTGCCTTCCGCTGTTCAGCTCCAGTGCAGCATCCTGCAGGGTGTATTCTCCGGGAATGGCGGTGATGAAATTATCGGGCTGTGCTGTTTTTACAGCAGCTTGGCTTAATCCAGAGGCATAAAGCGCCAGTTCGGCAATGCCTTTCTGCCTGCAAACTGGATTGTGCACTGTTACTAATTTTGTACCGTCGGGGAAGGTACCTTCTACCTGCACTTCATCTATCATGCCAGCAACTCCTTCCATCAAATCGTCATGTCCAAGAATTTTTTTTCCTTTGTCCATCAGCTCAGCAACGCTTTCGCCGTCCCTTATAAATTCCAGCAGCTGAGTAGCAATAAGGGCTACTGCTTCTGGATAATTGAGCTTCAAGCCACGTGCATAACGCTTTTGAGCAAGAAAGCCTGCATTATGCAACACAAGTTTATCAATGTCTTTGGGAGAAAGGTGCATAGTAAAGAAGCGTCTACTAAATGTAATTTAACACTGCAGGCAGCATCGGCCTTTTGGCTGACTGACTGCCCTGCATCTACAGTTCATCAGAGAAAAGCTCCATTTACTGTGTATGCTGCTTCTAATTTAAAGCTATTATGAAATAAAAGAATAAAAATTCAAGAGTGAAGCTCAAAATTTTACCTTATATACTGAAAAAATTAAAATTATATTTCCTGAAGCTTCAATATACTACTGTTTAGCTACTGAACTGTGCTTAAAAAATTTGAACCTGCGGTAGGTTGATGCTATCAAAACCGATTCAGTTATGTATGGAATGGAAGTTACCATGTTTTACACAAAAGCCCTATGAAGCATGAGAGCTGATTTAGCCTATGTTGGTGTAGAACATCCAGCCTCCGTACATTATGCAAAGCAGTGAAGAGAGGCTGACGGCCAATTCACGAATTTTTCGGTTAATATTCATACGGGGTGTAAATGGGATGCTAAATAAACTTGCAGCTATCAACATCCCTGCGATTGATCCAAATCCGAAAATCAGCAGGTAAATGACCCCCAGGTAAAAATCACTGATTTCACTCATGACCAGTAATACCAGTGCTCCGCTGCCGGCTAAGCCATGGGCCAGGCCTATCATATAGGCATAGTTGTATTTATTTCGACCGGGGGTATAGCGATTCTTTTTTTTAGTGCTCAGGCGTAAAATTCCTACAAGTATCAACATTACACCTATGGCAGCTTCAAAATAACCGGAGTTGAATACCAGTGTTTTGCTTAGCATTATAATGACACCTACTACTACAATGGTGGTTGTATGACCAAGTCCCCAGAAAAGACCGTCGCGGGCTGCCAGCAACATACTGTCACGTTTGTTCACAATAGCGCTCATGGCCATAAGATGATCAGCTTCGAAAGCATGGCCCATGCCCACTATGGCTGCAAATAGAATTGGTAAAATTTCTTCCATGCGCTCTGGTTCAGCAGGTATTGCAAATACTTTTTATCAAGAGAAAGAGCTAATTAACAGAATTTTCAGAATTAAACTGCTGACTTTTCACCTTTGCAACATCACTGATCGGGCAGCAGCTTAATGTTATCATCATTCTGCCGCTTTGGTACCGGCAGGGCCAATGGTTTCCTCAAATAGTTTTAAGATTCTTCTGTACTCATCAGTCCAGCTGCTGGGTTCAACAAAGCCGTGATCTTCCAGCGGATACACTGCAAGCTCCCAGTCTTCTTTACCCAGTTCTATCAGTCTTTGCGAGAGCCGTACAACATCCTGGAAATGAACATTGGTGTCGATCATGCCATGTGCTATGAGCAGGTGACCTTTCAATCCTTCGGCATAATAAATGGGTGAGCTGCGGGCATAAGCCAGGCTGTCGGTATAGGGCTCGTTCAGAATATTTGCTGTATAGGGGTGGTTGTAGTGTGCCCAGTCGGTAACTGAACGAAGGGCTGCGCCAGCTTTGAATACATCCGGCTCGGTGAACATCGCCATGAGCGTAATAAAACCTCCATAGGAGCCACCGTAAATACCCATTCTGCTACTGTCTACGCCAAGCTCCTGAACCAGCCACTGAGCGCCGTCTATGTGGTCGCTAAGGTCTTTTCCTCCCATATGCCTGTAGATGCCTGTGCGCCAGTCACGGCCATACCCGGCACTTCCACGATAATCAATGTCAAGTACAGTATAACCTTTATCAGCCAGTAAATTATGGAACATATATTCACGGAAGTAGCTGCTCCACCATTTATGCGCATTTTGCAGATAACCAGCGCCATGCACAAATATCACTGCAGGGCTATTCTGACTGCCGCTGGCAGGCCTGTACAGCCTGGCAGGCACTTTAGCCCCATCACGTGCAGTGATGGTAACATATTCGGGCATACGCCAGGGATAGGACTGCCATTCTTCTGTTAAGCTTTGGGTCAGTTTTTTGGGTGTGCTTCCGCTGCGGTTTGCCTGCAGAAAAAGTTCTGGTGGTGTATTAGCTGTTGAAAAAAGCAGTGCGATTGTTTTTTCATCAGGAGAAAGGGTAGCATCCCATCTTCCTTCTCCTTTTGTAAGCTGCACCATTTCACCCCCCTGAACCGGCATGCGGTAGAAGTGACGTACCCCCGGGTGAACCTTATTGGAATGAAAATACCAGTACTTGCCATTGCTGCTTATCCTGGGCTCGTATATTTCAAAGTTGCCACTGGTGAGCTGTTTCTTTTTTTTACCTGCAACTTCCAGGGTGTACAGGTGTGCATAGCCCGAGGCTTCAGACTGATACCAGATGTGTTTGCCATCGGGCAGCCAGCCAAGCTCACCGGGGCTAAACAGCCAGCCGATACCAGGACCACCGATCCAGGCTTCATCCCGCTGATGATCAAGCACCTCAAAATTACCAGTTGATAAGTCTGTCAGACCAATCCATCGGTCTTTGTTGTCTACACTCCTGATTTCCAGCAGGGCATTGCTGCCATTGTTTTCAGGATAAAAAGGTCCGTGGACCACCACATCTGTATTTCTTTTCAGGTCTTTACCTGGATAATCGGCAGCAAAATCGGGCATTTTATCCAGACCTGGCAACGCATTGGTTTGCAGGTAAAAAACAGTATCCTTGCTGGTGTCGTAAATACCAAACCTGGTGGAAATCTGTCGTCCTCCAACTTTTGCGCGTGCTTTAAGTAATTCAGTAAAACCGCTCTCTGTTACAAATGCCGGCACCTGGGTTTCCTCATCGGCAGGCGACTGGATGAGCCTGAAGGTAATGTACCTGCCATCTGGGCTGGGAGTTTGGTTATCCACCCGTGCATCGCTGATGTAAATGGGCAGCGGGCGCGGAGATTGCTGCTGTGCCCTATTCCGCCTGCTTTCTTCCTGCTTTTGTTTGCGCTGCTGCAGTACCTCAAAAAAGGCCAACTGGTCTTGTTTCAGCCATGCATTTTGCTTGGTGGACTCAACCTCAGTTGGCTTGTTTCCCTTTTTAAAATCAGTCAGTTGCTGCAGAGAGCCAGTAGCACGGTCAAGTAGTATTAGGTTATTGTCAAGGGTGAAATATACATCTCTGCCGTTAGCCGCATAACGTACATTATCTATGCCGCTGATGTTACGGGTAATCTGCTGTGCCTTTCCATTTTTTGTCTCCTCTTCATAGAGATCACCATTACGGAGGTACAGCTTTCTGGCTTTCTGAGCATTAAAGTAAGGATTTTCGTCTGGAAAACCAGTTGCTGATCTGGAGGCCTTCTGTATACTTCCTGATTTAAGATCATATACATAAAGAGAATCACCAGGGGCCTTTTCAGGATTCCATTTAAAAAACAATTGCCTGCCATTGTCCTCCCAAATGGGAGCAGAGGGAGAGGTACCCATCCACTGGGCAGGCTCCTGCATAATTTGCTGCACCGTAAGTTGCTGTGTCTGTGCTGTAACTTGTAGTGAAACCGTTAATGAAATAAAACAGAATAATTTATTGATCATGAAGCTCTGTGTAAATAGAAACAGCTAATTCATTTCTGAATACATAATTACAAATAGGTAATCTTTGTTTCCTGCTAAAAATGCAGTGAAAAGGTACGTAAATATTACCTTAATGCTCAAATAAGAATTTAAGAGATTTTTTACTCTTTATTGAAGAGATTAAAAAATTAAAGCTATAGAATTCTACAAAGGCTGGAAAATTCTAAAATCAATTCAATATTAATTTAAATAAAAACTAATTATAGTTTAAATCATTTAGCTTAACTTACATTTACAACAGATACCCCTTGTTCGGGTGAAGAATTTTAATACGAATGCTTAATCCCTGAAAATTGCTGATGATGACTGACTGGTTGTCTTCGATCGATGCAGTGGTAATTTTTACCGGCAGTGAAATGCTTCATTGTAATGAGGCTGCAGTGCGTCTGTTCTCTTATCCCAATCAACAGCAATTATTATCCCAAACGCCTGCTGCATTATTGCTCAGCCAGCAACCCGACAGCCTGAGTGCCACAGAGCGCCTGCTGATGCTGATCATAGAAGCACAGCAAGAGGGGGTGAGTAAAGGTGCAGTAGCAGCACGCAGTGCAGATGGCAAAGGTTTCTTTGCTCGTTTGGTGATCCTAAGCGAAACCGGTAATGAGGGTGAAGCAAAGCGTTATTATACAAAGTGGCTGCGAATGCGCAGCTCGGAAACAAACCTGACCGTGCAGAAAAACAGCTCTTTATAGACTTGCCGTTACCTGAAGAGAAGGGTAGGGGTCTGCTACAGCTAAACTCCTGCGGCGAAATTTTAAACGTGAACGAAACCCTAAGCAGCTGGTTAGGCTATGAGCCACAAGAGCTCCTGAGAGGTGTAGCCCTGCAGGAAATATTGCAGGATCCATCTGCCTTTACCTGCCAGTATCTACAAGAGGGGCAAACCACTGATCTTTCGGAGCATACACTTTTATTACGTGCCAAAGATAAAACCATTGTAAAACTACAGGCTACGTTTAAGGAACAGGCACGGCAGGGGGTGTTGCAGCTGGTACTCAGGCCTTTTCCGGCCCTGCCTCAAGAAAGCAGTTTTTACCAGATAGAATTAGACCATCTAAAGCAGGAAAATAAAGGTTTAAAGCAGGTTCAGCGGGTATTACGCAGGAGCATGGAAAAATTCAGGGTCTTGGCAGAATACA
Source organism: Flammeovirgaceae bacterium 311 (assembly GCA_000597885.1). Classification (NCBI taxonomy): domain Bacteria; kingdom Pseudomonadati; phylum Bacteroidota; class Cytophagia; order Cytophagales; family Flammeovirgaceae; species Flammeovirgaceae bacterium 311. The sequence continues at coordinate 424,111 of CP004371.1, forward strand.
GCCCTGACGTAATTATGCAGTTTGACAGGCAACACCGGCACTTGTTTGTAAATACTCAGGTTGAAAATTTCTTAGCTTATAGGGTAGAGGATTTTCTGGGTAAAACCCATGAAGAAATAGGCTTTCCATCCTATTTTTCGTCTATCTGTCATAATGCACTGGAGCAGGTTTTTACCACCGGAGAACGCCTGCGGCTGGAGCTGGAATTACCTAATGGCATTTGGTTAGACTGGTTTCTGATTCCCGAGTTTAGTCCAACTCGGGAGGTTGTTACCATTGTTACCAATGCCAGGGATATTACCGAACAGAAAAAGACCAGCCATGAGCTTCAGAAGAGCCAGCAGAAACTGAAAGATGCCTTTGAGGTGACAAAACTCAGCAGCTGGGAATATGGGGTCCGAGAGGACTGTTTACTGCTGAATGAGGAGCTGCGCGATCTGCTGGGCATCCATGAAAAACCAGATTTAATTTCAGGCAAACAATTCTGGGAAAAATTTTTACTGCCTGAAGAACATGGAAAGCTACTTTATATCATCCGTGAGGCCAGTGAACATAAGTATAATAACTTTAAAGAAGTTACTGACTACCGCATCAGGCGTTTAGATGGAGATATCATTCATGTATTAAGCAGCATCAGGCTTGAGGTTACAGCTGCCGGTGAAGTGTTACGTGCATTTGGAACAGCACAGGACATTACGCAGCTCCGCCTCACAGAGCAGGAACTGGAGGAATATCGCACCGGCCTGGAGAGGCTGGTTGAAACACGAACACTGGAGCTTAAGAAAAGCGAAGAAAAGCTGGCCGATGCACTGCGTCTGGCAAACCTTGGTACCTGGGAATTCGATCCGGTGGCAGAATGTTTTATGGTAAGCGATAATGTACTGGAAATATTTGGTACCACCAGAGAAATAGAGGGTGGCAACATGATTCCTATATCAAGAATGCGGGATAGCATTTATCCGGATGACCAGGTAAAATACCTGAAATCTGTTGAGCGGGTAACGCATGCTGTAGATGACTTTTTTTCTGACCACCTGGAGTTACGCATCAGCCGGAGCGATGGAGAAATTCGTCACCTGTACGTGAGCATCAAAATTGCCAAAACCAGAAATTTCATCAAATACTACGGCACCCTGCAGGATATATCTACTATTCGTTTCACCGAGCATGAAAAAAACCGCCTGACAGCGATTATTGAAACCACTTCAGATATTGTGAGTATTGCCGGTGTGGATGGCCGTATTCAATACCTGAATAAAGCAGGCAGGGAATTCTTTGGCATCAGGAATGATGAAGCCCTGGCGCAAAAAACCATTTTCAACTTAACTTCTGCCAGATTTACCAAAGTTTTAAGCCGTAAAGAACTAAGGCATGCAGATAAATGGGGCACCTGGAGCGGACAAAACCGCTACGTGCGGCATGATGGCCGTGAGGTCCATGTATCGCAGGTAATTGTATCGCATAAAAGTCCTGAAGGACAGGTGCAGTGCTACTCCGCAATTCTGCGTGATATGTCGGAACAGAAAAAGATTGAGCAGGACCTGATCTTCAAAAACAATGAACTGGATACTTTTATTTACCGTGCCTCTCATGATTTACGGGGCCCGATAGCAACCATGATGGGCCTGAATCAGATTGTGAAGTATGAAATAGAAGATGCAGCAGCCCTGAAATACTTTGAACTGTACAACAGCCAGATTTTGCGTCTGCATAATATTACTGTTTCCCTGATAGAGCTCACCAAAATCAAAGACCGCAACTGCGAGATTTCTACAATTGATTTTAGGAATATATGGAGTGCTGTTCAAACTAATATTGCCAAACTGTCGGAAAGTGCAGGCGTAATGCTGCAGGACTGTATTGAGGATTTAGCTGATTTCAGGAGTGATGCACATCTTATAGAAATTGTGCTTTATAATCTTGTGGAAAATTCCATTCGCTACAGGCGCAGTGAAGTGGAAGCTTTTGTTCGTTTAGAAATTCAGGCGTCAAAAGAAAGAGACCAGGTGATCATCAAAGTTTCTGATAATGGCATTGGTATAGACAGCCAGCTGCAGCACAAAATTTACAATATGTTCTTCAGGGGTACCGATCGCTCCAAAGGGCCAGGCCTGGGCCTGTACATTCTGAAAAATGCAGTAGAAAAGATTGGCGGACGCACTACACTTTACAGCGTTCCTTATAAAGGCACCACATTCAAGATTGAACTGCCCTCCCTGTAGAATAAGCTTGTATCAGCGGTCCGGGTGCTTTCCCAGCCAGAACTGCAGGAACTCCTGAAATCCTTTACGAGTCGTAAAAATACTCTTGATGGTATTCCCCAGGTGAGAGGCTGTCATTTTTGATTTAGGTGTTGGAGAAACAACAGTGGGTTTCTTTTCCGCTGCTTTGGCTGGTTTATCCTGTTTTGCTGTCTGCTTTCCAGATATATTATTGCCGGTCTTTCTTCCCTCAATTTCATCTGCTTTTTCAAAATGTTGCCGGGCTTCTTTCTGGTAGCCAACTTTTTCAAGCAACAAGCCAAGGTTATTATAAGAAATAGCATCTTCAGGGTCCAGCTCCAGTGCTTTCTGATAATCTGCGATGGCACCTTTTGTATCTCTGAAAGCATCCTTTACATAAGCCCTGCTGCTGTACCTGTAGGGGTTCTGCGGTTCCAGCTCTTGAGCTTTATTAAAATCGCGAAATGAGTTTTCACGGTCTCCCAGCATAAAATAGGAGATCCCCCTGTCGCTGTAAAGCTGTGCCTGATCTGGTGCAAGGGCTATTGCTTCAGTTAGTTCATCTGCACTCTGTTTGAAATTACCGAGCCTGTAGTTGCAATGAGCCATGGTAGAAAGCAGCACAGCGTCGGAGCCACTCTGGGCCTTCTGCTGAAGTAATCTTAAAGCTTCCTGATATTTTTCCTGCTGAATCAGCTGTGTTATTTGCTCGCTATTCGTCATCCTGTTTTTCTTCAAACCTAGAACACTAGTTTGGGATAGATGTTTGTGCAGATAAAACAACAAAATATGGGGCACAAAAAAACCCTTAGAACTAAATCCAAGGGTTTTTGCGGAATGGACGGGACTCGAATGGCACCGGCCACCCGGCCGCGACCCCCTGCGTGACAGGCAGGTATTCTAACCATCCAACTCGCATAAGGTACCGCTCAACTTGCCTTAGATAATTTTAAATAAAAAAACCCTTAGAACTAAATCCAAGGGTTTTTGCGGAATGGACGGGACTCGAACCCGCGACCCCCTGCGTGACAGGCAGGTATTCTAACCAACTGAACTACCACTCCAGTATTTTGAAACAATTTAGAGACAGCGACTCTATCTCATTAAAAGCCCTTTAAATTTCAGAGCTATTTCTGCGGAATGGACGGGACTCGAACCCGCGACCCCCTGCGTGACAGGCAGGTATTCTAACCAACTGAACTACCACTCCTAGTAAGTTTTTGCCCCTGTTGAGTAAAAACGTGATGCAAAAGTAATGTAGTTTACCCAACAACGCAAATGTTGCCTGCTACATTTTTCAAGCAATAAATTAAAGAATTGATTTTCAAATCTAAATATCTGCTCTACTGCATTTATTTTAGGGTAGGGAGGAATGTTTAGGTGCTTTTTTCTAACTTTACACACCAATTTTATAGAATCAAAGGGAGCTCATGCTATTGGAATTCGAAAAACCCATTGCCGAACTTGAGGCCAAGCTGAAAGAGATGAAAGATCTGGCCTCTGAGAGTAATGTGGATGTAAGTGATGCTGTAAAAAGCCTGGAAGAAAAAATAAGGCAACTGAAGATTGATACCTTCAGTAACCTAACCCGCTGGCAGCGTGTGCAGCTATCCAGGCATGCCAACAGGCCTTATACATTAGATTATATCTACAGCCTCACCGATGAGTTTATAGAACTGCATGGTGACAGAAACTTTGGCGACGATAAAGCCATGGTTGGCGGTTTTGGCCAGATAAAAGGGCAGACCTTTATGTTCATTGGTCATCAGAAGGGGAGGAATACCAAGCAGCGGCAGGTCAGAAACTTTGGGATGGCCAATCCGGAAGGGTACCGCAAAGCTTTACGCCTGATGAAACTGGCCGAGAAATTCAATAAACCCATCGTTATCTTTATCGACACCCCCGGTGCTTTTCCGGGCATGGAAGCTGAAGAACGCGGCCAGGGCGAGGCCATTGCCCGCAACATCCGCGATATGTTTATGCTGAAGGTGCCGGTGATCTGCTTTATAATCGGAGAGGGTGCCTCTGGTGGTGCATTAGGTATTGCAGTAGGAGACAGGGTGCTGATGCTGGAAAACACCTGGTATTCTGTTATTTCTCCTGAAAGCTGCTCTTCCATTCTATGGCATAGCTGGGAGTATAAGGAACAGGCTGCTGAAGCACTAAGGCTTACCGCACAGGATATGCACCATTTCAAAATGGTTGATGGCATTGTACAGGAGCCTCTTGGTGGTGCTCATGCAAATCCTGAAGCTATGTTTGCCGAAGTGAAGTCCCATATTTTTAAGTATTACAACGAACTGAAAGATATTGATACTGATACGCTCATTCAGCAAAGGATTGATAAGTTCTGCTCGATGGGTGTTTACCAGGAATAACAGAAAATACATTTTACCAGAACCACATAAACCTGTTTATGTGGTTTTTTATTTAACAGCTATGCAGTTACACACCATCAACACAGGATTTTTTAAGCTGGATGGGGGAGCCATGTTTGGCGTGGTTCCCAAGTCCCTCTGGCAGCGTACCAACCCTGCCGACGAAAAAAATCTTTGTACCTGGGCAATGCGCTGCCTGTTGATAGAAGACAATGACCGGCTCATGCTCATAGACAACGGCATCGGAAACAAGCAGGATGAAAAATTCTTTGGCCATTACTACCTGCACGGTGATACTACTTTGGAAGGCTCTCTCAAACTGGCAGGTTTTTCTGTTGATGAGGTAACGGATATGTACCTGACACATCTGCACTTTGATCATTGCGGGGGTGGCGTAAAATGGACTGACCATGAGCAGCAAATCCCTGAATTGACTTTCAAAAATGCACGGTACTGGAGCAATGAGGCGCACTGGAAGTGGGCCACTGAACCAAATGTGCGTGAGAAAGCATCTTTCCTGAAGGAAAATATTATGCCCATGCAGGAAAGCGGACAACTAAATTTCATTCCGCTGGAGGGACCTTCACCCATAAGTGGTATTGAAACCATATTTGTAGACGGACATACTGATAAGCAGATGCTGCCCAGGCTTCAGTATAAAGGAAGGACAGTGGTTTACGTGGCAGATCTTTTGCCATCTGTCGGGCATATTCCATTGCCCTATATCATGGGCTACGATACCCGCCCGTTGCTCACAATGGATGAAAAGGCAAAGATCTTGCAACAGGCTGCTGATGAACAATGGGTACTTTTCCTGGAGCATGACCCATTACATGAATGCTGCACCCTTAAAAACACAGAAAAAGGAGTAAGACTCAACGAAACATTCCGTTTGAAAGATTTATAGTATGTCGTTAGGCTTGGCTTTGTCTGGGGGAGGCATCAGGTGTGTAGCACACCTGGCGGTGGTAAAATGCCTGCAGGAGTGGGGGATTAGCCCTGCACATTATGCAGGTACCAGTGGTGGCGCGTTAATTGCAGCTTTACTGGCGGCTGGTGTGGATCCGGATAAAATATTATCTACCGTTAAAGAACTAAGTGTGCTGGGGCTGCTCAGGCCAAAGTTTAGCGGACAGGGCCTCATAGATGCCGAAGTAGCTTTGAAGATCTTTACAAATCTGTTGCCAGCCACATTTGAAGATTTACAGCTGCCTGTAATCATTACAGCTACAAATATCAGGACCGGGTGCTGTGATCTGTTTTCAACCGGTGCACTGCTGCCTCCAGTAATTGCCTCCTGCTGTATGCCGGTTTTCTTTTGCCCGGTGAAAATTGGCAATGATCTATATATAGATGGTGGAGTGGTTAACAACCTGCCATCAGATGCTTTGGTAGGTAAATGCAGCTACATCATGGGGGTGCATACCAATCCGGTAGACCCGGAGTACAGGAGTTCTTCTATAAAAACAATTCTGGAACGTACCTTCTTACTTGCCATAAACGGTAATGTAAAGGCATCAAAAAGATTATGTAATGCGGTGCTGGAACCAGAGGTATTAAAATATATAAAAGTATTTGAGTGGAAGCGTACCGATGAGATCTATAATAGAACAATTGAATGGCTAAGGCCACAAATGCCTGCTTTATCAGAACAAATTCTTGCAGCAGCGTATTAGTTTGTCACAATCGGGCATGAATAATTGTCTTTATAGTAGGATAGTTATGTACTATGGGTAAACTGCTTGCACACTTATTATTCTGGATCACCGGCTGGAAGGTAGAGGGACAATACCCTGCCAATGTGCCTAAAAGCGTTATGATAGCTGCACCACATACCAGTAACTGGGATTTTGTATACGCCAGAGCTGCCTTTTTCATTATGGGAGTCCCCATTCGTTATACCATCAAAAAGGAGATGATGAAATTTGCTCCTTTGGGCTGGCTTTTAAAACAGCTGGGAGCAATACCGGTAGAACGTAACCGCGACCGTGCCCGGAAATTAGGGCAGAGCAGCCTTGTTCAGGGTATGATAGACCTGTTTGATCAGCATGATCAGCTCGTGATCATGGTGACACCGGAAGGTACCCGTAAGTTTGTAAACAAATGGAAAACAGGTTTCTATTACACTGCCTTACAGGCGGGAGTGCCAATTGTGCTGGGGTATCTGGATTATGAAAAGAAGCATGCCGGCATAGGACCTACTGTGTACCCCACCGGTAATCTGCAGGATGACATGCGTAAAATCCTGGGATTTTATGCTGGTGTTTCTGCTAAATTTCCCGAACAAGGTGTAGATCCTGCAAGAATGGATATGGATTACCCTGAACAGGGTACAGCAAAAGCAAGCTAGGGCACTATTACCTGCAGATTGCCCGGTTTGATTGTGAAATCCACTTTTCTTACTTTACGCGCAAATTCACCATCGTACTGCAGCGTTTTTTTCTTTTCACAGTAAACAGTTGCCCTTGTACATTGTATGATAATGCAGTGTGGTGAAAAATTTATCTTTTTTGTCAGCAGCCTGTAAAAGATCCTTATTGCTTCTTTTTTCGCAAAGCGCTTAATGATAATTACTTCAAACTTACCATCTCCCCAATGGCCATCAGGATTAATGGTAAGATTACTTCCGTACTGGTTTGAATTTGCCACCGTCACCATAAAGGCATTTCCCTTAAACTCTCCTTTATCTGTTACAATACGGTAGTAGTTTGTGGGATATTTAAAAAATTCCCGCAGTACAAAACGCATGTAGGTAATTAACCCTCTGCTGGAGCTTTTATTGAAAAGCTTTACAATGTGTGCATTGAAGCCAATATCGGCCAGGTGCATAAAAAAATATTCATTCGCCAGCAGCGTATCCATTTTAACAATGCGCCCGTGAATGAGCGATTGTAAGGCTGCACTAAAGTTATTCTGCGGTATGCCCAGGTCTTTTGAAAATCCATTACCAGATCCGGCAGGTATAATGCCCAGTACCAGATCAGTGCCTTCAATCAGCTGTGCCACCAGGCTCACAGTGCCATCTCCTCCGGCTGCTACTACAATTTCAGGCCTGAATTCATTTAGCAACTCCCTGATCTGCTTTTTATCATCCTGTCCGTTCGTATTATATACTTTATAGTTCCATTTATATGTAATAGCAAAGTCATCCAGCATTTCTGCCAGATCAGATTTATCTACCTCGCCTGAAATCGGGTTAATTACAAAAAGGTATTTTTTTAATTTATGAAGCTGTTTCTGTTCCTGCTGCTTTAACTCCTTTATCTCATTCATAGGCCTATGGGCTCGTATGATATATAATACGGCTTTTTCAGGATTTGTTTGTCAGCATCTTTGGCTATTTGTTTGAAAATAATCCCGGACCAGCCGGAATTATTCAACAGTTATCAGAAAATAACTTTTTTTACCCTTTTGAACCAAGAGGTATTTGTTCTGCAACAGCTCCCAATTGTTGGCAACCCCCGGATCTTCTACCTTTACTTTATTGATACTAACGCCACCTCCCTGTATCATACGACGGGCCTCGCTTTTGGAAGAGAACACCAGGTTTGCCGTTGTGGCAGAAAGCAATTCAGTTACGTCGGCAGCTGCTCCCAGCTCATCCCGGCTGATGGTAGTCTGAGGCACACCTTCAAAAACCTGCAATAGGGTTCTTTCATCGATATCACGCAAATCCTCAAGGGCAGATTTACCAAATAATATGTTAGAGGCTTTTACTGCTTTCTCAAGTTCTTTTCTGCCATGAATCCTTAAGGTAACATCTTCAGCAAGTGCCCGCTTGGCCTCATTTGGGTTAGCCTTACTCTCCAGCTCCCGGACTGTATTTTCATCGAAAAGGGTGAATACCCGCAGGAGCCTGGGCAGGTCTTCGTCGCGTACGTTGAGCCAGAACTGGTAAAACTGGTAGGGAGAGGTGAACTCGGCATCCAGCCACACATTTCCCGATTCAGATTTCCCAAATTTAGTGCCATCGGCTTTGGTAACTAGTGGTGCGGTTAAGGCAAAAGCATCTCCACCGCCCATCCTGCGGATCAGCTCGGTACCGGTCGTAATATTTCCCCACTGATCGGAGCCCCCCATCTGCAGTTTGATCCCTGCTGTTTTATTCAGATGGTAAAAATCATAACCCTGCAGTAGCTGGTATGAGAATTCTGTAAAAGATATGCCGGTTTCCAGGCGTTTTTTTACCGAGTCTTTCGACATCATGTAATTGATGGTTATGTGTTTGCCCACATCACGGATAAAATCAAGAAAGCTGAAATCCTTAAACCAGTCATAGTTATTTAACATCACAGCAGAGTTGTTCCCGCTGTTGAAATCGAGAAATTTCTCCAGCTGGTTTTTGATGTCTGCCTGATTAATACGCAGGGTTTCCTCATTCAGGAGCCCGCGTTCTTCATTTTTGAAGGAAGGATCGCCCACCATACCCGTAGCGCCCCCTACCAGTGCATAAGGCTTATGGCCAGCCTGTTGCAGGTGCACCAGCAACATCACGGTGGCTAGGTTTCCTATGTGCAGCGAAGAGGCAGTAGGATCAAAGCCAATATAGGCCGCCGTCATTTCTTTTTGAAGTTGCTCTTCAGTGCCCGGCGTCATATCATGGATCATGCCACGCCAGCGTAGTTCAGCTATCAGGTCTTTCATTTAAGTACAGTAAGGATAAAAGCAATTGCGGGCAAATATACTAAAAGAGCAGCAGTTGGCCGAAAAAGAAAAGATCCGGTCTGAAATTGACCGGATCTTTAAACTATATATTACCTAAAAAAGGTACTAATGATACCTTTTGGATTAGAGGGTACGCTCTATTTGGTTCAGGCGGTTTACAGCAGCCTGTATTTTATCGTGCTGGCGCTGAATCACTTCACGGCTTGACGCCGATAATTCATTCTTTTTCAGCACATCCTCATAATCATCCAGGGCAGCCTTTTCACCACGGATACATTCTTCTACAACTGTTTCATCTTTATCAGACGAAAGAGCTGTTTTGATATCGATCCAGGTACGGTGCAGAGAACTTGCAGTACTGCTGCCTTTTTCCGGATCACCACCCAGTCGGCGAATTTCAGACTTCAACTCGTGGCCAAATTCATAACGCTGACTTGCATAGTCGCGGAAAAAGTCTTTCAGTACAGGGCTTTTGCTGTCTTCTGCAGCCTTTTTATAGCCTTTTTCTGCATCGTAATTTCTTTCCAGCAGATCATTCAAAAGATTTACTGCTTCTTTGTTTGTTGATTCCATAGTTTTAAAAATATTAGTTCAAAAAAAATATAAAGGTTCTCAGGCATGCGCCACAATTAGCATGGCTAATACTTTATCGGGTTAGTTCCTGATCTGAAAAAGTTAATAGCCTGGTAGCATTGCTGCTAACCTGGTTACCATTGTATATAAACGAGAATGTTTGGGGATGGTTTAGGGGCAGTATTCCTTGATCGTGAAAATTGTATTTATTTCTGAATCGGAAATCCACTTTTCAGGTGCAGATCTGTCTGTGGAAATGGAATTTCAATATTGTGCTCTTTAAACTTTTTAAAGATGGCATAGTACAGCTGGCTCTTCAGCACAGTAGGCCTGTTAATATGCTTGATGGTCCAGACCCAGAGTTCAAAGTTCAGGGAGCTGTCCCCGAATTCTGTAAACAAAACATCTGCTGCCGGACTCTTGAGCACATTCTCGTTTTTGGCAGCTACTTCCAGCAGTAAACTTCGTATCTTCTCCGGGTCTTCTTTATAGGCAACACCCACAGGAATGCGAAAACGGACCATACGATCATTATGGCTCCAGTTAATGACCCTGTTAGAGACAAATTCTGAATTAGGAATGATGATGGAGATGTTGTCATTTGTAATGACGGTAGTAGCCCGTGCGGCGATACGTACTACATCTCCTGAAATATCATCTACCTGTACCCGGTCGCCTACCTTGATAGGGCGCTCAAAAAGAATAATCAGCCCTGAAACAAAGTTATTAAAGATGTTCTGAAGGCCAAAGCCAATACCAACACCGACAGCACCTGCCAGTACACTTAATGCCCCAAGATCTAAACCCGCAGACTGGAAGATAATAATAAGGCCAAGAACAATAATTACATAGCGAACAATGGTACCAATGGACTGGGTCACACCCATATCCATCCTGGTTTTACTTAGTATACGATTTATTAAAATCTGCTTTGCCTTTTTAGCAACAACCATCACCAGTATAATACTGAGGATCAGGTATAACAAAAAGGTGATGCTGATTTCGCTGCTACCAATATGGCCAAAGGGGGTGCTTAGGAAATCGTAAGCATCCCTAAACCAGTCTTTAATCTCTAACCATATATTGTTCAAGGGCCTATATTCTTCTAAATTGTTTCTGTGTAAGTACCTGGCAATAAGAGCGAAGAATCACCATAACTTAAAAAACGATAATCATTTTCAAGTGCTTGTTTGTAAATCTGCCTCCAGTCTTTGCCAGTGAAAGCTGCTACCAGCAGCATCAGTGTGCTTTCAGGTTGATGAAAGTTTGTGATCAGGCCTTTGCATATCCTAAATATATAACCAGGAATGATAAAAATTTCAGTTTCGCCGGTAAGTTGTTGATTAGGGTTTTGTCTTACTCTTTGTAAAACTGCTTGCATTGCCTGTTTTGGATGGGGTAAAATGTTTTCCTGGTAGTTATAACACTCATTTTTACTGATAAAGAACGGTTCATCTGCATTCTTTAACAACTTTACCCCAAACCAGTAAATGCTTTCCAGGCTACGCATGCTGGTAGTACCTACTGCGATCACTGCTCCTTCGTGATTGATGAGTTGTTCAATATTGGCTGCTGTTATCACCAGCTGTTCCCGGTGCATGGGGTGATCAGACAGGTTCTTTTCCTTGATTGGCTGAAAAGTGCCTGCACCGACATGTAGTGTAAGCTGCTCAGTCTGGTGGCCGCTTTTTTTCAACTGATCGAGCACTGCTGGTGTAAAATGCAGGCCTGCAGTGGGTGCAGCAACAGCTCCTTTTTCTTTGCTGTAAACGGTCTGATAACGTTCTTTGTCTTCCAATTCTGCCCTGCGCTTTAAATAAGGGGGTAGGGGAATTTCACCGGCAGCTTCAACTATTTCAGCAAAGCTGTATTCCGGGGGCGACCAGCTAAAACCAACCTCTGTGCCCTCTGCATTCTGCAGCTTAGCCTCCAGTAGTACCTCCTGCTGATTAAGGCTTAGCCGGAGTATGAGTGGTTTGCCATCGCGCCAGCGCTTACGATTTCCAATCATACACTGCCAGCTAGAAAAACCGCTTGTCCCCATTGCCAATTGAATATCGGTTGTGGGTGCAAGCGGTTGTAGCAGAAATATTTCTATCTGTGCACCGGTTTCTTTTTTAAACTGCAGCCTAGCCGGAATTACCCTGGTATTATTAAACACCAGTAAGCTGTGCTTCGGTAAAAGCTGAGGGAGCTCAAAAAAACCTCTGTGCTCAATGGATCCTCTGTTATAAAACAACAGCTTACTTTTATCTCGCTCAGGCAGTGGGTGCCTGGCTATTCTATCCTCAGGTAATTCGTAGCGATACTCATCCAGCTGAACAAGATCAAAAATAGTGTTTACGTTAGTTAACATGCTTTAAAGCTGCTGCACAGTGGTTGTCTCCGTTAATGAGAGGCAGGAATTTTTTTCTCTGATTCTTTCTGATTCTCGTAGCGGTCTTGTGCCTGTTTAATAAGTTTAAGCGCCTCTTCTTTATTTCCCCATCCTTCTATACCTACTTTTTTCTTCTCCAGGTCTTTATATACCTGAAAGAAATGCTCTATTTCATTTTTCAGGTGCGCATTGATTTCTTCCAGGGAGAAAAACTTATTCCAGATTGGATCACTCATGGGAACGCATAATATTTTAGCATCCGGCCCTTTCTCATCTGTCATAAAAAAAACTCCTATCGGACGTACTTCAATAACACAACCAGGAAAAGTAGGTTCTGATACCAGCACCAGGGCATCTAGGGCGTCGCCATCTTCGCCCAGGGTCTCCAGGAAAAATCCATAGTCGCTGGGGTAGTGCATGGAAGAAAAGATCATGCGGTCGTAGCGTATCATTTTACGCTTATAATCATATTCGTATTTATTCCGGCTACCTTTTGGAATTTCTACCATCACATCAATGGTAAACTCTTTCTGCTGATCCATTCGATTTGTTTTAAGTATTTATATTCTTAGTATAACTGTTAGCAGCCAATGTGGTTGAGGCTACTCAACCTTATTATTAAATTAGCGCCATGCATTTTTCTGCAAAAGTAAGAAAACACAGGCTTCAATTCTATTTCTCAGCAGGAACTTCTCGAGGAATTCTGCATTTTAAAGATTCGTGGTTCCTAAAGCTGGAGGCAGCAGGCAGGTGTGGCGTAGGAGAAGCTGGTCCATTAGCTGGCTTAAGCCCGGAGGGCACAGAACTTGATGCATTATGGCCTCAGGTACTTAAAAACATGGATTCCGGAGGAATTCCTAAAACAATTGAAGAGGTTTATCAGCTGGCTGCAGGGGCAGCAGAAGGTGTAGCATCCATTCAGTTTGCACTGGAAACTGCCATGCTGGACTGGCTCCTGGGTGGTGAGAAAAAATTATTCAACAACAGCTTTTCTTCCGGAGCATCCTGTATTTCCATCAACGGACTCATCTGGATGGCCGATAAAGGTACCATGAAATCCCGTATTGATGAAAAGCTCAATGAGGGGTTCAGCTGCCTGAAACTTAAAATAGGGGCAATAGACTTCAAAGAAGAATTAAGTTTGCTGGCTTACATCAGGAGCCTTTACCCGGCAGAAGAGCTGGTGATACGTGTAGATGCTAATGGTGCTTTTAGCCCTGCAGAGGCACCAACCAAACTTTCGCAGCTTGCCGAATGGGATTTACATTCTATTGAACAACCTATCAGGCAGGGGCAATATATTGCCATGCAGCAGCTGTGCCGGCAATCGCCTATAGCTGTTGCACTCGATGAAGAATTGATTGGTATGACCACCACCCTTCAGAAACAGGAGTTGCTGGATAAGCTGCAGCCGCCTTACATCATATTAAAACCCAGCCTGCTGGGAGGATTGGCTGCCACCGGGGAGTGGATAAAACTTGCAGAGGAACGCGGTATTGGCTGGTGGATCACCTCTGCCCTGGAATCTAATATAGGCCTGAATGCAATTGCTCAGTTTACAGCCCAGTTTTCTCCAGAACTACCACAGGGTTTGGGAACGGGGAAGCTTTACACCAATAACCTCCCATCGCCTCTGGAAGTAGAAAATGGATTTTTATGCTACAGGCAGGATGCTGCCTGGGATCTGTCGTTACTGGGGTGGTAAGGAATTTTAATTTGATAATTTTTCAATTAACTCCCTGCACACCTTAGGCACACCAACTGAGGCTTTCTCTTCCAGCAGAAAGAGGTTAGGGCGGGGGTGGACCAGGGGCAGCCTTGGGTCTATGATGTACTTTGGAATATGATCATCAACATAGTAGAGCAGGCTTGCTGCCGGATATACCTGCATCGAGGTGCCTACAACCATAAAAATATCAGCTTCGGCAGTTTCGGCAATGGCTGGCTCCATCATGGGTACTGCCTCGCCAAACCATACTACATGCGGCCGTAATTGCGAGCCTTTTTCACAACAGTCACCAAGCTTTAATTCCCAGTCTGTAATATCGTACAACAATGATTCATCTGCAGTACTTCGGCTTTTGAACAACTCTCCGTGCAGGTGGAGTACTTTGCTGCTGCCGGCTTTCTCATGCAGGTTATCAATGTTTTGGGTAATGATGGTAACCCTGAAATGCTTTTCCAGATCAGCAAGTGCTGTATGACCCGCATTAGGTTTAACATCTCTGGCTGCTTTGCGCCTTTGATTATAAAACTCCAGCACCAGCTCCTGGTTACGGGTCCAGGCCTCTGGTGTAGCAACATCCTCAACATTATGGCCTTCCCATAATCCGTTGGAGTCTCTAAAGGTAGGAATGCCGCTTTCTGCACTGATGCCAGCGCCTGTGAGCACAACAACTTTTTTCTTTTCCATAACAAAAAAACCTCCCAGGGGTCGGGAGGTTTAAGATAATGCTATTTAATTATTTGTAGTCCGGCAAATTATAATTTATCATTTCCGGCAAGTGCCTGCTGCCAGCGTGTAATATCTTTAGAGGCAACAATGGCACCAATCACTTTGCCAGTTGTAGAATCCACAATAGGGTGGTGGTGCACTTCTATCGTTAACACTTTGTCTTTCAGGGGGCGTTCGGTAACCATTACAAAAGATTCGCCTGCCAGTGCTCTGTCGTAGCGTTCCTTCCAGCTAGCATGCTGATCGGGGGGGAGTTTATCAAAAATATTTTCACCCTCCTGCAGGCTTATGTTGGATTGCGCATAGCGGTCCTTTAAGGTTTTATTGGCGATCAGTATTTTGTAATTGTTGTCGATGGCAAAGTAGGTATCGTCAGTATTGTCAATCAGGCTGTTTACGATAAAGCGTTTATACTCTGCCTCCTGCTGTGCCAATACAGTTTCTGTAACATCTCTGGATATAACAGAAACACCCACCACACGACCTTCCTCGTTTCTGATAGGATTATGATAGGTTTGAGAATAGCGGTTACCTGCAGAACCGGAGGTTTCCTGCACGATGGAGAACTGCTCTCCGGCAAGCGCCCTGTCGTAGCGGGGTTTCCATACCTCCCAGGCAGTTTTAGGTAATATTTCGCTGATAAAAGTACCCTCCTGCAGGTTGATGCCCATACCCTTATACTTATCCGACAGCACCTTGTTGACTACCGTGATCCGATACTCCTGATCGATGGCAAAGATGGTATCAGGTGTATTGTTGATCACAGAGTTTAAATTATGTTCCTTCCGTTCGATAAGGGTTTTGGCCCGGGTCATTTCCTCCTGCGTGGCCTGCAGCTCTTCCATATTCTGCCGCATCTCTTCCTCCTGGGCCCTTAGTTCCTCGGTCAGTTCCTGGAATCGCTCCAGCAGCAGATGTGTTTGCTCATTAGCTTTTGTGGTAGAAACCGCTGCAGCCAGGTTCTCGGCAATTTTACTGATGAAATCAACCTGGTATGGTTTAAAACTTGAAAATGAAGCCAGTTCCAGCACACCCTGGGATTGTTCGTTGGCAATCAGAGGCACTATCAGTACTTCTGTTGGGTTGGCTCCTCCCAGACCAGAACGCACCTGTACATATTCCTTCGGAACATCATTGATGTGAATAATATTTTCTTCCTGCCAGGCCTGCCCACACAATCCTTCGCCTATCAGGATTTCTTTCTGCAGGTATTTTTTCCGATCGTAGGCGTAGCTCGATACCATGGTAAGCACTTCCTGCTCCAGGGTATCACTTTTTTGTATCACAAATATGGCTCCCTGGTTAGCACCTACATATTTCACCAGTTTGGAAAGAGCCACGTCACATAATTCGTTGATGGAGCTATTGTTGTTCCGGATGATATCACCAAAAAGAGTAAAACCCTCATTTACCCAGTTACGTTGCTGATCATCCTGTGCAACCTGGTACAAGCTGTCGCGCATACCTGCCAGGCTGCTGCCAAGCGCGCCCTGCTTATTGAATACCTCGATATTATTATCAAACTTTCCTTCTCCAACCTGAATGGCAAAATGCTGTACCTCACGAAGGTGATCAGTTAGCTTGCCTAATTCTTTTGTAATATGACTGGTTTCGTTACTGCTTTGCCAGATGGCATCCGGAATGTTACCATGGCTTAGTTCTTTGATGGTTTGTTTTACCCTGTACAGGCTGCTGACAACTTGTACGATCAGGAAATATCCAATAACTGTGCCTGCAAGGATGCAAAGAATAAGAAAGCACAGTGCAATATATTTCATGTACAGTAGGTATTGCTGTTGTTTAGCCTGCTCATCAGCAATCATCTGGTCAATTCTTGTTATCAGAAGCGTAATAAGCGTTTCAGCTTTGGTGTTAACCTTTTCTGTATTTTTTACTAATGCGGATTTGAAGGGAGCCAGACTGATGGTAGCACCTGCAGTATCCGGTAAATTCCTGGCAGTAGTAATTTGTTGTTGGACAGCTGCTAGCAGTTGTTGTTGCTCTTGGTAAATATCCTTTAACTGGAGATCCAATGCAGCAATATCATTTTTATTCTGGTGATGAACGGTGGTGGTATTGATTTCCACAACTTTACTGATAGAATTCTCTAAACTTTTCTGCCAAAGCGCATTCCATTCAACCAAATGGGCTTCCTTTTCAGTATCCAAATAAAGGTTAATCTGCAGTACACTCTTGTTTAAATCTGTGCTGATGCTTTTCAGCGATGATTGTGCAGGTGATAGAACCGTGTTGAGTGTGTTTTGGGAATAGTTGAGTTGATCAGATATCCAGTAATTAGAGACAGTGAGCAGCAGGGTAAAGGTACCCATTGCAATCAGCGCAAGTATGATATTGCCTTTGATGCTGTTCAGGCGTAGCACAGTTTTTAAAATTGATAACATGGGGAGGAGCGTTGAACGTGAAAACTGAACTTTGTACACCTATATTACGCATTTGTATGCATTGCTGAATGGCAGGAGTAATAAAATAGACTTAATTTAAGAAAAGAATTAATTTATAGTGGATGCTTTTTTAGAGAGGATGAATCAAGGGATACAGGCTGAAAAAGCATAAAAAAAGCCTCTCCCGGGCAGGAGAGGCTGGTTTTTGGTCTTATTTCTTTTTTGCAAATTTTCGTCCTTTTTTCTCTGGCGTTTGTTCTGCCAGTGTCAGGCATTCATGTAAGGTCAAACTTTCCGGTTCCTTGTCCTTCGGTATCTTTACATTTTTAGATCCGACCTTGATGTAGGGGCCATACCTGCCCTGCAGTACCTGGACCTCGGCATTTTCCTCAAAGAGTTTGATAACTTTCTTGGCATCTGCTTCCTGCTTGTCTTTTATCAGCGTTATAGCTGTTTCTTCATCTACAAACAGTGGATCCATTCCTTTCGGTAAGCTGTAAAACTTACTGTTGTGACGCAGGTAAGGACCAAAGCGGCCAATGGCTGCCGTAATAGTTTTACCCTCCAGTTCTCCCACCGTTCTGGGCAGTTTAAAGAGCTCAAGTGCTTCTTCCAGTGTAATACTTTCCAGGTATTGGCCTTTGCGCAGGCTGGCATACTGAGGCTTTTCTTCCTCCGTACCTTCTCCCAGCTGTACAATAGGACCAAACTTGCCTAAACGTGCATAGACGGTAAGGCCTGTTTTAGGATCTGTGCCTATTTCACGTAGGGTATTAACAGATGCCCGCTCAATATTTTCAGTATTTTCTACTTTTTCATGAAAGGTACCATAGAAACGGCCAATCATTTTACTCCATTCCTCATTGCCCTGGGCAATTTCGTCAAACTCTTTTTCTACGCGGGCAGTAAAGGAGTAATCAATTACATTAGGGAAGTTTTTTACCAGGAAGTCATTCACCACCATGGCCAGGTTGGTAGGGAAAAGTTTATTCTTTTCCGCTCCAGTAATTTCCGTCTTGGTTTCCTGGCGGAGATCATCCTTCTCCAGGTACAGTTCCTGGTATTCACGTTCCTTACCTGCACGTTCCTCTTTGATTACATACTCACGCTTTTGAATGGTGGAGATGGTAGGAGCATAGGTAGAAGGACGCCCGATTCCCATTTCTTCCAGTTTCTTCACAAGGGAGGCTTCTGTATAACGGGCAGGTGGCCTGCTGAAAGTTTCGCGTGCCTTTAGCTGGCGTGAGCTTAACTTCTGACCTTCAGACATGGGAGGCAAAACACCTTTTTGTTCGCCGTCTTCTGCTTCCTCGTCTGTAGATTCAATATAAACCTTTAAAAAGCCATCAAACTTAACCACCTCGCCTGTAGCAGTGAAGTGGTATTGTCCCGGAGCCGGCACGGCATGTTGTATGGCTACACGTACAATGGTTCGCTCAAGCTGTGCATCGGCCATCTGAGAGGCAATGGCCCTTTTCCAGATCAGTTCATAAAGGCGTTGTTCAGCATTGTCGCTGCTGGCATCCTGCTGGCCGAAATCAGTAGGACGTATGGCTTCGTGTGCTTCCTGTGCAGACTGGCTTTTGGTTTTGTAATGGCGGGTATGAGAATACTGCTTACCCCACTCACTTGTAATAACGGCAGCAGCATTTTGTTGTGCTTCTTCCGATAGGTTTGTAGAGTCGGTACGCATATAAGAAATTTTACCAGCTTCATACAGGCGCTGTGCCAGCGACATGGTACGGCTAACAGAATAACCCAGCTTACGCGATGCTTCCTGCTGCAGGGTAGAAGTGGTGAATGGCGGTGCCGGAGATTTTTTAACAGGCTTTTTCTCTAGTTTTTCAATCTGGTAACCTGCTCCCTTGCAGCTTTCCAGAAATACCCGTGCTTCCTCCAGCGTATCAAAGCGTGTACTTAATTCAGCAGAGAGTGATTTTCCCTCCGGCAGGCTGAAAACAGCTGTAACCCGGTAGCTAGAGGTACTTTGGTGTTTATCAATATCACGCTCGCGATCTACTACCAGGCGCACAGCAACCGATTGAACCCTGCCTGCCGAAAGACCTTTGCGTACTTTTTTCCAGAGAACGGGAGATAATTCAAAACCTACCAGTCTGTCCAGGATACGCCGGGCCTGCTGTGCATTGACCAGGTCAAGGTCTATCATGCGGGGATTACTCAAGGCCTGTTGAATAGCCTTTTTAGTAATTTCATGAAAAACAATTCGTTTGGTATTCTGGTCGTTGAGCTTCAGGGTTTCTTTCAGGTGCCAGCTGATGGCTTCTCCTTCGCGGTCGTCGTCACTCGCCAGGAAGATGAATTCTGATTCTAGGGCAAGCTTCTTTAACTGCTTGATTATGTCTTTTTTATCACTACTTACCTCATAGGTTGGATGAAAGCCATTGGCTATATCAATGGCCATATCGTCTTTGGGCAAGTCTCTCACGTGACCATAGCTGGATGCAACCTTAAATTCCTTACCTAAGTATCCTTCTATAGTTTTGGCTTTCGCCGGTGATTCTACGATCACTAAATTTTTGGCCATAGTAAAAAATATTCTTACGATTCTTCAAATATCTAACTTATACACTTATTTGCAAGTCCTGTCGGTAGGTACTCCTAAAGACAATAAACCCAAACTTCAGAAAATTATTTCCAATTACCGAAATGAATAAAGAACTATTACTCATCCGCCATTCCGATGCCAATCCTGCTTATCGCGGTCAGTCCGATGCAGAAAGAGAGCTGACAGAGAGCGGTGCGGTACGCGCCATGCACCTGGCTAACTACTTGAAATCCAGAAACCTGACTGCCGATGCTTTATTCAGTGGTATAAGTGCCAGAGGCAGGCAGACAGCTGAACTTCTGGGTGAAAAAAACTTAAAACCACAGCAAGAAATAATATTTTCTGATGATATCTATGAATCATCAGTAAGAATTATGTTTTCGCTGATCACAAATCTGGATGAAAATTTACAGCGGGTCTACATCGTGGGGCATAATCCCATCCTTACCTACCTGACTGAATACCTAACAGGAAATATCATAGAAGAGTTAGAACCATGTGGTGTATTGTGGTTATCAACCTCATCAGAATTAAACAAGTGGTCGCAAATATCAGCAGCCACCATGATTCTAAAAGAATATATGTCGCCTGCTACCTTTGCGCAGGTTTAGTACTTAAATTATGATGAAAGCAACAACAAAGGAAGAGGCTATACAGCAGTTTGATCCCAACGGCGTTGGCACACTTGGAACACTTTTTGGCTTACCTTTCAGTCCAGAACATGCCAGTATTGTTATCATACCTGTCCCATGGGAGGTAACAGTATCATACGGGGCAGGTACCGCCCTGGGCCCGGAAGCCGTGATACAGGCGAGTCCTCAGCTGGACCTCTACCAGACAGATATCAGGGATGCCTGGAAAATGGGGATTAGTATGCTGCCTTTTCCGCAGGAACTGCTGGAACGCAGCAATAGTCTGCGTGAAAAATCAGAACTATATATAGAAGCTCTAGAGAGGGGCGACTTAAACCAGCAGCCTTCAGAAGTGCAGCAGGTGCCAGCACTGGTAAATGCTGCAGCCGAAGAAA
Source organism: Flammeovirgaceae bacterium 311 (assembly GCA_000597885.1). NCBI lineage: Bacteria > Pseudomonadati > Bacteroidota > Cytophagia > Cytophagales > Flammeovirgaceae > Flammeovirgaceae bacterium 311. The sequence continues at coordinate 444,776 of CP004371.1, forward strand.
TGTGTGCCTGGGTGCAACAGCAGGCAGAGCAGTTAATAGAGCAGGGAAAAATTCCTGTCGTACTAGGCGGCGATCACAGTACCCCATTGGGGCTGATGCGGGCACTGGCCGGAAACCATCGGGAAGGCTATGGCATTTTGCAGGTAGATGCCCATGCTGACCTCCGCATTGCCTATGAAGGTTTCAGCTATTCCCATGCTTCTATCATGTATAATGCTCTGCAGGTAGAAGGGGTTAAAAAGATAGTGCAGGTAGGCATACGCGATATTTGTGGAGAAGAAGTAGAGGTTGCTAATAAGAACAGTGGCCGGGTAAACATTTTCTACGACCGCAACCTGAAACAGGAAGGCTACAGGGGCAAAAGCTGGCATGAGCTGGTAGCTGGAATCATTGAGCATCTGCCGGATAAAGTTTACATAAGCTTTGACATAGATGGGCTGGATCCTAAACTTTGCCCGGGTACTGGAACGCCGGTACCGGGAGGTATGGAATACGAGCAGGCTATGTACCTGATAGAAGCAGTGGTGAGGAGTGGCAGAACAATCATAGGTTTCGATCTTTGTGAAGTGGCTCCAGGTGACAGTGAATGGAATGGAAATGTAGGGGCTCGGGTGCTGTACAGAATGGCCAACCTTGCAGGTGTATCACAGGGACTGCTCTCATTAAGTTAATATTAACTCTAATCAGATAAGGAGCACAGTGTACCATCACTGTGCTTTTTTATTGGTAAGCAGTAAAAAGTTATTATTTGGTTTAAATCATACCCGCGATTTTCCATCCTCATCAACAAAATTATTATATACAATTACCTGATAAACTTGACTTTATCACAGAGGAAATGTTTTTTTTTGCATTATGATTATATTTAATTTGTATAAACAAAGATACATCTGTACATTTGTAATGTTGCAAATAGATTAATACTACTCACGCACTGATAAAATGCTCCTCTTATATGCAAAACTTACGCAAAATATCCCTGGTACTGCTGGTAAGTTTACTGGCCATTGGTTTTGCCCAGGCACAGACAGAAGTACAGCAGAAAGTTGAACGCTATCTTTTTTCTAACTACAACACCAACAAGGCAGCTCTGCGGGAGAATGAGCGCATCATCACCATTCTTGAAGAGCACTTTGATCATTACCTTGAAACGCTGGATAAAGAAACAAAAGCTCAGGTGGTAGGGCAGGACAAAGAAGTTAAGCAGTATCTGATCAAGGTTGAAAAGGTCCGTGATGTAGAGCTTCTTACGCAGATGGTTGATGAGGCACATGCCAGGCATGCATCAGCACTTGACAGGTTTGTAAACAAAGGATTAAGCTCTCCAAAAGATGCCCTGGAATGTAGAAAAATCATAGTGATGAGATTGGCTGAACACGAGCTCATCAGGTTGAAACAGGAAAAGCTTATAGCGCTGCTGAAAGATGATCACTCACGCCAGGAGTTTATTTTATCACTTCTCAGAAGAGGCAAGCTGAAAGAAGATGGTGATCTGAAGACTTTCACTAAAACTGTAGATATGGAAGTTTATAGCTTTGGTATTTAGGTTGATTGATCGATTTATTTAAACCGGCACTTTAAGAGGTGCCGGTTTTTTTTGTGTTAAAATGTAGTGCCAGGCTAGGCGGTGCATGCAGGCTTTTTGTACTTTTGCTGCCCAAGTTTTTATGATATGGCTGAAGTATACGCAGGAATAATTGCAGGAGAAACAGGCTTTAGTGTAAAGCAGGTGGCTGCCACCCTTAGCTTGTTACAGGAAGGCGCTACCGTTCCATTTATTGCCCGTTACCGGAAAGAAGCAACTGGATTACTGGATGAAGTAGCCATTGCAACCATCCGTGACAGGGCAACGCAGCTGGAGGAGCTGGACAAGCGCAGGGAAAGCATTCTGAAATCGCTGGAAGAGCAGGGCGTGCTTACCGATGAGCTAAAGGGAAAGGTAGAGAAGGCCGAAACAATGGCACGTTTGGAGGATATCTATCTGCCCTACAAACCCAAACGCAGAACAAAGGCAACCATTGCCCGGGAAAAAGGCCTGGAACCACTGGCTAGCCTTATTTTCGAGCAAAAAGAAAAAAATCCACAATCGGCCGCACAAGCATATATAGACCCGGAAAAAGAGGTTGCCTCTACAGAAGAAGCGCTGGAGGGAGCCCGTCATATTATATCAGAATGGGTAAATGAAAATGCGGATGTGCGCAGCAAGGTGCGTAATCTTTTTCTGAAAGAAGCGATTGTAAGCTCCCGTGTGATCACTGGTAAGGAAGAAGAAGGCAGCAAGTACCGCGACTATTTTGAGTGGGAGGAACCCATTAAAAAAGTGCCATCGCACCGCCTGCTGGCCATGCGCCGCGGCGAAAAAGAAATGATCCTGATGCTGAATATTGCCCCTGATGAAGTATCGGCAATCCAGCTGCTGGACGATCATTTTATAACAGCCTCGAACGCTGCTGCCGAACAGGTAAAAATAGCCATCAGGGATGCCTATAAGCGACTGCTAAAGCCAAGCATGGAAACAGAAGTGCGGCTGCTTACCAAAAAGCAGGCTGACGAAGAGGCCATCAGGGTATTTGCTGAAAACCTTCGGGAGCTGCTGCTGGCCTCTCCACTGGGCCAGAAACGGGTGCTGGCGCTTGATCCGGGTTTTAGAACCGGCTGTAAGGTTGTTTGCCTGGATGAACAAGGCAAGCTGCTGCAAAACGAAGCCATATATCCTAATGAGCCGCAGCGCAAAATAGGCGAATCGGCTGCAGTGCTCTATGAACTGTGCGATAAATGGAGCATAGAGGCCATTGCGATAGGTAATGGTACAGCCAGCCGTGAAACCGAGCGCTTTGTACGTACCCTGAAGCTGCCCAACAATCCTTTGGTGGTTATGGTGAATGAGAGTGGTGCTTCCATCTATTCAGCCTCTGAGGTAGCACGTGATGAATTTCCTACCCAGGACATTACTGTACGTGGTGCAGTTTCCATTGGCCGCCGTTTGATGGACCCACTGGCCGAGCTTGTAAAGATAGATGCAAAATCCATTGGCGTGGGTCAGTACCAGCACGATGTAGACCAGTCGCTGCTGAAGAACAGCCTTGACGAAACGGTTATGAGCTGTGTGAACCGCGTTGGTGTAGAGCTGAACACTGCCAGCAAACAGTTGCTGACCTATGTATCCGGACTGGGTCCGCAGCTTGCGCAGAATATCATAGATTTCAGGAATGAGAATGGGCCATTTCAGGACAGGTCTTCACTGAAAAAAGTACCCAGACTTGGCGCTAAGGCATTTGAGCAGGCAGCTGGTTTCCTGCGCATTCAAAATGCAAAGAACCCGCTCGATAAAAGTGCCGTACACCCGGAGCGTTACAACATCGTATCTAAAATGGCGGCAGATGTAAACTGCACCATTGATGAGCTGATGCAGGACAAGGAGAAGCGCCAGGCCATCGATCTGAAGAATTATGTAAGCGAAGAAGTTGGTTTGCCAACCCTGCAGGATATTCTTAGTGAGCTTGAAAAACCAGGAAGAGATCCCAGGAAAGAGTATGAGCTATTTTCTTTTGCGGATGAGGTACATGAAGTTTCCGATCTTAAAGTAGGCATGAAGCTGCCGGGCATTGTTACAAACGTAACTAATTTTGGTGCTTTTGTGGATATTGGCGTACATCAGGATGGGCTGGTGCACATCAGCCAGCTGGCAGACCGCTACGTGGGCAATCCTGCAGAAGTGGTGAGTGTACAGCAGAAGGTGGAGGTAACCGTAACAGAGGTAGATGTTGCCCGCAAGCGCATTGCCCTTAGTATGAAGAAAGATCCATTTGGTACCGAACCTAAGGAGCCTAAAGGCAAATCCAATGAGCAATCCTCAAAAGGGGGTAAGAAACAGGAGGGAGGCAGGTCCGGTAAAAAGGAGGAGCCCAAAGCGGAGTCTCAGGATATGAATGCCATGCTTCTAAGCCTGAAGAATAAATTCAGGAGCTAGATACAACTTTTTTGCTTTTTAAGCAGAGAGATTGCTTTCAAAACGGCCTCTGCAGATTTGCTGAGGCCGTTTTTATTAGCTTGTAGTATTTGAGCAATAATGCACCCCAAGGCAGCGAAGTGACGTGTAACGGTCGCACGTTTCTTCGCCGGGACTGCTGCTGTAATTCGGTTTCCCTGCGTGTAGATACCAGATCGCCGCGCTCCGCTCGCGAAGACAGGGCCTGCGGGTTTTAGATAATCACTTGTTATAACAATTGAGCCCCTTTGGCATCAGGCTTTTTGAATTTTGAATAAAGTGTGAGCACTCGCAAGAAAGTCCTTAAACAGAAAAAGCGGCCCATGCTATGAGCCGCTTTTTGAGGAGGAGAGAGGAATGCTATTCCTCGCCGACCAGCTCTTTCCACTGGGCGAATCGTTCAGAAATCTTTGCCTGCATCTTCGCGTAATTATCCCAGGTATCCTGTACATGGTAGATAGAGGGCAGCGAGCCTGCTAATAAATCAGTATAGTCTTTTCTGTATATACCACCACCGTAGTAGAAATAGGCAAAGAGGTTGCCCTGGCGGTTAAACAGTTCATATCCCAGGTAGCCATCCCAAAGCTCACTTAAAATGGTGCAGCTGATTTCCCTGCGCTGAAAACGGAATACCTGGATACCTGCCTCATCTTCGAAATATTCAGAATACAGTTCATTTTCGATGATCCACCCCAAAAACATGCCGATGTGCACATAAGCCTGCTCAATTGGTAAGGATTCAGGGAAATTTCCCAGAAAATGATTCCTTGCATTATCGTATATATTCTTTTCCAAAGGAGAGGATTTACTGTTCTTTAAGACATCCATTGTTGGGTGATTTAGAAGCGCTTATGGATAAGATTGATTACCATTGCAATTGTCAAATTACCGAATATTTTGGCTGTCAATAAAGATGATGTAATATATTACTAAGGAATGGTGGAAAGAGGTCTGTCACCAAAGAAGAAATAACAGAGTAAAATTGCGGCTATAATACCAACAATATCAGCAATAAGGCCACATGCCACAGCATATCTGGTTTTAGTAATATTTACCGAACCAAAGTATAAAGCAATCACATAGAAGGTAGTTTCCGTTGATCCTTGCATGATACTCACCAGGGTGCCGGGAAAAGAATCGGCACCATAATTTTGCATGGCTTCTACCATCATTCCCCTGGCACCACCACCACTAAATGGTTTGATCAATGCAGTTGGCAGTGCTGGCACAAAACGTGTATCCAGTCCAGCCAGTTCTACTAATCCTGCTATACCATTAATCAATAAAGGAAGTGCACCGCTAGTACGAAAGATACCGATCGCTACCAGGATGGCCACCAGATAGGGAATAATTTTAACAGCCACTGTAAAACCTTCCTTTGCCCCTTCTATAAATGCTTCATAGGCATTTACTTTTTTACGCCAGGCCATCAGGATAAAGGTAATAATGATACTGAAGATAATGATGCTGCTTACCTGGCTCGAGGCAACAGAAATCTCATCAGAGCTAAGGGTGCTGAAGTAAGCAATCAGACCGGCTATGAACAAGGTAAGGGTGCCCAGGTAGAAGAGTACAACCCTGTTGAAAAGGTTAATCTGCTGAAAAAAGGAAACAGCAATCAACCCTGCAATGGTAGAAAAATAGGTTGCCAGTAAGGTGGGAATAAAAATATCTGCCGGATTAGCGGCACCCTGCTGTGCGCGGTAAGCCATGATACTCACCGGTATGATAGTTAAGCCGGAGGTATTAAGCACCAGGAACATAATCTGTGCATTGGTGGCTGTATCAGGCTTGGGATTCAGGGTCTGGAGTTCTTCCATGGTTTTCAAACCCAGTGGCGTCGCGGCATTATCCAGTCCCAGCATATTGGCTGAAAAGTTCATGACCATGGGTCCGAAAACAGGATGGTTAGGTGGTACCGCCGGAAATATTCTTTTAAAGAACGGACCGATAATTTTGTAAATACCTTCTACCACGCCTCCTTTTTCACCAAGACGCATAAGTCCCATCCAGAGGGCTAACACACCTGTTAAAAACAGGGAAAGCTCGAAGCCTGTTTTTGCCATTTCAAAGGTAGATTCTACAATGGCAGGGAAAACAGCCGTATCTCCAAAAGCCAGCAGTTTGAACATGGCTACAACAAAGGCAATCAGGAAAAAGGCGATCCAGATGTAATTAAGAACCATGAATAGGGTTATTGTGGGCGAAAGAATATGAATTAGAGAGATTGCTGCAGGCTTCTAACAGTTTTAACAGCCAGAAGTATCTGTTTTATCAGGTGCCGGTACCTGATTAATCAAGTTAAGTATATGACAGGCTGCAAGTCCGGCAGTTTCGGTGCGTAACCTGCTGGGACCAAGGCTTACAGGCTTTAAATCATGCTCCAAAGCTACGCTGATTTCTTCATTAGAAAAATCACCTTCCGGTCCGATCAAGATACAATAGTCATGATGGCTACCTGCTGCCTGCATCAGGTGCGAACGAGGCTCCTCATCCACATAAGCAATGAATTTATGGATATTTTCATCAGCCAGTGAATCAATGAATGCTCTATACCCAACAGGCTCATGAATACGGGGCATCTGAAAATTGAGAGATTGTTTCATGGCACTGACTGCCTTTTTGTAAAGCCGGTCTGGATTGATCTTTACTCTTTCACTGTGCTGGCACAACAGAAGACTCACCTGGTCTATCCCCAGCTCAACGCATTTCTCGAGCATCCACTCCAGCCGGTCTGTATTTTTGGTAGGCGCAATGGCCAGGTGAATGCTATAGGGCCTTGCTGCCTGTTCTTTTTCACTAATAATGGTAAAGGAACAGCGGGTTGGATTCGCATCCTTCAGCTGGCATTCAAACAGCTGATTCCTGCCATTAGTCACCCAGATGGTATCACCGGCACGATGGCGTAACACACGTGCGCAATGTTTACTTTCCTCTTCGGTTAAGCTAAGAAGCTGTGGCGTTTCCGGCTGATAGAATACTTGCATTTTGCAAAGATAGGAGATAGAAAACAAAAAAATCCTGACGTTGCCGGCAGGATTTTATAGATGTATGTTTTTTATCCTAAGCGCTGTTGCAGTCCACTTACCAGCGCAACATATTCCTGTTTTGCCTGCTCGGCAGATTTGCCTTTTTGTTCTTCCCATGCACCGTACTTGGCCATGGCTTTAAAATCGAATCCGCCGGGACGCTCTCCCTTGACATCGCCTTCGGTTGCCTGTTTGTAGAGGGCATAGAGCTTGAGCAGCTCCTCATTGGAAGGCCGCTTACTTAACTGCTGTGATTGGGATACAGCTTGCTGAAATTCTTGATCTGTTACCATAGGGCTAACTTAAATAATAGTATGTATGCATACAAATTTATCTTATGCATACATAACAAAAAAAGCCCTGAAATTTCAGGGCTTCGTATTTACTTAAAGAATGAGATCTAATTATCTGTTATCAACCTGGACATAAGGGCGATGAGTAGCACCTGTATATACCTGACGAGGACGGCCGATTGGTTCACGGTTTTCACGCATTTCCTTCCACTGGGCGATCCAGCCTGGCAAGCGGCCAAGTGCAAACATCACGGTGAACATTTCAGTAGGAATGCCCATGGCACGGTAAATAATGCCGCTGTAGAAGTCAACATTTGGATATAGCTTACGCTCGATGAAATAATCATCATTCAGCGCAGCATCCTCGAGTTTTTTAGCGATTTCCAGCACCGGATCATGAATACCCATTTTGGATAATACATCATCGGCTGCTTTTTTGATAATTCTGGCACGCGGATCAAAGTTTTTATATACCCGGTGTCCAAAGCCCATAAGGCGGAACGGATCGTTTTTATCCTTTGCCTTCTCCAGGTATTTATTGGCATCACCGCCATCAGCCTTGATCTGCTCCAGCATTTCAATCACCGCCTGGTTAGCACCGCCATGCAGCGGTCCCCACAGCGCGTTGATACCTGCTGATATAGAAGAATAAAGACTTGCCTGCGATGATCCTACAATCCTTACAGTAGAGGTAGAGCAGTTCTGCTCATGGTCGGCATGCAGAATCAGTAATGTATCCAGTGCTTTTGCCACAACAGGATCCGGGGTATAATCCTCTGCCGGAAGGCAGAACATCATGCGCAGGAAGTTGCTGCAGTAGTCCATCTTGTTATTGGGATAGATCACTGGGTGGCCCATTTCATTTTTATAGCACCAGGCAGCAAACGTTGGCATTTTAGCCAGTATGCGAATAATGCTAAGATTTACCTCATCCCCGCTGCGGTTTGGATCCAGTGAGCGTGGGTAAAAAGCAGTGAGGGTGCAAACCAGCGACGCAAGTACGCCCATGGGGTGGGCATTGGAGGGGAAGCCATCCAGAATCTTCTTGATGTCTTCGTGCACAAGCGTATGGTAGGTGATATCCTGCTTAAAACTTTCAAATTCCTGTTGCTTGGGCAGCTCACCATAAATCAGCAGGTAAGCAACCTCAAGAAAAGTGGATTTTTCAGCCAGGTCTTCTATGTTATAGCCTCTATATCGCAGAATTCCCTTTTCACCATCTAAAAAAGTAATGGCACTTTTAGTAGCTCCTGTATTTTTATAGCCTGGATCAAGTGTTATCAAGCCACTTTCGGAACGCAGAGTACTGATATCAATAGCCCGCTCGTTTTCTGTACCTTCAACAATCGGCAGTTGATAAGTCTGGCCATTATACTGAAGGGTAGCAAAATTATTGGACATGCCTAAGTATAGTTTTGGTTGTATACTACGTAAAATTTACGGTAGCGAATATAATACAAAATCCGGGGAAGACGAATCTGTTTAACATAATGGCCAAAAAATGTAATCTTTTTACAATATTATCAAACTGACCGCTCCTACAGAGGTTATATGGGACGAACAGAGTAGGTATGATTGAGGAGCTTTATCAATTCATAAATGTGGTTGTTGCAGCCATTCTTACCGGATTTATAGGCTGGGAACGCGAGCAGCGTAATATGCCTGCAGGCCTTCGCACCAATATGATTGTTGGGGTAAGCTCGGCCCTGCTGGTAATCCTGGGACACATGATGGTGGGGTACTATGACAGAGTGGATGCGGGGGCTGATTTACAGTATGATCCATTGCGGGTGGTGCAGGCCATCATCGTAGGGGTAGGTTTTATTGGTGGAGGTACTATATTAAAGGTACCCGAAAAAGAAAAGATCCGCTACCTCACCAGTGCTGCCACCATTCTTATTTCAGCAGGGATTGGAATTGCAGTTGCCCTTGAACGCTATGTACTATCAGTATTGGTCGTGGGGCTGATCCTGGTCGTCAATTACGGGATCCGCAAATGGGAAAACCATACCGGCAAGTCATCTGACTGATTGAGCTGTAAATTCACCCAATCCCCTTGTGACAGGATTTCCTTATATTGGGACGTAGGTTAATTTAGTTTATATTTGCAGCTTAAGCCATTTAAGATGCTATCAAGGATTGTAGTGTTTGCTCTTTTACTGGGAGGAATGCTATTTACAGCCTGTGTCCCGGTACGCAAGCAAACCTATCTGCAGGAACGTCAGAACGAGTTACAGCATTATCCAAAAGATACTGTTGTAAAGCGTTTTACCGCAGAAGAATATACATACAGATTACGGGCAGGCGATGTGGTTTCTGTTCGTATCACCAGCCTTACCCCGGAGCAGTGGGACTTCTTTCAAAAGAGCAATCCGGGAGGCGCACAGAACGGACAGCAGGATCCGTTGCTATCAGGCTATGTTATTTCCCCCGAAGGTGCCATCCAACTGCCGGTCGTAGGTGCTGTTACCATAGCCGGCTTATCGATCATAGAAGCCAATCAGCATCTGCAGCAGCAGGTAGAGCAATACCTTAAAAACCCTACAGTTCACATCAAGCTGCTCAATTTTAACTATACCTTATTAGGTGAGGTAAACTCCCAGGGCACCTTCAACACCTACGACCCAAGGATGAACATACTCCAGGCCGTAGGTAGGGCAGGGGGCTTAACAGAGTTCGCAGACAGGGCCAATGTAAAGATCGTTCGCAAAATGGGCGAAGAAGTAGAGATTGCCTTCGTGAACCTCCTGGACGATGATGTGATCACCTCCCCCTACTTCTACCTCCGCCCTGACGATGTGGTGGTGGTACGTCCGCTTAAAGTCAAGACCTTTAATAACTTCACTGCCAGGAATATATCGTTGGGTCTTTCCGTGCTTTCTATTCTAAGTATTCTTTATCTAAGAGTAATGTAATAGGACACAAATAAATGCTTAAAACTTGAGTGCTCATCAGGATTTTCTAAAGAAAAATGCAGTTATACATTAAACAGTACATCAGCCCTACATTCTAGGTATCAAATGGTTATGATTAAAAGAAGAAGCTTTAAATTTAGCTTTTAATTGTACTTCCACAGGCGGGACAGATAATAATAGATGAAAACAGCACTCATTACAGGTATAACAGGACAGGACGGCTCCTATTTAGCAGAACTATTGCTTGAGAAAGGCTATATGGTGCATGGCATCAAACGCCGTTCTTCCCTTTTCAATACCGATAGGATAGATCATCTCTACCAGGATCCACACGAAAGAAATGTAAGGCTTAAGCTACATTATGGTGACCTGACGGATTCAACTAACCTGATCCGCATCATCCAGGAAGTACAGCCGGATGAAATCTATAACCTGGCTGCCATGAGCCATGTACAGGTAAGCTTTGATACCCCCGAATATACCGGCAATGCCGATGGACTGGGAACTTTGAGAATCCTTGAGGCAGTACGCCTGCTTGGACTCTCTGAAAAAACTAAGATCTACCAGGCCTCTACTTCAGAACTCTATGGCAAAGTACAGGAAGTGCCACAGTCAGAACGCACACCTTTCTACCCCCGTTCTCCCTATGCGGTTGCTAAAATGTATGCCTATTGGATAACAGTTAACTACCGTGAAGCCTATAATATGTATGCCTGCAATGGCATCCTGTTCAACCATGAATCACCTGTACGGGGAGAAACTTTTGTCACCCGTAAAATCACCAGGGCCGCTGCCAGAATTGCTCTCGGCGCACAGGATAAATTATTTCTGGGTAACCTGGATGCCAAGCGCGACTGGGGTCATGCCAAAGACTATGTAGAGGCCATGTACCTCATCCTTCAGCAGGAAAAGCCGGAAGATTACGTGATCGCCACAGGCAGAACCACCTCAGTACGGGACTTTGTACGCATGACCTTTGCAGAACTGGGTGTATCTTTGCATTTCAAAGGCAAAGGCGTGGAGGAGCGGGGATACATATCCAGCACCGACGGACGTTATAAATTACCTGCAGGAAAGGAGGTCGTATGCATCGACCCCCGCTATTTCCGTCCAACAGAGGTAGACCTGCTCATTGGTGACCCCACCAAAGCAAAAAAGCAGCTGGGCTGGGAACCAAATCACTCACTGCAGGATTTGGTGAAAGACATGGTAAACTCCGACATGGAGCTCATGAAGAAAGACGAACACCTGGTCAACAGCGGGTTCAAAACATTTAATTACTACGAGTAACAACATCAGTGGCTCAACAGCAGACTCCAGGAAACAGCGCAGGGCAGCAGCTTGATTATAAGCGATACCTTTTACTAGTATTACGCTACTGGTATGTGGTGCTGATCAGTCTGTTCCTGTTCCTGGGATGGGCTTATTATAAAAATAAGTATTCCCCCAGGACCTACCAGGTGGCCATGACCATGCTCATCAAGGAGAACCAGGGCCAGGAGAATTCTGCGGCCATGCTGTTCAGCAATTCTCTGATCAAACCAAACATTAACTATTACAACGAGCCCTACCTGTTAAAAGCAGATCCGCTGATCGGGCAGGTGGTGCAAAAGCTGGGATTCACAACCAGTTACTATCTACAGGGGAATATTAAAACCACTGAAATTTACCCGGGACTTCCACTGGAATTTACCCCTGATACCACAAATGGCGCTTCACTTCCCTACGGCAGTACTTTTTGGATTCAGGTACTCAACAGCCGTCAGTTTCAGATAAAAGTCTATGTTGAAGATGAACCTTTATTTTCCAGTGCAGAACCTGTTTACGAGTTTGGAGAGTCGATTCAGCTAAGGGATCAAATTATTCAGGTAACTAAGAAGCCAGGTTTCACGAATTCGGAAGCATTCAAACAGGCTTATATTGTTCGCTTTGACCATCCAGGTAGTGTAGCAGCAGCCTATGTTTCTAAGCTTAATATTAAATGGGTCGAACAGGGAGCCGCGGTATTATCCCTAAGTACCATTGGTGAGATTCCAGAAAAAGAAATACGCTTTCTGCAGGCCTTGTCTCAAACCTATATTGAAAAGGACCTCACCAGGAAAAACCAAAATGCTTCCAATACCATCGGATTTATATCCGATCAGCTAATGCAAATTGGCGATTCGCTGGATCTCATTGAGCGGAGGCTGCAAAACTTTAAGCAGGAAAATATTGGTGTAGGGCTAGGCGATCGTGCCAATGTACTATTCTCCAAACTTCAGGGCCTTGAGCAGGAAAAGAATATGACTGTACTCAGGGAGCGGTATTTTGATTATATCAGCGATCATATCTCCAGGGGGCTTGAAACAACAGATTTGATTGTACCCTCCTCTTTGGACATTGGTGATCCTGTCCTCAACAGTTTGATCAGCCAGTTGGTAAATCTGCAGCTACAAAAAGAAGAGCTTAAGAGAAGTACCCAGGCATCCAACCCTATCCTCATCACCCTCGATGAACGTATCAGCGATCTAAAGCAGAACCTGCTGAAAAGTATTGAAGCCCAGCGGGGTAGCATCGATATCTCCCGCAAATCTATCAACAGGGAGATTAATTTAGTAGAACGAGACATCAGGCAGCTGCCAAGGTCAGAGCGTGAATTCATTAACATCCAGCGGGTATATAAGCTTAGTGAGAGCTTATACAATTACCTGCTGGAAAAGCGTGCCGAAGCAAGTATCACCAAGGCCTCTGCTACCTCTGATATCTCCATCGTGAATCCACCCAAGCAGGTGAGTGGCGCCATCACACCAGATGTGAAGGGTAATTACACAAAATCAGTCATGCTGGGTCTGGGCCTCCCGTTGGGGCTCCTTTTTCTGTTGTTTTATTTCAACAACAGGGTCCAGTCAAAAGAGGATCTGGCAAAATATACCTCCATTCCGCTCTTAGGAATGGTGGGTCATAATCCGGCCAATAACAATTTGATTGTTACTACAAAGCCAAAATCTGCCATTTCAGAATCGTTCAGAGGAATAAGGTCTAATCTTAACTTCTTCACCTCCTCCACAGCTGCTGGTAATAACGGCAAAATATTTCTCCTGACTTCTTCCATCAGTGGCGAAGGTAAAACCTTTTGCTCCATCAACCTGGCATCTGTTTTTACCTATAGCGGGTTAAAAACCGTAATTGTGGGTGCGGACATGCGCAAGCCAAAAATATTTCAGGACTTCAAGCTGACAAATGATGTTGGATTGAGTAACTACCTGGCCGGAGTCAGCAAATTTCAGGAGATCATTCAGCCAACCCATATCCAAAATCTATATGTTATTTCCGGAGGCATCATACCTCCTAACCCGGCAGAACTCCTGCAGGGAGAGAGAATGGCTGCACTGATACAGCAACTAAGGAGTGAGTTTGATATCGTGATCATCGATAGTCCACCCCATGGGTTGGTAACAGACTCCCTGTTGCTAATGCCTGCTGTGGATCATACAATTTTTGTGGTGCGCCAGAATTACACCACCACCACCTTATTGAAGAATGTAGAAGCTGATTATGCCAGCGGCCGCTTAAAAAACATAAGTATTCTGCTAAACGATGTAAAGACATCCAAGCATGGGTATGGATATGGGTACGGCTATGGATATGGATATTACGAAGAAGATGAAGACAACACTAGAAAAAGAGGCCTTGCCAGCTTATTCAGCTCAAGATCAAAATAATCAACAAAACAGCCAACTTCAGGAGGAGGACTGGACGCTGATCATACGGCCGCAGTCTAGCCTGTTTGACCTGCAGCTGGCAGAGGTATGGCGGTATCGCGACCTGATGCTGCTTTTTGTACGAAGGGACTTTGTAACTTTCTACAAGCAGACTATCCTGGGGCCCCTATGGTTTTTCCTGCAGCCTATACTTACCACCATCATCTTTACTTTTGTGTTTGGCAGGGTAGCCAATTTATCTACAGATGGCATTCCGCATGTGGTTTTCTATCTTAGTGGTATCGTGCTGTGGAATTATTTTGCCGAATGTGTAAATAAAACCTCCGGAACTTTCACGCAAAATGCCAACCTGTTTGGTAAGGTTTACTTTCCACGCATTGTATTGCCTCTTTCCATCGTCATGAGCAATTTATTGCGCCTGGGTGTCCAATTGCTGCTCTTCATCGGGGTGTGGGTTTACTTTTTTGCAAAAGGTGCTGAGGTAGCCATCAATGCCCATGCGCTGTTATTCCCTGTTCTGATCCTGATCATGGCGGCACTGGGTTTAGGACTGGGCATGATCATCTCCTCGATGACCACAAAATACCGTGACCTTACTTTTCTAATCACCTTTGGCGTACAGCTGGCCATGTATGCCTCGCCTGTGATCTATCCTATCTCTTCGCTGGATGGCGATATCAGGATGCTCATCATGGCAAACCCCATGACTGCTATCATTGAGACTTTCCGCTACGGGTTCCTGGGTGAGGGTACTTTTAGCTGGGCTTTGCTTGGTTATAGTGCTGGGTTTAGTATTGTGGCTCTCTATATAGGAACGATCATCTTCAATAAAGTGCAAAGATCCTTTATGGATACCGTTTAGATATACCCTGATGTCTGATACCGTAATTAAGGTAGAAAATCTCTCCAAGCAGTATCGATTGGGGGTGGTTGGAACCGGTACTTTATCTCACGACCTTAGTCGTTGGTGGCATGGATTAAGAGGAAAAGAAGATCCTTATCACATCATCGATGAAACAAACGACATATCTAGCAAAGGGAGAAGTACAAACGTTTGGGCATTAAGAGATATAAATTTTGATGTCAAAAAGGGTGAAATTCTTGGTGTCATAGGCAAAAATGGAGCCGGTAAATCAACTTTATTAAAAATATTAAGCCGGGTAACAGCTCCTACTAAGGGTACTGTCAAAGCAAAAGGAAGAATAGCCTCTCTTTTGGACGTTGGTACAGGTTTTCATCCGGAGCTAAGCGGGAGAGAGAACGTTTTTCTGAATGGCACCATCTTAGGCATGACCCGTGCAGAAATAAAAAACAAGCTGGATGAGATTGTTGAGTTCAGTGGTACACTACGATATATTGATACTCCGGTTAAACGGTACAGTACAGGCATGCGTGTTCGTTTAGCCTTTGCTGTGGCTGCACATTTAGAATCTGAAATTCTTATTGTAGATGAGGTGTTGGCTGTGGGCGACGCCGAATTTCAAAAAAAAGCATTAGGCAAAATGCATGGTGTTGCAAAAGATAGTGGCAGAACTATACTTTTTGTGAGTCACAATATGGCTGCTATCAAAACTCTTTGTAACAAAGGCATTCTGTTAAAAAATGGTCTTATAGATTTTAGAGGCAGTACCAGAGCTTGCATTCAAGAATATCTGGCACAGAATATAGCTGAGTATTCACTACATGAGTTAGAAGGAAATATTAGCAGAAGCGGTAATGGAAAAGTAAAATTCATTGCTTTTCATCTGGAAAATGAATCCGGAGATCTGATCAATTATGTACTAACAGGTGAGACTATTGCTTTAGTCTTCAAAATAAAGGTGGCTGATAGATCTATAAAAATGATTGATATAGGCTTTTCACTGCACAACCATTACAATGAAAGACTCTGCTTCTTGTATAGTTCTTTTCAGAATACACTATTCTCAGCCGATGAAGGGGAAACGCTTGAAATCAGGTGTTTCATTAAGGACTTTCCTTTTACAGGAAGAAAGTTGGTTGTAAGAGGAAGGATTGAGGCAGATGGCTCTGAAGCTGACTGGCCTAAAGTAAACCTCGGGACTATTGATGTTGAACCAGGTGACTTTTATGGAACAGGTAAAATAAATGATAGCAAAGATCCATTCCTGATAAAAGGAACCTGGGATATCGTGAAATAGATTATTATATCATTATTGGAATAATATTATACTAAGACAGGATTCATTAAAACATTTTATCTGTACAGCTTTTCATCTCCCTTGGAATGATGACTTTCAAAACTCCGCTACTTTTCCTTGTATTTAATAGGCCAGATACTACAGCAGTAGTTTTTCAAAGAATCAGAGTTGCACGACCACTTTTTCTTTTTATTGCAGCAGATGGGCCTAGGAAAGAAGTTACAGGTGAAAGAGAGAAGTGCGAAGCTGTAAGAGCAATAGTTCAGGAAATAGACTGGCCTTGTGATGTTAGATATTTATTCAGAGAAGAAAATTTAGGTTGTAGCAGTGCTGTAATAAGCGCCATCAACTGGTTCTTCACACATGTACAGCAGGGCATTATCCTGGAAGATGACTGTAAACCAGAACAAAGTTTTTTTACATTTTGTGAAAGAATGCTGGATTTTTATGCAAATACGGATCAGGTTAAGATCGTATCAGGTACCAATTACTTTTTCGGGCAATATGCAAATGTAGATGACTATTACTTTACCCATTACTATACCATCTGGGGATGGGCCACCTGGAAAAGGGTTTGGGATCAAATTTCGTTTAGCCTGGATGATTATCCAGTGTTGCGGAATTCAAAACAACTCAATTCACATTATCTGTATCATCCGAGAATGATACAAATCATCACTGATTTACTCGATCAAAGCTATCAAGGCACTTTGAATGCCTGGGTGCCTTATCTGGTATACCATTTCATACAGACACAGGGTTTAGGAATCATGCCACTCAAAAATTTGGTGAGTAACATTGGCAAAGAAGGAACGCATACAGAAGAGGGGGAAAATTTCTTTTTAGAAATGAAAACCACTGCAATTCATGCAGAGACTTTGATAATGAAAGCTCCACGTTTAGGAAAGAAATATGATCTCATTCAGTACAATAACATTGCAAACCAAATTTATGGAAAACCTTCGCCGCAGTTATTGTTTAAAATGTTTCTGAAACAGCATATCCTGCGGTTATTTTAGCACTGTATAATTTGCTTGATTGATGCCGAGATTTAATGTAAAAGTGTATAAGATTAGCACATATTCAGGGTTCCAATCATGTTGATCAGAATTTATCAAAAGATCAGAAGCCTGATCGCCAAAAATGAAATTAACCTGGTGCTGACCAATGTGTTCAATACCTCCTTCAACAGAAAAGTGCTCATTTCCTATCTCACTAATCCATTCACCAGGGGCATCAGTAAATACCATACCAATTTACTGGAGTGTTATACCGCCGCCGAGATATTCAAGGAGCTGGGTTATGATGTAGATGTGATGGATTTCCGGAGTACCCTACAGCCAGATTACAGCACCTATGCTGCTATATATGGATTTGGTAATCCCCTGGAAAATTATTTTTACACATCAGTTTTTCCTTCTATTAAAACCTTCACCTATGGCACAGGCTGTTACCCAGTTTATTCTGATGCTGTTTCTATAGAGCGGGTGCGTGAGCTTTACAGAAAAAAAGGAAGGCTGCTTGTGAATTCAGCACGGGTTGCTGAACATTCCCGGATATGGCATTACTATATGTCGGATGTTTTGATTGTTCTGGGGAACAGCTTTACAGTGAACACTTATCAGCCTTTACAGCACCCCAATCTTCATCATCTAAATGCCTTTTATCACAGTATAAATAATATTGAACCTATACAAAAAGATTTTGCTGCTGCCAAAAAGAATTACCTCTGGTTTGGCAGCCAGGGAGCAGTACATAAAGGTCTGGATTTGTTATTAGAAGTGTTTTCAGCCAGAGAAGATATATCATTGCATATCTGCGGACTGGGCAGGAGTGAAGGTCTGGCTGAATTATACAGTAATGAATTAAGCCTGGAAAATATACACGACCATGGCTGGGTGGATCTGGACAGTCAGGAATTTATCAATTTGATGATGAAATGCGGCTTTTGTATTTTTCCTTCAATATCAGAGGGTGGGGCTCCTGCTGTATTAACTGTGGTAGGCAACGGAGGGCTGATTCCTGTCATTTCCAAAGCAGCAGGACTAGACTTAGTGGAGTGGGGTTATATCATGGAAGAAGTGAATGCTGCAGCAATAGCAAAAGCGCTGGATGATACACAAGCATTTCCAATTGAAAAAATTGCGGCTCTATCAGATAAAGCGCACAAGCATGTAAAAGAGGAATACACCCACACAAATTATAAAAAAAAACTAAAAACCATTATTAGCAAAAACTTAATTTAAGCTGGAGTTGCCTATGAAATACTTCGTCTCTACTAAGACTCTCCTGATGAAAAGCCATTCTGCAAACCTTAAGTCATTAATTTTTAATGAGACTGCTCTTCGATGATCAGATATTTCAGCTCCAGCAATTCGGTGGAATCTCCAGGTACTACGCAGCACTAATTAGGAGTTTAGAAGCATATGATGGTGTTGAGACAAAGTATTTTGTAGGCTTTACTGAAAATATACATTTTAGAGACTGCGGATTATTAAGGGGGCCTGGGGCCTACGTACCAGATCATAAGTTTAGTGGCAGAGGTCCTCTCATCAAACTGCTCAATCTTCTGGCAAATTATCAACAGGAGCGACATCTAAAAAAACAGCAGTACGACCTTTTTATCCCAACTTATTATGACACGAAGTTCATATCACAGATTGGTAATAAACCTTTTGTACTGACGGTATATGACATGATTCATGAACTTTTTCCTCACTTCTTTTCTGCAGAGGAATTAGCTATTATTCCTAAGAAGAAGTTGTTGATGGAGAATGCTACTAGATTAATTACCCATTCAGTAAATACAAAAAAAGATATTCTCCGGATATACCCTCACATTGATCCAGGAAAAATCAAAGTCATTTACTTATCACATTCATTTACAGACCCTCCAAATTTAAGAAAATCTTCGCTGCACATACCAAATGAGTACTTGCTGTATGTAGGCAATAGGTGGGGCTATAAAAACTTTGCTTTTCTGTTACATGCTTTGTTGCCTGTGTTTAAGAATCACGCAAATCTGAAGCTACTCTGTACAGGCCCACCCTTTACTGTACAGGAAAAAGATAGTTTTAAAATTTATGGAATTTATGATAAAATAGTACATGCTGAAGTTAAAGATGATACTACACACCAATACGTGTATCAGCATGCGCTAATGTTGATTTACCCCTCCCTGTACGAGGGATTTGGCCTACCTTTATTAGAGGCTATGGTAACTGGTTGTCCGGTACTTGCCTGTAATAGCTCCTCTTTTCCTGAAGTGGCAGGGGATGCAGCAGTGTATTTTGAGCTAAATGATGCAGCGGGACTGACCAAAGCAATAGAAGAAATGCTTGTTCCGGAGATGCAGGAGACATATAGGCAGAAGGGATATCTGCAGCTAAAAAATTTCAGCTGGGAAAGTACTGTTACCGGCTATGTTAAGGTACTTCATGAGTCAGTACAAGGGACATAGTATAAAATCGTAATGAACAGTTCTATTCTAAAATTTCTTGATGTATTAAATAGGAAGAAAGGAGTTAAAAAATTATACGACAGTCATAACGTTCTCAGCGAAGTCAAATATAATTTTAAAAAATAAGAGAGTCTTACTTCTTGTATTTGTACTAATCCATTCTATGTATATTTGTGATCTACGTTTCAATCAAGGCCATTTAGATTGTACTTATATTAAAAGTGCCATAAATAGGTTCGTTAGTCAAATGTCAGATATAGCTATAAAAGTTGAAGATCTCTCCAAACAGTATCGGTTAGGGGTTGTGGGAACAGGTACACTATCTCACGATATAAATCGATGGTGGCACAAAGTGCGTGGAAATGAAGATCCTTATTTGAAGATTGGTGAAACCAATGACCGAAGTACCAAAGGCCAGAGTGAATATGTGTGGGCTTTGAAAGATATTAATTTCAACGTTGCTAAAGGTGAAGTACTTGGTATCATAGGAAAGAATGGTGCAGGAAAGTCAACACTATTGAAATTATTAAGCAGAGTAACAACTCCAACTACAGGAGTAATCAAAACGAAAGGAAGAATTGCATCACTTCTGGAGGTTGGTACTGGATTTCATCCTGAATTGACTGGAAGAGATAACATTTACCTTAACGGAGCTATACTTGGAATGACTAAGGCAGAAATTGGTCGGAAGTTCGATGAGATCGTTGAGTTTAGCGGAACGGCAAGATATATTGATACACCAGTAAAACGCTATAGTAGTGGTATGCGGGTAAGATTAGCCTTTGCTGTAGCTGCATTCCTGGAACCGGAGATTCTAATAGTAGATGAAGTTTTGGCTGTTGGTGATGCTGAGTTTCAAACCAAGGCAATTGGTAAGATGCAGGATGTTGCTAAGGGAGAAGGGCGTACGGTACTTTTTGTAAGTCATAATATGGCATCAATTCAAAGCTTATGTACAAGGGGTATACTAATGTCAAATGGTACAGTTTACTCAGATGGGAGTGTTCATGATGTTATAAAGCAATATTTAAGTATCAATCATCAAAATGATAATTCGTACTATGCCTGCAGTAATACTGATACAGGTCAGTTAGTATTGATTGAAAGGATAGATATATACTCAAATCATGAAAGAATAAATCAAGTTATTTCTGGACAAGATGTAACAGTTTCAATCAAATATAAATCGAAAGAAAAAGGTCTTAAGTGTTCCGCTTATATTGGTATTTACGACCATTTTGGAGATAAGATTTTGCATTTAGGATCGCCTTACGGAGGTTTAGATAGTTTTGATTCAGGACTAGAAGGAACAATTACTTGTACCTTACCTAGAATACCCTTAGTTGCGGGCAAGTATTTTCTTAATTTTGCACTGCATATAAATGGGCAGCCATTTATTTCTTTAAAAAATGCACTAAGTATGACAATTGAAGCTGGAGATTTTTATGGTAATGGGAGACTTCCAAAGCCAAAGGATTCTAAGTTATTAATTGATCAGAGTTGGGGTATAGAGTAAAACTCAATTTTTACATTAATGTGACTTTTTGAAGGAGAATTACATCAAATAATCGGTTACTGATGAACGTTCTGCACATTTGTGATGACTTTTCACCTGTATCACAAACATTTATCTATGATGTTTTGATTCAATTAAACTTAATTGGCATTAGCAATCACGTAGTTGCAGATGCTATAGTAAATCAAGGCGAACGACCCTTTAATAATGTGTATAGCTTATTATACCCTAAAAAAAGCTTTCTTGAAAAACTATATTTGAAGATTCTGAATAAGTTGATACCCAATTGGGAAAAATATATAAAAGATAAATATTATAATAAAAAGAAAATTTTTGATAGCTATTTAAGAAAAATCAAACCCCACTTGATACATGCACATTTCGGCCCACAAGGTATTTTTGCTTTACCCTGTGCTATGAAGTATAATATTCCACTTATAGTTTCCTTTCATGGCTTTGATGCATTTAAACTTCCAACAGATCTAAATTACCGTACTGAGTTGATGAAAGTTTTTGATTATGCTTCCTGTATTACAGTTGTCTCAGAATTAATGAAGTTGCAGCTAATTAATTTAGGATGCCCAGTTGAGAAGCTAAGGGTAATTCATGTTGGGAAAAATATGAAAGAGTATATTTTTCGACCTAAAAAAAAGTTCTCAACAATCAAGAAATTTATAACCATAGGAAGACTTGTTGAAAAAAAAGGATTTGATGACTGCATTGAGGCATTTAAATATTTAGTTATTAAATATCCTGATATTTCGCTTACTATTATTGGTGAAGGAGAATTATATAATTCATTAATCCAGTTGATAAAAGATAACAATATCAGTAATAACGTAAAGCTAATAGGAAGGCTAAGCCACTCAGAATCCATGAAGGTCTTAAAGGAAGCAGATGCTTTTATTTTATGTAGTAAAACTGCAAAGGATGGTGATATGGAAGGAATTCCTACAGTATTGATGGAAGCTCAGTCTTTAGGTATACCATGTATTTCTACATTTCATTCAGGTATTCCTGAAGTTATACCGGTTCAAAATCATTGGATGTTAGCCACTGAATCTTGTACAAAAAATATTTCAGAAGTAGTGGAGAAAGTTGTAAATGCACCAGCTGAAAAATTAGAGTCTGCAGTGATTGAAGCTAGACGATTAATAGAGGAAGCTTTTAATTTAGAAACAGAAGTTAATAAATTGCTAGATATATATCATTCAATCACAACACGCAATAGACATAATGAAAATATTAATAACTAATATTGTCACTTTAAATGGTGGTGATTATGCAATTTTGAAATCAATGATGAGTATTTTAAAACGCGCCTATGGTGATAATATTGAATTTATTGTTTATGATTTTCATTCTTCTGTAGCGACTAAATACTACCCAGACATACACTTTGAACATACTTTATATAATAAATATAAAAATAGGACTACAATAGGCTTTCGTCAGCTTTTTCATAAAATCACTAAAAAAGCTTCTCCCCTTGAAAGACTAATGTTGGCTGCCAAGTTATCCTCGAAAGGATTAGGTTCTTTGGTTAGTTTATTATTATCCAGAGATGAACAGAAAGATTTTGACCATTATAAGTCAGCAGATTTAATAATATCATCTGGCGGCACCTATCTTGTAGAAAATTACTCCTTAACTGCTAGGTTGTATGATTATTATTTTACTCTTGCTTTAAGTAAACCTCTAGTGTTTTTCACGCAATCTTTAGGGCCTTTTACAAATCCCTATAACATAGCGGCACTAAAAGATATTCTAAACAGAGCATGTTTAATTTTATTGAGAGATAAAGGTTCTTTTGAAAATTTAGTTAATATTAATGTAGATATAACAAAAGCGAGGATATGTTCTGATGTCGTATTTGCAGATGCCGATTTGCTTTTGTTAAGTGAGGCTAAAAATCGAAAAATTCAGGAACCTGTTAAGGTTGGAATTTCTGTTAGGGATTGGCAATATTTTAAGAATAGAACACAAAATAAAGGCACAGAAAAGTACTATAATTCTGTTGCAGCTATTTGTAATTATATAACAAATGAATTAGGTGGAGAAGTTGTTTTTATTTCTACCTGCCAGGCTATTGATGAATATCATGTTGATGATTCAAAAACAGCACAAAGAATTTATAATCTTCTAAATGATGCTACGAAAGCTAAAACTACAGTGAATAATATGTTTCATACTCCAGAGGATTTTAAAAGCATTATTGGGAAATTTGATATTATGATATCCACAAGATTGCATGGAGCTATACAATCTCTTGATGTTGGTGTTCCTGTTCTTCCAATTGCTTACGAGTTTAAAACTAAAGAATTATTTATCAAATTAATTGATGAAAAATTTATACTGGATATCGATACTATTGATGAACAAGAAGCAGTTAACGTTTTTGTAGATTTTTACAAAGCCCTCCCTTCACTCAGAAAGCATCTTTTTGAACAAGTAGAGAAAGAGCATTTCTCAGCTATGAAGGCAAAAGAATATTTATTAAAAATTCTATAGTAGTTAAATGGTTAGGTAGATTATACATAATCTAAAAATGTCCAAAGCTGCCCCTGATATATCGATCATAATCCCATGTTTTAATAGAGAAAGATTTATAACTGATACTATTGAATCAGTACTTAGCCAAACTTATTCAAACTGGGAACTTATTGTTGTTGATGATGGATCTACTGATAATTCTATCAAAATATTAAAATCCTATAGTGAGAAGGATGAAAGAATTAGTTATTTTGAAAGATTAAGACTACCCAAAGGTGCGCCAACTTGCAGAAACATAGGCGTTGAAAATGCTCGAGGTGAATATATTATTTATCTTGATTCAGATGATATATTAGCTGAATACTGTCTTGAGAGAAGACGATCTGCTATAAAAGATACAACCTATGATTTCTGTGTTTTTAAAGCATATGAATTCAAAGAGGTTATACAAAATGTAACTGGCGTTTTTTATACTCCCTCAGCACCTGGGAAGGACCACCTTTCGTTGTTTTTAGAGTATATACCACCATGGCAAACAATGTCACCTATCTGGAAAAAGTCTTTCTTATGTAAAGTAGGAGGATTTACAGAGGGATTGAGAAGGTTTCAGGATATTGATTTTCATATTAAAGCACTAGCTCTAAAACCATATTTTAAAGTATATGAAGATCTAGAACCAGATTGTTATTACAGGCTTGGTACCGAAAAGGTTAATCCAGAACTATTCCTTGAGGTTCAGACAAAATCAGCTAATAAGATGATAATTAATATTCTATCACTTAAGAATCTACATTTAAATTCTCACTACAAAATAAATTTAAGAAGAGGCATATTAAGACTCATTTTAGTATACTTTAGCAATACAAGGTCTGATATATGGATTAATTATTTTAAATCTATAGTGATGCTAGGGAGGGAACATAACATATTGTCATATGTAGACACTAAATTCCTCTATCTATACTTATCTGCATGGAGTAGTAAATCTTCTATAGTGAAATCTTTTAAAATCGTTGGTATTATGAATAAAATCATATTAAATAAGATTTCTAAATAAATTTAGAAGTGATTCTGAATATTAATTATAACCAATTTTTCTAAAAATTTTTAACAACCCTGTCTCAACCATTCATACTTTGTTTATTAACACATCTAGTTTTATCCTTATATTTCTTTTACAAGTGATAAAGACTAAATTAAGTAATCATTATATTATGACAAGTTTTCTTTTCAAGTGTTATTTAAATCCATATTTTAAATATATTAATGTTTAAAGCATGTTGAATAAATTTCTGTATAAGTTAAAATATAAAGCAGCTGGGTCTGCAACGTCAAAGAAGATACTTCAAATTAATAGGACGCAGAAGAAAGTAATTTATAACAATAGAAACAATACAATAGAGTTTAGAGAATTTGGCTTTATAATCAAGGACAATTATCATCATTTGTTAGAGGGGTATTGGTTTCTTCAGAATATTTTTCATAATTATTCATACATTAAGTTCTATGTAGAGAATGATGTCTTTTTTATTGTGGATGAAAAGGTGAGAATACGAATATTAACTAAAGAAGAATTGTATATTTATCACGAAGTATTTATCAATAAGTCTTATGATTTGAATTTGGTTTATGATAGTTATTCTGTGATCGACATAGGGATGAATGTTGGAATGGCTTCTATATTTTTTGCTTCAAAAGATGAGGTGAATCATGTTTACGGTTTTGAACCTGTTTTGCAGACTTTTGAAGATGCTTTCTATAATTTTAACTTAAATAAAGAATGCGAAAATAAAGTACGTCCTGCTAATTATGGTATAGGAGCTAGGAATGAAACAGTTGATATACAATTTGATGAGCAAAACAAGGGTAGGACCAGCGTTATCAAAAATACAGGATTCAACCCAAAAAAATTTAGAACTGAAAGTATTAAGCTTTGGAGTATTAATGAGGTGTTTGAATCCATCTTCGCGAATGATAAAGAACCATTTTTGGTCAAGATGGATTGCGAAGGATCTGAATATGATATCTTTGCTTCTCTACCACAAATTCCAGTACAAGTGAAAGCAATGATAATTGAATACCATAATGGATATAAGGTAATCAAAGAGCAATTGACTAATAACAAGTTTAATACCTTTGTGATCTCAGACAATGATAAAGTTGGATTGATATATGCCATTAGATAGTACTAATCCATTAGTATCGGTGATCATACCAAATTATAATAATGCATGTTTTATTGAGCAGACTATACAGTCTGTCTATGATCAATCATATAAAAATTTTGAATGTATAATAGTAGATGATGGATCTACTGATGAATCAATCAGGCTTATAGAAACTCTAAAAGGTAGATTTTCTTCTTTATCCTTAATTCGGCAGAGAAATAGTGGGCCATCAAAAGCCAGGAATACTGGTGTTAAACATAGTAATGGTGAGCTACTTACTTTCCTTGATGCTGATGATATTTGGAAGAATGACAAACTCAAAAATCAGGTGTCGTTTATACTGAATACGGGTGCGGATATTATTGCTTCGTACTATGTTTGGTTTCAAAATGAAATACTGCTTTATAATAGAGAAATAAACTTGTTTCCTAGAGATGTATTTGATTATTGGTTTGATACTCCATTTGGACCTAGTAGTATAATGATAAAAAAATCAAAGCTTATAGCGATTGGGGGCTGGGATGAAACATTGAGAGCATGTGAAGATAATGATCTTTGGTTCAGATGTGCCATTAATAATCTTAATATGCAAATTCAACCCATTGAAGATATTCAGATTAGATTACATTCCTTAAGTGCTAAAACAAATCATGACAAAATGTTTAAATATCATATTAAATCCTTTCAGAAATGGGTTGAGCTACTTAATCATTATGAGGGTGATAAAACTAGATTTTGTGATGCAAGTAGAAGAAAACTTTCAAGGGCTAGATATTATGCTTATTCTATGAAGATGTCGGATAAAGTGTTACAAACTTTCTTAGAAGGATTTAGAGCATGTGGGTATAAATTTTTCCTAAATAAATTAGTGATTTATCAAATATTTTCAGCTTTGCGAAATCATTCAACAAAATTAAGATGGGTCAGAAAGTAGCAGTTGTTTTACCAGAAATTGAGCCATTTTCATTTTTAAAAGGAGGCGCTCTAGCAACATGGGTAAAAGAAGTTTATGCTTTCTATGATAAGCAACAATTTTTTATTTTTTCTCCCAAAACCTCCACTCCCTTTAGAGGCTTTCAAGTCATTCAAACATCTTCACTACCTACTAACTGGCTAAATTTTACTTATTTGAAAGAGAAGTCTTTAGCTAAATTAGTTAAACAAAATTTTTATCCTTCTCTGGTTGGCTTTATCTGTAAGTTGAAAGGAATTAAAATATTTCACCTTCATAACAGGCCAACTTATAGTATTGTCATCAGAAAACTCAATCCTAGTGCTAAAATCATTGTGCATATGCACAATGATCATTTTCTTACTTTGAATAAGTCAACTTTAAATCATGTGATGTTGTGTACTGATGTGATCATTTGTGTGAGTGATTACATTAGAAATAACATTGAAGAATACTGTCGTGCTAACGGAGTAATTGCAAAACCTTTATATACGCTCTACAATGGAGTCGATACAAACAAATTTAAAAAACTTCAAGTATCGCTTAATTCTAAGGTTATTTTTTTCTCTGGCAGGCTCATACCTGAAAAAGGTGTTGAACAGCTAATAGACGCATTCATCAAGGTATTAAAAGATTTTCCTGATGCAGTACTAAAAATTGCTGGTGGTGCTGGTTTTGGCACAAATGTCGATACTGAATTCATAATTAGACTTAAAGAAAAAAGCAGTCTGTATCCTGCCAACATTCTGTTTCTGGGCTTTGTAAACCATCAGGAAATCCATCAACTCTATAATCATTCCATAATTTATGTTTGTCCTTCCATATGGAATGATCCTTTCCCGCTCACAGTTTTAGAAGCAATGTCAAGTGGTCTAGCACTGGTAGCTTCAGAAAAAGGAGGTATTCCTGAAGCAGTTGGTCAAGCTGGTTTGGTTGTTAATCCCTCTAATGTAGAGCAACTATCAAATGCAATCAAAACCCTACTCAAAGATGGTCTATTAACCGAGCAGTTGGGGCTGCAGGCAAGACAGCGTGTGCTGGAATATTTTACTTGGGAAAAAGTATCAAGACAACTCTGGCCTTACCTTTTTGAGCATTCTCCCTAGCCCCTTGAATTGCTAGTCTTTAAATAAAAGTAGGAGAAATAAAAAAGAATCAAAGCTGTAATTTGACTAAAAATATGCGAGTAGTACATATAAATGAAGGACTTGGTTTGTCTGAAACCTTCATTGTGGATTTAGCCTTAGGCCTATCGCAGGTTTATGATTATGAGTTTATTGCATCTGATAGAGCAGCTATAAAAATCTCATTTAAATATAACATTACTAAATTTATACCCTCGTCAAACTTCCTGTTCAAAAAATCCCTTGATATTATTGGAATGAACTATAAAATGAGATTTAATCAGAAGTATGCAGAAAGAATTATACCACATTTAAAGCATAAGTCAGTTGCAATCATCGAATATTTATCAACTGCTGTCAGATTAAGGAAGGCGTTAATTTCCATCAAAATTCCGTATGTTGTTCATGTACATGGTCAAGATATTTCTTCAGCTTTGAAGTGGAAAGCATATCAAAAAGAAATTAAGATTGTATTTCAGGAAGCTTATGCAATTATTGCAGCATCAAACCATATAAAAAGATTGTTGATTCTGGAAGGATGTCCAAGCGAGAAGATTTATGTAATAAAATATGGTGTTAACCCCATAGGAATTACTCCTCTTTCCTGGAAAGACCGGAGAAAGAATAATCCTTCTGTGATATTTATTGGCAGGTTAACTCCAAAAAAAAATCCTATTGCACTTCTTCATGCTATTAAAATTGTTAGTGATGAAATTCCAGGTGTTAGACTAACAATTGTGGGTGATGGACCTTTGATGCCTGAGTGTATGAATAGAATACAGCAACTTGGACTACAACAAAATGTCACTTTATTAGGGGCGTTATCAAGAGAAAGGGCATTTGAACACCTGAACAATCATTGGGTTTATGCACAGCATAGCGTGACTTCCTACTTGGGCGATCAGGAAGGATTTGCTATAAGTATTGCTGAAGCGGCTTTGCATGAGCTACCAGTTGTGTCGACAATCCATAATGGAATTCCTGAAAATGTTATTGATGGAGTAACTGGCGTTCTGGTAAAAGAATACGATTACGAATCGATGGCGGAACATATAAAACTGCTATTAAAAAATCCTGATATGGCTGAAAAAATGGGTAAAGCTGGAAGAGCACGTATTCTTGAACAAAATATACCAGAGGTTAGATTAAAGGCAATCAGCAAATTACTTTTAGAGGCTACTTGTTGAAAACAACTTTCAATTTATTTTCTCCTAGTGTTTATGTATCAAGTGTGTTAATCAAATATTAACTTTTCTGAATGGATCCAAAAGTATCGGTATTAATCCCACTTTATAACTCAGCATCATATATCGCAGACGCCATTAAAAGTGTTTTGAATCAGTCCTGGCAAAATTTAGAAGTTATCATAGTTGACGACGGCTCCACAGATGTCAGCCTAGACATAGCCGAGAAGTTTATCTCAGATAAGGTAAGTATTTACAAGCAACAAAACAAAGGAGCTTGCGCCGCCAGGAATCTGGCCTTTGAGCATGCAAGCGGTGATTATATCCAGTATTTGGATGCAGATGACATTTTACATCCGGAAAAGATATCCACTCAGGTAGCACTTGTGCAGCAATATGGAAAGCATGTGCTATTGTCAGCTAAATGGGCAAAGTTTAAAGACAGTACACAATTGGAAGAAGTTTTGTTTCCTACTCGTGGAATTGATAAGGATTATCTGGTGCCTATAGATTGGCTCATAGATTCCTGGAATGGATTGGGTTTTGGAGCTGTACATACTTGGCTGACCCCATCTGAAGTAGTAGAAAAAGCTGGTCCTTGGAATGAAGAACTTGCCATCAATCAGGATGGAGAGTTTTTTTCAAGAGTTATATTAAATGTAAAAGAGATCCGTCATGTAGCCGACGCTAAAGTGTACTATCGGACAGGGAATGTACATAGCATAAGCCAGCAGAAACGAGAAAAGAAAGCAGCATCTTTATTAAAAAGCTTCACGCTATATGAGAAAAACTTGTTGCCTTCAATAGATACTTTTCCTGTACGCAAGGCTCTGCACAGGAATTATTCTAATTTTATATACGAGCATTACCCCGAGTATCCTGAACTTACTGCTGTGGCACGTCAGCAGATGCTTGGTTTAGGGTTTGAATCAATACAGCCAAAAACGGGCAAAGTTTTTTCAGCAGTCTCCAAAATATTTGGGGCCGAGACAACTTTAAAACTCAGAGGCTTATTAAAGTAAATGCAAAAGCTTACTTATATTTCTAATCTGGCTGTTAATAAAACCAGTGGGGGTGGTTTTGGTGTAAATGCTGCTACATTTGCTTCTTTACAAAGTGAGTTTGATGTAAAGTATATAGGACCTGTTTCGCCCGTGGTGCGTGAAGTAGAGCAGTATTTTTCAAAGGTGCAGAAGTTGCTAAGGCTTCCAAGAAATTATTATTTTTATTCAGATAGCAGACTTAGTCAAGTTAGAGATGAGCTTCAACTCAAATTAGCAACTTCTTTAAAGGCTCCCTTATTCTTCCATGGTATAACTCCCTGGATAAAGTACAAACCAGAGGTAGCATATTTTGTCCATACCGATGCCTGTTTTGCTTCTTATGTGGATGTATTCAATAATGGAGAAATTTTTCGTAAGAAAGATATCGCACGCATCATTCATTTAGAGCGTTCTTGGTTGGATTCAGCTACTGCAGTTTTTTTTCGATCTACCTGGGCCATGAATGAAACAGTACGTTTATATGAACTCGCTGGAAAAAACTTTCATGTAACGGGTGTAGGTGGATTTGCTGATTTCCCTGAACATGATAGCTATTGTGGTGGATACAATTTTGTATTTATTTCCAAAGAGTTCATTCCGAAGGGAGGTCAGGTAGCTGTAGACGCATTTTTAAAGGTGCAGCAGGTTTACCCTGAGGCTACACTTACTATTATTGGTGATGAACCATCTGCTGCAATTAAAGAAAGACCAGGTGTAGTTTGTACTGGCATGCTTTGGAAGGAAAAACAAGTAGACAAAAAATCTTTTCAGCATATATTAACAGGAGCTTTTGCACACATACATCCTACTACAAAAGATACCAATACGTTGGTAATAGCAGAAACAAGCTATTATGGCTGCCCAAGTATAGCACCACTTGCTTTTGGTATGGCAGACCAGATTGTAGATGGTGAGACTGGTTTTCTTTTACAAACTCCAATTGAAATAGAAGATTTAAAAAATAAAATGCTTTGGATGATTGAGCATGAAGAGATTTATCTGAAAATGAGAAAACAGGCAAGAGCTTATGCTCGATTACACCAAACTTGGGAAGGAGTTGGTAAGAAAATAAGCAGTATCATTCAGCATACTCTGTAATCATGAAGGTACTTTATATAGGGCAATATCAGACGGGCTCTACCTCAAGGATGCGTGGAGAAAAGTTGAAAAAATTACTTACCCCAACTAGTTTTGATATAATTGATACTTATATTCCTTTTATTAATGAGAGCAGGCTGTTTCGTTCACTTGGTTTTCGTCATAAGATAGGTCCATTAATCAGAAGTATTAATCGCTACATAGAAGAGCGACTATCCGGAAATTATGATTTTGTATGGGTTGATAAGGGAATATTTATCACTCCTGAAACTACCAATCGCATAAGAACACTTACCTATCATTTGGTGCATTTTACACCAGATCCTGCATTTATGTTTCATAACTCTAGGTTGTTTGAACGATCTTTGGCGCTATATGATTTCGCAGTTACGACCAAAAGCTTTGAACTTACTCATTATGAAAGGCTACTAGATAAAACAAAAATTATACTAGCCACACAAGGTTATGATAAGAATGTACACAAACCAGTCGTTGATTTTCATGAAAAGAAGGAAGGGCTTGTGTTCATTGGGCATCATGAGGTAGAAAGAGAGGTGCTGATTTTACATTTACTAAATCATGGCGTAAAAGTAGCCTTGGCTGGAATTAAATGGGAAAATTTTGTTAAGAAAAATAATCACAACCATTACTTAACATACTTGGGACCAAGTATATATCAAGATGCATATGTTAAAACATTAAGTGCATATCAGTTCGGTTTGGGCTTGCTTTCCAAATGGATCCCAGAGAAACATACCACCCGCACCTTAGAGATTCCAGCTTGTGGCACTGCTTTACTTACCGAAAGAAATGAGGAAACAAAGTCTTTTTATAAGGAAGATGAGGTGATATTTTTTGATACTCATTTTGAGCTGGTAGAGAAGATTAAATATTATCAAACTAATCTACAGGAATTAGAAGCACTTACTCAGAGGGGTAATGTTTGTGTAACTAAACAGGGATATGATTACGAATCGATTCTGCATCGCATCCTCCAGCAAATTAGTGTTTTGTAATCTGTTGTTATTCATCAGCAATGAAAACTATAGCTGTTATCCACTATTTGCCTCTAGAGTATTATCCACCGGCGACTAATTTCTTAAGATTTATAGCTGATAATCTAAAACCCCATCAGCGAGTATATGCTTTTTCTACATTCAATGTAAAAGGTAGACATCCCTTTGAGGATCCACGTATTCTTGTAACACGCTTTCCCTTTCCCATACATACCAACCTACCTTACTGGCGTCTTTTCAAATATGCTTTGTTTAATATAGGGACACTAATAAGCTTACTCAGGCGACAGCCCGATGTACTTATCTATTACGAAAGCTATTCAGCCTGGCCAGCTTATTGGTACATGCGCCTGAGAAGAAAACAAACCAAACTTTTCATACATTATCACGAATATTTCCCACCAGAATGGTACGCCAATGGCATGAGGACTGTTAAAAATTATTATGAAAAAGAGAAAAGTTTCTTATGGAAACAAGCTGTATGGATTTCGCATACCAATGGAGAAAGACTTTCTCTTTTTAAGGAGGATCATCCATTCATAAATGAAAAGAAGTTACAGGTGATGCCTAATTACCCACCAAAAAGATGGCAGCAATACAGAAAGAAAATTAATGAAAATAGTTATTCTCAAACTATAAAAACTATATATGTTGGCTCTCTCTCACTCTCAAATACCTATATAAAAGAATATTGTGAGTGGGTAATGTTACAAAAAGGCAAGGTAACTTTCACAATTTATTCATACAACTTACATGACAGCACAGTTCACTATTTAAATAGTCTTGAAAGCGAATATATACATTTTGTGAATGAGGGTGTAGAATATGAGCAATTACCACTTTTACTTCCAAACTTCCATGTAGGGCTGATATTATACAGAGGTATCACAGCAAATCATAGGTTCAATGCTCCTAATAAATTATTTGAATATTTAGCATGTGGCCTGGATGTGTGGTATCCATTGGAAATGGAAGGAATGAAACCTTATCAATCTACTGAAACCAATCCTAAGATACTGGAGCTTGACTTTAAAAAGCTTGATGATCACATACTCATAAAGCAGTATAGAAATACTGAAGGAGGGGAACTTAAAAACATATATTATTGTGAAAACATTTATGAGAATTTAGCGAATACAATTAATGATTAAGAACTTCCCATACCTAGCTGGATTCCTTGTATTTTTGTGGATGTTAACCATGCAGGATGCTACAGTAACTACTGCGGTAGGGTTAGGAACAACTGCATTCTTGGCTGTACTATTCATAGACCGAATAGGCAATAATATACCTGTTATTGAACTTTTGCTTACCATTGCAGGTCTGCAGTGGATTGTAGGACCTTATATTGACTACCAAAGTAGCACACATCATTTTAAATATTTCATGTATGTATCGGAAGCAGAATATATGTCTGTAGTGGTACCTGCATTTTTAATTTTTTCCATTTCTGCGCTTATTCTTTTGCCAAAGGTAGATTATGAAACAAAGTTTCAGGCCATTAAGGTGCATGTTCAGCAGGTGGGAGATAAAATACCCTGGGCATTGATACTGATTGGTTTTATTGCCCTTTATGTACAAAAATCGCTACCACCTGCACTGGCATTTATATTTTTTCTTTTGTCGAACCTGCGCTTTATAGGTGCAGGCTATTTATTGTTTAGT
Source organism: Flammeovirgaceae bacterium 311 (assembly GCA_000597885.1). Lineage (NCBI taxonomy): Bacteria > Pseudomonadati > Bacteroidota > Cytophagia > Cytophagales > Flammeovirgaceae > Flammeovirgaceae bacterium 311. Next base: position 478,580 of record CP004371.1, read on the forward strand.
GAGAGTAAAAATAAGTGGATTGTATTGGCAGGTGTCATCGCATTAACTTTATTTTCTTCTATACAAACCAGCATGTTTCATGATTTTTTTCTTTGGGGTATTTTGTTATTTTCAATAGCAGCATTGCAGCTTCGAATGCCTTTTTTATCAAAAGCAGTGTTGGTGATAACTGGTATTGCAGTTGTATTCATAATACAATCAGTTAAAGAACAATATCGAGCCCAGATCTGGCAGGGCGAATATGATGGTGACAAGCTGGAACTTTTTACCAGCTTAGTGATGGATAACATATCAGGATCCGTAGGAACAGAAGAGACAGCTTCTTCTGAAGCTGAGATATCTCAGGTAAATGTACGCCTTAACCAGGGCTGGATCATTAGTGCCATCATAAACAATGTACCTCAAAAAGAACCCTTTGCCGGAGGTGAAACCATTGAAGAGGCATTTTATGCAAGTTTGTTGCCCAGATTTATAAGCCCTACAAAGAAGGAGGCAGGTGGACGGGAAAACTTTATGCGATTTACCGGATTGAGATTGGCCAAAGGTACTTCCATGGGCACCAGTGTAATTGGGGAGGCGTATGCAAATTATGGTGCATGGGGTAGTATAGTTTTTATGGGACTTTGGGGACTAATGCTGGCCTTTACTTTCAGAAAAGTTGTAGAGATCTCAGAAGAAAATCCTACTGTGTTATTATGGCTGCCACTTATTTTTCTACAGGTAGTTAAAGCAGAGACAGAACTTGTAGTTGTATTGAACCACTTAGTAAAGGCAAGCATACTTATCTTTGGGATATACTGGTTGAGTAGAAAGGTATTCAAAGTTCAAATTTAGACTAGTGGTTACTTTCTATTTCCGGTTTTCACGAAGAGGGGCATACAGTATTGAAGCTTTATTCAATAGCATTCAGACTATGCTACCGAAGGATGTGACCTATGCCAATGTACAACTTCCTTACTTACAAACTAACCCAAGGGCATTGTGGAAGAACATTCAGGCAGCATATCGACAGAAATCTGCTGTGAATCACATAACAGGTGATATACATTATATAGCAATTGCCCTACCCAGACATAATACCATTCTCACTATTCATGATTTAAGAATTTTAGATCTTGTTTCACCACTGAAAAAAAGGCTTATTCAACTATTGTGGTTTACTTTGCCAGCACATACAGTAAAATATATTACAGTTATTTCTGAAGCAACAAAATCAGAACTTGTGAACAGAATTGGTGTAGCGGCTAGTAAAATAAAGGTAATTCCTAATCCAGTAGCTGCTTCATATATCTTCGTGCCAAAATTTTTTTATCAAGTCAACCCTAGCATTCTACATCTAGGTACCAAAGAAAATAAAAACCTGGATCGACTGATTACTGCTGTGGCAGAAATTAATTGTCATTTGCGTATCATAGGTAAGCTCAATTCACAACAGCATGAGCTGCTTGAAAAGTATACTATTAGTTACTCTAACACTTGGGATTTATCTTTAGAGCAGATCGTAAAAGAATATCAACAGGCCGATATTGTAAGTTTCGTCTCACTCTACGAAGGCTTCGGTATGCCTATCGTAGAAGCACAAGCTACTGGCAGGCCAGTTATCACCAGTAACTGCTCCTCCATGCCGGAAGTGGCTGGAGAAGGAGCGCTACTGATAGATCCTACATCTGTGGAGGAAATTCGTAGGGGAATCATCAGGCTGATAGAAGATGAGGGTTTGAGAAATAGTTTGATTCAAAAAGGGCTGGAGAATGTGAAGCGGTTTGATGCCAAGGTGATTGCAGCACAGTATGCTGAGCTCTATAGAAAAATTGCTGCAGAAGCATGAAAAAGATACTGGTGTTTGTAGACTGGTATGTGCCCGGTTATCGGGCAGGTGGACCCATACGTTCTGTAAAGAATACGGTTGATCATCTGAAGGAAGAGGCACAATTTTTTGTCGTTACCACAGATACGGATTACCAGACGACTACTCCTTATCCTGATATTACACCAGATACTTGGCAGCAGCTGGATACGAGTGAAACGGTATATTATATTTCTGCGCCTCAACTGCACTACAAAACCATTCAGCGCTTACTCTCAAAAAAGAAATGGGATGCGGTGTATCTGAATGGAATTTATTCCTGGTACTTCTCTATTTTACCTTTATGGCTGCTAAGAAACAAGCAGATCCATAAAATTGTTGCTCCCAGGGGGATGCTGGCTGAAGGTGCACTGGGTGTCAAAAACAGGAAGAAAAAAGCCTTCCTGGCTCTAGCTCGCCTGCTGGGTATATTCAATGGCATATGCTTTCATGCCACACATCCGGGTGAGGCAGCGCAAATCAGGAAACATATCGACAAAGCAGCTTCTGTTCTGACTGTGCCAAACCTGCCTGCACTACAGGAAATGGGAGAATGGAAGCCTAGAAAAAAGGAGAGGGGTGAAATTCAGATTGTCAGTATTGCCAGGATATCTCCTGAAAAGAATACAAAATTTTGCTTTGAAATATTATCGAATGTTGCTGAAGGTTGTTCTGTGATATTTCATCTGTATGGGCCGATCAATGATCAGGTATATTGGCAGGAATGTCAGCACCTTATGGGTGCATTACCACCCCATGTACAGGTAGAATTTAAGGGGAGTATTCCTAATGACAAGGTAGCAGCTATGCTGACTAATTACCACCTCATGTTTTTACCCAGCCTGGGTGAAAATTTCGGACATATTATTGTAGAAGCACTCACTTCGGCTACCCCTGTTCTTATTTCTGATAGAACTCCCTGGACCGGGCTGGAACAAAAAGGGGTGGGTTGGGATATTTCCCTCAATAAACCTACTGATTATTCAAAGATCATAGAGCAGCTGGCGCAAATGGATCAACAGGAGTATAACCTGCTATCTAAATCTGCCTATAGTTTTGCCAGAGGTATCCACACCAATCCTGATGCTTTACAGCATTACCAAAGACTATTTCAACTGTGAGTTCTGCCACCAGATCAGGGGCAAAATGATGAGCGATGGAAGAGGAGAAAGTAAAAATTCTTTAAGCAGCTGTGTTGAAGCTGTTAATGCATTGAGTGGTATTAACCTATTCAAAATCAGGAGGAAAACGGCTACTATCGTAGTCAAAAGATAAAGCAGCAACAGCTTCTTCCACCAGCTTTTGTCTTTAGTCAGCAGGTTTAATAAGGCACTATTACCCAGATAGAACAGCAGCAGATATAATACTAAACCTGGTAGCTGTACCAGTAATCCAGCAGCATTAGCTGCTGTTTCTTCTGAACGATGTATTAAGCTGAATTTCAGGGGACTCTCCCAAAATAAAAAATACTCCTCTCTGATATATCCTACCCCTAACAGCACCACTAATACCAGAAGGGCAGGGATAGGATTACGAAGGTCTTTAAGCGACAGCAAGCTTTTTAGAAGAGGAAGACGGTGTTGCAAATTTTTTCACCCATAGCATCCACAGACCAAAAACAGCCGCATACATCAGGATGGTGAAGGAGTATTTGTGGTTGAATTCCAGCCATTCGGCATGATAGATCTGGATCAGCGACAGGCTTGTTACCCTCAATACATTCAGTAAAAACAAAAGCATCACACCTGCCGGTATAAATAACAGCTTTTTGCTCCAGTTTTTGGGGAAAATCAGGATGAAGGCTGCAAAGAGAGCGAAGACAATAAGGCCATTGCAGTTGGAGGCGATTAGCAATAGGGGTTCATTATCTAGAAACAATTCAGATCCCTCTGCGACTTTTGCTGCCTCTATATTATAACCAAGCAGATTTAGGGAAAGTGCACCTGCGCCGGCTGTGATCTGGGTGAGAAAAGTATCAGGTTGTTGTAGAGTTCTTAGAAAGCCTTCGTACACCACAAACCAGCTTATCATCAAGACAACAGCCTTGATGATAAACCGGGTGGTAGTATTTGGTTTTTTAAGCCTCCTGATTATCATGTGCATTTTTGTTGAACAGGTACAGTTTGCGTGCACCATAGGCTACACCTGCAGCAGCAAGTATGCTGATACCTCCATCAATTGGGATGGCAGGGCGGGGCGGGCCCGGAGGCCTGCCTTTGGGACCCTTGCCTGGAACGGCATCTGGCTGTGCAAATCCTGTAAAGCCTACAAACAAAAGTGCTACCAGTAACACAGTGTATTTAAAATATCTTCTCATTTATTTCACCCTCTACAGGGAACAAATCTAAATATTAATTTTTAACTATCCTTACTCTTGCTTTTGTAGCGCCATCCTGAACTTCCAGTATGTAAGTTCCGCTGTGGAGGGTGCTGATGTCAACAGTTAAAACGTCTGTAGAGATGGGGTTAGTTCTGGGACTTAAGATTAATTTACCTTCCAGGCTGTACACCCTGATGTTCAGGGCATGAGCGCCTTTACTATTTGCAGCGATCTGCAGCTGACCTGTCGTTGGATTTGGCCATACCCGGAGGCCTAATTTTGCCAGCTCTTCCAGACCCAGCACCTCCAGGGTATGTGGATCGGAGAGTACTGAACAACCCTGCTCACTGATTAGCTGCACCGTATAGGTACCACTTGCAGCTGGCTCCAGCTGTGCTGCGGTAGCACCTTCCAGTGCTACACCATCTACAAACCACTGGTAAACGCCTGCACCGGATGCTAGTAATAAACCTTCCTGCTCTGTGATCACCGGCTTTTCAAGGATCTCCACTTCTGCAGTTACCAGTACGCGTTTGCTTTCGCAACCGGCAGGGCTAAGGATACTTACATAGTAGGCTTGTGTCTGCTGTAGTTCAGGAGTCTGGTAGGTATTTGTTTGGGTAGTTGCTTCGGGAGCTTCTGCGGTTTCACTGGTAAACCAGCGGTAGCTGCCACCTTCCGGAGCGCCTTCGGCACTTAAAGTAACGGATCCGGTACCGCAGGCTATGCCAGAAGAAACACCTGTCACTTTGTAAATTGGTTCTGCCTGCAGGCTAACCGTTTGGGTGAGGGTAACAGCCTCGCATCCTTCTCTGAATGCAGTAAAACTAAGTATGGCTGCTTCTCCATTCAGGAGCGAAGCAGGAATCATGAATTCAAGTGTGTTTTCTTCTCCTGATTTAGCTTCACCAACTGCTTCGCCATTCAGCTGGGGCAGGTACTGAACACCACTATGGATGTTCTCCAATACTACTTTAATATCAGCACTGCCGCAGGCTTGTGCGGTTTGCACTACCACCTCGTCCTGAATAGGTGCATAATCAGCGTGTAGTTTGAAACGCTCACTGCCATAACTTTTCGGATCGGCGGTGATGGTAAAGTTATACTGGCTCGCAGCCTCGAGTGCAACGGTTTCTCCTGTGTAATTATCAATAAGACTAAAGCTAACGGAACGGGTAAAAGAATCCATCTCCCTAAGGGTAAAGGTATATTCACCGGGTGCAGGATAATCCAGCAGGAGGGGGACTTCAGTAGTACAGGCAAACCATGGCAGGAAGTTGTAGGCCAGGTCTTCCTGATTAGCACCCAGGCTGGATAGGCTGAAATAAGTGTTTTTCAGCTTATAGGTGTCACGCTTTAATTCATATCCCACTTTTGCATCTTCTCTGAAAATGATTGCCGTCTCATCCATCAGTTTGCCATCAGACAGTGTCAACACTAAAACATCTTTAGGCTGCTCCTTGCGGAAAAATTCTGCTTCGGTCACGAGTGCTTTATCAGATTCGCTGATCGTTAAAACAGGGTTTTCCGCTATAGCATTTACCCAGAAACCCTGGCCACTGGCAATAATATCAGAAGCACCTTCCCCTAATCCTATTCCAACTTCCGCATTGAAAGAAACATAACCATATTCCTCTTCTGTATCTGTTGCATGATTAGAGATCCAAACGGTTGGATCAATATTACTACTTGTTGAATACATGCTGCTCCAGGAGATAGAACTTGGGTAGGGATTTCCCAGCAGGTTCCAGCCATCATCATCAATATCATCAAAATCAGTATCAGTAAATGAAACCGGAAAGCTAAGGCTACCCTGATGCACAATGCCCTTCAGGTTCAGGGTTACATCGCTGCTGCCTAATGCTCTCTCAACTGCATAACCTCTTCCAGGCTGCAGGGCAGGCCCGATAGTAGGAGAGGGAAATGCTTTCCAGCCGGCATCCACATCGCCTGCAACTGTTTCGTCATATACATATATAGTAGGAATAGGGCTACCTGCAGGTTGAATGGGCATTCCTGTGATATCTGCCAGGGTAGGCTGTGAACCGTCTGCTTTTTCTGCTATAGGCGTGGCAATATACCTGAAGATCAGTCCTTTGTCTACCATATAACGCTGCACCACCATTGCACCAACTATTTGAGCACCATTTTGGAGGGGACCCACATTGGCTGTTAATGCTGCATCAGAGAGCAGTGTGAAATTTACAACATTATTAGCATCTCCATCAGGATCAAATATAGCACCATCCTGCAATAACAGAAGGTTTTTTAAATTCTGATCAGAAACTACCCTTACATTGGGACTTTCAATATTAAGATTGAAAAAGGTAGTGGGACTCACACCGCCGATGGTTTGCTGAACAGAGCCATTCAAAAATACCGTATTTTCTCCGCTGATTAATTCACCATCACTGTACCAGTCACCGGCAAGATAAATATCATTTTCATTTGCGTCCAGCTTTGCATCATTGGTAGAGATGGTCAGATTGCCTTCCACGACTAAATCAGAGTTTTGTAATATTTTGACGCCGGTATTGCTAAGCTGTAGGTCAGCAAAAGGCTGTCCTGCTGAATATATATTCTGATCTAAATTACCATTCAGAATTACAGTTCCCCCACCATGCTCAAAAATGCAATTTGTATTGATCCAGTCACCTTCAAGCTGAAGCTGTCTGCCACTAAGATCTAAGGTAGTAGGGATCAAAGCCGGATTGGTAGTCGTTTCAATAATTAGATCTCCGTTGATGTTCAGGGGACTATCTATGATTTTATAATCACTTCCGGAAAATCTCACATTTCCATACGGGTTGTTGCGTGAATCAATTGTTTGAATTAAACCATTGAAAACGAAAGTAGAATTAAGGCCTGAAAAAGTGCCTGTGCTCAACCAGTCACCGGTCACATAGACAGTTACTGCAGTACCATCAATAGAGGTGAGGTTTTGTGGTTCCTGAACCTGAACTGTTCTTAGAAAAAGATTTGCAGAACCAGTTCCAGGATTTGTTAAAGCACCATTTCTAAAGATTGTATTTCTGGCCACCGTCAGTGAGAGATTTCCGGAGCCTAGGCTAAATGCATTGCTCATGAGATTGATAGGACCCGAACCATTGATGATCATGTCCTGACCCACGCTCACCGTTAAATCAGATTCTTCTGCAAAATTTACGCCTCTGGCTGATTCAATCTCTAGAGTTCTGACGGCAACATTATTGTTGGGTTTAAAATTATAAACAAAGGATAGTTTAGCATTTGCCCTGATCGCCATGGTTCTGGCTACTTTTAGATCTAAAGGTTCTCCTCTGGAAAGATACACCTCACCATTACCAGTATTGATGAACTCTAAATTTTCATTAACATTTATGAGCTTTCCATTTAAATCAATAGTGCCCTGTAAATCAGGTGTATTCCAGATGAAAGCCAGAAAAGGCTGATCTAGGCCTGCAGGGGCCTGGGTGTTAGTTGTATATCCAGTAATCCTGACAGTGCCATTTTTCCAGTCTGTTATAGGTATGGCGCCACTTTCAGTGGTATGCGCATGTTCATATACACTATTTCTGTTGAAGGCTAATGTTTTACTTTCGGCATTTGAGATAGTAGAACCATTAAGTGCACGCAATGTGCCGGTAACGCTAAGCGCACCCAACGTATTTCCATTACCCGGAGTAAGGGTTAAATCTGTACCCTCACCATTAATGATCACTAATGTTGCGCCGGCTGCAACATTAAGAGTACCGCCGCCCACTATGTTTGTTTGATCGATGGTGATTGTTTGTCCACCGGTAATATTAATGGTACTGCCAATGCTGATATTACCATCACTGCTGCTGGGATACTCATTGGTATCTACCCAGGCACTTCCATCATACCGCTGCCAGGTAGCAGTGCCGGTCCAGGAAGCTGAATTCCCCCTTAAGCCAGGCCGGGTTTGAAAATCTCCTGCCGATTGTGCCAGGGCTTCTGCAGAAAACAGTAATATAAGGATCAGAGCGTAGAGGTTTGTTCTCATGGACGGAGTTATACTAATTTCTCGAAAGAGTAAAATTAAGAATTTCTTCTGCAGAAATATTAAACTATTTGTTAAATCTTTGTACAAAGACGTATCTACCTCCATTTACGTTGGAAATATTATAGGTCTATTTGTACTGTTCGCATGATCCAACATCCTGTAAGACTTGATCTCTATGATAATAGCTGGTACTCCACTGGTGCCGGCAAATTAAAATCTATACTATGGTATATAGTCAATGCTTTAATTTTTATTAACCCAATACTACCTGTCAGTAGTATCAAGGTAAGTCTGCTCAGGCTGTTTGGGGCTAATATAGGAGAGGGCGTTGTGATCAAGCCCGGGGTTAATATCAAGTTTCCCTGGCGACTTACCATCGGTAATTGGGTCTGGATAGGGGAACGGGTGTGGATTGATAACCTGGTGGAGGTATCGATTGGTGACCATGTCTGTATCTCACAGGGGACCATGTTACTGACCGGCAACCATAATTATAAGAAACAAACCTTTGACCTGATGGTGGATCCAATCGTAATAGAAAATGGCTGCTGGATCGGGGCAAAAAGTACGGTTTGTCCCGGAATAGTCTGCGGTAGTCATTCCGTACTGGCCGTGGGCAGTATTGCTACTGCTTCTTTGGAACCATGGACGATTTACCAGGGAAATCCTGCCAAAGCTGTACGAACGCGCACTGTTATTTGACATTTACAGCGATTACATTACATTTGCACTTTCCTAATAGGATCAGTTCGTAAATTAGTACAGTAAAATACCTGTGCTGTGAAAATATCAATCATTACAGTCGTATACAATAACGTGAATACCCTCCGCGACACAATTGAATCTGTGTTAAATCAGGATTATTCCAATATTGAATATATCATTGTTGATGGCAGGAGCACAGATGGCACAGTAGAACTGGTACAGTCTTATGGAAAGCGCATCCATAAATTTATCTCTGAAGAGGATAATGGGCTCTATGATGCCATCAACAAAGGAATTTCAGTTGCCAGTGGTGATGTAATCGGATTGCTGCACTCCGATGACCTTTTTTACAAATCAAGCGCTGTCAGCCAGATCGTTCAGGCTTTCGATAGCAATACTGTTGATTCGGTTTATTCTGATATGCACTACGTCGATAAAACCGACACTTGGAAGGTGATCAGGGACTGGAAGAGTGGTACTTATGAAAGATCCCGCTTTCGCAGAGGCTGGATGCCGCCACATCCCACTTTTTATGTACGCCGTTCGGTTTACGAAACCTACGGACTTTACGACACCGACTTTAGAAGTGCTGCCGATTATGAATTAATGCTGCGGTACTTATATAAGTATGGTATCAGCACCTACTATATTCAGGATACGCTGATAAAAATGCGAGTTGGGGGAGCCAGTAACTATAGTTTCATGCACCGGATCAAAGCTAACCGGGAGGATTACATCGCCTGGAAGAAAAACAATCTCTCTCCCAGGTTTTACACACGCTTCATGAAACCGCTTAGAAAAATTTCGCAGTACACGGCTATCAGAAAACTGGGCTTCTTTAGAACTTAGCCCTTCTGTATCTTCTTCGTTGTGCCGGACCTGGTGAGTATACCACTTTGATCGCAGAGATCATGTACCAATCCTTGTTACCCGGATTTCCTCTGTAACGATCTCCCCAATAAAATTCATAGGGACCAGGGTAGGTGCGGTCTACAGCCTGTTCTTTAGGTATATTTCTTTCCTGCAGAAACTCATCCCTACGATCAGACAGAGCCCTGGCCAATGGATTATCCAATGCGGCAGGATCCGGATATTTCGTGCTCACATCGTCGAGGTAATCGCTGCCTGTATAGCGGTAACCAATCTCAAAGGACATGTCCCACTGCGGAAAAACATCATGATAAGTAACACCAATACCGAATGGCAGTGAAAGCAGGACAGGGGAATAGGCAACATCCTCTGTTTGCAGCGGCCTTAGGCTATGCCATTCGTCCTGGTAATAAGCCTTGGGAGTATTGGTTGTAAATCCTATACCAGCAAAGGCATATGGATTCCAGCTTGGCTTGTTTCTACCGCGGGCATATTTATTATATAAGTAACCTACGGCAACTACACTACCCTCAAGATTATCAGATCTGAAAGAAAGGTTACGTGGATAGATGGGATGTTCCATATCATTATAGGTATCATCGCCGGAAATCCTGTACCACAGCAGTTCCCCTCTCAAAGAAAAATTTTGCGAGAACCTATATTGTACGCCGCCCCCCAGCGAAGGCTTTGCCCAGAGATCTATATTTTGCTTAAGGTCTCCGAAATAAGAGCTGATTCCAGCACTACCCATGTAAGAGATTTCTCCTATGCGCTGCATGCGCGACTGATAGGTACGGCGAACCCTTTTTCGGCGGATCTGCGCATCAGCAAAGCTGGAAATCAAAAGAAAGAAGGCCAGGAATAACAGTACTTTACGCATAGAGAGCGTTATTTTTAAGATGCAATATATATAATTAAGAATTAAACTTCTTATTGGTGTAGGCAAATTGATGATTTCACCTACTTTTTATGTAATCTGAAATTAGCAATCCTCTTTTTCTTGCAAGTACCGGCGACCTTGATTAATATTGGCAACATGTTCAACAGCATGATCTATTGCAACAACAGAAACATTAGTAACATCAATAATACACGATAGATAGTATGACAAAAGTAATTGCTTTAAGCAACCACAAGGGAGGGGTAGGGAAGACCACATCTACGGTTAACATTGGCGCTGGCCTTGCGCAAAAAGGAAAAAGAGTGCTGTTGATCGACATGGACCCACAGGCAAATCTTTCGCAGTGCTTTGGGGTGCAGGATCCGGAGTTTACCATCTATGGTGCTCTGGTAGGGGAGCATGAGCTAAAGCCTTATGAAGTGCGGGAGAATCTGCATGTAGTACCATCCACACTTGATCTGGCAGGTGCAGAAGTAGAGTTAGCTTCCAAAATTGCCCGGGAAACAATTCTGAAGAAGCTGGTCGATAAGATTAAAAATCAGTATGACTATATTCTGATAGATTGTGCTCCTTCCTTAGGACTGATCACAATCAACGCTTTTGCGGCAACCGATGAGATTTACATTCCGCTCCAGGCCCAGTTTTTGGCTTTACATGGTTTGGATAAACTACAGGATATCGTTGAACTTGTACGTGAAAACATTAATCCCCGTCTGCACATCAGTGGGGTATTCACCACCCAATATGATGGCCGTAAAGTTCTGAACCGCGATATTGCTGACCTGGTTAATGAACATTTCAAAGACAAAGCTTTTAAAACCGTAATCCGTGACAATGTTACCCTGGCAGAAGCACCCAGCCACTGGAAGGATATATTCTCCTATAACCCTAAATGTAACGGGGCACTGGACTATGCGGCGCTGGTAGAAGAGATACTCCAAAGACAGGAAACAGGCAAGGCAGTTCACCAGTAATACTTGTGTTACCAATATTTTTTGATAACTTTATATTCATTGTATTACAAGTATTATAATTAGAATGGCACAACGTAAAAGCTTCAGAGGAGCGATAGATAAGACAAATATAACAGATAAGGGAGGTATCAAAAGTCTGGTAGGTTCAGCGCCTGCCAATCAGCCGGTACCAAAACTTGCAGAAGAAGAACCGGCGGCAACTGAAGATGCAAAGGATATCCGCCAGACCTTTGTTATCCGGGAGGATTATCTGGAACGGCTGAAAGATTATGTGCACATGATGCGCATTACTGAAGATTCCTATTACACACAGAAAGATGCTATGCAGGATGCGCTCGACAAGCTCTTTGAATCTGCAGGTAACATCCCTGATCGGCCGGAAAAGCTGAAAGAACGTGAAAAGGAAAGAGCCAGCCGGATCAGAAAAGCCCGCAGAAGCTGATAATTAAACATTCCAGAATTTAGCCACCCCAGGGTGGCTTTTTTTTATGCAAAATAAGATGTTCCAATAGTTAACCGATAACTTATTGTTCTATGTGAATACGATGTTAAGTGATAACTTAATGTTTCTGATCTTACTATATCACAAACCTCTTATTCTAAAAAATTAGACTGGCTAAGTCGGTGGGCAAGCTTCAGATTTTTCCAGTTGGTCAATACCCCTGTTAACTATTAATATTCTTACTTCCTTTTCCCGGATTTACAGAAAACAGGTTATGCGCTGGGAATACCATACAGCTTTAGGAGAGGGAGTAGCAGGTAAAGTACCTGATTCATTTCCTGCATAACATCAGCATTCTGCTTTTCATCCTTACCATGATTAGGGTCATACCTATGATATCAATATTGACTGTGATACTGAAATTATCAACTTTTTATATTAACATATATAACCCAGGTAATATGAATAATACTTTATTATAGGTATTACTTATTGATGCAAGATTACTGGGATGGTTTTTGATCCTTATGTTACTTTATATAAGTGGAATTACCAATGTTACTGATATTTATTATATTTAAACAGCTATTAATCAATAAGTTAAAAAGATAATATTTTTTTAATTATTACACCCCACCCATGTGGGTAGCATTCAGAATAGTTCTGCTGGAATGAAAGTCATTTGAATTCATTCGTAATTTTTAATACTGAAGACTACTTCTATCTATATGAAAGCTTCTGTCTGGACTATAATACTTGCGTTCTTGGCTATCTTAACTCTATGAGCAGTTGTCAGTTAAAGCACCAATCATCTAGGGGCAGCGCCATACGAGAGATGTAAATGATTTACAGCGATCTCTTTATTTTTTACTGCTGATGGTCCGGCATTCACACAATTTCACATGAATACAAACCATTTATGCGTTACAGACCCGATCAATAATCATAAAAAATAATGTGGTTTACGATTAATCTAAAATATAACGGCTTAACTACAATGCACAGGCAAGAAAACTTCAGCAGCTAACTATCAGGCAAATCATTTAGGCTGATCGCCTGTTAGAATTCTAATAAGGAAGGGTATATATAAAGTTAATTTGAAGAAGCATTTACATCATTCTTCTTTGAACACATTAATCTTCTTTCGTTGCCATAACAGTCATCAGTATCAACAACTCATGATACATAAGTAATACTAGGTAACTCAAGTTATGATACTTACTTCGTAATCAAATATTACAGAGTAGCTTTTTCAATATGATGTTACTTTGTAAGTCTATATTATATGTGTTATATATTAACTCTATTGTGATAATTAATATTAATAACAAAAAGATATATATCATTATGTAACAGGCATATAACACCAAGCTAGTATTTGATCTATATAAAGCCAGAGGCTAAGCAGGAGTAATTGTAAAGCTCTATGGGCTGAAATCCATTTTTTCCGGTGCCATATTACCACTACTCATCTTCACTAAAACATGAATCCTGATAGGTATAATTTATTTATTATTCCGGTGGAAGATCTTCATCAGGGTCGTGATCATTCGCATCAACACCAGGCGGATTGAAGAGCCCCCACCGGTCAATCACATAATTCCACTGGTCGAATCCTTTCACCCAGTCCAGAAATAACAGCCGATATTCTTCAATAGCTGCTCTGATTAATTCCAGGTAGTGCGTTTCTCTGAAGCCAAACATTTCTAACCCGCTGCAGTGCGTCAACAGGTCTCTTGCTGCCTTTCTGATGATGGCAGCGCTTTCCATTTTTAGATCATAAAATTCCGTTGCTTCTGCACTCACTACTTTTGCATAAAGCACCATTGCATCTTCCAGTACAAATTCTTTAAAGCTCGAGAGTACATCATCATCATCCGGAATAATCGCAACTATTGCAGCGCTCAAATCATAGATTTCCTTACCCTTCAGTACCAAGGGAATATCTGGATTCCCTAGAGATTCGTCGTCTTCTTCATCTTCCATACTGATCCTGTTATTTAATGAATATCCAGACGCTGGCTCTGGAACTACCAGTAATGACTAACAGGGCTCCTGCTTTGTTGCATGATCCTCTAAAACACCCGTAATTGTCTGGCACAGCTGCCAGAACTTTTACCTTCTGTTTTACTTCCGGAATTTGTTTGGCAGAACTTGAGATGAAGAGTATTAGTGATCTTTATCAAAATAAATAGTGCTGTAAGCCCTAATAGGGTGTATGTTTTTTATATTTACTCATAACACTATATTCAGGATTAACATTAGTGTTACTCTGTTATGTCAGCGCTTTTATGGAACAGGAAGATCCGCTTCTGTTCACCTTTTATCTTGAAATATGACCTTTTATCAATCTTCTCTATCTTAAGGAATTTTAAAACGTAGAATTTGTAAAAATATATAGCTGTTGCTCTGTTCATGAGACAGTAATAGCCTAAGCCAGTTGTAGCCATAGGAATGTCATCAATGTCAAAGCATAATATTGCCTGATAAACGTTATATGAAGAGCGCAGATACTGGTTGAACGAAGGGGTATCAATAGAGGTTATTTATATATACATCTCTGGTGGCGGGTGAGAAGCAGGATGATAGGCCGGTAAAAGTAAATCTGATTGACAAGGACAGGCTTATTGCTGGAGCAGGCTCATAAACTGTTTTTTAAATTTAAAATCTTAACTTCAAGACAAATGATAATTGTAGTAACATCAATAATTACGTTCTTTTTCGGCTACCTGTACGGACATAAAATAAAGCCGAACAGGAAGCTGCGCGAAGCTGTACGTGAAGTACGGGAACAGTGCAGAGCTGCACTGGAAGAGGGCAATAAGGGCGTGTATAAAACCCTGGTGACGGAAGATGATAAAACATCGGAGCTAACGGTAGAAGTAAAAGAACTTGCCGTTACTGAAGCCGGGCAGGTTAAGGTGCAGTACCTGAGTGCATTCTATAGAAATCCTGAATTCAGAACCAAAAAAGGCGATGCACTGCTGAATGAAGTTCGTGATTTGCTGGGTGAGTATTTGCCCCTGCACGAAATTGAATGGTACGAAACCAACGAGCGTCATGATAATATCAAAAAATATGTAAATACGCTTGAAAAGTCCTTTAGAAAACAATTAAGAGCATAAGTAAGATGGAAAAAAACCAAATCTCGATAGCCGAAAACCAGGAACTGATACAGCAAAAAGCAATTGCTCTTTCTAAAACCATTGATCCTGACAAACCGGAAACCCTTAATAATTTTGGTGTTGAAACACAGCGCAAGCTGGGGTATTACTCCAATGAATTGCTTTCGAAGGTAAAGGTGAAAGACTCTGGCGATGCCGGCACGGCCATTAATGAGCTGCTGGCACAGATCAGCATGATCAAGATCGACGAAGCAGAAAATCCAAGCCGCCTCTCCCGCATGGTCAGCGGTCTCCCTTTCATGCAGCGATTTGTTGATAAGTCTAAACGAATTGCCAGCCAGTATAACACTGTTTCTGAAAACGTAGATGATGTAGTGCTGAAGCTGGAAAGAACCCGCCAGAGTATACTAAAAGATTCTACAAGCCTTGAAGTAATGTTCAAGCAGGCGGTTGAGTACATTCATGAGGTCAGGTCTATTATTTCTGCCGGAAAGCTTAAAATTGAAGAGCTGGAGAATACCACTATACCGAAACTGCAGCAGGAGGTAGAAGATAGCAATCAGGATGAGCTGGCCGTGCAGCGCCTTAGTGATATGATTGCATTCAAGGAAAAACTGGAAAAGAAGGTGCATGACTTTACACTTTCTCATACCATAGCTACCCAGTCGATGCCCCAGATCAGAATGATCCAGACCACTAACGATGTGCTGGCACAGAAGATCCAGAACTCCATCAATACGGTAATACCGGTATGGAGGCAGCAGGTAGCCATTGCACTTGGTCTTGAGAAACAACGTAAGGCGCTGGATATACAGAAAAAGGTAACAGATACCACCAATGCCATGCTGCTTAAAAATTCAGAACTGCTTAAAACCAATGTAGTGGTAGCGGCAAAAGAAAATGAGCGTGGTATTGTAGATCTGGAAACACTTAAAAAAGTAAACCGCGATATGATTGAAACCCTGGATGCGGTGATCAAAATATCGGAAGAAGGCAGTAAAAAAAGGGCAGAAGCCGTGAAAGAGCTTACCCAGGTGCAGGAAGAGCTGAACAGCAAAATCATTGGCACCTTTAGCAAATCAAAACAAATTGAAGTTGAGTAATGGCTGAAAACCTCAAAAAGCAGGATAAACCGGAAAGCATCCTGACGCAGGAACAGGATGCTATTCTGGATATGTACCTCAAAAACCTGGATAATTTCTTTGAAAGCATTAAGCAGACTGAAAAAGTACAGGTAGAAATTGAGACCCTTCATCTGAAAAGAATCCTCTCCAAGAATGCTTTGTAAATGACAAATTTTTTTCGGTCGCTGTTTGGCCTGGGTGGTTCGTCTAAAAGAAGAGTGGTGGTTGGAAACCGGGTTGATCTTGATGTAAAGGATGTAGAGTATGTTAATGAATCGAACATCAGGCTTACCACCCTCTACAATTTATACAAACTGTATAAAGGCTCCCTGCATGAAAATAAAATAAAGCTGGTATGGGAGAAGACCAAGAACATACACGATTACCTGGTAGGCAAAAACAGGTTATATGAGCTGGAGCTTTTCCACCTGCAAAATACCGAACATTTTATCAACACCTTTACGGTGATCATCGATGTGCACCGCCAGCATCAGGGCAACCCCCTTAGCATTCCCGTTTCCCATTCCCAAACAGAACAGAAGCCTGCATCACCGGCCGAAACACTGCTTCGGGCATTTAAAGCTGATAATCACAGGAAGCTGGAAAAACCCGGCCATCAAACAGAAATGGTGCGGCCCGCGGTGAATGGGGGAATGTTTGGACAGGCCGAAAAAACAGCAACTGATGTACCCAGGCTATCGGTGCCGGAGATTAACATCAATACCTTTGCCAGATTAACCTATACCAGCAACAGTACCTCCGGTGGACCTGCTGACAAGGAAATTGGCTATACCTCCACCCCCCAGGAAAAAGAAACTTTTCTGCTTTACATTGCTGCCCGCATGGGTATCAGGAATATTACCTATGTGGGCAATGCCCTGGTGAACATACCCAACAGCAATGGTACGAACCCGACAGGCATGGTACCAATTATACACTGGGATGGCTTTTTGTATGCCATCAACCTGAACGACTTCCGCCTTTTTCCTGTGAAAGTGTTCAGGAAAACCTTTTAATTTTTTACTTGTTTTGTGTTTATCCACCAGCAGCTGTATGCAGAATAGCATAAACCGCCGTCAAATGATTTTAAGCAGCTTTAAAGCAGCTGCCGGTTGTTTATTGATACCTGCTGCCGCCTTTGCTTCCAATACAAAACCAGATGTGATGGCACAGCCTATTATCCATAAAACAATTCCTTCAACAGGCGAAAAAATTCCTGCCATCGGTATGGGTACATGGCAAACATTTGATGTGGGCAGTGCTGCATCTAAAAGAGCCGGTCTGGAGGAAATTCTTAAGATCTTTGTTGAATCAGGCGGTAAAATGATTGATTCTTCTCCTATGTACGGCAGCTCTGAGGAGGTAGTAGGTGCACTTGCACAAAAGCTCGGCTTACATCCTTCGCTTTTTGTTGCTACCAAGGTTTGGACATCAGGAGAGGAAGCCGGCATACAGCAGATGAATAACTCTATAGAGCTGCTGAAAACCCCTAAGCTGGACCTGATGCAGGTACATAACCTGGTAGATTATAAAACTCATTTGAATACATTAAAAGCCTGGAAAGAGGAGGGGAAAATCCGCTACATAGGCATCACCCACTACACCACCGGCTCCTATCCGGACCTGATGCGGGTGATGAAAGAATATGCTGTTGATTTTGTGCAGTTTAACTACTCCATCCAAACCAGAGAGGCAGAAAAAACAATACTGCCCTTTGCCGCAGACAGGGGGGTGGCCGTGATCATTAACAGGCCCTTTGAGGGTGGAAGTTTATTTACCCGTACCAGGGGCAAAGAATTACCCGACTGGGCTGCAGAGATTGGCTGCCGGAGCTGGAGCCAGTTCTTCCTGAAATATATCATCTCTCACCCGGCAGTAAGCTGTGCCATTCCGGCCACAGACAAGCCTCACCACCTAAAGGATAACATGGCTGCCATGTACGGCCATTTACCCGATGCTGCCACCAGAACAAAAATGCTGAATCTGTTCAAAAACATTTGAATGCTTAAAAGCTATCTCATAAATAGCAACTGAATCTTAAAAACAGATTACCGCTTGCGCAGGAATGGCAGGAGCCGCAGGGTATTTATGGGAAAGCTTCTTATAACTGCAAATTTGCCACTATTCTCCGGCTGCCATAGCAAATTTATAGATCCTGCCATCAAAGCCGCATACATACAACTCCTGGTGTTGATCTACCCCAAAAGATGAAACCGGGAAGGGAACCTTGAATATTTCCGTATTCACTGAATTTGCCCTGTCGGTAAAATCAAGTGTCCAGATGCGGCTCGTTACAAAATCTGCATATATGTATTTGCCTTTTAGCTCATCAATGGCAGCCCCCCTGTATACATAGCCGCCTGTGATGGATACTCCCTCATCACGGCCATACTCCAAAACCGGCATAACTAATCCTTCCTGCTCACAGCCAGATGATGGTTGAAAGCAGTGCTTGCCTTCCATTATATTCCAGCCGTAATTCTTTCCCTTTTCGATTATATCTACTTCCTCCCACTTGTTCTGGCCAACATCGGCAGCCCAAAGGGTGTTGGTTTGTGTATCAAAGCTAAACCTCCAGGGATTACGCAGCCCATACGCCCAGATTTCTTGTTTATAACCCTGCTGATTGGCTGCAAAGGGATTGTCTGCCGGAATGGCTTAGTTTTTCCCCGCTGCTTTACCATTTACATCGATGCGTAAAATAGCGCCTAACAAAGTGTTGAGACTTTGCCCGTTGTTCCTGGGATCACCGCCGGAGCCGCCATCGCCTACCGCTATGTATAAATACCCATCGGGCCCAAATGCCAGCTGGCCGCCATTGTGGTTTGAGTAAGGCTGTGGAATTTCCAGCAGTACCAGTTCGCTGCTATTATCAGCCATATCAGGGTTTGAGGCAGATACCCGGAAGCGGGAGATCACTGTTCGATTAGGATTAGAAGCCGTATAGTTTACATAAAAATAACCATTGCGCTGATAGTCGGGGTGAAAAGCCAAACCCAGCAGCCCTTCTTCGTTGCCGCTATCATCAACCTGGTCTTCAATGTCGAGGTAAGCAGCTGCATCTGCCACCGATGCTTCATTTGGAAAAACTGATATCACACCTCTTTGCTCCACCACAAACAGGCGGTTGTCGTTTGCATGCTGCAGATCTACCGGGCGCTCAAAGGATAAAGCAGGAAAAGCTTCCTGCACTTCCATATTGCCTGTTTTACTCCTGTAGTCTTCTTTTGATTGTGCACAGCCGGAGAAGAAAGCAAAGGATAATGCTGTGAAAAAGCAGAGGGTAGGGAGTATTTTCAAAGTACTAAAATTTTAAATGTTAAAACCTTTTGCCAGTCCTGCCTGCTTAGCTGCCAATACAGCAGCTAAGCTCGTAAATCCATCTTTGTAAAATAGAATAGCTGATAAAAAGTTTACATTCCATCTATGGTCTTAGAGGCTACTCTTCGCCTGTATCCATAGTCCCCTCCAGGAGTGTAATTACTATTTCCTGGTGGAGTTCATCATAAATCATCTCTCCCCTAAGCAGGAACTTGTGCGCCTCCATCATTTCATCATAAATAGGGGTGTTTACATGTTTGGGTATTTTAAACAGGCGTTCATCCTTTTTATCAAAAGGTGTTTCTACTTTAGAATTGAACAGAAAAGGTATAAGTGTTTTTGAGCAGCTGATGGCAATGCGGTGTATGGTATTTTCTTCAAAATATAGCTGCAGCCGTTCATTGATGTTCTCAAAAAATTCTACTGTTTCCCCCAAACGGACCCTGGAGCCGGCTCGCGATTTACCCTTTGTTTTCAGATATTTGATCTGGCTTTTTCCCTGCTTCTTCCGCACCATATAGGAGCGAAAAACTTTATGATCCAGGTTCTGGCCATCACTAAAATAACCCATGGCACAATTTCCTGACTGGATCAGCAGCATCACATAATTTACAGCTTCTCCCTGATCAGGTGTTTGTACCGCAGGAGGAGGAATGACAATGGGAAGCCTGAAATAAACCAGCGGGTTTGCATAATCATCCTGAATGATCATCCTGTGCTTTTCATAATCATATACCGAAGAATAAGAGGAGTCCCGGATGTTATGGAGTAGTTGTAAAGATGCCTCTCTGTTAAAAAAACGATTCATTGGGGAAGCTATTCAAAAATTATCGTCTTGTTTCGGTACACAAACACCTGCTCGTGCAGTACCAGTTTTAGCGCCTTGGCCAGTACATTTTTTTCTACATCGCGGCCGGAACGTGCCATTTCCCTGGCACTGTAGGAGTGGTCTACCGGGATAACACTCTGTGCAATGATGGGTCCCTGATCCAGCTCATTATTCACGAAATGGGCGGTGGCACCTATAATTTTTACACCTCGCTCGTAGGCCTGTGCATAAGGGTTTGCGCCCACAAAGGCAGGCAGGAAGGAGTGATGGATATTAACCAATTTATTTTCGAAGCGGGAGACAAAATCAACCGACAAGATGCGCATGTATTTGGCCAGTACCACAAATGCTGGATCATATTGCTGAATAACTTCCATCACTACTGCCTCATGTGCTTCACGGCTTTTACCTTCATGGCTGATGTGATAAAAAGGCACATTGAATTTATGGGTAAGCGGCTCAAGATCATTGTAGTTACTGATCACGCAAAGAATATTGGCATTCAGATCATTAAAAGTGTGCCTGATGAGCAGATCACTTAAACAGTGATACTCTTTTGTAGCCATCACCACAATGTCTTTCTTCCTCTGATCAGTGAGCTTGATGTGTACATTTTGTGGTAGCACCTTTTCCAGATCGCTTAACAGCTCATCTCTCTGGAAGGTACCAGAGAACTCGGTGCGCATAAAAAAATGCTGGTGTTTCCTTTCAACAAACTCTGCATTGCTGATGATGTTGAGGCCAAATTTGTTGTATAAAATATCAGTAACTTTGAATACCAGTCCTTTTTGGTCAGGACAGTTGATCAGCAGAATGTTTGATTGCATGAGATAAGCTGGTAGAGCGTTTTTGGCCTTGTAGGCCGGCAATTTAATGCCCATTCATGAAAATTGCAGCAGCACTAACTTTCTATAGGCTGAAATCGTTCTGTGATGCGTCCGGAACGGTAATAACTTAGTAATTCTTTCAGGTCCTCAATCAGTTCTTTGATTGCATCACCATCTTTGATATCAGAAACTTTTAGTGGTTTATCAGAATAGGAGTAAAGGGTTTCGCTGGATAAAATATCCAGTTCTTCATCTATTGCTCTTGCCGTAGACTCAAAAGGTAAATGGGCTATGATCTGCTTGCCCTGATCATCAAAGATCATGGTATATCCTGCAATGCCTGTCTGGTCCTGGTAGGCTTTGGCAAAACCACCATCAATCACAATCAGCTTTCCATTTGCCTTGATGGGGCTTTCACCCTTCTTGACCACCACCGGAACATGACCATTGATGATGATAGCATTGTGCGGATCCAGTCCGAAATCCTCCATGATTTTGTTACAGGTTTCCGGGTTATCTCTGTATTTGTAGTACCATCCTTTCGTCTCCTTATGAATGGATGGATCGTTTATGAAATACCGCTCAAATGTGGTCATTTTGTCTTTACCAAACAGGGGAGACTGCGGGCCTGACCATAGATACCACATCATATCCACTGCCAGATCATTTTCCGGGGTACCCACTACACCTGAAAAAGCTTCCCGGGCCAGCTTGTCCAGAAAATCCATGTACTCTTTTCCCTTCAGCCTTTTTCCAAGCATCTCCACACAGGCAAGCTCACCTTGCTCATCGATCGGTATAGATCCGTGAAATAAGAGGCAATCGTTGGAAATATGATAAATCGATCCTTTCTCAAACAAAAACTGCACATGCTTCTTTAGCCGGCTGCTGTGCTGGAAGGATTCAAAAAGCTGTGCTACCAGGTTTTCTTCTTCTTTAGATAATTTTGCTGGCGCCGCAGGATCAATGGTGGGAAAATAAGTGTCTTTTAACTGGTATATCTGACCTTCCACACGTACCTCGCCGGTGGCAAAATTTACATTAGAGAGCATCTTTCTGTTATTAAGATCAAATTCAGGCCTCCGGTCAATCAGCTGATCCTCCAGCTTGAACTGTATGATGCTGATGGCTTTGTGCATGATCCGGTTAAGCCAGAGTTCACTTTCATTAAGCAGCTCTTCGGGTTTTACCTTTGGATTAAAAATCAGGCTTTTGTCGTCTTTATAATGCTCCAGCGCAAATGAAGCCAGCGGGATCAGGTTAATGCCATACCCCTTCTCCAGGGTATTGGTGTTGCCATAGCGAAGGGATAATCTGATTACGTTTGCCATACAGGCCAAAGATCCCGAAGCAGCACCCATCCATACAATATCATGATTGCCCCACTGGATATCCACAGAATGATAATCTATCAGACTGTCTACCACAACTTCTGCACCGGGGCCCCGGTCAAAAATATCTCCGATCACATGGATTTTGGCAATCGCTATGCGTTGTATAAACTCTGCCAGTGCAATGATCAGTTTATCACACTCACCAATTTCAATGACTGTTTTTAAGAGTTTTTCATTATAGTCGCTCTTTCGCTTACCCAAAGCCTCTCCCTGCAGCAATTCAGCAATAATTAGCCCATACTCACGCGACAACAGCCGGTCAATCTTTCTTTTGGTATAAATAGAGGTAAATTCATAGGCTATCGCTACAAGTCTTTTAATGGTGATGGTGTAAAAATGCTCCCAGTCTGCATTTTCTTTTTTCAGAATTTCAAGCTTTTCGCCAGGGTAGTAGATCAGTGCTGCTAATCTGCGCAGGTCTTTATCATTTAATTCTTCACCAAACAGCTCTACAATCATCTGACGGATTAGTCCTGAACCATTTCTTAGCATATGCTGAAACGACTCATGCTCCCCATGAATATCGCTGATAAACAGCTCGGAGCTTTTAGGAAGCGATAACAGAGCCTCTAACAGAATGATCTCTTTGCCTACCTGTGCAGCATTTGGAAATTGATCAGAAAGTAATCGTAAATATTTGGGATCATTTTTCATAAACTATCAGAAGTATTGGCAGCTGCGCCTTTTCACTAAATAACGTGAATCAGGAAAAGTTTTCAAAAACAACAAAAGATCACCACTGCCAGGTTACATCATAATCCTTCTCCAAACATTATTTAAAAGAACCAATTACTGTTTTAAAAATAACTGTAGCACATATTCTTATTTTTAATTTTTCAAAGTTGTTATCATGACTATACCTGTACGAACTCATGCTGCTATTCAAGCACCTAACCATAACAGCCTCACAGAATCATATTCTTACACCTATAGTCCGGATAGCAGGTTCCGGAAATTCAATCAACATCAATCGGTATTATTTAAAGCAGAAAAGTTTCTAAAAAAACATTTATTTGTTGCCCGTACACAGTTAACAGTTTTGCTGCTGATGCTCATAAGCATTTGCCTGGGTGGTTGTGCTACCTGGGAGCTGGGCGCATCGGGCCAGCGCAAAATAGCAGGTAAAACAGTGGTAATTCTAGGCGCTTCCAGTGGTTTCGGTCGGGGAGTGGCAGAACAGCTTGGTGCTTACAATGCAAATGTAGTACTGGCCGCCCGCAGAGCAGATTTGCTGGAAGAAGTTGCCGGCCAGGTTCGTGCAGCAGGTGGCACGGCACTTGTGGTTCCCATGGATATCAGTAAGCCGGAAGAGGTGCAGCGTCTGGCAGAGGCTGCTGTGAGGCAGTATGGAAAAATAGATGTCTGGATCAATATGGCCGGCGTTGGAGGCATAGGCCGCTTTTGGGACATACCCCTTGAAGACCAGGCACGTATTGTTGATGTTAATCTTAAAGGTTTTATTTACGGCAGCCATGCGGCTATTCAGCAGTTCAGAGCTCAGGGCTATGGCAGACTCATCAATATGGGTTCTGTTGAAAGTGTAAATCCGCTTGCCTACCATGCAACCTATGCTGCAACAAAGGCAGGAATTCTGAACCTAAGCCAGGCCCTTAATCATGAATTAAGACTTAATGGTTATAAAAACATAAAAGTTATTACAGTTGAGCCATGGGCGGTTGATACTCCCTTTTGGCGGCATGCAGCCAACTACAGTGGGGGCACCGGGCGCATGGCGGCAATGGACCCTCCCCGTAAGGTGGTGAATGCCACCATCAGGGCATCACTGCGCCGCAAGAACGAGCTTCCGGTGGGCTGGAAAGCAAAGGGAGCGTGGATCTCCCACCGCTGGTTTCCCCGCTTTACCGAAAGGTTATCGGCCAATATTATTCACAGATACCAGATCAAAAATGCACCACCTCTGCCACCCACTTCGGGTGCATTGCATGAACCAATGGAAGAGGGCAGAGGCGTAGATGATGGTGTTCGTGAGCGGATGAAAGAGGGAAAACAGTAGGGAAATTGATATAAAAACAAGGGGTTAAGGCTGGGACTTATCTTGGTTTCTAATACAAAGATCAAATGATAAATGTCTTACAAAGAATTGTCG
The DNA here is from genome assembly GCA_000597885.1 of Flammeovirgaceae bacterium 311. Classification (NCBI taxonomy): domain Bacteria; kingdom Pseudomonadati; phylum Bacteroidota; class Cytophagia; order Cytophagales; family Flammeovirgaceae; species Flammeovirgaceae bacterium 311. The sequence continues at coordinate 503,371 of CP004371.1, forward strand.
GACATTTAGTTGAATGCTGCTTCATTGTAGCTATAAAGCCCTCTGTCACAGCGACAGAGGGCTTTATGATTTCTGTAAATAATTATGAAATAGCCAGAGAAGAGCATTCAGATAAAAACATATAATAAAATCTTTGATCAAAAAAAGCCACCGGATTAAATCCGGTGGCCCAGCGTATAGCACCCCTTAACTAAAATGCTATAACCGCTTCTACGTTAATTCCACTGAATTCCGCCCCTGCAAACCGTCCTGTCCAGGCGTTGCCATTGTAGCTTTGTTGTACATATTCTACTTTGGTCAGGATGTTATTAGAGATAAACCAGCCACCGCCTACATTAACCCTGCTGATTTCTAGATTTTCTGTAGCGCTTTCTCTCATTTTGCCACTAATTGTATTATATCGGCCACCTACATAAAATCTTTCATCTGCACCAAAGCGGTAGAGCAATTCACCTGCCACTTGCGTAAATGCACCTTCTTTATCAGGTTGTGGCTGTGTAAATTCGTTGTTACCATTTGCTACTTCATAGATACCAAAGAACTCCAGGCCACCCAGTTTGATAAAGGGGTTAATTTGTATGGCAGTTAATTTGGTAAAGCGGGCATTATACCTGCCATCAAAGTTGCCACCCTGAACAGCACCGGTTGCATCAGGTTGTGTATGCAACACCTGGTAATACCTTGCACCGCCACGGTCGCCACCATAAAGCCAGGTACCGGTAGTGGTACCATTGTTAATATACCAGGAACCTGTCAGTCTTACCCTCAAATCTTCGTTCACCTGTTTGTCAAAGCCCAGTTTACCAAAGAAGGAAAGTTTGTTATCACTGTTTGCATTCACCACCACGTTCTGGTTAAGTTTACCATTGGTAACACCAACTACAGCCAGTAATCCATTTTTTTGGACTGTTACTTCACCAAAACCTTCTGTAGAAAAAGCATCCATAATATAGTTGCCTACAAAGGGATTGAAAATGGCCCTGGCATTGTCTGATCTTCTGAAGTGAGCATCGCCATAGTTGAATTCATCTAAACCTACTGTGATGCTGGTGTACTCCATAATGCCACTCAAAAATCCTGGTTTAATAAAATCAAGTTTGTCTATTCTCATATGACCACCTTTTATCCATGCTTCATTATGATGCCTGGCAGACAGGTAAGTCCTTAGGTGCATTCGGACACCGTCAAGTAATTGAACATCGATATTCAGGTTTGCACTTGGCAGGTTAAGGTTCTGGCCAAGCTCTACCAGGTTGCTTTCGTCATTCGACTGCGTAATTCCCTGAAATTGCATTGCAAAATCACCGCCTACCCGAACTCTTACTCCCTCATAAGTAACAGTATCAATTTTGGGTGCTTCAAATACATTTAAACCGGCTTTGCTATTAGGTCTGAAAAATTGTAAAGAAGGCTGTTGGGCAAATACATCTCCGGGAGTTGCCATCAGGACAGCTGCGAAGATTATTAGAGATGATTTAGTGAATAGATTTTTCATGGCCGGTATGTTTTGTAGTATTCTTGTTAATCTGATATCTGGTCTGTAGCAATTTTTATCATTGCCGAAGTTTGATTATTGAATGCTGTATATACTCTCGATGGTTTTATACATGAGTTGCACATCCATTTCAATGATATAAATGTAGGGGGTCTGTATAAGAGAAATTATGACGAGAACAGTTATAAGTTATGATGCTTATCAGTTAATCACCAAGATTAGATATGATCAAAAACACCTACTGTTACCAAAAGACTTAAAAATTGGGAGAACTAAATCTATGAGTTCTTTTATAGCATACAGACTGACAAAAGCGAAACCAGCCGGCCGGCGCTAATGCAGGTAATTCTGCAGCGGGTTATCCTGGAATTAGCATAGTATCCCTGTTTACAACAAATGTATGGTGCAGTATTGCTGAACAGAAAAGCCTCCCAGTAACCATCATAAAGATTTACCAGCTTATTTCTGATCAATCAAGTCCTTGAAAAAAATTGTAGCCGGGGGTAACTACCTGATGGATTAGTATACTATTTTATCCGGGTTATTATCCCATTCCTGAAAGGCAACGAATGCCTCTTGGGGTAACAATTGCTCCATTGCGATAGAACGTTCTGGTAAAGGTTTATCAATTTCTGCGTAAATAAACTGATCATCGAAGCCTATACCGGCCGCATCTGTTTTTGAATTTCCATAATACACTTTTCTGAAACGAGCCCAGTAAATGGCACCCAAACACATCGGGCAAGGCTCACAACTGGTATAGAGCTCGCAATCATCCAGCTGAAAAGTTTGTAAGGCAGCACAGGCTTTCCTGATGGCATCTATCTCTGCATGCGCAGTTGGATCGTTAGTGGAGGTAACATTATTAAACCCATGCGCAATAATTTCTCCCTTACGTACGACTACCGCTCCAAAAGGACCTCCTAAACCAGCTCGCATTTTTTCAATGGAAAGCTTGATAGCTTCCCGCATAAAGTATTCTTGTTCTTCCATGAATATAGGGCAGGGAATTATTTAGGCAGTAATGTTTTTCATGCAATAAATCTATAAAAATTCTAGCGCCGGTTCTTGAACCTATCCTTACACTTTGGCCTAAAATACGGCAGAAAGAAAAACTGGTGATCGATCATATCTGGGCTATGGCCTGTTGCCGGTACTCATTCTGCTGTGATGGCACCACCATTCATGGCTTTAGGAAAAAGTTCAGCATACCCTGTCCGGTTGCCACATCACCAAATAACCTGATCCCTGTAGACAATTACGAAGGTATAGTATCTGCCTGGTGTGATCGCGAAATACTGAAAGACTCCCCTGAACAGGGCTTTGGTAATAACTGGCATCTGGCCTTCAACTGATGAAAAACTCCAATGTGCCTGCAGGCGAGCAGCCTGAAGCAATGATGGAGTTGTATCGACAGTCAGTTGACTTTTTAAAGAAAAACGATCTGATCAGCATCACGTCTCTGGCTGAAGAAACCTGGCACAGGCAAATGATAAGCCGGAATGGCAGCTGGTAAAACCCTTGCAAAAAAAAGGCAGGAAAATAAAGCACTAAAGCATAGCTTTCTTCTCTTTACCTCACCATCGGAATTCATTTCCGCTCAAACCAACCCCATATGCTTGATGAGATAAACCATACTGCGCCAATGCTTACTACAAATAAGCCGGCCCATGAAGCTAGCTTACTCCTTTCGCCCAGCTCCTTTTTATGATTAACTGAATTATAACTCCCCATTTTTTCCCTGTTATACATGATGTATTTTTTTATTGCCTCCCAATACAGAGAAGCAGATTCACTACCAACTGCTTGCATATCTCCATCATAACCTGCTAACGTACTAAACGAAAATAAGTAATTTTTGTCAGGAGAGTTATTACAGTCTTTCAGTTTGTATCGAACAATATTCTTTTCTATTTTACCATACCGGGTGCTAAAGAGTAATTCCCGCTAATATTTTTTTCCCACTGGACGCTTATCTAAATGTCCGGTATGGATGGTATCAATATTTAATTCTTAATTCTTAGCTGATACTATTATGCTATTATTCCAGGATTTGCTCAACAAATTATCCCCACATAATCAATTCACCATGAGAAAGATTACAGTTTTGATGCTCTTTGCAGTCTTAAACATTTACTGCACACAACTTTTCGCGCAGAAAGCCAGAAAGGATATTTCTACAAATGTCCAGAAGGAGGTATCTGATGAAGTATTGCTGGAGCTATACAGGGGTGCAAGGGTAACTGATGTGGTCGATGGACTTGTAACGGTGGGATATATGGGAATAGGGGTAATGGACCCAAAAATTGCGCCTCTCTGGAGAGACGTTGAAAGCATGAGCCACAGGTTTTCTGGCATAGCTGTTACTGTTCGCTATGCACCTACCAACAGGCCAATGCATCCCGGAGCTGACCTGACTAAACCCGAAAATTATCAGGCTTACCGGGACTGGAGGGGCATGTGGTATTCCCAGCTATCTACCGAACCTTTTCAGGAGTTTATAAAGCCCGGTACTGTTATCGTCATGGATAATAAGGATGATAATGACACCGGCTCAACAGGCTCTAAGAACATCATGGACTGGCAGGCAAAAGGGGCTGTTGGTCTGGTTGCAGCAGGGGGTGTAAGAGATATTGATGAAATCATACTGCAGAAAAATCCAGTTTACCTGAATTATGAGGAAAGGGGCAGAGGTGAGCGAATTGGCAGAAATGAAGTGATTGATGTACAGACCCCAGTTGTTGTTGGCGGTGTGCTTATTTATCCGGGAGATGTTGTTGTGGCCGATTCAGATGGTGTTGTGGTAGTGCCTCGTAGGGTGGCAGTTAGAGTGGGCCAAATTGCTTATCAGGAATTGGTAGATGATATGAAAGGAAGGAGAGAGTTGTATGAAAAGTTAGGCAGACGCATAGATGAAACTGTTGACCGGCGGGAGGAGCCTGCTGCATTTTTCAAGCGCCTTGGATTGCCGGAAAACCCAAACCAGCCAGTAAAATAAAAATTAAGCACTGTTCCCGTCAATTTGCACATGCAAATCAATTTAGATCCTTGTACCCAATCCTCTTGTCTTAAATGCTGATCCTTTTATTATGATCCTCCGCAAACGTGGCTTTAAGAATCTCTGTTCCAGCGGTGCAGCGTATTCATAGAGGCACAACAACTTTTGCACCATAACCTCTGTTAATAAACTGATACTACTCGTTCTGAATAAATAGAGATGACATTCAAACAGATCATTTTAAAGAAGCTATACCCGGTAATTATGCACTTTAGCAAATCTTCGGGTGCGAAAGGAATTATTATAAAAAACAGGCAGGGTGCTGATCCCAAATTGCCCTTTTATCAGTTAAAGACCAGGCAAAATAATGGAAAGGTGCTGGACTTCAGTCAGTTCAAAAACAAAAAGGTGCTCCTGGTAAATACAGCTTCTAATTGTGGATATACCGGCCAGTTTAAGGAACTTCAGCAGTTACATGAACAATTTGGTGATAAATTAGCGATCATGGGCTTTCCGGCAAATGATTTCCGGGAGCAGGAGAAAAGTAATGATGCAGAAATTGCGCAATTCTGCCAGATAAACTATGGTGTTACCTTTCCGCTGGCAAAGAAAAGCAGCGTAGTAAAGGGCAGTGAGCAGCACCCGGTATACCAGTGGCTCACAAAAGCCCAGCAAAATGGATGGAATACCCATCCGCCTGACTGGAACTTCAGCAAATATCTGATAGATGAAAAAGGAGTGCTGACCCACTACTTTGGGCCTGCCGTTTCACCCTTGAGCACTAAATTCCTGAAAGCTTTGGAATACTGAAATTGATATTGCTGCTCTAAGAAGCTATATTATAGCACATGCTGTTTATTTTTCAGAGATGCCTCAAAGGTTATGAAAGAGAAAACAGGAATAAGAGCATCTCTCACAGTTCGGGGCTGAATATTAATGGAATTACTAGAAAACCGGACAGTTTTTACATTCTAGCCCAGCGGCCTGCCTGCATGGCTACATCATGATAAAAATTTCAGACAGAGGCCTCTATTGTAGTAGAGGCCTATTTTTTTAAAAAGATATTTTAGTTATAAAGAAAGCTTTCTCCTTGTTGGTAACCCACAAGTAAACGTAGCAGACTGCTCATTTGCCAGTACCACCACACTTTGTAATATACACTGGGTCGGGACAGGAACTCTTCATGGCCAAGCCAGTACCAAACAGTGTACCATCAATCATCCCATCAGTGAACAACAGTTCTAAAAGTTCTAAATCTGGCAATCCTGATATATTTCAAAAGCATCAGCCAGAAAGCTGGTTATCCTATAAAAAACTGCTGCTATCCCGGGGCATCAATCTTTTAGTTTGCTCCATCATGAGACAATTTCAGCTTCAAAACTATTGCCTTTCGTTCAGGTTCAAATAAAAAAAATGGCTCATGCGGCATTCCGTTGGTATTAATACTGGTGTAATGTCGCAGCCGCGAACCTTCTATAGTTCTGCATTCCATAGTTTGTATCACTATTTTTCCTTATCTTGATTATCAGGCAGGTGGGGCAGCATCACATAGCTTTATGGGTATTTCTCTAAAGCTACAGCATGCTTCACTTACTCTCTTACTACTCCTATACAAAGCATTACATCTGAAGTACTAGCACTTTGTGACCAAAACCAAGCCCAAAGATGTTCCTGATTAGTATTTCAGGCATAGTCAAGTCAACATTACTTTTAAGGTATTAGTATTTAATACTTCTCTTATGTACCGGCTGGCACTTATCGAACTTCACCAGGAAACTAACAGCTTTTCTACTGTTCCTACTCAGCTAAGGAATTTTGAGTCATTGGCTTTATACTATGATGAGGATGTACATAAGGGAGGAGATAAACACAGACTTCAGGTTGAAGGCTTCAGAAAAGCCATAAAGCATTTTGGTAGAGGCAAGGTAGAATTAGTACCTGTTTTATCTGCATGGTCGCATTCGGGTGGCAGGATTACCGCAGAAGTTTTCAGACACTTCAAAGAGCATGTGCTTGGCAGACTAAAAAATAATGTGCTGGATGGTATTTACTTTTCTGTACACGGTGCAATGGGCGTGGAGCATATGCATAATCCGGAAGGGGAATTACTTGCCGAAATACGGGAGGTAGTAGGTAAGGATTTACCAATCGGAGTATCCTGCGATCTGCATGCTAACATCACCCGAAAGCTTGTTGAGCATGCAACCTTCGTTTTAGGTTACCGCACCAATCCGCACCGTGATCATAAGCGTGTAGGCTATAAAAGCGGAGAGTTACTGATTAAAACAGTTTTTGGTGAGCTAAAGCCAACTATGGCTTTTCAAAAGCTGCCTTTACTCAAGGGCGGTGGCTACACGATTGATTTTATCGCTCCTATGCGAAAGATCTTCAGACGAATGAATGGGATGGAGCAAAATCCCAGGGTTTTATGTGTATCAAACTTTATGGTCCATATCTGGATTGATGCGCCTGAAGTGGGCTGGAGCTGCGTGGTTGTTACAGATAATGACCCAGCACTGGCGCAGCAATTGTGTCATGAACTTTGCGAAATGAACTGGGCAGTGAAAGACCATCCTCACCCTGTACCATTTACACCGGCAGAGGCCATACATAAGATAAAGAGCGCCAGCTGGCGCAGATTTTTTGGAACAGCTATCATATCAGACCTTTCTGATCTTGTAGGAGCGGGAGCTCCCGGAGAAAATACACATATCCTCCAGGCCCTGATGAAAGAGAGAGAGGAGCTGAGGGCTTATGTACCTATATGTGATGACGAGGCCATTCAAAAGTTAGATCCATCACAGCTTTATCATGAAGTAACCGTAGAGGTTGGCGGCAGGCTGGATATGGTATATAACAAAAAGATTTCCTTTGCCGGTAAACTAATGTTCCTGGCTGATAGCATATGTGGCAAAACAGCTGTGATTGTACAAGGCAAGCTGCACCTTATCCTGACTTCACTTCCCTGCCCGGCCTATAAACCATCTTTTTTCACAGAGCTGGGATTAAGCTTGTGGAAAGCCGACGTAATCGTAGTGAAAAACCTTTTCCCTTTCCGCTTATATTTCTGGAAGTATAACCGGCAGACCCTCTACGTTCAAACTGAAGGGGTAACTAACGTAGACGTATTCAAACTAAACTATCAGCATATTCCACGACCTATTTATCCCCTGGATAAAGTAGAGTCATGGCGGTAATTCCTGCGCCATAACGCACTGCAACGGGAAACCCTGTTGCCCCACTTCTTATTAATAGCAGGATATCCTGGTTTTCAATACTACTGCTGATCAGCTTAAAAAAAATGCTTTTGATGTACTCCCGGATTTTTTCTCATGCACCTGAAGCCCTGAAGAAATAAGGCTTTAGGCCTGAAAAATAGCATGCATTCCTTTATTCATCAAAGGCAGTCAATTCAGAAAGTACCTAGGTGGCGGGTATAATTAAATCTCTTTCCCCTGATCAATCAGCAACAGTATAAAAAAATTTTCTCCTCTGGCTCTTGCCGGGTCAGATATTTTTTTTACTTTGCATTACAAAGCACTTTATATGACGCAGCAACACGAGCAACTAGCCACTTTGCAGGAGATTCGCAGTATAATGGATCGATCCTCGCGTTTCATTTCCCTTAGTGGGTTATCCGGTGTGTTTGCAGGCCTGTTTGCACTGGTGGGTGCTGGTGCGGTAAAATGGTATCTCAACAGCCGCAGTATTCGCTACAGCGATCTTTACAGCCTTCAGCTGGAGCTGGAGACTGCATTGTTTCTTGCTGTTGTGGCAGCTTTTGTGCTTACAGGGGCAGTGGGTGCTGCTTTCTATTTTACTTTTCAAAATGCACAGAAAGTAAAACAGCCAATCTGGAACAGCCAGGGCAAACGTCTGTTGATCAATCTGTGTATTCCGCTGGGTGTAGGTGCTATATTCTGCCTGGTATTGCTCTACCATGGTATTCTCTATCTGATTGCTCCCGCTATGCTGGTATTTTACGGGCTGGCCCTGATCAACTGCAGCAAGTACACATTCCGAGACATACGCTATCTGGGCTTTTGCGAAGTGGTGCTGGGGCTCATCAGCTGTTTTTTTATAGGATGGGGACTTTTATCCTGGACCATTGGATTTGGAGTGCTTCACATAGTATATGGCGCCCTGATGTACCATAAATATGAGCGGGCTTGATTTTGCTTTGCCATGTCGGGCTAATGCATTTCAGTTTCTCCTTTTGCTGTTTAGCTAAGAGATGCGTCAGCACAATGAACCAATATATAAATCGCATCCAAAGAGTATAGGTGAAAGAATATCTTGAACATATTAACAAGGCTTTCGAAAGCAGGGTCCGGCTTGGTATAATGTCGGTACTCATGGTGGAGGAGAGTGCAGACTTTAATACCCTGAAAGAAACGCTCCAACTCACAGATGGCAACCTGGCAAGCCACCTGCGGGCCATGGAAGAGGCTGCCTATCTGCGGGTAGAGAAGCAATTTGTTGGCCGCAAGCCAAACACCCGCTATAGTGCCACTGCAGAAGGAAGAGAAGCTTTCAAAAACCATCTGGATGCGCTGGAACGCCTGATCCGCGAAAGCAAAAATATTTAGGAATAGCTTTTTTTTGTAAACTAACTTTGAAAAACAAAGTACTTTAATAAACGAAAACAAAGGTAATATGTGCAGCATTCCCTCAACCTGATTGAAAGCTTTTAAGATTGATTCAAAGGCGCTTGATAAGTGTATCAGGGGATTGCTGAATGATGTTTTACTGGGGAGGGGCTATCCAAGCCTTGGTGCTTAAAACGATAAGTAAAAGCAAAAAGAATCAGACAATGGTAAAAAAAAGTTATTAAATAATATGAGTTTTATGAAAGAAGAGATTCTATCAAACCTCGAAAATCCCGGGCAGCTTGAAAGGTTATACCGAGCAGACAAACTTACCTTCAGGCAGGCATTTATGGCCTTAAATCCCGAATACAAAAACAACACACTTGTAGCTTTCTGGTATGAAAGACTAACTTTCGCTAAGGAAGAAATTTCCTGGGGCAGCAGCAAAGACTTGCTATTTGTAGTGATTGCCTCCATCATGGCGGGTATGATTGCTAAACTTCCGGCATTTGCATCTATTAATGAAGAGTTTTTCTATACCAGAAACATCGGATTTATCATTTTCCCGGTGCTATCAGCTTACTTCGCCTGGAAGAATAAATTATCACCAGATAAAATCGCTTTTATTGCTGGCGCAACCCTTGCTGGTTTAATTTTTATCAATCTGCTTCCTGCTGTTGAGAACAGCGATACCTTAATTTTATCATGCCTTCATTTACTCTTATTTCTATGGTCGTTATTAGGTTTCGCTTTTGTTGGTGAGCAGCTAAATAACAGGGAGCAGCGGCTTAGTTTTTTAAAGTATAATGGCGACCTGGTAGTCATGACAACACTAATCCTGATAGCTGGCGCAATCATGACTGGGATCACCATCGGGCTTTTCGAACTGATCGGCTTTCATATTGTGGAGTTTTATATAGAGAATATAGTTGTTTTCGGGCTTCCTGCTGCACCGATTCTGGGTACTTACCTTACCCGGACGAATCCTCATTTAGTAGGTAAAGTTTCGCCGGTAATTGCTAAAATATTCAGTCCACTGGTATTGGTGATGCTGGTAATTTATCTCGCAGCAATGGTTTATTCAGGTAAAAACCCTTATAACGACCGGGAGTTTTTACTGATGTTTAATGCCTTGTTGATTGGGGTTTTGGCTCTTATTTTCTTTTCCGTGGCCGAAACATCCAGGACAAGCAAGAGCAAGCCGGAAATTTGGGTGCTTTTCCTGCTATCAGTTGTAACTGTATTAGTGAATAGCATTGCGCTTTCAGCCATTCTATTCCGAATTTCAGAATGGGGAATCACGCCCAACAGGGCTGCGGTTCTGGGTGGCAATGTCTTTATATTAATCAATCTTTTGCTGGTAACTGCACAACTTTATAAAGTAATATCAAAGAAGGCTAATATTAGTGATGTGGGAACAGTCATTGCTTCCTACCTGCCAGTGTACTTCCTGTGGACCATTGTCGTGACTTTTATATTTCCGTTCCTGTTCGGGTTTGAATAAAACAACAGTGCTAATGCAAGCCTGTCTGCATGCAGATTTTGACCTATCCAGCGGGCTATTGCTATTATAGGTTATTAGATTTTTATCCCTTTTTATTAAGTAAATAAATCATCCGGTACAGAAATAGGGGACTTAAAAGTTCAGTGTTCATTCCTGCGACTCTTTTATCCGGACTACACACGCTGATTGCTTTCTACCTTTTATGGCATGGAGTTGTAGGGCTAAAGACCTGGGCATAGGGCGAAGTACGCTCCCCCAGCTATAGCAACTTCCAAACCTTTTTTTAGATTTCAATAACTAAACACTCCCATTTCAGGGGCATCAACCTATGGAATTAAATATCACCAACGTCTCCAAGACCTATGCAAATGGACGGTCCGCCGGGGCGGTGCAGGCACTGAAAAACATCAACTTAATCATCCCTACCGGTATGTATGGCCTGTTGGGTCCCAACGGAGCGGGTAAATCTACCCTGATGCGCATCCTGGCTACCCTGCAGGAGCCTGACGAGGGGAGTGTTACCCTTGGCAGTATTGATGTGCTGAAACAGAATGAGGAGGTGCGCCAGACACTAGGTTACCTGCCGCAGGAGTTTGGCCTTTATCCCAATGCAAGGGCAGAGGATCTGCTCGATCACTTCGTCATTCTCAAGGGCATCACGCAGCGTAAGTCACGCAGGGAGGTCGTGGAAGCGTTGCTGCGGCAAACCAATCTCTGGGATGTACGCAGGCAAAAGCTGGGTGGCTTCTCCGGGGGGATGCGCCAGCGCTTTGGCGTGGCAATAGCACTCCTGGGCAATCCAAAGCTGATGATCGTGGACGAGCCCACAGCAGGCCTGGACCCGGCCGAGCGGGTACGCTTCCTGAACCTGCTCAGTGAGCTGGGCGAGAATAGCGTGGTGATCCTCTCTACCCATATTGTAGAGGATGTATCTGAGCTCTGCACCCGTATGGCCATCATCAACAGGGGAGAGATCCTGCAGGAGGCCGAGCCGCTAAAGGCAATGGAAAGCCTGCAGGGGCACATCTGGCGTAAAATTGTGGAGAAGAGCGCCCTGCCACAGCTGGAACGGGAGCATAGAATCATTTCTACCAAGCTGCTCAGCGGGCGTACCGTTGTGCATGTATACAGCCCTGCAGATCCTGGCAGCGGATTTGAACAGGTGCAGCCTGATCTGGAAGATGTCTACTTCAGCACCATGGCCGGGCACTACCGGCAGGAGGTTGATAAACAGCATACAGTGCAACAGCCATGAAATTCCGGGAGATTTTTCGCTATGAGTTAGCCTACCAGTTAGGCCGTGTCTGGACCTGGCTCTTCATCGCTGTCCTGCTCGTACTCTCATTCCTGATGACAAGAGACGGCTCCCTCTCCGAGGTGCTGTACGCCGAGTTTTTTCTTAACTCACCCTTCTCTGTTGCTAAAACCACCGTATTTGGCAGTCTGATCTGGCTTGTGATGGCCGCTGCCATTGCCGGAGATGCAGCCGCACGGGACGTAGCGACGGGCATGTATCCGCTTATCTACACCACCACTCTTAGCAAAAGGGAGTACCTGGGTGGGCGATTCCTTGCCGCCCTTTTGCTCAACGCCATCATTCTGCTGGCGGTACAGGGGGGTATTCTGCTGGGCGTTTACCTGCCTGGTGTTGATACCGAATTGATCGGTCCCTTTCGTCCGGCGGCATTTTTAACGGCCTACACCTACATTGCGCTACCGACTGCCTTTGTCGCTACGGCGCTACAGTTCCTGCTGGCAACCCTGAGCGGCCGTGCCATGGCCGGCTACTTCGGAAGTTTCCTCCTGGTTTTCATGGGCTTTTTCGTGGCCTCCTTCCTGCTTTTTCATAGGGGCCTGGGAGCGCTGCTGGATCCGATCGGCATCCGCTTCATTGTGGAAGATGTGGCACATTTATGGACAACTATCGAAAAAAGCTGGCGCCTGCTTGAACTGGAGGGAAAGGTGCTGGTAAACCGTCTCATATGGCTGGGTATAGGGTTGCTGGCACTTGCATTCACCTACCTGCGCTTCAGCTTTGCCCATCGCAGCGAAGGCAGCCGGAGGAGGCGCTGGCTCTGGTCACTTGTTCCCTTCAGAGCAAGCCGGGAGAATGCCGCACCTGCAGCTTCTGCCAGCAGTCAGGCGCAGGCCCCGATGCCTTCGTCCATTGGCGTACTGGCAGGTGCTTCCATTTCTGTTTCCCAGGCACCCCGCACTTTTGGCCTAGCCATGCAGGCGCGTAAGACCGTTGCCATTGCCTGGACGTCCTTCCGGATGATCGCAACGAGCTGGGCCGGACTTGCCCTGCTGGTTTTTATCCCGCTCCTGACAATTCCGGTGGTGCTCGATCAAATGGAGTCCGGTGGCTTTCCGCTGGTCCCAACCACCGCCTTTGTCATTAGTGAACTGACAGCGCCGCTGTCTGCTGAACTTAGCCGCTGGGTTATCATTCCCTTTCTCCTTATATTCTTTGCCGGCGAGCTGGTCTGGCGTGAGCGGGATGCTGGACTAAGCGAGCTCACCGACACCATGCCAGGTTCAGACTGGACCTCTTTTGGAGGCAAGTTCCTGGGAATAGCACTGGTGCTTATTGTATTCCTGATACTTTTGGCAGTGGCCGGCTTACTTGCGCAGCTGATGCTGGGCTACCAGCACTTTGAGATCGGGCTGTATGGCAAAATCCTGTTCGGACTGCAGCTTCCCGAATACCTGCTCTTTGCCCTGCTGGCTCTTGTGGTGCACGTACTGGTGAACCATAAATACATCGGTCACTTGCTGGCGATCATTGCCTACGTCATTATTGCCCTTTCGCCTATGTTCGGCATTGAGCACAACCTGCTCATCTTTGGTGGCGGCCCGGGCTGGTCCTATACAGAGATGCAGGGATTTGGTCCGTCCCTGGGGCCCTGGCTATGGTTTAAACTCTACTGGGCATGCTGGGCTCTGCTGCTGGCAGTGGTGGCGAAGCTACTTTGGGTGCGCGGCAGGGAAAAAGCCTTTGGGGCGCGGCTCCGGAGGGCGCGGCAGCGATTCACACATTCCACGGCCTGGACTGCCGGGCTGGCGCTGGCGCTGATCCTTGTGCTGGGCAGCTTTATCTTCTACAACACCAACATCCTGAATGAGTACCTCACTACTTCCGAAAAGAAGGAGCGTCAGGCTGCGTACGAGCGACGATACGAAAGGTATGCAGATAGCCCGCAACCCCACCTGACAGCAGCAAAGCTGCAGGTAGAGATCTATCCCGGCCGGCGTGCCGTGGACATGCACGCTACGTACCGCCTCGTGAACCGCAGCGCCGCAGCAATTGACTCCATACACCTAGCTACCGTGCATGGAGTAGTCACAGAAGGGGTGACGTTCGACCGCAAAGCGACCCCAGTACGCACAGACGAGGAACTCTATCACCGGATCTACGCGCTGGAAGAGCCGCTTCAGCCCGGAGACTCGTTGCAGCTCAACTTCCGGGTGCAGGTAGAGGCGAGGGGCTTTCGCGAAAGCGGTGTCGATGCTTCCGTGCTGGTAAACGGCACCTACTTTACAAATGCCTGGCTTCCCACCATTGGCTACCAAAGGAGCCGCGCGCTTATCCATGCAAGTGACAGACGGGAGTATGGTCTCTCCCCGCGCCCGCTGATCGCCTCCCTCTACGACACCGACGCACGTAAAAAGCGCGGTGAAGGGATTGTTTTCGAAGCGGTGGTGGGCACTGATGAGGAGCAACTTGCCGTGGCACCGGGAGACTTGCGCCGGACCTGGACAGAAGGGGGGCGCCGTTACTTCCACTATGTGACCGATGGGCCAATCGGGAGCGAATGGGCTTTCTTTTCCGCCAGATATGCACTGCATGAAGCACTGTGGACGGATTCCACAGGGACAGGACAGGTAGTTAATATCCGGATCTTTCATCACCCGCAGCATACAGCCCACCTGGACCGCATGCTGCAAAGCATCCGGGCTTCCCTTGAGTACTACAGTAAAGAGTTTGGTCCTTATGATTACAGCCATCTTAATGTTGTTGAGCGTCCGGGCAGGGGCACTGGAATGCATGCCGATGCCAGCATGCTTTCCTATGCCGAGGGCTTCTCCCTGTTTAAGCACGGGGACGATCAGCGGACCCACGACCACCAGTTTGCAGTGGTAGCCCACGAAATGGGACACCAGTGGACAGTGCCCTATGCAAATGTTGAGGGCGCCCCGGTGATGAGCGAGAGCCTGGCGTGGTACTACGCAATGAAGGCAGTGGAAAATGCCAGGGGACACGATGAGTTCCGTCGGCTGCTGAACTGGATGCGGCAGTCCCACCGGCCGGAGATCCGCAGGGGCGAACCCCTGCTTCAGGGACTGGACCCTTATATGTCTTACCGCAAGGGAGCTTTCGCATTATATACACTGAGCGAATACATTGGTACAGAGCAGGTAAATAGTGCACTGCGGCGCCTGCTGGAGAAGCACCAGCCGAAGGAGGCTCCCCTGGCGACAACGCTCGATCTGTATGCTGAGCTGCACGCCGTAACCCCCGATTCGCTGCAGTACCTGCTGCACGATCTGTACAAAGTGAACACCTACTGGGAGCTCGAGACAACACAAGCAAGGGCAGAGCAAACCACTTCAGGAAGCTGGCAGGTAACGCTTGAGGTGCAGGCGCAAAAGGAGGTGGTAGATGAAGCAGGCGTAGAGCAGGAGGTGCCGATGGATGATTGGGTAGAGATTGGAATTTTTGAATCGGTCAGGGGAGCAACTGAGCCGCTCTACCTGCAGCAGCACCGCATCCGCACTGGTGAGCAGACAATTACGGTGACGATACCCCGCAAGCCCTCCAGCGCCGGCATCGACCCTAATTACCTGCTAACAGACCAGCAGCGGGATAATAATAATACCATAGAGGTTAAACCATGAAGTTCCGGGAAATCTTTCGCTATGAATTAACCTACCAGCTGAGCCGTTTGTCGACCTGGCTGCTGCTTGGAGTGTTTCTTATATTTGGTTTTTGGATACTGAGGATGGTTACGCTTACCGACGGAACCTATCTGAATGCACCAGGTACCATTACCTTCTTTACGGTCTTCGGCAGT
Organism: Flammeovirgaceae bacterium 311; assembly: GCA_000597885.1. Classification (NCBI taxonomy): domain Bacteria; kingdom Pseudomonadati; phylum Bacteroidota; class Cytophagia; order Cytophagales; family Flammeovirgaceae; species Flammeovirgaceae bacterium 311. The sequence continues at coordinate 519,032 of CP004371.1, forward strand.
GCCATCTGGCTGGTGACTGGCGGGGTGGTTGCCGGCGAAGCTGCGACCCGGGATGTGCAGACACGCATGCACCCGCTTACCTACACCACCCCCGTGAGCAAGCGCAGCTACCTGGGAGGGCGTTTCCTCGCGGCCCTGGCACTGAATGTATTGATCCTGCTGATGCTCTATGCCGGTTTTCTCCTGTCTTTATATGGTCCCGGTGCAAAGACCCAGTTTCTCGGACCCTTCCGGCTGGACTCCTACCTGAGCAATTTCGGTTTTGTTGCTTTGCCTACAGTGATCGCAGTTACAGCCATCCAGTTTACCTGCGCTGCCCTGAGTCGACGGGCCATCGCCAGTTACATCGCCAGCATGCTCATCATTATATTTTCGCAGTTTGGCGGTACCACGGTTACGTATAAGCTGGAGTGGAAGGCCATCGGCAGTCTGATGGACCTGCTCGGTACCAGCATTGTGGCGGCCATGGAAGGCTGGACTCCGATCGATAAGAATACGCGGCTGGTCCTGCTGGAAGGTACCTGGCTCTGGAACCGCCTGCTGTGGTTTGGCATTGCCGCAGGTGCGCTCATGTTCACCTACTTCCGGTTTCGCCTTGCACATGTGCTAGAGCAGGTCAGCTGGTTCCGTTTTTTCAGGCGCCTGCCGGAGCCGCTACGTCACACCGCAGCGGCTGCTTTGCAACCATCGCCTGCAGTTTGGCATGATACCAGTCCAATCAGGGTGCCGAACATCGCCCGTAAATTTGTATTCCACACCCATGTGCGGCAGGCGTTTGCCCTTGCGGCGGCATCGTTTCGGACAATTGCCGGAAGCCGGGCTGGGCTCACGCTTGTAGCTCTTCTAGCCATTGGCACAGGGCTGTTCGCCACGGAATACATGGAGTTTTATGGCGTTCCGCTTTTTGCCAGAGCACAGGAAGTTTTAAACGTCTTAACCCCCTCCCTGAGCAGCTTCAAAACGCAGTGGATCATCATTCCTCTGCTTACCATCTTCTACGCAGGTGAGCTTGTATGGCGCGAACGTGAAACAGGCGTACATTCTCTTACAGATACCTCGCCGGTACCCGAAGCGTTTATGTTCCTGGGCAAATTCATGGGACTTGCCCTCATCATTACGACCTGGGTGGCCTTCTTGATGATGGCCGGGATCATCAACCAGCTGGTGATGGGGTATCACCACTTTGAGATTGGTGTATACATCAAGGCTCTTTTCGGTATTCAGCTTACAAACTACCTCCTTTTCGCCCTGCTTGTCTTCGCCCTCCATGTTGTGGTGAATCAAAAGTACATCGGGCATATTCTGGCGATCGGCATTTATGGCTTCATCATGTTTGCTTCGATGATTGGGGTGGAGCATAAGCTGCTCGTCTACGCATCCGATCCCGGCTGGTCTTACAGCGACATGCGCGGTTTCAAACCCTTTGTCAAACCCTGGGCATGGTTCAAATTTTATTGGGCCTCCTGGGCATTTCTACTGGCGATGGTAGCGATACTGTTCTGGGTGCGCAGCAAAGAAGGCGGATTAAAGACACGCTTTCAGCTGGCCAGGTACCGGCTCCGCCGGCACAAAGTGGCTTTACTCACCGCAGTGGTGCTGGTCGTTATAGCCGGTGGTTTCATTTTCTATAATACCAATGTGCTGAACCGGTATGTGAACACAGGGGATCGAGTGGAGATGCGCGCGGAATATCAGCGACTCTACGGGCAGTACGAAAATACTGTACAACCAGCACTGGCGCGCACTAATTTGCTTGTCGAGCTCTATACGACAGAAGGAAGAGCCGACATACAGGCTACGTACCTGCTCGTGAATCGGAGCAAAGTCGCCATCGACTCTATCCATATATCTACCATTCCGCAGCTCCAGCTGACAGGACTTCAATTTGACAGGGGGGTTACGCCGGCCATTATTGACGAGGAACTTGGATACCGTATCTATGCCCTGAAAGAAGGGCTTCAGTCCGGCGATTCCCTGCAACTGCGCTTTGCTTTTCACATCAACCCACGTGGTTTTAGCAATGATGGTGTGGATGCATCCATCGTGGCGAATGGTTCTCATCTTACCAGCGACTGGATGCCTATTATTGGTTTTCATGAAGATCGCCGCCTGCGCGGGGCAGTGGAGCGCCTAAAGCATGGGCTCCCGCCGCGCCCTGAAAGACCCTATCTCTACGATGTTTCCGCACGCAATGATGCGCGTCATGCTGAGCCGATGGACTTTGAGGCTGTCGTCGGCACCAGCAGGGATCAGATCGCTGTTGCACCAGGCGCGCTGCGGCGTAAATGGATAGAAGGGGATCGCCAGTATTTTCACTACGCAACCAATGTACCAATCAGCCATGATTACGCTCTTTTCTCCGCGCGTTACGCCCTACGGGAAGCCCGGTGGGTGCCGCATTCACCTCCAGTAGGGCAGGCGCATACGGATTTGGCTACCGGACCGGCAGAGGGAGTAAAGCCTGTAACAATTCAGATCTTTTACCATCCCGAACATAATGCCAACATAGAGCGCATGCTGAAAAGCGCACAGGCTTCGCTGCAGTATTACACACAGGTGTTTGGTCCTTACCCCTATAGCCACTTTCGTGTGCTCGAGCGGCCGGGGCACGGCAGGGGGATGCATGCAGAGGCCATGACAATTGATTATCAGGAGGGATATTCACTGATGAATCCGGATCCGGAAGGACTGGATCTTCCTTACCACATCATGGCACACGAAGTGGCGCACCAGTGGTGGGGCTTCCAGCTTGCACCCGCTGCTGTGGAAGGTTCCGGCTTACTCGTAGAAAGCTTTGCGACCTATTCGGCGATGCAGGTGGTGGAGGAAAACCTGGGTTACGAGCATCTGCTCCGTTATTTAGCGCAGATGCGGCAGGAGTATGAAGTGCCCCGCTCTCGTGCAATGCCTCCCTTGCTCCGGGCAAACAACAGGTTTATGAACTACCGCAAGGGGCCTTTTGCTCTCTTCGCACTGCGGCATTATATTGGAAAAGACAGGGTAAATAGTGCACTCCGGCGAATGCTTCAGAATTATACTACTGAACCACCACTGCCCACGACGCTCGATTTATACAAGGAGCTGCAGGCGGTTACACCGGACTCTCTCTATTATCTAGTACATGATCTTTTCGCTGCGAACACCTACTGGGAGCTCAAAACAGAGCAGGCAAGCGCAAAGCAGACCAAAGCTGGCAGCTGGCAGCTGAGGCTGGAGGTGGATGCGCGCAAATTAACTGTCGACAGCATGGGTGTAGCCACAGATATTCCAATGCATGACTGGATAGAAATTGGCGTTTACGGAGCGCGGGCAGCAGGGGAGTCCCAGGCAAAGGTACTATACCTGCAAAAGCATCGCATCCATTCGGGTAGGCAGACGATCCTGCTCCAGGTAGCAGAACAACCTTCCCGTGCTGGCATTGATCCCCGTCACCTGCTGATTGATCTGAAGATGGATGATAATAGCATAAAGATTAAATGATAGGCACCGCTTAGATGTGCTGTTTGATAGTTATTTAGGCTTGAGCAGGCTGTACAGGAGTTGGTAAAACATTAGTACAATCACTACTTAATTTATTCATGAATGATTGTCTATAGATTTTGTCTATGGGTTGATAGGTTTTATTGAACCATTAAAAATTGGTTACAGGCACAGAAAACGGTATTTTCATGACACAATACATGCTGAAAATACTCTTTTCCAAAACTAAAATTCATTATCAATTCTATGGAACATCAAAAAGACAGACATGTTGCCCCCGACACCCCTGTATGGGACACCAATGAATCCAGAAGGTGCCCCTTCCTGAGTGGTGCTACAAAATTCACTGCAGGCAGCGGAAGGTCAAACCGTGACTGGTGGCCAAACATGCTGAACCTTAGGATACTGCATCAACACTCTCCCGCCTCTAATCCTATGGGTGAGGAGTTTGACTATGCTAAGGAGTTCAAAACCCTTGATCTGAAGGCCGTAAAAGAGGATCTTTATAAGCTGATGACTGATTCTCAGGAGTGGTGGCCGGCTGACTACGGGCATTATGGTCCGCTGTTCATCCGCATGGCCTGGCACAGTGCAGGTACCTACCGTATTGCCGACGGCCGGGGAGGTGCCAGTTCTGGGTCACAACGCTTTGCCCCCCTTAACAGCTGGCCCGACAATGCAAACCTCGACAAGGCACGCCTGCTGCTTTGGCCGATTAAACAAAAGTGGGGGAAGAAGATTTCATGGGCCGACCTGTTGATCCTTGCCGGTAACTGTGCCCTTGAATCGATGGGATTCAAAACCTTTGGCTTTGCCGGTGGCAGAGAAGATGTCTGGGAGCCGGAGGAAGATATCTACTGGGGAGCAGAAGGCGAGTGGTTAGGAAATAAAGAGCGCCACGCAGGTGGTGTGCTGGAAAATCCACTTGCTGCTTCACACATGGGGCTTATTTATGTAAACCCGGAAGGGCCGAATGGTAATCCTGATCCTGTGGAATCAGCCCAACACATTCGGGAGACCTTTGGCCGCATGGCCATGAATGACTATGAAACAGTCGCTCTGATTGCTGGCGGACATACCTTTGGTAAAACACATGGAGCGGCCGATCCACGCGAACACGTAGGCGTAGAACCTGCAGGTGCCGGCATTGAGGAAATGGGCCTTGGCTGGAGAAATTCCTTCGGTAGCGGCAACGCGGGCCATACCATCACCAGTGGACTGGAAGGTACCTGGACTACCACCCCTACCAAATGGAGCAACAACTTTTTTGAGAACCTGTTTGGTTTCGAATGGGAATTAACCAAGAGTCCTGCGGGTGCCCACCAATGGAAGCCCAAGGATGGGGCAGGCGAAGGAACCGTACCAGATGCACATGATCCTGCCAAAAAGCATGCGCCCTTTATGCTTACCACCGATCTTGCATTGCGCATGGATCCAGCCTATGAAAAAATTTCCAGGCGTTTCCTGGAAAATCCGGATGAATTCGCAGATGCCTTTGCCAGGGCATGGTATAAACTGACGCACCGCGATATGGGACCCATTACGCGCTTTCTGGGACCTGAAGTGCCAGAAGAACAACTGATATGGATGGATCCCATTCCTGAAATTACCTATGAACTGATTGATGAAACCGATATCCTTGGGCTGAAAAGCAAGATCCTGGATTCGGGACTTTCTGTTTCTCAGCTAGTATCCACCGCCTGGGCGTCTGCATCTACCTTCCGCAATTCCGACAAAAGGGGAGGCGCAAACGGCGCGCGTATTCGCCTTGCACCACAACGGAACTGGGAGGTAAACAATCCCGCGGAGCTGGCGAATATTCTAAGCACCTATGAGCAGATTCAGCAGGAGTTCAATGCTGCACAGGCCGGTAACAAAAAAGTTTCCATGGCCGATCTGATTGTATTAGGCGGATGTGCAGGCATTGAGCAGGCTGCTAAAAATGCTGGTCATGAGGTAGAGGTGCCTTTTATGCCCGGCCGTGCCGATGCCTTCCAGGAGGATACCGAGGTGGAAGCATTCTCCATCCTTGAACCAAATGCAGATGGACTACGCAACTATTTCAGGAATCGGGATAACATCTCTGCATCAGCAGAAGAGATGCTGATAGACCGTGCACAGCTCATGACACTTACAGCACCTGAGCTGACTGTTCTGGTTGGTGGTATGCGTGTGCTTAACACTAACTATGACCATTCAAAACACGGCATTTTCACCAGCCAGCCAGAGGCACTTACAAACGACTTTTTTGTGAACCTGCTGGATATGGGCACCACATGGAAGGCTGCCTCTGATGCTGATTACATATTTGAAGGTCGTGATCGCAGAACAGGAGAGCTTAAATGGACCGGCACCCGTGTTGACCTGATCTTTGGTTCAAATTCAGAGCTGCGTGCCATTGCCGAAGTCTACGCCTGTGCAGATTCAAAAGAGCGATTTGTAAAAGACTTTGTAAAAGCCTGGAACAAGGTAATGAACCTTGACAGCTATGATCTGAAGTATCTTCAGAAACTGGGAAATGTGTAAGAAGCATTCTGAAAAGCAGATGCATAGCCAGATTGATTAAGAAGGTACCCCATGACGGGGTGCCTCTTATTTTTGAAGGACCAACTTTTCCAATTCATCAAGTAAAAATTGTTCCATCCCCGTCTGATTTCGCCAGGCTAGTATGGAAAAACCTAGTATTATTCATTATGATAAGAATGATGTTAATGATCTCTACATCTGTTCTGTAGCAGCGTCCCCGGATTTTATTAAATCATTGAAAATTCAATTGGTCTGGCAGCTGATAGGAAAAATGCCAATAATAATAAAGTTTTATCCAGGAATTGGCGAACCTCTGATACATGGATAAAACGTTTCTGGCAGATATAACGCCTGGCAAGCAAAAGGAATCAATAAAATTGTTTGCTCCCATTGGGGGGCTTATGGGGGTACAGAGCTATTTACAGGAAATTTCAGATTAACAGATTTAGATAGGACGCCTGTTCAACTGGAAACGTTTTGAAGCAGATAACTAATTTCTGACTGATTCAGGTAGCGCCATTCACCAGGTGACAAATTTCCCAGTTCAAGCGTTATGAAGCGGATGCGCACGAGTTTCTCCACCTCATATCCTAATTTGTAACACATCCTCCTGATCTGCCGATTGAGGCCCTGTGTCATGACAATGTTAAAAGTAGTACTACTCAGCTGCCTCACAACGGCAGGCCGTGTCTTTTTCCCCATAATGACTACACCAGCCCCAAGCTGCTCTATTGCCTGCTGTGTTAACGGATGATCCACGGTTACCTCGTATTCTTTTTCATGGCAGCTCTTGGGGTGAAGTATTTTTAGGGAAAGTTGTCCATCATTGGTGAGCAGCATAAGCCCTTCTGATGCTTTATCCAATCTTCCTACGGGAAATACATCATGGCTGATGTCTAAAGCTTGGAGGATGTTATTTTCTATACGGGCATTCATTGTAGATTCTATGCCATGAGGTTTATGATAGGCGATATATACGCTTTTTCTGGGCACTTTTATAACCTGCTCATCCATCTGAACCTCATCTTCCGGCAGAAGCACCTGAGCTAATACTCCTCTTTTGCCATTCACCAGTACCCTGCCCGAAAGTATACAGCGGGTGGCATCTTTGTTTGAGAGGTTTAATTTCTGAACTATAAAATACTTTAGTGAGGAATTGAGTGCCCGCATTTTAACAGAGAAGCTGGGTAAGAGATCAAATAAAATTAAAGGTTGTAATTTAATAAAGACTTATTAATTATATGGCACTGAAGGGGGTTGATGGATATAACAGTAGGCAGTGGCTTTCACGCACTATTATTGTCAGAGCTGTTTCATTTTTCTCCGGGAGTCATAAAGCCCGCTGCTAATTTTGCCATACTCAATAATGCAGATTGATTCTTTCTCCAGGATATTTGAATTCAAAGTTGATTTTAATTCACATTATTAGCTGATGAGCATTATTTTGTGATATAAGGTTGCTTCATTATCAAAAATGTAACAGAAAGTTCTAACAATAAATCAGGTACGTTTGGTGGCGTATTTACCCCTTCATTATTAACAATTCTGGGGGTGTTCATATATTTGCGTTTTGGTTGGGTGGTGGGGAATGTTAGTCTAATCGGCACCTTGATTATCGTTACACTATCAACCTCCATTACTTTTCTCACATCACTGTCCATTGCATCGGTGGCTACAAATGCTCCTGTTAAAGGAGGGGGAGCCTATTATCTGATTAGCCGCTCCCTGGGTATAGAAGTTGGAGGTGCAGTTGGTATACCCCTTTATCTTGCTTAGGCCTTTTCTGTTTCCCTGTATATTATCGGGTTTTCTGAAAGTTTGGTGAATGTATATCCAGCACTGGATATCAGGTGGATTGGAGTTATCACTACACTACTGCTCGGCGCTTAATCTTTGTTTTCTACCCAGGCAACTATCCGGGCTCAGTATGTAATATTAGCAGTTATCGGCTTTTACTTCTTTCATTATTTTTCGGAAGTGCATTGGAGAATACCCACTATGAGTTATGGGGTGTACCTGCAACTAGATCTGCAGATTTCTGGGATATAATAGCACACAAGAAAAATACCACTTACCTAAAATGCTTAATATCAGCATCATATGAAATTACTATAACATCTGTTAAAGATGAGTAGGGGGTAAGACTGCGCCTACAAAATATAGTATTAGTTTACATGATTATGTGGAATTACCGGTATTTTAAAGATATTCCTGAAAACTCCCATAAGCATTTTGGTGCAGTAGCTTCATATGCTACCTTACTTTCCAATAAAGTAGCTTCTTTCCCGGAGCATAGAGAGGGCTGACAATCCTTTAGTAATAGTTTCTAACTATTTTATATCAACTAGCGCTTCTGTTGGTAAATAGAATCAAACAAATTCTTCACTCACTCTATCCTTCTAAAAAATAGCTGTCAGAAATACTTAGGGCTTCTTTCTCTTTGTTCCCAATGGAGAAACCGCACATCTTCTAAAGGAAACTCCTTTTGGAAAAATAACAGCATGAGTTCATTTTGTTATTATCGAAATAGTACTGTTCTGTAGATAGTAGTATTCAGATTAGGGATGGTTGATCCATATGAACTGTTGATGAAATCTATCAGCTCATTAGCAATAATGGCATGACCTCTTGGATTTGGATGAATACCATCCGTTGAAAAGAACCCTGAAGGACTAAAATCCGGAGCGATTCGCACACCTTCATAAACCATTCCCAAAACACCATCGGCAGCCTGTTGTGCCGCCGGAGTAAGTGCCAGCATGGCAGCCTGTTCGGCAGAAAGACCAGCCAGATTAGCAAACAGAGGCTGTACGTCAAACATCTCCACACCAGGGGTTGCAGCTGCAATTCCCGCAATAACAGCGCTGTAGGTTGCATGCGCTGTCACGATAGCAACCTGCTCCTGGGGTATCAGCATATATTGATCTCCCATCGGTACACTGATGCCAAGTAAGGCGGTTCCCGGGGCTGCCGGGTTAAGATCCTGCCCGATTGATAGCCTGGTAGCAAGTGGAACAAGATCCGTGGCAGTAGCAGGGCGGGCCTGTACATAAGGTTCCAGGGCTGCACGTTGTGCTGCCGTGATGGCCCCAGCCTGTTGTAGCATATCGAATTTAGGCGCCAGGCTCTCCAGTGTCTCATCCGTCATCAGGATGGGGTTTGGAGCAGTGGAAGAGTAGGTAACTTTCCTTCTGCCTGCATCTGCTGCATCATGACCAAGAAAGGCCACAATAGCATCCAAAGCGGCATTGAAACCAGAGAAACCAGAATTCAATGCCTGTGCCTGTGCCTCTGAAAGAGGTATGGGATTCCAGGGTACTGCACGAAAATATGGAGTTAAAAGAACCGGAGGTATGTTGATGACCACTCCCTTGGCACCAGACTGCACGAACTGACCAATGATATTGGCATAAGCTGCAGTAAAATCAGCCTGTGAATAAAGCTCCAGCGGACTTGCACCCACACCTCCGCCCTGTGCATAGCTCAAAACCTCGTCACTCCCTGCCCATAGTGTAAAGAAAGTAGGGTTTGTGGCCATTGCATCGCCTATAACCGTGGAGGATCCTGGACTGGTTGCGAAACGTGCATAAAACGGATTGCCGGCCAGTGCCGGGCTTAATAAAGAAGCAAGTGTCGCCCCGGGAACACCAAAATTATTTAGTTCGGTCTTGTTTCCGGCATAGGCCGTAATGGCATTACCAGGCGTTACTGGTACTGGCCCGGGAACAGAAATATCCAGTATAAAACGACCATACATAGGATCAGCAGGGTTGTTCCCTGGCATGGCAATATTATAGCCTTCCGGAGCATTAATCTCTGGTTGATTGAATGATGTGCTAAAACCAGCGGCTATGAGTTGTTGTCCCACAAGTTTAGGAAATGCACTCATCTGCCCTTCGTCGTAAAGAGCAGCGTCCATAAAACCAGTGGTAAATGAACCACCCAAAGAAACATAATTGGTAAAATCTGCCTCTCCAGCCCTAAACTCTGTTTCTGTTGTGTTTCGGTCAATGGCTTCTCTGATCAGCTCATCTTCAGCTCCTTCACAGGCAAAACCTAATATACCAAGGGAAAAGGCGTATGCAAGTTTTTTATAGTTATTTTTCATTGCTTTCAAATTGAAATTGTCTATCTGTAAAACTCATCAAAAGTAATTCCCAGATAATAAATGGCTCCCAAACGTGGGTTACCGAAGGAGGTTGTGTAGCGCTCGTTAAGCACGTTAGTGCCGCCAAGTCGAAGGTTGGTCTTGAGCTTAGGCAATCGGTATGTTAGCTGTGCATCCATGGTACCAAAGGCAGGAATTACACCTTCGCCAAAAGATGATTCCCAGAAATAAGCATCCTGCCAGCGGTAACTGACCAGAAATCCCAAATTTTCAACTACATTCCTGTTGCTAAGCTGGAGGTTATACTTCCATTTGGGTGTGTTGAAGAAGGCATTAAAACCTTTCCTGATCAGGACTTCTTCATCGATAAGCTCATTGTATGACAGGTTACCGCCAAGCTGAAATCCTCCCGGAAGTCCGTATTCTGCGCCAACAGCCCATCCATGTGCATTAATCGTTTCATCTGCATTGGTACCAAAAGCATAGCGGGCAAGCGGAACTGATCTATTGACAATGTCTTCTTTGGAAGCAGCAGGGCCAGCATAAAGGGGGGTCTCACCATCAGTATTTTCATTTCCTGTTGCTGTCTGAATCAGGTCAACCTCGGTGATAAAGTCATTGTAGCTGCTATAGTAGTAGTATGCATCTATGGTAAGTTTATTTTGGATAAGCGTTCTGTAGCCTATCTCATAAGTATTTACTTTTTCCGTTTCAAAACTAAAATTGGTAAACGGCTGCAGTTGGTCAACAGAGAGTTCCCCATTTCTTACCCTTTGCAGGTCAACAAGATTATAAACTGTATTGGTGCGGAAATTAAATGCATCAACGAGTGCCTCGTTATTGCCTACTAATCTTCTACTAACCACATCGAGATTAATGAACTGTGTTTGTGTTGTTGGAATACGGAAACCTCGCTGAAATGAAGCCCTGATGTTGTGATTTCTGCTTTCACCAGCATTAAAAACAGCAGCAAGACGTGGTGAAAACTGACCTTTGAAATATTCATTTTTGTCATATCGAACAGATCCTGTCAGATCCAGTCGCTGGTTGAGCAGCTGTTTTTTCACCTGAACATACCCACCATATTCGCGGATATTGAACTCCTCGCCTGTATCTATGTTTTTGAGAGCAAATAATGTGCCCTCGGAATTCAGATCATAAAGCCTGTAGTTGCCACCGACGATAATTTCAGCAAAATCAATTTTATCTGTAAAATTATAAAATCCTTCCAGGTGGTAAAGTCCTGTTTTATCAATGAATTTCGCGCCACCCTCGGAAATAGGCAGGCTTCTTAAACGGTTAAAAGCTTCGTTGTATTCTTCACTTCCTACTGCCAGTCGCTGGGTATTTTCACGGGCATAAGCATGGGCCTGATCAACAGATTGTCCGGCAACACGTGCACCTACAAAATTCTGGAAATATTCAGGTATGTAGGTTTCTGCATTCATCAAAGAAGCCAGTGTGTTTGCGGCATAAGTATCGCCGGAATTTTCCCTCGTCGTATATGCGCGTGCAAAGAAACTTTTACTTCTTAGCTCTAATTTACCTGTCCAGATAGAGAAGTCATCCAGCACAAATCTGTCATTGGCGGTGTAGATGGTGCTACCAAAGCCAATATTATACTGTCCTATCAGCTCAACATGATCTCTGATTTTGTAGTGCAGGGCACCACCAAGTTTAAGGCTTTCCGTGTTATTATCTACAAATTCCCTTTCTGTCCAGCCGGTTGGTGTAAAATCTCCGGCTTCACCATTTGGTATAAGCGGACGTATAGCAGCAAGCTGTTCTCCTGTGGCTCCTCCTCCAGCTATTACGCCATCTGCTACTGCACCAAGGTTTACCAGAGGCTCGCCATAAACATTTACCCCGTCATAGGTTCTGTTTTGGTCTCTGTAGCCCGGCTTCGTAGGATCATAAGGCTGGCTTAGCTCTACAATGTTATTCTGATCCCGGTAGTCTACACCAATAAAGTCATTTGCTTTAAGGTAGGAGGCCGTTACTTTAAAGGCTACTTTGTTATTGAATGCCTTCGCGTACCGAAATCCGTAATCGCTATATAAGGATCTGTCAAAATCCTGTTCGTCAACATGGTTCACACCCTGCTTTACCGATAAACTTAAACCCTGGTATTCAAAGGGACTCTTGCTGGTCATCAGGATAATGCCCTGTATGGCATTAGGTCCGTAAAGTGCAGAAGCTGCACCAGGAAGTATTTCTACACTCTCGAGGTCCAGCTGGGTGATGCCGGTTATATTCCCTACAGGAAAATTCAGGCCAGGTGCCTGGTTATCAATTCCATCGATTAGTTGAACGGTTCTCTGATTACCGTTTGCTGAAAATCCTCTGGGGTTGATGGAAGAAAATGTGATGCTTTGGGTGCTGACATCGATCCCCTTCAGATTTTTGATGGCATCATAGAAGGAGGGAGCAGCTGTTTCATTGATTTCCCTGATATTCATTTTCTCAATAGAAACAGGCGATTCCAGTATGCTCTCCTCCACTCGTGAAGCAGACACGACTACCTCACTTAGCAGGCTTTCCTCTTCGGCCAGCTGAACCCTAAGGTCAGTAACTGCAGCTTGGGTAATCTGAACTTCCCTGGTATTATAACCAATAAAGGAAAAGACTAATGTTAGCGGCGGGCTCTCATCAAGGCTTAAGGAGAAATTACCACTTGCATCCGTAACAGTTCCCACGGCTTTTCCCTTCAAAACAATGGAGACACCCGTGAGCGGTTGATTGGCCGGATCAATTACTCTGCCTGATACACTTACCTGTGCCCAGGCTGCCTGGACACAAAGCATCAACATGAACGCCAGTAAAGTGGTATAGTACTTCATCTTGGAATTTATTTAAGTGATGAGTCCAAAAAAGTTAGCAAATAAAATATGATAATAATAATATTTAATTTGAAATATTTTGGCGAGCAAATCTGTGAGTCAAAGGCAGGAAGAATTGTATTGCAGAAGGCGACCATTTTTAAGCAGTAAAGTATAATGGCCTTATTATGAATCGATCAAAGCGATGAAAGCATTCCCCCGCTTTCTCCACAAACTGAAGAATATTGAGAATGTGCAGCGTTGAAAACAGATTTGCTGTACTGTTTTCTAAAATCACATGTAAGCCATTGAATAAATGAAAATTATCAGTTACATAAGATTTATTTTATTACAAAGCATTATCTCATGGAACAGCAAAAGTGTATTGTGATCTACACAAGCAGTACAGCAAGTATTGCAGGCTTATTGTGTCTATCGTTGCTCATCGTAGGCTGTTCAAGAAATAAGAAGCTTATTACTACAGCCACTGTTGCTTCTACAAATGCGGCTTCTGTGTCAATAAATTTGCTAAATACCAGCAATTAGCCTGTTACTTTTGGTTTTGTGTGCCCTGCCTACGCTAGTGAAATTGCCATCCTTGATCTGGAGAAAGGCTTGGTAGAAATAAGATGCTTAGCATGGAGTGGTCGTGGTAAGATTGAAAGTGTAGAAGTCAGTCCGATGCAGGAATTTCAAGGCTATTAACCTAGTTTCAGGGACCGGTTCTGGATCAGACACCGCTATCTTGAGCCCATGCCCTTGATTTGATAGATCAAATAGGCAAAGAACTTACCAGAATTTCTGAACAGATTTTGTTCAGCCTCCTTATAACGCTGCATACAGAAAGCTTCCCTCTGAAATTACAGCGATGAAACACATTTATGATTGATAAAAAAAGGTCCTGGAATTTTATCCAGAACCTTCATTTATAATATTCATAAAACGCATTCTACAAAAATTTCCTGAAACAGTCTTCTTCTACTTAGCAGACTGTCCCAGTACATGATTAATGCTTTGAGATAAAGTACAATCATTTATTTCTCGTTTGCTTCAAGCCACTTTCTTGCATTTACGAAGGCTTCCATCCAGGGAGATACTTCATCCTGACGGCCCTTAGGATAATGGGCCCACTGCCATTGCAGGAGCGAGCGTTCAATGTGCGGCATCATCACCAGGTGGCGGCCTGTTTCATCGCATATCATGGCGGTATTGTAGTCAGAGCCGTTCGGGCAGGCCGGATAAGTGTCGTAGGCGTACTTAGACACGATCTGGTATTTATCCTCTGTCTGCGGTAAGCTAAAACGACCTTCGCCATGCGATACCCATACACCCAGCGTGCATCCCGCTAAACCGGAGAGCATCACCGACTTGTTTTCCCGGATGGTCAGGGAGGTAAAGATACTTTCGTGCTTTTGGCTTAGGTTATGAAGCATTTTAGGCTTTTTATCGGGCTCGTGATCCATATGAATGAGGCCCAACTCCACAAATAGCTGACAACCATTGCAGATACCTACAGAAAGGGTGTCATCGCGTTTAAAGAAATTCTCCAGCGCGCTTTTTGCTTTTTCGTTGTACAGAAAGGCACCTGCCCATCCTTTGGCGGAACCAAGTACATCGGAGTTAGAGAAGCCACCCACCGCACCAATGAAGCGGATATCTTCCAGGGTTTCCCTCCCGGAGATTAAGTCCGTCATGTGTACATCTTTCACATCGAAGCCTGCCAGAAACATGGCATTGGCCATTTCACGTTCAGAATTACTTCCTTTCTCACGAATAATAGCGGCCTTTATTCTGGGTTTGGAAGGGTCTATAAGCGGTTTCCTTCCACTAAATCCTTCAGGAAACCTGTAGATCAGCTCCTGCTTTTTGTAGTTGTCAAAACGCTCTTTTGCATTTTTAGGACCACTTTGTTTAATGTCCAGCAGGTAGGAGGTTTTAAACCAGGTATCCCTCAGTTGGGCAATATTAAAGCTGTAAGCATCTGAGCCATTCTTCAATGCAAGAGTAGCATTGGAAGTACTGCTGCCGATTTTATGGAAGAGAACCTCATTCTCTTTCAGAGTTTCTTCAATCGCTTCAGATGCCTGGAATACTACGCCGATGTTTTCTGCGAACAGCACTTTTATAGTATCGGCCTCACCCAGAGAGCTTAAATCAATGTTTGCGCCAAGCTTATTATCGGCAAAGCACATCTCCAGCAGGGTGGTGATTAAACCGCCACTGCCAATATCATGGCCTGCTTCAATCCTGCCTTCTTTGATTAACCCTTGTAATGTGTTGAATGCCCTCTTAAACATCGCAGCATCGGTTACATCAGGTGTTTCATTTCCTATTTTATTTACTACCTGTGCAAAAGAGGAACCGCCAAGCTTATAGGCATCATTGGAAAGGTTGATATAGTAAATGTTACCCCCGTCACGCTGTAACACTGGCTCCACCACGCTGCGTACATCGCTGCAATTTCCTGCTGCTGATATGATCACCGTCCCTGGGGCAATTACGTCCTCGTCTTTGTATTTCTGCTTCATCGAAAGCGAGTCTTTTCCTGTTGGGATGTTGATGCCCAGGGCAATAGCGAATCCGGAACAGGCTTCCACCGCTTTGTATAAACGAGCATCTTCCCCCTCGTTCTTGGCAGCCCACATCCAGTTGGCAGACAGGGAAACACTCTTCAATTCATCCTTCAAAGGCGCCCACACGATATTGGATAAGGCCTCGCCAATGGCATTGCGACTACCCGCTGCCGGATTAATCAGTGCCGAAATGGGAGCATGGCCAATAGAAGTAGCGACGCCCTCTTTGCCCTGAAAGTCCAGCGCCATCACGCCACAGTTATTTAATGGCAATTGAAGGGGACCGGCACATTGCTGCTTCGCTACTCGGCCACCCACGCAACGGTCTACCTTATTGGTAAGCCAGTCTTTACAGGCAACCGCTTCTAATTGCAGCACCTGTTCCAGGTAGGCATGAAGCTGGTTCTTATCATACGCTACCGGCTGGTATGTTCTGTTTACCGACTTATCAGTCATGACCACCTTGGGTGAACCCCCAAACATATCGCCAAGCGCCAGATCCATGGGTTTCTGACCTGTGGAGGCTGACTGGAAGGTAAACCTGCGATCACCGGTAACATCTCCGACAGTATACATAGGTGCACGTTCCCGATCCGCTATCTTTTGCAGGGTGGCAATATCATTTTCTCCGATCACCAATCCCATCCGCTCCTGCGATTCGTTCCCGATAATTTCTTTTGCAGAAAGGGTAGGATCGCCTACCGGTAATTTATCCAGGTCAATTTTACCTCCTGTATCCTCTACTAATTCTGAAAGACAATTTAAATGACCGCCGGCACCATGGTCATGGATCGAAACAATGGGATTATGTTCACTTTCCACCATGCCCCTAATAGCGTTCGCTGCGCGTTTTTGCATTTCAGGATTCGAGCGTTGTACGGCATTTAGTTCAATGCCTGTGCCATGCTCGCCTGTATCGGCAGAAGATACTGCTGCACCGCCCATGCCAATGCGATAATTTTCACCACCCAGAACCACAATTTTATCGCCGGGTTTCGGATGCTGTTTCTGCGCCTGGCTTGCTTTTCCATAGCCAACGCCACCGGCCAGCATGATTACTTTGTCGTAGCCTAATTTCCTGGGGGCCGACAACGAATCCGCTTTTTCATCGTGCTCAAAGGTTAAAACCGAGCCAGTGATGAGGGGCTGTCCGAATTTGTTTCCAAAATCAGTAGCGCCGTTAGAGGCTTTGATCAGGATATCAATAGGCGTTTGGTACAGCCACTTTCTTTCCTGCATGGCCTTTTCCCAGGGACGATCCTTTTCCAGGCGCGATAGGGCTGTCATGTATACCGCTGTTCCGGCTAGGGGAAGTGCTCCCTGACCTCCGGCTAGTCTGTCCCTGATCTCACCGCCAGACCCGGTGGCTGCACCATTAAAGGGCTCTACAGTAGTGGGGAAGTTATGCGTTTCTGCTTTTATAGAAATGACCGACTCGAAATCGCTTAGCTGGTAATAATCAGGTACATCGGCACGTTTTGGCGCAAACTGCTGCACCACCGGCCCTTTGATGAAAGCTACATTATCTTTATAGGCAGATACAATATCGTTTGGGTTTGCTTCAGAGGTTTTGCGAATTAACTTAAAAAGTGATGCGGGTTTCTCTTCGCCATCGATTACAAATTTGCCATTAAAGATTTTATGGCGGCAGTGCTCTGAATTCACCTGCGAAAATCCGAATACTTCGGAGTCGGTGAGCGGTCTGCCTAAGCTTTCAGCGAGCTTGTTCAAATACTCAACTTCTTCGTCACTCAGCGATAGTCCTTCCTCTTTGTTATAGGCGGCAATATCCGTCACAGGCAGCACAGGCTCAGGCTCAATATAGATCGTGAAGATTTCCTGATTGAGCCCTTTATATTTTTGGGAAAGCATGGGGTCAAAATCCCTGAAGTCTTCTTCCACGATCCTAAACTCCTCAATCCTGATAATTCCCTGAATGCCCATGTTTTGGGTGATTTCCACGGCATTGGTACTCCAGGGGGTGATCATGGCAGCACGAGGGCCAACAAAGTAACCGCTTAGGGTTGTTTCCTGCTTTAACGTGGCACCACCGAAAAGCCATTCAAGTTTTGATACGTCTGCAGGGCTTAGTTCCCGCTCGCTTTGTACAGCGTAAACTGTATGGGGCTGACTAAAAAAGAAGTTGAGCATGCTTATTTTTATTCAAGCCACAAAGGTACGGTTGATTTTTGAAAACTGAATACCTGAACTACTGGTATCAGGAGATTTAGATGCGTTTTAGAATGAGCAAAGGGTAAAACTTTGATTCATAGATTTTCTTTTGATCATCATGATTCTATTCAGAAAGGGTATGTGGCAAATTTTCTGTTGCTTAGCTGGTTAAGGCAAGCCCACAATCTGGATATGTCCATGTGGATTTGAGGTTTTTATCCTTCTGGCTGTTTAATGATGTTGCTCCCTGACCGCCGGTGTATTGTAAATGCATCTACTGCCAGGAGTAACTGCAAATGGTCTGCATATTGAAGGTGTTTAACAAAGTTTATGTATCGGGATTAACGTTTTGAACAGCAGGAACAGTATTCTCATTAAAAGCCAACCCCTTGATGGTATGCGCAGCTGACACAATTCCATTAAAGTCATCAGGGTAGTCTGATAAGAAAATTCACTAACTTCATGAAATGTACAATCATTAAAAATAACTAACAGTTGAAGACACTTTGGAAGCGCAGCTGCTCTTAAAACTTCTAAGCAGTGGCCCTTAAATCAATAAGGAGTCCCTGTTTCCGGGCAGTTTAATGGCTGGCAACCTCTTTTACAGGAAGCACATTAAACGGTATGAGCATCCCTTTTGAAGAAGGATTGGGTACTTCTGAGACAAGGGCGTACTTGCCGGGTTCCAGGTTAAGGGTAAAATAGGCAGTCTTGCCTGCGGGCATATCCTGCACACCGCCTATAAACTTAGCCGGAGCGGGCGTATTCAGTCCATCTGGATCAGACCAATCCATCCAGGCATCCAGTTCCGCTAACTCTGCATCAGCTTTTAGTTTTACCAGGTGCACATCATGTCCCAGAAAATGCTCATGCGGCCGCTGGTCTTTAAAATATACGGCAATGGTATGTAGGCCTGCTGTGGGCTCATCTTCAAATTCAATACCACCTTCTCTGGAGAGGGTGACCTTCAGGCTCGGCTCAGGTGCACTTCCATGAGCAGCTTCCTCTTTCACAATGAGCTGTCTGGACATGGGATGAAATTTACCACCCGTTTTCACATAGCACTCTACCACATATGTGCCAGGCTCCATAAAAACAGTTGTCTGTGCCATTTCTCCAGGAGAAACCAAACCTACGCCACCCGAAAAAACTACCTTTGAAAACCAGGGGGGAAACCTGCTAAATTCAGCAAAGCCTTCCTCTGACTTTCCGGCATTGATCAAATCCATTGCATCCATAAAAACAGCTGAAACCTCTTTAAAATCGTCATAGGTTTTTTGCTCTCCTTTAAAAACTGGCATACGATCTATGAGCATAAAATGGGTGAGATTGGATTCGTTGGAATAACGGAAGGTGGTCCAGCCAGAAGGAATCTCATCGGACAAAATGAAATTCATGTGGTTAGTTTTTACTTCGACCAGATTACCGAAATGGGGAAGAGAGGCACTAACTTCAGGCATAGAAGTGGCTTCTACTGAATTGTTCTCGTGTGCCTGTAGCTTCTGTTTCGACCTATCACAGGATACTAAAAAGACTGTCAGGATAAAAATATACAGCCAGGCAAGTAATACTACAGCGAGGGAAGGTTCTGGTCTATACTTTTTTTTAGGTAATAGCTTTTTCATACTTATCAGTGTTTTCATTACAATCAAGAAATCAAAAAGATTGGATCAATAGCATTGCCCTTATGAAGCAGAGCCTACCCAGGGAAATTAAAAATTGTTTGAGCATCCCAACTGAGCTTAATTTCCCCCAGCAGGAATTGTGAATGTTTTGAGCATTCCTTTTGAAGAAGCATTTGGCACTTCGGATATCCAGGCATAACGGCCCGGTTTAAGCACCATGCTTAGGTAAGCTGTATTACCGGCTGGCATTTCCTGCACACCTGCCAGGAACGTTGCAGGGGCAGGTGTTTCTAATCCATGGGGATTTATCCAGTTCATCCAGGCTTCAAGCTCTTCTAAATTGGTGTCGTCTGCTAGCTTTACCAGGTGAACATCATGACCCAGGGCATGTTCATGCACTACCTGGTCCTTAAAATGTACCGCTATGGTATGAAGGCCTGGCCTCAGTTTCCCTTCAATTTCAATACCACCCGTACTTGATAATGTCATGTGCAGGGTGGACTTCTTGGGTGGCAGCGCATTGGAGGAGGCTTCTGTTACGAGCATTTCCTTTACCATACCATCTACAGAATGGAACCTTCCGTTTGTTTTAACATAGCACTCGATCACGTACAGGCCAGGATCCAGGCGGAGGGTTACTTGCGCTGTTTCTCCGGGAGCAACCAACCCCACGCCTCCGGTGTAAATAATTTGTGAGGCCCAGGCAGGGAATCTGGCAAACTCCGCAAAACCCTCGTCTACTTTGCCTTCATTTATCAGGTCCATGGCGTTCTGAAAGACAGGAGCTATCTGTTCTTCATAGTCTTCAATTCCTTTCTGCTCTCCTTCGAAAACAGGCATTTTTTCCAGTAGGAAAAAGTGTGTTTTATGTGATGAATTCTGGTAACGGAAGGTAGTCCAGCCGGAGGGTATCTCATCTGGCATGATAAAGTTCATATGCTCAGTTTGTACCTCTACTACATTTCCGGTATTGGAATAGGCGACTGGGGAGTTTATGGCAGTTGCTGTGTTAATACCGCTCATTCCATTAGGGTGTATTAAATCGCCGGGGCTCTCGCAAGCTGAAAATAGGGCTACTGATAATAAGGCACTTACTGATACAGTTAGGCTTATCCTTTTACAGGATTCACTGCTGGCAGCTTTCCTGATGTTGAGATAGTTCATAACAAAAAGTTTTGATGTTTATAAAAATTTATATGGATCTCAATGATGCTTTGCTTTTTTCCTGGCTCTTCAAGAGAAATTTTAGAGGTTTAATTATGCTTTATGCGGGTAAAATAAAGTCAGTCTCTTTGTTAAGTCTGTTCTATCTCTTAGATTATTATCTAAGAGCACATTTGACTGTTGCTGATGACAAAATTATATGTACTAGGACCTGCTGAATTACGGAATGCTGAGGGAGAACTGGAGCATTCTTTTCTTGCAGGCCCTAAAAGACTAGCCCTGCTAACATATTTATTGCTCAGCAGGCCCCGCGGTTTTCATCGCAGGGATAGCCTCTTGCCCCTGTTTTGGCCCGAACAGGATCAGAAAAGCGCCCGGAATGCCCTTAGCAATATGCTTTATCATATCAGGAAAACATTAGGCGGGGAGGCTATTGAAAACCGGGGTTCTGAAGAGATCAAGATCATTCCGGAAATTTTTTGGTCCGATGCACTGGCGTTTGAAAAAGCCCTGCAGGAGGGAGACTATCAAAGTGCTGTAAAGCTCTACCGCAGTGATCTGCTCAAGGCTTTCCATGTTCATGATGCTTCCAGTGAATTTGATTATTGGCTGGAGCAGGAAAGAGGCAGATTTAGCACGCTGGCCACCGAAGCCTACTGGGCACTGGCAGAAAAAGCGCTTAGAGAACATGATCAGGCTTCGGCCATGAAGTGGGCAAAAAAAGCAGGAGCACTAAACCCCTTTGCAGAGCAGGTACAACTGCAGCTCATCCTGTTTTTGGAAGAGCTGGGGGAGATCACTGCCGCCCTGGAGGTGTACCATACTTATGTTAAACTCATTGCAAGAGAGGAAGAAACTCCTGGATCAGAAATAAGGAGGTTGGCAGAATCACTTGAAACCAAAACCTATATATTGCCTGCACCTGTCCGTAAGGAGCTTATTTCATCCCCAAAATGCCAGCAGCCTTCAATAGCCGTACTGCCTTTCGAAAGCCTGGGCACGCAAAAAAATACTGCATTTACAGATGCGATCTATGGTGATATCCTTACCAGGTTATCGCAGGTTTCTGAACTTTTCGTCACCTCCAGAACCTCTTCTCAGCATTACAAAAGCACAAAGAAACAGCTGCCGGATATTGCACAGGAGTTAGGGGTGGTGTGGATACTTACCGGCGAAGTACAGGAAGAGGATCAGCGGGTAAAGGTGAGTGTCAGGCTTGTAAACGCGCTGGAACACAGGCATGTATGGGCAGATATATTTGAGCGTAATCTTACGGCTGGTGAACTTTTTCACATACAGGCCGACATAATTCAGAAAATAGCTGAAGCACTCAAAATGAAACTTTCTCTCCAGGAGGAAAAAGCCATAAGACAGGCACCTACCACCAGCCTGGAGGCGTTTAGGCTACATGCCTATGCCAGGTGGAGCCTGGACCAGCGTACTGAAAAGGGTATGCGCATGGCAGAAGACTATTTCCGGCAAGCCATTGCGCATGATGCGGAATATGCTCAAGCCTGGCTGGGGCTGGCCGATGCCTTAACACTGCTGCATGATTATAGTTATGCAGCTTCGCAACCGGAAATACTTTCGGAAGCAGAACGGGCAATCAATATGGCGCTAAGCCTTAACCCTACACTGGCAGAAGCCTATGCATCGCTTGGGCTGCTGTACGCTACCAGAAGAAAAGGTGCTGAGGCTATTCACTATTTAAAAAAAGCTGTTGCTTTGCAGCCTGCCTATGCCGATGCTCATGCCTGGTTAAGCTGGGTGCACCAGCTCATGGGCGAGCTGGAGCAGGGGCTTGAAAGCGCTCAAATAGGGGTCAGCTATAATCCTTTGTCGCAGGAGACACTTAGCAATTTGTGCTTAGCTTTAATCAACAAACGTGACTATTCCAGTGCACTGATTGAAGCCGAGCGGTTACTGCTGCTGCAACCAGATTTTGCAACTGCCCAATTTTATCAAGCCTTAGCCCTCTACCACCTGAAAAGGTACGAAGACGCTAAAGCTGTGCTTCAGGATCTGCAGGAGCCATGGGCCGGGAATGGTCCACTGGTAACTTATGGGTTATGTTGTCTGCAATTAGGAGATGCTGTGGAAACAGAAAAGCTGATGAAAACCATCAGGGGAGATACTTTTGCATATGGGTTACTCCAGGCAGCTAAGGGACAGCCGGAAGCCGCTATGACACTCTTTCGCCAGGTTGTTCATTGGGACTATTGGGCAATGCTCTCTGTACATTATCTTTACCCGGCTATACTTGATCCAATCAGGCAGGATAAACGCTTTAGCGAAGTCCTAATACAGCTCAACAGCAGCTGGGGAATCAGCCAGCGAAAGGCTGCTTCAGTGCATCATCAGCAAGAACTTGCCATCCTCAGCAATGGAGATAAACCTGTTACGCCTGATTTGTCTAATACTGATATGAGGAGTGTGGAAACAAAAAATCCATCCCAAAGCAGTATAGCCGTGTTGCCATTTGATGCACTGCTCATGCAGGAACCCGAACTTGCAGAAGGCATTCACGGAGATCTTTTGGCAGGACTAGGCAAGGTGAAAACGCTGCAGCTCATTTCCCGCAGTTCGGTGACTTACTTTAAGAAAAGCCAAAAATCACCTTCAGAAATAGGGCGGACATTGCATGTTTTTTGGCTTATAAAGGGAAAAGTTAGCAGGGTGGATGATGAGATCAGGGTGGTCGTTTCACTGATACATGCTTCTAGCGAAGAGCAGGTATGGTCAAAGACTTATCAGCGTGCATTAACCGCTGAAAACATCTTTGCCATCGTAGCATCTATCATGCATGATCTACTCGAGATTCTAAATGTACATACAATCTCCCAGAAGAATCTACAGGCATCCCAGCCTTCAACAATGAATCTGCAAGCATACCGCCTCTACAGCCAGGGCCGCAGTAGCCTTGATCAACGCACAGAGGCAGGGCTTTATCAGGGCCTTGATTGCTTCGAGGATTGCCTGTCTCATGATCCGCAATATGCCCTTGCATGGGCTGGTCTGGCCGATGCCCTTTCACTGCTGCAATTTTATGGCTTTACCATTCCTAAAAGCAGTACTGACGCTTTTTCTGCTGCTAAGCTGGCTGTGAGCCTCTGCAGCGATATGAGCGAAGCGCATGCTGCACTTGGCGTTGTACATGCTAACCGGCAGGAGGGGGCAGCTGCACTCAAAGCCTTGGAACATGCCGCCTCACTGGCTCCAGGCTATGCAGAGGTTCGCTGCTGGTTAGGTTGGCTTTATCTTATACTTGGAAAGCCTAAGGCAGCGCTGGAACCAGCCGAACAGGCTGTAAGGCTAAACCCGCTGGCCCCTGCATTCAGAGCCTTTCTTTCTGAAATTTATCTGGCAAATGGTCTTTATGAGAAAGCGCTTTATGAGGCCAGGAGGGCCCGTGAAATTAAACCCGATTATGGAGTAGCCTATTTTATGGAGGGGCTGGCTTTTTATCATAATGGACAGCTAAAGGAGGCACTGGAAATCTTTGAGCAGGCGCTGTACCTTGCCTCCGCTATGGGAACACCCAGTCAGGCAGAGGTGAAAATCGGTTTGGCATTCACCTACAGTGCACTGGATGAATGGGGAAAGGTGCAGGAAATCAGGAATCAAACCTATGGCAGGATTGACCCTTTTTCACTTGCGATGCTACAGGCCCTGCAGGGAGAGCTAAGTGAAGCCTTCGAAACTTTCTCGCGCGTTGAAGACTGGAGTTCTTTTTCAACCGAACAATTGCGTTATTTTTTTCCAGATGCCTTGAATTCTTTTAGAACAGAGCCGCATTATCAGAAACTTATATCACAGTTAAATCTGGCCTGGGGACTGCAGGCAAATGGTAGTCTGCCTTGAACCCGAAGGTAGTACTAAACGATTCATCAGCTTTCAGGTGGAATGTTTTGATTCATCCCAAAAACATTAGTGGGGTCCCACTTACGCTTGAGCTTTACCAGTCGCTCCCAATTCTCACCATAGGCCGCTTTCACCCGTTCCCCTTCATCATGACCAAGCAGATTCACATACACACCGTCCATGGAATAGGGGGCTAAAGCTTGGTGGAATTGCTGTGCCCAGCTGATGTTTTCCTGATCGTCTGCGGGATCGCTCCAGCCGGTTAAGTTATGGATGGAATAAGCGGCATTTCTATGTGGAAAGGCAGTATCGGCAGAATCTTTTTTATTGGCAGCGCCTCCCATTGGTTCGAGGTAAACCATTGTATAGGCACCTTTTATGGGCATGGTAAACTGCTCCAGTGTATCAATTACTCCATCACTGATCTGGGAGAGATAGCGGGCCCTGCTGTACCAGCGAAAGCCTTTAGGCATATCGAAAGACTTTTGAAGCTCCTGGTAGGCCATGGGCTGAACAAAGGCCGCAAAGGGATTGCCAAACGCCTGCATGGGCTGAAGCACTTTTTCGCCCTCTGCCAGATTTTTACCCGAATAGCAGGCAATCAGTGCAGCAGTCATTATACCGTGGTATTCCTTCGGGAAAACATCAATAGGAGGCACCCTCATGAAAAAGACATAGCATTGTAGTTCATCTGGTGCCGTCTTAATATATTCCCTATAGAACTGAAGCATTTGTTTGGCTTCTTCATGATTATAATAAAATTGTGCTGAAAGTACCTGCGGACCAACCTCATGGAGCTGGAATTCGAAAGATGTGGCCACACCAAAGTTCCCGCCGCCGCCTCGTATGGCCCAAAATAAATCCCTGTTTTCTTTTTGACTAGCCCTAAGCAGTTTTCCGTCGGCAGTTACCAGTTCAGCAGAAAGAAGGTTGTCTATAGTTAAACCAAATTTGCGTACCAGAAAGCCAGTGCCTCCCCCTAAAGTAAGTCCGCCTACTCCAATTGAGGAGGATGTGCCTAATGTGGTGGCGAGCCCGAAGTCCTGAGCTCGGGCATCAAGTTCTCTGCAGGTAACACCTGCCTGCACAAAGGCTGTTTTGGTTGTATGATTAATTTCAACCTTATTCATGAGCGAAAGGTCTATCACCAGCCCGCCGTTACAAGTAGAGTTGCCAGCATAATCATGCCCGCCCCCACGAACTGCTAATTTCATCTGGTGCTCCCTGGCAAAATTTATAGCTTGTGCTACTTCAGCATGATTTCTACAACGTGCTATCACTGCAGGGTATTTATCATAATACCCATTGAATACCTTTCGAGCTTCTTGATAACCTGGATCATGGGGTAATAGTACAGGTCCTTGAAATCTATCTTTGAACTCTTTAACTACTTCTATCTGGTTCATATTCATACTTTATGTTGCTGTTTATTTCAATCAACCAATCCATAAAGTCAGGTGATAGCAGAGAAAATTAAGAACAACATTGGCAGCTATCTTCCATTCATGTTCCTGTGATCTCTTTCCGCTACTCATCACAAGCTTATAAGTAAGTCAGCTAATAATTAGCTCAAAAAAATAAAGAGTGGCTGGGATAATGCTCACAGGTACCTTCAAGTAGTCTCCCCATTTTCTCTATTTCTATATCATTCCATACTTTTTATGTTCATTGTATAATTTACGAAATTGAATGAACATTTTAGCATTTATCAAAAGTAAGTCAGTATGCCAGTTTACATGGACTGCCATGATGTTTCCGGCTTCACTGCAAAAAAGGTTGCAGAGGCTCATCAGGAGGACCTGAAAAATATAGAAAATGTATGACTGCCACGGATTGACCTACTGGTTTGATGAAGAAATACAACTCCCGCCATTGGCCTTGATGAAGAGGCAATTCCTTTTCAGAAGGGTATTTCTTTTGGTTTAGGGGATTTATTAAGGTTAACCAATAGTAAAGCAGACACTAAAGGAGGTTCTGGAGAATACTGGTGGAATGGGTTTTAAATACTATTTTGGTTTGGATTGACCCCGAACAACAGATAATAGGTATTGTTTTTACTCTATCGCCTTTTAATCATTACATACTCTAAAAGGAAGTAAAGAACATTGGGTATGCTAACAAGCAGAATCTTTTTAAAAGCAATAATGCCTTTCGGAATATTTATAATCTATGCAATACTACCTCAATACAATTCTTAAGGGCATTAGTTATTATTAATCCATTAGCATTGTTACAGAATCTCTGAAAAGGAAAACTTTGGATGATATGCCGCGGGAGTCATTGATGAAGCTTTCTGGCAGATGATAAGATCCTTATAATGCTCCCTTGCAAAAGTATTTGTTCAGCAGCAGGAAAATAGGAATTATCTTGCAGAAGATTATTTCATGTATTTGGGTCTGTCCAGTTTTTGCCCGTCCTCAGAAAAGACCAGCCAGTAATCCCTTGCATCGCCATCGAAAGCCAGTTGGTAGTATTTTTTTCCGCCATGCATTAGAATCTCGGCATTGGCGATGGGTACCTCGGCATAGTTTTTTCTAACGGTTTCCCTTACTGCCTGGGGAAGTTCTGTTTCAAGGATGTCATATTTGTATTGGACTACCTGACCATCGGGGGAGATCATCACTTCATAGGGAATATTCTTGATGTTGAATTCGGCAACATAATTTTGATCGATCCTTTCCCACTCCAGTACTCTTACATCCGGAAACTGTTGGTACAAGCCGCTTTTAACCTTCTCCGGCACATTCTCAGCAGCCATTTCGTTATCGCAGGCGGTCAATAGCAGGGTGGGTAAGAGCCAAAGCAGGTATATATACAATATTTTCATAAGGATGTAAGTGATTTTTGAACTGGGTTTTACAATCATCTTACGATGTAAATCTGTTTACGATACAAATCTGTGGCAAAACTGAGGTTTTGGCATTCTTACTAAATCAAAGCTGTTTAGTTTGTTTTTGGCATTAGTACCTGGGTTAATATGAATCAAGCCAGGTCCGAGTACTTTATACTCGTCCTGGCCTAAAGAGAAAGCCGAATTAGTCCCAGTAAACCGGATCTGCTACTTCCGCACCATTCTCTGAGTAGACCTGAAGCAGTTCCTGTTCCCCTTTTTCCAGCTCCAGCTGATAATACACCTGATTGCCTTTTTTAATTTTCTCAGGGTCTGAGATCAGCATGCCTTCATAGTTCTGACTAATGACGGTTTTTACCGCTTCAGGTAGTTCTCCTTCCAGGATATCATGTTTATATTTTAGCAGTTCGCCGCTGTGGTTGAGCAGCGCTTTATGTTCCAGGCTGTTGTAAATGAACTCAGCCTCATAATTGTTACCTTCCTTTTCCTATTCCACGGGGCCAGCATCAGGAAAACTGGTGGATAGGCCATATTTTACAGCCTCTGGCACATCCTTTTCTGCCAATTCATCCTCGCAGGAGAAAGAACTAAAGCAAAGGATTGCTAGCAGATAAATGCTTGATTTCATCATGATTTGCACATTTTGATTATTGTATGGAGGCAAACCTAAGATGTAATTCTGTGCTGAGTCTGAAGTTAAACCCCAGGACACGCTGTAGCCAAAAATTTGTGGCCATCAACTTTGCTCAAAGGAATAGGGTGGTTTGGCTGTTGACTGAATCTGCTACGGAAGATCGACTATTGTCTAAAATTATATAAACTTTCCCGCTATTTATATAAAGCCATCCCTGCAGCGCCATGATAACTTTGTATTATCAAATCATTCATTAACGCAAAAACAAAAAACGTCATGGATCAACTTATGAAAACCAGCAACTGCAGCAATCCAAATTGCTCTTGTGAATCATGTAACTGTGGAAGTACCTGCAGCAGTAAAGGAAGTAACTGCGGATGCTCCTGCTGTAATTAGAATTATGTGATAAACATCCCACTTCTCCAGCATTTCTGGTAGTAAACTCTACTTTTAAGTTCTCTTTGTAATCAGGAATAACAAGAGAAGTGGGACTTTTTAAGCAAAGCATTTATCCCTAATTTCTACATATAGTCATGTAACATACTATTTCAAATCACACAGTAATCTACCAATTAGAAGCAGGCACTTTTTCATGGGCTTATCCAGAAACCCTCCAGTAGTAGAAAAGGTCAAAAGGCTAGAAGCTAATATTATCTGATCATGGCGACTTGTATAGCAATGAAAGGAAGAGTAGCATTCAGCCGCCAATGTTCCAGACCAGAAGCGCCGGCTATAGAAGGCACCACCTATTCTTAAAACAAAATAACACCTCTATCAATGTTGTACTATCTCACCAAAACTGATACGTTCCATCCGCTCCCATCCATGCAGGGACTGGAAATATAGGAAACAGACGATCCGCTGTTGATGTCAGCATAGGACAAATCTCTTTACAGGAGGCACTGAACAGGCTGGCTAACGACCACAAAGCCTACGTAACTTTATCATTAGGGTTGATCAGGCTTCCCGAAAAAGTATCTACAGTACTAGTGTATAATTAGAAGCTAAGCCAAACAAATAGTATAGCCCAAGCTGTGCCGATTCTTTGGGAGTGCTGGCTGATATTGTTCTTTTGATTATATTTATGCCGGTATAACACCAGGCAACAATCAATTCAAATACGCTGGGTGCTGCTGTTAATAGCCTATCGCATCATGTCGCATTTGTACAAGTGAGCGCTCCTTCGCTTTTTTAATTTTGTATCTACACAATCTTATCTGTATTCCTGATGAAAGCAGAAATCTTCAGCCCCAGCGCTTCCCTTGGCAGGTACATCGACAGTTATATGTTGGTGGACATTGACTGGCGTAAGGCTTCTGATGTTTCCAAAGTATGGAGGTTGATACCTTATGGGAAAGCTTCGATGCTTTTCTTATGGGGCGATCAGCATGAGTATAGCCTGGATGGTACTACATCGGTCATGCAGCGAACACGCCAGGCTTTTATGGTGGGGCAGCTTACTCAGCCCATCTGGCTTAAATTTACTGGTCACACACGCCTGATTAAGATCCAGTTTAAATCCAGCGGCATGCACAAATTTCTTCCGGTAAACATGGAAGAGTTTAAAAATGTACCTAGCCTTGATTTAGAGGCTGTATGGGGCATGGCGGTGCATGAGTTGCTTGAGCAGTTGCATGAGTCGGTATCGGATGCAGAAAGAATACAAAAGCTAAACCTGTTCCTGGAGAAACGCCTCCTGAAGCAAAGCGATGCCATTGATTATGTAGATTACACCATCAGCCAGATGTTAGCCTGCAAAGGCAGTCTTTCCATCAAGGGGCTGGAGCACGCATTAGGCATAAGTACCCGACAACTGGAGCGTCTGTTTCGCACAAAGATAGGCATATCTCCAAAAGAAATGAGCAAGATCATTCGTCTCAACAGTGCTTTCTCTTCGCTCGAGACTGAACCAGATATTTCTCTTACGTCACTTTCATATCAGGCAGGTTATTATGATCAGGCGCATTTTTCCAGGGAATTTAAAGGCATTGCCGGGGTAAGCCCCAATAAATTGTTATCAGAAAGTTCAAAAGAACTCTTTGTTACCCATGGCCAGTGTTTTGTAAAGCAAAAGCCTGCAGCAGTGCTGGAATATAGTACCTAAGCATATAAATAGTTTGTCAGCTGCAGAGGAATTATGCTTACTTCAGCTAATCTTTTACTTATTGAACAATATTACCCGGATAATAAAAGCAAACAGGTCGCTTTTATACAATTAATGAAGGTTTGAAGATGCTAATTTTGTACAATAAATTAATCAAAACCAGAGCAAAATATGCAAACTTCAAACATCTTAGAAAATGTAATA
Source organism: Flammeovirgaceae bacterium 311 (assembly GCA_000597885.1). NCBI lineage: Bacteria > Pseudomonadati > Bacteroidota > Cytophagia > Cytophagales > Flammeovirgaceae > Flammeovirgaceae bacterium 311. The sequence continues at coordinate 549,153 of CP004371.1, forward strand.
GTGGGTGTAGCAAAAGAATACAGAAGCTACATGGGCGGATTTTATAAAATTATAATCTCTGCTGAGCAAAGCGGCGGCAGCTTTGCACTCCTGGACATGACACTTCCAAGAGGTGTTGAACCACCCCGCCATGTACACACCCGAGAAGACGAAAGCTTTTACCTGCTGGAAGGCGAAATAAGCTTCCACATTGGTGAAAAAGAGATTTTAGCACAAGCTGGGCAGGCTGTATTTGCACCACGTTTGGTAGAGCACCATTTTAACATCAAAACTGAAACCGCCAGGTTTTTAACCTTTATCAGCCCTGGCAATTTTGCTTCTTATTTCCAGGAGTTTAGTGTGCCTGCTGAAAACCTGGCAGTTGTACCGCCCCAGGGGCCTCCACCTGTTGAATTTCTTCAGTACATGACTGCCAGACTGGCCACAGAGTTTGGCGTACAATTCATATAAGTAATTAGTCCATATAACTCGCATGTCTAAGCCATCCACATTATTCAAAGCTCCTAAGGTAAGCGTACACACGCTTCCTCCAGCTGCGGATGGCTCTACCGCTGCAGAGGCAGTTGCATTCTTTGGGGAGCAAGCTGTTATGTTGGATGCAGATGCAGCAGAAGTGCTGGTAGACTACCTAAGGGTAATCCGGGCTTATTTTTCTTACGGAAAGCCTAAAGAGCTCCTGCTTTTTGTCTATCAGAAAACTGCAGCTGAGCTGGTGGAAATACTGGAAAATGCAGGCAGAACGATAGCTAACCATGATGATGTTAAACAGCTTATACAGCATTTAGGATGTCTTCATGAGTGGGCACAGTGGGACCTTGCGCTTCAGCACCCCCAGGAGTAAGTATGGATCTGTTTTTTTACTGATATTCTTTCTGCAGGGTAGCTTTTCGACTGCTGCTTCAGTATAATTTTTACTCAATTTATAATAAACCCGTAGTGCCTCTAAACCGGCAGAAGGAAATCTATTGTCTTTACTACAATTTTATTTAAAACGCATTAAAATAAACTACTAAAAAACATGAAAAATCTATATGCACTATTAATTGCCGCAGTTTAGTATCTGCAGTTAGCTGCGAAAAATCAGAAGAAGTTATTACTGTGCAAGAGGCACAGAGCCTGCAAAATGCGAATGCTTCTGAAAATTCCGCCAGATCAATTTATGTAATTGATGAGGAAGTTTCAGGTGTGGAGTGGCGGGGCAGTGGACCTGCAGACAGCCACAATGGTGCTTTTTCTATAACAGGTCAGCAAATTGAGGTGGTACAGGACAAAATCAAAGAAGCCAGCTTTATTATACCAATCGCTTCCATCCGGAATTTTGACTTACCAGATCACCTGAAGCCGGTACTGCTGGAGCATTTAAAAAGCCCTGATTTCTTTAATATGCTCGATTATCCGGAGGCCAGCTTTACTTTCAATAAAATGCTTCCCCTCACTAAGCCTGGTGAAGGTGCTGTTGCAGGTGCCAACGCCATGATCGAGGGTGATTTTACCTTGCTGGGAATAACACTTCCTGTTTTATTTCCTGCAAAAGTGGAGGTGATTGGAGAGCAGTTGACAGTGGAGGCTAAGCTGAAAATTGACAGAACCCGTTGGGGCATGAACTACGCTGCCGACCCTGCGCTGGGAGAACATCACATCTATCCCCATGTTGATCTGCACCTGAAACTAAGTGCCCGGAAACAGTAATTCTTCTGTAGTGTATCAGATGTAACGCTGGCAATTTCTTTAATCGCCTGCGAAGGTTGAATCATTTGCTGATGAACATTCATAACGTGTCATGGAAAATCTACCATTGATAAACCACAGCATTACATCTGATGCACCACCAACAATAGGAAAAGGAATAGACTCTCAGACAGAATACAATTAGCCTTAGTGTGAAAGCCAGAAGTGGCTCGCTTAGTGATTCTATTTCTGTCAAGGAATTTAATGTCTATGATTAGGGATTTCCGATACATAAGTAGCTTCTTTTAAAAGTGACTACAAATCATAACATCCAAAAGCAAAAGTAGAAAATGCCCCAACGCTGCGAGTGATTGTACTTTTTAACACTGTATCAGGCTTTTCTTAATTGATCACTGTTTAGAAATTTTAGATGGCTATCATGATTATCCGTTTTATGAAAGGTGCTATTGCCGGAGTAGCAGGTGTATAGATGATGAATTTATTTACCAGGACCTGGTATAGCAATGAGGATACGTATCCAAAAAAGACTGCTACTAAGTTTTATCCCCTGATTTATGAATAAAAAAAGGCCTCCAATGCATCGCAATTGGAAGCCTTTATCTTGCATAAATGAGTTGCAGCTTTTTAAGGCTTTTTTTCAAACAAGGGAGAAAGCGTAGAGCATTTCCCGGCCAATTTGCCTTACCCGCTCGCTATATTTACGGGCTTCCTGTGGCGTGTCATCAAAATTCTTGGGATCATCATAGGTCACCGGCAGCCGTAGCTCCACGCCGGGTACAAAGGGACAATTCTGATCTGCATCCGAGCAGGTCATCACGGCGCAAATATCCGAGGCTGGATTAGCTTTATCATCAAATCTTTTAGACCATGCTTTAACCGGCGCTGCTCCCTCGGCAAACGCTACGCTATAGAGCGGATTATCTCCCTGCTCCAGAGTTTCGATCCTGAAACCTGCTTCATGCATAGCCTTAACAGCCCAGGGATTAAAAGCGGTTGCTTCGGTGCCTCCCGAATAGCACTGCACCCCGGCAACATCATAAAAGGCCGCTGCAGCCTGGGCCCAGATCTGGGAAAGATGGCTCCTGCGGGAGTTGTGGGTGCAGATAAAATTAAACTGTGCCGCTTTGCCTGCAGCCAGTTTTTTGCGGGTGTAATCGGCTAACTTAACCAACACTACTTTTCTTTCCTGGGGGATCTGATCGAACTCCTGTTCCAGTTCCTGCACGTAGGAATCTAGTTGCGGATATAATTCCATGTAAAAGGTAACTATAGATTCTGGTTGAAAAATTAATTTGTTGGAAGAGAATTCTTCCTTTTTTTCGCTGCGTACCCAGGTGTAGGATCTCCTTTATCATCATAAAGCTTTCGCTTCAGCCAGAATGCAACCCTTACCAGCAGTATCAGTACAGGCACTTCTACCAGCGGACCTACTACCCCGGCAAATGCCTGGCCGGAGTTGATGCCAAATACGCCTATGGCTACCGCAATGGCCAGTTCAAAATTATTGCCCGCTGCCGTGAAGGAAACTGCGGCATTTTTTGAATAATCGGCTCCGCTGGCTTTTCCGGCAAAAAAGGTTACCAGGAACATCAACACAAAGTAAATTACCAGGGGAATGGCTATACGGACCACATCCATGGGGATTGTAACAATGAGGTTGCCCTTGAGGCTGAACATCACCAGAATGGTAAACAGCAGTGCCAACAGGGTAATAGGACTGATGGCCGGAATGAATTTTTCCTTGTACCAGGTATCGCCGTACTTGGTCACCAGCAGCAGGCGGCTAAGAAATCCTGCAGCAAAGGGAATGCCCAGGTAGATCAGTACGCTCTGGGCAATTTCACTCATGCTGATATCGACTAAATGGCCCTCGATGCCAAAGTAGGGGGGCAGCACGGTAATAAAGATGTAGGCAAAAAAGCTGTAGGTCAGTACCTGAAAGATAGAGTTGAAAGCGACCAGGCCAGCGCCATATTCAGTATCCCCCCTGGCCAGGTCGTTCCACACCAGCACCATGGCAATGCAGCGGGCCAGGCCAATCATGATCACGCCTACCATGTATTCGGGGTAATCGCGCAGGAATACAATGGCCAGAAAGAACATCAGCACCGGGCCTATCACCCAGTTCATCAGCAGCGAGAGACCCACGATCCTGAAATTACGGAAGACCTTGGGCATCTGGGCATAGTTTACCTTCGCCAGGGGCGGGTACATCATCAGGATGAGGCCAATGGCAATGGGAATGTTGGTATTATTTACCTGAAAGCTGTTGATGAAAACTTGTGTTCCGGGAAGCAGGTAGCCCAGGGCAATGCCCAATGCCATGGCCAGAAAGATCCAGAGGGTGAGGTAGCGGTCCAAAAACGAAAGTTTTTTGGGTTTGTCGCTAAAAGCAGTGGTAGTGATGGTTTTTGACATAGCACTAGGTTTAGGGGGTTAACAGCAGCTGTTTGTTAGTAAACTTCCCAGTTTAAAAGCCTGCGGCCTTACGGCCAGTGTAACAAAGTGTAGTTGCTACTTCACTTCATGCTCAAGGGCAAAGCTTAGTCCATCCGCACTGAAGGTATATTCTGTTGCGGGAATCTCTTCCACCAGGGCCATCGGAACAGAAGGACTACAACAGCCCTGGAAACTGAAAAAGCGAATTGCTTTGCCTAGAAGGTCTTCGGGGCTTAGCTGCTGCTTAAGCGATTGAATGGCTTCTGCTGAAATATGCACCTGTATATCTTTTAGATTTATGGATTAGAGAATCTTTCTTACAATTCTGCAGGAAATCTAGTCTACCAATTCTTCATTTGAGGGAAGCTGAAAAAGGGCCATGCGAAGCTGACACAGGGCCGCAGACCCCGCTTGAGCAGCAAAGGGCAGGTTCATATGATTTTAGTTTCATGGCAATGTTCTTTTCTAGTTTTTTCCCGCTTAGCAGCAGTTAGATGCTATTTTCGGTAGAGGTTCAAACAAGCTGTTCAGGAGCGCTGCCTGCTTCTTCCATTTTGCTACATCAATGCAGTAGCAGATGCGCGCACCTTCTACCGAGCCTCTAATCAGTCCGGCACACTTTAACTCTTTTAAATGCTCCGAGATGGTAGGTAGTGCCAGGCCAATGGTCAAACCCAACTCCCCCACACTGGCAGCTTCTTTTCCGGAGTAACTCCTCAAGAATAGCGATGCGTGCCGGAGGCGCCAGGGCCTTCGCCAAAGCTGCTAACGCTGACTGTTCTGCCGTATACATGACTGATTTGCTAACTCCCATGCTTTATTAACATATCGCAATATTACGATAGCTAAACTTGATCAACAAGCCCTGCCGACAAAAGTTTCAGTATCATGGTTTGGTTTTAGTGGCTTTGGTATGCCTTGGATTAAGGGTGCCTAAGCAAACGCTGCCACCGGACCCACTAAACTTAGATAAAAATGAAATCAGGGAACTAGTACTGTAACATTTTAATTTTCGAACTCCACTTCAGGGTAAAATTTCTTAAAGGTTTGGTGCGCATCGTTGGAGGTAAAGCTCCAGCATATTTTTACTTTTCGCTGATTTCGCTGTTGCTGCCAGGCTTCGACTATTCTTTTCATTTTATTAATTGATCCTATTCTTTGCTTTAGGCACTGGCGGCTCAGAGCGGAGAATTCAATTTCTGCCATGTTGAGCCAGCTTCCATGCTTAGGAGTGTAGCAGAAGCTGATTTTTTCCCTTAGTTCCATAGCTCTTTTTTCGGGTAGGGCAGCAAAGAAAGAGCCGTAGCCATGGATGTTAAGGTTGTCCAGCACGATTGTGACCTTGCTGGCATCAGGGTACTTCTCCGTAAGGAGCCTATCAAGAAAAAGGGCAAAGTCTGCCTTTGTTCTTCTTACTGTGGTTTGGCAGTAGCGCTCTGCTTTATCCATGTCATAGGCCAAGAAGATGTTGCATACGCCATTCCTTTTGTACTCACTGTCCTGTTTGCGGGATCTGCCTTCTTTCATAGGCAGAGGCTCCCTTACATCTTCCAGGAGTTGGCATGGCCGCTCATCCAGGCATAGCCTTACTTCTCCAGGTTCAGCATCTCTTTGGTAGGTGTCCAGCACTGCTTCCATCCTGCTAATATATTCTTCATCTATTTGCCCGATAACCCATTGCTTCTTTTGCCAGGGCTTGATGAGCTTTTTTTCAAATACTTCCTCACTGGCTCTGTAGAAATCTTCTCAACATACCCCAACTCTACCACTTTATCACAAATCATCTGAAGAGTCCAGTATTCATTACCCTCAGGAGGATCGCTGCAGGCAAGGGCGGTAATCTTTGCCTTCACCTCATAAGTGAGCTTGGGCGGCTGACCTGAACGAGGTTTTTCTTCAATAGCCTCTTTGGCATCCTTACCCACTTCTAAATATCTGTTCCAGATCTTATAAACCGTTGATAAAACTACATCTGCTTTAGAAGCTATCTCTTCTGCACTCATTCCTCTTGATAAAAGGAGAAGTATCCTGGCGCGTTTTACTTTCCGAACAGAATGCCTGCCCTTCTTTAGTATCCCCTGTAAATACTCCTTTTCTGATGTCGATAAAGTAACTTCCCTGCTCATGCTCCCGCAACTTTATCACAATCAACAGTTTAATGCATCTTTAGTTCTATGAATTAAGATGCTGAAGTACTAGTGTTCTTTCTTCAGGGGCTTAACGATTCAACCGTTTTTACAACTCGTCTCCCGGAACTACTCTCTTTTCCGGCTGATCATGCCCTGGATGCCTGGGTAATATGGAGCAGTACTAGCTTTTAGCATACCCCTTAGACCAGGAAAATAGTCTATTATATATAGGGTTTCTTTCGAAGTAACAGATATCTAATCAACCGTAGCAGCATGATGGGTCGAATAGAAGAGGATTACCAACATGTTGCCACTAGGAAAAAATAAGAAAAGAATCAAATATTATGTAAATAAGTGTAAATTAAACACTATATACAATTAGCGATATCAGTCATAAAAAAGGAAGTGTAACATCAGTATTAGCTGGATTTACAGTCCATTTTTAATTATTAAACCGGAAAATAAAATGAAGATCCATCTGCAAGCTTTTGCCCTTTTTGCTGCCACTGTTTTGATACCCGGATGCAGTATTTCTGAAAAAGCAACCGCCCCCGACCAATTCATGCAAGTTACTGATCTTGAGACCGTAGGAACAAGTGCTGAAAAAATCGCGGGCATGGATTCGCTGCTGCAGTCGTTTGTTGATCAAAAAAAAGCCAGTAGTGTGGTGGTTTTTGTGGCCAAAGGAGGTAAGGTGGTGTATAAGAAGGCATTTGGCTGGAAAGATCTGGAGAATCAGGTGCCGGCAAAAGCCGACGACTATTATGTGCTGTTCTCACAAACCAAAGCCATTACAACAGTTGCCTTCATGACGCTTGTTGAAGCAGGATTGGTGGCAATAGACGATCCTGTGTCAAAGTATTTTCCACAAATTCCTGACAGGGTGGTAACCACAGTCCACGAAGATGGAACCTATGAGACGCGTCCGGTAGCCTCGCCAATGACCTTTGCTCACCTGATGGCACACAGCTCGGGGCTGAATGCAGGACTCGTGAGTAAGATTCGGGAAGCTGAAAAAAAAGGCTCTGACATGCCCGCAGGCTTTGGTGGTGCACCGCCCACCACTACACCAAGCGGGCAACACAGTGGTGGGGGCAATTATAATGCAAAATATCTTGAAGAAGAGATGCTTGCCCTGTCGAAATACCCACTTGGTTTTGACCCGGGTACCGAATGGCATTACCATGTGAGCACCAATATGTTAGCCTATATGATCGAGCGTATATCTGGTAAACCCCTTCAAGAATATGTAAAAGAGAAAGTACTGAACCCGCTCGGCATGCAGCATACGGACTGGTATTACGAGCCTGCTGCCCTTAACCGCTTCGTGAAAGCATATAATGCGGTTGATGGAAAGCTTGAACCTGCCACCAATATGTATAGCGAAGGAACCATCAGTTCAGAACAGACTTATGCTGAAGGAGCCATTGGGCTGAACGGTCCGATTGAAGATTATGCCAAATTCTGCCAGATGTTGCTGAATGGGGGAGAATTTAACGGACATCGTATTCTAAAGCCGGAAACCATTGCCCTTATGACAAAAGTGAATCGCCTGCCTGAAGTAAATGCCGGTGGCAAAGGTTTCCAGTTTGGCCTTGGATTCGAATTATACAATGCACTTAAGAAACCTGTGCCTGAGGTTTCGAACTCTGCCTATGCCTGGGGAGGACTGTTTGGTACTGAGTATATCATCGATCCAGAGAACGACATGGTTGCCTTATTCTATCTGAATATGCCTCGCCGTGAGCCCCTCTATCCCTTATTCCTCAGCAAAGCATATCAGCTTTTTGAATAATTTAAGAAAGTAGGTTTTTTCGTTATTCTATTACTATTTTTAAACACTAACTATGTGTCCTAAATTATGATAGGGAACAAATCCTTTTATCAGAACCAGGTATTCTCCAACTATGGAAGAAAGTAATCTAAACCGGGAAGCACAATTAGAATCGGAGATTAAAAGGTTAAAAAATGAAATCTCTTCTTGTAAAGCTTTAGTCGAGAAAAATAAACTTTTAGAGGAGAAACATACGCAAAGCCAAATCCGGTTTAAAACAATATTTGATCGGTCGCAGCTAGGAAATAAAATCTTAGGCCCTGACTTGAAGATTCTTGAAGTCAACGATGCTTTTATTGCTTTACTGGGGTTTGCGGATAAAAACGATATTATAAATAGGAAGGTAATTGAATTTGCCCATCCTGATTACGTACAGCACTGGCATGACCTTCAGGAAAAGCTATGGGAGGAAAAGATCCCTTCTTTCTCACTGGATACCTGCCTGGTAAGAAAAGATAAAATGATCATTTGGTGCCATGTAACCTCTATTCTTTTTGAGGACGAGGGACGAACCTTTGGTTATACCATTTTAGAAGACATCAACGAAAGAAAATTTTTAGAGAATAAGGCAAAAAGGCTGTATGAGGCACAGGAACTGGTTATGAATACAGTTGCCCATGATTTAAAAAGCCCACTAAACACCATTCAACTCTTAAGTGGCATTATCAGAAGAAATATTGAAGAGCAGGAAGCAGATAAAGCCATGCTTCACCTGTCCCTTCTGGATAAAACCTGCAGCCGTAATGATGTGATCATCAATGACCTGTTATTAATTGGCGAATTGGAGCTGGAAGACGGCGCATTACAAAAGTCCACGGTTAACGTAGTTGAGATTACCAATACGATCATTGAGCAACTGCATGTAGCATCTAAAAAGAAAAAAGTTGCTATTGTGCAGGACTCGCCTGATCCTGTAGTATTTGCACATGCAGACAGAGAAAAGCTATCCAGGGTAATTGAAAATTTAGTATCAAATGCCATAAAGTTCACAAACTCCTCTGGCCAGGTAGTAGTATCTGTGAAGGAGGAAGAGGGACATATGCTTTTGCAGGTTGAAGATCAGGGCATTGGTATTCCTGAATCGTTGCAGCCTTCTATCTTCAATAAATTTACAAAAGCCAAGCGAAAGGGTACCGAAGGAGAGCAAACAACAGGACTGGGACTCTTCATAGCAAAAAGAATTGTGGACATGCATGAAGGAAAAATTTGGCTTAAAAGTGAGGAGAATAGAGGAACTACATTTTATGTGCGCATCCCCTTGCTTTGATCAATATTGCCCTTCAACTTACCGTACTCTGCTTTTCCGTGTAAAAAAATCTAATAAATTCATCGGAGCGCAGCCTGATTATTTAGAGTTACCTGCCTTTTTCTGTTAAATCCCTATATAATTAAAAATGATTTATGCCATGCCCAGGCGGTAGGTTAAATGCAACAAAAAAGAATATCAGCGCATTCCGGTTGTTTACTGTTTAAATACGTTAAACATAAGATAAAGGCAAAACATTATTAAAAATATAAAGACGCATCTCTTAAAGTAGATGCAGGCAATGTTAAAAGGGCAGGGATGCAAAACTTCAACCCCATGTATCTAGCCACTCATTAAATTTCAGCATTTCCTTTTCTGATAAACCTTTCTTGAAAATTCTGGTGTGTAATTGCTCCTATACGTAGTGCCACTCATATTCTTATGCCCAAAATCTTAAAAATTATCCTCGTGATCCTCGTTGCCGGCGGTTTACTGCTTATTGCTGGTTGGAGTAGCTTTCAGGTATACACGCATTCTACCAAACGGGCAGAAATTAAACATGACTATAGCGAAGTCAATAGTATTAGCCATGGGCTATTATCGGTTAATATCTGGCGTGATCACCTCACAAATATAGCCATGAACCGAATCAGTGACTTTGAGCTAACTTCCGAGCAGGTAGGTGTCTTAGAACTACAGGTAGGCGGTCTTTTGAATGCCGGCATCGATAAAGCCGATAGTCTGGTTAATCTAAGGCAAAAAACCATCAAGGGCAAACTGAAAAAATTCGTTGTAAAGGCCGTGGTTAACGAAGAAGATATCCGTAAAATGGTGCCGGTGTTTTCTGAAACCATCGTGAAGGAAATGCTTAAACCAGAGAATAAGGAATCCTTAAAAGAAATGGTCAGGAGTAAGATAGGGGAGTACAGCGATATGACTCATGCCAACTCAGCCGAGGCCTTACTGGTAGACTCGCTGTACAATAAGTACCAGGCAGCAGATCTGACGGATTTCAATCAGATAACAGCCAGGCAGCTCCACGGCCTGCAGGCGACCACCTATTTTTACACGTATATCATACTGGCCGTTATCCTGGCTTTTCTGCTCCTGTGGGTGATCCTGAGAAATCAAAAAGCAGTGCAGATACCCCTGTTTACAATCTCTGTATTGCTGGCCCTGGTAATTCTCGCTGCAGGCGTTACAGCGCCTATGATCGAGATCGATGCCCGCTTCCAGGAAGTAAATTTCTTATTGGTAGGTGAAAAAATAGCATTCAATGATCAGGTAATTTTCTTCCAGAGCAAAAGCATCATAGATGTAGTTCATATTCTTTTAGATACCCGTAAGGTGGATTCTGTACTGGTAGGCATTCTGATTTTAGTGTTTAGTGTAGTCTTTCCGGTAGCTAAATTACTCTCTACCCAAATTTACCTCGCCGGTGGAGAGCGTACGCGTAATTACAGTCTGCTGCGTTTTTTTGCATTCAAATCAAGCAAATGGAGCATGGCGGATGTATACGTAATCGCTGTGTTTATGGCCTATGTAGGCTTTCAGGGAATCCTGGATAACCAGCTTTCAAACTTAAATGTAGATTCCGAATCGCTGTTGAGTATATCAACCAATAACACATCGCTGCAGCCTGGGTATATCCTTTTTATAGCTTTTGTTCTGTTTAGTTTGCTCCTGTCGCTGATCCTCAAAAAGATAACAACCGCCACTGTAAATAAAGCAGTCCCTGCCGAGAAGGAGTTACCGTTTGCTATTCCGGCTTAAAAGAATTGTTGCTTACATCGCTACTGAGCCTGGGCACAGTGCGCACCTTTAGTGGCTGTTTGAGCATCAGACTTCCCCCGTTACATTTCTACCGGGGGCATTTCAGAGGTTTTGCAGGAGCAGGAAAGGGGGCGGTCTACCCCCTGAGCTTTATTACCTCTAAATTTTGTATAGCCTCCGTGTGCAGCAGCGTTATTGGCCTTTTTCACTTTTTAGTTTCAGGCTAATATCGAAAGTTGAGCCTTCACCAGGGCTGCTGCTTACTAAAATCTGCCCCCCTTCATTCTCTACAATTTTCTTCACCAGGTACAAACCGATACCTGTTCCTTCTATTTCTTTTTCAAGGCGGGTATAAGGTATGAAAATGAGATCCTGCTGATCCTTTGCAATACCCCGGCCGTTATCTGAAACAGAAATGTGCAGCTTTCCTTCTTTAATACTTGTTTTGATCTTTATTTCCGGCAGTTTACCAGGGATATGGTATTTGATGGCATTACTCATCAGGTTGTATAAAATACTTCTGAGGTTTTTACGTGAGAATTCCATTTCAGACACCTGAATATCATAGCTGATCTTTGCTCCGCTTTCAATAATTTTACTTTTGATCATCAGTTCAACCTCACGAAGGATGTTTTCAAAGTAAACTGTTTCTACATGCTCTTTGAAATTCTGTTCAATCTTAACAATCTCAGAAAGCTCATTAATGATATCTCTCATTGAGCGGACAGATTTGTCGAGCAGCTCTGCAATAAATTTTTGCCTTTTGGTGTCTTCACCCTTTTTTTCCGCTAACTCTTCCGAGGACTTGATCAGGTGCTGAACAAGACCTTCAATATTGGCAAGGGGACCTTTGAGATCATGCGATACTGAATAGATGAAGGTTTCATGGGAGGCATTTAAATGCTCCAGCTCCTTTAAAACTTTCATACGATCGGTGATATCCACAAAGGTAATGATTACCCCATTGGTCCTGTTTTCCTTCTTAACCAGATAAGGGATAATGTTCATCTGGAACCAGCGCATATCGCTGGTCTGTATCTCTTTTTCGAAAATCTGCTCACTCTGAATTACTTCCTGGATGTTTTCTATGATGGTCGAATACCGGATATTATCAATCATTTCTTCCACAGGCCTGCCAATATGGGATTCGTCAAAGCTAAATTGCTTCATGGCAGGAGGGGTGAACTTGCGCAATATCAGATTTGAATCTACAAAGAGTTGGGGAATGAAGGTATTCCTGAAGTAATTTTCCAGCTCATCATTCAGTTCGATGAGTTCTTTTATCTTCCGGACATCTTTTCTTCCTGTCTGTGGCTTTTCCATAGTAGAAAGTTCATTTGATTTTGACTTCATAGTATAAATTCTATTGAACAATCACTATCAAAACTTAAACAAGTAAAAGTAAAAATCATATATGATAATTATTATAATGGTATGGGCACTGGGTTCAGGCACAAAGTTGGCGAAAATAGAACGGACAGCCTATTTAAGGAGTAACTGATTCTTCTCTATAATGATCTTTGTAAACCTGTAAATCAATTTAGTCATAGTTGTCAACCAGTTGCAAGGCTGCTAAACCCACAGTGGGGAGGGCTTCCGCCTATTCGAAGGAGATTGTTGAAGGATTGAAACAAATTTCTTTTTCTGTTACCTCCAGGTATTCTCCCAGGGCCCCGCCCGTAAAGGGAGGCACAGAGTTTTAGGTTTTTTGAATTACAATCAATCCATCCATAGTCGTAGTGATGGTTCCAGGCATCTAGCCGAATTTTTAAAAGAACTTTAATGCCAATCCCATTACCCTTCCATGCTTCAGCAAGAACCAAAGAATGCACATACTTTGCTTTGTCATTCCTTTCTCCCCGGTACAGTTAATCCTATTCCGGTATCCTCATCATTCACATAACTTCACTACCAGCAATTTCAATAAATAAAAATTCCCAGTATAAGACGCTCCCTTCCACCAGTTACTTTTTCTGGGGAGGATATTTCCAGTACTGCCAATGATCTGTCTGCTTCCTGGCAAATTGTATATTTTTTCCATATCTGTCTCAGCAACTCTATCTCAAATCATAATTCAAAATTCAATTCCTGATACGGTAACCTGAAAGATAGGCAAAGTCATTCAGAGAGTGATCTAATGCTATATTCGTCAAACGTCTATTAGAAAATTAAATGAGGTAACTTTAGGCACAAAAACAACAAAGTATTAGGGTATGAGAATTGTTCATTTGCATTTACAGTAAAGCTTCTGTACCCTTGCCACTAAAACATTCTTTTCGCTACATGATGCAGTCAATAAATAACTTTTCGCTTCCTGACAGGGAATTTCCCAACCTGAAAAGATATGGCGCCTATCTTTTAGAGCATCACTTACAGGAAGCAGCAGAAGTTAACATTGCACTGGCAAGGCAGACAGAGTTGCCCCTTTTAGAGTTATTCGCTCACCTTAGTGAGCAGGAGTTTCTTTCGCTTGTAAAAGAGAGTCTTGAAACTTTCTTTCATCAACTTACAGAGCAAACAGCGCTGGAGCATGCAAAAGATACCTTGCTAAAATGGAGAAAAGATACGCTACCTAATATCCCCAGAAGTGGAGTAGCTACAGCTGATTTAGTTTTGGTCTATCATGTTCGAAAACAACTTCTGCTAGGCTTCATAGATCGCTATACGAGTGATGTAACAGAGGCTTTAGCCATTGCCAGGGAGCTTGATCTTTTTTATGCCCTTGTAGAACAGTTTGCCTTCAGCTTGTATGTAAATCTAAAGGAAGAAGAACAAGGTGTTGTGTTGCTGGAACTGCAGGAAAAGAACAATGACCTGGCAACTGCTCTGGAAGAATTGCAGGCGGCTGAAGAGCAGCTGATAGAAAATAATCATGAACTGGAAGGAAGAGTGATGGAGCGTACCGGTGCCCTTGCTGCCAGTGAACAACAGTTGCGAACCATTACGGATGCACTTCCAGGGCTCATCACCTATATCGATCGGGAAGAAAGATACCGCTTCATCAATAAAACATTCGAGGATTGGTTCGGTATTCCACGCGCCCGGGCCATAGGGAAAAAGCTGGCAGAGGTACTTACGTTCCACTTAGGAGAAACAAGGGGTGCAGCAGCCTATGATCATATCAAAGCCTATATCAGGCGTGCACTCGCGGGAGAACAGCTGCAATATGTTTCCACCCATATCACCAAAGAGGGAGAGCCAAAGCATGTGCTGGTAAACTACGTACCCCAGATAGTGGAGGGGCAGGTTTTAGGGTATTATGCCTTGTTTACAGATATAAATGAGCGTGTAGAAGCAGAACTGGCTCTTAAGCAAAGTGAAGCCCGCTTTAGCAACATCTTTAACCAAAGTTCTGTAGGGATGGCCGAGGTTGATCTATCAGGCAGGTTTGTTCTGGTTAATGATCGCTACTGCCAGCTGGTAGGACGCAGCAGGGAAGAGTTGTACCAGATCCGCATGCAGGACATCAGCCATGAGGGAGATCTACCCCAGAACATGTCACTATTCCGGAAAGCTATAGAGACAGGCACTCCTTTTTCCATTGAAAAGCGTTATACCAGGGCTGATAAATCGCAGGTATGGGTAAGAAACAATGTTTCTATTGTTAAAGACCAACAAAACCAGCCTGTATCGGTTGTTGCTGTCTGTCAGGACATTACACAGAAAAAGATAGCTGAACAAGCCTTGCAGGAGAGCAAGGACCTTTTCCAGACTTTTGCAGATAATATTCAAAGCCTGGCCTGGATGTCTGATCATACCGGCCAAATATTATGGTATAACCAGCGCTGGTATGATTATACAGGTACTTCCTATGAAGAGATGGTGCACCAGGGATGGTTAAAATTCCTACACCCTGATCATACCAACAGAGTAGTTGCTCATGTAAAATCAGCCAGGGAGAAGAAAGAAAACTGGGAGCTAACATTTCCTTTGAGAAGCGCTGATGGTGAATGGTGCTGGTTTCTGGCTCGTGCCTTTGCCATCAAAGATGCAGAGGGTAATCTAATTCGCTGGATCGGAACCAGTACCGATATAACAGGACAGGTAAAAGCCCAGGAGCAGCTGCAAAAAGCCAATGAAGAGATTGTGGATCTGTTACAGCGGGAGACCGATGCCTTAGAGGAGGCCCAGCAGCAAAAGGAAAGGTTACATAATCTTTTTATGCAGGCACCTTCTTTACTCTGTATCAACCGGGGCGAAGATTTTATCTATGAGCTGGCTAATCCCAGCTATTTAGAAGTATTCATGGTGGATTCTTCCATCATCGGCAGAGCTGCATTGGATGTTTTTCCAGATGCTGATCCTGCTATTGTGCAAATCTATACCAATGTATTCGAGACCGGAAAGCGGTTTGTAGGCAAAGAACTGTCTATAACTGGCGACTGGAAACGCAATAATAGTCCCTATACGCGTTACTTCAACCTGATTTATGAACCCATACGGGAGCTGGATGGCACGGTAAGCGGGATTGTGACCTTTGGTTATGAAGTATCCGAGCATGTCAGTGCCAGGCAGGAGCTGGAGAAGAATGCCATACTGATGCAGGAAATGAACCAGGAATTAAATCAAAAGTATTTGGAGCTAAGCCGGATTAATAACGACCTGGATAATTTTATTTACACTGCCTCTCATGATTTAAGAAGCCCTCTCATCAACCTGGAAGGTTTACTGCTGGCCTTAAACAAACATTTAAAAGGTTCAATCACACCCCAGGCAACAACTGTACTCCATTTAGCAAATGCTTCAATAGAAAAGCTGAAAAGGACCATCAAAGATCTTACTGAAATTACCAAGGCCCAAAAGGGATTAGATGATGTGCGGGAAGCAGTATCCTTCAAAGAAATCCTGGAAGATATTAAATCAGATCTGCCGGAAGATTTCAACAGCCTTGCTTCTTTTGTCAGGGAGGATTTTCAAGTTGATTCTGTCCTTTATTCCAGGGCAGGTTTAAGAACTATTCTTTATAACTTATTATCCAACGCCATTAAGTATAAATCAGTGGCCAGGCCTTTAGAGATTCGCATCAGCACCTCTAAGGAGGATAAGTATATCATCTTGACTGTAGAAGATAATGGGCTTGGGATTCCTGAACAACAGCTCCCGAAGCTTTTCACCATGTTCACCCGACTACATACCCATGTAGAAGGTACAGGCATTGGCCTTTATACGATAAAGCGTGTTATAGAAAACAATGGAGGGAAGATAGAGGTTAACAGCCAGCTGGATAAAGGCAGTGTTTTCAAAGTATACATGGTTTAGTAGAGCTGGAGTAGGAAAAATAAGTTTTAGAGAGTTACCTACTATGCGCCTGGTGCTACAAAACGAACAAATAAGGCAGCACTTCTCAGTATGGGTCAGCCGGTTAAACGTAAATCAAAACCACTGCTTCTAGATCTACAATACAGCCATATTACGGATAAAACAAGGTAAGTCTTGCAAGACCATTTTAATCTATGGTTGGGAAAAGGAAAACCAGTTCGCCTTAAATTGTAATAGACTTAGCTTTGAACCCATCACCGGATAGTGTCCGTTTTTTATCTTAGCCTATGAAGACTATATTGTCATAAATAGTAGATGCATTGCTGTTAAAGTTAAGCCATGAATAAAAAGAAATCACCTTCTGATAATGCTGGCATTTCTCAGAATGATTTGTCCGCCTCCAATGCAAACCTACTGATCCTGCAGGAAGACGAAGCTACCTATAAAATGTTGGTAGACAGTATTAAGGATTATGCAATTTTTATGCTGGACGCCCGGGGCTATATCGTGACCTGGAATATTGGTGCTCAACGTCTCAAAGGCTATCACAAGGATGAAATCATCAACAAGCATTTTTCTATCTTTTATCCGGAAGAAGCACTCCAGAGAAACCATCCTGCTTTCGAACTTGAGGTAGCTTCTAGTGAAGGCAGATTCGAAGAAGAGGGATGGCGGGTACGAAAGGACGGCTCCCTGTTTTGGGCCAACGTTGTTATTTCTGCTGTTTATAGCACGGACAGGCATCTGATTGGTTTTTCTAAAGTAACCAGGGACCTGACCGATCGAAAACTCCTTCAAGTCCGTTTGCTAAAGATCAACGAAGAACTTAGGGAAAGCGAAGAAAGAGCTCACCTGCTCATTGATAGCGTTAAAGACTATGCTATCTTCCTGCTTAGCCCGGATGGCCATATTGCCACCTGGAACGAAGGAGCTAAGCGCATAAAAGGATATGAAGCCAGTGAGATTATTGGTTGCCACTTTTCTAAATTTTATCCTCAGGAAACCAGTGCTGCTGAATATCCAAAGTTTGAGCTTACCAAAGCACTTGAGCATGGGAGATTTGAGGACGAAGGCTGGCGTTTGAAAAAAGACGGCTCACTGTTCTGGGCAAATGTTGTTATTACCCCCATCTACAATAAGGAAAATCAGCACATTGGTTTCACTAAAATTACAAGGGATCTGAGTGAGCGTGTACGCAATGAAAATCTCATGAAGAAGAACGTGGAATTACACCGGCTTAATACCGATCTTGATAATTTCATTTATACAGCCTCTCACGATCTTAAGACACCCATTTCTAACCTGGAAGGGCTAATAACTCTCTTAGCCGCTAAAGTAGGCCCAAAATTGGATAGTACGGAAGGTAAATACATAGAGCTGATGGCAACATCAATTCAGAAGTTGAATGAGACAATCCTTAGTCTGGTTGAAGTAACAAAAGTTCAAAAAGACCTTGACAAGAAAAACGAAGCTGTTTCTGTTAAGGCAGTTTTAGAGGATGTAAAAGAAGAAATTGCCGAAATGATAACTCGATTACAGGTAGATATCCGGGAGTCTCTTGAGATTGAAAAAATCGTCATTGCCAGGGCAAATTTGAAAAGCATCCTTTACAACCTGTTGAGTAACGCTATCAAATATCATTCTCCAAACAGGCAGCCCATTATCAAAATCAGGACAATGGTTGTAGGGTCCAGCATTGTCTTAAGCATCAAAGACAATGGTTTAGGTCTCACAAAGACACAGCAGGCCAGATTGTTCAGCATGTTCAAGCGCTTTCATAGTCATGTAGAAGGGACTGGCGTTGGATTATACATTGTCAAAAGAATCATGGATAATCTAAATGGCAAAATAGAAGTGACAAGTAAATTAGATGTGGGTACAGAGTTTAAATTGTATTTCAGAAAGGATGCTTAAGTAAAGAATGAGTTCAAAAGCAAAATTGAATAGGATGATTTTTTCGATACCAGCTAATTTTCTCAAGCTCTCAGTTCCTGCACTATACATTGATCATAACTAGAAGCTATCTTGTAATTGAAATCAACACCCAAGACTTATCGCGAGGATAATCAGTTTATGAATAGCATTTCAGCCCTCCCTGCAGAAAAGTATTGATATTTATTTTACACAGCAATATTATTGAGCACCATGAATAAGTACGATTCCCTCACAGGTAAAGCAATTTAAGCTTACTACCGTAGGCCATTGGTGTTCAGGTAAACTAGCCAACAAGGTAGTAATTGCTATGACCATTGCCAGTAATCCTCTTGGTAGGCAGGAGATAACCCTGGAGGGTCATTATACTACCATTAGGCCGCCAGCATTGCTGCTCTAGCTTAAAGTATCCTGGTGCTTTTGCGGCTGTTTACATGATGCTTATTTTATGTATGTCGTCTTCATACAAGTGAGCGCTCCTTCGCTTACTTAATTTTGTATCCATAATTTAACTGTTTCCTGATTCAACTTAATCAGCAGGCCGGCTATTGTTCTGCTACCTAAGCACCTGGCAGCAAAAGATCCAGGGAAGCTAACTTTTGGTAATACAATATTCATCCAATGACAATAACATATAATATGGATACGCAACTGAACAACAAAAAAATCATTTCCTTTCTGCAGGAGAAGGCTATGAGATTCCTAAGTTTAAAGTCTCGCTATATGGCAGGTGCCTCTGTGCTGCTATTAGCTGCAGGCTGTACTGAGGATCCTGTGGAGCCCCACGAACAACAAACTGGATTTGTGACCGGACATGTAATTAATACAGTGGGAGCCCCACTTGCAAACGTGGATATTGTGGTGAATAACTCACAGTATTATAACAACAACATCCTGGGTCAAACCGACACCAATGGAAAATATAGGCTGGCAATAGAACCTGGCTCCTGGTATGTACGGGCCACCATCGACGTGCAGTATGATAACCAGACTTATACCTTGGACCTTCATCCGGAGAACAGCAATGGTTTTGCCGGCAGTGAAGGTGCAGTTCGTAATTTTCAATGGAAGCTGAGCGGTACCAGACCTACTGATTTTGGTGCCAGTGGTTTCTATGGAGGTGCCATCGAGATTGTAGGAGGTGGGGAATTTGCTGATGTTGACGGTGTGAAACTGAGCCTTAAACCTATAGCTGCTTTGATTGATGGTAGTACAGGTCGGGACATTACTAAGAATCCGGAGGGATATGTGCTACAAGATGTGCCGATTGGTAAATATGAGATATCTGCATGGTACGAACCAGAAAACCGCCCCCTACAGATACGCATCAGGAACAAAGACCAGGCCTACAGTTCAAAAATATCTGGCAGCTTTGAGCCTGTTTATCCTGGGGCTACAGAAAATTATAAAATAACAGTGGAAGTAAAATAAGTATTTTTTGCAGTTACCACAGACATATGATAGCAGAGGTTCGGGAGCCCGCAGTGCGGATAAAATTTCCCGAACCTTTTTTATTACTTTTCTACACATGGTAAAGTGCTGATCTCCCTTTCAGGATAATGCAGATCACCCTTTCATAAAGTTAAAAGGAAAAGCTCTATAACCTTCACGATTATTGATGAGCTTTTACAGATCCGACCAATCCAGTCATTCCTTAACAAGAAGTGTTTAAACAATTAAATATATTTTATGGCATCTCCTCAACAACTTAAGGTAAGTTATTATTTGGAAATCCCTTTTTTAAAATCCTATTATCTGAAAGAAGGTGTTCTGGTACAGGGTGAATTATTAATACAAACCACCTAATAAGAATCTATACTGATAAATGCAACAAAATGCAGACCAGCTTATCCCAAGTTAGTTCATTAAGCAACACAATACCACTCATGTAACAAAGCAGAAGAGCCTATCTATTTTAACAATATGTATTTCCTCACTTTTGGTGAAGTCACACAGCCAGCTCCTTTATAAGAAATTATTATTTAGCAAGCTGTTAGATGATGCATAGGATGAAGGGGGATTTTAAAAAATATTGTTGTCCCTAAATTTTGTAATGTGATGAAGGTAATAAAGCTCATAACAGTCGTATTGATCTTTGCGGCAGCATTACTTTCCATTGGTAAGATAATGTGGGAGCAGGAGCTGAAATATGCCAGCCCTACACCTGTGCCCGAGCAATACGTTCCTGTTCCGGTTCATCAAAAGCCAGATTTGGATGTAGGGGTCTTCCAGAAATCAGATAAACCAAAACATCTGCATTTTTATAATCCTTACTGCCCTTGTTCTAAATTTAATCTGCCCCAGTTTACTTCCCTTGTCAAAAAGTACAGCAAAAAAATTGATTTCTATGTCGTAGTTCCAACTGAAGAAGATGTTGAAACGATTGCGGCAGCCTTTGGGCAGGAAGTGACTGTAGTAACCGATCCAGATGAAAAACTAGCCAAAGCTTGTGGAGTATATGCAACGCCGCAGGCGGTATTGATAGATGATGAAGGAAAGTTGTACTACCGTGGCAATTATAACAAAAGCCGTTACTGCACTGCAGCCTCCTCGAATTACGCACAGTTTGCCATAGACTCCCTCTTAGCGCATAAACCCGCTCCGCATATGGGCAATTTGGCTATCACGGCCTATGGCTGCGAGCTGAGTAAAAAAAGCTGGTTCTCCTTGAATATAGATATACCCTAAAGCATAAATACTCTAGATACATGCAAATCACCAAAGAACAATTAGCCCCATTTTTTAAGGAAACAATTGCTAAGGCCGATAGGATAATGAATTATTATTTTATCGGTAACTTTTTTTTTGGCTTGTTTTTGGCCAGTTTCTATGATACCTGGGCGGTAGCCTTGCTCATGGGAGGCATCAGCCTGATTACCTACTATTCTGCAAAGTTCATTCTTCCAAATACTTCTCTCTACCAGTATGTAGGAAGCGCGGTAACTGCTTTCTTCGTTGCGCAATTCATCTACCAGATGCATGGTATGTTTGAAATGCACTTTTTTGTTTTTATCGCCTCACTGATCCTGGTGGCCTACCACAACTGGAAGCTGCAGTTGCCGCTGATTTTGCTGGTGGTGGTGCACCATGCTTCCTTTGCTTATCTCCAATACATAGGCATGAAGGATATTTACTTCACGCAGCTTGACTACATGACCCTGGAAGCTTTTCTGTTTCATGCAGCTCTGGCGGCTTTAATTGTATATTTAAGTGGGTACTGGAGCTACGACATCAGAAAAAAAACACTTAATGGTGCCAAAGGCATGCTGCTTCAGGAGTCGCAGCTCACGAAAATGAGGAAAACCGTTTCTTTTGCCGAGGAGCTGATGAAAGGCAACCTGGACGCAGAACTAGGGGTGGATACCGAGGATGAACTGGGCAAATCCATGCACAGCATGCGTGAAGAGATCCGCAGATCTAAAAAGCGGGAGCAGGAAGACCGCTTTATGAATACTGGTTTGGCCGAGATTAGTGATATTCTGAGGTCTAACCAGAATGATGTGGAATCCTTATGTGATCAGGTAATTGTAAGCCTGGTAAAATATCTAAATGCTAACCAAGGAGGTGTTTTCATTGTGGAAGGAGAGCAGGAGGAGGCGTACTTAACGCTAAAATCTCATTATGCTTATCAGCGAAAGAAACACTACCAAAATAGGGTTGAGATTGGAGAGGGTTTGGTAGGGCAGGCTTGCCTGGAAAAAGATAAGATTTACCTTACCGATGTTCCACAGAATTACACAAGAATAACCTCTGGCTTAGGCGATGCCACACCTACCAGCCTTCTTATTATTCCCCTGATTTATAATGAACAGGTAGTAGGCGTTCTTGAACTGGCTTCTTTCAGCGAGTTCAAAAATCATGAGCAGGAGTTTTTGATGAAAGTAGGAGAGAGTATTGCCTCCACCATTATTGCTGTAAAAATAAATGAGCGCACCAGCGAACTGTTACAGAACACACATGTACAAACAGAGCAGCTTCGGGCCCAGGAAGAAGAAATGCGTCAGAACATGGAAGAATTAAAGGCCACTCAGGAAGAAATGTACCGAAAAGAAAAAGAGCTGCAGAAACAGCTGGAGGAAGCAAGAAGAAAAGAACAACTGTTGCTGCAGGAGGTGGAGGAGCTCAAAAAGCAGCCCTTAAAGCCCTCAAAATAGATCAATTTCAATTTGGCATTTCACTCCATCATAACAAAAAAGACCTCTGATTTCAATATATCTAATATGAAAATTCTGTTCATCACCACTTCACATAATGGCCTAAGTCAACGTGCTTATGTGGAACTTAGTGAATTGGGTCACCAGATAAACCTTCAGTTAGCTACATCAGATACCGCTATGGAAGCAGCTGTTAGGCAGTACAAGCCAGAACTCATCATAGCACCATTTTTGAAAACAGCTATTCCACCCTCTATATGGAAAAAAGTGCCTGTGCTGATTGTGCATCCGGGGATCAGGGGAGATCGGGGGCCTTCCTCTCTGGATTGGGCCATCATGGAGGAATGGGAGGAATGGGGAGTAACCATTTTGCAGGCTGCTGAAGAAATGGATGCCGGCGATATTTGGGCAAGTCACAATTTTAAAATGCGGGAGGTAAGTAAAAGTAGCTTATACCGGCATGAAGTAACCCAGGCCGCCATGCTTGGCCTATTGGAAGCAGTGGCCAAATTTGAATCCGGAACGTTCACACCTGAACCGCTGGATTATCAGAACCCTGCTGTAAAAGGCAGGCTGCACATGCCTGTTAAAACAAAAGATAGGGATATCGACTGGAACGAAAACACAGACAGTATCCTGAGGAAAATCAGGGCGGCCGATAGTGCTCCTGGCGTGTTGGATGAAATTGCAGGAGAGAAGGTTCGGCTGTTCGGAGCACATAAAGAAGGTGCCCTTAAAGGGGAGCCGGGAGCAATCATCGTCAAAAGAGATGGTGCCATTTGCCGTGCCACAGGCGATGGGGCTGTGTGGATTACGCACCTCAGGCAACATCCCAACGGCATTAAACTACCAGCAGCGCTTGTATTAGGCGATAAGCTGAAAAAGGTGCCTGAATCCTGCCTAAGCCCCTTCGATGATTATCGGGGCCTGGCCACCTTCCGCGAAATATGGTACGAGGAATGCGGGAAAGTAGGTTACCTGCACTTTGATTTTTACAATGGTGCCATGAGTACAGATCAGTGCTGGCGCCTGCAGCAGGCACTTATCCTAGCCAAACAAAAAGAAACTAAGGTAATTGTATTGATGGGAGGTGCCGATATCTGGTCGAATGGCATTCACCTGAACGTGATTGAGCACGCTGCCTCACCGGCGCAGGAGTCTTGGGATTACATTGTTGCCATGGACAACCTGGTACGGGAAATTATAGATACCGATACTCATTTCGTAGTTTCGGCCATGCAAGGCAATGCCGGAGCCGGAGGAGCCATCCTTGCCCTGGCTGCAGATCTGATTTTTGCCCGCAGTGGCATCATGCTCAATCCGCACTACAAAAAAATGGGTGGTTTGTATGGTTCTGAATATTGGACTTATCTGCTGCCGAAGAGGGTGGGCAGCCAAAAGGCCCTGGAGATCACAGAAAAATGCCTTCCTATGGGTACGGCTCAAGCCAAGGCAATAGGCTTTATAGACGAGCATTTTGGCCAGAATGTGGACTCCTTTTGTGCCGAAGTGCGGGAACGTGCAGCTGAAGTAGCCAGTTCTCCTGCCATTTCCTGGTTGCTCAGCCAAAAAAGAAAGAACAGAACAGTTGATGAAGCAATAAAAACATTAGATCAGTATAGAAAAGAGGAACTAAGCTGCATGAGAGATAATTTCTTCGGGAACGATCCTTCTTACCACATTGCCCGTTTCCATTTCGTACATAAGATCTCCTGCTCCCTGCAGCCAGATCCAGAAGCCATTGAAAAATACACACTGAACAATGCCACTTCACGAAATGGATAAAAGGCTGTATTAACTCATTACAAGATGCTGTAGTAATGTACTGTTAGACAGCACCTTGCACTTGAATTTAACTGCCTGAGGAACAAAATTTATCTATAAATTCACGGCTGATCTAATATTTCCGATTATTATTTTATGCTGTCTATTATTCTCTGAAATAACTAAAAAAATAGGATGAAGATAGGCAAAAGCACTGGGAATAGTGAGGGGTTAGTTCCTGGGTGCATACATGATGATAGCCATCCCAATCAGAGCTATAATGCCCCCTATGATATCAAATTTATCAGGCACCACTTTGTCAACTTTCCAACCCCAAAGAATGGCCAGGGTAATAAACACACCTCCATAGGCCGCATAAACCCTACCGAAGTTAGCTGGTTGCCAGGTAGCTACAATGCCATATAGCACCAGAATTATTCCACCCACTAGACCTATCCACCATGACTTTCCCTCCCTTAACCACAACCATATCAGGTATCCACCCCCTATTTCACAGAGACCAGCTAAAACAAAAAGCGCTATCGAACAAAGGGTTCTCATTTTGTATAGATTGTTTTAAATTAACTTCAGTATAAAGAAAAAAACGGAAGGTGTCCCCACCCTCCGCAGTACTATTTGGAGTTGCTTTTCTTTAGTACTATTGATCTGGACTTGCAACAGAAAAGTGGACAAAAGGTTAAGCTGCTAAAGGTTGAGAATTTAATAGTTCTTCCATTTGTGCGGGTGTACGATATCCCAGGCGGGAATGCAGCCTCATTCTGTTGTACCAGATTTCGATGAATTCAAAGGTTTCTATGGCAGCCATCTTCTGATTCTCAAATTTATTTCCGTACATACATTCTTTTTCCAAGGTCTTGAAAAAGCTTTCAGCTACGGCATTGTCCCAGCAGTTGGCCTTACGGCTTATACTTTGGCGGATCAAAGGGTGAGCCTTGAGTTCTTTTCTGAACTCATCACAGGCATACTGCACACCTCTGTCAGATTGAAAGATCAGCTGCTCAACAACAGGCCTCTTCTTGAATGCCATTTTAAGAGCAGCTATGGTTGTGTCTTTTGCTTTCATTGTTTCACTCAAGGACCAACTGATCACTTTTCTATCTGTTAAATCCAGCACCTCAGTCAGGTATAGCCAACCAGCTAGGGTTCTAATGTAAGTGATATCTGATATCCATACCTGACCTGTGGCAGTGGCTGAGAAGTTGTGGTTTAGAAGATTCTCACTCACAGCAAAACTGAGTCAGGAATCAGTAGTGATTCTGAACCTTCTTTTCATCCTGGCAATGATTTGAGCCTGCTTCATGAGCTTAGTCGAAGTTTCCGCCCGGCGGCTCGGTTCTCTCTCGTAACATAGCGTTAAGGTATAGATTATTCGCTTAACTATCTGTCCCCTCAAATGTAGCAGCTCCATGTTACCGCTATTGCAGGTACAGCTAAATCGAGGTTTGATAAAGCAACTGTTCCAATCAAAATCTTAGTTAGTTACAATCCTCAATTCTGATATTAGTGTCTTATAAAATGGCCGTTTTTTACAATGCAGGCGACTGTTAGAATGCTACCTTTGAATAATCCCTCATGATAAAGGGCCCTTCATTGTCAAACATTTTTTATAATGAAAGCTGTGGGTTCTTTCATTAATAACTTCATTCTGGATATGTTTTGATTAATGAAGAGCTTTATGTTTTAATTGTTTATTTATCATTCACCGTAACCGTAATTACCTCTACTGCACAGAGATCAATATAATAATGCAGGTACGGATTTACCTTATGTTTATGTCAGTTTCCCACTTCTTAAAACATGGGCATTAGGGCGAAGCATGTAAAAACATTGGGATAATATGCACAAATGCAGCATTAGTTGCCGGCCACCATCATGAATGTACCGGAACTAAGTACTGCGTCAAATCAGAAATTTATTGTTGTTTAGCTATGAAGACATCATATTACATTTTGGTGGGCCTGTTATTATATTTCAGTGCCTGTCAGGGAACAAAAGATATTTCCGATAGTGGCAGTGAGATTGAAATGTCAAATTCTCTTGACTCCTTATTCAAAGCAGAAATAGCGCAGCAAAAGATGGCTGGTGTTGTGTGTTTGATAAGTGAGAAAGGTAAGGTTGTATATTCAAACTCCCTGGGTCATCGTAATATTGAGGAAGGACTGGCCATGGAATTGAACACCAGGTTTAGATTACAATCAATGGCAAAGCCTATTGTCACATTAACCATCCTTAAGTTATGTGCCGAGGGGAAGATTAATCTGGATGACAATGCCGATAAATATTTTCCGCAGCTGAAAGACAAGCAGGTGGGCGTTATGAAGGATGGCATATTGCAACTTGTTCCTGCTAGTCGCCCCATTACGATTCGTCATTTATTAAGCCATTCATCGGGTTTAGGTTATTCATGGAATGCAGGTGAACAGGCAAGTGTCTATGAACAACATGAAACTTCCACCAACTTTAACAGCTTTGAACACTGGATAGAGTCTTATATGGAACTACCCCTTATTGACCAACCCGGTAATGGATGGTATTATGGACATGGACACGCAATTATGGAGTATCTTATCTCCAAAGTAAGCGGTATTCCTCATAAGGAATACATAGCTCAGGAGATTTTTATGCCCCTGAAAATGGATAAAACCTTGTATTATTTACCCAAAGGGGAGGAAAAGACTTTAGCGCAATTTTATAGTTTAACAGAAACTGATCAATACAAAAGAACACTGCCTGATTCGGCTTACACAGGGGGTGATGATCTGATGTCTACTGTAGAAGATTATTATAAGTTTTGTACATTACTGCTCAACAATGGGTATTTAGAGGGCAGAGAATTTATCAGTCCTGCTTATCTCAAAGAAATGTCAACTGCCGCCATTGGCCTTAATGGTGAGGCTATTTGATTACAGAAAGGCTATGCTTTTGGCCTGGGGGTTTCGGTACGTGTAAACGAAGATAAAGCAGACGCCAAGGGAAGCCCTGGAGATTACGGGTGGAATGGGTTTTTCAACACTAATTTATGGATTGATCCAGAGAACCAGATGATAGGTATTGTTCTTACTCAATCACCTTATAACGAATATATGCTCCAAAAGGAAGTAAAAAATATTATGTATTCTGAATAACAGATTTTTTCTAGCTTCTTAGCCCCCTAAATAACTGAACCAAAGATTCTATAAGTTAAACTCCTTAACTTGTAAGAGCAATGAAAAGAAGACACTGGACAGGAGATTAGAAACTTAAGATCCTTTTAGAGGCAGAAAAGGAAGGCATCACAACCACCATTCGTAAGTATGGCAACTACAGCAATACCTTTTATCAGCCGCCGCGGCCCGGTGGAAGGAGAGGTATGATGTTGGAGGTAAGCATGCTTTAAAAAGCAAGCACTTTGAAATAAATCCAGAGGTTAAGCGTCTTCAAAAGGAGAATCTAAAGATGATTGCCACTAGTGCTTTTTTTTCTATAGGTAAACCCCTTTTTTATAGTAAAGAATGTTTGAAGACTAATGGATAAAAAGCTTGATCAGGCATACGATGCGGAATCCTTCCGCCGGCAGGGCCATGAACTTATTGATATACTTGCAGATTACCTGGCCAGCGCCAACGCAGATCAGCAGGAGGTAAAAGCCATTCCATGGGAGGAACCGGACAAGCAGCTGGCGTATTGGGAGCAAGATTTTAAAAGGCCTTTAACCCAACCGATGGAGTTGTTCCGGGACGTGATGGTAAAGTCTATACATGTGCACCGTAAGCGTTATCTAGGGCATCAGACCACCCCTACGTTACCAGTTACCATACTGGCATCTGCCCTTAGTGCCGCGCTCAATCAGGGTATGGGCGTGTATGAGATGGGCATGGTTGGCAATACCCTGGAGAAGATACTCACCGAGCAGCTGGCACAGACGCTTGGTTTTGGAAAAGAGGCTTCCGGCTTTGTTACCTCAGGAGGATCTTTGGGGAATTTAACCGCCTTACTTACCGCCAGAGCAGCCAACACCAACATCTGGAACAGGGGCAATGAAATGGTACAGCCGCTGGCTGTGCTTGTCTCAGAAGAAGCGCATTATTGCATCGATAGAGCTGCCCGGATCATGGGGTTTGGAGCAGAGGGTATCATAAAAGTACCCGTTAATGAGCGCTTTCAGATGCGTACTGGCCTGCTGGAGCAGTATTACCAGCAAGCAGTTTCAGCAGGCCGGCAGGTGATTTGTGTCATCGGATGTGCGGGTACCACCTCCACTGGATCTTATGATAATCTGGAAGCGATTGCCTCCTTCAGCCAAAAGCACAACCTCTGGTTTCATGTGGATGGTGCTCATGGAGCACCTGCGGCTTTCTCTCCTCAATACAAACATCTGATTAAAGGCATCGAGAAAGCAGACTCTGTGGTGGTAGACTATCATAAGATGATGATGACGCCCTCAATCTCTACTGCCCTGATCTATAAGCGTGGAAGCGATGCCTACAAAACCTTCTCGCAGCAGGCACAGTACCTCTGGACCGAGCAGGCCTCGCAGGAGTGGTTCAATGGGGGGAAACGCAGCTTTGAGTGTACCAAGCCCATGTCTGTTCTGAGTGTGTACACCATCTACAGGACCTATGGAGAAGACGTATTCCGGGAAAATGTAGAGCGCCTGTATGGGATGGCTGCACGCTTAGCAGCCCTCATCAAAGAAAGAGCATATTTTGAACTGGCTTATGAGCCAGAATGCAACATCGTGTGCTTTCGTTATCTGGCCGAAGTAGATCTGAGTAGGCTGAATCAGGAGATCAGAAAGCTGCTGGTTGAGGAGGGGCGTTTCTACATCGTACAGACCATGCTGCACGGGCAGCTGTATCTGCGCGTTTCTTTGATGAACCCTAAAACAGGCGAGGATGAGTTGCTGGAGTTACTGCTCAAAATAGAGGAAAAAGCAGCCCTGGCCCTGGTGAATATGTCAAGATTTTAGTCTGCCTCAGCCAGGGAGACAGCTGGTTGGCAGGAGGTACATCAGTCTTTAAGGATCCATTGGCTGATCATATTGGAATGGGGCCTTTGCCATATCCATGGCAGGCGCATGCCAAGGGGTCTTGCGGGTTACTTAACCGTTGGTGTCACAACAGATTCAGCAATTCGTACCCTTGATAAATTGGTGCCTGCTTAACGGCAAAGTCATTGTCACTTCTGCAACACTGTACAACAACTACACTAAAGTGTCACTACTGGTTTGGAGCAGAAACACCCAAAGCCCGAGGATAGCCTCGGGCTTTTATCTTTGTTACAAAGTTTAAAACAGGAATGTTAGCGTGAGAAAATGCAACATTACTTTTGCTCTGGTACTTTTGGGATGTAGCTGATCTAAAAGCTCCAGTAAATGCAAAAGCTTTGTTAAAATCAATTATTATCCTTATAATAATTAAATATTTAAAGGCAAAAATATGAGTATTAATATAGGATGCTTCGCTTTGATAAATCCCTTTCAAACTCTTGATAAACAGTTAGATCAAATTCAGTCCTGGGGTTTTGAATTTGCAGATGTAACTGATAATACAGATGGGGCGTGTCTGGGGGCAGAATTTGGATTTACTGCTGTGGCAAGTCTTGATGCGAACCCTTTTGATATCAGGAGAATGTTTGAGTCAAGAGGAATTACGATCACCAGCATATGCGCCCATGCCAACCTGTTAGATCCGGCCGCTCCCTGGCGGTATGGAACTTCTCAGATTATAAAAGCAGTGCGTATGGCAGCAGCCATTGGGGTAAAACACGTGATAACAACGGAGGGAGATCCTCAAACAGGGTTTGGGCAAAGCCTGAGTACAGAGGAAGCTTTATTCACCATACGAGAAAAATTATACGAACCTTTACGACTGGCCGGTGACCTGGGGGTGAAAATTTTACTGGAGCCTCATGGACATATTACGGATTCTGTAGACAATATGGAAAAACTTCTTAATAGTTTTAATTCAGATGCCCTGGGGGTAAACCTGGATACCGGAAATCTGTGGTTGGGGGGAGGAGATCCGGTGGAATTTGTAAAACGCTTAGGGAACAAAATTGAACATGTTCACTGGAAAGATATGCCGGAAGAGTTTATTTCTAAGCGGGGTACTATGTTCGGTTGCGGTATGGCGACTATTCCCCTGGGAACCGGTGTGGTAGACATTAAAGGTACTTTTGAAGCCTTGCAGAAAGCAGGCTTTGCAGGACATACCACTCTTGAAATAGCTGGTGAAGAGGCTGTTTTGAAAAGCCGCGATTATTTAAAATCACTTGGTGCTTAATATGCATAGCTTCCTGATTCTTCCAATTCATGAAAAATTTTTCTAAGAGCCTGTTCCGTAAAACAGTTCTGAACTGTGCGCTAACAGCTGTGGTGTTGACTGGCTTTGGCTTATCGTCGCGGGCACAGGAGCCAGGGCCGGCCTTTACTCAGGAGTCGGCCAAAGAAGAAGATTATTTTAAGATCATGAGATTGCCGGCACCGGAAGGAACCATTCTGGAAGTGGGTGGCCTGGCAGTTTTACCAAACGGAGATCTGGCAGTAACCACACGTCGTGGGGATGTTTATATTGTGGAAAACCCAACAAGCGCGCGACCCCATTTCCGGAGGTTTGCCTCAGGTTTGCATGAGGTATTGGGCTTAGTATATAAAAATGGAGCTTTATACTGTTCGCAAAGAGGTGAAATCACAAAGCTTGTGGACTCAGATGGGGATGGTAGAGCGGATGTTTTTGAAACCATTTATACATTTCCTCTCTCGGGCAACTACTGCGAATACAACTATCTGAAAGCGGCACCCGACGGATCATTCTTTGTTACCTGTAACCTGGCTTTTCCGGAAGTTGAATGGTGGCGTCCAGTCAGTCCGGTGCCATGGAGGGGCTGGGCGCTGCATATACAGGAAGATGGTAGTATGGAGCCATGGGCCACAGGTATGCGATCGCCGGCAGGAGTAGGGATGATTAACGGGGAGCTGTTTTATGCAGATAACCAGGGTGACTGGATTGGTTCAGGCGGGATTGTGCATGTGAAGAAAGGGGCTTTTACCGGACACCCCGCTGGCCTTGTATGGGCCGACCGGCCTGAGTCGCCTTTAAAACTGACACAGGAGCAACTTTTTACCAAAGCAGACCCGCGTATAGAGAAGGATGATTCCGGTGGGGATATAAAACCTGAGAATCGGGTAGAAGAAAGCTTTGTTACCCTGTTTGAGGTGAAAGAAAGTTTTCCGGAGATACAGTTACCGGCAGTATGGTTGCCTCATGGAATACTGGGAATATCAAACTCAGAGATATTAGAAATACCTGCCGGAAACTTTGGACCTTTTGCGGGTCAGGTGCTTGTGGGCGATCAGGGGCAAAGCAAAATCATGCGGGTGTTTATGGAAAAAGTAAATGGGGAATACCAGGGTGCTGCATGGGATTTTCGTAGTGGCTTTCAGTCTGGAGTCCTCCGCATGGCTTGGGCAAAAGATGGTTCTCTCTTTGTAGGAGAAACCAATCGTGGCTGGGGATCAGCCGGTGAGGCGAGTGAAGGGCTTCAGCGTTTAGTTTGGAATGAAAAGGTTCCTTTCGAAATGAGAGCGGTACGTGCCATGCCAGATGGCTTTGAGATTGAGTTTACCAAACCGGTAGTAATGAATACGGCCAGGGATATAGCCTCCTACGCTGTTGAAAGCTTCTCCTATAAGTACCACCCGGTTTATGGTAGTCCACCCGTTAATCTGGAAAAGTCCGTGCTGAAAGGAGTGAGGGTATCGGAGGATGGCATGATAGCCCGTATCATCGTGGATAACCTGCGGCTGAATTATATATATAATATTACACTTGCTGGTATTCGCGAAAGAGACAACTCATTTTCCCTGGTTCACCCTACCGCTTATTACACACTGAACAATATTCCTGAAGGAACGAAGCTGTCCATGAATGAGGTAAGCATTCAGAATTCGGCTAAGGTGGCACAGCCAAAAGCCAATGCTGAACATGCATCTGCCAGCCGGAATAGGTCTGTTGGTGGTACAGCAGCTGTTGAAAAGGGTGATGCAGGAAAGGTTCAGTCGAAGAGTGCAGAAAAGACTGCCAACACTAAAAAAGCCCCTGACTTTGGGGAAATAAAACCCCTTTTAGCAAAGAATACCTGTTTGGCTTGCCATGATGTAGAAAAGCGTCAGGTAGGCCCTGCTTATGTGGAGGTGGCAAAACGGAAATACAGTAACGAGAGGATTGTTGAGCTGATCCACCAGCCGGAGCCGGAAAACTGGCCGGGTTATGCCTCGCCTATGCCGCCTATGCCGCAGGTACCAAGAGAGGAGGCGCTCAAGATTGCTGCCTGGATAAATTCACTAGCTAAGTAACCGGAGAGGGGGCAGGTAGTGTGAATAGTTTAGTAACGGATTTAAAAAAAAAACCATGATGTGGCGCATCACGAGGTGGGTAAATAAGCAAAGATGAAAAGCATTTTTTCTGGAATACTATTTATATTTTGTTTTACCGGGCTTTTGGCAGGGATACTTATGTTTACAGGTGTGCCTTTTTTGTCGTCTGGTAACATTCAGAAACAGAAAGAAAAGATTTTTAACACTTATCGGCATTCCACTTTATCGGAAGATCTGGTTGCACAAAAAAAAGCCCTCTATAGCTGGCAAAAGTCCGATACTTCTATAGCGCTGCTTCAAAACAACAAGCTTGTCTGGAGATTTAACTTCAACAGGAGCTATGATAAGCCGTATTTTTATCCATTAAGAATTGCCGGTAAGGAACATGATCTTGTGTGGTTAAGCCCTGCAGACCATCCGTGGCATCGGGGGCTGTGGTTTTCCTGGAAGTTGATAAATGATGTTAATTACTGGGAAGAAAATGTTGAAACACGACTGTCGGATGGCAGAAGTAAAATAACAGATGTAGAAGTAAAACAGCATAAAGATTATTCCGCAACCATCCTTTTAAAGCTGTCTTACGCCCCTGAAGGTGGAACTATTGTGCTGAATGAGGAGAGCAAGATTTTTGTTTCTTCACCCGATAGAAGAGGAAATTATCATATTGATTGGGATTTGAAATTTAATGCTGGAAAAGAGGCCGTTGTGTTAGATCGTACGCCTCCTCCAAGCCAGGGAGGCCCCTATTATGGCGGGTATGGGGGACTTTCTTTTCGGGCGGCTCAGGGAATAAGCCACCACCTGTTTAAAGATTCTGAAGGCTGGCAGGATTCCAGTGAGTTGATAGGAGGGGGAAAGAGGGCGCACTGGATGGACATGAGTGGCATGACGGATTCCGTGACACAGTCGTGGGGAGGAGTAGCTACCTTTAGTCACCGGAAAAACCCTAATTCGCCTACCCCCTGGTATGTTTATAAAGATAAAGACTTTGCCTTCTACAATAGTGCATTGCTGTTTGATCAACCTCATGAAATAGAGGCTAATGGTCATTTACGCTTATTATACCGCGTTTTAGTTCATGAAAATATTGCTGAACATAATTTTCTGACAAAGAAGTACGAAGAATTTGTAAATAATACTTTCTATTGAAAGGAGCTAAACCTTCTGCTTGGCTACTCTTCGTTTCTTTCAGAAGCTATGGACACTAGTGGGCTGCCATTTACAGAACCTGGATTCAAGTGGACCATCCGCCCTTACCAGGTAAAATGCACATCCTGAACCCAAAGCAGGCATTAACCTGCTTTGGGTTCAGGCGCATTGGCTGCTACCAATTTTTCTTTTTTTAGTTCCTGCCAGAAAGTGTTCGGGATAACTGTTTTCATAGACGCCACGTTGGCTGCCGCCTGTTGCGCGCTGCTGGCTCCCGGAATAACAGCTGTGACGATGGAGGGAGCTGCACAGAACTGCAGGGCTGCGGTGCGCAAATCTACATTATGCTTTTTGGCAATGGCAGCAAGCTTATTGCGTTTGGCCAGGTGCTTCTCAGGAATATAGTTACTGTAGTTGTAGCGTTCTTTTCCCGCCAGGAAACCCGAATTGAACGGCGCGCCAGAAACTATAGGCACATTCTTTTTTTCACAGGCCGGGAACAGCCGGTTCAGGGCATCTTCGTGCTCAATCAGGGAGTATTGGGTGGCAGAAAGCATGATGTTTGGGTCGGCCACTTCCATCGCTTTTAGTATCGGATCAATCCGGTTTACACCCATACCCCAGGCTTTGATGATGCCTTCCTCCCGCATGCGCGTCAGTTCGGGCATGGCACCTTTCCGGGCCTGCTCAAAGTACTCCGTCCACTTATCTCCCATATCGCCATTATCGGGAGAAAGGTCGTGAATGAACACAATATCGATGCTCGAGAGGCCCAGGCGCTGTAAGCTGTCTTCTACTGATTTGCGCACGCCATCAGCAGAGTAATCGTACTTGTACTTAAAGTTGAGCTTTCCTTTCCAGATGTCGTCTGGATTACTCTTGAAGTTGGGATCTGGCTCAAATACGCGGCCTATCTTGGTGGAAAGAATATATTCTTCCCTGTTTTTACCATAAAGAAAAAGCCCCATCCTGCGTTCGCTCAGCCCGTAGCCGTAGAAAGGCGAAGTATCGAAATAGCGCACGCCGCCGTTCCAGGCAGCTTCCATCGCATTTTCAATCTCTTCGTTGCTGTTAATATGAAAAGCATTGCCTGCTGCTACCCCTCCAAGTCCGAAGTTGTCAGGGAGCCTGTAGCCTGCCAGGGCTCTTTCAGATCCAGGATTGTACTGTAGAGCTGGGCCACTGCTCCCATACTTAGCACCTAAGGCCGAGGCCAGGGCAGGGGCGAATGTGGCGGCTGCAGTTGTGATGGCAGCCTTAGATATAAAATTTCGTCGTGATAGCATTTTGTTATTTTATAATTATGGATGTACAAATGATCAGGGAATAATCTTTTTATCCTTTAGCGTCTGAAACGTGTTCAGCATATAGTCGATGCTGTCGGTTTGCATTTCGTGGAAACCAAAGCGTCTGGCTTTGTTCACATCAAAGAAGGCATCGTATTCATTGTTGAAGATAAAGTCGCCAAAGCCCCATTGCACCAGCTGGTTGAGGGAGTAAGGCGCCAACTTGTATTTCTTCACCATCTCGTTCCACAGCGGTTCTTTGTCGGCCATGTATTCCTGCAGCGAGAACGTTTGTGGCTCGTCTATTTCCACCCCGAAAAAGGCACCGAACTTTTTCCAGGCCTGCTCCCACCGAAATACATCGCCATTGGTGATGTTGAATATTTCGTTTCGGGTGTTTTCGTTCAGGCCTGCCCATTCCATGCTTCTGGATAACACGTCCACCCCGGTTACGTTCACCGCTACCTTGTATGCTTTTGGAGTTCCCGAAAAACGCATGGCTACGCCCAACTCCCTGCACATGCTGGCATAGGCTGCAATCAGGTTAGAGAGGTTCATGGGGTTCCCGATAGTAAACCCGATAACAATGTCGGGGCGCAGGGCAGTCCAATTCCACTTTTTGCCCTGCGAGGCCTGGCGCAGGAAGTCTTCCTGGCTGTAGTAAAAGTTAGGAGGGAAGCTGCGCAGGTCGGTTTCCTTAGCCGGCGTTTTGTAAATGCCCAGGTGCGCACCATAAGCTTTTCCGCCCTGGATGAACGTGATGTGTTCAAAGCCTGGGGCTACCTTTTCAATGCCTGTTACGAGGTTTTCTATTAGGGCAAGGTTTGCGCTGGTTTGTTCTGCCAGGTTATGCTTCTCTACATAAGAGCCAAAAAACACATGCGTTACCGACTTCAGCTCTTCTGCTTTGGCTTCTACAGCATCGGTTTCGGTGAGGTCCAGTGCCACAAATTTTGCAGAACTTTCATAATGCAGGTTAGAACGGGAGGTAATGATAACATCCCAGTTGCCGGTTTGTATGAGGTACTGGGCCAGATTACTGCCAATAATGCCGTTGCCTCCGGTAACTAAAGCTGTTTTCTTGCTGCTCATAGGGCTATCTGTTTGTAGTTTATCATCCTTAAATTTGTTCTGCTGCTCCCAGCATAGCCTCTCCTTCGGCTAAACCTTGCTTCTTGTAACTGATAGCAGGTGGAGTGGTTTCAGCAAAAGAACTCTCAGCTGTTATAAAGCTTCTCCTCCGGAAAGCTGTTGCGGAAATTTACGTGTGGGTCGTGCTGGTAGACAAATTGTTTGAAATCATCAAGCATTTGCAAGCGGCTCTGCAGCACAGCAGACGGTTAGCTTACCGGTGCGGAGCTGAATTTAAATGATAAGCCATCATTTAATTGGTTAGACAGTTTTATGAAGCATGAATCCATCAGCTAAAATATTTTGTGAAGGCAGCGATAATGCCACTAGAACGGCCGCATTCTGTCTTTAGAATAGAAGGTTTAGTGTTTCAGGGAACAATGATTTTCCGATTCTTCTGTTAGGTGATGCTTGCCTGTGAATCCGGTCTATACAACCTCAAGGTTAGCGTAAATTTTAATTAGCTACCGTATCGAAAACGTTAAGAAGAAAAATTATCGTAGAAAGTACCTTTAAGCAGCGCTACCCCAAAAACCTTGTTACTTTTAATGCATGGAAACTGTTATGCCTCTCCCGCGGGAATTGCTTCTTGTGTTTGAATCCATGCCCGGCCACTATATACTTTTATCACCAGAACTGGTGATACTGACAGTGAGCGCCAGAATGTTGAAAGAAACCTTCAAAACAAGTGAGGAGGTAGTTGGCAAGCGCTTGTCTTAGGCATTTCCCCTGCCAGATCATGCAGAGGAGGATTCAAATGTGCAGCTTATTCGTTCACTGCAACGGGTAATTACGTATAAAAAACCAGACCAAACCCCTGTTTTCCGCTACGACGTTTCTGATCCTGACAAGCAGCAAGAGCTTTATGGAAGCTCCCGGTGCCATTACTATTCTGGAGGGCCCCCAATTAGTGTTTCAACTGGTGAATTCCGGGTACCAGATGTTTTTTCCTGGGAGAGAACTTTTAGGAAAGCCCCTCTATACTGCCTTGCCGGAAATTGAAGGACAGAGACCTGCAGGTAGACAATATCGTTTATCCCAGGAACAACCTGTGGAGCATTGTATATAACCTTCTGAGCAATGCTATAAAATACCGCTCCCCGGAAAGGCCCCTGGTTGTACGCATCAACACCTACCGCGAGGATGACGCCGTAGTACTGCGGGTAGAAGATAATGGACTTGGCCTTAGCCAGCACCAACAACCAAAGCTTTTTACCATGTTCAAAAGGTTCCACTCCCATGTAGAGGGCACAGGCATTGGCCTCTACATGATCAAACGAATTATTGAAAACCGGGGAGGCAGAATAGAATTTGAAAGTGAGGAAAATAAAGGGACCACGTTCAAAGTATACCTTCAGCCCCTTGGCTTTTTACAGAAAGAACCATCTCAGGGGATTTCTTTTAAGCAGTAAGCTGCTGCAGAAAATGAACCTACTTTCAAAATACTACTGTTTAACAGATCAAGATAACTGCAGGGTCAGGTGCACAAAGAATTCCTTTCCACTTTCGCGTATCATCAGCTCATGCTTACCCGGATATAAAAGCTGCAGACGCTGCTGCACATTCGACAGACCAATACCGCTTTTATTTTTTTCCGGATCGTTTTCCGCCTTTACATGCTTGCTGTTGTACACATCTAAATACAGTGTATTCTCCCGCACCTCAACGGTAATGCTAATATGCGAAGGCTCCCGAAAGCTGATGCCATGCTTGAAAGCATTCTCTACAAAAGGGATCAGCAGCATAGGTGCTATCTGCACAGGAATAGGCGGACATTCAATCTGGGTCTGAATACGGATGTTCGGATTTGGATCGGTCCGGAGCTTTTGCAGGTTGATGTAATTCTCCAGATACTCTATTTCCCGGGTCAGCGAGATCTTCTCCTGCATATTTTCCTGGAGCATAAAGCGCATCATATCCCCCAACTTTTCAATGCCTTCGCTGGTGCGTTCTGCTTTTTCCTGAATGGCAGTTCCGTAAATGGTATTAAGTGCATTAAACAGGAAGTGCGGATTAATTTGTGAACGAAGAAAATCGAAGTTTGCATGGGACTGGCCCAGTGCTGTTTTCAGAACATAGATCTCTTCTTTTCCCATCATTTGCCGCCTAAAGATAACCCAGGATAGGGGTGCTGTTATCAGCAACTGAACAGCTACATTGAACATACCCATGCCGAAGCCTAAAGCCTCACATTGGGTGATCAGTAAAACAAACAAGCTTACCGGCAAAAAGCTAATAAGCAGAATAAGAATGGTTTTGCCAATATAAATCAGAAAAGGCTTCTTCTTATTGAGCGAGGATGGAATAAGCGAATAAAAAGCATACCAGTAAAATAAAATCCCTGAAGGTACAATGACGAACCAGGCAGCAAGAACTTCTTCGATATCCTCGTCTGCATTTACCATCAACAATACAAACAAACCAATCATCCAGACAACCACGGCAACAAGCCCCCCAGGGGTTACATAGGGGTGTTTTGCATGAATGGCCTCTGCATTAGACAACAAGTAGACACCGGCATACTTAATCACCGAATAAAGGCCCAGCATCAGCAGCAGCCAGAAAGCATACAGAAAACTGGTACGAAAAATACTGTTGTATGCAGCCAGCTCCGTATCAAAATTAACAAAGAGGTAGTTTTTTATATACGTATCCGTAGTACCTATCACCAGTCCACCCAGCACAAAAAGGGCAAAGAGCAGCAGCATATTACGGGTTACAGCCTCCTGACGGATCAGTCTGGGAACTACCGTAAAATTCAGTATCATAAAAGCCAGGAACAAGAAGGTGAAGCGAATCAGCTTGGGGAAAAAGTAATTTTCGTAATAATGGTAAGGAATCTTTGCCTGATCGAATAAAAACTTATTAGATGCTCTCAACTGGGAAACAGGATCAAGTCCATCGGTAATGAAGAAGAACACTCCATAAACAAAGAAGGTAGTTACTGCCCAGAATTCAACCTTATTGAAATTCTCGGACTTTTTCAGAAAATCCTTGATGCTGAAATCTTCCATTGAAAATGATAGGACCTTTGACATATTGCAGCTGCAGGATGGTCATAGAAGTCATCCCTTGTAGTTTGATATAATTCCTTTTTTTATTCCATACATTTCATCTCAGGAAAAGCGATTCCTTAACCAAGAGGTTTTATTTGCCCGAAAGCCTTCAAAGTAAATCAGGTACAGGTGCATGTTACCTGCCGATCAATACCAGCTTGCAGATGGCCATCTTGTTTAGCTCCACAAACACAGACCTTCCCTGTTCTTCTTATCGGGGCCTGCTTTTACCAAAGGTAAGTTAGCCAGGAATTAAGAGGACATAAACAAAATGTGATGAAAGGCCGGAAAGATGTGACAAATGCCGGAGCATTGAAAAAATTGGCTTAAGGCATCTCTGGCCTTAGCGGAACTGCCGCGGTGGAACTGTGCTACAATTTGTCAGCCATTTCCCCGACATATCAATGCTATGCGCTTCGACATTGCGAGGACCGCCTTAGGGCTGCTCTGCAGCAAAAGTAGAGACAAATGCGCATGAGCTGATTTTCTATAAAAGTCGCACTAAGAATCTTGATACCATGGCTGGAAAACTAAGAGTAGTGGATGTGAAAAAGGTACTGGTGGAGCTAAAGACCGAGAATAACAGTCAGGGTCACCCTGAGGATCGTCTGCATGGCATCAGTGTCATGTGTATTTGGCAGCTTGATCAAGGTTAGGGAGGGGTATATCAAAAACCATATGGGAGCATTTCTTTTACTAGTCTGCAGAAGGTTTAGTCTATAGTTAACTCAAGGTAAATCTATTCATGCTATGCTGCATAGACAACTCATCACATATTTCCCGCCATTGGTCACATTTAATTTACTCCCATACAGGACTAACCCTATACTTGTGTTGAATCTCACTAAAACATTTTTTATATGCACGGCCCGGCTACAACTCTACAGATTCAGCATATTTCTAAGCGTTACTCCAATGGGCGGTCCGCCGTTGCGGTACAGGCGCTTAATAATGTTTCTCTTACAATACCTCCCGGCATGTATGGTCTGCTGGGCCCTAACGGTGCAGGTAAATCTACGTTGATGCGCATCCTGGCTACCTTACAGGAGCCGGATGAAGGAAATATACAACTCGGTAACCTGGATGTGCTGCGTCAGAAGAATGAGTTACGCCAGACGCTGGGTTACCTGCCACAGGAGTTTGGCGTTTACCCCAAGGCGAGAGCGGAAGATTTGCTGGATTACTTTGCCGTGCTCAAAGGTATTACGCAACGGAAGGTACGCAAAGAAGTGGTAGAAGCCCTCCTGCGGCAAACAAACCTGTGGGATGTACGCAGGCAAAAACTTGGTGGCTTCTCCGGGGGGATGCGCCAGCGCTTCGGTGTGGACGTGGCGCTCTTAGGCAATCCAAAGCTACTGATTGTAGATGAACCGACAGCAGGTCTGGACCCGGCTGAGCGGGTAAGATTCCTCAATTTACTAAGTGAGCTGGGAGAGAACAGCGTTGTGATTCTCTCCACTCATATTGTAGAAGATGTATCTGAACTGTGCACCAACATGGCCATCATTAACAAAGGGTGCATACTGCTGGAAGCCGAGCCGCTACAGACCATCGAACGTATAAAAGGAAAAATATGGCGAAGCGTGATAGAAAAGCATGCACTGCCGGCATTGGAGCAAGCGCATGCCGTTATCTCCACGAAACTGCTTGCGGGGCTTACCGTGGTGCGTGTGTACAGCGATGCGTCTCCGGGAGCTGGTTTTGAACCTGTAACCCCCGACCTGGAAGATGTTTACTTCAGCACTATGGCCGGGCACTACGGACAAAGTGTACAGCAGGAAGAAAGGGTGGTAGTATCATGAAGCTATGGAAGATTTTTAGTTTCGAAATCGCCTACCAGGCCCGCCACGTCTCGACCTGGTTTTATTTTTTGCTCCTCCTGGGGATCACATTTATTATGGCGCGCGAAGTTTTCATCGATGAGGCGCAGGTCGGCGGCTTCTTCCTCAACGCACCTTTTGCTGTGGCGCAAGTTACCCTCGTTGCATGCATAATGGGACTGTTGTCGCTGTCGGCAATTGCCGGCGGAGCAGCGGCACGGGACGTGGAAACGCGGATGCATCCGATCCTCTACTCCGCACCAATTGGCAAGGCCTCCTACATAGGCGGGCGTTTTCTCGCCACTTTCACGCTCGGGGCACTTATGATGAGTGCTATTCCCATTGGACTTCTATGTGCTGCGCTCTTCCCGGGGGATCATGGGGATCTTATCGGACCCATCCGCGCGTCCTCTTACCTAAGTGCCTATTTCTTACTCGCGCTACCGAACGCGTTCATCGCTATGGCGCTCATGTTTTCGGCGGCAGCCTTTGGTCGGCGTGGCGTCGTGAGTTACCTTGGGGGTATCTTCATTTTCTTCGCTGCGGTTGTTAGCTGGCAGTTTGTGGCGGTGGAGCAGGGATACTGGGACCTGGGTAAAATTACGGACCCGTTGGGTCTTACGGTGCTCGGCGAGCTGTCAAAACTCTGGACGAATGCGCAGAAGAACACGCTTCTGGTCGGGCTACAGCTGTCGATGCTCTCAAACCGCCTCATATGGCTTGGCGTTGCCTTATGTATTCTCGCGCTCACTTACTTCCGCTTCCGATTTGCGCACCTCGCAGAGAGCACCCGGTGGTGGCGCATTGCACGAGGTAGAAATACGCTATCTGCAATGCCTGCAAGTAGCGTTATTGCTAAGGTTACCCCGCTTACATTTCCGCAGGTTCGGCAGGCGTTTGGGCCCGCGACAAGTGCGCTTCAGGTACTCGCTATCGTGCGGGAGTCGTTTCAGTTAATCGTGAAGGGCTGGGGTGGCATTGGTTTCGCTGCCCTTGCCGCGTTTGTGATCCTGATCGCCCCCCTGTCGTTCTCCAGCTATTATTCTATTCCTGAACTCCCGACCACAGGGCAGCTTGTTGGCCTCCTGGAAAACACCGGCGATCATGGCATGTGGCTGATTATTCCGCTGCTCATCATTTACTATGCCGGCGAACTGGTCTGGCGCGAGCGCGACGCACGCATGAACGAGATCATTGGAGCGGCACCCATGCCGGTTTGGGTATCATTTGCAGGCAAATTCGCAGGGCTCACCCTTGCACTTATTGCTATGCAGGCGCTGCTGATGATTGCCGGGATGCTCATTCAGCTGCGTTTGGGGTACTATGAGTTTGAAGTGGGAGTGTACGTGCAGGTCCTTTTCGGAATCCGGCTCACCGATTACCTCCTGTTCGCACTGCTCGCGTTCTTCCTCCATGTCGTGATCAACCAGAAATACGTCGCCCACCTGATTGCAGCAATCGCTTACCTTATGGTGGTCTTGGGTCCGCAAATTGGTATTGAGCATGGCCCACATGTCTACGGCTCAGATCTGGGGTGGTCTTACTCGGACATACGCGGCCTTGATCCATTCCTCGGACCGTGGTTGCTGTTCAAGCTCTACTGGACTGCATGGGCCCTGCTGCTTGGCATCACAGCTCTGCTGCTCTGGCCGCAGGGTAAGGAGCAGGACCTCAGGCACCGACTCCGTGTGGCGGGCAGCCGCTTTACGCGAAAGACAGCCCTTACTGCCGCAGTGGCACTAGTGCTTATGCTAACCTTTGGAGGCATGATTGTTTACAATATGTACGTGCTTGACACGAGCGAAACTTACTCAAGCGGGGAGGAGGAGTGGCGAGCCGAGTACGAGCGGCGCTATGGTCGGTTCGTAGGCATTCCGCAGCCGCGGGCGACAGCGACAAGCCTGCACGTCGAGATCTATCCCGAGCGGCGGGTCGTTGAGATCCGCGGCACCTATCACCTTGTGAATAAGAGCGGGTTGATGATTGATTCAATTCATGTTGCGACCGCATTGGGGGGTGAGACACGATCGGTGGGCCTCAACCTGCCTTTGAGGAACGAACTCGTGGACGAGAAGCTCGGCCATCGGATCTTCGTGCTGGAGAAGCCCCTTAGTCCCGGAGACTCGTTGCGGCTCGAGTTCGAGGTCAGCTTCGACCCGCCTGGCTTCTCGAGAAAGGGAATAGACCCATCCGTGGCCCAGAATGGCACTCACTTCGGGGATTGGTTGCTTCCCCGCATGGGCTATCAGAGGAGCCGCGAGTTCCGTGAAGCCAAACAGCGGCAGATACATGGTCTCACTCAACGCCCGGAGATCCCGCCGCTTGATGATACCCTGGCACTTATGGATGTGGCAGGACAGGAGCGGGTCAAGTTCGAAGCCGTCGTAGGCACAGACGAAGAGCAGATTGCTGTGGCGCCCGGTACCCTGCGCAGGACCTGGACACAGAATGGGCGTCGCTATTTTCATTATGTTACTGATGCGCCCATCAAAAGCAAATTCGGTTTCTTTTCCGCCGCCTACGCTGTACGCGAGGGGCGGTGGAACGACATTGAGATCCAGGTCCTCCACCACCCCGGGCATACCCTCAACGTGGATCGAATCATCCGTGGTGTTCAGGCTTCGCTCGACTACCTTACCCGGCAGTTCGGTGCTTATCCGCACCGCCAGATCCGGTTCGTGGAAGTCCCCGGCAACAGTCCAACACTGTATGCCTACCCAACCAACGTCTATTTCCAGGAGGGGTTCGCTATTCTCAAAGCTGACGAGGACCCACGGGGTGTAGACCTGCCGTTCGCAATTGTTGCGCATGAAGTAGCGCACCACTGGTGGGGCAAACAGCTTGCGCCGGCAGAAGTCGGGGGGGCAGCGCTGCTCACTGAGACACTGGCCTGGCACTCGGCGCTGGAGGTGGTGGAGGCGACCCACGGCCGTGAGCACTTTGAAGGAATCCTGAGTATGGCTCGGAAAGACTACCTGGCCCCCCGCACACGCGCAGCCGACCCGCTGCTGTGGTCAATCGACAGATTGCAGTACTACCGCAAGGGTCCGCTGGCAATGTACGCACTGCGAGAGTACATCGGCAAGGAGCAGGTAAATGGGGCCCTGCGACGCCTGCTTGAGAAACACGCCCCAGGTATAACTCCACTGTCGACCCCGCTCGACCTTTACCGGGAACTGCAGGCGGCAACTCCGGACTCACTTCAATACCTGGTGCATGATCTCTTCGCTGCGAATACATTTTGGGACTTTGAAACAGAATCAGCTACTGCTAGGAAAACCAAAGCAGGAAACTGGCAGGTGACGCTGGACGTGCAGGCGCGTAAGATGGTGATTGATGCTGAGGGTGTAGAGAAGGATGTACCCCTGAACGACTGGGTGCAGATTGGCTTATTTGCGCCCGCCAAGGAGGGAGGAGAGTCGACCGGTCCGCTATACCTGGAAATGCACCGCATACGCTCCGGAAGGCAGAAAATCACGGTAAAGGTGCCAGGTAAACCTGCACATGCCGGTATTGACCCGGGTTATCTGCTATTTGATTGGGAGATGGCTAATAACCTAAAGGAAGTGACAATAGTGAGATAATATTGATGCGGAGCTGGAAAAACATAGTAATAAACTTTCAATCTGATCAAGCCTATGAAATACCTAAATCTTGTGGTGGTTTTCTCAATGCTAATCTTTATTGCCTGTACATCTCCCGATGGTGATTATAATGTTGGTAGTACCGCAGGCGGATTTGTGGTTGGTGACACTGCACGTGACTTCCAATTGGAGAAAATAATCAAGTTTCCAGAGCTTCAGGAATATATTGCCACAAGTGCTGACGATAAGGTAAAAGTTATCAATTTCTGGGCTACCTGGTGCGGACCTTGTGTAAAGGAGTTGCCATTTATAGACTCTCTGCGCTATACTTATGATCCTGAT
Source organism: Flammeovirgaceae bacterium 311 (assembly GCA_000597885.1). Taxonomy (NCBI): domain Bacteria; kingdom Pseudomonadati; phylum Bacteroidota; class Cytophagia; order Cytophagales; family Flammeovirgaceae; species Flammeovirgaceae bacterium 311. Next base: position 594,117 of record CP004371.1, read on the forward strand.
AAAGTTGAGGTTAGGCTTGTGAGCCTTGATTTTCCGGACCAGCTTTCCAGGGTTGATAATTTCCTTCAACGTAAAAAAATAGGCTCCACCGTTTGGCTTCTGGATGAATCAGATCCAAATCTTTTCATTGATAAAGTCGATCCTTCCTGGTCAGGAGCAATTCCTGCAACCCTTCTTATACGAAGTACAACTGCTCAAAGAATCTTCCTTGAAGGAGAACTCACAAAAGCGGAGCTTGAAACACATATTAATAAACTTTTAAAATGACTAATCCCATGAAATACCTAAATCTGGTAGCGGTTTTCTCACTGCTCATCTTTTTTGCCTGTACATCTTCTGATGGAGAATATGAGGGTGGTGATGCCGCTGGGGGATATGCAGTTGGTGATACTGCACGTGACTTCCAACTAAAAAATGTAGATGGAAAAATGGTGTCATTGGCTGATTATAAAAATGCCAAAGGCTACATCCTTGTGTTTACCTGCAATACATGCCCTTTTTCAGAAATGTACGAGGATCGGATAATTGCGCTGCATCATAAATTCGCAGCAAAAGGTTATCCTCTTATTGCTATCAATCCTAATGACGAGGAAGAAGAGTCTGGCGACTCATATGAAAATATGATTGAACGAGCCAAAGAAAAAGGATATAGGTTTCCATACGTTCAGGATAAAATACAGGAAATAGCCAGGGCTTACGGAGCTACGAATACTCCTCATGTTTACGTATTAGATAAAGATCGTAAGGTCGTGTACATTGGCGCTATCGATAACAATGCCAGGGATGCCGCAAGTGCGGATAAGTTTTATGTTGAGGATGCCATCAAGGCTATCGAGAACAATAAAGAACCGGATATCACTAAAACTAAAGCTATAGGCTGTACTATTAAGTGGGCCTCATAATATTCTCATCCTTTTTTACAGGCCATCCGTTATGATGGCCTTTTTTATTAGTGGTCAATACTCACCAAAACTAAGCAGTACAAGCCAGGAGCAAGGATTCTAGGAGTTATAGATACTCAATTTTAACTTAATATTCAGAAATACGTGAACAGTGAAAAGCAAAAAAATGAAATCTACTGAGCACCCGCAAATATATAGTGTTGTTCCTGCCATTTTGCCTCCTGACCAGTTATTTGGACCGCTGTTCCATGATGTTCAGATGAAACAAGTTTTTGAAGATTCAATTACTTTTGCTGACTGTTTCCCCAAGCGATCTCCAGAAGAAATTCTAAGTTTATATGAAATAGAGAAGCATAAGAAGGATTTTAATCTTTGTGATTTTGTCTCAGAATATTTTGAAATTCCATCACCTGTAAAGACAGAGTATGAAAGTAACCAGCAACTACCAGCTACTGAGCATATCAACCAACTTTGGCCCCTATTAACGCGCAGCTCGAAAACCAATTGCTCAATGCTGCCTGTTCCCAAATCTTATGTGGTTCCTGGAGGAAGGTTCAGAGGATTATATTATTGGGACAGTTACTTTACCATGCTAGGGTTACAATGTGCCGGGGAGAATGAACTGATTAGAGAAATGGTTGACAATTTCGCCTATCTGATTGATGCATATGGCCATATTCCTAATGCTAATCGCAGTTATTATCTTACGCGTTCACAGCCTCCTTTTTTTGCTTTGATGATACGTCTTCTTGCTGAAATTGATGGACCGGATGTTTTTACAAAATATCTTCCCCACATGCAAAAAGAATATAATTATTGGATGGACGGGTACTTTCGCCTATCGGACAGGGAAATTTGTTTTCGCAGAGTAATAATACTACCCGACGGCAGTATTTTAAACCGTTACTGGGATGACCTCCCTGCTCCCCGGCCAGAATCTTACCATGAAGATGTTGAGATAGCTCATAATTCCGCCCTATATGGTGTGGAACCTGGAGAACTCTATAGGCAAATTAGAGCAGCTTGTGAATCTGGCTGGGACTTTAGCTGTCGATGGTTCAGAGATGAAACTAAAATGGAAACCATTCACACAACCGATATAGTACCTGTAGATCTAAACTGCCTCTTATATGATCTTGAAGTAACTTTATCTGAAGCATACGAGCATAGCTCCTTTTCAGAGCCTTCTACTTATTTCCGCGAAAAGGCAGAGAAGCGTAAAAAAGCATTGATTAAACATCTTTGGAATGATGAGAGGAAATTTTTCATGGATTTTGATTCAGCCTCGAATAAGTCTACGAAAAAAATGTCGCTGGCTGGCATATATCCGCTTTTCTTCAAAATTGCTACTAAAGAACATGCACAACATGTTCATGAACATATCACCGAAAGTTTTTTGAAAGGAGGGGGCGTAGTTACTTCTCTCCACGAGAGTGGTCAGCAATGGGACTTTCCTAACGGATGGGCCCCCTTGCAGTTTCTAACGTATGTAGGACTACGCAATTATGAGTTTTATGATACCGCAGAAGAATTGAAAAAGAGGTGGATGGCCCTTAATGATAAAGTTTTCAAAGAAACTGGCAAGATGATGGAAAAATATAATGTTGTAGACCCTGATTCGCCCGCCGGTGGAGGAGAATATCCAAATCAGGATGGTTTTGGTTGGACCAACGGCATATATCTTTGGATGAAGAATCATCCATAAAAACTGATTAGACCTTTTTCCATTTATGATGGGGCTAAAGAGAAACGACCCCCACATGTGGCAAGTCATCAGCGGTAATTATGTAAGTATGGGAACAGGGGGGCACATAGATGAATATGCATGATTTGCTGATCCATCTACCCTTCCCCATGAAAAACCTTCTAATCACTTGTTTCATGATCCTGTGTCAGAGCAGTATTTGTTCAGCGCAGTTGTAGTAGCCAGAACTTGATCTGAGAGTAGTAAGCTTTCTGACAGTGATCAGACACTGTATTCCGCCTCTTCCCCTTAAATGCAAAGATATGCCTTCGGCCGTTGCAGTCAAGGGTAAATGAACGGCAGAACGGCTCCCTACGCTCGCCGCCCTTGACAGCACCGTCCTACGGCATGGCAGGCATCTATTATTTATGCTTTGCTCTTATTCTGCTTAAGGTTTCAGCACTAAGGCCAAGATAGGAGGCAATGTATTTTAAGGGTACTCGTCGAAGCATTTCTTTGTTTTCAAGAATTAGCCTTTTGTACTTCTCTTCAGGGGTGTCGAGTAAAAAGGAAGCTTCACGATTCTCTTTTCGTACAAAGAGATTTTCAACGGAGAATAACAAAAACTTAGCCCATGCAGGGTATTGATCTACCAACTGCAAAAGGGAGGGCCTGTCAAAAATCAATAAAGAAAGATCTTCCATGGCCTTAACATTAAAGCGGGAAGGATTGCCGGTGATAAAGCTGGCATAAGAGCCGCAGAAAGTATTTTCAAAGTTAAATTCTTTGGTTACTTCTTCATCTTCAACCAAAAAGTAAAAGCGAACATATCCTTTTGCAATAAAGGCCATGTGCCGGCATACCTGCCCCTGTTCTAAAAAAAGCTCATTCTTTTTAACCTGTTTAGGTTTGAGGATGCTTTGAAAAGCCGTCCATTCAGCATCATTAATCTTTATTACCTTTTCTATTTGTGTCCTTAGTTGTTCAACCATGTTCTTCCTTAGTGAATCTTGATCAAAGTCAAGAAAACAGACTGCCGTTCTAGCTTCATTTGTATAATAATAACTATTCACCTAAAATAATTAAAGTTATGCTTATCAATGTTGCAAGAATTACATTTCTACTGCTTTATCTCATCGTAGTCTCACAGGGTATTTTCTACCTTTTTGCTGCAGGTAAAGCTTTATCGGGTGTTTCAATAGATGCCTATGCCGAAATAAGGAATTCCACTGACCAGGTAATAGAATGGCGCCTTAAGTTCATTTATCCTGCCACCTTGCTTGTAGGTTTGATTGCTGTTGTCCTTTCTTCTATGAAAGCACCGGGTTCTCTGACCTTTATTACAACTGCTATTGCTTTTGTGTGCCTTGTTGTGGATTTAGCCCTGGCTGTTAAGTTCAATATGCCTATCAATGCACAGTTTCATACCTACCAGGCGGGGATGCAAGGTATAGATTGGGAATCTCTTAGGAGTACATGGCTGCAGTTTTTAGAGTATCGAGGTGTGGTGCAGGTGGTGGGATTTCTGGCGCTGCTAGTAGGGATGTTTAAATGATTGCTCCATGATCTAATGGCGCAGAGATAGGATGCGTTTTTTTTGCCTTGATGGAGATTCATCATGATTTCTAGTTGTTTTCAACCAAAGCGTTAAAAACGTCTGGAGGTGCTACTACTCAATTGCAGGCAGCAACTCTGGCACTTTCTAAAAAAAATATCGCTGCGTCCATTCCCAATTATTCCACTGAGTAGCGGCGAACTAGCAGCTAGTTGCAAAACCTAAAATCAAATAAGTTTAGATTTGTTCATGAAAAAGGTACTACTGTTTGGCGCCACAGGTAACATAGGACAGGCTATCGCCAGGGAAGTCCTGGAAAAAGGATACAAACTGTCTATCGTTGTGCGGAATAAACGTAAAGCAGAACTGTTAAATGGTCTTCCTTCCAAATATATCGTAGCGGATATTACTGACCCAGGTTCGTTAGCGGGCATATCCCGTGGACAGGATATCGTAATTTCAGCGGTTGGCAAAAGTGTTTCTCCCAATGATAAGAGTAAGCAAACATTTCATGAGGTAGATTTTATGGGCAACGCCAATGTTCTGCAGGAAGCCCAAGCAAGTGGCGTGAAAAAGTTTATTTATGTTTCTGCTTTTCACTCCGAAAGGTACCTACATTTAAACTATTGCAAAGTTCACCATGACTTTGCTGAATTGTTGCAGCGTTCAGGAATAAACTATTCAATCATTAAACCCCCGGCAGTATTTAGTGCCTTTGTAGATATGATAGAAATGGCTAAGAAGGGGCGGCTAATTACGATAGGTGCTGGCGATAAAAAAACCAATCCAATTTATGAAGGCGACTTAGCCAAAGTTTGTGTGGATTCCATCAAGCATCCCAAAGCTGTAATTGAAGTTGGGGGTAAAATGATATATACCAGGCATGAACTAAATGAGCTAGTACAAAATGCTGTTAATCCGAAAAAGAAGGTTCGACACATTCCGCCAGGTTTAATGATAACAGCGCTCCCCCTGATCAGGCTGTTTGATAAAAACATGTATGACAAGTTTTCCTTTTTTATTGAAGTAACGCAGCAGGATACAGTAGCGCCTCAACTAGGAGAAATGAGGTTCGAAGACTATATCAGGAGCAAAGTAAATGCATGGAAGAAGTAGTCTGGCTAAGCATTACGCAAGAAATTCAACCAGAAACTATTTGTGATGAAAATCTTCAAAATAGGGGAAGGGCAGCCAAAGGCAGATTTTGCAAATCAAAAGAAAGCATCCAGTAAAACCTTATCAGGCTCAAGATGTGACTCTTTAGTGTTGAAAATTGACTTTACATGCTAATAAAGCGCAAATGTAGCCTAGGTGTTTAATTAAAGTCCTGTCACCTATAAAAGTTATCAGCCTGACTTCATCTTGCATGTTATAGTCACACCCGTTAGTTTATTTAATTTATGTTAAGTAGTAAGTGGCATATATAACTATTTGCCTATACAGAATGTGGTGCAATGTAATAAATGCCTTATTTCAATAATTTAAGTCTTGATGAGGTTGTGCGAGGTACAAATAAAATCAAATTTTTTACCCTTATCAGAATGCTCAGAGCCTCCCTCACTTTATCCTCAGAAATAGATTAATGATATTTTTTTCAAAAATTTTGCATGGCCGCAAGATCTGCACACTTAGTGAGGCTTAGGTGTTATACCTTTGTATTGTTCATCTAAAACAGCAATCGTATGATCAGGGAAGTACTGCACCACATCACCCATCATCTCGATGAGGAAATTTCGCTGGAAAAGCTCGCGCAGCTAAGTGGTTATTCGCCTTTCCACTTGCATCGAATGCTGAAGGAGGAGCTGAGTGAACCCATCGGCAATTACATAAAACAACAACGGATAGGTACGGCAGCATACCTGCTGTCACTTACCCAGGTGCCGGTATCGCAAATAAAGTTTTTGGTTGGTTACTCTAATGATAGTGCTTTTTCCAGAGCTTTCAAGGATATCATGAAATGCTCACCTAAAGCCTATCGGGAGGATAACCAGTTTAAAAACAGCATTGCAGCCTTAGAGGGGTATCTTTCCCTAAAATCAAAAACAGTTGTACTTTCAAATCCACAGGCCTTGCTTTTTCCCAGCCTGGGCAATTACTTCTTCCCTGATACCTACAAGGTCTGGAAGGACGTAAAAGAATATCTGCAGGTGAGCGGGCTCAGGGAAGATGATTTTGAATACTATGGCATTCTATATGGCTGCCAGACGGTTAATCCCGGCCTAAACCGGTACGATGCAGCCATACTGCCAAAGCCTGGGGTTCATCTGCCTAAAAATAAGTTTTTTCAGAGCCAGTTGTCGGCAGGCAAATTTGCCAGCTATACCTTTTGCTGCGCGTTCGAAGAACTGAAGAACAGCTGCCTGCTTATAGGCAAACATCTCGCCGAACAATCAGGCCTGCAGCATCGTAATGATGTATCTTATTTTAAGTATCACAGCCTTCCCGACGGAGAAAAGCTCGATAACCTACTGATCGACTGGCTGCTGCCTGTTCAATAGGTACTCCTAAACTGTATTTTCTACCTGCATTAAACTTCCCATGAAGGGTGGAGAGGAATCCCCATGCCTAAAATTTACCATACGCAATAAATCAATCATCAATACTAAATTTTATCATCATGAAACTACCTAACTATCTCCATCGGATCGGATACGATCAAACCCCTGCCGTAACGGAAGAAACCTTATTTGCTCTGCACAAGGCCCATGTACTACAGGTTCCCTTTGAAAACCTGGATGTAATTGCAAAAATCCCTATCGAGCTTGACCAGGAGCGCTTTTATCATAAAATTGTCACCAACGGGCGCGGTGGCATTTGCTACGAGCTGAATGGAGCCTTTAAACTGCTGCTCGATAGCATCGGCATTGAATCCTTCTTTATTTCCTGTAATGTGTATGTGCCTGCCATGGATTTTTATGGCGCAGATTTCGGTCACATTGCCCTAATCACCAAATTGGGAGAGGAGCAGTACCTGGTAGATGTTGGGTTTGGCGATGTCTTTATTGAACCACTGAAGCTGTTGTACGACAGCCCGCAAGAGCAGTTCGGTACCTTTTACCGTTTCAGCAGGCTAACAGGAGGAGAAGTGTTGCTTGAAAAATCTGAAGATGGTGTGGAGTATCGAAAAATGTTCAAGTTTAAAGCTATACCCAGGCAACTGCAGGAATTTGCGGCTTTATGTGAATTTCATCAGCATGCTCCGCAGGCACCCTTCAATAAACAGGCCATTTGTACACGCCCTACACCAGAGGGTAGAGTAACTCTCACACCTAATACCCTCATCGTTAGCCACGGGAAAGATAAGCAGGAGCATGCCATTGCTTCTGAGGATACATTTAACGAGCTGCTGGCACAGCACTTTAACATTAAGCTTCAGCCCTCCTTTTAATGGTTGTATTATAGCTGTTTTACACAACGATTCTATCAAACAAAATGAAGAATATAAAATTGGCTGTAATTTACTACAGCGCGACCGGCACTAATTACCAATTGGCTAAATGGGCAGAAGCGGCTGCTACTGAAGCGGGTGCCACTGTGAAACTCTGCAGAATAGCGGAGCTTGCACCAGCCAGGGCAATTGAGCAAAACCCAGCATGGAAAGCGCATCTGGAGCTGACAAAGAATGTTCCGGAGGTGAGCCTGGATGATTTGACCTGGGGAGATGCTTATGTGTTCAGCATTCCTACCCGCTATGGTGCTATGCCATCACAGGTAAAGCAGTTCCTGGATACTACCGGAAGTCTATGGTTTACAGGTAAACTGTCCAATAAAGTGGTTAGTGCCATGGCCAGTGCCAGCAACCCGCATGGGGGGCAGGAAATAACTCTTTTGAGTCTTTATACGACCATGTTCCACTGGGGTGCAATCATTGCTGCTCCAGGGTATACAGATCCCAGTATTTTTGCTGCGGGAGGTAATCCTTATGGTACCAGTGTAACAGCAGGAGTGGAGCTGAAGGAAGAAACAAGGCAAGCCGTAATGCATCAGGTGAGAAGAACCCTACTGGTGACATATGGAGTACAACAGGGGCTGAGGATGAGTACTCACAGAGAATTTCAGGAAGTTTAAATAATTGCCCCAGGTATTGGAAATAAAGGGCAGATATATTCAACAAAAAAAAGGCCGCAGAATAGCAGGCCTTTTTTGTTAGCTGCTGACTTTTGTCGGCAGGATAGTGGAAGAAGCAATTATCTCTGGGTAGGTTGCCATGAGCCTGGTTGATATTTTTAGATATGGAAAATTTCCAGACAGCGCGGCTTCCTCCTAACAATGGTTCATACATAAATCCACGAAAAATGAAACCAATCAAAGAAGGAAAGCTCCAAAGCCTCTATTACATTTAATAGAGGAGGGTTTGAAAGTTTCACTTAACCAGAAGTTAGTGAACATAAGAAGCTCCATAAAGAAAGGAGTAGATAGATTTAGATTTTCTTCTAGCATTCAGGAAGCTGAAACTACAAAGCACAAGAAACTCCTGAAGCCTGCTTTGAGTTATATAGGAGCTTAAATTTTAAATTTTCTCCATAGCCAAAAGTGAGACTAAGTAGGTGATAAGGATTACATAGTAAAGGTAGAGTGCCTGTCTTAGCTACAGTTCAGTTCATAACCTACTTTCAAATTTATAGTATAATTGTGTTAGGCCAAACAAGATAGGCTATTCATGAATTCACTAAGTTCCCCGGAAATTATTAACTCTTATTTTATAGAGCAAATAAAGGATTACGCCATTTTTGCTACTGATACTAATGGTATCATAACTGCCTGGATTACCTGTTTATAACAGAGATTGTTCTAAAGAAAGCAGGAATAGGAAATGGGGTCATTACAGCCTCAAACGGTTTTGAAGCATTAGAAAAGTTAAGAGGCATTGCTGCTTCCGGAAAAAAGAATCCAGCAGTCATCTTCTTGGATTTAAAGATGCCCGTTATGGATGGCTTTGAGTTTCTTGAAGAAGCAACTTCTACTCCTGAATTGAATCTTAGTCAGACAAAGATTTATGTAACAACCAGTTCTGTCTTGCCTAAAGACAAAGAAAAGGTTGCTGCCTATCCCATTGCCGGATTTATTCCAAAACCTTTAAATCAGAATATTTTAAAAGAAATTTTAGGCTGAATATGGTTGATGGAGCCTTTTGACTTCTGCACAGACAAAAGAATAGATTGACAGAAGAGTAGCCTTTACGTAGAGTAAATAGTAGTGTTTAAGGAACTGTGTAAATGAAGGTTTGGAGAGAAGATCTCTGAACCTTTTTTATTAACTTTTATAACAGTTCTAAAGCTATGATGAGTAAGGAAGATATTTTGAACGCAGAGTTTTTAAAGCTGTTTAAAGACTCTGGCGAGTTTGCCTCCTTCATGGAAGAGCTCTATGTCAGGGGCACTGAAAAGATGCTGGAGGGTGAGTTGGATGCTCACCTGGGCTACGAGAAGTATTCTGCTGAAGGCAGGAACACTGGCAACTCCCGCAATGGCAAGACCTCTAAAAAGCTTAAGAGCAAGTATGGTGAAGTAGAGATTGAGGTTCCTAGAGACCGAGCAGGTTCTTTTGAGCCCGTGGTAGTAAGGAACTGCTGGGCATGTGGCTTTCTGAATCAGAGAGCGCTGCTTTCTGGGTGGGTGTACTTACTGACATCAGGGCCAGAGGCGTAGAAGACATCCTTATCACTTGCACGGATAACCTCAGCGGATTCTGCCAGGGCATCAGAAGTGTCTTTCAGAAAACAGCTACTCAAATCTGTGTGGTTCATCAAATCCGCAATAGCTGCCGCTATGTGGTGTGGAAGGATAAGAAAGCCTTTACTGAAGACATGAAGAGAATCTATACGGCTCCCACCAAAGAAATGGCCCTGGCAGAACTGGAACGTTTTGAGGAAATCTGGAGCAGTAAATACCCTTATGCTATAAAATCCTGGCGTGCGAATCGCTCCGGCGACCCGGTGGGAAGAACTCACCGTCTTTTTTGATTTTCCTCTGGAGATTAGAAAGATCATCTACACGGCCAATTTGATAGAAAACCTCAATGGTAAAATCAGGAAGTACACGAAAACTAAAGGCTCTTTCCCTGATGATAATGCAGTGAAAAAAGCAGTCTTTCTGGCCCTAAGGGAAATCACTAAAAAATGGACCTAGCCAATCCAGAATTGGGCCATAATTGTCAACCAGTTTTCCAGTCTCTACGAAGACAGATGCAGGCTTTAGGTTGAAATGAAAAATTACTATCTTCATTCTGCACGCCCGAAGGGGAAACAGGCTCTGCTGGGGAGCAACCTGTCAGCATTAGGGAGCGCCAAGTGGAATGGAACCTGTCCTAGCCAAGACAAGGTTCTTCATATCTCATTCTGCTTGACCCATGGCTAAGAAAAACCCATTCATCCTGTAGATGAATCTCCATTTACACAGTTTTCAAGACACTGTCATAAAATATACAATTTATATACCGATACATAAAGTGATTTATTCAAATATCAAGCTGTTTTACAGTACATTATGATGATCACCGAATTGTTAAGGCACAAATAGGGTACAAAATAAAACTATCATTGCACTGATCATCTGTAGAAGCCATTTACTTAATTACTTCCTCTGAATACACCAGCCAAAGTGGGGTATCAATGTCCATGTTGTATATTTTTGTTGGAACACTGTCCAAACTAAGCGATGGGATCGGTTTTTTCCCCTTCAGGCCAAGTACCAGCAGATCATACTTTCCTTTGCTTAACCGAAGGCAAATCCGCTCGGCCCTGCTTTTTCCTGCTGCGCGCACCAGCGTGTAAGGCACATCAGCTATCTCTTGGTGGCTTTTCTGCAGTTTCCTGAACCTGACTCTGACCTCTTCTTCAGCTTTTCGAACGGCCTTTTCCTCTGACACCAGTGGAAAGAGTTGTGTAGGCAATTTATAAACATGCATGATCTCCAGGTCTAGCCCCAGTTGGTTAGAAAGACTTTTGCTTAGCCTCAAGGCATGTATCGAGGCGTCGGAAAAATCAATTGGTGTAAGTACCCGTTCAATGTTAAAACTGGCTGTTTCCGGAAAAACCAGTATACTGCAAGGTAATATATGCAGTAGCCTTGTACCCAGCGCCCCTGTGCTTTTTTCACTCATCCGCTTACCTAACAGCGTCAGCTTCACCCCATAACGTTTCACCAGGTCAGTCATCATCATTTCTGTATTTGGTTCTTCACTCACCAGTATCTCATGCTCGCAGCCTCCGGTAAAATGCTCCGCCACGATATCGGCTATGCTTGCCTCCACCTCTTTACTAAGGTCAACATCTCCGAAGGTTTCCCGGAAATCCTCACTCAGTTCGGCTGTCTTAACATTATGAACAAAATAAACCTTTTTTACCTGTAGGCGCTGGCAGATAGATTGCGTGAAAGCCACCAGTTTATTATCTATATCGCTTAGGTGAAGGCAAACCATCATGGCGTCAATTGAAATCATCTTCCTGATGTTTTAAATTTATACTGTATCGTCTTTTTTTTCCTTCTGGAATATGCGTTTGCTGCTTTGTAGCACGCTTCGCCAGCATTTCTGTTATGAGTTGCTGGTAATCTTTCCGTTCTTGTGCAGTAGTTAGCTTCTTCTCTTCTGCCAAGTCTTCGCTTAGCCCCCTGTATAGGCTATAACACATTACTAATAAGATAAGGGTGAAGGGTAAACCTGTTATAATAACCCCCGTCTGCAAAGCCTGTAGTCCTCCACCTAGTAGTAATACTGCTGCAATCGTTCCCTCTGCAAGCGCCCAAAAAACGCGGATTCCTACCGGAGAATCAACCCTACCACCAGAGGTCAAACTGTCTACTACTAGGGAGCCAGAGTCGGATGAGGTCACAAAAAATCCTGTCACCAGCAATATCCCTATCACAGAGAGTATGGTAGAAAAAGGAAGCTGTTCAAAAAATACAAAAAGTGCTGTTGACATATCGGCAGCTACAGCTTCGGCTACGGCGGTCTCACCAGCAAGGGCCTGACGCAGTGCTGTGCTTCCAAATACCGACATCCATAAAAAAGATAGGAGCGAAGGGACGATCAGCACGCCAAGCACAAATTCGCGGATCGTACGTCCTTTTGACACGCGTGCGATGAAAATTCCAACAAATGGTGCCCATGAAATCCACCAGGCCCAGTAAAAGACGGTCCAGTCACCTTGCCAGTTTCGGTTAGAGAATGCCTCATTCCAGAAAGCCAGTTGCAGGAAGTTGCCCAGGTAAGAACCTGTATTCTGCACGTAAGAGCCCAGGATAAACACAGTAGGCCCCAGAAACAGAACAGCCACTAATATGAACATGGCAATGCGAATGTTCCACTCACTCAAGATGCGTACTCCTTTTTCCACGCCTGTTACCACCGAAATGGTGGCAATTGCCGTGATACCAGCAATCAGGCTGATCTGTGTCGTTACGTCATTATCAATTGCAGGGAATACATGATGCACTCCGGAAGCTATTTGGCTCACCCCAATGCCAAGAGAAGTAGCCAAGCCAAAAATTGTGGCCAGTACAGCCAGAACATCAATTACATCGCCAATAACTCCATGGATACGCTCCCCCAGGAAAGGATAAAAGATAGAGCGCATGGTTAAAGGCAGCTTTCGGCTGTAGGTGAAGTAGGCAAGTGCCAGGCCTACGATAGCGTAAGTAGCCCAGGGGTGGAAACCGTAGTGCAGAAAGGTGAAATTCATCGCTTGCCGCGCTGCTTCCGGTGTACCTGGCTCTCCAAGTGGGGGTGTCTGGAAATGAGTGAGGGGCTCTGCAACGCTATAAAACAAAAGTCCGATACCCATACCGGCGCTAAACAACATGGCTAACCAGGAAGAGGTACTGAACTCCGGCCTGGCCTCTTTGCCACCCAGGCGTATAGTTCCGAACTTGCTAAAGGCCAGGTATAGGCTAAAAGCTATCAAGAAATTAACACTCAAAATGAACAGCCAGCCCATACTGGACGTAACTGTAGCCTGTAACTCACTAAAGTAGATCTCTGCACTCTCCCTGAAAATAAGTACAAGGGTTATGGCAATGACCAGCAGGATGATAGATGGCCAAAACACAGCTCCGTTCACTTCTAAGCCCAGTGACTTCTTGGTATCGCTTCTAGTTACTTTACTCATCAAACAGTTCTTTTAGATTAGAAATAGTACCCCATGTTTATATTGAAACGCAGGTGCCAGTCAGTGTCTCCAGGGGTACCAGCAGCTAAAGCGTTTTCCCATTCAGGACCTAACCAGGGTTGATTGTAACCAAAGGCAGCATCTGTATAGATGTACATAGGTCCGGCAGTCCACAAGGCACCTACTACATTCATGTGGGCGTTCTCGAAACCCCGTACACGTTTATTGTAGTAGCCATAGTTGTTATAGATTAAAACACTCTCTAATAAACGGGATTTTACAGGCAACAGGTAACCTAAGCTTGCCGTGTAAACCTCACCCTCCGTAGCCACATTATAACCAGCTCCGTATGCTCCCATCTCTACGAAACTAAGATCCTCCTCCACCGCATATTTTGGATTTATGCGATAAAACATAGCCTGTAGCTTTATACTCCAGGGGCTATTTTCCACTTCGTATTCATAATGCAAAGCACCCGCATATCTCGTTCCATTTTCACGTGTATCCAGGTTGTAGAGCAGTCCTCCCTGTAAAGAGGCACCCATTTCATGATGTTGACTGTCTCCCAGGAGTCGAACTACTTTAAGATCTACCTGGTTATTTTCTTTATTCCTACCGATAATGTCATAAGAATACCGGTTAGGGCTAGCCTCTGCCAGACCAAAGACAAATTCCTCTGCATTTTTATAGTAGGCAACCTGCCAATGCCATTGTTTGCCTTTGTGCAGATACTTTACTCCCATGTCATGGTCATCCTCAAAACCAATATAATAGGTGATGTTGAAGAAAAAGTTGTTGGAGTTGTACTGCTGAATACCGAAGGGCACTTGTTGGAGGCCTACCTGTATCTGTGAATTATCGGATAATTTATAGCCAAACCAGCCTTGTTTGAGAAAACCCCCTCCAAAGCCTGGTGCGTAATGCCGGTATTCAGCATTTAATAAAATATTTTTATATGCGGCCTCCACATTGAGTCGGAGCACATCATAACCAAAATCGCCTCCACGCTCCAGCTGATCTTTCTTCCAGGTAGAAAGGTTGTAATTAAAGCGCAAAGCGCCACCTATCTTCAGGCTCGGCTTCTCATCTGCCTTTTCTTCGGGGTATTGTGCGTAACATACTGTGCTAACTAGACAAGCTATAAATAGAAATAGTACCCTTTGCATAAATAAGGGATATGGCTATGCATATAAAAAAATCATACATCTGTAGGACGGCTATAAAACTGAATTGTTATCAAAAATTGGTTTTTGCTTAATTTCCTATACCCTGTATGAGGTGATGAGCATACATTGGAGCCTAGCGGGTAATGCAGGAAAGACATAATATATTCTAAATACTAGCAGGAAAAGGTTTGATGGAAAAATCCAGGAGAAAGTAAGGAAGACTATTGCTATCAATGCTTCCCTATAATGGTATCCTAGGATAATTTCGAACCTCTTTTTCTTCTCCGCTTTTGCTGTTAATCAGGCGGCTGGGACGATTATTTCGGGCTACTTCATGAGCTTTTTCAAGTGCCTCTTCCTCATCCTGGAAAGTCTGTACCAGCTTTCCGTTGTAATCCATCACACACCACTTGTTCTTACTTTCATCCCAATGAATACGAAAGATTTTCTCTTTGATATTGTTGTTGTTTCGAATTAGATCAAGGATAATTTTTCCATCGCTATAGCTGCCTCCAGGATAGGGCATTGGCAACAGCGCAAAAAAAATGTAATACATTGAGAAGTAAGTAAACTGGTAGGTGACCATGCCTGGCTCAATGAAATTATTATTGATCAAATAAATTACTACCACTGCTGAAATAGCATTGAAGAGTGCACCCCCGGAAAAGATGAGGATATTACTAAATCGTTCATTTCGCTTCAGGTTGTCGAATGTGCAGAGGCCGTACCAAAAATAGTATTTTCGAACTTCAAGAATCCATTTGCGGAACAGAACGTCTCCAGAGCCTACCACAACTTTGATGTTTTTTGCGCCCATCAGCCAGGCAAAGAAAACATGCCCTGATTCGTGCACAAAAGAAATAATAGGCAGCACCAGAAAAAAGGCTAAAAAAAATTTTGGAATATCTTCTATGCCAAACATATAATTATCTCTTACGGCCTACTAAATCCAGTGGTTACCCAGGCACTTTTTTCTTGCTCAAAGCATTAAGATCTATTTGCACTTATTCTTTCCATTATTCCAAAAACCCATCCGTTCAAATCCGCTTGACTACAAGCATATCAGAAAAAGGCTTGGAGATCTTAGCTTTGATCACCTGAGCCAGGACGAGAAGAGCTTCAAGAAGGCCCATCAGTATGTAACTGTGCTAAGGCATTCTGCATCAGAAACAAATCAAAGTTCTGGAGTTTATCTAACAGAACCTCTTTTAATATAATATGGTAAGGGTGTTAGCTGTGGTCTAAAATGTATGATAGTTTCTATTGTATAGAATCAGCTTCATTAGTAGCTGATGATTCTTCAGTTTCTTTGAGAAGCAGGCCACCGTGGCGCGGTAGTACTTCTGACCAGCCTTCTGTTTCTGGCTCTAAGGCTGGTGTTCACCCCCGCGATTTCTATGGTTCAAACAAGCGCAGTCGTATAGATTTTTTCATATTTTCTGTTGTCTCTGACGCAGGCAAAGATTCTGTGAATGATCTTGTTTCTAATGGCATTAAGTACAGCCATTTTGCTTTTTCCTTCTTCTACTTTCCTGAAGTAGTAGTTGGCTAATTCTCCGTCTTTACATATGGCTGCCATCGCTCCCATATGGAAGAGTTTTTTCATTTTCTTGTTAGCAAACTGGCTGACCCTGGTCTTCCCCCTAATGCTAGTTCCTGAAGAATGCTCAAATGGAGATACGCCTGCGTAGCAGGCAAATTTCCTGGGGCATTTAAAGATTTTAAACTCGTTAGTGGTAGTGATAACCTCCCAGAAAATCACCTCACCTACGCCGTCCACAGAAGTAACCCATGCAAAAAGCTGGCTTAGCGTTTCATCTTCTTTGATAAGACTCCTGATCTTTTTCTCAATTGTTGTGATCTGCTTCTCCAGTGCCTCAACAGGCTTTTTATTCAGTTTTTCCAGCTCTTTTAGAAGCTTCTTATTTTGGAAACCAGCTAATTCTCCTAAAGGCACTTTCAGTGCATTCTTGGCGTTAAGAAGCCTTTTCCTCAACGAAACAAGCTGCTTTATCTCCAGTAGCACTTCTCGCTCTGGCTGCCAGAGCAGGGCCTTATCAGCATAGCGGAAGGCATATTCACTGATCCTGATGGCATCTACTTTATCATTCTTACCTCTTTGCAATCCTATGGAGCGTTTGATTCGAAGGGAAGATTCCAGCCACAGGGAACAGTCATCTCCAGAAAGCAGACTAAGCAGGCATTGACTGTAAAGGCCAGTATGCTCACAGCACAAAAGACTGTGTTTTAATTCTACCTCATGTGCTTTACATTCGGCTTTGAACTCTTTAAGGCCAGCCGCAGAGTTCTCCACCTTTAGATGAAAAATAAGCTTGTAGTGATCTCTTACAGCAAAGTCTAAGGTCTTTTTGCTAATGTCTACCCCGATGAAAAAAGAAAATTTCATAACTTCACTTTTAAGGATAAATCAAAAAGGATAGGGACACTTTCAAAACCTTGCTATTAGGCCTTAAGCCTGAATTTCTATTTGAAGCTTGTCCTTATCAACCGGCTTAGGTACTAAATCGCGGGTTGGATCTTATCCAGCGGCGGCCATAGTTCACCTAAGCCGGTATGTTTTAAAGATACTACTGCCTATCTTGGTTTTGTACTACCTCCCAAAGCTAAAGGCGGCGGCCGCTTCAATGTACTTGGTGCCTGCTTTTCCTATGAGGTGTTTTTCAGCAGGCAGTACAGCAGCGAAAGCTTTCCAGTCATCGGTGCAGAAGAGCTCAATTTGAAGTTCATCCAACTGCTTAAAAAGCAGCTCAACGGTTTGCCAGCTTCTGTCTCCCCATTGCCAAGCCAGCACCTCATCAGTTTCAGGGGCATAGGCGTAAAGGAGCCACTGCTTGTTTTCTTTGCTCTCAACAAAGCTATATAGTTCATCTATCTGCACCTGATCATAGCTGCTTTGCCAGTGCTTGAAGCTTAGCTGCTTCACCCTTTGCTCCAGAATCTTTACCGCTGTTTGTCTGTGTACTCCAGTGATAAATGCTATATCCCTGAGCCCACAGTTCCTGATGAGCATCTTCAGTTCTTGCTTTCGCTGCTGCTGGCAGCAGCCCTTATTTACATACTCCTGTTGGAATTGCTTTCTACAGCTGGAGCATCGCAGCGGCGAACCGCAGAAAATTCTGCTTGCCATTGGCCTTACGACCGTTTTTCCATACCTATTACTACGGCAATAGGGGCAGGTAATTGAGATTGTTGTTTCGCACATAACCCTCTATAAACCAAACCCTATTGCTTTTTATTCACCTCTCATACATTCTGTACTACTACAAAATATTATGTACTGATCTATTTAGATCAAAAAATTGATTTAAACAGAGATTAGCTTTTTGTCTTTTCTAATATTCTAGCTCTTAACCTGCTTAAAGACTGTGGAGTGATGCCCAAGTAACTCGCCAATTGATATTGAGGAACTCGCTGCAATAACGCAGGCCTATTGTTTGAAAGGTTTAAATATCTTTGTTCAGGGGAGGATGCTTTAAATTCATCAAAAGAACTTTGATTCTTAGCTAGTAAGTCCTCGGAAAATATCAACATCAGACAAGCAGTATTTGCAGGGAATACTAAAGAAAGGCAGGCATTCTTCAAGGAAGATAAAGCGTGCCAGAGTACTGCTGCTTCTGTCAGAGAGAGCCACAGCTGAAGAAAGCGTAGACAAAGCGGATGTAGGCTTGTCAACAGTATATCAGATCTGGAACAGGTATTTAGATGAGGGTAAAGATGCTGGTAAGGCTATAGATGAGAGGCCTCGTTCTGGTCAGCCTCCAAAACTTACTGATGAAGTAAAGGCGCACATTACCGCTATTGCCTGCAGCAAGCCTCCTGAAAGTATTGATCATCGGACGCTGCAGATGATTGCTGATAAAGTAGTAGAGCTGGAGTATGTGGAAAAGATTTCTACCGAGGCTATCAGGAAGTACTTGAAAAAAACGGGGCCGCCCGGCGGCTTATCAAGCCCTGGCAGAAAAAGCAGTTGCGGCCGCCGCTGCGGATCATCAGTGAGGTAGATAAAGAGTATCTTCAGAGAATTTAGTAAGAGCTTAATACTTACCACAGAGATGCCAAGGCTGGTGAAGTAAGGCTGTGCTTAGATCGCAGCGGCGAACCGTGAACGTCCCTGTCAGCTCCTGGATGAGTTACGAGAGCCACTGTCAGCAAAAGAAGGTAGGTCCTCCATCAGGCAGGACAGCGAATATGTAAGGATGGGCATCTGCAACATCTTCTTGGTTTATTATATGGATAAAAGGATGCGTTACTGCAAAGTAACAGAGAGAAGAACCAAAGCTGATTTTGCTCTTTTCGTGGATGAACTTCTTCGGGAGCAGCATCCTGAAGCTAAAAGGGTAACCATCGTGCTGGACAACCGCTGCGGCGGACCGGCTAAATATCCACGGTTATGACTGCTTCTTTGCTGCCTTGCCCGAGGAACAAGCTATGGAACTAAGGTTAATGATCGGCTTCTGTTTTACACCCAAACATGCCAGTTGACGGTCCGCCGCTGCGGCTTAATCAAGCAGAAATTGAGTTCTCCGCTTTAAGCCGCCAGTGCCTAAAGCAAAGAATAGGATCTTTAGAAAAAGTGAAAAGAATTGTAGCCAATTGGCAGCAGTATAGAAACCAGCTAAAAAGGAAAATCTTCTGGAGCTATACCAGTGAAGATGCTCGTTAAACCTTTAGCAAATTCTATACAACACCTGAATCTGTAAATTAAGTTGTTGCAGTTCTAGAAGCCAGGGTGTAACGAAATCGCACACTCACAAATCACAACCGTACACCTAATTATAATGTATAATTTATAACGCTCTCATAAACAACTATTTGCATAGTTGGCACATCCTATGTAAACTATTGTGTAATACCAGATGAAAATTTATGATATCACCGTGTAGAGCTAATGTAAATACGAGATGAGGGAGCTTTTAACACTTTTTACCGACTCCCTAACAGAAGGCACCCTTTTAGATGAGGAAGCTGTTTTCGAGTTGTTTCAAAGTGAGCTCCAGCTGCTTTTCAGCCACAGCCCAGCTTATTTTGGAGAGCTTTAGGCTGGATGCTGGGGACCGGCGGGAAAATTTCCATTCAGGTCGTACTGGCACAGGCGAGCTGTTCGGCAAGGGTGCTGCAGAAGCGCTTCGCTGACGCCGTGGGCCTGAGCCTAAAGCAGTTCTTGGCAATTGTCCGGCTGAGCGGCGTGGTGGACCAGATTACTTACCTGGAAACAGAGGATATCACCCTTACCGGATTGACCCTGGAGTATGACTATTACGACAGTCACATTTCACTAACCACCCGGACCACCCCCTGCAAGTTCAAGCCCTCGTTGTACCTGCTGTCCCTGAAAAAGTAGGCGTTTGCTTATTTCCAATCCAATATGTAGTTCACTGGCTAGCTTTGCACCTGATCAAGATCTCTTTAATTTAGTTTATGAAAAGAACCATTGCCCGATACATGAGGCACAACCTGCTTCTGCTGCTACTTTTCTGTGCCCCCCAAATCCTGCTGGCCCAGGGAGGTCTGCCGCAGTTTTCCGCCACGGACGTGAGGGAGGACCTGAAGTACATGTACAGCACCCTGGAGAAAGCGCATTACAACCTATATGCCTTCGTGCCCAAAAAGCGGCACGACGCTGTCTACAAGCAACTAGCAGCCTCCATCACAGCGGATTCACTCAACTTGCTGGAGACAACCAGGCTGTTACAGCGCTTTGCGGCCACAGGCAACGTGGGCCACTGCGAGGTGGACTTCCCGGTGCAGCCCTACATCGCCTATGCTCAGAAAGGAGGCACGGTGTTTCCGCTGGAGCTGGCTTTTGAAGTTGGCAGGGCGTATGTACGCAAAAACCACGGGGACAGCACGCAGGTGCAGGTGGGCAGTCAGGTACTCAGCATCAACGGCATCCCCATCCAGAAACTACTACGGCATATACACCCCTACCTCTCGGCTGAGCGGCCCTACTTCAAGGATGTGAAGGTTGAGTTCTTTTCATTCCCCAGGCTCTACTGGTCAGCATTCGGAGAGCAGCCTTCTTTTCATTTAAACGTCATAGGCACGGACGGGAAAGTGGCTACTCCTACCTTGAAGGCCATCACGGTAATGGACTATGAGACCAGGCGTGGCGGTGAGCTCCTCAGCAGCGATCGCACCTTCAGGTACCTGAACGGGGCAGCCTATATCAGTCCAGGCGGGTTCAGTTCCTCGGAAGCAGACGGCGAGTCGAAATTCAAGGCTTTCATCGATTCTGCCTTCACCGACATCCGGTCAAAGGGAACTCCTACACTAATCGTGGACCTGCGCAACAATGCCGGCGGGCACAACGCCTATAGCGACCACCTACTCGCTTACCTTGCGGACAAGCCCTTCAAGTGGCACTCCAGCTTCTCAGTAAAGACAAGCGCCGTGCTCAAGGAGCAGACCAGGCGGCAGGCCGACACCACCGATGCTTTTTCCCTGGCGATTCTGCGACACCCGGACGGGGCAGTTTTCCCATTTGAGTTCGAGCCCTACCAGCCCGTGGCAGCAGAGAAACGGTACAGGGGCAAGGTATATGTGCTGATCAACAGGCAGACCCACTCCATGGCTGCCGTGGCGGCTGCGCAGGTGAAGGACTACGGTTTTGGTATCCTCGCGGGGGAGGAGACAGGCGATGTGCCCACCACCTACGCCTCCCAATTCTCTTTTGAGCTGCCCCGTACCGGCATTACGGTCAAGCTGCCCAAGAGCTACTTTGTGAGGCCAAGCGGCGATGATGCTGTCAAGGGTGTTCAGCCTGACGTAGTAGTGCGGGACCACCTGCTCGGGGGCAGGGACGAGGTGCTGGAAAAGGTGCTGGGTATGATCAATTAGAAGAAATAACCATGCAGGTTATGGTTGAGTGCTATTTAATTTCAAGGTATTAATTTCAATTGATATGCTGAATAAGCTACTGCTATTTTCGATACTGCTATTTCCCCTAACAGCATCCGGTCAAATGAAGCACCAGGTAGGGGTGTCTTACTATGGGGCTTCCATCACACGTCCTGGGTTCGGGCTGATAAATGAGTTTAGCCATGATCTGGATAAAGGCCATTCCCTTAGCCTAAGAACAACCCTTGGGTTTTCACACCATAGAAGATTAAGCAATACCTATTTCATTTTACTAGAAGGGGTTTACAGGTATAAATTTAATTCAGGCTTTTTTCTAAATGCTTTGGCTGGGGGAGGGTATCAGTATGCGAGGTTGATAGGAGATGTTTACGAATATGATAATGGTGCATTTGAGAAGGCTAAGAACCCAAGCAGAGGATATTTCATGCCTTCAGCAGGCCTAGGCTTTGGAAAAAAGTGGAGTGCAGATAAAGAATCTCCCTTTACCTGGTTTCTTAACGCGCGGGCTAATGCCAAATATCCATTCAACAATTTATGGCTTTGGTTTCCTTCTGTAGAAACAGGTCTGATGTACGAATTTTAATTTTTCAAAATACGAAATGTTTCCATCTTCTATTAAAATCATATTTAGGGCGATCGGTGCTCTATCAGTACTCATTTGTTTAACATCATGCGAAATTGAAGAAGATGATGAGATTATGTTCCTCAGACACAAGGGCGCGGATATGCCCATTTGGGTTCGTGGCAATGTAGAGTCAAATGTCTTTGTTCTATTTTTACATGGAGGACCTGGAAGCACCAGTTACATAGAGGCACTAAGCCATTCTTTTAGAGAAACTGAAAAACAATATGCGATGGTATATTGGGACCAGCGAGCTTCAGGTGTGAGCCAGGGAAAATCATCAATCTCACTACTTACTACAGATCAATTTGTTGAGGATCTCGATTTGGTGATTAGGTTAATCGAACATAAATATAAAAACGCATCAATATTTCTATTAGGACATAGCTGGGGAGGGCTGCTCGGAACGATGTATCTTACCCATCACTCCCCAAGACCTTCAATAAAAGGGTGGATAGAAGTAGATGGAGGTCATAACTTAAGTCAACATGCCTTTCAGCTATCCGAAGAATATGTTCTTGAATATGCCAACAAAATTTTATCTGAGCCTTTATCTAGTAAAGATAGAAAGTATTGGGAAGGTGCCATAAATTTCTATGTCCAGACTTCCATGTGGAACACATCAAATATCGTTACTCATGAAACCTATATTTCTAAATCAAAGGGTAAAATTTACGATCCTGATTTATCATTTGTAGGAATCAATGAGATTTTCTTTTCAGAAGGTGATTTTCTAGCTATACTTAAGCAAAACGCACAAGTTGTTGAAAATTTGAATATATGGGGAGTGGATTATACTCAAAGGTTGCATGAGATTGAAATACCTACTCTAGTATTGTGGGGCAAACACGATGGTATTCTGCCTCTACGATTGGGTATCGAAGCGAAAGAAGCTTACGGTCTTGCGGATGATTTATTCATTGTTTTCGAAAATTCTGCCCATAATCCTCATCTGGAAGAGCCAGAATATTTTAATCAGGTGCTTCTCAAGTTTATAAAATCAGTTCTTTAATAACTTAGTAGTTATCTGAAAGCTGATTTAAGAGTACAAACTAAACATACATCTCTTCCTAAAATATTTACTGGCTGATTAATGTTGCAAACATTGAGACCAGTTGATAAAGAATACATTTCGACTTAGTCGGTCCAGCTTTGCAATGATCAGAAGTACCGGTGCTTTTTGCAAGGGCAATAGCTTTCATTAATACTGGCCTAGCATTGTTCATTCCCGATTCCACATCATTAAATTCGGAGATGATCTCTTCCTACAAAATTGCTCAACAGTTCTATTTTGAGCTTAAAGTCTAAGGTCGAACTGGCCCTGCTTCTGCGTTGACACTTGGTAATAAGCTATGTACTTGTTCATCCTGGACTTAAAGAGTAGAATTCTAGAGGTGTAATATCTCTTGAACGCCCGTTTAAGAATTGTAACCTTTACAATATTAGTCTTACTTTTTGAGAAGAAAAGTTATATAAGATTACACTCCCATCATATCCTGATCAACTATTTATCACTATCTGAAAATGTGTAAAAAAATCTTATTGGTGCATTATTGATTCTTATTGCTGTGAGATGCTCACCTCATGCTTTGCTATTTACTTTTCAGAGGAGTCAGCTCTACTTTTCGAAACTCCACTTCTGAACCTTCTGCCTGCAGTGCAATATGACCTTCTTCTGCAGTGCTGTTAAAGCCATGATTAACCAGCTCATCATTTACCCACACCTTGATAGAATTGCCAAGGCATTCAATCTTCATTTTATTCCATTCTCCGAGAGGGTTTTCAGAACCATCAGTGAGGTTAACAATTCTTCTTTGTTTCCCTTCTGTGATACCCCATTCCTCTTTGGGACCACGACGGCTCTCCATATCCGGTACACTTATGTCTTCTACGATACACCAGAAATCACCTGCATTCTCATGCATCATTTGAACTTCGATTGATTTTGGAAACATGCTGTAGAGGGCTCTTGGGGTGGAGGCATGCACCAGCACTCCACAATTACCGGGTTCGGCCGGAAACCGATATTCCACCTCAAGTACATAATTTTTATAGATCTTATCCGTGATCAGATGTCCGTTAGGTGTTCCCAGGCTCACGAGCTTTCCATCACGGACAATAAATGGACTTTTTATATCTGGATCCTTATCCATTGCCGGTACATCTATATGCCAGCCGCTAAGATCCCTGCCATTGAAGAGGCTTATTGATTTGGGCGCTCTGCCTGATAACAGTATGCTTGTTAGGATTAACAGGATGAAGATATTTTTCATATTACATAAACAATATTTATTCAGGCCAAAGGTGCTTCTAATAAAGATAAGCCTTTATATATGAATTATTAATTAACTGTATATTCTAAAAATTTATTCCACCTTTGGATGCTGCTCTTATGCAGTGGATTATCAGCTGAAAGCTAAAAGAGCTCTGGAAGCTAAAATCACTTTGCCAGAAGGGGAGAAGAGCAGTTTTTGTGGAACAGACAGGAAAACACTAAAAAAGTGGAACTCAGCTACTGAGCCTGAAGCAGAATAAGTATAGGTACTGTAGATAGCAAAGCAGAGCTTTTAACAGCCGTTAAAAAACCATCATGCAAACCAGGTATTCTTATTTCATCAGCTTATAAAATCCTGTTGTTGCTGTATCAGCTACTGATCCACTTGCTTGTCGATAGATGAAATAGGCCTCCAGGTTTTCTTTTTTCTCAGCAAATTCAAGTGCTTTTTCCATACCCATTCCCATCATTGCATTGTCATATCCATCTGCCGTAATGGCGTCCTTAGCCCATACAGTAGCACTGATCATCTCGTTTTGGAATGGAAACCCGCTTTTAGGATTGATTAGATGAGACAGTTTGCCGGAGCCTGTTTCCAGGTATTTTCTATAGTCTCCCGAAGTTGTAACGGCTCCGTATGCCGGGCGTATAATTGTCTGGATGGGGAAGGCCTGTTCTCCATCCTCTGTCGGGGCTTCTATACCAATGGCCATTAACTCTCCGCCAGGTTGCTTTCGTCCCTTTATCCTGATCTCACCACCTAATTCAACCAGGTAATGATTGATTCCCTTTGCTTCCAGGTATTCTGCCAGCACATCTACCGTGTAGCCCTGGGCAATACCATTAACATCTAAACGAACACAAGGAGACTTTTTTTTCAAATAGTCCTTTTTAAGCTGCACCTTCTCTGTTCCAACGCATTTAAGGAGTGATTGTACCTGAGCAGAATCAGGTATAGCAGCGATGGGTTCTGTCCCTAAGCCCCACGCCTGCACCAGGGGTTGTATGGTGATTTCAAAAGCGCCTCCTGTTTGGTTTGATATTTCAATTGACTTCTCAACCACTTTTTTCAGATGTTGGTCAATTGTAAGTCCAGTTGCTGAGCGGTTGAACTGGCTAATAAGTGAATAAGACTTGTAAATGGAAAGGGAGCTATCAATGCTGTTTAGAATTTGTTGAATTTCTGGTTTGTTTACATGCTGTTCTTTCGCATAGTAAGTGATCTGATAGCTGGTGCCCTGAGCAAAACCCATGATGCGAAAGCTGCGAACACTGATATGTTCAGGTGCCTCAACAAATAAACAACCTAGCAGCCAAAAAATCAGAAATAAACGCATAGCAGCATATTGAAGGGGAGGAGCTTGATGGCAGAATATGTAAAACTCCTCCTACTATGATCAGGAGGAGGAGTTTTGCATGTATGGATTAGAAAGACCTACACATAATCTTGTTACCAAATGTCTTGCAGGTGTTACAACACTTTGGTTTTACCCGGAATGGCAATTGGGTAGAATCCATCTTCCGTAGGTAGTACTTTTGGTGTAGCATCCCAGGCAAGTGTATCAGGCATCAGGCTCACATTAGAATTCAAAGCATCATCCCATTTAATCAGGTGTCCTGAATAGGTTGCATAGCGGCCCATCAGGGAGGTTAGGGTACTTTTGGCAGCATTTTCAGCATCGGCAAATTTAAACTGGCCTGCTGCAATAGCGGCAAATAATTCGTCGTGCTCTGCTTGATAAGGGTTAGGGTCAGCTTTCCCTGCATGATCATAGAGCATGTTGCCTTTATAATCCCACAATGTTCCTTTATTATTGGCCGACAGATACACCCTTCCTTTTGTTCCCTGGAAACTTTCGTCTACCCGATTATCGGTACCTTCGAAGTGGCGGCACTGGCTTTGCAGTACTGTACCATCGGCATACACAAACTCAACGGTATGATTGTCGTAGATCTCTCCGTATTCTTTACCAGTGCGTAGAAAACGACTTCCTGTACCATGGGCTGTCACAGGATAAGCATTTTTTATCCAGTTGGCTACATCAATATTATGGATGTGCTGTTCGTTGATATGGTCTCCACAGAGCCAGTTAAAATAGTACCAGTTTCGCATCTGATATTCCATCTCAGTCTGGCTGGCTTGTCTTTGTTTCACCCACACACCTCCGCTATTCCAGTACACCTGACCAGAAAAGATATCTCCAACGGCACCATCCTGAACTCGCCTGATGGTTTCGCGGTAGTTGTTCTGGTAATGGCGTTGCAACCCAACGACTACATTGAGCTTTTTCCGTTTGGCTTCTTCAGCAGCGGCCAGCACCTGGCGAACTCCAGGGGAATCGGTAGCCACAGGCTTCTCCATGAACACATGTTTGTTTTGCCTGATCGCCTCTTCAAAATGCATGGGCCTGAAACCGGGAGGGGTAGCCATCAGCACAACATCTGCCTCGGCAATAGCTTTCTTATAGCCGTCGAAGCCAACAAATCGCTTCTCCTTAGGTACATCTACCCTGGTCTTTCCAAATTTCTCAAATAACGGCTGGTAGCTGCTATCCAAACGGTCTTGGAAGGCATCTGCCATAGCTACCAGTTTTACATTTGGCCTGGCCGTGAGGGCCTGAAAGGCAGCCCCTGTTCCTCTGCCGCCACAACCGATGAGGGCAATCTTAATAGTGTCTTTGCCGCCGGCATAAGCACCTGAAATAGGAAGACCACCTAATATGACGCCTCCAGCCAGCATGGCTGAAGTTTTCAGAAAGTGTCTCCTGTCATTGCCAGGCTCCTGGTTTGAGTTATTATCTTTCATGTCTTTCATGTTAGGATGGTGAACTAAAAATCTGCAATAGGTTTGAGGTTATAATAAGCTTCAATTTCTTCTTTAGAGGGTGGATTTGCGGGGCGAACCAGTCGGATGCCAACAAAGGGTGCCTCAGGAAACCACCAGTTACTCTTTGGAATCTGTGGATCAATCCTTTTCCAGTCAGGATCAGAGCCTCTACGTCGGGCCGCGCGTAAGTCTGCTGCAGTATCCTGGAAAGATCCGCCCCGGATAGAGAGCGGATAGAGTTTGGTAGGAACGGCAACAGGATTTTCTGCTGCTTTGCCCTTTAGCTGCTGATAAAAATCAGTAAGATATTGATCTATTGTCCATTCGGCCACATTGCCCATCATATCGTAAAGACCCCAGGGATTGGGTTTTTTACTTCCGACTGGGTGAGTTTCACCTTTGCTGTTTTGCTGATACCAGGCATATTCACCCAGTTGTGTGGAGTCATTTCCAAAGGAATAAGCCGTATTAGTGCCGGCACGATTTGCATACTCCCATTCAGCTTCTGTGGGAAGACGATAAAAGACTCCTGTTCTAGCATATAGCCATTTACAAAATTGGATTGCATTGTACTGTGTCATCCCCACAGCCGGATGGTTTTCTTTCCCCATTCCAAAGGTCATGTCCAGGTAGGGTTTTGTTGGTCTGGCAATGGCATCTACTTCAGGGGCAACACCTCCATTGCTTTGACTAACCTCATAATCTTTATAGACGAAAGGTTCAAAGATATCCCAGCTTACTTCATATTTGCTCATCCAGAATGGGCTGATCTTTACCAGCTGCTGCGGACCTTCGTCTTTATTCCTGGCGGGCTCATTGGCAGGACTTCCTATTTTAAACTCGCCTGCAGGAATGGCAACCATCTCAAAAGTAAGATTAGTACCTTTGATTTCCTGCTTGTACGGTTCTAATGCACTTTGCTGGGCCTCTGCAATCTGTTGAGCTGAAACTAAAATAGTGCAGCTCAGCAGGACGGCTCGAAATGTATGTTGAAAACTCCACATTATGCTTTTCTTACTATTCCTGCAATGCGTTACAGATGACTTCACTGCCGGAATACCTACCTGATATTAAGGTTAATATGATCTGTTTAAGTGCTTAAAGAGAGGCTGTTGTGTTAGCTTTTTCTGTTTTATCAGCCACACCGCTTCCTTTATTTTAAGGAATATAGATATTTATCCAGGTCTGCCAATGCTGTTCTGTTATGCCCTGATGCAGATACTGTAGCACCCTGCGCTACTACATCCTTGCATTTTGCTAATACAATCACTGGAGCCAGGGGTTTCCGTTCTTACGGATCAGGTACTTTAAGATATTTGGCAGCCTCTTCGCGAATGGACAGCCGGTATATGCCAGCTGAAACAGTGGCAGTAGTTAATTCAAGGTTTTTTTATTGTAAATCACCTTGCATAACCACACTCAATAAAAATTCTTCACCGTCTTAACTCCTGCCAAGGGAATTAACTGCTTTTTTGCGTACAGCTAAACTGCGATTTTTATCATTAATGACCAACTGTATCAACTACATGGAATAAGATACAAATATCTGCTTTATTACCATGCTATAAGGGAAAATAACATAAGCCTTGGTTATGAAAAAAACCCTTTAAGAGGTTTTATAAACATTGCTGTGGGTTTAGAATTACTTTGCTGGTCTTATTTACCGATACAAAATGTATTAAGTATAATTTTATATCTGATAATTATATGTTAATGTAATAATATGACTACATGAGGTACAAATAAGATACAAGTTTTGTATCAGAATTATAAAAAATGATTGTTCTGAAGTTATGGTCTTTCCTTGATTAACCATATGAATCTACAAGTCAAGCCACTCTTTGAAAGCTGTTGCTTTGTTGTTACTGATGATGATATCATGTGGAACATTTGGCTGCAGTACAAGAAAAAGTCGCCCTTTGAAATAAGGCCTTACTTCTTTGATGGCTTCTATGTTGACAATTAGTTGTCTATTGACACGAAAAAACGTACTAACGATTAGCTGTTTTTCCAGTTTGTCTAAAGTATAATCTATGATGAATCGTTTTCCCTGAAAGGTAGTTAGAATTACAACTCCTTCTTCTGCCAAAAAAAAAGCAACTTCTTCGCTGGAAATAGTCTTGATGATCTGTCCAGTTTTAACAATAAATCTGGACTTTATATTACTCTGCTTTGTAGTTACCTGCGTTGAAGTGTTTAACAGTTTGTGTAGTTTGTTCAATTCATGCACCAGCTGATGATTTTGTAGACCTTCGTACTTGCTGAAGGCTTTTGCTACTGCCTCAAGCTTGATAGGCTTGAGTAGATAATCAATGCTATTCACCTGGAATGCTTCGATGGCATATTGATCAAAAGCGGTAGTAAAAATTACTGGGGTCTTCACCTTTACCTGACGAAAAATCTCGAAACTACTCCCATCTGAAAGGTGAATATCGCAGAAGATTAGTTCGGGTGCTTGCTGAAGTCGAAGCCATTCTACAGACTCTTCCACGGAGCACAGACTAGCAACAACCTCACTTCCTGGTCTAAGCTTAAGCACTAGTGACTTGAGCAGTTCGGCTGCAGGCTGTTCATCTTCTATGATTATTACCTTCATATTCATCTGCTGTTAAAAGGGGTAGTTGCACACGAAAAACATCCAGCGTATGCTGGATGGTTACTTCTTCAATTGTTAAGTACCTATATCGGTTAATTATATTACTTAAACCTGTTTTTGTGGATTGGATGATTTCTTGCCGAGGTTGTACATTGTTTTCTACCACCAACTTATTTTCTATTGTATAGAGCTTAATTAGGAGCGGTGTTTTTTTGGTAGCACTGTTGTGCTTCACAGCATTCTCTAGGAGCATTTGCAAAGAGCAGGGGGGAAGTTGTAGAAATAATTTGTCACTTGCTATTGCTAATTTAAATTGAATTACCTGACCAAATCGCGTGTGAAGCAAATAAATGTATGCATCTACCAGTTCCAGCTCTTGCTTCAGCGGCACCAGTATCTTATTTTGAATATCTAGAAAATAACGATATACCTCGGCAAGCTTTTGAACAAATGCTAGAGCTCTGTTAGTATCCTGCTGAATGACAGCACATAAAACATTCAAGCTGTTGAATAGGAAATGCGGATCTACCTGATTTTTTAAGTTTTGCAGTTGGTACTGCAGGTTGGCCTGCTGCAGTTGTGCTGCATGTAGCAGGGCAGATTGTAATTGTTTCTGATTTTTAACTCGCTCTACGAAATAATAAAAGAAGAGGGCTACAATGGTGGTGATTATATAAACAATGCGTAAACGCCCAGGAGGAAGTTTAGTCTCAGGAAAGAGCAGCATTAGAGGGAGAAGGAAGAGAATGGTTAACAAAGCTAAATTGGTTCCTACTACAAGTACTGCCTCTAATATTGGCTTTAGGGGCTCTTGGTGTTTATTCATAGCCTTTGACTGCATGAATAAGGAGATCTTAGCCTGAATCCAGAAAATTACTAGCAGAAACAGAAAGGCTAAAATCATATCAACTAGCATAACTGTATCAATAGTGAATGAACCATCGAACAGAAAGGATAGTGTGCCAGCATGCAGGTAGAGGAACATAAAATAGACTAATATGCTGGTTGCTGCAGCTAAACCAATTCTACGAAATATCATTCGGTTGTTTATGATCATAGATGTTATTGTAGTCATTCACCTCTAAATGATGAATTAATTACAGAAGATCAGCATATAATAATCTATCATCGCTTCGGTTGTTGTAAAATTAGAATAAACCATATTAAACATTTCAGCTAAAAAAGTGAACGAGTACCATATAGGTAAATATGATAGGTTTATTTATGTTACATCAGACTTATTTCTTATTTATGGTTGAGCCTTTTGTTGTTGAGGAGAGATACTCATTCATAGATTAAATATCTCATTTTATTGTTTAGAATTCCAACTTCAAACGAAATAGGTATTTAACTAAGAAACCGGTTCACCTTCTTTGCTTTTCTTTTAACTAAAAAGTGAAGCAATGGAATTGATTAGGAAGTTTCTATTCATCATTTTGATAGTAAATATATGTTGGGCATGTGTACCAACAAAACATAATGAAGGTGCGACCTTAACTGCAATAAAACATGTGGCAGTAGTGGATGTAACAAATGGCACACTTCTTATTGATCAAACAATCTTAATTCAGGAAGAAAACATTCTCAGCGTAGGGCCTTCATCTACCATCAAGATTCCAGTTAAAACAAACATTGTTGATGCTCAAGGGAAATATGTTATACCTGGACTTTGGGATATGCATGTTCATCTCGATATGGCTGGTGAAGAATCATTACCTTATTTCATTGCCAATGGTGTTACAGGGGTCAGAGATATGGGTACTGATCAATTAGATACTTTAAAGCGTTGGAGAAGAGAAGTGGAGCAAGGACAGAGAATAGGGCCTCACATCATCACTGCTGGCCCCATGCTAGATGGACCTTTTTTTGTTGATATTTTCAGAATTACTGTAAAAACAGAAGATGAGGCCAGGGCAGCAGTAGATTCATTAGTAGCCCAAGGAGTAGATTTCATCAAGATTCATCAGCAGATTACTCGTGAGGCATATTTTGCAGCGGCTGATCAAGCACAAAAGCATGGCATCTCATTCGTCGGACATAAGCCTAATGTTGTTTCTACCCTTGAGGTTGTGGAAGCTGGGCAGAAAAGTATAGAGCACATTATTGGCATCCCAGATTCTTCTCAAGTGTCCTTTTCATACATAAAAGAAAAAGGAGCCTGGGTAACTCCAACGCTTGTTCTTATAGACAAATTAGCCAATTATCATTCCCTTGTCGCCGAACAGGATGCTCGTATGCCTTTTGTATCTGCATCACTTAAAGAAGCCTGGAAAAAGCAAACAGAAGCTTGGGGTGAAGGCGTAGATAAAACGGTTAGCATGATGCAAGAAATAAAGCCATTGATGCTTGAACGGACAATTCAGCTCCATAAAAAAGGAGTGGGTTTGTTGGCTGGTACTGACTTAGGAGTTCCATATATTTTTCCAGGAAGTAGCTTGCATGAAGAGTTAGAATTATATGTTAAATCAGGAATGTCCCCTTTGGATGCTTTACGAACTGCAACAATCAACCCAGCAAAGTTTCTAAAGATGGAAGAAACTATTGGATCAGTGCAAGAGGGAAAAATAGCAGATCTTGTGGTACTGGATTCAAACCCTTTAGAAGATATTTCTAGCATAAGAAACATTGTAACAGTGGTTTTCAAAGGGAGGGTATATGAAAGAAATAGAACAGGTACCATAAAGATTAAATAAAATATGCAGATAGAGTTTCCTGTTTTAAGAACGAAAAGACTGTTGCATAGGCAATTTGAGCCCTCTGATCTTGAAAATGTATTTTTAGGATTATCTCATCCTGATGTAATTAAATACTATGGGGTAAGCTTTTAGAACATTAGAGGAATCCAGAGAACAGATGCGATTTTTCAAGAATCTTGAAATGACAAAACAGGAGTTTTAGATACATAAATAAAGACAGAGCTAATAGGCCTTCATTATAAATATTATTATAATATTTATAACTATTTTCGTATACAGAATGTAATACAGTTATGTAATACATTGAAGAACATATCATTATAAATTTTAATTTATGCTTTAGGTACAAATAGGGTACAAAAGTAATCTATGACTTCACGGCTAATCAGATGTTCAGGGACAAATTATTTCATTGACAATGATACAGTATAGTCAGATAGATCAGCCGGATAAGAATAGGGAAGAAGAGATTTAAATTTAAAAATGCGGCCTTCCTTTCCCCGGAATATCGATATCCTAGGAATAAATTGGTGGCTGCGGTGTATCACTGAGGATAAAGCCCTTGCCGTGTACATTAATGATGCGGATGTTGGCATCTTCGCTCAGATACTTGCGCAGGCGCGAGATAAATACATCCATGCTGCGGCGGTTGAAAAAATCTGCTTCGCCCCAGAGCCGCTGCAGCACTTCTCGACGGTCAAGGATTTTGCCTTTGCACTCGGTGAGCATCAGCAGCAGTTCGGCCTCTTTCTGGGTCAGCTGTATATGCTGCTCCTGCTTCTTAAGCAAGAGGTTTTCATAATCGAAGGTGTAGGCGCCAATCGAATAGATGTGACTCTCCGGAGCCGGTGCTGTTTCGGGATAGGCCCGACGCAGCACCACCCTAATGCGGGCGATCAGCTCTTCTTCGTCGATGGGTTTGCTCAGGTAGTCGTCGGCCCCCAGCTTAAAGCCCTTCAGCTTATCTACTTTCAGGCTACGGGCCGTAAGGAAAATGAAGGGCAGCTGCGGGTAGTGCAGTTTGATCTGCTGGGCCAAGCTGAAGCCATCAAGCCGGGGCATCATCACATCCAGAATGCAGAGCTGAGGGGGCTGTTGCTGAAGCTTCTGCAGGGCCTCTTCACCATTTTTTGCCCAGCATACGTCAAAGTCATGCATGCCGAGATACTCCACGAGCACATACCCTAGGTTCTCATCATCTTCTACCAAAAGAAGTTTTGTAGTTTGCATTGCTTAATGTTGAGGTAAACCAATGACAAATTCACTGCCTTGTCCGGGTTGGGAGCTAAGCCCGATCTGTCCCTGGTGCAGCTCTATGATATTCTTGACATAGCACAGGCCCAAACCAAAGCCTTTGATGGTGTAGAGATCGCCTTTTTTGATCCGGTAAAAGCGCTCAAAAATGTGCGCCTGATGGCTGGCTAAAATGCCGATGCCATTGTCCCGAATGCTCAGGGAAAGGCTGCCGTTTTCGGAGTCCCGGGTGCGAATCAGGATGTCGGGGGCAGTTTCGGTATACTTCACGGCATTGTCCAGCAGGTTGTAGATTACGTTTGCTAGATGGGTTTTGTCGGCCAGTATCAGAGGATTAAGCGCCTCCAGCTGTAGTTGAATGCGCCCGCCCTGCTCCTGAATGGTCAGCTCAAAGCTTTCGCTGCTCTTGCGAATGAGCTCATGAACATCTACTGATGCTTTTTCCAGTTTCATGTTCCCTGAATCGATCAGGGCCATTTGAAGTACCTTGTCTACCTGAGCACTCAACCGCTTGCTTTCTTCATCGATAATGCTGCTACACTTTTTAAGCCGCTCCGATTGCTGCACTTCTTCCGATTTTCTAAGAATGCTGGAGGCCATGTTGATGGAAAATATTGGCGTTTTCAGCTCATGGGTCATGTTGTTGATGAAATCATCTTTGAGCTCCGTGTGCCGCTTCTGGCGTAGGATGGTGAAAATGGTAAAGACAAAGGCTGCCAGGATAATCGATATCAGGCCCAGGGAAGGGGCCAGGGTGGCGGCATACTCCTGCCAGTGCTCAGCCTCCTGTTGGGGTAGGCGCAGGTACAGGTGGTGGTGTATGTTGCCTTTGCAAAAAAAGTGGCTGCCTACGCTGTTGCAGCTGGGGAGTTGCTCTGGAGCTACATTGCCCAGCAGCACTTCGCCCTGCTGGTTATAGAGGCCAAAGTCGTAGTTGAGTGCCAGGCCGGCCCGTTCAAACTCGCCGCTGAGAACTGTATGAATGGCCTGTGTTAGTTCCAGGCTGTCGTAGAGCATGGGAATATCACAATTGTAATGTCCGGCCCGAATTTCGGCATAGATAGGATCTTCCTGCATGTGGTGCTTGGCATTTTCCAGCACCGTCTGCACCTGGCTCTCCTGGTTTTTGCGGTGAAGCGTAAGGGCACGATCCATCCATAGGCTCTGCTGCCTGAGCAGGCCAAAGAGGGCTAGGCTTACTAACCCAATGATTCCCATGATGATATAGCGCGAGAGCTTCATGCTATTCTCCTTTTTTATAGAATAAATGTACTGCTTTAGCCGCAATTCTACTACCCTTTAACTTTTCATTAACACTTTTAACCTTTTGTTGGCTTACGTTAACCTCTTGTTAGCCCACGGGCCTCCTGCTGCTTTCTATTTTTGCCTATCTCCTTCAAACAAAACCAAAAGCAGCATGATAGGGAGCAGGCTACTATTGGTTCTACCCTTAAAATATACAGCCATGCATAAAAGGAAATTAGTAAGTATCGCCATAGCATTTGCATTTCTGATACTAGCGGCCACAGGTGTGTTCATGTACATATTTCCCTATGAAATGCTAACCGCATCCATTCATACCTTTTTTGGTATGGCATTTATTCTAGCTGCGGGGCTTCATCTTAAAAACAACTGGATGGCCTTAAAAAACTACAGCAGTGAAAAGAAAAAAGGCGCTGCACTCCCCTTCACGAAAGCCTTTATGGTGGTTGTCCTGGTGGCTCTCTTGCTCTTAATGGGCTTGTATGTAGAGTTTCCTCCTTTTAGTTCGGTGTACGCATGGGGTAATGCTTTTAGGAATGAACAGTTGGGCAAAAGCACAAAAACAAATGAGTACGAGCACATACTTCTACAGCAGGCATTAGGAGACGCTGCTGTTGCAATAGAGGTAAAGAAAGGAGCTGCTTTTCAATATCCACTCTTCGCCGTTTGGGCCGAAGACCTGGAGGGCAACTATTTACAAACCTTATATGTATCCAGGAGCATTGCCACCAGCGTATTCAAATATGGAAAAAAGGAGGGGGAGCAGTGGGAGCCTGCTGTTTTACGCAGGCCTGAAGCACTGCCTCGCTGGTCGCACAAGAGAGGTATACAAGCAGCCGATGGTTATCACCTGCCATCGGGCGGAACTGCAGACCAGGACCTGGACGGCTTCACAGGTGCTACCCCGCACAATAACTTCATTGTTAGCAGCAAACTGCAGCTAAAAAGTCTGGATACAGCGCGGATATTCTTTGAAGTTAACCAGTCATACGACTGGAATGAGTATTACAGCAAGGATCGCTTTCCGGAAGATAAGATCTACAGTGGTTCCGGAAAAGTAGGGCAGCCAGCCCTGGTGTACACTACAGTAGTTGACTTAAAAAGAGCGGGCAAAAAAAGCTACTTACTGGAGCCCCTGGGCCACAGCCATCATTCAGGAGAGACGGGCGAGTTATTTCCAGACTTCTCCAATATTACCACAGCCCTTGAAATTGTAGACAGAATTATTCTGACGGTTGACAAGCTAACACCACCCGCAGGAAAAAAGAGCTTAGCACTGGAGTAGCCTGAAAAGTTTTCATCTGCAGCTCAACAAACCAACTACAAGCTACGACTTTGCGGGCAGTGTAATCGGTGAAGAGATTAGGGGCAAATTTAGGGTCCGATAGCAGGGGCTGCAGCCCCGCCTGCTGAGCTTTAGCCTCCGGAGGATCAGCAATGTAACAGCATCAAAAATTTTCTAAGAAACTATCCACTACTCATATGAAACTCAGCTTATTTTTTCTTCTTCAGCTTTTACGCTTTACCCTCTTCGCATGCGAGGGGCCAGACGAAGCCATTACTATAGACGGCCAGCTAGATAAAGGCCTCTGGGTAAAGGCTAAGCACTTCTCAGGCTTTTACCAGAACTTTCCGGCCGATACCGCCCTGGCCCATGCTCCTACCGAGGTATGGCTGCTGGTGGCGGGTGATCAGCTGCTGATCGGTGCCAAGATGTACAACGAAGGTGGCAAGGCCAAGGCTACCACCCTGCGGAGAGATTTTTCACTAAATGACAACGATGCCTTTGGCGTCCTGCTCAATTCCAATTACAACTATACCCGCTTGCAAATACCTGCACCCCTGGTCAATAATGAGGTGTTCTTTGGCGGACTGGAGCTGCTGAAAAGCCTTTCAAGATCGCAGTTTGCTGATATTCAGCAGCAGTACAACAGCCTGGGCGAAAGCATCGGACTCTATGCCCGTCTGCAGTGGGAGTTTAAGCAGCTTTTCAGTCTGTTCCTGGTGTATCAGGATAATTAATACGAAAGCTTCTCACAATTGCAGCGACGCAAGCTTTCGACCAAGCTGGAATACTGGTGCTAGCCCATGCAGGGCCGATTGTGAAAACAGAAATAGAATAAACAGCGACAAACAGGGAAAAGGTATGACGACAGGCAATACAGGAGTGCTTAAAATCCATGCGGCCATCGCCCTACTGGCCGCCAGCAATGCACTTATTAAGCTGGCCGATGCCTGGGTTACGCCGCAGCTGGTACTCTCCCGTTCGGCTCTGGCCATGCTGGTAGTCTATGTGCTCTTAAAGCGGGCAGGGGGAAGGCTCTGGACAAAGGGTAAATTCCCGCTTCTGGTACGGGGCATTAGCGGAACCCTGGCGTTGCTGCTGTCGGTAGAAGCCATTCCCCAACTCCAGCTTACAACAGTATCCATGCTCAATCAGCTGAGCCCTTTTTTTACAGCACTTCTGGCTTCTGTAGCATTCCGTAAGCTGGTACCCCTGCAGCAGTGGTTAGCTATAGGCATTGCCCTGCTGGGTGTATGGCTGATGCTGATGCCCGGCCTGGTGGAGTTGCAGCGATCTTTCTGGTTGTACCTGGCCGGTGTGATTAGCGCTTCGGTCGGCTATGTGGCCATCAACAAGGCAGAAACCGCATGCACGAGTCTTCATTTTGTATTTTATACCTCCTCGTTTTCAGCCCTGCTAAGCATTGGCTGGCTCTTTAGTCTGCCGGAACTACCGCCCATTCCCCTGCACTCGGGAGCAGACATGCTCCTCCTGCTGGGTTATAGCGTGCTCACCCTGCTGGCTAGCCTACTGATGACCTCAGCTTTCCAGGCTGGCAATGTGGTAAAGCTCAATGCTATTTCCTACATCAGCATTCTCTACGCCATAGGGTTGGATTTTCTGATCTTCAATAGCTGGATAGATCTAAAAGGAATTCTTGGAGCCCTGCTGGTAGGGCTAAGTGTACTGTTCTTTTCAGGAGCTTTTAAAAATAGGCTAAGTTTAAGTGCCAATTAATAGCCATTACCACTATTCATAAACAAATAAAGAGCAATGAAAAAATACATTTTAGCTTTATTCTTAACATTCATGCTTACCCACGGCTATAGCCAGGTGAAAGTGATCAAATTTCCGGAGCTTCAGGCATATATTGCCACTAGTGCTGACGATAAGGTAAATGTTATCAATTTCTGGGCTACCTGGTGCGGACCTTGTATAAAGGAATTGCCATTTATAGACTCCCTGCGTTATACGTATGCTCCGGATAAAGTTGAGGTGCTGCTTGTAAGCCTTGATTTTCCCGATCAGCTTTCCAGGGTGAATACATTTCTTCAACGTAAAAAAATAGATTCCACTGTTTGGCTTATGGATGAGTCAGATCCAAATCTTTTTATTGATCAGGTAGATCCTTCCTGGTCTGGAGCCATTCCTGCGACCCTTCTTATCCGAAATTCAACTGCAAAAAGAATCTTCCTTGAAGGAGAACTCACAAAAGCGGAGCTTGAAACACATATTAATAAACTTTTAAAATGATTAAGGCTATGAAATACGTAAATCTGGTAGCGGTTTTCTCACTGCTCATCTTTTTTGCCGGAACAGTTCCCAATGCAGGATATGGAGTTGGTGACACTGCACGTGATTTTTCATTAAAAAATGTGGATGGAAAAATGGTGTCATTGGCTGATTATGAAAATGCCAAAGGTTATATCGTAATTTTTACCTGCAATACCTGCCCTTATTCAGTTATGTATGAAGATAGGATTATAGCGCTGAATAATAAATTCGCAGATAAAGGATATCCTGTTATTGCAATTAATCCAAATGACGAGACGAAACAGCCTGCCGATTCATATGATAAAATGTTTGTAAGAGCCAAAGAAAAAGGATTTAAATTTCCATACGTTCAGGATAAAACACAGGAGATAGCCAGGGCTTACGGAGCTACGAATACGCCTCATGTTTACGTATTAAATAAAGATCGTAAGGTTGTATATATTGGCTCTATCGACAATAATGCCAGGGATGCTGCAAGTGCGGATAAGCATTATGTGGAAGATGCCATTAAGGCCATCGAGAGCAGCAAAGAACCCGAAGTCTCTAAAACTAAAGCGATAGGCTGTACTATTAAGTGGACATCATAATATTCCCATCCTTTTCTACAGGCCATCCGTTGTGATGGCCTTTTTTATGCTGCAAGTACGGTTCGTGTCCCGGTGCGCCGGGCGCTACCATCGATTTGATTAACTAAAGTACACATGTTCACTTGTCAAATGCAGTAGGCTTTTTATGCAATTTTAAAAAATATATAATGATTTGTATTTATATTTAAATTATTTAACGATACAGAATGCATTAATGTTTAGTAATGTGCTATTTAGCAACACTTTACAAGTCGTTTGAATCGCTTGAGGTACAAATGTGGTACAAAGTTTATCCATAAATTCAAGACTGATCTGTTAGTTACAATCGTAGATTTCGCTAGTTATGATCCTGAACAAAAACTAATATCCATAGGATGAGCATTGGAAAAAAAGGTGAAGCAGTAGTTATTTAATAGAGGTAAAGGTGCGCTACTACATAAGTGACTATTTATCTGTGTGAAAGCAGCCAGCCAGTAGCAATTAGTAAGCCTGTAACAATTAATATTTCATTTGTTACTTTTTTGATAGTAGTTCTACCCCCAATTTTTTCCTTCTCCAGCCAGCCTCCGCTAATGGAGGCATGCTCCGGGATGGGCTCGAACAGGTTGCCACTGGTTTTAGGTACAGATTCATCCTGCAGTTCTATTGTTTCCATTACTTTTCGGTAGGATTTGTCAAAAAGAGTTGGTGCCAGGCTTCTGTTCATTCGTATCAGCGTGTTCCGTTTTCCTACATACACCTCCCGTTGCGGATGCTCACCTAGCTTAACTATTGCTTTAGCCACCTTTCTGGCAGGAGTTGCAGAGGTAGGAGGATTGATAGTATGGCCTGTAAAATTAGCGGCATTCTGGTATACAGGTGTATCTACTATAGAGGGGTATACTGTACAAACATGAATGTTTGGTTCATTTTCAAGCTCCTGGCCCAATGAAATTCCTAAAGCCCTTATCCCGGCTTTGCTGATGCTATAAGGGGTAGAATAAGGCTGCCCGACAATGCCTGCCAGAGAACTCATGTTGATAAGAGTGCCCTTTCCCTGTCTGCGGAATTGTTGAATAGCTGCCCGGGCTCCCCAAACAACACCAAAGAGATTAGTCTCCAGAACTCTGCTAAATTCTGCGGAGGGTATTTGTATAAAGTCACCAAAGATCATGGCTGCTGCATTGTTTAGCCATATATCAATCTTGCCATAGGTGATTACAGCTTCTTCTGCTAACTTATTCACTTCTTCCTCTTTGGATACATCTACCTGAAAAGTTAATGCTTTTCCTCCTGCTTCCTCACATTCTGTGGCTACCTGTTCCAACACCTCACGACTGCGGGCAGCTAAAACCACACTCCCGCCAAGTTTTGCCCATTCCAGTGCTGTAGCCCTACCAATGCCACTAGTAGCACCGGTGATCACCATTACCTCTCCTTTATGCTTTGTTCCTTTCATAGCTTCATTGTCATTCACCCTAGACTTTCATATTGGTCTGTTGTAAAAAAGAACAGCTGCGGTGAAGCTTTGTTGCAATACAACACATTACCCTCTGGGAAGCCCAATTTAGCATGAAGGTTAAAGCATTCGATGTCTTTGAATATCACTGCTTATACACCTTTACTTAGGTAAAACCCTTTGATACTGATACCGTTGTTAGAATACGAGAAATCACTATTCATTTTTTGATAGACCAATATGGCAAATGTATTAAGAGAAGTAATGAAGGGAGCAATTGCCGGAGCAGCTTCTGTGTGGATGATGGACCGGGTAACCTGGTATATGTACAACCATGAAGACCGGGAGGCATATAGAAAGGAAAAGAAAGCGCAAGTAGAAGGCAAATACGTAGCCTTTGTTGCTGCCAATAAGATTGCCAATGCAGTTGGTGCCAGCATGTCTGATAAGCAGGAGTTTGTGGCCAGCAAGACTATTCATTACCTACTAGGGATAATGCCAGGAGCTCTTTATGGCCTTCTTCGTCATAGAGTAGATGGACTAGATAGGGGTCGTGGCTTGCTCTATGGGCTAGGATTATTCATTGTTATGGATGAACTGATAGCACCAATGGCTGGTCTTTCATCGGGTCCATTGGCTTATCCATGGCAGGCGCATGCCAGGGGCCTTGCAGGTCATTTAACCGTCGGTGTTACAACAGATGCAGCAGTTCGTATTCTTGATAAAGTGGTGCCTGCTTAGCTATGAAGCCTTAGTTACCGCGTAAGCCTGTAGTACAGCTCCAATCCATTGTCATACTAGTTTAGTGCAGAAACACCTAAAGCCTGAGCTATATACTCGGGCTTTCTTCTTATGAGAACAGATAACAGTAATATTTTCTAAGTGAGAAAATGGCAACTATCATTAGCAGTTTAGTAAAAGGCGCTATTGCCGGAGGGGTGGGTGTGTGGCTAATGGACAGGTTTACCTGGTACTGGTACAGCCATGAAAATACAGATACACTGGTTAAAGAGAGGCATGCTCAAAAAGGAGGAAGGTATGCTCCCAATGCAGCGGGTAAACATTTAACAGATACACTAGGCATGGAGCTCCCTCAAAAACAACAGTATGTTGCAGGCAGGAGCGTTCATTATTTCATGGGCATTGCACCAGGTGCTTTATATGCCATCTGCAGACACCGCATGAATAAGTATGGATTCTTACGAGGCCCCCTTTATGGCCTTGGCTTATTTCTTGTTTTTGATGAGATTATAACCCCTGCATTAGGGTATGCTTCTGGTCCATTTGCTTATCCCTGGCAGGCTCACGCGCGTGGATTTTTTGCCCATATAATACTGGGCACTGCAACAGAACTAACTATTAGTTTGCTAGCGGAGGGCACTGAAATAAAAAAAAGATGAATAAGCCAGAAGACCAGCTAAAAGCGCTAATCATAGTAGAAGATAAAGCATCTAAAATTGTTACCGGGAAAAACTCCACATCTTCCGGCAGGAAGCTTAAAATTATATGAGAGAGGTGATCATCATT
The DNA here is from genome assembly GCA_000597885.1 of Flammeovirgaceae bacterium 311. Taxonomy (NCBI): domain Bacteria; kingdom Pseudomonadati; phylum Bacteroidota; class Cytophagia; order Cytophagales; family Flammeovirgaceae; species Flammeovirgaceae bacterium 311. The sequence continues at coordinate 636,053 of CP004371.1, forward strand.
GGCGCAGGTTTGAGTGGTTTGTCAGCGGCCTATTATCTTAAAAAAGCAGGAATAAAGTCACTTGTATTGGAGGCAAGAGCACGTACGGGTGGAAGGGTGCTAACTATAGCAGCAGGTAATGATACACCTGTTGAGATGGGTGCTACCTGGTTTACAGATAAACACCTGCATTTACTGGCTTTACTAAAAGAATTGGATCTCCAATTTTTTACCCAATATCAAAAAGGAGTAGGCATATTTGAAAACAGCTTATCTGAAGAAACACAGCTGTTTCAGATGCCTTCTACAGGCGAACCTTCCTATAGAATTGCAGGAGGCACCTCAAGGCTAATTGAAACACTGCTTGAAAGAATCGGAAATGAGCAACTGGTGCTGGGATCTACAATCACTCAGGTCTCGGATCATAAAGATCATATTGAAATAAAAAGCTTGGAAGGAGAGGTGTTTAGCTGCAAAAACCTGATCATCACCATTCCACCCTTTCTTATTGTTTCACAGAAGATAGCTTTCGATCCGCCACTGCCTGCTGATATCGTTCATATCATGGGCAATACACATACCTGGATGGGAGAGGCAGTCAAGTTTGCTGTAGCTTATCAGGACCCTTTTTGGAGGCGGCAGGGATATGCTGGTGTCGTATTCAGTCATGTCGGCATTGCCCAGGAGATCCATGACCACTGCAATTTTGAAGAAACCCATTATGCCCTGAAAGGCTTTCTTTCTGCAGAAGCTTATGCGCTAAGCAGAGAAGAACGAGAGGCTGAAGTCATTGTGCAGCTGACAAGACTATTGGGTAAAGAGGCCTCAGATTACCTTTCGTATACAGAAAAGCTGTGGAAGGAGGAGGCCTTTACCTATGCAGATTACAGGAAGTATGTTATGCCACACCAGCATAATGGCCACCCCTTATATGCCTGCCCGCTTATGAGCGGCAAAATACAGCTTGCAGGTACTGAAACCGCTCCCTATTATGGGGGTTATCTGGATGGTGCTGTGTATAGTGGACTATCAGCAGCCAGTAAGGTGCTAAAGCAGGTTAATTCCTTTGATGCTTAAATCGATCTCGTTAGGATACTGCTTAGATACAACTTTCAAAATTTAAAGAATATAATTATTTGCCAGTCCAGAGTGAGATATCATTGTAGTATCAGCTGGTTAGCAATAGTTTATGGATCTTTTTAACTGCATGAGTTACAATTAGGGTACAAAAATCATCCATAAATTTACGGCTTAACCATTAGTTCCGATCATAGATTACTAAGAAGTTGACTCTTAAAATAATATTACCTATAGGATGAAAATGGGTAAAGCAGGGGGTGGATTAAAAAATGGAGAGATTAGTCTGAAAGAGATTCTTCAGGTATAGATCAAATTTTATTCAAAGATCCATTCAAAGGCAACGGTAGCTTGCAGTGTAACTCTTCCATAGTTCGATTTTTACCACCTTTTATCTTAGAAACCCTAATCTCACTAGAGATATTCTGGTTTTTGCATTTATCTACTGCAACTTTAAAGTTCCCCTGCTTAAATTCATTAATTTTGAATGAATGCATCAACTTTACTCAAAAAACCATTACATCAAGTTATTGTCCAGATCTTATAAAAGCCTTTCCCATGGCAGTTAAAAAAGTAGATAAAGAATTGATCATCCAGAAGGCTTGCCAGGTATTCCGCGAGAGGGGATATGGCAATACCACTATGGCTGATATAGGGAAAGCATGTGGATTGCTTAAAGGAAGCATTTATTATTATTTTTCCAGTAAAGATGAGTTGATGCTGCAAGTGTTAATACATGACTATGTATATACAAAAGATAATGTTTACTCCCTGGCTTATTTAGAACAGCTGTCATGCAAAGAACGCCTTAAACAAATTCTTCAAGCAATGGAGAATTACTACTTCGAGGCTCCTGGAGGATGTTTGATGGCTAAGATTGGCTTAGAATCGGATCAGATAATGCCTGAATTCACGAAGGTTATCAAATTATTTTTCGAAGATTGGATTACTGCTTTTTCCTATATTTTTCAGTCTCATTATGATCAGGAACACGCCCTGCTATTAGCCGAACAAGCCGTGCAGGAAATAGAAGGAGCGATCATGCTTTCGGTGATTTTTCAAGACAAAAAATACTATACCCGTACTTCTAATAAAATACTCTCCTATCTAGACTAATAGATAAACTTGTTTAATTGCTAGAAGCATTTGAACAAAATGATTCAAACAAACGTTTGATTGGTTGTAGTTATAGCCAATCAACTATTCTACTGAAGGATCTAATAGAAGGGAAGTAGCGTGGCAATCAATACTGTTGTACTTAATACAGCAGGAGTGATGCAAGATGGCTTCTACAGCGAAGTCACTCAACCAGGCCCTTTATCATCCTGCGCTATTGTTGAATTTTACTTCGCTATAAATTTTTTAAAACTATGGGTAAGAACAAATCATGGGGGGGGACCTATAGACTCTGCTATGACTGGAGTTATAAGTGTGGGTCCCTGCTTTAAAAACGCCCAAATTGTTTCATTGATATTATGTCAGTTTAGCGACAACTTTTCGTGATTAAAACTAAAACCATTATTGCTGAATCTCAATTAGTAGCCAGGCTCCAGGCGCAGGATACATCTGCCCTTAGCTATCTCTATGATAGTTACTCTCCAGCATTATATGGTGTTGTATTCAGGATAGTGAAGAAAGAAGAGGTAGCACAGGAACTGCTACATGATGTTTTTATGAAGGTATGGACTAATATTGGCCAGTACACTGCCTCCCGAGGGCGCCTCTTCACCTGGATGTTTAAGCTTGCCCGCAACCTTTCTATTGATAAGCTCCGCAGCAAGGAAATGCAGCAGGAGTTAAAAACTGAAGCTGTTGATGATCATATACAATATGTTGAATGCAAAAATTATGATCTGCAACAAACAGATATTATTGGTATAGACAAACTGTTATCAACGCTACAACCAGAACAGTCTCTGATTGTTAATTTGCTGTATCTCAATGGATATACTCATGCACAAGTTGCGAAAGAGTTTCATATCCCGCTGGGTACTGTTAAAACCCGTCATCGATTAGCTCTCATTCAACTACGGCAACTACTTGTAAAAGAAGTTTAGAGGAAAAATCCAGACATTAGCATTTCATTGAAGGGAATGGTAGTCTCATCATCATCAACAAACATAATGAATTTGAATTTATTCATTATTTTCTGATGCTTCGGTTTTGGATAAGGGATTGGCACTTTGCTTGAAATATACTCGAAAGATAGAACCTTCGTTCACTTTACTTTCCACCTCAATCTTTCCACCGGCATTCTCAACAATTTTCTTTACGATGTATAGGCCAACGCCCGAACCTTCCACATGATCATGCAGTCGTTTGAACATGGCAAAAATTTTATTTTCATCAGAGAGGTCCATGCCCAGACCATTATCCTGCACCTGCAACACAAGGAATTCTCCCTGTTTGTAACAATGTATCTGTACAAGCAGCGGGCGTTCGGCAGACCGATATTTAACAGCATTGGATATCAAGTTATAGATGATGCTTCTGGCATTTTTTGCTGAAAAGTGTAAGGGAATGCATTGCTGCATATCTATTTCAAAGGTGGCCGCTGCCTTTTCAATCTGGGCGCTTAGATCTAAATGTATTTCCCGAACTATATGGGCTAGATCCACAGGGGCAACTTCTTGGCTGGTGCCTTCCCGTTGAACTTTGGTTATTTCTGATAGGTCATTAATGGTACGGTTGAAACGTGCAATAGAGTCTGTTACCATCCCAAACAACCTTTCAATCTTAGGATCTTGCCTGCTTTCTTCCGTGAGGTTGCGCAGAATGGTATTCATTAGCCCTTCGATATTAGAAATGGGTGCCCGCAGGTCATGGGAAGCAGTATAGATGAAGTTATCCATATCAGCATTAATGAAGCTTAACTTCTGATTGCTGCTGGTTAACATTTTATTGCTTTCCTGCACCTGTTCACTGGATGAACGCAATCCTTTATTGGCAGCTGCTAGTTCTTCAGCTAATCGTAGTAGCTTCTGCTCTGCTTGTTTTTTCTGAGTAATGTCAGTGGCAGCTCCAAACCATTCTATGATTTCTCCCTCTTGACTGAGTACTGGAATAGCTCTGGAAAAAGTCCAGCCAACAGTACCATCTGCTTTCAATACCCGATGTTCCAATTCAAAAATACCTTTGGTGCGTATAGCCTCTTTTATGGTCTCAAATGCCCGGGACTGATCTTCAGGTGGAAGATACTCATCTATCCAGGTAGTTTTTGGCTTGTCTGTGGCTGCTAAAAAGTTTCTTCCTTCCAGCTTAAGCATTTGCTGCCAGTCAGGACTCATTCTGTACAAAGTATCATTACTTGCCTGCACAAAGAGGCGGAAGCGCTGTTCGCTTTCCTGTAGTTCCTGAGCATATTTTTCCACTCTTTGCTGTGCTAGAATCAGGTCAGTATTGTCAACACCTGAGTTAATTATACCATATACCTCACCAGAGGCATTGAAAAGAGGGGTAAAGCTGTAGTTATAATAAAACGTTTGTCGCTGTCCATTTATCAGCAGATATAGAGGATCATTACTGCTATGAAAAGGTATACCTGTTTCAAATACCCGATTTAATTGTTCAAATACTGTCTGATTTTCCAACTCTGGCAACACATCTCTGTATCGTTTGCCAATCACGTTCGGACCTTTCCTCCAGCTATTTTGAATAGCCTTATTGGCAAATTGGATATGCATTTCTTTACCAAAGAAAACTCCAATTGGGAAAGGAGAACTTTCGATAATATCATGTACCTGTTGCTCGTTTTCTTCTACTTTCTTGCGAGCATTTACAAGTTCGGTTACATCTACTGCCACATGTATAACTGCGGTAACTTTACCTTCTTCTATGAAAGGGGTGTAGGCAAGATTAAAATAAAACTGCTGCAGATTTTCTCCCACCTTAATACTCACCGGCACCTCGCTACCATTAAAAGGCTTCCTGGTGTCTAACACACCAAGAATTATATCCAGCACTGGCTGGTCTTTTAATTCTGGCATTGACTCCAGCAATGTTTTTCCAACAACCTCTTCTAAATTTTCTTTACCTAAGTTGCGCAACATCGGAGCATTCATCGTCTCAATTACCATTTCCCTTCCACGGGTTAATGCAATCGCTACTGGGGCCTGCTCAATTAAGCTGCGGAAGCGGATTTCACTTTCCTCAAGCCTCTTTCTGGCTAAAACCCGAGTAGTAACATCCTGCAGGGTGCCATTAAAGCGGTAGGCTACCTTGTTCTGATTAAACCATGCGCGACCTTTGGCTCTTATATAGCGTTGTTGCTTTGTCAGTGGATTAATAATCGTGTATTCGATATCATATTGACCGCCAGAAGAAAATTGATAAGCACGTTGTATAGCATCTATTACACGTTGTCTATCTTGCTCTGCTATTATATTTACAGCTTTCTGTAGATCAACTTCTTCGTGGGCTTCTAAGCCAAACCATTCCTTTAGTCTTCTATTCCCCTTTAACTTATTTGTGTGTGGGTTTACATCCCAGGTAGCTAACTCAGTCGCCTCAATGGCAAAAATTAACTCATCTGCAGTTTCTTCTAGACGAGTCAGGGTAAGCACTTTTTGGGTAGATTCAATGCTGGTTACCAACACGCCTCCTGGTGTACCAGATTCGTCATGAACAGGACTAAAGCTGTAGGTCCAGTATACGTTTTCAATTTTACCATTCCGGTATATCGGAATCAACTGGTCCTCATGCCAAACAGCCTCTCCGCCAGCCATCACATGGGTAATTGAAGGCTCAACTTCGTGCCATGCTTCTGCCCAGAATTCTCTGCCTGGCTTACCCAACAAGCGGGGGTGCTTGCCTTCGATCCCGAAGCTAGGGCGAAAAGCATCGTTATAAAAACAAATTAGTTCAGGTCCCCAGTACAGGAACATAGGGAACTTGGAATTCAGGATTACGCTAAGGATAGTGCGCAGGCTCTGCGGCCATGTTTCAATAGGCCCAACAGCCGTTTCTGACCAGTCGAATGAGAGGATCCTTTCGCCCATTTCCCCGCCACCAGCCATAAAACCTGCATTTTCAATATTCATGTCTCAATTCGTTCTTACTCAATAGTATATTCTATGCATAAGGTACAATTTAATATTAGAAAGGTTGTCTTAAACACTAAAACTAGCGCTGTGTATTGGGTGTACTCATGGCTCGTTTCATTAGGGGGTAAGGTCCAGTGTTAACCCGACTCTCTATAATGTTTTGGATGGCTGCGGGAACGTTAGAAAGCAGATCATAGCCTGTTGCCTGCCGATGGCATCCACGGAGATACTATACGTGCCCCGGTCAGAGCTGAGTGTGTTGTTGTTTAGCGTATTCACTGCTATCACACGAGTACTTGTTGTGATGCGGTTTATGTCATCCTCACCCCCGGATGAATCACCAGTACCTACCAGATTTGAGCTGGGACAATCACTCTCCCTTGCGCGATGGTCAGAGATGCTCCATTACTACCAGTACCGCCTTCACCGTAGTTGCACATAATAAGGTATACCTGGTTTCCATCTACTACTGAGAATGAATTCCTAAAGCACCTCGTACGGCTGTTCTCTCCGGATCATATTATAATCTCGGCGGTGGTGCCAGCATAAAACCCGTAAGTTCAGAAAGCAGCTGACAATTAAAACCCCTTTTGCCGCATCTGATAAATTGAATAATGCCGGTATTATATATAGGTGCCACAGTAAATGCTGCTGAGCATCACAGGTAGACAATCATCGAACATTTAATACAACATCCTGTTTTTTTAAGTATATCTGACTGGAACAGATTTAATTTTTTATCTCTTTCGGTCATTATCTTTTAATCTTAGCAGGTAGTAATATTATTATGGGCAATACATCCCCAGACGAAAGAGGTCACAACGCCGAAAAGCCGACACAAATACCAAAGAAAGGTTGGAAAGATGTTGCCTCACGAGTAAAAGACCAGCTGACAAAGGATCATGTATCCATCGTTTCAGCAGGTATTGCATTTTATTTTTTACTTGCAATTTTTCCCGCTATTGCAGCTGCTTTATCCATATATGGGCTGTTAATGGAGCCGGCACAGGTAGAGCAGCAGATGAGTCAGCTTGCAAATGCCCTTCCTGAGCAGGCACACCAATTTGTTAGCAAAATTTTAGAAAGGCAATCCGAAAAGCCAGCATCAACCCTAGGCTGGAGTTTTGTTTTGAGTTTACTGATTAGTCTCTGGAGTGCCAATAAAGGTGCAAAGGCAGTTTTTGAAGGAGTAAATATTACATATAATGAAGTAGACGAACGCGGCTTTTTTAAATTAACTGCCGTTACCCTTCTGTTTACTATAGGCGGCATTATTATCGGCTTTTTTGCTATTGCAATGGTGGTGGCTTTTCCCGCACTTATCGATAAGATCGGTTTACCCTCAACATTAGAAACAATTATTCAATTATTACGATGGCCGATACTGGCATTGATAGTCATGTTTTCGTTGGCTGCGGTTTATAAAGTTGCACCTTATCGTAAAAGTTCAGAATTTAAATGGACCAGCTGGGGAGCTATTATAGCTACATTAATCTGGCTTGCAGGATCGCTGCTTTTTAACCTTTATGTAAATAACTTTAGTAGCTTTGACGAAACCTATGGCAGCTTTGCAGCAGTAATTATCCTTATGCTATGGTTCTATCTTACGGCATTTATTATCCTACTCGGTGCGGAAATCAATTCTGAAATGGAACATCAAACGAGCCGGGACACCACAACCGGTGAAGATAAACCCATGGGACAGCGTGGCGGCTATCATGCCGATCATGTTGCCGGAGAAGATAAAGGAGATAATAAAAGGCAGTAATTATAATCATTATAAGCTGCTAAACTAGTCCTAACCTGCTGCTTACAACAACTTCTTGATCTTTGTTCGCTTAAGATAAGGCTAGTTCTGAATAGAATCAGAAAGTCTCCTTACCGAATTTAGACTAATTTTATGAGGGACCTCATTCCAATATAATCTATTATTTATTACGTGCTTTTTATTGTGGCATCATGAAATAGTACAATTTATTTGCCAATACAGAATGTAATAAAAAATTATATTCATCTGATATTCAGAATTTTGTGTAGCATTAAATATGCTTGAGGTACAAATAAGGTACAAAAATCATAAATATAGTGGGTTGACATTGGTTTGTTTGACTACCGTTTCCATCCTGGTGTAATCCTTCAACCGTCACACACAGTTACTTTTCCCGATCCTTTTTCAGGGGTGGTTCAATATGAACCTCTCCTGTAGTAGGATGACCTTTAACTCCTTTGAGTAGGTAGGCTTCCAGTGGCATATCAGCTTTCAGGACGCTGATAGAACCATCGCGCTCCATCACAACGGCTTGGACCTCCCTAACCTTCGGATGCCTTGCTGGCGCAGGCTTTGTAGTAAGTCTGCTTCTGTTATCTTGGCTCTCTTAAGGTATTCAGGTAATATCTCTGGTCCATCCATTAACAGGAGCGGAGAACTATCTACTAGTTTGCCCAGGCTGTGGCGCCGGTATATGGCCACCAGCCAGCGCAATAAGAAAAGGGTGCTCAGCCCTGTGAGGCCTTGTAGAATAGGCACACCTCCAGTGGATGTAGCGCCAACAATAGCACCAAGGGCAACGGTAACAGCTAAGTCGAAAGCCGTCATGCGAGCAAAGCTCCTGGGTCCAACCAGCCTGCTAAAAACAATGAGGAAAATATATATCAGTATCCCCGAAAGTACTACGGTAGCGAACTCAAAAAAATCTAGCTGAAAGCTCTCCTTAAACATATGTCAACATGGCTGTTTAAAGACATAAGATAAAGAAACTAAGCGATGGATGAAAAGCAATGCCCGTTCCTGATAAAGGAGGCTTCTTTTATTTCTCTTCAATGCGGCTCACCCTTCAATTGGGAAGAGATCAAAGGTGTTTTAGGAGCCAGGAAAAAGCCGGTTAAGCTGGCAAACATAATGGGAATAAACGCATGAAAACCGTCATCCAATTTCATAAGTTCGGCATGTGCCGAGATATTTAAGCCCTGAATTGCTTATATTCTGTAATTTGTTGTAACTGAATAAATGTCGAATAGGGGTATCATTATAGGTATTGTTTTATATTTTTTAGAGAAGTTTTAACTATTGTGATTAGCCTATTGTTAACACTCTAATTTATTACTACTCATGATACCCATGGAAAATGGAAAATAATTTCTCAAGTCCTTCCAGAGAGATTCGGTTTCGTTCTTTATTCGAGAATACCCCTGAGCTGATTCTATATCAGAATGCAGAGTCCATTATATTAGACGCAAATCCTGCTTTTCTCAAGTTTGCACAGGAGCCAAAGGAAAATGTAATTAACCGTAGCATCAATGATTTTTTGCCCAAGGAGGTTCAGTCCCTGTATAGAGAAAAACTAAACGAGGCATTAAATGGCAAAATAGTTAGGTTTGATTTATATACCACACTGGGCGATTCTGCTCTCCGACACTTGGATGTTGTCAAGGTACCGGTGATGGAGAATACAAGAGTTGTAGGGGTACACATGATTGCAAGGGACACTACTGAAAAGATGCAAGCACAGGAGGAGATACTAGAGAAAAACAAAGATTTACAACAATTCACCTATATAGTCTCTCATAACCTGCGTAGTCCCTTGACCAATGCCTTAGCGTTAGTAGACTTGCTGGAAATATTAGAGCCAGGCTCATTTGATTTCGGGGATACGCTGACACACCTGAGGACCAGCCTTGGTCAACTTGATCAGGTAGTGCAGGATATGAATACTATTTTGTCAATACGCGACAAGGAAAGTTTTGTACAAACTGAACCTGTTCCGCTAGTGGAGGTTGTTCAGCAAGTCATTCAAGACTTTCAGGACATGCTCACTGCTTGCGGAGGAACAGTACGAGTGTCCATCCCAGAGGGTTTTCAGGTATTGGCAAACAAGGCCTTTCTTTACAGTATCTTTTTTAACCTACTGTCTAATGCAATCAAGTTTCGATCGGATCAGCGGCCGCTGCAGGTAGATTTAACTGTAGCCGTAAAAGATGAGCAAAATAAGGAGATATTATTTGCTGATAACGGTTCAGGAATTGACCTTCACCATGCGGGCGAGGATATGTTCAAACTCTACAAACGGTTCCATCCACGGCTTTCCGGTCGCGGCCAAGGTTTATATCTGGTTAAGGCTCATGTGGAGAGTATGGGTGGCCAAATTGCGGTAGAAAGCCAGCCGAATGAAGGTACAACTTTTAGAATTTCGCTACCTTAATTTAACTATTTGTGAATTTTATACTAATTGATGATGAGCCAATTACTTTGTTCATTACAAAGCAGCTTTTCAAAAATGTAGGTCTCTCCGATGAGGTGATTGCTTTTGATGATCCTGAGGAAGCCTTGGAGTTTCTGCAGCGTCATATCGTCTCAGGCCAGGTGCCGCAAGTCATTTTATTAGATTTAAATATGCCTAAAATTTCAGGTTGGGACGTATTAATGGCTTTGGGACCCTATAATGAACAACTAAAAGCCAACTGCCTCATTTACCTTTTAACTTCCTCGCTGGACCCTGCTGATATAGCGCGAGCAAAGGAGCATCCACAGGTGAAAGAACTCATCCACAAACCACTGGATAAACATAAAATTAAAAAGATTCAGGAAAGCATGGGGAGAAGCCGCTAAAAAAAGCAGTTAGTCCAGGTTCTCTGGTAAATAATAAGACTTATCATTACAAATTCATCACCACCGCCCTCTCGTCCATCTCCTTCTAGTTTAGGATGAGCCGGGAAAGCTCAGTCATAGGCTCTTTCTTGTTCTACAAATCAAAGTTAACTTATGCAGCCATAACCTGCCTTATTTTTGGAAAAACCTAAAGTTTAACTTTCAAATATCATTACACAGTGGCACTCCGCAGGTGCAGTATATATATTATTTCGAAATTTAACTATAATTATATAAAATATAATTATTTACCGATACAGAATGTATTATTGTTTAATAATGCACTATATATCAATGCGTTACAAGTAGTTTCAATCGCTTGAGGTACAAATGGGGTACAAAGTTTATCCAAAAATTCAAGGCTGATCCGTTTGTCTCAATCATCGATTTCGCTGATGATGATATCCCAAAAGCAAATATTCAAAGGATGAGTACTATAAAAAGCATTAGAACAAAATTAGATTGGGGAGGCATTAACCTGAAGTAGATACATCAGGCATAGATAATTTGAATTTTTGTATACCTCTGATTGTACATTCTAATTTTTGAAATACTCCTTACATTATGTCTCAGAAACTTAATCTCAAATCATTAATCAGTTTTGATTCATGAGATGGATTCTTGGGAATAAAGACAGCTGCTAAGAAGGTTCGGTGAAAGCAGCGTTGATTCTCATCAAACCGCCGATCTATGAAATTTCCGTGATTAGAATTAATTCATTTCAAAAGAATAAAAAGGGACTTTTTGGATTCAGTTTCTACACAAGCGAACTGAAAATGAAGCCAGCTATCAAGTGGAAATCTCTAATGCCTGCTTTCCATCAAATAGAAGCATAATTTTAAATTTTTACTTTAGCCAAAAGTGAAACTAAAAGAAGTGAAGCCAGAAATGCTGACAAGACATAGGTGTAATCATTTAATTAAATAGTTACACCTGTAAAAATCCCTTCTCCGCTAGCTAAATGGAAAAACCTCCACATATAATATTTAGCTTTAAAATTGATCGCTAAGCTTATATCTCATCTCATTGGCAGATAATAACAGTACAAGCTATTTTGAAGTTAAAATAAGATTAGGTTTACTTTTCTAGCATATTTTATCTAGAAGAAGGCAAATGTGTACCAGCCATACAATGCGCCATTTTCTCCCTATTAGTTTGTTTTACATCAAGAGGAAGGTTAAATGCTAGAAATGTTCCTTTACCTAAAGTGGAAAGCTCCCATCAATTAGCACCCTATTTCCTCTACCTATGGAAAAATCCAATATCAATAGAGAAGCCCAGCTGGAATCAGAAATTGAAAGATTGAATAAAAAAGTTGCTTCTTGTGAGGCATATGTTGAAGAATTTAAAGCATTAGAGGAGCAGCATGCTCAAAGCCAGATGCGTTTCAAAACCATCTTTGAGCGGTCACAACTTGGAAATAAGATCTTAGGTTCTGACTTGAGCATACTTGAAGTAAATGATGCTTTTATTGCCCTGCTGGGCTATTCTGATAAAAAAGATCTTATCAATAGGAAGGTAATTGAATTTGCACATCCTGATTTTATAAAGCACTGGCAAGAGTTGCAACGTAAGCTATGGGAGGAAAAGATACCTAGCTTTTCACTGGATACCTGTCTTATTCGAAAAGATAAGTCCACAATTTGGTGCCATGTTACATCTATTCTTTTTGAGGACGGTGGACGTACCCTAGGGTATACAATCCTGGAGAACATCACCGAAAGGAAAATTTTAGAGGGTAAAGCAAAAAGGCTATATGAAGCACAGGAGCTGGTTATGAATGCTGTCGCTCATGATTTAAAAAGTCCTCTAAATACTATTCAGGCATTAAGCGGTATTATTAGAAGTAATATTGAAAAGCAGGAACAAGATAAAGCCTTGCTTCACCTCTCTTTGCTGGATAAAACATGTAGCCGAAATGATATTATCATTAACGACCTGTTGTTAATAGGTGAACTGGAGCTAGATAATGAAGCATTACAAAGGAAAACAGTTAACGTTGTTGAGATCGCAAAGTCAGTCGTTGAGCAACTAAGTGCAGGAGCACACAAAAAAGGCGTTCAAGTTCTAGAGGAATACCTCCATCCAGTAGTATTTGCGCATGTAGACAGGGAAAAACTATCCAGGGTGGTAGAAAATTTATTATCCAATGCCATTAAATTTACTCAATCCTCTGGGAAGGTTGTCATATCTGTAAAGGAGGAAGAGGACCGTATGCTTTTACAGGTAAAAGATAATGGTATTGGCATTCCTGAAACTATGCAAGCCTCTATTTTCAACAAATTCACAAAAGCAAAGCGAAAGGGTACCCAGGGAGAACAAACCACTGGCTTAGGACTCTTCATTGCCAAACGCATTGTAGATATGCATGAAGGAAAGATCTGGTTTGAAAGTGTCGAAAATGAAGGTACTACGTTTTTTGTCCGTATTCCTATGCTTTGACTAGACTAGGTTGTCTAGAGTAAGCCGCTGTCTTACTCTAGGCTAGAAGCCTGGCTATAAAAAAGCCCCGGAACATTTTAAACATCCGGGGCGCTTATCGAGAGTATTTTAAAAAATATCGGAAGCAAAAAGGTTAAAAAATCCCTTAACCCATTGCTTTTACGTAAAAGCAAAAAAGATGTTGGGCTATTGCCTCATAATATTTTAATGCTTCTGTTCCTTTTCTTAGAAGGTATCCATTGCTCGCATTCCTGCCAGTACCTGTTTTACCCCATCTGCCTGCAATGGCTTTGTGATGTAGGCAATTATCCTGTCACCAAAACTAACAGCTCTACTTACATCTTTCATATTCACTGATGTGGTGAGCATTGCAATAGAAAAACTGCGCTGTAAAGCTGCTTCCAAATCCGGCAGAGCTTCTAAAAACTCAAAGCCATCCATTCTGGGCATTTTATTGTCTAGAAAGATTAAATCAGGCCCAGTACCCTGGAGGCAATGCTTGTGTAAATACTGTAGGCCTTCCACTCCGTCATGTACGTAATCAATTTCTTCTGCTATATCCATATTTTCCAGATATAACTTATTGATGTAGCTTGTTACATCAACGTCATCGATTAGCAGGATCTTCCTTAGTTTATTCATTTGCCTATATCCTTGTAAACAAGGTAGTTATAGCTTATTTGTGTAGGGGTTGGCTTAAATAAGCAGATATCCTTGATTCATAGTTGCTTAGCTTGATAGTTCTTTCCAAATCTGAATGTTCACCCAGTATTACAATACGTAGCTTTTCCATATTTATTCGAAATGCTTCCAAATCCATCAAGAACTCGAAGTACATAATATCAGCTACTTTCATGTCTAAGAACACCAGATCAAATGCAGAACCCACTGCAAGATAATTTTTACTTAGAATCTCAACAATGTAGGAGAGAGCTTCCCATTGGCTGGTAAAAGCGAGTACTTCCTCTGCTATCTCCATTTCTTCTAGCAGCTCTTTATTGAGGTTGGATGTTAACTGATCATCATCAACTAGTAGAATCTTCCTAAGCTTTTTCATTCCAATCAGTTAAGTTTAACCATTTCAACCAATGTGTCTGCCAACTGGGTTAAGGCGAAGAAGGTGCCAACAATAGCAAGCTTCCGACTTAGACTAGATTGATCAAACTTCTGATTCTGCTCTTGTTCCATAGCTGTACGGGTTAATCTAATAGAATATACCCTTTTATTTCTCTTTAGTTATACCCTATCGATTTTACAAATAGCATCTTTTATAAATTCTGCTTGCAGGGGTTTTTGTACAAATCCCTTTAACTTCTCACCATAAAGCGTTTCAGCCTTTTTCTTATGCTCTGGGGACATGGATGCGGTGTGCATCACAATGAAGATATCTTTCAAGGATATACCCCTAGCCTCCAATTTATCCAAAAATTGAAACCCGTCCATTTGAGGCATCTCAACATCTAAAAAGATCAGATCAGCAGCAGAATGGTTGTTTTGGAGATACTCAAGAGCTTGCTGGGGATCAGTGATGTACTCAATCTCTTCAGCAACGTCCATATCTTGCAATAATCGCTGATGTAGGAAAGCGGTTGTAGCATCATCTTCGATGATTAAGATCTTCTTTACTTTTTTCATTAGGCCCAGATTAAAAAATATGCACAACATTGTGCATCTATGATGCTAAGAGATTGAGAAGAGAACTATATACGCTTGCGAAGGTACTTACTGAGGGTTTATAAAAAACAATCATTATGTGAGCAGCCACTATTTGCCTGTCAATACTATCAAAATGAAAATGCCTATTCATTTTGATAGGTAAAATTTCTTGGTATTCTTACTATACTCTTATGCTCCCCGCTCAAAGGTTTCTCATGTCCTTTAGCAATATTTTTTTTCCAGAAGGCGCTTAACAGATGTTACATAAAAAGTCTTCCCATATCTGGTGGAATTGCCCAGCTGGTTTAATTTATAAGCAACTTTCCGCAGAGAAGCCCCTTCCTTTTTAAGCAAGCGAGCCATTTCACCAGCCTTTATATTGTTCTCTTTGATGCGGCCATTTTCTATTGTAGACACCATTCCTTTCCATTGTGCCTCTAGAGCCAGATTCTCTGGATTGCTCAGTATAAAGCCATTAGATTTTTGTATTGTCCCATCTTTTTTATTTATTTCCTTATGGAAGAATTCAAAGCGCTCAGCAGAAAGCGGGATATTATTGTCATCGGAGCCTCTGCCGGTGGCTTGCCTGCTCTGATGGAACTGGTAAAGGGTTTGCCCGCCGATTTTCCGGCCGCCATCTTCATCGTGCTGCATCTACCTCCCTTTTCCACAAATTTCATTCCCGAGATTCTAAGCAAGTTAGGTCCCCTGGAAGTCGTAGAGCCAACAGATGGGGAGCCGATTCAATACGGGCGCATCTATGTGGCGGCACCTGACAACCACCTTTTGCTTGAGAACGACAAGATTATCATCAAAAGGGGGCCTAAGGAGAACCGTTTCCGTCCTTCTATCGATGCGTTGTTTCGTTCGGCCTCTTATCTTTACGGACCCCGCGTCATTGGGGTCGTCTTATCGGGCATGCTCGATGATGGCACCTCTGGCCTGTGGTCGGTGAAGCGCATGGGAGGCTTGGCCATTATCCAGGATCCGATCGACGCGGCTTTTCCAGCGATGCCAGCCAACGTGCTGGAATACGTAAAGGTAGATTACCAAGTGCCCATTGCACAGTTAGCAGCCCTGCTTTTTAGCCTGGTTGGAGAGACTACCCCTAAAAAGCCAAAAATACCCACCAAGGAGCTAGGGCTGCTGGAAATGGAAGTTGTCATTGCAACCCAAGACAATGCCTTCCAGATGGGCATTATCCAGATGGGCGAGCTAACCCCGTTTACGTGCCCGGATTGCCACGGAGCCCTCACCCAACTCAAGGAAGGAAAGATTATGCGATTCCGCTGCCACACCGGGCATGCCTTCACCATCAGTGCTTTGCTGGCAGAGGTTACTGAATCGGTGGAAGACAATCTCTGGCAAGCCATGCGCAGCCTAGAGGAGAGCAATATGTTGCTGGAGAAGTTGGGCCAGCACTTCACTAAGGAAGGTCAGATAGGGGAGGCGGAGCTGTTTCAAACCAAGGCCCAGCAGATGGCCAAGCAGGCCCGGCTTATTCACGATGCCATCTTTGCGCAGCAAATCTTGAGCGCCGATGTGCGGCTTGATAAACAACATACGCCAAAAAAAGCGCGGAAAGGGTAAAAGAACCATTGTTTTTTTGCTTCACCCACATACCACTTATCCATCATAGCGCCTTTGTCTGGCATAGCGTCTTTGTCTGACCACTATTTATTTTTCGGCTGACTAAAGTATACTGTAAAGGTAGTTCCTTTTCCATACTGGCTTTCCACTTCAATGCGGCCACCGTTGTTTTCTACCATCCGCTTGATTATATGCAGGCCAATACCGGTGCCTTCCACGTGGTTATGAAAGCGTTTGTAAAGAGAAAAGAGCTTAGGTACCTGTTTGGGCAATAAGCCCAGACCATTGTCTGCCACTACTAACACTGGGTGCCCTTCCAGCATATGTAAAGAGACGTGTATTTCCGGCACCCGATCATTGGAGCGATACTTGATTGCATTGCTGATCAGGTTGTAGAGTATACTTCGCAGGTGCTTGCGGGGATATACTATCTCTTCAACGGTAATCTCCGTGTGGATAAGCGCCTGGGCCTCCTGGATGGGCTCCTCGAGTTCGGCTAATACCTCCTCGAGCATTACCCGGACGGAGATCGGCTCAGTTTCCCCTTCTTCTTTCTGCACTTTTGCAATCTCGGTCAGATCATTGATCACACCCATTAGCTTGACAACGGCTTCCTCAGCCATCTCCAGAAGTTTGCGGGAATATTCATCCAACTGCTCGGGTAGGCTAGAAGAAAGCAAGCCCATCAACCCAATGATGTTATTCACGGGAGACCGCAAATCGTGAGAGGCCGTGTAGACAAAGTTGTCTAAGTCTACGTTGGTGCGCTTGAGCTGCTCATTAGTAATGTCCAACTCCTGGGCCATTTTAAGGGCCTGACGCTGGCTTTCTTCCGCGATTCGGCGGGCCTTGACCAGGTTGGTGATGTCGTAAAAGGTCACCATAGCGCCCGTCGGATGATTGTCGGCTGCCCGTATGTAGCCCATCACACTGACCTGGAACCACTTTCCGGTCTTAGCCTGCACTTCACGGGTAATAGTCTCCTCTCCGGCTAGAATCAGTCGGATGTCTTCCACAATGGTTTCAAACTCGATATTGGTCGTGATATTATCCAGCGGTCGCCCCAGATCGCTCTTGCGCAGGTTGATGTGCTGGACAGCGGCCGGAGAAAACTTTTTTAACAATAAGTCCCCATCGACAAATAACTGGCCGCTCACATTACTGCGGAAGTAGTTTTCCAAATCATCATTGAGTTCGGTTAACTCCCGAATTTTCTGCTGGTACTCCGCGTTGATGGTGTGCAGTTCTTCATTGACCGAATGCAGTTCCTCGTTGCTACTCTGCATTTCTTCTCCCGCCGATAAGAGTTCCTCGTTGAACGACTGCATATTTTCCGCGTAGGCATCCAATTTTTCATAAGCGTCTTGCAGGTTTTGCTCACTTCCCAGGAGCTGCTGTTCCAAGGAGGCAATGTATTCCCGAGTATGTCGCTCGGGCTCGAAGGACTGGGCAGGGTAGCCCTCCTTGGGTGGCAGCGTATCATGGCTGAACAACAGCAGAAATAGCTTCTGGCTGGTCTTGCCCGAAACTAAGGGCTTGAGCAGCAAACGAAGGGATCCTGCAGTGGCTAACTCATTGGGAATTCCTCCAATGGCAATGGGCTCGTTGGACTGCACGACCTGCTGGAAAGCGGTCCCGAACGCCACCAGCAGCGGTTGGGGCATTAACTCAACGAGGTTAAAATTGAACGCTTTCAATTGCAGGAAGGGAGCTAAATCGCCGAATGCCTGCACGACGCGTCTGTTGCCATCCAGGCAGACGCCTACCTGATTGGTGTTTTCCAGTAAAGCATTGATCACCGATTCTAAAGGTGGTAACCCATTGGGCGGCATCCCGCTGGGCGTATGGGAGAATTGGAATTCCGTATGTTTTCTGGGTAGGGATGCCGATTTCCGGTTGGGCGGCATTCCGCTGGGCGGCACTCCGCTGGGCGGCACTCCGCTTGTGGGTAAGGGGTGGCGATCCAGGGATTGCGGTAAGGTAAACATCTCAAAGCCAATGTTGGGGGCGGCGGCCGTTTTTTGATAGATCCGCGATTGCTTACTGATCTCAGTAAAGTGATGCTCACCAATAGGAGCCTGCTCGCTGGATCCCAGAAACAGGTAGCCACCTGGGTGCAGGCCAAAATGCAGCAGGGAAAATACCTTCTTCTGAAGCACCGGATTCAGGTAGATAAGTAAGTTGCGGCAACTAATTAGATCAGTGTTGCAGTAGGGTGGATTTTGGGTCAGGTCGTGATGGGCAAAAATAAGCATCTGGCGAATTGAACTGGTGACCTTGAAGCCCTCGCCCTCACGGTTAAAAAAACGCGCGATTCTTTCTGGAGTCAGGGAGTTGGCGATGCTACCCGGATACTCGCCCCGGGAAGCGATGCTCAGGGCGGTATCGTCAAGGTCCGTGGCAAAGATCTTCACTTCCCGCGTCTGACCAGCTTTCTCCAGGCACTCAGCCACCAGGATCGCTAAGGAATAGGCTTCTTCTCCGGTCGCACAACCGGGTACCCATATTTTCAGGGGCTGGTTGCCCTGAGCTACCATGTCCGGGATTACTTGCTCTTCCATCACCTTAAAGGCGGGTTGATCCCGGAAAAATGAGGTGACACTGATGAGAAAATCCTGGGCCAGTGCTTTCAGTTCGAGCGGGTTGGCTTGCAGGAATTCTAGGTAATCCAGGGCCTGGCTGAAGCTATGCATGCCCATCCGTCGTTGAATCCGACGGAAAATGGTTGGGCGTTTGTAGTCCGAAAAATCCTGGGGCAACTCCCGCTTGATAAACTCAAGAATGGCTAATAGGGCACCTTCCTGAGAATCCGGTGCGAATTGTTGGTCGTTCGTAAAGGGCATTTTGGGTTGGCTATAGGTATCTGGCTCTTCAGGTAAGGCATTGGCGGCAATGCCTACTCCTAAAGCCGGATCCCTAGTCACGGTCTGCTTTCGGGGGGGCGGATGAGCACCTCGGTCCCTGGTAGGATGCAAAAACAACGGTTGTCCGACCTGGGCCTGAATAGCGGCGGGCATGGCTTGCGGTGCCTGCACGCTGCTTACCCAGCCGGTTGCAATAGCGCTCAGCGGCATTTGATCAAATTGAGAAGTAAGCGGATCCTGAACCAGCACCCAGCCCCCGGCTTTTCGTATGGCTCCGATGCCTTCACTGCCGTCCTTTCCGGTGCCGGAAAGAATAACTCCGATGGCTTTCGCTCCCTGATCGGCAGCGAGTGAGATAAAGAAGGTGTCAATGGTTAGATGCGGCCTTTCCTGACGCTCCTTACCGGTGAGCTGGAGCCTACCCCCTTGAATGGTAAGGTAGGCGTGGGACGGGATCACGTACACCCTATTTTTTTCCACGGGCGTATTGTCTTCGGCTACGTAGATTTGCAAGGGGCTATGTTTTTGCAGGACCTGTGCCAACCGGCTTTGGTGGCTGGGGGACAAGTGCTGGATCACCACATAGGCAACATTGTCCAGGGGAGTATGGTCAAAAAACGTGTATAGGGCATCAATGCCCCCTGCGGAGGCACCGATAGCAATAATTCGTAACGGAGCCTTATTATTATTCATTAACTGAATTTTATTGCATATAATAACAAATAATTGCCCAAACGCTTTTTCATGAGCTGTTGTTCAATGGGTGAGTCCAACCTTGTCTGGAATTTGTCTAGTAGTTCGTTCTTCAGGTGCCGAACTTTGCCAGAAAACCGGATTCGGGTAAGTAAAGTTGCATTTTAGGTTCTTGAGAATCATACAGTTGGTTTTAGCCTGGATCTGGGATTTGAGCAACTATTCCCGATCAATGCGTTCCGCTTCAGCCTGGTGACACCGGAGATAACTGGGGATATCCTGAAAGAAGCCATGAAGCGAGCCAGATGTCCCCTTCATTGCTCAGCACGTAACCACGTTTCAACAGGTAGAGGTAGTCCCGATCAATCTTGCAAGGCTAAGGTATCGGATCAGTGAGTCTGGTGCTGGTCAATTCATTTACGCGGTGGAATCCATTGATCAGGTGTAAATCGTTCGGGTCTTGGATATGCATGTATCTGGACTCACTGCCAGGTTCCTTCAGAGCTGTTACAAACCTTAAACGTGCGTTTAAAGTTTGTAACATTTGCAGCTGACAAATTAAGCTATTGATAGCGAAATATATGTTGGTGTAACTTGTAATTTTGATGCTTCTTCTTTAGCAAAAGAATAGCTGTAGGAAAGAAGATAGTAAAGCTACGAGCCTATGCTAATCAGTTTCCTAACTATTGATTTCCTGTTTAGAGTACGAGCTTTACACCTCCCTAAATTCAAGAACTTGACTACATATTACTTGCAATGACTCACCAAAAAATAGGAGTTAAGTAGCCCCTGGTATGATTTTTCCAAAATAAACAGGAAGCTTCCAGTAGAATGTTTTTAGGCTCAAAATGTGGCTTTTTAGTGTCAAAACTGCCTGTATATGCATGAAAAGGTCTTTTTTAGGGTATGGGTACGGTTCGAATCCCGGAACGCCGGCCGCTGCCACCTACACGGTATTATAAGCACGTTCATTCACTCGCCAGGTAATCTAGTCCAACAATATAGTGGTATATAAAGTATTAATATATTATATAATTATTTACCGATACAGAATGTAATATACTCTTGTATATGGCTGTATATAAATAAGTTATATATATAGTTGACAGCTTGAGGTACAAATAAGGTACAAAAATTATACATAAATTCGTGACTTTTCTCCATGTGTAAATCATCAATTTTATAGACTATGATCTCATAAAAAGTAGATATCCATAGGATGAGCTAGGGGAAAGGTATTGGGGAATAAATCAAATTGGGGGAATGATACTAAGGTAGATGATTCAGGCGGGGGCGATTTTAAAATTTTATGCATTTCTGAGTGTACAATTTAATTTCATGTAATTTTCATTATAATTCACAGTAAAGGGATCTCAACCTATTAAGCAGTATTTGATATTCGAAATGTGTTCTTGAATTATAGGAAGAGCTGATGAGTACCCTTCTGATGGCATTGCTGATTGCTTCTAAAGACTGTGTCTGAAAACTGTGTAAATGAAGATTCATCGAGACAATAAATGGGTTTCTTCCTAGCCATTGAGCAAGCAGAATGAGAGATGAAGAACCCGCCCTGTTAGGCAGGTCTGGTTCCAATCCACTTAGCACACTATATTGCTGACAGGTTACTCCCCAGCAGGTCTGATTCCATTAAAGGGGCATGCTCGCCAGAGTCTGAACTGCTTCAAAAACCCTGCGTTCAAAAAATCTTCCTTATTAATCATAGCTTTGGAACCGTTATAAAAATTAATAAAAAAGGTTCAGAGATTATCTTCCTGAACCTTCATTTACACAGTTCCTAAGACAGTACCAATCAAAAATTAATTTTTTATGGGCTTCAGAACAGAAGAAACATGAAGAGTTTTTGATTTGTATATTTTTTGATAAACTTTCAACTGAACTTGTTTGCACCACATATAGATTATGAAAGACCTCCTCGATAGTATGAGACAGTCTGTACCTATAACAGAGGCAGAGGCAGAGCTTATTGCTGTGGGTTTCAAAACTAAATATTTAAAGAAAAAGGAGTTCTTGCTTCAAAAAGGCGAAGTATCTAACCATATGCGCTTCATTTCAGAAGGTTGTTTACGCGCATTTCACCTTAGCGACGATACCGGTGAATATATCATACAATTCGGTATCGAAGGCTGGTGGATCAACGATTTAAGTAGTTTTCTTGCTCAAACACCAGCAACCCAATTTATTCAGGCCCTTGAACCCTCCAAGCTTTATCAGATTCACCGAGATACGCTCCATGATCTTTTTGATCAGATACCCATGCTGGAGCGCTTCTTTAGATTAAAGATGCAAAAAGCTTATGTAGCCTTGCAGGATCGCACTTATAAGAGGATGAGTCAAACTGCAGAAGAGCGTTATCATGATTTCAGGCAGCAGTACCGTGAATTGGAGCAGCGGGTGCCTCAATACATGGTTGCCTCTTATCTGGATATTACACCCGAGCATTTAAGTGCGCTGAGAAAAAAATGGAATGATCCACTTTCTTAAGATATCTTAATTTTTTCGGCCTAACGAATCGTGAATTTTGTACTGTCAACCAAATGAAGTACAAATGAAAAACACGGTTATACTAAGCCTTGCAATTAGTGCTTTAAGCCAGCAGGCAGCAATTGCCCAAACTGACCAGGCAGGAAAGAGTCCCTGGGGACCAGAGGATGAAATTGGCACACTCAACATGATGACGCCTGAATCTAAATTAGCAGTCTTAGGCAGCATCAATTCAGGGCAAGTTTATGATCTCAGCGTCGACTATTTTGTAGGAATGCCAAGCTTTCATGCCCTGGGTGATCCTGGCTATCAATACTGGCTCACCCATACCCCGCACGGAACCGTAGTAGATAACCCAAACGGTATGGGGGTTGCGATGAACAAAAAGGTGAGTTATACCGGAGATGCCATTTCTATGTATACGCATATGGGTACGCATATAGATGCCCTGAATCACTTTGGACTCAATGGTAAGATCTGGAATAATTTTAGTCCAGAGCAGCATCTTGGGGATAAGGGTTGGTTGAAAACAGGGGCTGAAACCATTCCGCCTATCATTGCACGTGGCGTTATGATTGACATTCCGGCGTATAAGGGTGTAGCAGAGTTGCCAGAAAACTACCGCATCAGTGCCAATGACTTAAAAGGCGCTTTACGAAAGCAAAAAGTACAGCTAAAGACTGGGGATGTAGTACTGATTAGAACAGGTCAGGCGAAACACTACCACAATGCAGCTACCTACCTGCACCAGTACCCAGGCATCAATCTGGAGGCAGTGAAATGGCTCGTGGAAGAGCAAAAAATCATGTTGCTGGGAGCAGATAATTTGAGCTTTGAGGCCTTTCCACCTGAAAGAAATGACAACTGGGTGCCCGTGCATACTTATTTGCTGGCAGAAAAGGGTGTCATGTTTATAGAGCAGATGCAACTAGAAGAGCTGGCGGCAGATAAGGTGTATACTTTTGCCTTTATTGCTGCCTCTTTAAAACTAAAAGGTGCAACCGGATCGCCCATGCGGCCTTTAGCCATTCCAATAAAATAGGTTTCTATTATAGAGTGCTGTTCATAGATGTTATGACAAACCCAATTGATTGTCTAAAGCCTCAGGAAGCGCTATCTAGAAAGTTATAGCAATGGTGATGTTCTATCAATTTTAACTTGGGATTTCAATCTGCAGTCCAGGTTTTGCTCCATACTTTCTATCTAATTATCAATCATGAGACAGATCCAAAAATCAACCTTATTTACTTTATTTCTTTTCATTTATTATTTTACCTGCTCCACTTCCAGTGCACAACCTAATTCAAGAGAAGGCTATATATCCGTAGAGGGAGGTCGTATCTGGTACAAAATAACAGGGACTGGAAAAGGGATACCGCTTCTGCTTATTCATGGTGGACCTGGTAGCCGAAGTTGTGAGGGCATACCAGTATATTCCAGTCTTGGAGAAGAGCGGCCTGTTATTTTTTACGATCAGCTTGGCTCTGGCAATTCCGATAGGCCTACAGATACATGTCTCTGGAAACTCCCACGCTTTGTAAGTGAAATAACAGCCTTAAGGAAAGCACTGAACCTGGATGAAATTCATCTTATGGGTAGTTCCTGGGGAGCAGCCATTGCTGTTGAATATCTTCTTACACAACAGCCTAAGGGTGTCAAATCAGTAACATTTGCCGGTCCATTGCTAAGCACACCTCGGTGGATGTCGGATGCCAATATACTTTTATCTCAGCTCCCCCAACAAGTGCAGGATACAATACAGAAATACGAGCGCTTAAAACAGTATGATTCTCCCGCTTACATAGCAGCTACGGATTCCTTTTACGTACGGTATCTATTAAGAAAATGGGGGCAATTGTCAGCGCCTGCAGCATGTGAGTCTTCATCCGAGTTCAATCAGCAGGTATATCAATATATGTGGGGCCCAACAGAATTCACTTCAACCGGTACCCTAAAAAATTTCGACAGAACAGACCGCCTGCACGAACTAAAACTGCCCGTGCTATTTGTAGCTGGTCAATACGACGAAGCCCGCCCTGAAACCATGTATGAATTTCAAAAAAAGGTAAAAGGGGCTAAGGTTGAGATCATAAAAGATTCAGGACACCTGAAAATCATTGACAATCCTAAAGAATATTTGAAAGCAATCAGAAACTTTCTTGCACCGATTGGATGAAGAGGCCGATATACCTATACACTGGGGATGAAAAGGCCATAATATTTAATCAGGAAACAGACTAATTCAATAATACTATATATGAACATTGCAATCATAGGTACAGGCCGAATGGGCAAAGCACTCCTAAAAACCTTTCATCAGTATTCGCCTTACAAGCTTCTCTTCAGCAGTAGGGACACAATACGTGCTCAACAAGTATTAGATGAGCTAAAAATTAATTTACAGGCAGTGCCACTGGACGAAGCCCTGCAGGCAGACATTATCATCCCTACGCTATGGTTCAAACACTTGTTACCCTGGCTGCAAATACACCAGCAGCAGCTCCAGAGAAAGATACTGATTGATATAACGAATCCCTTTAACAGTACCTTTGATGATTTTACCACGGCCTTTGACACTTCCTCAGCAGAAGAGATACAAAAAATTATACCAGAGACACATGTGGTTGGAGCTTTCAAAAATACTTATTGGGTCGTTTTTGATCAGCCGGTGCTGCAGAAAATTAAAAGCGATGTATATGTAACTTCTCTGAATGAACAGGCACGATACACAGTGATCTCTGCTTTAAAATCACTGCCCTTTAGGATACTAGATGCTGGCTCACTTACGAACAGCAGAACCATAGAACGAATGACGCTTCTATCACGAGAATTAGCCTTGAAGGCAGGAAATTACCCCCGCATTTCCTTTAATCTCTGGGGTCTTGAGCATGAGGGGCTGAAATGAAATAATACTTTCTTATAAGTTCATGCTATTAATAAATAGCATATATCAACGATACAACTCTAGAAATACAAACTGCATGTACTCATTATTCAAAATTACCTGTCTGTTTCTTATGACTCTGATATCCTTTTCCGGCTGCTCGAAAAAAAACATGAAGAAACTACTGCTCATGAAAGAGACCTGCACCAGAGAACGAGTAATCCTGCCGAATTACACATCTCCAGAATATGGCATGGATGGACAAGCATAGAGAATGCCGATAAATTTGAAAGTATACTCAAAGAAGATGTTCTTCCTAGTATTCACAATAGTTTGCCACAAGGCTTTAGGGGAATTCAACTGCTGCGGCGTGAAGCAGAAAGCGAAGTGGAATTCACTACAATTATGTGGTTTGATTCGATAGAAACTGTAAAAGCATTTGCAGGTGAGCAATTTGAGAAAGCGCACATAGATCCAATCTTACAAACACTTTTGACCCGTTACGACACAATAGCAGTTCATCAGCAGGTACGTTTTTCTAATTTTAAATAGAGTATAGTTTAAATTATTATATGATGGGCTTTATAAGGGCAACTTGATGTTCCATCAAGTTGCTCGAGTAAAAAAATGGGATACGAATAATTTACAAATTCATGTTCTAAACTGTTTTTATATAAATATGTCATTAATAAATATAATTATTTACCTATATAGAATGTAATAAATAATTGTAATATACTGTTATATAAGTTGTTACATATTGTATAAACCATTCGTGGTACAAATGGGGTACGAATTAAATTGATACATTCACAGCCGTACAAAAAACTAGATAAAATATTTCACTCAACATATTTAAAGTATAACTATAAATTTTTTATATATTAATGTTTTGAAGACGCTATAATGATTTTAGCGCCTCAGTACGTTTTTTAATATTGATCAATACGTTGTGAGTTGGTATCAGCAACATTCAGCCAATGCATAACCTAGATTATTACTAACAATTTCGGCTACGTTTCTCTGATATTAAAAGCTATATGAATTTATCACTCAAGCTTGAAGCGTATGCAAATTCTATATCCACAACAACCGCTTCTTAGACCATATGTAAAGCAGATTCACTATTTCACAGTTAATCAGCATAGTTTAACTTCCATGACCGCCATTCCTACGGGGAATGTGTTTCTTTCATTATTCTGGGGATCTGGAGGATATACCACTCAAAGACCAAACTCCCCAGAACAAACTGCAATGGGTGGTGTCTTTATATCAGGCCAACAATTTGAAGTAGCTCATCATTGGGTAAAGCGAGGTGAAGTAAACGTCATTGGCTTTGAAATGACTCCTAATGCCATTCATCAATTCTTTGGCGTTCCTCAGCAGGAGACAACAGGAAAGGTTCTAGCATTAAAAGATGTCTGGTCTAATAAAGCCTCTTTGCTGTATCATCAGGTAATCAATGAACCTAATACTGTTAGACAAATCCAAATTGTAGAGGAGTTTCTTTGTAAGAGGATACTAGCGAAGGAATGGCAGTATAATCCAACAGTTGCCGAAGCTACTTATACGATCAATCTATCAAAAGGTAATATATCTGTTCAAGGCTTGGCATCAAAACTTGGCATTAGTACCAGGAGCCTGGAACGGAAATTTTTAGAGGCAGTTGGTACATCACCAAAAGCTTTTTGCAAGATAATGCAGTTCAATAATGCCTTCAGGCAATTGACCCTTCCTCACAAACAAATCTTAGATGTGGTCTCTGATGCAGGTTATTATGACCAGCCTCATTTTATTAACCACTTCCGGAAGGTTTTAGGTAAGAGCCCTGGACAATTCTTTGAAGAGCATGAAAACTTTTTATACTCTTTCAGGAAAGACAATAATGATTGCACCCTGGATTCTATGTCTGACACACTAAATGCCATACGTAAATTGTATGTTTTTTAGTTGTCGCATTTTTCCAATACTCATCCCCTGAGTTTTACTTACTTCATCTTGAATTCATTACTAATGTAGCTCCATGAATTCTTTTGTAGGGTAGCTAATCCAATAGATCAACTCATGTTTTTTGACAACTTTTCAATATTAGTGCTGATTTGAAGCTGATTATGCTTGTACCAGCAATCAAAATCTAGCTGGGCAAAAAGAGAATAAGAATGTTAATAAGGCTATTTTATATACAGTAACAATAAACATATTTTTTCCCGCTTCATTATGAATAAAACTGTATCAATCATTGGTGGATGTGGCTTTCTGGGAAGCTATGTAACCAAAAAATTTCTGGCCGAAGGCTACACTGTTAAAGCTTCTACCAGGAATAAAAACCAGCCAGGGGGTTTTCAGCATTTGTTGGAAATAGGGGGGGATCGGCCGCTGGAGCTGGTTGAGATGGATGTTCTCAATGCCGATGAAGTAGTACAATTTGTAAAAGGCAGCGAGGTGGTGGTGCATTGCGGTACCCCCTTCCGCTTTGACGTACAGCAGGAGCAGGCTGAAGCTGAAATGTTTCGTCCAACACTGGAAGGTACCCATAATGTAATAGAAGCCTGCCAGAAAGCACAAGGACTAGAAAAGCTGGTCATCATATCATCTGTTGCTGCAATCAATGGTTATGTACCTTCTTTTGATCCTGCAAAAGGTAAGGAGCATATTTTTACTGCTGATGATATACCGGTAACCCATTCGGATCACCCTCCTTATAACCAGTCTAAGTATAGATCAGATCAACTGGTACAGGAATATATAAAAGAAAATCCCAGCCTACCCTTTGAGATCATTAGCTTATATCCTGGTCTAATTGTCGGTAAGCCACTCTCTGACTCAAGAGACTCTACTTCTGCAGGCATGCTTTACCTGTTAAAGCATAAACTGATGCCGAACGACATGATGAAGATGGTATTCGAATACGATATTGAGTTTGCTATGGTGGCTGTGGAAGATGTAGCAGAAGCTATTTACCAGGGTACTGTTCGTTCAGGTTTACATGGAAAAAGATACATCATCAGCCATGAGACCTGGCCTGCATCAGATGTACACCGCATGCTGAATGGAGAATCTACTTCTGGAAAAAAATGGGTTCAATACAGCAATCAAAAAGCAGCTGATGAGCTAGGGTTGACTTTTACCCCTGCAAGGATTCCACTCCAGGAATACAGTATGGCACAGGAATCAAAAGCTTAAAACAATAACTGAATAGTCTCTATGTACTGATACTAAAGCGAAGCATCTCCTATAATTAAGCTTAAGCATCTTACAAATCAATGTCTGTAAGATCACCTCCTCTATAAAAAGAGTTTAGCAACATTCCGTCCCATAAGTCATGCAAGCTAACAGCCAAAATATAGAAAGCAGCAATAGGGGAGCAGATATCCATAGGATGAGCATTGGGAAAAGTTAGATAGGGGAGGCTTAGACAATTTTTTGTTTCCTTCATCTCTGATTGAACACTTTAAATTTCTTGAAATTAACCTTTCTATAATATCTCGGTAACTCAATCTCAAACTATAAATCAGTATTTGGTTCATGAGATGGATTCTTGAGGAATAAAAACAGCTGTTAATAAGATTCTGTGAAGGCAGCGCTGATTCTCATAAGCCCGTCGTTTTAAGGATCAAAAAACTATTAATACTTTATAGGACGGGTCATAGTAAGTTGCCTAATTTCTCTACAGCGCGGCTGGGGCAGCCCCGCTGCCGCTTTACAGTAGTCCGATTTATTGTGGGGAGGTCAGGACCAAAGAACAGTGACAGTTATTTAATCTGAATTATGTAACCGATCAATATTTCAATGTTAAAGTAAACTATACGCAGGAGGAGGAAACTCAATATACTGCAGATGAAATAAAAAAGGATTATGAAAAAATAGATAATTTGTTATCCTTTGCTAAAAAGAAGATCACAGTTAGGGTTCAGTGATTGGTTATGATTAGACGAAAAAATGTATTTAGGCTTCTGGTGTTATTAATTGTTTATAATGCGGGCTGCAAGACAATAGAGAAAGAGAAACGAACCAGTAAAGCCAATGTAGTGAAGATTATTTTCGACACCGACATGGGCTCTGATTGTGATGATGTGGGGGCACTTGCATTGCTTCATTTTTATGCTGATAGGGGAAAGGCTGAAATTCTTGGTTGCATATATAGTTCCGGAAAGGTGCCTTATGGCGCCGGAATAGTGCAGG
This sequence comes from Flammeovirgaceae bacterium 311, assembly GCA_000597885.1. Lineage (NCBI taxonomy): Bacteria > Pseudomonadati > Bacteroidota > Cytophagia > Cytophagales > Flammeovirgaceae > Flammeovirgaceae bacterium 311. The sequence continues at coordinate 665,609 of CP004371.1, forward strand.
CAATTAATATATATCGAGGCAGACCACAGATTCCCGTTGGCGCTGCTCATGATACGATCGTTGGTGATCCGGTTGATAAAATGTCTGCAGAAAAACTTGTGAGGGACACTGGGGCCTTTAAAAATACTATCGTCCATAACAGAGATGCAATAAATCAAACCGCTCTTAACAGACGCCTCTTGCTTAGCCAAAAGGATAACAGTGTTGTTTATGTTACAGTTGGTCACACTAAGGGTCTTTATGATCTGCTGCTTTCAGGTCCTGATGATATTTCTGAGCTGAGTGGACGTGAACTAATTCAAATAAAGGTAAAGCGATGGGTGGCGTTGGGTGCTTTGAAAGCTAATAATGCTTCGGGAAATTACAGCAAAGACTGGAATTTCTTCTTTAATGGTACTGCGCCATTCACGAAGTATCTTGTGGAAAATTTTCCAGGTGAAATCCATTTTATAGATGCCGGAAGAGATGTAATGACTGGAAAGTCATTGATAAATACACCTACGGGGAATATAGTGAGGACGGCTTATCGCGACTGGCTATGGAATGTAGAAATGAAATCATTGGAGGATCAGCGGCCAAGCTGGGACCTTGCTACAGTTTATTATGCTGTGGAAGGTGAAGGGGATTTCTTAAGAAGCGCAGGTAAAGGCCAGCTTGAGTTTGATGTTGAAAAGGGCTGCAGGTGGCGTAAGGAAACCGGAAAATACCAGCACATTTTTGTTGTTCAGCGGGAAGGGGTTAATAATTTGTTTGCTGATTATTTGAATGAGAAAATTGTTGAGAGGTAATGAGCTCACAAATGTCTTTAAAAAAGTACTGCTAATAAGTAGCGAACCAACCAGCCAGGCGCTTCCACAGCCATTTCCAGTAAAAGGACTCTCCGTTCACTACATTGAAAGCTTCAATATGTGCCGCTTCCCCAGTGACTGCCCATATTAGGTATTTTGCCAGCACCCGGGCGTCAGTCACATCCGATAGGCCGTTCCATTACGCTTCTGAACCAGGAAATCGGAATGGGCGATTCGTTTCTTTGCAAATAGTGGCGTAGACGGCTAAAGTTGTGCCTAGTTTTTCCCGCTTTTAAAATTCGTAAAAAGTTATAGTATGACTTTTAGCTCCAGGGGACAACAGCAAATTCATTCTTTATTAAAGATTCTCTTCCGGTGGTTCAACCCCCAATTCTTCAAAGCATCGATAATAGGGGTTAAGGTATCAGCATAGGGTTCGGGTTTATACAGGATCTTCACCGGGTAATCATCCACTACCACTCGCTTAATGAGTTGGTGCTGCTCCAGGTCCTTGAGTTCCTTGGCCAGCACCTTTGGGGTAATCCCGGGGATACTCTCCTGGATATCGGTGAACCGCTCATTGCCTGTCATTACAGAGATAATGATAGGCAACTTCCATTTACCATTAATTACGTCGATCGCATCCCGCACCGGCTTTACCGTATCAAGGCAGGATAGATATCCCATTTTATTAGCCATAGCTCTTTCTGTAAAGTTATTTCACTTTCCTTTAGGAAAGTGCTATACAAAGGAAAGCAAAATACGGTAACTTTGCAAAAACTTAATCACTTGATGCACAACATTTTGGAAGTAGTAGTATCACAAAAAGAGTTTGCGGCATAGCCCAAGGCTTTGTATCAATAGGATGATACCCTGAATGGTTTGTCGACCATGCCGTAGACATCGTCCGTGAGATCAACAATCTGCCTTCAAGAAAGCATTGATCACCAACAAATTACTTTCAATTACATTAAATATAAGATATGAACATAGGAATCATTGGCGTCGGCCATATCGGTAAAACCTTAGCATTGAAATTGAGTGCGGCAGGGCATGAAATACATGTTGCGAACTCCAGAGGACCGGAAACGATAGGCACGGATGTGCTCGCTACTGGTGCGAAAGCGGTTACAGTTCAACAAGCTGTATTAGAAAAGGATGTGATCATCATATCAATTCCCCTTAATCGCATTCCTGCTATTGCGCCCCTTTTGGCTGGCGCTTCAGATGAAACAGTCGTGATTGACACCTCCAACTACTATCCAGGACGTGACAACAGGATTGATAGCATTGAGGCCGGGCAGGTAGAAAGCCTCTGGGTGCAGCAACAATTGGGACGGCCAGTGGCAAAGGCATGGAATGCCATTGGTTCAGATTCCTTTGCAAAGAAAGGAAAGCCAGCTGGAAGTTCTGACAGAGTCGCTATCCCAATAGCAGCAGATAGGGAAATTGACCGGAAGGTGACGATGGCACTGGTTGAGGAAACCGGATTCGATGCATTTGATGCAGGTTCTTTAACGGACTCCTGGCGGCAGCAACCAGGCGCACCAGCTTACGGCACCGACCTTGCGTTGAATGAACTGCCGGCAGCCATTGCGGCAGCTGACAGAGCGCGATTACCTAAACGCCGCGATTTAGCAGTGGCAGCGTTTCAAGAACGACTTGGAGATGCCACTACTAACCCGGATGCAGATTACGGTGTCCGCTTAAGCCGGGTATTATATATGTAGGTTGATTTCACGTTAAATAAAATTGCTAAATATGAAAATAGGAATCATAGGAACAGGCGCTATTGGAAGTATCCTGGCAAAAAAACTTTCTGCTGCAGGGCATCAAGTAAAAGTTACCAACACCAGGGATATGGCCACACTTAGAGAAATAGCTACCAATTTGGGTGCCCAAGCGGCTAGCCTCGAAAATGTGGTAAAAGAGGTGGATGTCATCATATTCTCCATCCCTTTTAAAGCTTATAAGGACCTGCCCAAGAATCTGCTTCAGGACGTACCCCAGGAGGTCACTATTATGGATACATCTAATTATTATCCTTTTCGTGATGGCCAGCTCTCTGGCCTAGAAGGCAAGACTGAAAGTGAATACATTTCTCAAACACTGGGAAGACCAGTGATCAAGGTTTTCAACAATATCATGGAATACACCCTGAAACATAAGGGGAAAGCTGCCGGAGAGGAAGGAAGAATAGCTATTTCCGTAGCGGGTGATAACGAGGAACATAAAAAAGTGGCCGCTGAACTGGTAGACCAGACGGGTTTTGATACCGTGGACGGTGGAAGTCTTGCCGAATCATGGAGGCAGGAGCCGGGTACTCCCGCCTATTGTACCGAATTGGATGCAGCAGCATTAAAACAAGCACTTGCTGCAGCCGAAAAGGGAAAAGCCCCTGCCGTAAGGGATGCGGTGATGGGCAAATTTCAGAATTCAAAGACTTTTCCTTCTCACGAAGAAATGGTTAACATAAACCGTTCCACTGCCGCTGGAGATCTAAAGTAGGCATATCTATTTATTGTACTTGACCGAAGGGCTAATATCAGCATCAATGTGTCACTCACTTTTGCTGGTATTAGCCCTTTAACATGGATTCTATACCGGTCCCTACTAAACCAAAAAAAGGATTGAGATACCAACAAACCTAACATGACTAATTAACAAGTAGGTTAGAAAATAGCTCCACTGGTTACACAGAACAACTAAGAATTTCGATAGCATTGAAAAATATGAATAATCAAAATATAGCCTATTCCATTTTAGAACTTGCCATTGTGTCGCAGGGTGAAACCATACAACAGACTCTGCATAATTCATTGGCGTTGGCAAAAGAAGCGGAAGCACATAACTACAAACGCATCTGGTTTGCCGAACATCATAATTCAGATAATATTGGCAGTAGCGCTACCTCCCTGCTCATTGGTTACGTGGCAGAAAATACCCATACCATCCGTGTAGGTTCGGGCGGCATTATGCTTCCCAACCACTCTCCCTTGATTATAGCAGAACAGTTTGGAACGCTGGCTCATTTATATCCTGGCCGTATCGACCTGGGCCTTGGTAGAGCCCCTGGTACAGACCCTCAGACAGCCCAGGCCATACGCTCAGATTTTATGAAGGCCGCACACTCATTTCCCGAAGAAGTGGCTAAGATTCAGCGATACTTTTCATTGGAAAACAAAAAATCAAGCGTCAGAGCAGCCATTGCTGAAGGAACGGATGTACCGCTGTATATATTAGGCTCCAGCACCGACAGCGCACATTTAGCAGCAAAGAAAGGATTGCCTTATGCTTTTGCTAGCCACTTTGCATCGACGCATTTACACGACGCTTTACGAATCTATGAGCAGGGGTTTCAGCCTTCCGAGTTTTTGGATAAACCCTATACCATAGCAGGGGTGAATGTTTTGGTCACTGATACCGATAAAGAAGCTGAAAATTTATTCACTTCATTAATCAGAATGTTTGTGGGTGTATTAACCGGATCCAGAGAACCATTACAGCCACCAACCGAAATGACCGAAGAGTTGAAAGAAATTTTTCAACATCCAAATTTACAGCAAATGCTCAGGTATTCCTTTGTCGGTAGTAAGCAAACAGTAAAAACGCAAATTCAGGAATTTCTGAAAGCAACGGGAGTGGATGAATTGATAACTGTTTCCACCATGTACAATCTAAATGAACGTTTAAAATCGACCAGGCTGTTTGCAGAGATCATGAAAGAAATAAACGTAGGCAAATAATAAGAAGGGAATTATTTAATGGCAAACTATGCCCCTTTTATGCTTTGGGAGCATTGGGGACAGGGTAAAGCAGCAGTTGTCAACCTGAGATTGAAACAACAACAAAGATTGTCAATTTTTTCTGTGTAGGCTTACCTATAATTCGGCCATATAAAAAGTCAGAAAATTGATTTATTCTATCAGCCTTCTAAGAGATACTAGTCTTTGAAGTCTCTCAACCTTTTATAAAAAGTATCTGCATAGGTATTACTGATTGGAATAATTAGATCAGCTATTCTAATCCTGTTTTTTTCGATGTGGTCAATTTTATCGATGGCGACCATAAAGGATTTATGCACACGTGCAAATTTTTTGTCAGGTAGCAATTCCTCTAACTTAGCAAAACTTAGCAAGGTCATTATCTTTTCTTTGTGGGTATGTATTCGGAGATAATCTTTCATCCCTTCAATGAATAAAATATCGCGAATAGCAATCTTTTGAATACGAGTACCTGCTTTTATAAAAACGTATTCCTGCTCGTTTTTAGGCATTATGTTCGTTTCTATTTGCTCCGGCTGGTGCTGGGGGTTGAACTCCTGGTAGATTCGTAGTACACCTTTGTAAAAGCGTTCGAAAGAAATTGGCTTTAGCAGGTAATCTTTAACTTCCAGATCAAAGGCTTTAAGAGCATACTGATCGTAGGCAGTAGTCAGGATGATCATCGGCTTTGGATTCAGCATCGGAATAAAACTAAGTCCGTCCAGGTCCGGCATATTTATATCCAAAAATAGCAGGTCAGGCATGTCTTCATCCATATGGTCAACTGCTTCCAATGGACTCTCAAAACTGCCTTTCAGCTCCAGAAAGGAAACTTTTGCTATATACTCTTCCAGTATTTTCTGAGCCAGATGCTCATCATCAATTATATAGCAGCTGAGCTTTTTTCTCATTGGTTTGTGTCTGAAGATTCGTGATTTTTAATTCCGCTGTAAAAACTTCATCTGTTTTGTTGCTGGCCAGGCTATGCTTATTTGGGTATAGTAATTGCAGCCGTTTTTGAACATTCGAAAATCCAATGCCACCTGGTTCTTCCAATACGGCACCCTTTTTTTTCCCAATTGGATTCTGAAAAGATGCAATAAGTAGATTTTCTTTTACAGCTATCCTCACCTTTATGGAACCTGGTTTTAATCGAGGCGGACTATGTTTGTAGGTATTCTCCAGAAGATGGATAAATAACAGCGGTGCAACATGACAGGTCTCTGTATTTCCCTCCACCTGAAAGTCTACAACGGGTGTTGATTTGTATCGGAGCTGCTGCAGGCAAATATAGTCCTGTAAATAATTGATCTCTATGGAAAGTGGAACAGTTGAAGCATTGGATTCATAAATCATATAGCGCATCAGGGATGACAAACGCATCATTGCCTCAGGTGCTGCGGGATCCTGTGTATACACTAATGTATGAATGTTATTTAGGGTATTGAACAGGAAATGTGGGTTAATCTGTGACTTCAAATAAACGAGTTCTGAATTAATGACCTGTTTCTCCAGCTGCTCTTTTTTTACAGTGTTGAGAATAAGGTTCTGCGTAATTCCGACTAGAGAGCTAAGAATAATAAAAAAAAGAACGACCCCTGTACCACCAGGATAGTGACTTAGAAAATCTGTCCATGTTCTAATTTTTTCTTCACCCAGGATCAGGAACAACATATAGGGAAAGGTGCCCGTCAAAAAGATCCCAATTAAGTACGGGAAGTAGGTTTTATATTTTCCTTTACTCAGGTATTTCTTAAATATGAATAAATGGGCATAAAATACATATAGCCCTATCAAAAATGCTTTTGGCTTTAATGGCCTATCATCAATCAAAACATCCCAGGCGCCAACCCCTAAAGCAATAGTCCATAGAAAGATGTGAATAAGCGAGAATAATTTTTTAATTCTATCCATAAGACAAAAGTATCTTTTCCTGCCTTCCCCCTTTAATCTATTCGACGAATGCCCATTATAATCTACAAAATCAGTACTTAATTCTGCAAGTGCTTTGGCAGAAGTAAAAGGTTCTTTCGTCGATTTTTATCAGCATTAGTATATCGCTTTTTGCTATGTGCATCGGTACCTGTTCTTTTGTTCTAAAGCGAGCAGAAAAGGTAAGAGAGCCTCACCTTTCCAGTAACAAGCTAAACTAAAAGAGGGAAAAAAATGAAAAGGTCTGATCAAGACATTTCTAACCCTTCTAAACCCTTTGTTTAGCTGCCTTAAGAACTTGGTTTATCCAAAGATGAGCGCAGAAGACCTACTTGACTAATTTTATAAAACAGCCAAACCTATATCCTATAAGTAATTCATTCATCCTAACGAATAAAATAACCATGAAAAAATTATATTCAACCCTCTTACTATTTTTCTTGTTTCTGCCAGCCGGACTACAGGTGAATGCTCAGTCCCTGGAAAAAGATTTAGATGCCCTTTTTGACGTCCATTATCCTTCAGGTCAACCAGGAGCTATTGTCTTAGTTGCTAAAGATGGTAATGTCATCTACAGGAAAGCCTTTGGGTCTGCTGACCTGGAATTGGGCGTGCCAATGAAACCGGAACATGTCATAGAACTGGGCTCCATCACTAAACAATTTACTGCAGTTGCGATACTCATGCTTATGGAAGAGGGGAAACTATCTCTGCAGGACCCTTTATCCAAATACATTTCGGATTACCCAAATGGAGAAAATATCACCATTCATCACCTCCTGAATCATACTTCAGGTATACCAAACCATCTAGGTATGCCTGAACTACCACCGAAGGCTCTCGATATAAGCCCTTTAGAGACCATTGCAGTTTTCAAAAATAAGCCCGGGGACTTTGCACCCGGAGAGAAATGGAAATATAGTAATGCAGGCTACATTTTGCTTGGCTATATAATTGAACAAGCTTCCAAAATGACCTATGAGGATTTTATAGAAACCAAAATCTTTCAGCCACTTGGGATGAGAAACTCCCAGTATGGCAATAAGAGAGAGATAATACCTAATCGTGCGAGTGGTTATAACCCTGACCCTTCCGGAAAGGGCTATAGGAATGGTGAATTTCTTAGCATGACCGTTCCATATGCTGGTGGCGCCCTTATGTCCACTGTGGACGATATGCTAATCTGGAATCAGGCTGTGCGCAACAACAACCTAATTTCTGAAAAAAACAAACAATTGACTTTCAAAACCACAACTTTAAATAACGGTGAAACTTCCTATTACGGTTATGGCAGGGAGATTAGAAAGTTGTATGGCAGCCCTACTCTTGAACATGGAGGTGGCGTTAGTTCCGGATATCTAACTTTTGGAGTTTATCTCCCGAAAGAAAATATCTATACAATCCTACTCTCCAATAATCACAGCATAAATCCGGAAAAGATTGCTTTGGACGCAACTGCCATTGTTATGGGAAAGCCTATGATCACGAGTAAAACACAAGTTTCCCTTCCTGAAAATACTCTGAAGCAGTGGACTGGGTCATATATCTTTGAAGATGGAGCTCTTCGCCACATCACCTTTAAAGATGGCAACTTATACAGCAAACGTGAGGGAACAGAGACTTCTTTTCCGCTGCTCCCTATTTCAGCGAATGAATACCGTTTTCATAATGGTTCTACAACTTACACCTTTGGAAAGGAAAACGGCAAAAAAGTAGTTGTTTTTGCAACCAGATTAGATGTAAGCAATGGAAAGGAAACGGATAAAGCACCGGTGGAATGAAAAAGTATTGCTGTAGATCCGGCTGTACTGGATTCTTACAGTGGACGCTATGAAGTCAACCCCAAGTTTGTGATAACAGTAATAGCCAAAGAAGGCCGCATTTTTACCCAGCCTACAGGACAACCTGCTGTTGAGATCTTTGCCGAAACCTCAGAGGTATTTTTCCCTAAAGCATTTCCTGGAAAGATTACATTCAATAAAGATGCACAGGGAAATATAACAAGCCTTACCCTTGAACGGGGTGGGAAAAAAATGGAAGCTGTTAAGTTAAAATAATCGATTTAGCAGCAGCGTGTAAAGGAAATACTCGCCTACATATCAAAATCTTTTATAAAAATATATCAGATTAAATTTCCAAGTATAAGGGAGTTAATACAGGGGCGCTCAACAATTATACCTGGAATCGATATCCCGAGAAGACCTTATATGTTGAAGATTCTATTACAGCTTTCGAAGTTGGAGAAGAAATCAAAGTTGCCTCTACAAATTCTATAGGTTTTTAAATGAAAAAACCTGCTATGAATAAGTTGAATTTAGCGCTTAAATAAGTCAGGGGATAATATAAAGTGTCTTTAATCCTGATTTTTTTACAGGCTTTGGAAAAAGGAAAGAGAAATTATGCTTCTTTTTAAGGATAAGGGATAAACACAAGCTATAAATTATGGACAATGCTGAAATTATAAGGACAAAGGAGCTTAGCTATTTTTTCCATAAAGACCAACAAGTTTTAGAAGGGATAAACCTGCAAGTGAAGAGAGGCAGTATTTATGGCTTTCTTGGACCAAACGGAGCTGGTAAAACAACATCCTTGCGGTTAATACTGGGCCTTCTGAAAGCACAACAGGGCTCGATCCACCTCTTCGAGAAAGATATCAACAAATCAAGAATTGAATCCTTAGATAGAATAGGCTCTCTGATCGAGCAACCCTCTTTATATGGTCATCTATCAGCAGAAGAAAATCTTAGAATCTATTTAAAGATTTATCGGGCTAAAGAAAGTGATATTGAACGGGTATTGAAGCTTGTTAATCTACAGGATACAGGTAGGAAAAAGGCCAGGAACTTTTCACTTGGTATGAAACAGCGTCTCTCAATAGCATTAGCTCTTTTACATGGTCCAGAACTTTTAATTTTAGACGAACCCACCAATGGACTAGATCCACATGGGATTGTCGAGATAAGGGAACTCATAAGGAGACTAAATAGAGAGAATGGAGTATCAATTATGGTGTCGAGTCACCTTTTATCCGAGGTAGAACGTATGGCCACGCATGTTGGTATTATAAATAAAGGAAAATTATTATTCCAGGGAACTCTTCAAGAGCTACAAAATATGAAAGTTCAGCAAAATCGCACCCATTTAGATACCAGTAATAATTCTGCCGCTCTACAATTACTACAGAAGGATTATGGAGCTGAACAAAGAAATGATCGCTTAGTAATACCATCCCTACAAAAAGAAGTCGTTGCCCAACTAGTTCGTAGACTTGTTCAACAGAATATCGACATATATCAGTTGAAGTCAGAGCAGTTCGATCTGGAACAATTATTTATGAACTTAACATCTAATCAGAACCAATGAAACTAATAATATCTATTCGTGCAGAATTACTAAAGATAAAAGGAACTGCTTCAATCTGGTTAAGCGGTATAGTCGGAGCAATCGTCCCACTTGGTTTGTTTCTTCATTTTGTTATCTGGCCAAACGATGGAATAAAAGAAATTGCCCCCAATGCTTGGCAGCAATTTTTTATCCTTGGTTGGGAGGTTTTTACTGCATTTCTTTTAACACTATTTATCGTGCTTCTTTGCACATCCATTCCACAAATAGAAGTAAAAAATAATACTTGGAAACAAGTGTTTTCTTCTCCCCAACCGGTTCATAACATTTTTCTTTCAAAGTTTGTGGTCATACAGGTAATGATCCTCTTCTGCTTTGCGAGTTTTAATATTTTGATGATTTTTGCAGTTGTCTTGCTGGATTTTATACATCCTATTTATGAATTTTTTAAAAAAGATGTAAATTTCGATATACTGTTCCAATTGAACGTCAAGACTTACATCTCTATATTAGCCTTAAGTGCGTTCCAGTACTATTTATCCTTACGTTTTGCAAATTTTATATTTCCAGTAGGTATAGGCATAATTTTAATGATTGGTGCATTTGTAGTTACCTCATTTAATTGGAGTTATAATGATTTTTACCCATACACATATCCAATTCTATCATTCGATTCTGTGAAGGATGCTAGCGGAGCATTCATTCAGACTCATGAGTTGATTTCAATAGCCTGCTCCGTATTTTTTCTTCTTGCAGGATGGATTACTATGAAAATGCAAAAAGTAAAAGCATAATCTGAATCGTTAGACATTAAAAGTAAATTTGGAACGTCTTTTATTGATCATCTTCATAAGCTTCTAATGAAGAGTGGAATAGTAAAACCAAAATTGGGCGTTTCGTCTTCCTGAATTTTAGTTTCATGAAGAAGGAGTACTGGAGCAAAGTGAATTTTTATAAAGGTAGAGTTAATAATTTCAAATTAAACAGCCGGTTTTCTCTCTCAAAACGAAGTGTAAGCTTCCCTAATAGTCAGATAAATTTAAGTTGAAATTCTTTTCTAAGAGAGCCCTTCAATAAAATCGTCTTATCACAATTCATTAACCTCTCCAAAATCCAAGAAACTTAACTACAGATTTCTAGTAAAGACTCACCAAAAAATAGGAGAGGAGCATCACAAAGACAGATTTCTCCAAAACACACAGGAAGCATCCAGGAGAATTTTTTGAGGTCCAAAATGTGGCATCTTTGCCTTAAAAACCGCTTCCAGATGCAGCAAAAGACCTTTTTTAGGCTATGGCTACGGTTCGAATCCTGCCACCTATATTGTTGAATTATCTGAACATTTTCATTCGTCAGGTGCAGTAGTATATCCAATTACAAAAATTATAAATATATAAATATTAAATATAATTATTTACCGATACAGAATGTAATATATTTTCGTAGTAATCTATATATGAGCATGTTATAATTGAAATTATTTGTTTGAGGTACAAATGGGGTACAAAGTTTACACATAAATTGAAGGCTTATCCTTTACTTTTGATCATCGATTTCACTGATTACGGAGATGGACATTACCGAAGAGCTTTTTCAAGCACGTAATGGTAAAGAGGCTCTTGATTTGATTCAAGGCCTATTAAAACAACTAGCGCATATTCCAGATTAATTCCTTTCATAAAATCCCTGCATCCGCTTACTTACATCATTTCTATAAGCTCTTCCAACAGGAAGGGTTTTTCCCGAAATCTCAACCTCAGAAGCAGACCAGCTTTGAATTTTATTTAATGGCACAAGGAAAGCCCGATGAATACGAATAAAGCCTTTACTGCTCAATTCTTCCTCCAGGTCACTTATCTTCCGGCGAACCTGGAACGTATTATGTTCTGTAACAATTTTTATAGTATCTTTCTGGCTTTCCAGATATTGTATTTCATCAACAGCAATCCTAATCATTTTTTTATCGGAATGGACAAATAAAAAAGATCCGGGAATTTTTTCATTACCAGATAAATCCCTGACTGATTGCTTTTCAGATTTAATTTTTGCTACTGCTTTCAAAAACCTGTCGAGGGATATTGGTTTTAATAAATAATCCACAACGTCAAGCTCAAAACCCTCAATGGCATATTCTCGGTAAGCAGTGGTAAAAATAACTTTAGGAGGGTTTTTAAGTGATTTAAGGAAATCAATACCTGAAAGCTTAGGCATATGGATATCAAGGAATATCAGGTCTACAGATTGCTTTTGTAATGCCTGAAACGCAATGATTGCATTTTCAAAAGTGCCAACAACCTCAAGATCTTCCAGATGTGCTATATGTGACTCTAGAACTTCAATGGCCAATGGTTCATCATCTATTATAAAGCAGGTCATTCTTTTTCAGCTCCTAGTGGTTTATCCAGACTTACAGATAGAAAAATGCTAAAATTTTCTTTTTCATCAGAGATGTACAGTTTGTAGTCTTTGCCATAAAGAAGTTCTAGCCGACGCTTTACATTTTTAAGACCAATACCATCTTTACATTTCTGCAGGTCTGCTCCGGGAGAATCGCTGCTTTTATCGCTGCTTTTACTGTTATCAACCTTCAGCATTAATCTATTCAGATTTATCTCCAGCTTTATATCAATCCACATATCCTGCAGCTGCTGGCTTACGCCGTGTTTAAAGCTGTTTTCAATAAAAGGTAGAATAAGCAGTGGCGGAATATAATTTCCGTTGATATCACCCTTGACATCGTATGCTAATCTTAATTTATTGCCATATCGGATTTTTTCAAGGTGGATATAACTTTCAATCAAATCAAGTTCTTTTTTTAGCGGTACTGTGGGGGTATTACTTTCGTAGAGCATGTAATCCAGCAGATCAGAGATTTTAAGCACCACTTCCGGAGCTTTATCCGACTTCTTAAGGGTTAGAGCATAAAGATTATTAAGTGTATTAAAAAGAAAATGCGGATGTATCTGTGCTTTTAGAAACTTCAGCTCCGCATTTACTTTTTCACTCTCTATTTTTTGGGCAGCTCTGTCTTTTTCCAGCCAGTATTTCCCTAGCTTAATAAAAGCCGCCAGCATAACTACTGGATAAATAGCTAAAGTATGCCTTAAAATCTCAAAAGCTGGTATGCTTAAAGTAGTATTGGTACGCTCAGGATATAGGAGCGGATTTATTACATAAAAATCATAAAAGTACTTGAAAATTCCACCTGCTAATAGGATTAGCGCAAAGAAAACTGAAAAAATAAGGATCTTTTTAGTAATAAAATATCGAGGTATGAGTACGTAAAGAACGATGTAAGTAACTATGATTTTGGGGAGAAGGCTTAATCCTTGGCTTAAAAATGTATCGGTATAATTGTTTCTTGGTAAGCTTCCTATAGTGAATACGTAGTAGATGAGGTATGCCAACCAAAAGGTTATATGCCAGACAACCCTGGTCTTCTCATTAAAATATTTTTCAATTGTAGAATTCATAAGATATCCTTAAAGCTAAGTTATTGCCATGATATATTTCTTGTTAGAAGACAAAATGCACTGTACCTACTACAAACAACAGTTTAAACACTTCTAACAACAGTTTTTACAATTTCATTGCCGTTTGTCGTGCCTTACCTGCTGTCTGTCTCTATGTATAAAATCACAATAAAATATGTGATACATTCACCTCAGTGTAAATCAAAAGCCCTTAGGCTGGGAAATAAAACCTTAAAATGATTAACCCCATGAAAAATTTAAAACTAGTAGCGGTCTTTTCACTGCTAATCTTTTTTGCCGGAACAGTTCCCAATGCAGGTTATGAAGTTGGTGACACTGCACGTGATTTCCAACTTAAGAATGTAGATGGTAAAATGGTATCCTTGGCTGATTATAAAGGGGCCAAAGGGTATATTGTTGTTTTTACCTGCAATACCTGCCCTTATTCAGTTATGTATGAAGACAGGATTAAAGCGCTGCATGATAAATTCGCAGATAAAGGATATCCTGTTATAGCTATCAACCCAAATGACGAGGTGAAGCAGCCTGGCGAATCATATGATGATATGATTGTACGAGCCAAAGAAAAGGGATTTAGATTCCCTTACGTTCAGGATAAAACACAGGAGATTGCCAGGGCTTACGGAGCTACTGCAAAATGTTGATGGAAAAATGGTTTCCCTGGCTGATTATGAAAACGCCAAAGGGTATATCGTTGTTTTTACCTGCAATACATGTCCTGCTTCCGTCATGTATGAGGACCGGATTATAGCGCTGCATGATAAATTCGCAGATAAAGGATATCCTGTTATTGCTATCAATCCAAATGACGAGGCGAAACAGCCTGGCGATTCGTATGATAAAATGATTGTACGAGCCAGAGAAAAAGGGTTTAAATTTCCCTACGCGCAGGATAAAACACAGGAGATTGCCAGGGCTTACGGAGCTACGAATACGCCGCATGTTTACGTGTTAAATAAAGATCGCAAGGTCGTATATATTGGCTCAATCGATAATAACGCCAGGAATGCCGCAAGTGCAGATAAATTGTATGTTGAGGATGCCGTTAAAGCTCTTGAGAGTAACAAGGATCCGGAAGTCTCTAAAACTAAAGCTATCGGCTGTACGATTAAGTGGGCATCGTAAAACTCTTATCCTTATTTACAGGCCATCCCTTGGGATGGCCTTTTTTTTTACTCCAGGCTCAGTTCGAAACCCGCTGCGCCGGCCGCTGCCACCCCCATAGCTAACCTATATACACTTTTTCACTCTTCAGGTGCAGCAGACCAACTACCCATGGATGAATTTAGAAACAATGCATATATTATTTACCGATACAAAATTTCGAAAATATATTTGCCAGTAGATCGTCCGTGGTTACTTCCCCAGTGATCTCTCCAAGGTGGTATAGCGCAGTTCTGATGTCCAGGGCTAGTAAATCGCCTGTCACTCCTATTTCCAAACCGTTCAGCACATCCTGCAGGGCAGCATGGGTTTTCAGAAGGCTTTCGTAATGGCGAGCGGTGGTGACTATCGTATTGCCGGTGCGGAAGCTGGCCAGGTTGGCTTTCTCCAGGATTTGCTGCTTTAAATCCTCCAGATTGGTTTTATCTTTTGCAGAAATGTAAAGCATCTGCTCAAAGCCTTTTAGCGCCTCCATCAGCTCTTGAGATGCGCTGTCAACTTTGTTGCCGATGGGGAGGAAGGGTTTGCCAAGATTCTCCAGCAGGTTGATCTCTTTGCCGATGCTTTCAGGAGTTTCATCTGAAAGATCGAACAGGTAGAGGATAATGGAAGCCTGCTGCAGCTTTTCCCGGGTGCGTTTCACGCCCATGGCTTCTACAATATCGGTAGTTTCGCGCAGACCTGCGGTATCAATAAACCTGAAATGGATGCCCTCGATGATCAGCTCATCTTCGATAAAGTCACGGGTGGTACCGGCTATTTCTGATACAATTGCTTTTTCCTCGTTCAGCAGGGCGTTTAGCAGGGTGCTTTTGCCGGCATTGGGTTTGCCTGCAATCACTGTGGGCACGCCTTCCTTCAGCACACTACCTACGGCAAAGCTCTTGATGAGCCGTGCAATTACTGTCTGCAATTCATTTACCAGCTTTCGCAGGTCATTGCGGTTGGCAAACTCTACATCTTCTTCGCCAAAATCAAGCTCAAGCTCCACCATCGAAGCAAAATGGATCAGCTTCTCCCTTAAGTCTTTTATTTCCTGGCTGAATCCGCCACGCATCTGGTGGAGGGCGGCTTCGTGCGCTGCGGCAGAATCGGCCTGGATCAGGTCGGCTACGGCTTCTGCCTGCGCCAGGTCGAACTGTCCATTCAGGAAGGCACGCTGGGTGAACTCGCCTGCTTTGGCCGGACGGGCTCCCTGCCGGATGAGCAGGTTCAGGATTTCGCGGACAATGAATTGGCTGCCATGACAGCTGATCTCAACCACATTTTCGCGGGTAAAGGAACGGGGTGCCACAAAAATGGTTGCCAGCACCTCATCCAGAATATGCCCTTCTTCGGTACGGATGGTGCCAAAGTGGGCGGTATGTGAAGCCTGTTTATCAAGGTCTTTGCCCCTGAATACTTTATTGGCAATGGCAATGGCATCGGGACCGGAGAGTCTGATAACAGCAATGGCGCCGCTTCCCTGGGGGGTTGCCAGCGCCACAATGGTGTCGTCGGTTGCTAAGGCTGAAAAAAGGGCCAAATCTGTTTAGGGGTTTAATTTTTTTGCAGCAAATGCCTGGAGGGTTTTCATGAACTGATCAGCCTGCTGATAGCCGGAAACCGGTTCGATCGTCCTGAAATCCTCATAGATAAACACAACGGTAGGGTAGCCGGAAACGCCCAGCTGACGGGCAACCTGTCGTTCGGTCATTTCAGCCTCACCCAGTTTAAAGGCGCGGTCGCTTTCTGCATTCAGCTTTACGGCATAGTAGTTTTTGTCTACATAGGCTGCCACCTCGCTGTTACTGAAGGTATCTTTATCCATACGCTTGCACCAGCCACACCAGTCGGTATATACGTCTACAAAGATTTTGCGTGGCTCCTGCTGGTTGAGCACATAAGCCTCTTCCAGGGTCAGCCATTTGATTTCCCCTTTTCGTGCTGCAGTACCTGGTTCAGCCATTCTGAAAGCCAGCGCAGACATGGCCATAAAAACCAATAGTAAACCTGAGATAAGTTGCTTCTTCATGTCTTGGATTTATTATACCAGCTGTATGAAAGGCAGGTACAAGCTAAACGTTTAAAGAATTGCATTTAATTCAACTCCGGGCTAAAATAATCAGTTTCTGCCTTACTTCTGCATCCATGTAAGATCAATCTACCAATTAGGTCCTGCCCATTGTGCCTGGTACCGCTAAGCCTGCTGATCCTGCAGCACTTTTTTCTATGGATAAGGCAGTGGAGGGGGAAGCTAATGTACCGGCGCTTCTGTTGCTGAAACGCCTGTTAATGATGCCATCTGTTGGAGAAAACAGAAAGGCCAGCACAAACAGGAGACCAGCAACACCAGACATGGCACCGGCTACAGACCCATCCAGCCAAAGGGCTATATAATAGCCTCCAATGGCAGATAAAACACCAGCCAATGCCGCCAGCCACAGCATTTGCTTAAGCCGGCGGGTGAGCAGGTAAGCGGTGGCAGCAGGCACCACCAGAAAAGCCACCACCAGAATGGCACCTACCAGCTCAAAAGAAGCTACAGTAACCACAGAAACCAGGCTCATCAGCACATAGTGCCAGCCCAGGGTAGAAAGACCTATAGCAGCAGCAAAAGCTGGATCGAAGGTGGTTAACTGCAGCTCCTTATAGGCAATGATGATGATGCCCAGAATCAGCAACAGTACTGTGGTCATCACCCATGGAGCCCGCGGGCCCAGGTTAACACCAGCATCTGTAATCCAGAGATCGAGTGGTACAAAGGCTATTTCTCCATACAGCACACATTCCTGATCCAGGTCGATCTGTCCGGCAAACAGGCTTAATAAAATAACACCTACTGCAAACATCCAGGTAAAGGTTACCCCTATGGAAGCATCGCTCTGCAGGCGGCCTTTGCGATGAAAAAATTCTATCAGAAAAGTGCTGAAGAGCCCGACTGCAACGGCTCCCGGCATTAGCGTAAGGGAATCGCGGCTGCCGCTGAACAGGTAGGCTACCACAATCCCGGGCAGTACTGCATGAGAAATAGCATCGCCTACCATTGCCATGCGCCGTAATATCAGGAAGCAACCCAGCAAAGCGCAGCTGATCGCCACCAGGCTGCCGGTCAGGATGATGTAAATATCTGTAGTACTCATGGCTTCTGATAGGGTATGATGTTACTGTGCGGATCCAGCGGAGGATAGTTAAGCTTTTCTTCCAGCAGCTTTTCCAGCTCCGGGGTGAGCAAATGCTCGATACTTTCTGCATCATCATGCACATGGTCTGTAGCCAGCTGCACATACTGGGTCAGGTACACCTCCCAAAGCCTGTGCAGCTTTACAACCCGCTGCCCCCGTTTCAGGCCGGCAGTGTTTAAGCGATAGTTAGTTCCTGTTTTCTCCAAATAACCCAGCCTGTACATTCTCTTTAGCAGCACCTTAAGTTCTTTTGGCTGATATCCTCGCGCTATTAACACACGCTCACTAAGGTTATTAGCATTACTGATGTTACCGTTAACACCCATATTGTAGAGTGTTTTCAGGAAGTTTTCGTCCTGGATTTTTCGCCTAAACCGGTGCTGTTTGAGCAGGCGCTGCAGGATGCCTTTTCCGGGTGCAATGAAAAATGAAGTAAGCGCAATAGTGCTTAGCACGATAACCATCCAGGGACCGGTGGGCATGGAAGGCGCAAGCAGGGAGATCCAGGTGCCGGCAAAGCCGGATATAATACCAAAAACAGCAGCCAGCAGGAGCATGATGCTTAGTCGGTCTGTCCAGAAACGTGCCGCCGCTGCCGGTGTAATGAGCATAGCAGCCATTAGCACCACCCCAACTGCCTGGATGCCCACCACAACCGCAAGCACCGTCAGTGAGGTAAGCATCAGGTCAACACCGGCAACACCTATCCCGGAGGACCGGGCAAAGGCAGGATCAAAAGTAATGATCTTAAGCTCTTTGTAGAAAGCAAGTACCGTAAAGATCAGTATCAGTGAAATAATACCAAACACCAGGATATCCTGCGGCAGGAGTGAGGCTGCCTTTCCAAACAGGAAATTATTAAGCCCGGATTGTGCCGCATTCCCGCTGTTCTGTACCATGGTGAGCAGGAAAATGCCGATACCAAAAAAAACAGACAGCACCAGTCCGGTAGCAGTATCTTCTTTGATTTTGGAGTTACGGGTGATATAATCGAGGGCAACCACTGAGAGCCAGCCGGTAACAAATGCACCAGCCACCAGGTACAGCGGGTTTTTGGTGCCACTCAGGATAAATCCCAGGCATATCCCAGGCAAAACAGCATGTGCCACGGCATCGCCCACCAGTGCCTTCTTGCGCAAAAAAGTAAAGCATCCTACCACAGCCGACGACCCGGCCAGCAGGAGACTGCCTAAAATCACATAGCGCAGGTTTGGATCATTAAAATCTAGCATAGGAATCTATTTTTCTCGCGCCGGAACCTCTGCTTTTCTAATCAGCTCACCCACCTCTGACAGCAGCGTGAGCTTGCCACCATAGGTTTGCTGTAATAATTCTGAAGTAAAGACTTCTTTGATAGGACCACTGGCCACCAGTCGCAGGTTGAGCAGGATCACCCAGTCGAAAAATTTCTCTACCGACTGCAGGTCATGGTGCACCACCACAACTGTTTTACCGGCTGCCGACATCTCCTGCAGTAGCTGCAGAATGGCACGCTCGGTTGCTGCATCCACCCCCGCAAAGGGCTCGTCCATAAAATACAGATCGGCCTCCTGCGCCAGGGCTCTGGCAATAAAAACGCGCTGCTGCTGCCCGCCGGAAAGCTGGCTAATCTGGCGCTCTGCATAAGGCAACATGCCTACTTTGCGCAAAGAATCCTCCACCACATCATGATCTGCCCTGCGCAGGCGCCTGAACAAGCCTAAACGGCCATAGCGGCCCATTTCCACTACATCTCTAACTGAGGCGGGAAAATCCCAATCCACCGATTCGCGCTGCGGCACATAGCTAATGCGCTTCCGCACCTCATTCAGCGGCTTATCAAACATGCGTACCCAGCCACTTGCCAGAGGAATCAGGCCCATGGCTGCCTTGATGAGTGTAGATTTACCGGCTCCATTCGGGCCTACCACACCAATCAGCTTTCCATTCGGGAGTGTCAGGTCAACACCCCATAATACCGGTTTACGGTTGTAGGCAACCGTTAAATCGTGTACTTCCAGTACAGGATCAGTTGCTTGTACGATCATTGCCTTTTAATGCTTCTGTGATAGTGATTACATTGTGCCTGACCATGCCCAGGTAGCTACCTTCGGGGGTGCCCGGCTGGCCCATGGCATCTGAAAACAGACTGCCACCAATACGCACGGTATGCCCTCTTTCACGAGCCCCTGTTACCACGGCTTCCAGGGCTTTTTCAGAGACAGAACTTTCTACAAATACTGCAGGGATTTTACGCGCTGCAATAAAAGTGACCAGCTCCTGGATATCCCTTAATCCATATTCCGCCAGGGTAGAGATCCCCTGCAGGCCTTTTACCTCTATGCCATAGGCTTTTCCAAAATAGCCGAATGCATCATGTGCCGTTACCAGCACCCTTTGTTCTTCCGGAATGGTAGCAAGGGTTTGCCTCACCCACTGATCCAGTGAGTCAAGCTCCTGCAGGTAGGCATCAGTATGCTGCTGATACAGACTTGCATGGCCGGGGTTATGCTGTTGCATGGCCCTGCTCACCGTCAGCACCGCCTGTCGCCATAGCTGCACATCAAACCAGATGTGCGGATCGGGTGCTCCGGCATGTCCTTCCGGAACCAGCAGCCTGCTTTTTTCAATAGCACTGGCTACAGCTACTACTGGTTTATTGCGCTCCATTTTCTGCAGCACTTCCTGCATTTTGCCCTCCAGCAAGAGTCCATTATATAATACCAGATCAGCCTCGCTCAACCTCCGGATATCGCCCTGGGTAGGTTTATAGAGGTGTGGGTCAACACCGGGCCCCATCAGTCCCCATACACGTGCAGAATCACCGGCAATAATGCTGGCAGCATCCGCAATCATGCCCGTGGTGGCTACAATCGTAAACAGGTCTTTGTCTTCATCAGCAGCAGTAGATGGCTTGCAGCCATACCAGCCAAAGCTGCTTAACATAATGATGCTTATGAGAATAATTCGGTTTTTCATAAGACTAAGCGGTTACCATGATATTTTCTGCTGCTTCCCGGGAGAGAAAAGCAGCTTTCGTTCCGTCTATTTTAAGGTGCAGAGAACCATCGAACGCCATTCTTTCCTCTACAGCCACCGTAGCGCCGATGTAGGCACCAATACGATCGAGGTACTGCAGAAATCCAGTACTGGAGTCTTTCACAGCCACTACTGTTGCGGGTTGCTGCACAGGAAGCTCTGTGAGCAGTATTTTTGGTTTGATGACAAATTCACCTGCTGCATCCGGGATAGGATCGCCATGGGGATCATATTTGGGAAAGCCCAGGTACTGATCCAGGCGGTCGGTGAGGAGTGAGGACTGCACATGCTCCAGCTGGTCAGCAATGTCATGCACTTCATCCCACATAAAACCTAACTTCTGCACCAGAAACACCTCCCAAAGCCTGTGCCGGCGCACAATCTTCAGCGCCTGTCTACGGCCAAGATCGGTGATCTGCAGCCCCCGGTATTTCTCATAGTCCACCAGTTCCTTCGCCGCCAGCTTTCTGATCATATCTGTAGCCGATGCGGGCTTCGTTTGCATGGCATCTGCAAGGGCATTTGTTTGAACGGTGGTGCTTCCATTATTTGATAGATGGAAAACAGCCTTCAGGTAATTCTCTTCAGATAAACTCAACATACCAAAATATTATTTAAGGCAAATATAAATAATATTTTAGCTTTACCTAATAAGAATTTAAAAACCATAAATATACATATTTATTAGGCTTATCTAAATTCGACGAACCTAATTTAGTTTAGGCTAAAGAGTTCATATTGATTTCACTCTACCTCATAGCTGATGTATGCGCATATAAAAAAGGTTAAACAATTTTTGAATTTATATGAGACGCTTACCGATGCATACACAGCTAAAATGAAGCCGTACAAATATTACAGGCTCTTTATACACAAAGCTATAGCAAGGATACACGGGAGAACACCATTCATCTTTACCATGCTACCACAGAGGAGCATAATAAAGTATAATCTGCATCTTAGGGAAAACAGCATTTTGCAGCTCATCATCAAGCCTATATGATATTATGCGTGTGGCTGTCATCCTGTCTAAATGGATCTTAACCAGCCAAGATGCCTGTACAGATTATGCATATTCATGATGCTTATGTAGCTGCCAAATTTTCACGGAAGCAGGAGCATCCTATTGGCTGCAGCAACAAAGAACCACAGAGCCTGACCAAAATCAATTGCCTTTAGTAAATAGGTTATAATCCACTACGATTTGATCAATTAAACTGATCCAGGCATGCTCCTGGCTCTCCCAGTATACATGCTCCGGCAGCGGGTCAGGGTAATATTTTTTACTGAACAGATTAGCATGCAGTAGCTGCTGATCTGGATTCAGGAAGTCGATGCCAAAGCCAGCTTTATAGTGCCTGGCAAGCTCAAGCCATGGATGTTCCTGACGCAGGATCATCGGGATTTCCCAGGCAAGTGCCTCCCATACACGGGTAGGCATGCAGTGCTCATTGGAAGGGTTCAGGCGATAGCTGATCAGGGTAAAATGAGCTTTGCTTAACTGATGTAAAATCTCCTGATGAGGAATTGGAGTAGACGAAATTTGCAACACCAGCCAGGGCCTGCTCTGAGCCATTGTATACAGGGTGCTAAAGACTTCCCCGGAAGGGCAATGTCCACAAACCAGCAGCTCTAGTTTAGGATAGACTTTCAGCATCTCATCGACAAGATGTACGGCATCATAAATACCATAGGATTCTGCTATGGTACCGGAGTACAATATCCGAATCACCTGTTGGGGCAACAGCTCACTAACATTCAGCGATGCAGGCTTACGTGCTTTGTTCTCAAGAATTAAAGAGGGTTTAGTTATGAATGAACATTCGGTTAAATAACATCTTTCTGCCAATATGTATTGAATGATTATTCGATCGGCTATAAATTCTTTCCACCTTAATAGTGTAGCCCTTAGTTTTCTTATGAAGGAAGGCTTGCCATGAGACCATATAATATTCCGGTAATAATTCTCCTGTACATCATACACCAGCTGACTGCCAAATAAAATTTTGTGGAGGCAACTAATCAGCAGGAAATCAGGAGAAGTAAGTATGATCAGGTCAGGCTTCAATTGAAGCAGTTTTCTGAAAAATTTAAAGGGTGCCAATACTCTTGAAAGGCTTATTCTGGGAAATTCAAAGAGGGGCCAGAAGGTAATTGACTTATCAGCCGGGATATTTTTCGGCTTAAACCCTATGATATTAATGTCATATTTATTTGTTTGGCCGAGTGAGCGAGCCAACTTGTCATACATGCGGGGTTCGTCTACCGGTTTTAATAAAGAAGCAAACACCACTTTTACACGTCCAGTCATATATGGAACTACGAGACTTAATTGAAAGAGCCTGGGATCAGCGCGAACTGCTGAAAGATAAAGATACACAGATCGCCATCAAAACGGTGGTAGATGATTTAGACCGCGGCATCCGCAGAGTAGCAGAACCCGAGGGCGATGGCTGGAAGGTGCATGAATGGATTAAAAAGGCTGTGATCCTTTACTTCCCGATTCAGACCATGCAGACGATCGAGCTGGGTCCCTTTGAATTTCACGACAAGATCAAACTCAAAACCGGTTTCGCCCGGCAGGGTGTACGGGTAGTTCCACATGCGCTGGCACGCTATGGTTCCTACATCAGCTCCGGGGTGGTGCTGATGCCTTCTTATGTAAATATTGGCGCCTATGTAGATGAAGGCACCATGGTAGACACCTGGGCAACTGTTGGCTCCTGCGCACAGATTGGCAAGCACGTACACCTTAGCGGGGGGGTGGGCATCGGCGGTGTGCTGGAACCGGTGCAGGCAGCCCCTGTAGTGGTGGAAGACGGCGCCTTTATAGGCTCCCGCTGTATATTAGTAGAGGGCGTACGGGTAGGCAAAGAAGCCGTACTGGGAGCCAATGTAACCTTAACTGCTTCCTCCAAGATCATAGATATAACAGGCTCCGAACCAGTAGAGTATAAAGGCTACGTTCCGGAAAGATGCGTTGTGATTCCAGGTACGTACCAGAAGAAGTTTCCGGCAGGAGAGTATGGCGTTCCCTGTGCCCTGATCATAGGTAAACGCAAGGCCAGCACCGACCTCAAAACATCTTTGAATGATGCTTTAAGGGAAAACAATGTGGCTGTATAATGTACTCTTTTTCCCCATCTTGACTTGCAGAAACCAACCAGATGCCTGATATTTATCCATATGAAAAAATATTGGGTACTGGTCTTGGTGATGTTGTTCGTGGGGTTCGTTCAGGCGCAGGATCTTTTACCTACTGCTAATCAAATAGTTCAGCCAGGTGAGCTGCTCACCTATAAGGTTACCTATGGCTTTCTAACAGTAGGCGAAGCAAAAATTACTACCAATGAGGGCCTGCATACAGTAGATAACACTACGTGCTATAAAATAGACATAACCGGAAAGACTACCGGCGCCCTTGGCTGGGTAGCCAAAGTAGATGATAAATGGGGTGCATACCTGAATACCGCTGATCTTTTGCCTGTAAAAAGCTATCGCATTGTGCGCGAGAATAATTACAAGCGGGATGAACTAGCCTACTTCAACCATAAAAAGAAAAACATTCGCTATCAGCGGTATAATTACAAAACCGCCAAATTCGAATCACCGGAATATTTTTCATTTACTAACACCGTTAGAGACCTCATAGGAGGGTATTATTATTTACGCCAGATCGATTATACAAAAATGGCGGTAGGTGATACGTTGCGCATTGCCGGTTTTTTTGAGAATGAGTTTTACAATTTTGATATTCTCTACAAAGGGAAAGAAAGCATAAAAACCCAGTTTGGTAAAATAAGAGCGATTAAGCTGGTACCTGTCATGCCTAACAACAAAGTGTTCGACGGAGAGAATTCTATTACCCTCTGGATTTCTGATGATGAAAACAGGATTCCACTGAAAGCGGAAGCCAATATGTTTATAGGCAAAGCAGGCTGCGATATCATCGGCTACGAGAACCTTAAAAGTAAAATGGTTTTTGCCGGCAAATAAGGAAGTCCTACTATATACCTGACTGAAGCACCCGGACCCTGCACGTGCTTGCAGCTATTAAATTTAATAAGACAACCACACGCCCACCGGCTGGCTTTATCCCGGGCCTTCCATTACATAAGCTCAATTTGATTCCCCAGGTATTGATTGTAAATAATACCACAGCCTTCACAGCCTTCTGTCATCCAGAAAGCTGAAAGCTTTCCAGAGGAACCCTCCGCTTTATACAAAGCTACAAGCCAGGCGTTGAAGCGGCGGCTCTGGCTTCTTTCCTTTTCACCTAAAGAGTAAAGACAGATCCGCTTTTTCAATCCATATCGAATAGGGTTAATTTAAATTAAAAGGGATACTAATTTGAGCAGATAGTGTAGTTGGCCAGGAATAAACATCACTGATTATACCTATCTATGAAAATTGATTGAAACTACATAATTACCTGACTTTTATGAATTTATAGCAAATCATCTAAACCATTTATTGAAGTAGATGATTCATCACTCTTCTAGTATATTTCTGCTCATATTTCCAGCATTTTGAAATTCAAAAAATCAAAGCTATACAAGCTTTGCACTGGTACTTGGCCATCTGTTTAAACCTCTATCTTACTGGTATGCCAAACAACATCGAGCAGGCATTGGACATATTCTCCTGGTAACTCGGACTAATAAAAGGATTCTCATTAATAAACTTTCTTTCCCATCATTCCCCTGAAGAGGGCTGGTCTCGTCTGACCGGGTCTCGCCTGACCGGGTCTCGCCTGACCGGCAGCCGTGCTGGAATCAGTTTGCTTTTTGTGTTCGGAATTTAGATGTTCAAAACACATCATACAGATTCCATAGGATGACCCCAGCCTCAGCGGGAATGAAGAAATCGGTTCATGAGATAGCTTCTAATAAAATAATTGCTATTCGGGTAATTGAAATACGGCCAGTTACTAAACACCTGCAGTTAATCCTTTTGTGAAGGCATACCATCCCGGCTGGTTTGAGCATTTCCCATAAACCATTATAGCTCAGGTGCAGGTACAGAATTATAAGTGAAGATTCTCTCAACTCATTTATCTCTACTACAATTTCAACTATTG
Organism: Flammeovirgaceae bacterium 311; assembly: GCA_000597885.1. NCBI lineage: Bacteria > Pseudomonadati > Bacteroidota > Cytophagia > Cytophagales > Flammeovirgaceae > Flammeovirgaceae bacterium 311. Next base: position 691,355 of record CP004371.1, read on the forward strand.
CCCGATGCCACATAAGGTATATCTGCTGCCAAGCATCGACTTATAATGCATTTCATGCAGAGACAAAAGCAATCCGTTAAAGCTTCAAAAAAAAGTAGTGGGAAAAGTATAAAAAAATGATTATTTAGCTTAGTCTAAATATATAAAATCCGATATTACCATTATTTAGCTTTACCTAAAACCAACCCACTGCAGAAGATCGGCTCTCCATTGCTTCTTCCAGTTCATCTGGTAGCATGGGAAAAAAATCCAGCCCTGTTAAAGATTCTATACTATCTACAGGTAATATAAAATTATTGAGCGGCTCTGATGAACCACTATTCTTCATGACAAAACCAATCATTTTGATTTCAGGCTCACGCACATCCAGCACAACCTTATAGTAGTACCGTGGCACACTCACCTTGTTATTCCCAATTTTTTTCAATCTTTTCTGGTTCAGCAACACAGGACCCGTGATCACCCACACTTCTTCATGTTCATCAGCCCAATTCCTGACCTGATTCTCAAGCTTGCTCCAAATGCCTCTGTTGAAGGAAGGTTCCTGCGGACTCATGTTGCTCATGTAAAACGATTCCTTCATCGCTTCTTTATCTGCAGAAAAATCGCCGGCAGGAGCCAAGTGGCCACGGTCGTAGCCTGAATTACTGTAATCATCCGGATCAGCAGAACCTGTAGACACCCGGTTATCTGCCATAAATCTATCATATCTTTCATGTTTCACCCCTTTTTCCCTGGCAAGCAGCCGATAAGCTACCCAGGCTGCCTGCTCATGTGCTTCATCATAAGCCAGGGCATAGGCTTTAAACTCTAACAGTTCTAATACATGAAAAGGGGAGGCAGGCCATCCAAAATGTGATTGTTCTGCTAATTCTGCCAGTGAAATATCAACTGTTTCATCTTCGGGCTCTGTTCTTTGCTCTTCCCTGGGCTGCTCTTTCAGGGTTTCCGGAAGGCGCATCGATGCACCGTTCTTCAAACCTCTCCAGACTACCACCAGTGCAAACAATACCAACAGGAAAAGGAAAAACCAAAACAGAAACTTTTTTGTATTAGAGTATCTTTTCATTGCAATCCATTTGTGTAGGGTATTAGCTTTACCCGATTAAAGATACTTTCATCTTGAATCAGAAAAAACGAATTGTAATAATTGGTGGGGGTGCTGCCGGTTTTTACGGGGCTCTTCGGGCTGCTTCCTTAAATCCCAAAGCTCAGATTACCATTTTTGAAAAATCAACCAAACTACTTAGTAAAGTAAAGGTAAGCGGGGGCGGACGCTGTAATGTTACCCATCACTGCTTTCAGCCTGCTGCACTAGCTGCTAATTATCCCCGAGGCCAGAAGTTTCTGAAAAGGCTGTTTCAAACATTTGGAGCTGAAGATACCTGCCAGTGGTTTGAAAAAAGAGGATTACCCCTGGTTGCCGAACAGGATGGCAGAATGTTTCCGGTAACCAACAGCTCACAGAGCGTTATAGATATGTTTTTAGAGGAAGCCGAAAAGTATAAGATTGCTGTTGTCACCCATACAAGCATTGAATCCATCACCAAAAATACCCATGGTGCATTCGAGATCAACACCAATCGAAAATCGTTTACTGCAGATAAAGTGCTGATAGCTACCGGAGGAGCCCCAAAGACTGAAAGCTATGACTGGATTACCCGTCTTGGCCATTCCGTAGCATCCCCGGTACCCAGTTTATTTACTTTTAATATTCCTGATAGAAGCCTTCATGAGCTGGCAGGTATTTCGGTACCCAATGCTTCTGTACGCATCGAAACTACAAAGCTAAGCTATGAAGGTCCGCTGCTGATCACCCACTGGGGCCTGAGCGGACCGGCAGTTTTAAAACTTTCTGCCTTTGGCGCACGCTGGATCTATGACCAGCAATACCGTTTTGCAACACAGGTACGTTGGATTACAGAGGAGAAAGAGGAAGGAGTAAGGCAGCATTTGAAATCCTATGCCATTCATAATCCAAAACAACAGGTACTAAAACATCCTTTATTTGAGTTACCGCAACGCCTGTGGCAGTTTTTATGCCTGAAAGCAGGTGTGCAACAGGAGCAGCGCTGGCTTGATTTATCGAAGAAAATCCAAAACCGCCTGCTGGAAGTGCTTTACCGGGATCGTTATGAGGTCTTTGGAAAAACAACCTTCAAAGAAGAGTTTGTAACCTGCGGGGGTGTTTCCCTGGCCGAAATAGAACCTGACACCATGGAAAGTCGCCTGCTACCAGGTTTATTTTTTGCAGGAGAAGTATTGGATATTGATGGTATTACCGGCGGGTTTAACTTTCAGGCAGCCTGGACTACCGCCTGGGTGGCAGGATCAAGTATGTAAAAAAAAGTAAAGCCCCGGCACTTGCAGCGAGGCTTTGCTTTATATAATATAGTATACTGACTAACTGATGTTTGCCTTCTATTACTGGATGACTACCTGAATCGATCGGCCACCACCAAATCTTTGGTTCCATGGCTGTAGCTGTAAAAGCCTCTGCCACTTTTGGCACCCAAATGTCCGGCTGTTACCATGTTTACCAGTAGTGGACAGGGTGCATACTTCGGATTGCCAAAGCCTTCCTGCAAAACTCTTAGGATAGACAGGCACACATCCAGGCCTATGAAATCTGCCAGCTGCAGTGGTCCCATGGGATGCGCCATTCCTAATTTCATGACGGTATCGATTTCACGGACACCTGCCACACCCTCGTATAAACTATACATAGCTTCATTGATCATGGGCATTAGTATTCTGTTGGCAATGAAGCCCGGATAATCATTTACCTCAACCGGTACTTTATCCAGTTTTTCCGACAGCTGCATAATCTCACGGGTAATATCATCGGCTGTGGCATATCCCCTGATCACTTCGATCAGTTTCATCACAGGCACCGGATTCATAAAGTGCATGCCAATTACCTTTTCTGGTCTGTTGGTTGCTGCAGCAATACGGGTAATAGAAATGGAAGATGTGTTACTGGCAAGAATAGCAGAAGGGGGGCATACTTCATCCAGCTTGCGGAAGAGTTCCAGTTTTACAGTTTCATTTTCTGTTGCCGCTTCCACCACCAGGTCTGCATTTTTTGCTCCTTCATCCAGTGCTGTATAGGTACTGATGTTGGCCAGTGCTTCTTTTTTATCCTTTTCCTCTATAACTCCCTTAGTAAGCTGGCGGTCCAGATTTTTTTCGATGGTTGCCATTGCGCGCTGCAGGGCTTGTGCATTAATATCCACCAGCGATACCTGGTAACCCTTTTGAGCAAAAACATGTGCTATTCCATTACCCATGGTACCGGAACCTATTACAGTAATGTTCTTCATATAAAAAATTAAGTAGGTTTGAACGCAATTTAAAAATCTTTCGCGTACTACCCATCAGAACATTGGTTTGAACGCAGTGTATAAACCTTTGTCGGGCTTATATGCTTACATACAGAGGCAGAATAAAAAATGAATGTATTACGATGTATTAATAGTAGGTGCTGGTGTTGCCGGCCTGACTGCTGCCCTTGAGCTGCACCGGGCGGGGAAAAAAGTACTGATTCTTGAAGCCACCGACAGAGTAGGTGGGCGTATTGCTACAGACGAGGTAGATGGATATCTGCTTGACCGTGGTTTCCAGGTGCTCCTTTCGGCTTATCCGGAAACCCAACGGTATCTCAATTACTCCAAATTAAATCTCCAGCACTTTGGGGCCGGAGCTCTCTTAATGAATAAAGGCAATAAAGATCTCTTTGCCGATCCGCTGCGACATCCCTCACATGTGTTCAGCAGCATGCTTTCATCTGTTGGCAGCCTGCAGGACAAACTGAAACTTTTCTGGCTAAAGCAGGAAGTAAAGAGCACCCCCATAGATGACCTTTTCAAAACTCCGGAGCAAAGTACCTATGACAAATTAAAGGAGATTGGCTTTTCAGAAAAGATTATCAGGAACTTTTTCAGGCCTTTTTTCGGTGGCATATTTCTGGAACGTGAGCTATATACCTCCAGTAGAATGTTCATGTTTGTTTTCAAAATGTTCAGCGAAAGCTGGGCAAGTCTGCCGGCAGGAGGTATGCAGGCCATCCCTTTTCAGCTGGCAGCGCAGTTACCCCCGGAAACAATACGGTTGAACCATAGAGTGAAATTCATAGACAATAATGTTGTCACTATATCTGGTGGAGAAGAGCTGAACGCCCATAAAATTCTGGTGGCTACGGAGGCCTGCGGCCTGGTACAAGACTACCTGCCTCAGATAAAAACTGCCTGCCTGGGCACTACCAATATCTACTTCTGGTCAGATAAATCTCCTATGCGCGGCGCCTGGATTATGCTGAATACGGAGCCTAAAGCTTTTGTTAATAATGTGGCGGTGCTGACAGAAGTGAACCGTTCTTATGCACCCCGGGGGAAGCACCTTATTTCTGTGAGCTGCAATGGAGTGGTGGAGGAAAATACACAGGCTGCCATTAAAAGGGTAAAGCAGGAATTGCATCCTTACTTTGGCGAAAAAGTACAACACTGGCATCACCTGAAGACCTACAAAATTCGCTATGCACTGCCGGAACAAATGCATGTGCAGCACCAGATTGCTGCCAGCAGCCTGCGCATCAAAAATGATATTTTTATGTGTGGAGACTTCCTGCTGAATGGCTCCATCAACGGAGCCATCAGGAGCGGAGCCCTGGTAGCAGATGCCATCCTAAAACACTAGTAACACCAAATTATAGGTACTACACGTATTATTAGATGACATATGTAACATGTGTTAAAATGGTTACTCATGTTACTTAGTTATATTATGAACATGCTTCAGGATATACCTCAAAGCCATAATATCATACAAGGCTATACAAATTTGTTTACAATGCTGCAGTGAGTTTTCAGCAACAGTTTTGTAATTAGAATCTCTGCCAGATAGGGTTGGTGGGAGGCAGCAAAAAAGCAGAATTTACAACAGGGGGTAAAAAAGTATCAAATAGGAAAAATTTCTCCAGGCTGTAGCACCTGTAATTTTCCGTTCAGGATTCCCTCTTCCGTCAGGCTCTCCAGTCTTCGGATCGGTTCACCCAGCGGCTCATCAGATATATCAAAAGTACCATAATGCATGGGGATCATCACCTCTGCATTCAGCTGGTTGAAAGCCTTGACCGCCTCATCCGGAGAGAGGTGCGAAGACTGCATCATGGCTTCCGGTTTATAAGCACCGATCGGCATCAGGCAAATGTTGGTCTTCCCCATCACATCGGCAATGGTTTTGAAATGCTTGTTGTAAGCAGTGTCGCCTGCAAAGAAAATACTTTTGTTTCTATCAGAAATATAGAAGCTTCCCCACAGTATTTCGTTCAGATCGAAGAGCCCTCTACGGTGCCAGTGTATAGCCGGCAAATACACCAGCTTCACATCCTTCTTTACCTCAAATTGCTGATACCAGCCTGCTTCCTGGTGTGGAGGCTGAACTGGTAACTTATTCAACAAATTACTAATACGTAGCGGCCCCAGCACTTCTACTCCCGGATTATTTTTGAGGATTTTGTTGAGTGATTTTTGATCATAGTGATCCCTGTGCGCATGAGAAATCAGGATATAATCTATTCCCTTGATTTCATCGACGGCTATAGGCAGGGGTGCTTTCCGTCTGATAAATGGAAGTTTGCCAACAATGGGATCGGTGAGGATGGTAACATCGCCTAATTTGATCAAAAATGTTGCATGTCCCAGCCAGATCAGGTAGCTATCTGGTGCCTCGGGCAACTGTGGCAGAAACTGTGGAATCAACTTAAAAGTATCGGCTTTTTTTTCCTTTTTCTGAGGGTTGGTACTCAGCTTCCACTTGATCACTTTTTTGAAACTTGGATCAGGATCGGGATAAGGATAATTGGTAAACTGGTCGTCGTTGACCCTGTTTCCATTGAAATTAGCTTTTACAAACGGCAGACTGGAATTATAGACATATTTGCCCATCGCACAATAAGGGTTCAGACATACTAAGTTAGTTAAAAAAACTTTTGTCTGTTGAAAATTGCTTGGTTCAAGCTTTAGAAGCGTTAAAAAGCTAAATTGTTTTGACATTTCAGCCTGATAACTTACAGCATGCCCGCCGCTGTACCTACAAGTTTCTTAAGTAAAAATTTGTATTTCTTTATTGTAAAACAATAACTTAGTAGCTACTACTTAAAGTAATTGATTAATAAAATCCCCATGCTTGCCAGCTTGTCAAGATTTACTGTCTGCGCTCTTTTTCTCCTGATTTCTGTCCATGCATTCGCACAGCAAAAGGAAAGAGTGGCTTTGCCCGAACAAATAAATTCTGATTACATAGAGATCCGCCCCTTTATTACCGGTGATGGTAAGACACTTTACTTTGGCAGAAGAGAGCATCCGGACAATAACAAAGGTGAAAAAGACTTACAGGACATTTATGTAGTGCGTCGGGAAGGTACTGGCTGGGGTGAGCCGGAAAATCTGGGAGAGCCCATCAATAATAGGTTCTCCAACAGCCTTTTTGGTATCAGCCCCGAAGGTGATGAGCTTTTGATGCTGAACACCTACAAAAAAGTAGATGGGCCGCTTGCTAGATTTAAGAAGCAAAATGGCAAATGGGTTGATCCGGAATCGGTCGTGATTGAAGATTTCCACAACTACAGTGAGTACCTGGATTTTTTTCAGAACTATACAGAAGATGTTTTGCTCATGGCCCTGGAGCGAGAGGATAGCCGCGGTGAGCAGGATATTTATGTGAGCTTTCCTAAAGAAGATGGCAGCTGGAGCAAACCCTTAAACCTGGGGCCCGGGGTAAATACAAAAAAATCTGAATTCGCCCCTTTTATGGCTCCTGACGGCCGCACGTTGTTTTTCTGCTCTTATGGACTGAAGGGCAGAGGTGGTGCCGATATTTACTATGTGCAAAGGCTTGATGAAACCTGGATTAAATGGTCCTCTCCGGTAAACCTGGGAGAACCCATCAACTCCAGCGGTGAAGAAACCTTCTTTTCTGTTACCGATGATGCAAGGGATATTTATTATGTATCGTATCGGCACGGATCCGAAAAGCGGGATATTTATAAAAGTCCTCTGCTGCCCAGGATAGAGCTGCTGCCTCCCATGCCTACACACAAATCGCTGGTGGCGATCAACAGAAATATACGGACCGTGCAAACACAGGTGCCTAATACAGAAGCTGTGGCTGCTGCCGATGATACATTTACTGATACAGAAGATGCTGCCATGACAGCAGCGGCGAATGATTTTCCTGAAGAGAGGGAAGGAGAGAGCATGAATGCGACCGGCGCTGTAACAGTTGGACAGCCGGATCAGTCAGCTGAAAGCACAGGCACACAGGAGTTACAGTCGGGCATTACAGTGCAGGCACAAAATGGAACCACGCCCCTAGCTGGCATTGAAATCAGGCACAAAGAAGTAGCCTCCGATATACCTGATATGCAGCAGTTCAGCATTCTTAGAAATATATATTATGACTTCAACCAGACCTCACTCCGGAAGGGTGCCTATGAAACCATCATTCAAAATGTAATTCGATTCTTGAATGAGAATCCATCGGCAAAGCTCAAAGTTGTAGGCCATGCCGATGAAATGGGAACTAAAAAAGCAAACCTGGAGGTGAGTCAGCGAAGAGCACAACTCCTGAAAAAACACCTGGTAGAGCAGGGTGTTGCTGCAGAACGGATCCTGGTTCATTTCAGAGGAGAGGAAGAGCCTCTTGCTTCTAATGATGACGACCGTGAGGGTCGTGAGCTGAACAGGCGGGCAGAGTTTTTTGTACTGATGCCAGCCGCAGGCAAGTAAATATTTTTGGTGTTAAGAGGATATACATAAAGTCCGGAGCCCTGTGGTTCCGGATTTTTTATTAAAAAGGCATTAAAAATATACCATTCACAACCCGGTGTGGATAAAAATTGTTGCTGTAAGTATTTCTTTAGATAGATAAACTGAACCCACTCATTTCTCGTTGATTAGGTAGGCATGAAGTATCCATTAAATGAAGAATAAAGAAATCATTAATATAAAAAAGGGTACTTGAGTAACTTGTTTGTTCCATAGAAAATGCAAAGATTGCATCTGATTCCTTACATCGGGAAGAACAATTTAGCCATTTATACTACGTTGAAATTTGCACAAAGCTTAAGTATGAGATTCTCATTGGCATATGCCATGTTACTACTGCTGTGCATGAGTACGGTTCAAGCTCAGCATCCTGTTATTCGGCCACAGGGGCCGTCTCAGTTTGAGCAGGGGCTGGAGTTAATGGAAAAAAAACAATGGGCAGCAGCCCGTCGTGCTTTTAGCCGTTACCTTGAGATAGAACAGCCCGGACAAAATGATTTACGCCGTGCAGAAGCCTCCTATTCTGTTGCCTACAGTGCCCTGAACCTGTCGAATGACGATGCGGAAGCACTCACAGAAAACTTTCTGCAGGAGTATCCCAATCATCCCAAAGCACAACTTGCCTACTACGAACTGGCAAACTTTTACTATAATAATAAGAAATATACAAAAGCAGCTTCCTTTTACGAGCGTGTAAACCCTGCAGCCCTTACGCCGGCCCAGCGCGACGAAGTTGATTTTAACCTGGCCTATACCTATTTCAGCAATCAGAATTTTGACAAGGCACTGGAGCGTTTTAATAAACTGAAAAGAAACAGCAACCGCTACTCTTTTGCCTCCAGCTACTATGCCGGTTATATCTACTTCAATAAGGGAGAATATGACCAAGCTGCCTATGACCTCCAGCGCGCTGAACAAAACGAAGCCTATGCAGCAACAGTGCCGGCCCTGATGGCAAATATTTATTACCGCCAGGGACAGTACGACAAACTGATTGCTTATACTGAAAATAAACTTAGCTCAGGCCGCAAAAAGTCGGGCAGCTCAGAACTTGAACTGTTAACCGCAGAAGCATACTATAAAAAAGGAGAATATGCCAGAGCGGCAGAACTTTTTAAAATGTATGCCGGTAACCGTAAACTGGATTCACCCCTTGCTTACCGCATGGGTTTTTCTCAGTACAAGAGCGGTAAATCTAAAGAGGCCATTGAGTCTTTCAAAGGTATTGCCAGCCAGCAGGATTCCCTGGGGCAGTATGCAGCTTATTATCTGGGTCAGCTTTACCTGGAACAGAATAACGAACCTTTTGCACAAACAGCATTCCAGCGTGCTGCAGGCTTAGATTTCGATCCAAAGATCAAAGAAGAAAGCTTGTACAAACTGGCTAAGCTGCAGATCAAGCAGCAGAATTACGATGCAGCGACTGTTGCACTGCGTGAATTCCTGGATGAGTATCCACGTTCTACCTACCGTCAGGAAGCCACAGAACTGCTAAGCGAATCGCTGCTGAAAAATCAAAACTACGAGCAGGCAATTGCCTACATCGAAAAGCTGGAAAACAAAAATCCACGTATCCGCAAAGCCTATCAGGAAGTAACTTATCTACATGGCGCAGAACTTTTCAATACTGGTAAGTTCTACAATGCCGTACAGCTCTTCCAGAAGTCGCTGGAATATCCTGAAGACAAAGAGATCACTGTAAAGGCGAACTTCTGGAGTGCCGAAGCTTATTCTATCGGGCAAAAATGGGATGAGAGCAAAAACTCTTATTCCGCTGTGTTCCGCCAGGCAGCGCCTGATTCTGAAATGCACCTGAAAAGCCGTTATGGCATTGGATATGCATACTATAATAGTAAGCAGTACGACAGGGCACTGGTTCACTTCCGGGAATTTGTTGACAAGTCAGGTGTAAAAAATCCTTTCTACCACGATGCGCTTCTGAGACTGGCCGATAGCTATTATGCTACTAAAGTCTACAACAGCGCACTTGACTATTATCAGAAAGCACTGAGAGAAAATAATCCAGAAAGAGATTATGCGCTCTTCCAGATTGGCCTGGTAAATGGTTTGCTCGACAGACCCGGTGAAGCTACCCAGTCTTGGAACACTTTGCTGAAAGATTTCCCGAACAGCCAGTACCGCGATGATGCCATGTTCAACAAAGCAGAATTGCAGTTCGACCAGGGGAAATACCAGGAGGCCGTTCAGCAGTTTACACAGTTTGTACAGCAGAATCCAAACAGCCCCTTTGTACCTTACGCTTACAGAAGCATGGCGCTCTCACATTATAACCTTAAGAATTATGAGCCTGCCGCCAATGCATATATACGTATCCTGGAGCAGTATCCATCGCATTCCATCGCCAACGGAGCGCTGCTCGGCTTACAGGAAGTGCTGAACCTGCAAAACAGGTCTGAAGATTTTGACAGATACCTGGCACTGTACAAGAAAGCAAATCCTGCAGATCAGGCACTGGAATCGGTTGAGTTTGAGCAGGCTAAGAATCTCTACTTCACGCAAAAGTATAAGCAGGCGATAGAGCAGTTACAAGTTTATCTGCGCAATTACCCACAAAGTACCAATGCATCCGAGGCTCGCTTTTACCTGGCAGAATCGTTCTTTAGAAGTGACCGAACGCAGGAAGCTTTAATGGAGTACCAGAAGATTTCTGCCACGGGGCCTTCAAATTTACAGGTTAGAGCAGTACAGCGCATTGCAGAAATCAGCTTCAGAGAAGGCGATCTTTCTACCGCCACTAAAAATTACCGCAAACTGGAGCGCATTGCCGCTAACCGCAGACAGCAGGTAGATGCCTGGGCAGGCCTGATGGAAACTTACTTCCGCCGCCAGCAACTGGACTCTACCATGTACTATGCAAACCAGCTTACAGAGCAAGGTGGTGCAGCTGCCAACTTAATGAGCAAGGCACTCTTACTAAAAGGAAAAGTTGCCCTTGCCCGCAAAGAGCATTCAGAAGCCGCTAACTACTTTAATCAAACCGTTGAGCTTGCCAAAGATGAAAATGCTGCGGAAGCCTATTACCTGACCGCTTACATTCAGCACCTGGATGGGCAGTACAAAGAATCAGTTGAAACCTTATTTGGTTATAATGCCCGCTTTTCATCCTTTAAATTCTGGCTTGGAAAATCGTTCCTGCTGATTTCAGAAAATTATGTTAAAATGGGAGAGCTGTTTCAGGCAAAAGAAACACTTCGTTCTATCATTCAAAATGCCACTGAACCTTCCATTGTAGAAGAAGCTAAACAAAGGCTGAACACACTACAGCAGGAAGAAGCCCGCCAGCAGCAAATCAGACCAGACAGTACCAACGAAAGCCAACGCTAAACGAGCTTATTTCACATGAATAAACCCTGGGCATTATTGGTGTCTTTTATGTCTCTGGCTGCTGCTGCACAGGCACAGCAGCAACAACCCTGGACAGAGGGAGAGATAGAGGCAGAGCAAGTAATCATAGTAAAGGACAGAGAAAACGAACTTCCTCCTGCTTCGCGCAGCTATCAGAAAATACCACCGCAACAGCCAAAGCAGGAGGTACGCAATGTTAGCTTTAAGAGCAGCGAACCTGTGTTAAGGCTACAGCCAATTGAACCTACCGTGCGGGTGCTTAAAATGAAGCAGGATCCGCCACCACCATATTTTCAGCGCTACATCAAAGCAGGAATCGGTAATTATATAAGCCCCTTGCTGGATGCCCATATCAGTGGACCGCGCCAGGCCGGGAATCTTTACCACCTGCAGTTCAGACACGAGTCGGCTGCAAGAGGTCCTGTAGATGGCGGCAACAGCAGCTGGGGCGAAACCCTCTTACGCGCAGAAGGAACCCTGATCAGAAAAACTGCACGCATCACCGGCAGTGGCTGGTACTCCAGAGACCGCTTTAACTTTTATGGTTATAATGAGGATCTGGAAGAACCAGATAAAGAAGATATCAAACAAGCATACAGCCGCATGGGCGTACGGCTTGAGCTGGAAAATGTAGAACAGAAAGATCTGCTATTGAAAGGAAGCGGCGGGTTTAGCAGAACCAGCAATAACCGTGAGGTTAGTGAAAACAGGGCAGAGATAGACGCAAAGCTTAACTATACCTTAAGTGATGCCCTGGGCTTTCATGTCTATAGCAGCTTGCTGACCAGCCAGTATGAAGACGTTACCAGCCGCAACCGTACCCTCTTCCGGATTTTACCCGGTGTTTCAACCACACTTGGCGCCCTGAAACTGGAAGGTGGCTTTACATTTGCCTGGGAGAACGATACAGCTTTGAATGCTGATAAACTACATGTTTTTCCAAGGGCAGAACTAAGTGTTGAGCCTCTGCAGAATGTACGTGCTTTTGTTGGTATTCGTGGAGATGTTTTGCCTGTTACTTATGATTTTATAAGCCGCCAGAACCCTTTCCTGAACCAGCAGATACCCCTGCTCTTTACGCAAAATACCAAAGAGCTGTATGCTGGTGCCAGTGCCAGTCTTGCCGGAGGTTTTGGAGTAGCAGCAGGATTTTCTGTGGCCACGCTTAAAAACATGCACTACTTTGTTAATAATGAGACCGACACTGCCCGTTTTGACGTAGTATATGATTACGGCAACACAGCCTATGCAAATGTATATGGCCAGGTGAGCTACGGAAGTGGAGAGCGTATAAATGTTAGATTAAGAACAGACTATTACGGATATAATCCATCGGAGCTGGAAGAGCCCTGGCACCAGCCCAGCCTGAAAGTAGAGGGTGATATCCGGTATAATATCTATGATAAAATCTACCTGAATGCAGATGCTTTTGTACTAAGTGGTATCAAAGCACGCAGCATTGGCATGGAAAATGGCGTAACAACGTTAGATCCTGTTATAAACCTTACGCTGGGTGGCGAATATCGTTTTTCACCACAAGCAACTGCCTTTATCAATTTTCACAACATCCTGAATAAAGAATTTGAGCGTTTTCAGAACTATCCGTCAAGAAAATTGCTGGTTCGGATTGGCGGCACTTATGCTTTCTGAAAAAAATAAGAAGAGTAATACAATAAGGTCTTTAGTGTTTCTGTGTTATTAATCCTTCTAAATTACGTGCCATTGGCTTTGAGCGCTGTTGTTAGTAAATTTGGAATTTACCAGTAATACGGAAAACTATGTACGATCAGCAAAATCTGAATAACCAAGACGAAACCACTTATCAAATTCAGCAGGATGATGAGTATGGTTTGCCTGAAGCTGAATTCAGCCCCATAGAAAATGCCCAGCCTGTAGCTGCAGCTGAGCCAGTGCGCCAAAAGCGTGAAATTGATTTACAGCCAAAGCAGGAACGCTCCAGCTGGCCAATATGGGCAGGCATCATTATTTTATTGGCAGTTGCAGGTTTCTCCCTGTATTATTTTGTGTTCAAAGCAGATGATGAGGTAGTAGCTCCACGGATTACTGAAACAATTCAGCAGCCCGCGCCGGAGCCCGAACCTGAAATTGTTGATGAAGCACCGGTTGAAGAAAACTGGATACCAGAAGCAGAGGCACCAAAAGAAGGTGGAATAACAACAATAACTGAAAAAACAGGCCGTTACTACGTAATTGTAGGCAGCTTTATTGATGGAGATATGGCAGGCGACTATGCCAAAAAGCTTGCAGCCGAAGGAAGACAGGTAACACTGATCGAACCAAGTGGAAATAAAAAATTCTACCGTTTAGGTGTTGCCGAAGCAGCTTCTTTTGCTGAAGCAGGTGAGGAGCTTGAAGATCTCAAAAATACATTTGGACAAGAAATCTGGATCGTTAGGTACTAAATAATAACATGACCCTTTTGCAAATTTCTACAGTTGCCACAGACACCACCGGGGCAGCTGTGCAGGACGAAGCTTCAGTCTCTCTTTGGGAGCTATTGATGAATGGCGGTTGGGCAATGATCCCCATTGCTATTTTATCTCTTTTAGCGGTTTACATTTTTGTAGAACGTGTGCTTACCATCAGAAGAGCGGCCCAAACACCAAACCAGTTCAGCGACAAAATTAAACAGCTGGTACTGAATGGTGATATCAATGGAGCACGTCTGCTATGCAACCAGTCTGATACGCCTGTTGCCAGAATGCTGGAAAAAGGCCTTAGCAGGATTGGCAGCCCGCTGAAGAATATTGAAGTATCAATAGAAAACGTTGGTCGCATAGAAATTTACAAACTGGAGAAAAACCTTTCGCTGATGGCCACCATTTCTGGTGCTGCTCCCATGATTGGTTTCCTTGGTACTGTAACAGGTATGATAAAAGCCTTTATCGCCATTGCCCAGGAAGAAGGTTCTGTTAGCCCCAGGCTGTTATCGCAGGGTATCTACGAAGCAATGATCACCACGGCGGCTGGTCTGCTGGTGGGAATTATGGCCTACCTGATGTACAATTACCTGGTAGGACAGGTACAAAAGATTGTACACAAAATGGAATACAACAGCATCGACTTTATAGACCTTCTGCAAGAACCTAACTGATATGGCCCTACAATCAAAAAATAAAGTTGATCCTGCGTTCAGTATGTCGTCTATGACGGACATCATTTTCCTGCTACTGATCTTCTTTATGCTTACTTCTTCCTTTATTACGCCATCTGGCTTGAACGTAAACCTGCCATCTGCTAAAAAATCAGAAATTGTAATGCAGAAAGTTAGCGTTACCATTACTGATGATTTGAGATACATGGTGAATGAGCAGGAGGTAAGCCGCGAGCAGGTCGAAGGCATCCTGACCAACGAATTATCCGGAACTGAAAAGGAAGGTGTTGTTGTTCTGCATGTAGACAAAACAGTTCCCACAGAACGATTTGTTGAAATTGCGGGTATTGCCGCTGCTTTAAATGCAAAGGTTTCGATAGCTACCAAACCAACTGAGAGAAGATAAGCAGTATGTCAGAGCGGGAGAAAAAGAACAAGATGATCGGAGCAGGCGTTTCAGCAGGTGTACACCTACTGTTACTCCTGGCATTTCTGTTCGTCATGGCCTGGAAAGCACCAAACCCTCCTGCACCTGAAATAGGCATTGAACTTAATTTTGGAACCGATCTGGCTGGTTCCGGAGAAGAGCAGCCCCAAACGCCTTCTCCTCAACCACAGCCAGAGGCCGAGCAGGTAGCTGAATCGCAGCAGGCTCAGTCACAGCCGGAACCTGTACAGCAGCCAGCCGTAACCCCTGAGATTGCAACACCTGCACCAATTGAGCAGGCTATTGAAGAGGTGGTTACCCAGCCCGAACCAAGTCCTGTTACCAAGCAGGAGGTTTCGAAGCCAAAGCCACAACCACAGCAGCAGCAGCAACCGGCAGAAAAGCCCAAAGAAACTGTTAAACCTGCACTGTTCCCCGGCGAAAAAGAGCGTGAAAGCAGCAGCACTGATCAAAAGGCATCCAGTCAGGGCGATCAGCCAAATAAAACCGGCGACCAGGGCGACGAGCAGGGCAAAACTGATGCCCGTGCTTTATATGGCGAGCGTGGTGGTGGAAATAATGGTGCACAACTTAGCATTGTTGGCTGGAACTGGGATTCCAAACCCCGTGATGCTGATAAATCTGATGAGAATGGTCGTGTGGTGATAGAATTTACCATTGATGACCAGGGTTATGTGGAAACTTCTTCCATCAAAGAATCGAGTGTAAGCTTAAGTGTTGCACAGTTTTACAAAAGACAGGTTGAAAACCTAACTTTTTCAAGAACTGCAGCTGGTGTAGTGCCGCAAAAAACTACCGGCTCAGTTACTTTCATCATCAAATCCCGCTAAAACTTTCACATGGATTATCGTCAGACCCTGGAGTATCTCTTTGGGATGCTGCCCATGTTTCAGCGAATTGGCGCCGCCGCTTTTAAAAAAGATCTGAGCAACACGGTAAGGCTTTGCAAAGCACTTGATTATCCTCATCTGAAATTTCCCGCTGTTCATGTAGCCGGCACCAACGGCAAAGGCAGCTCCTCCCATACGCTGGCTGCTATTCTGCATGCTGCAGGATATAAAACCGGCCTCTATACCTCTCCACATTTAAAAGATTTTACCGAAAGGATCAGGATCAATGGCAAGGCAATTTCTCAGCAGGAAGTAGTAGATTGGGTGGCCCGGCATAAAAACCTGGTAGAAGAAGTGCAGCCTTCCTTTTTTGAGCTTACGGTAGGCATGGCATTCGACTGGTTTGCTCGTGAGAAAGTAGACATCGCCATAATAGAAACCGGTATGGGCGGCCGCCTGGACAGCACTAATGTCATCACGCCACTGGTAAGCCTCATTACCCGAATTGGTCTGGACCATACTGCTTTTCTGGGTAATACCTTACCGGCCATTGCCGCTGAAAAAGCAGGTATCATCAAACCTAAAGTACCTGTTGTGATTAGCCAGCGGCAGCCGCAGGTTGTTGAAGTTTTCGAAGAGACCGCCAGAAAGCAGCATTCACCGATTTTTTTTGCAGAAGATACCTACAGCGCCTCCTGGCGCTCGGCTGGTGTTTTGCAGATTTTGAAAGATAATCAACCATGGCTGCCAGCACAACCTACAGACCTGAAAGCCCAGTATTATGCCGCCAACATACCCGGCATATTGAAAGTAGTGGAGCTGCTAGGCAGGCAAAGATACCAGATTACAGAAGAGGCAATAGCTGCCGGTATCAGTGGCGTTTGTCGGGTAACTGGATTGAAAGGACGCTGGCAGGTATTGGGTGAACACCCACTGGTGGTGGCAGATGTAAGCCATAATCCGGATGGTATGCTGCACCTCATGCAACAGGTAGAGCAAATCAGGCACCAAAGACTGTTTATTCTCCTGGGTATGGTAGCCGATAAAGATGTAAGCAGCACCCTGGAGCTACTCCCAAAAGAGGCATTTTACTTTTATTGCCGCGCTGACATACCTCGCGCCATGTCAGCTGAAGCTTTAAGTGAAATAGCTCAACAGCATGGTTTACAGGGAATTGTTATTCCCGATGTAAACCAGGCATTGAAGCAGGCCAGGCACCTGGCCTCAGCCGATGACATAGTTATGATTACCGGCTCGACCTTTGTAGTAGCTGAAATTAATGAGCTGTAAATTATTTACCGTAAATTGCAGGCTTTCCAACTTTAAGTTTTATCAGCTCAATTCATCAGTGAGAAATAAGTTACAGCGCTTTGCCGAGAATGAAAGCAGAGACAATGTTATTCAGGCGGGCAAACCAATCATAGAAGAAATAAAAGGTGCCTGGCAAAAACTCCAGTTTAAAAATAATAATCCCATCACGCTGGAATTAGCCTGTGGTAAGGGAGAATATACTATTGGCCTGGGCAGGTATTATCCTGACAGGAATTTTATAGGAGTTGATATTAAAGGCGCACGCCTCTATTTCGGCAGCCGGAGCGCAGAGGAAGAGGGGCTGCAAAACGTGGCATTCCTGCGCATCAAGATCATCGACATTGATAATTACTTTGATGAGGGCGAAGTTGACCAGATCTGGATCACGTTTCCGGATCCCAGGCCACGCGACAGAGATGAGCGCCGGCGCCTTACCCATCCCAGGTTTCTGGAAATGTACCAGCGTATCCTGAAAGACGGAGGGATGTTTCACCTGAAAACAGATGATCAGCCATTCTTTGATTATACCAGGGAGATGCTTGAGCAATTTCCGGTAGAAGAGCTGGCCTGGACACACGACCTTTACCAAAGCCCAATGCTGGAGGAGCATCATGGTTTACAGACAAACTATGAACAGATGTTTCTTCAGCAGGGAAAAAATATTAATTACCTGCGCTGCAGAATTCGTAAAGGGGAGGCTTAGTAGATGTTGTATTTTGTAAGTGCTGCTTGGTTAGTATACTTAATACTCCTCGTCTATCTCCAGTGCCTCCAGTATATCCGCCAGCTGATCAAAATCCTTAAAGCCGGCCCTGATTTCTTCTCCACCTTTTAGCGCCAGTCCCTTTATAGGATATTGATCCAACAGACTGTTAATACCACTTGCCTCAAAACCAAAGTCTGCTACAAGCTGATATTTGGTACTAAGGCTTAACAAGCTGTCATACAAATCATTATCAGGCACTATTTTATCTGTTGCTTCAACAAGAAAAAAAGAAACCTGTTGCTGAAAACTGCTCATTACCTGCTCCACTTCATCAGCTTTGCTGCTGGCGTTCACCTCTATTCTAAGGATAAGGGGCAGACCTGATTGTTGCAGCTCCTCCAGGTAGTCAGGCCTGTCTGTCTGCAGATAATCAACTGGATATTCCGGCAACAGACGTTTGATGGTTTCCGGATCTGCATCACTGAATTCTGCAACAAAGCTCACGCCTGCAACCCATTCAGTTATGTCCATGAACTTATGAGGTTCAATATAATGCAGAGTGCCGGGCTCAAGGTTAAATCCTAGCATGGCCACCCCCATGCCGGCACAGTAGCGGGCATCACTTAAATTATTTACCTGACTTATTTTTACAAAAGTTCTAAGTGCCATAGTATCTGTAGGAATAGGTTGATTGTCTGAAAAATCGGTTGCAGAAGCAAAAATGCAACAATTTTTAAAAAGACCAACACAGGGGCAAACCTGATCAGTGACTAACTGTACTGGTCTTTGAATTATCCTTGATGTATATTTGCAAAAAATTTTTGACCATGGCTGTAGAACAAATAACAGACGCTGATTTTGCACAAAAGCTCCAGAGCAACGAAAAAGTGGTGGTAAAATACTATGCTGACTGGTGTGGCAGCTGCCGCTTATTTACTCCTAAGTTTAAGCGCCTAAGTGGCGACGAACGTTTTGATGGCATAACATTTCTGGATGTGAATGCTGAAAAAAACCCCGATGCCCGCCACCTTGCCGGCGTAACCAGTCTGCCGTTTTTTGCTGTATTTAAAAATGGTGAATTGCTGGAAGGGGTTTGTACCAGCAAAGAAGAAATTGTAACAGAACTAATACAAAAGCTATGAAAATACCTGCTATTAGAAAGCTGGTTGAAAACAACAGTCTTGAAGAACTAATGGCTGCCGAAGAAGCAATTGTGAATGAGGAATCGCCTGCTATTGAGGTAGAGGGCGAGGATGAGGGAGAAAAACTGACTCATGTCCTGGCAGCAGTCTTTATCCTGAATGAGATGGAAAAAGAGGTAGATTTCAAATCTGCACTACGGGAATACACTCGCATGGTAAGAGAATCTATTTCCTGAAATTATTTAATGGTGTAAGATGTTAGCGAAAGGAAGAAGGTCTTTTGACTTTCTTCCTTTTATATTTGTAAAAAGCAGGGCTGTGAACCCTGTGAAAACACAAAACAATGAGTAACAAAGGTAGAGTATTAGTAGCCATGAGCGGTGGCATTGACAGTTCACTGGCTGCCGTGCTGTTGCACGAGCAAGGCTACGAAGTAATTGGCATGACCATGAAGACCTGGGACTATGCCTCTTCAGGATCTTCTAAAAAAGAAACAGGCTGCTGCAGCCTTGATTCTATCAACGACGCAAGGAATATTGCTGTTTCGCTTGGATTTCCGCACTATATCCTGGACATCCGCAATGAATTTGGCGATTATGTGATCGATCATTTTACAGATGAATACCTGGCGGGACGTACACCCAACCCATGTGTACTGTGCAATACACACATTAAATGGGATGCACTGCTCCGCAGGGCAGATAAATTAGGCTGTGATTTTATCGCTACCGGCCACTATGCTAAAATAAGGCAGGAGAACGGGCGGTACATCATCAGCAAGGGTATTGATACAACCAAAGACCAGTCTTACGCGCTGTGGGGTGTATCGCAGGAGAGCTTAAGCCGCACCATACTTCCCCTTGGCAATCTTACCAAGGTACAGATCAGGGAAATGGCCCGCGAACGCGGTTTTATCGAACTGGTAAACAAATCGGAATCTTACGAAATATGCTTTGTTCCCGATAATGATTATCGCGGTTTCCTGAAGAGACGGGTGCCCGGGCTTGAGGAAGAAGTGAAGGGCGGCAATTATGTGCTGGAAGATGGTACGGTTGTAGGGCAGCATGAAGGCTATCCCTTCTATACCATCGGGCAGCGTAAAGGCTTGGGCGTAGCACTGGGATATCCGGTTTATGTTACCGAAATCAGAAAAGAAACCAACGAAGTAGTTTTAGGTACCTTTGATGAACTTAGCAGGGATGGTATGTATGTGCGTAACCTGATTTTAAGCAAATATACCGACCTGAATGGCCAAAGGCTTGATACTGTGACAAAAGTCCGATACAATGATGATGGCTCAGCTGCTGTAATTGAGCAGGCTGGCGATGTGATGAAAGTTTTCTTTGGCAAGGGAGTGAATGCAATTGCTCCCGGACAGGCAGCTGTTTTCTACGAAGGCGATGACGTAGTAGGAGGTGGCTGGATTTGGAAAAGCTTTAGGCAAGCACATGAAAAAACAGCATAGTTTATTGGTAGCAGGGGTGCTAAGCACCCTTTTGCTACTTTTTACAGCCTGCGAACGCAACCATGAGCCGGATTTGAACAGGGTTGGCTGGGCTTATTATCCATTGTCGTTAGGGCAGTTTCATTTATACGATGTTTATCGCATCAATTATAATTTTGCTGCAGAAAACGATACCCTTACTTACGAGCTTAAAGAACTCGTTGCAGATTATTTTATTAACCAGAAAAAGGATACAGTATACATTTTACAGCGTTTGCAGCGTTCTAATGCTGATGCGCCCTGGAAGACAGACTCTACTTACCTGGTGCAGCGCACCCCTCACTGGCTTGAATTAACGGTGAACAACCGGGCGGTAATACCGCTCATGTTTCCGGTATCGGAAGGACTTACCTGGAATTCAAATTTAAGGAATGCCGCGCGGGCCGATAGTTTTGAAATTATGAATTTAGGCCAGCCCTATGAATTTGAAAACCTATCGTACCCCAACACGCTTATGGTAGAGCAGGCAGACCTGGTGAACACACTGGTGCAAAACGACGAAAGGCATGAAGTATATGCCTATGATATAGGACTGGTTTATAAATATGTTAACTACCTGAACTACTGTACCAGGCCTGATCAGGATTGTTACGGTAAAGAAATTATCACCTCTGGTTTATACCTGGAGATGAAACTCAAAGAGCACGGTATAGAACCTTTATGAAAAAACTGCTATTCCTTTTTTTGTTCTTAAGTCATGCAGGCTGGTCGCAGGAGATTAACCGCTACATGGTTTTTTTTACAGACAAGGATGGAAGCAGCTACAGTATCACAAAGCCCGAGGAATTTTTAACCTCCCGTGCCATCAGCAGGCGTATCAGCCAAAATATAGCACTTACCCAGCTGGACCTTCCGGTAAGCGTACAGTATGTGCAGCAGGTACAGGAATTTGGCATTCCTGTTTATTTCCGTTCCCGCTGGATGAACGCCGTGCTGGTAGAGGACAGTCCCGATAAAGTGAAACTCCTGAGCAGCCTGCCCTTTGTAGAACGGATTGAATATGTTGCCCCGGGTAAACGACTGGGAGCCAGAAGGTACAGTACCCATCAAAAGGAGGACGAACCCATTACCCAGCATGAGCTGCTGGGGGTAACAGAAATGCATGCACATGGTTTTACTGGTAAAGGTAAAATGATTGCAGTGCTGGATGACGGATTCAGAGGTGTAAATACAGGCCACAGGTTCGATCACCTGTACCGGAACAACCAGTTGCCCCATAGCCGCGATTTTGTTGGTAACAATCCCGATGTGTATCAGTATGATGATCACGGCACCAAAGCTCTTTCCACCATAGCCGTTGTTGATTCAGGCACCTTTATAGGAGTGGCCCCGGATGCAACTTTTCTCTTAGCGGTAACCGAAGATGTTAGTTCAGAATACATTATAGAAGAATACAACTGGCTGTTTGCTGCAGAATGGGCAGATAGCCTGGGTGCAGATATCATCAGCTCTTCCCTGGGCTATTATACTTTTAATGATCCTGCCATGAACCACCGCTACAGCGATTTGGATGGCAAAACCACTGTTGCAGCGAGGGCAGCAAACTGGGCTACCCAGCGAGGCATGCTGGTGGTGGTGAGCGCCGGCAACAGCCGGGGTAGCAGCTGGGGTAAAATCAGCACTCCGGCAGATGCCGACCAGATCCTTTCTGTTGGGGCAGTGAACAACGGGGGGGAGATCACCTATTTCTCTTCTCCGGGACCTACTGCTGATGGCCGTATTAAGCCCGATGTTGTTGCCATGGGACTGGGTACTACCGTTGTAAACGCTGCGGGCAACTATCAGCGCAGTAACGGCACTTCTTTTTCAGGTCCGCAAATTGCTGGTCTGGCCGCTGGTGTCTGGCAGGCTTTTCCCTATTTAACCAATCTGCAGCTAAGGGAAGCCATTATCAAATCGGCAAATCTGTTTGCTACACCTGATAATGATTATGGCTACGGCCTGCCGCATTTCAGTACTATCCTGGAGCTAAGTTCTTCTTTAGAGGCAGAGGAAATATTTATTTTCCCCAATCCTGTACACCAGTTCCAGCATGTACTGCAGATCAACAGAAAATTCCCCTCCCTTAAACCTGTGCAGATCAATATTTTAGATGTTACCGGCAGGTTGGTAAGCCAGCAGCAGCTAAGGGCTGTAAAATCTGGCACCTGGGAGGCAGATGTTTATAATTTGCCAACCGGCATGTATCATTTGCAGGTAATCTATGATAAGGGCCACAGTATGCATAAGTTTCTGCGTTTGTAGGCATCTGATTTTCTTTATATTTGTGGCATGATAAAGCCTTTAGTCGCTCCCTCAATCCTGGCATCTGACTTTGCCAACCTTCAGAAAGAAATAGAAATGCTCAACCGGAGCCAGGCAGACTGGATACATGTAGATATCATGGATGGTCGCTTTGTGCCTAATATTTCTTTTGGCTTGCCCGTATGCGAAGCGGTGAACAGGCATGCCCAAAAGCCGCTGGATGTGCACCTGATGATTGTGGAGCCCGAGAAGTACCTGGAGGCTTTTAAAAAAGCCGGAGCACATGTGCTCACCGTTCACATAGAGGCCTGCCAGCACCTGCACCGTACCCTGCAGCAGATAAAAAGTATGGGTTGTAAAGCAGGTGTTGCTTTAAATCCGCATACACCCGCTCATTTGCTTACAGATGTTATTCATGATATAGATGTTGTCTGTATCATGTCTGTTAACCCTGGTTTTGGCGGTCAATCATTTATTGAGCATACTTATAGCAAGGTAGCAGCACTTAAGGCACTGATCCTGGAGCGGCAGTCCGGAGCGCTCATTGAAATAGACGGTGGTGTGTCAGAAAAAAATGCTGCTGCACTTTTAGAGGCAGGTGCAGATGTGCTGGTGGCCGGCAGCTTTGTATTCAGTGCCTCAGATCCTGTTGCAACAATAGCATCCTTAAAAAACATTCAGTCTGAAAAAAGCACCCGTTGAAGCATTACTACTACGGCTGTCTTTTACTGCTGATGCTCCTGTCTTCAGCTTCTCTTCAGGCGCAAAATGCGCTTTTGAGGGGATGGGTCCGTGCCCGTGAAGGCGGACCTCTTGCTGGTGCCAGCATCCAGGTGATTGGTAAATCCAGCGGCACCTCTGCCGATAGCCTGGGCTATTTCTCCATAAGCCTGCCAGCAAATGATAGCCTTAGAATTCGCATCAGCCATATAGGCTACCGCAGCCACTTTGAAAATTTGGTACTCAGAGCAGGAGAGGAGCGTGTAGCAGAATATAGCCTGCAGACTTATGCTGATGAATTAAGGGCCGTAGAAGTAACATCTGCTGCTGATGAGCCAGATCGGGAAGTGGCCGGCTTAACCCGCCTGAAGCCGCAGCAGCTGGAGCATATACCCACTGCCTTTGGCGATTTTTCAGATATTCTTCAGACCCTGCCGGGAGTGGTGAGTACCAATGAATTATCTACTGCCTATGCTGTGAGGGGTGGTAATTTTGATGAAAACCTGGTATATGTAAATGGTATACCCATTTACCGGCCGTTTTTAAGCAGATCAGGCCAGCAGGAGGGTCTTAGCTTTGTTAATCCGCAGATGGTTTCCTCTATCAGATTTTCTGCTGGTGGCTGGCAACCTAAGTGGGGCGATAAATTAAGTTCTGTCCTTGATATCACCTATAAAGAACCAGATTCAGTAACCGGAAGTATCACTGCCAGCCTTTTAGGAGGTTCTTTCGAAACAGAGGGAGTAACAAAAGGAGGTAAGCTGAAATGGGTGGCTTCTGGGCGGCATAAAAGTGCACGCTATCTTCTTGGCACCCTAGATACGGAAGGTGAATACCTGCCACGCTTCAGCGATCTGCAGACTTTTATCACTTATAACCCCAGTAAGCAGCACAGCCTGAATCTGCTCCTCAGCTATGCCCGTAACCGCTATGAGGTAATTCCGCAAACAAGGGAAACTAACTTTGGCACCCTGCAGCAGGCCTTTCGGTTAACTGTGGGTTTCGAGGGCAAAGAGCTCCTGAGCTACGATACCTGGCAAAATGCCATCAAATGGTCTTCAAAATGGTCGGACCGGCTGCAGACCGACTGGATTGCCTCCTGGCTTTACACCCGGGAGCGGGAGTATGCAGAAGTAGAAGGCGCTTATTACCTCTGTAATGTCGATAAAAACACCAGTTCCGCTTCCTTCGACGAATGTATTACAGTTTTGGGCTTTGGTACCAACTACATAAACATCCGTAACCGGCTGGAGGCACAGGTATACAACCTGCAAAACCGCAGCTACTGGCGGTGGAATAGTGGGAACAAGATGGAATGGGGACTGCAGCTGGGACTGGAGCATATGCAGGACCAGCTGCAGGAATGGGAGTTTATAGATTCTGCCGGTTTTGTGCAGGTGCGCGACAGCAGGCTCATAGATAATACGCTTGACCTCAGCAGCAAACGATTTGAGGGCTACTGGCAAAACAGCTCTTCCTGGGGAGGCGACCGGCACACCCTTACATACGGCTTGCGTTCTCACTTCTGGAGTATTAACCAACAATGGCTCTGGAGTCCGCGTCTGCAGTATGCCTACAGGCCTCCCTGGATTACCGATGTGGTCTTCAGTACGGCTGCCGGTATATACCACCAGCCACCCCTGTATCGTGAACTGCGCACCTATAGCGGCAATATTAACCTGGAAGTAAGGGCGCAATCTGCACTTCATCTGCTGGCCGGGGCTGATCTTAATTTCTTGATGTGGAACCGGCTCTTTAACCTGGTGGGAGAGGGCTATTATAAGAAATTCTGGAATGTTAATGCCTATGACATTGAAAACGTACGCATTCGTTATTTTTCTAATAATGAATCTGAAGCCTGGGCTACCGGTGCAGATTTCAGAATAAGTGGAGAATTTATTCCCGGAGCCGAATCCTGGTTCAGCCTGGGCTTGCTCACTACACAGGAAGATGTACCCGGTGATGATAAAGGTTTTATCAGAAGGCCTACAGACCAGCGTTTAAATGTTGGCATCTTTTTTCAGGATCACATCCCAAACGACCCCAGCATCAGGGCTTACCTGAAACTGCTCTATGCCAGTGGCCTGCCCTTTGGTCCGCCCGACAGAATAGAGTTCAGAAATACCTTTTCAGCGCCGGCTTATCACAGGGTAGATATAGGTCTTTCTAAAATCATAAATTTTAGGCGCCCGGAATTTGCAGTTCGCAGCTTGTGGCTGGGTGTGGAAATACTCAACCTGTTTGGCAATAACAATGTGATCAGCTACTCCTGGATCAGAGATTTTGGCAACCGCCAGTATGCTGTGCCAAATACCCTTACTTCCCGCTTCTTCAATGTAAAGCTGGTAGCCCAGTTCAACAAAAAAGCTGCCCTGTAAAAGGGCAGCTCCTATAACTATGTATTTAGTTGTTGATCAATAGCGCAGCATGGCAGACATTTTGCTTTGCACGTTATTACCAGGCAGTTCATGCTCCGGCACCACATATGCGTTGCCCCCGTTCAATATGGTCTGAACAGCGGCCCGGCTTACCAGGCAGTCATCACCATATTTAAAATCATCATGAAGCTCAACCTCCTGGGAGTCTTCCTTAAACCTGCCCCACTGATGCTGCCCCTTGCTGATAAACAGGGTATCTACACGACCATTGAAAGCTGCAGGCACAATACGGTTTACATCGTAAGTAGTTTTACCGGTACCTGCCCAATCGCCATAGGCCTCGCGGTTGCGTTCCTTTTCTTTGCTGAAATAAGGCTCTACGGCATCCCAGCTCCTGCTGTGCAGGTCCTTGGCCTTTAGCTCATCGGGATTGCCTACTATGCCTTTGTCCATAACATTTAATCCGTGGGCAACCTCTTTAAAGATCGGGTGCAGGTAGTCAACACCAGCCATCACAATTGGAGTCCTTTCCGTGAGTACTATTTTTCGGAGTCCCACCACTACATTGCGGAAATACTCCTCCACCAAATCCTTCTTAGTTGGCCTTAGCTCCCCCTGACCGTTACGGTTTTGCGGGTTAGGTACCAGACCACCCTGGTTCTCCAGGGATTTTTCAAATTCATAGTATTTTTCTACCTCCTTCATACCCTGCTGTATGCGGTCGCTTACATCCAGCTCATTTACATAATAGCGGGTGGCTTCCAGCAGGCGTACTTTCTCCAGGCTTAACGCAAGTATATAATAGATACCATCGCCACTCATGAGCGGAATCAGTTGCAAGAGGTGAAAACTATTGGTTACACAAGAGAATTCCTCCAGTTTGCAGGGAAGCCTGTGGTAGCTGAAATGGTCTTTAGACAGAAAAATGGCTAACCCATCCAGCTGATGATGCCAGAAGTTGTTATCATCATGCAGGCGCTGTGCAGGCTGAAGATATTCCTTTGCCTGACCTTCCGTCATCCCAAGCTCCATAAGCGTATGCTTTATCTTCTGGAGTTTATTTTTTAAAAGCAAAGCGTCTTTTCCATTGGTAACTTCTTCACCAACTCTGTGTGTAGGCATATATATGCTCACACAATAATCTTCGCGTATATTGGCCAGAGTTTCAAACTCTTTTTCTGTTAGTATCTTCATATATCAGTACTTTAAATTAAATTCTCTCTAGGGTTTTAACCTAATACAGGATACGTTGTTTGCTAATATGCGTTCCACATGTATTTTTTATACCCAATGTCATGAAAGCCTGTACCAAAGATTGGTGAGTAGGTCGCCTTTTATTAATTTTGTTGAATGTACTGATTGCCGTAGTATGTTCGTTGTGAACATACCCGGATAAAATGGCTATATTCAAGAAAAAATCTGCGCAACAATTCAGATCTTCCATACAGGCTCATGAATAAAACTAAAGCGCTGCTCTTCTGGCTGTTAGGACTGATGTTGTTGCTCCTGGTGAATCCCTATGGACTGATGGCCCAGGAGGGGCGTCAGATGCGTAACGATCGCAACATGCAGGAAAAATCGCCTGATGCAGATCAGATCAAGAGCTCTGATGTAAAAAGAAGTCCCCTCAGAGCCATTCTCAATAAAGTAACGATCGGAGCAAATTTGGGGTATGGCATGAATTATTATAGCCAGAAACTGCCCTTTACTATTCTTCAGGAAGGAGAAAATCACTACCTGCTCACCCAATCCAATGCCATCAGTACAGGTTACAGCAACTGGCTTAACAGCCCGAAGCAATATGTAGGCCTGCGGCCCGGCGATGCCGATGGGCTGGTGCAGGGAGATACAGCAGATTTGCGCCTACGCGGCTTTGGCAGCAGCCTGCCCATCGGGCTGGATCTGCACGTAGTACTGGCAGACCGTTTCAGAATTGGTGGGGGCCTTGGTTTTGAAATCTTCAGTATCAGATCACTGGATTTTAAGAATGGCGGCAGCGACTTGCACACTTACAACGCTGGTGTGAATTCTGCGCTGGCCTGGCGCTATTACGGTATGGTAGGGGCCCGGGTGATCAGCTGGGGCAACTGGGACCATAGTGTAGACTTCAGGTTGGGTAAAAAGAAATTTATTACCCAGTTTGAAGGTGCCGACCCTGGTGCTTTTTTTAACCTGGGTTTTATGATGGAGCGCAATTATTCAGAGTATTTCAGATTTACCCTCAGACCCTCTTTGGAGTGGTTTTCCCATACTACCAATATTGGCGAACTTACAGAACTAAAGACCAACACACCTTCGTTATACATACAGGCAGGCGTGAACCTTAATTTCCCTAGAGTACCCCGTTGTCCCATGAAAGCCTGCCAGACACAGCTGGAGCATTTACACAATGGTAAGGAATTTCGCGGTCAGCCTATCTACAGATGGCAAAATCCCAAGTATGGACAGAATCATCCGGAGCTTCAGCGTAACCTGAAGAGGAATAAAGATGATACCGAACAACGCTTGCAAAAGAGACCCAAAAGAAAACAATCTCCCGGATCCTGAAAATTTACAGCCAGTTCACTTAAAGTTTTACTTTAATACTTTAGATGTTCGGCCTCTTATTTAAAAATCATTAAATTGCCGCGGTATTAGCCGCTATTGCAAAGATTATTTATGGCAGAAGGAGCAAAGGAAAACATCATTCCTATTAACATTGAGGATGAAATGCGTGGTGCCTACATCGATTATTCGATGTCGGTTATTATCTCCCGTGCCTTACCCGATGTTCGCGATGGATTAAAGCCTGTACACCGTCGGGTTTTGTATGGTATGCTGGAGCTGGGGGTAACCCATAACAAGGCTTACAAAAAATCAGCCCGTATTGTTGGAGAGGTATTGGGTAAGTATCACCCGCATGGTGACTCATCTGTGTACGATACTATGGTGCGGATGGCCCAGGACTGGTCGCTGCGTTACCCGCTTGTAGACGGACAGGGTAACTTTGGCTCTATAGATGGTGACTCACCCGCAGCAATGCGCTATACCGAAGCCAGACTGCGCCGCATCGCTGAAGAAATGCTGAATGATATCAATAAGAATACTGTTGATTTTCAGCCCAACTTTGACGACTCCCTGAAAGAGCCAACTGTTTTACCGGGTAAGTTTCCCAACCTACTAGTAAATGGTTCATCTGGTATTGCCGTTGGTATGGCTACCAATATGCCGCCTCACAACCTTTCTGAGGTGGTAGATGGCACCATTGCTTATATCGACAACCGCGAAATTACCATAGAGGAGCTGATGCAGCACATCACTGCTCCGGACTTTCCAACCGGGGGTACCATTTATGGCTACAGTGGTGTTAAGTCTGCTTTCGAAACAGGCCGTGGCCGTGTGCTGATGCGTGCCAAAGCTCATTTTGATGTGAACAAAACCGGTAAGGAGCAAATCATTATTACCGAAATCCCTTACCAGGTAAACAAAGCCAGTATGCTGGAGAAAACCGCAGCACTGGTGAACGATAAAAAAATTGAAGGTATTTCAGCGATTCGTGATGAATCGGACCGTAATGGTTTACGGGTGGTATATGACCTTAAGAAGGATGCCATACCGAATGTTGTACTCAATAACCTGTATAAATATACCCAGCTTCAGTCATCTTTCGGGGTTAACAACGTTGCGCTTGTAAAAGGGCGTCCGCTAACACTTAACCTGAAGGATATGATCAGGCACTTTGTGGAACACCGCCACGAAGTAGTGATCCGCCGCACCGAATACGAGCTGGAAGAAGCACAAAAGCGTGCACACATTCTGGAAGGTTACCTGATCGCACTTGATAACCTGGATGAGATCATTAACCTGATCCGTTCTTCACGCGATCCGGAAATAGCCCGTAACGGCCTGATTGAACGCTTTGGTCTGTCAGAAATACAGGCACGTGCCATTCTTGATCTTCGCCTGCAGCGCCTCACCGGCATGGAGCGTGAAAAAATTCAGAATGAGTATGCCGAAGTAATGGCCCTTATTGATGATCTGAAAGATATTCTGGCTCGTGAAGAGCGCCGGATGGAAATCATTAAAGAGGAACTGCTGCAGATCAAAGAACGTTATGGCGATAAGCGCCGTACCGACATAGAACACAGCGCCGAAGATTTCACCATGGAAGACATGATCCCGAACGAGAAGGTAGTGATTACCATCTCGCATCAGGGATACATGAAACGTACCCAGCTGGTGGAGTACCGCACCCAGGGACGGGGAGGAGTTGGTTCGCGTGGGGTATCTACCAAAGTAGATGATTTTACCGAACACCTTTTCATTGCCAATACTCATAACTACCTTCTGATCTTTACCGAGAATGGCAAGGTATACTGGATAAAGGTGTATGAAATTCCAGAAGGAAGCAAAGTCTCCAAAGGCAGGGCTGTTCAGAACATTATCAACATTGAACCTGGCGACAGGGTTAGAGCGGTGTTGAATGTTGAAACCCTTAAAGACGAGGATTACATCAATAACAATTTTATCATGATGTGTACGGTGCAGGGTACCATCAAGAAAACTACCCTGGAAGCCTACAGTCGCCCCCGTCAGAATGGTGTAAATGCCATTACCATTAATCCCGGCGATCGCCTGCTGGATGTTAAAATGACTAATGGCGACAACCATATAGTATTGGGACTGGAAAGTGGCAGAGCCATACATTTCCATGAGTCGGATGTGCGCCCAATGGGCCGGACTGCAGCTGGTGTACGTGGTATAGCTGTTGGAAATGAGCAGGATCACGTAATTGGCATGGTATGTGTAGCAAGAGAAGACGCCAGCCTGCTGGTAGTAACGGAACACGGTTATGGCAAACGTTCTGTTGTAGAAGAGTACAGAATTACACGCCGCGGTGGTAAGGGTGTAAAAGCCCTTAAAATTTCTGAAAAAACAGGTAAACTCGTTGCCATAAAAGAAGTTATTGATACGGATGAGCTTATGATCATCAATCGTTCGGGAATTACCATCAGAATGAAGGTGGATGACCTAAGGATTATGGGCAGGGCAACTCAGGGTGTCAGACTGATAAGGCTGAACGAAAACGACAGTATTTCTTCTGTAGAAAAAATAGAAATGCTGGAAGTAGACGAGATTATAGAAACACTTGCAGAAGAGGATATTCAGGATGTTGAGAAATTAGATAATCCTGATATTGCTGATGATAATGAAACTGAACAATAATTTTAATTTTTCTTTTTTTATAGTATGAAAAAGTCAATTCTGATCATTTGTATGATGCTGGGTATGACTACTGTCTATGCCCAAAACAAAGCTGTAAACAAAGCTGATCAATTACTTAAACAAGTTGAGGCACCAGATGCCAAGGATAAAGTTAACAAGCTGACTGAGGCAAAGAATAACATCGATGCCGCTTCACAGGATGCAAAAACCAAAGATAAAGCCAAGACCTGGTTTATAAGGGGTCAGGTTTATTCTGCCATTGCGACTGCTGAAGATGAAGCTGTACAGGCTATTGCACCTAACGCAGTAGATGAAGCAACTGCTTCATTCAAAAAAGCCCAGGAATTGGAAAACAATCCAAATTCTACTTATTACGTTTTCGCCGATCAGTCAATGAATGGACTGTGGGGTGAATTTGTAAACAGAGGAGCTACTGCTTATCAGGCAGGTAACTACGAAGAGGCGATGGATCAGTTTGATAATGCCATCAAAGTAAACCCAACTGATACCACTGCTAACCTGTATGCTGGTGTAGCCGCACAGCAGGTTGGCGACCGCGACAGAAGTGCTAAATACTTCTACCAGCTACTGGATGCAGGTTATCAGGACAAGGACATCTATTATGCCCTTATCGCTCATGAGCGTGATGAGAAGCAAAATTATGACAAAGCACGTGAAGTAATTGCCCGTGGCAAAAAAGACTTCCCTGAAGAAACTGAATTCCGTAAGCAGGAGATCGCATTGCTGTTAAAGCAGGATAAGACCGGCGAAGCCAAAGCTGAGCTTGAGACTGCCATTGCTGCCGAACCAGACAATGCAGATCTGTACTTTAACTTGGGTTACCTCAACGAGGAACTGGGCGATCAGCAGGCTGCCATCGATGCCTACAAAAGAGCACTTGAAGTAGACCCACAACATAAAAACTCTGCATTTAACCTGGCAGTTATTCATTACAACCGTGCTGCTGATACCGTTAAGGAAGCTAACAATGTTGGTTTAAGCAATGCAGAAGCAAAAAGAGGGCAGGAGCTGCGCAAGCAGGCTAACCAGTACTTTAAAGATGCGCTGCCTTATGTAGAAAATGCACTTCGTCTGCACCCCGATAACCGCACCCTGATGGAAATTACCATGGTTACTTACGACCGTGCCGGTATGAAAGACAAGTCTAACGAGCTGATGAAGAAGCTGGAAAGCATGGAGCAATAAGCCTCCGATTATAAATATTAAAAAAGCTGCCTTATGATAGAGGCAGCTTTTTTTTTGTCTTTTCAATACTCTGTTGCTGTAACTCTATGCAGCTGCCTGTAAGGGATGGTTAATTTTTAACTTATAACTGAAAATTCAGTTTTCAAATTTATCTGAAAGAAACTGATGAACAATTTTGCTTGAAT
This sequence comes from Flammeovirgaceae bacterium 311, assembly GCA_000597885.1. Taxonomy (NCBI): domain Bacteria; kingdom Pseudomonadati; phylum Bacteroidota; class Cytophagia; order Cytophagales; family Flammeovirgaceae; species Flammeovirgaceae bacterium 311. The sequence continues at coordinate 723,541 of CP004371.1, forward strand.
AAAGTAGAAAAGGGATAACTGCTGAAGAATAAATTTTCCGGGCAGGTGCTTATCTCAACAAAGGCACCATTATTGCACACTATTTCTGTAGCGATAGTAAGCTGGTATATAGCAGGTTAAATTGAAATATTGACAATTTACTTTTGCTTACTGCAGCCTGAAGGATGAATATTCATATGAACAAACCTAAGAAATGGAACAGTCATTATTTAAGTTAAGCTTACTGGCATTCATGTCATTTTTACTGCTGGGTTGTAGCCAGGCATCGGAGGAAAAATCAGGAACTCCTGAGCTGGAGCGCATGTCCAGTACAGCAGACTTATTGCCACAACAGGCAGCAGGGCTCTCAAAAGCAGTGTTTGCCAGTGGTTGCTTCTGGTGTACCGAAGCTGTATTTGAAAGGGTAGAAGGGGTGCAGGAGGTGATCAGTGGTTATGCAGGTGGTTCAAAAGCAAACCCTAGCTATAAAGAAGTAAGTGAAGGAAAAACAGATTATGCAGAGGCAGTTATTGTCTATTATGATTCCACACAGGTAAACTATGCCACCTTGCTGGATATATTTTTTCATTCGCACGATCCAACCCAGTTAAATCGTCAGGGACCCGACATAGGCAAACAGTATCGTTCCGGCATCTACTATAACAGCAGTTATCAAAAACAATTAGCAGAAGCATACAAGCAGCAATTGCAGAAAAGCGGGGAGTTTAGTAAATCAGTAGTCACTGAAATTAAACCACTTACAAAATTCTGGCCGGCAGAAAAATATCACCAGGATTATTACCGCATAAACCCAAAAGATCCCTACATACAGGCTGTTTCAAAGCCAAAGGTGATAAAATTTGAAAAGGAATATCGCCAGTACCTTAAGCGGGAATACCAGAAATAAGGGATCTTATCAATTCTTAATAAACAGAAGCGTTGCTCTTTTAGTCTTATAAAAGTTAAATGCAAGAGTAAAAGGAGGATTTTATGGAAAAAGCAACATTTGGTGCAGGCTGTTTCTGGTGCGTAGAAGCAGTGTTTCAGCGTCTGGAGGGAGTGGAACAGGTAGTTAGCGGTTATGCAGGTGGCAGTGTACAAGACCCCACCTATAAGCAGGTGTGCAACGGCAACACCGGTCATGCCGAAGTAGTGCAGCTCACTTTCGATCCTCAGAAAATCTCATACGAAGAGCTGCTGGAGGTATTTTTTGCCACCCATGATCCCACAACACTAAACCGCCAGGGGAATGATGTGGGCACACAATACAGATCAGTGATTTATTACCACGATGATCAGCAGAAGCAGCTGGCAGAAGCGGCCAAAAAGCGTGTTGATGCTTCAGGAGAATGGAATAATCCGGTGGTGACAGAAATAAGTCCGCTGCCTGAATTTTATGTAGCAGAAAACTATCACCAGAATTATTTTAACGATAACACACAGGCTCCTTATTGTCAGTTCGTGGTACGGCCTAAGGTTGAGAAGCTTACCAAATCCTATCGGGAGAAATTAAAGCAGAACTAGCCTTAACAACCAGCATCTGCCACAAAATCCACAGCAGTAGTAAAAAACAAGCGTAGGCAATACCGGTTTAAAAGGTAGAAGATAACGCTATGCCCAATCCTCTAGCCTGGTTTAGATCTAAAATAAATCTAAAACGACTTTATTTCCAGATATTCTCCAGCATTGCTTTTTATCCGGCCATCATTTCGCTGGCGATGGTAACACTGGGATTCTTAATCCTTTACCTTGATTCGAAAGGGGTAACCTATGCTATTACAGGATATATACCACTCATCATTACAGATGATGTTGAAACTGCCAGAACCCTGCTCTCCACACTTATTGGCAGTATAGTTTCGCTCATGGTTTTTAGTTTTTCGATGGTAATGGTGGTGTTGACCTTAGCCAGCAATAATTATACACCCCGGGTCTTGCCTGAACTTGTCAATAACAGGAGCCATCAGGTGGTACTGGGGATTTATCTGGGCACCATAGGCTTTCTTATAGTAGTGCTCATCAATCTGGCCACAGAAAATTATGATTTCACCATTCCAGAACTTGCTGTCTTGATGAGTATTATTCTGGTTTTCATCTGCTTTGTATCATTTGTCTATTTTATACACAGCATCAGCCAGAACATTCAGATTGCTAACATTCTATCGGGGATTTATCTGGAAACCCAAAAGGCGCTTGCGCGGGAACGAAAACATCAGTTTGTGGATAGTTTGCCGGGCTTGAGCGGTTGGCAAACAGTACCCAGCCCCAAAGGCGCTTATTTTCAAGGCGTTTCCGATAAAAATCTTTTACAATTTGCCTGTGATCAAGACCTGCAGATTGTGGTGATGAAAGAAGTAGGTAGTTTCACCGTTAAAGGCGATCCGCTGATGAAGCTCAGTAAGCCGGTATCAGATTTACAGATTTCAGAACTGCAAAATCATACTAGCTTTTACCATCAGGAGCATATTGAAACTAACTATCTGTATGGTTTTAAGCATATTACAGAAGTGGCTGTAAAGGCAATGAGCCCGGGCATTAATGATCCTGGTACAGCATTGAATGCTATAGATTATTTAACGCAGCTTTTTTGTGATCTGATCGGATCTACCAAATTCAAAGTGATTCATGATGATCAGGGCTTTAACCGGCTGTTTTACAAAGAAGCATCTTTTGCTCAGGTATTTTATCTGTGCTTTTCCAGCATCAGAAATTATGCAGCCGGAGATGTGGCTGTACAGTTAAAACTGATAGAAATGTTAAACAAGCTGGAGAGCAGAGATAGAACTGGTAGGTACCATGAATTATTTCAGCAGGAACGCATGGCATTAACCATCAATGCAGCCAGTAAACTGGAAAATAAAAGCGACCGGGAAAAGCTGGAGAACGGGCTGGAAGAATAGAGACAGAAGAGGAGTTGAATTTCTTACTTAACATAATATAAATTATACAACATTTATATCAGGCTTACAATAACGCCTATTGGCTGATTAGCGATTGCAATTATTTATTGCATACCTTCTTCAGTACAGCTGGTTGTGCAAAATCCTTTTCACCGTCTGAATTGTAGTTCTGCTGATGGCTCCTCTGTACTTCTCCACAATCTTCTTTTCCGTGAGACCCGCTTCCAGATCATTTACTATGTTAAGTGATTTGCAAATGAATTCGGAATTTGGTGTATGTGATTTTAAAAGTTTTCTTACAGTCTCTACGGTCGAACGGCTGATGCTGCCTTCGTACAGCTCCAGAATTTCATCCGTTGTCATCCCAAGCTTCAGGTCTTCTACTATTTTCGAATAGTTCAGCAGGTATTTTTCATTGGCTTCCATTACCTGCAATACCGGATTACTGCTGTACTGCAGTTCCCTGTATTTTTTAGTTTGCTTCTGGAGTTTCACCACAGCGTGGCTCCGGGCAATGTTATCACAGATAACTAAATCCTCCTGGTCCAGCTCAAACCATTCGCCTTTTACGTGTTTATGCTGAAATATCACGTGCAGGCTTTGCTCGAGCGTATCCATGTTTTCTGCCATAAATTGCCTGATTACCTGAAACTCTACGGGCAAATGCGTGCGATACCCCGCCAGTCTTTTCTGGAGGTGCTTAGTTTTGCCTATTTTATACAGGTCTTTCCCGGTCTTCAGAATGTATACGCAATTTCCTGTCAGGATCTGCTCCATATTCTGGTATAAATCTTTCTGAATCAATTTGATATATCCCTATTTCATAGAATTAGCTTCAATTGGGTTTAGTTCCAGCTTTACTTTAAATAAGATTACCTAAGGATAAAAAAACCGTAATGGACAACTTCATGATGGGCTGTTACATCTTGCGCTTAACTGCACAACCAGCATTCCGGATTCTAACATCTTTCTCTACATTTCCGGCACTTCCTGTAAAAAATTACATCCTCTTATAATGGATATTTACCTCGTTTCAACTAGAATTTTGCAACAAAATGGCTGCTAAAAATAACAGCCTCACTTTCACCAATCCCTGAAATTTCTGCCACTTCCGGCTTTCCTGTTTTTTTTGTCAATCAAAATTAGTGCTATGGATAGCTGAATATTTGGGCTAACAACGTGAACATCATACAACTACTACCGATATCTTACAGAGCTAATATAAGTGGGATTCCGTGCATAACAATTGGTGAACAAGCAGCATATATTTGAAGATTACATTTTCTCTCCAAATATTAATAAAGGTTGATGGCCGGATCATTTTTAAACAGCAGGCTATTAAGGGTTTACCATTACTTTACCTGTGGAATTACTTTAACCAAAACCAATTTCATACTAGCCTGCTCTTTGGTGTTAGCAACTTCAGGCCCAGTTTGGGGTCAGGGAGCTGATGATTTCATCATGGTACCTGATATACATTTTGTAGATGAAGACCAGGTACTCTCGGGCACCAGCGTGCTGGCTAATGATAAACATAAAAACAACCAACCCCTAACTGCTGTGTTGGTTACAGGTACCACCTATGGCAGCCTGATCCTCCATGCGAATGGCACCTATATTTATACGCCTAATGCTAATTTCTTCGGAAACGACGAGTTCTACTACAAAGCAACAATCCCTTCAGAAGAGGAAAGCAAGCCGGTAAGGGTAATGATTCATGTGAAGGCTGTGAATGATGTTCCTGTTGCCCATGCGCAGTCAGTTAATACCATTGAAGAGGTAGCAGCACCCATCACACTGACCGGATCAGATGTTGATGGCGATGCCCTTACTTTTACGATTGTGACCAGTCCTGTGTATGGCACCTTGAGCGGTACACTCCCTAATTTGATTTATACCCCAGGCAACAATTTTAGTGGAGCTGACTCTTTTACCTTTTACGCAAATGACGGGATAGTAAACTCTGCTGAAGCTACTGTCTCCATTACCGTTACCCCTTTAAATGATGCCCCTGTAGCGGTAGCTGATACCTATACTGTTAACGAAGGTGCTACTTTGACCATGCCTGCTCCCGGTATACTGGCTAATGATACAGATGTTGATGGCGATGTTTTATCTGCCGTGCTCGTGAACACAACCACTCATGGAACACTGGCACTGAAAGCAGATGGATCTTTCACCTATACCCATCATGGATCAGAAACCACTGCTGACAGCTTTACTTACCAGGTCAACGATGGCACTGTAAATGGTAATATGGTTACTGTATCTATAACAGTATCTCCGGTGAACGATGCTCCAATTGCACAAACACAAACCATAACTACTGATGAGGATTTAGCAGTTGGCATTGCTTTAACAGGAACAGATGCAGAAAACAATACGCTTACCTTCACGGTAGTAACGCCACCTGCCCATGGTGTTTTTAACAATGGTACCTACACTCCAGCTGCCAATTATAACGGCCATGACTCCTTTAGCTTTACCGCCCATGACGGAGAACTAACATCTGCACCAGCAACTGTCAATATTACTGTTGTTGCTATGAACGATACACCGGAAGCTAATTCTACTGCTGTAACAACAGATGAAGATGTTCTGGTGCCGATCACATTGTCAGGATTGGATGTAGATGGTGATGCATTAACTTATACTATAATAGATGTACCGGCTCATGGCACTTTAAGTGGCACAACCCCCAACCTGACCTATACCCCAGCTTCAGATTACGCCGGTACCGTTTCCTTTACTTTCACAGCCCATGACGGTGCGTTGACTTCAGCTCCGGCTACTGTATCAATCACCATCAATCCTGTAAACGACGTTCCCGTGGCAATTGCGCAATCTGTAACTACAAATGAAGATGCAGCAGTAACCATCACTTTGGCAGGTACTGATGTTGAAGGTGATGCCCTGGATTACCAGATCCTCACCGGTCCGGCTCATGGAACTTTGAGTGGTACTGCCCCAGCCCTTTTATATACACCGGCTCCCGACTATTTCGGACCTGATGAATTTACCTTTACCGTTACCGATGGTAATCTTGTTTCTGCTGCTGCTGCTACTGCTATCACCATCAATCCTATTAACGATGCCCCTGTAGCTCTTGCAGATGCTGTCACTGTTCAGGAAGATCAGGTGCTTACCGGCAGCAGCATACTGGCAAATGATACTGATCCGGATGATACTGCCTTGACAGCGCTTTTAGTAGCAGATGTGGCCCATGGTAGCCTGCTGCTGAACAGCAACGGTACCTACACCTATACACCGGATGCAAATTTCTTTGGTGCTGATTCCTTCACTTATAGGGCCAAAGATACTACAGGGGCAGAAAGCAATACTGTTACTGTTGTTATCACTGTTACTGCTGTTAATGATGCTCCTGTAGCACTGGCGCAACCCGTAATTACAGATGAAGATGCAGCAGTAACCATCACTTTGGCAGGTACAGACCTGGAAGGTGATGCTTTAACCTTTGCAGTAATAAGCCAACCAGTCCATGGTACTTTGAGTGGTACTACCCCTCACCTCACCTACACACCGACAGCTAACTATCATGGCCCCGACGCCTTTAGCTTTACAGTAAGCGACGGTGTGTCTACTTCTGCACCCACTGCTGTTACGCTTACCATTACGTCTGTCAATGATGCACCAGTAGCCCTGGCTCAGTCTGTCTCAACCAATGAAGATGTGGCCATAGCCATTACCCTTATTGGAACAGATGTAGAAGATGATGCTTTGACGTATACACTTGTAACTGTACCCGCTCATGGCAGCTTTGAAAATGGAATTTATACGCCAGAAGCAGATTACGCAGGACCTGATGCTTTTACCTTTACAGCTCATGACGGCACCCTTATTTCTGCTGCTCCGGCAACTGTTGTCATCACGATCAATCCTGTTAATGATGTCCCTTTAGCAGTAGCAGATGCCGCTTCAGTTCTGGAAGATGAGGTACTAAATGGCAGCAGCGTGCTCGCAAATGACACTGATCCTGATGATGCTGCTTTAACAGCGGTATTAGTTGCGGATGTTGCCCATGGTAGTCTGCTACTGAACAGCAATGGCACCTACACCTACACCCCTGACGCTAACTACAACGGATCGGATAGCTTTATTTATAAAGCCAAAGATGCTGCAGGCGCAGAAAGTAATAATGTTACTGTTGTTATCACTGTTACTGCTGTTAATGATCCCCCTGTAGCACTGGCACAGTCAGTAACGCTAGTGGAAGATGCTACTTTAGCGATTTTACTGACAGGTACAGATATAGAAAATAGTTCTTCCCTAGTCTATTCAGTAGTTACCGCTCCCGCCCATGGTTCATATACAGGAGGCATTTACACACCTGATCCTGACTACTCCGGAAGCGACTCTTTTTCCTTCACTGCAAATGATGGTGAGCTGACCTCTGCCCCTGCTACTGTTACTATTGCTATCTCTCCAGTAAACGATGCTCCACAGGCGACTTCACAAATTGTAACTGTTGCGGAAGATGCTTCAATTAATATCTCATTGGCTGGTGAAGATGTAGAGAGCGATGATTTAACTTTCATATTGGTTAATACTCCCACTCATGGTACCCTAAGCGGTACAGCACCCAATATTACATATACCTCAAACGCTAATTACAATGGTCCCGACTCCTTTGCCTTCCGGGTAAATGATGGCAGTGCAGATTCAAATACAGCAACAGTATCCATCACTGTTACTTCTGTAAATGATATGCCTGTAGCGCATGCACAGTCAGTAACAACTGAGGAGGATACCACTTTACCAATAACCTTGAACGGATCAGATGTAGAAAGCAGTGCCCTGACTTTTACAATAGTGAGCCCTCCTGCACATGGAGCTTTAAGTGGTACTCATCCTCACCTTACTTATTCACCGGATGCTAACTACTTTGGTTCAGATTCCTTTACTTATACAGTAAGCGACGGAGAGCTATCCTCTGCAGTTGCAACTATTTCCATAACTGTTCTGCCAGTAAACGATGCTCCTGTAGCTGTTGCAGATGCTTATACTGTGAGTGAGGGCGCTACTGTGACGATTGGTGCTCCAGGTTTATTAGCTAATGATACTGATGCAGAGGGCAATGCCCTGAAAACTGTGCTGATTGATCCGGCAATTCATGGGGATCTGACACTGAATGATGATGGATCTTTCTCTTACAGACATAATGGTTCAGAAACAACTACAGATAGCTTTACTTACCAGGTCAACGATGGTTCTGTAGGTGGTAACACAGTTACTGTATCTATTACTATAATTCCGGTAAATAATGCTCCTGTTGCCACAGCACTATCAGTAACAACTGAAGAAGATGCAGCTGTAGCCATCACTTTGGCTGGTACAGATTCAGATAACAGCTCGCTTAGCTTCTCGGTGGTAAGCCCTCCTTCCCATGGCAGCTTTAGCAATGGCACTTACACCCCAGTCCCTAACTACTTTGGCCCCGACTCTTTTAGCTTTACTGCCCATGACGGTGAACTAACTTCAGCTCCGGCTACTGTATCAATCACCGTAAATCCTGTAAACGACGCTCCCGTGGCTATTGCGCAATCTGTAACTACAAATGAAGATGCAGCAGTAACCATCACTTTGGCAGGTACTGATGTTGAAGGTGATGCCCTGGATTACCAGATCCTCACCGGTCCGGCTCATGGAACTTTGAGTGGTACTGCCCCAGCCCTTGTATATACACCGGCTCCCGACTATTTCGGACCTGATGAATTTACCTTTACAGTTACTGATGGTAATCTTGTTTCTGCTGCTGCTACAGCTGCTATCACCATCAATCCTATTAACGATGCCCCTGTAGCTCTTGCAGATGCTGCCACTGTTCAGGAAGATCAGGTGCTTACAGGCAGCAGCATACTGGCAAATGATACTGATCCGGATGATGCTGCTTTAACAGCAATCTTAGTAGCGGATGTTGCCCATGGTACTCTGCTGCTGAACAGCAATGGCACCTACACCTACACCTCTGCCCCTGACTACTTTGGTGCTGATTCCTTCACTTATAGGGCCAAAGATGCTGCAGGGGCAGAAAGCAGTACTGTTACTGTTGTTATCAATGTTACTGCTGTTAATGATGCTCCTGTAGCACTGGCACAGTCTGTTACTACTGAACAGGATGCAGCTTTATCCATTACTTTAGCGGGAACAGATGGGGAGAATGATGCACTCTCTTTTTCCATTGTTTCGCCACCGGCACATGGCAGCATACATGGCACTGTCCCCCTAGTCACCTATACTCCTGAAACTGGTTACCATGGAACAGACGCATTCAGTTTCCAGGTAAACGATGGTACTGTAAACTCAGCTATTACGACTGTTTCTATCACAGTCAATCCGGTGAACACTCCTCCTGTAGCAGTGGCAGATGCCTATACTGTTGTAGAGGGTGCTAACCTCACCATAGCTGCTCCTGGTGTGCTGCTAAATGATACCGATGCTGAAGGCAATGCTTTAACGGCTTTCCTGATCAGCATGCCAGTATACGGAACGCTGATCCTGCATGCAGATGGTTCATTCAGTTATATGCATGATGGCTCCGCTGCTACAACAGACAGCTTTAGCTACAGCATTAACGACGGCAACTCAGACGGAGGTACTGCAACAGTTAGCCTTATAATCACACCTATTATCATACCACCATTCGCCAATAACGACAGCTTTGTGGGAAGGGAAAATGAAAAGGTGACTGGAAATATTCTGACGAACGATTCCGATCCGGGAAATGAGCCTTTAACACTTACTACAACACTGGTGGCCAATCCTGTACATGGCACAGTTCACCTGAACGCAGATGGTACATTTACCTACACCCCTCTTTCTGGCTTCAATGGAGAGGATCAGTTCACCTACAGCATCTGCAATACTTCTGCCGCCTGCACCAATGCAGTGGTCCGTATCTCTGTGCTCCCTTACGACAGCGATGGAGATGGCATACCCGATGTAGTAGAATATGGGATGGATGCCTCTAATCCTGTAGATACAGACAGCGATGGCACACCTGATTATCTGGACCTGGATGCTGATGATGATGGTCTTCCTGATCATCTTGAAGCAGGTGACGATCCAAAAAATCCAGTAGATACAGACAGAGACGGATGGACTGACTATACCGACCTGGACAGTGATGGAGATGGAAAATCAGATCTGCAGGAAGGCCTGGAGGATTGTGATGCAGATGACATTCCGAATTATCTGGATAGAGAGGATCCATGCCTGGAAAAAGTCTTGATTTCCCAGGGTTTTTCACCAAATGGAGATGGCAGCAACGATCACTGGAACATCTACCTCATTGAAAATTTCCCTGCCAATAAAGTACAGATTTTTAACAGATGGGGTGCCCTGGTTTTTGCCATGGACGGCTATAATAATGCTGAAAAGGTTTGGGCGGGAGAATCTAATCGTGGCAACGCCATAGGTAGCAGTAAGCTGGCTGATGGCACTTATTTCTATCACATCAACCTGGGAGACGGTAGCAAAACATTTACAGGCTATGTGGTCATCAGGAGATAAACACATGAAAAATCGCATGAAATTACTTATACGTGTAATGTCTTTGCTGCTCGTGATGATGGCAGGCCACGCCTCCCTACAGGCACAGCAGCAGGCATTGTTTACTCAATATATGTTCAATGGTTTGGCCATCAATCCTGCTTATGCCGGCAGCCATGAGTCTATGAGTATCACCGCACTGGCCAGAAAGCAATGGCTGGGGATAGATGGTGCACCTGGCACGCAGACTTTTGCAGTGCATACACCCATTCCCAACGAAAAAATTGGCCTGGGCCTTTTACTCACGCACGATCACATAGGTCCGGTGCACCAGTACAGCTTAAAATTTGCATATGCCTATAGAATACCCGTAGGGCCCGGTAAGCTTTCTATGGGCCTGCAGGGAGGCGTGGTGAATTACAATTCTAAATTTTCAGAGCTGTACCTGGGCCCCAATGTGCAGGACCCCAGCTTTTCTGCAGATGTTAACCAGTTCATGTATGATTTCGGAACAGGTCTTTATTACGCTACAGATAAATTTTACCTGGGTCTATCTGTTCCCCAAATGCTGGCCATTAAAACTGATGATAATTTCAACCCTTCAAAGCATTACTTTCTGAACACTGGCTACCTGTTTGATCTAAACAGATCCTTGAAACTTAAGCCAAACGTATTATTTAAAGCAGTACAGGGAGCACCGCTGGAGGTGGACCTGAATACCAATCTCCTGATTCGCGATGTACTTTGGGTGGGTGCCTCCTATCGTTCTTTCAGAACCATCAGTGCCCTAACAGAACTTCAGCTCACAGACCAACTACGGTTTGGATATGCCTATGATTTTCCTGCTACATCCGATCTGGGCAGTGCTACTGCAGGTTCTCATGAAATTATGCTGAACTACCGCTTTACTTTTTACAAATCAAACTTTTCAACCCCAAGGAATTTTTGAAGATGAAGATATTCAGCATAAAACTTCTGGTGCTTGTTCTGATGGCCGGGGCTTTGCTTAACATTAACTCCGTGTTAGCACAGCATAAAAGTATCGTCGCTAATCTCAGGAGCACCGAAACCAGGGCAAACGAATATTTTGCAAAAGGCGCCTATGGAGCAGCCTTAGAATTATACAGGCAGCTGCTTGCAGGAGATGCCGGTAACAAGCAGCTAATGCTAAAAATAGCAGAAAGCTACTCGAGAATGAATGAGCAGGACCAGGCAGTGGTATGGTATGAAAAAGTGCTGGACACTGCCTCTCCTGTAGAACCCATTCACAAGTTAAAGTATGCCCAGGCATTAACTTCTGCTGGCAACTATACAAAAGCAAAGATCTGGTACGAAAGCTACCTGAAAGATATGCCTGAAGACCGGCGGGCAAAACTGCAGGTAGAGGCAATAGCTCAGATAAAAAACTTACTTTCTGATTCCGCTCTTTACCAGATCAAGAAATTGAAAAACAATTCTGCACAGTCCGATTTTGGCCCAGCCTTCTACGACGACGGACTGGTATTTGTATCGGGCAGGGAGCAGAAAAAACCATTAAAATGGGTAAATACCGCCGACCACACTGCTTTTTTTGATCTTTATTTCAGCAAAATCAATGCAGATGGCGAACTTTCTGAGGCCCGTAAACTGCAACAGGAGCTAAACTCCCGATACCACGAGGGGCCGGTGACTTTCTTCGATAACGGAAACAGGATTTTATTCAGCCAGAATGCTTTTAGAAACTCCGGAAGTAAAGGCGCTACAAAAAAATTAGCGCTGTTCGAAGCAGAAAAATCAAAAGACGGCAACGGATGGGAGAATATCAAACCCCTACCCTTTAACAGCGACTCTTATACTGTTGCACATCCCACTATCAGCAGGGATGGAGAGGCATTATATTTTGCATCAGATATGCCGGGAGGATACGGCCAGTCTGATTTATATGTAAGTCGTAGGGTGAACGGCAGCTGGTCCAAGCCAGAAAATCTAGGGCCGGCGATCAATACAGAAGGCAACGAGATGTTTCCTTTTTTACATCATAACACCTTATTTTTTGCTTCTAATGGTTTAGGAGGACTTGGCGGTCTTGATATCTTCAAGCTTGAAATTGACAAAGCAGCTGACGCACCCCAAAACCTGGGTGTTCCGGTAAACTCTTCAAAGGATGATTTTGGACTAATCCTGAACGATAAGAATACAGGCTATTTTTCTACCAACAGGCTTAAGGAAAATAAAGACGATCTGTATTGGGTAAAATACAACAGCAGTGGAGCAGGCACTTCTAAAAAAGCAGAAATGCCTTTGGCTACCTCAAAACCTGCTACCACACGATTGAAGGGATTTATATCTGAAAAAGGAGCAAACACTCCCCTTTCCGGCGCCCAGATCTATATCATCAATGAACTAACAGGTGAAGATTTAACAATTGCTTCTGATGACAAAGGGTTTTTCACCTTTGAAGCCAGGCTGGAAGACAGCTACGCGATTATGGGTGAAAAAGAAAGTATGAATATATTTGTGATCAACATCGATCCGAATGACTTTTCTGGAGGGAATAAAACTATTAAACTGGAAGCAGACGAAATATCATTCAAAAAAAATGTGGTGATAGAAGCCAGCCTGTACGACAGTCTTTCCAAAGAACCTGTGATATTTGCTGGTGCCTATCTGTATGAAGGAATCATAGAACAACAAAAGGATTATACCTCTCTGGAAGGAACCGTTTATTTTTCAGGAACAAAGGGAAAAAATTACTGGATAGAGGTAATCAGCATGAATCATGAGGATAGAAGATTTACCATTCCAGCAGAACTCCAAGCCAGCAATGATACACTTAAAGTAGCAATACCCCTGCAAAAAGTAAGAAGAAGCAACACCAGGGTAAAGGGCAATATCTTTAATGAAGCAACTGGGGAGCCTGTTGCCAGTGCTGAAATTTATATATTGAATGAGGCTACAGGAAAAGCGCAAACCCTGTACTCTGATTCCAAGGGAGATTTTAGCTTTGATGCAAAAACAGGAGACACCTACATGTTTACGGGTGAAAAGGGCGACTTGCTCATATTCCTGCCAAATGTAAAAATTAAAGATCCTGAAAAATTTCCAAACAGCATTATTAGCCTAAACGCCAGTTCACCAATATTTGCCAGAGATTTTATAGTGGAAGCACTGCTTATTGATAGTGCTACTTCAGAGCCTTTGAGACTGGCAGAAGTTAAATTTTTAGAGGGTGGCAAGGAAACAAGGGCAATCACCTCTTCTGCAGGGAAAGCTTATCACCAGTTTACTGATGTGGATGAATTCTCAATTTCAGCAAAGCACATGGGTTATCATGATTATACTTTTGATTTACCCAGGAGAAATTCCATTCCGAAGGATACCCTGAAGATAACGCTAGCGTTGAAAAAGGAACAGCCACAATTTATAGTGGCACAAGGATACATTTACGATAAAAACTCAAAATCTCCTGTTGATCAGGCCAGTATCTACCTTTTGAATGGGAAAAACGGCAAGGAAGAAATTGTTAAAAGCAATAAGGATGGTAGCTTTCAATTCAAGGCTGCTTTAGGCACTTCCTATATCATTGTTGGGGAAAAAGGCGATAAAAGCGTATTTATCACAGATTATGTTTTTAACGAATCTAAAACAGTTGTTACACCTACAATTGAATTAGCCCTTGAAGCGCCCCATTTTGGTAATAAACCAGATGAACATATTGAACTGGAGGCGCACATCACCGATAGTGAAACCAAAGAATCGGTAAAATACGTTTTTGTAAAAATTTTCAAAGCCGGGCAAAATCCTGAGGATGCTTTTGCAGATGAAAGCGGCCGTGTAAAACTGGTGTTGGAAAGAGACAGCGATTATGAGCTTCAGCTAGAAAAGCTGCATTTCTCTGAAAAAACTATAATAATTTCCACTAAACAGCCACTGGAGACATCACTCCTAAACTGGGAGCTCACTAAGGAGAAGCCCCAGATTATTACTGTTCCCGGAACTGTATATGATCTGCAGGCTGGAGCGGCAGTAGCAGATGCAGATATATTTGTACTGGATACAGGCACCGGAGAGCAATTGCAGCTTAAAGCAGATGGAGCCGGCAATTTCCAGTTTCCTGCTATTAAAGGACACAGCTACACCCTGTTAGGAGAAAAAGGCAACATTAGTGCAAGCTTAACCGACTATCAAGCAGCGTCAGTTTCCGAAAGCAATGCTGAAATGGTTCAGTTAATAGTGCAGCCCCGGAAACAGAAAGACATAGTGATTGCTGCAACTATTTTAAACAAGTTTACAAAAGAACCTATAAAGCTGGCGAGCTTAAAGCTGCTGGGTGAAAATGCAGAACAAAGCATTGCTTACACCTCCCCGACAGGTAAGGGCTGGATGTCGGCTGCCAAGGGAAAAGACTATGAGTTAACAGTATCAGGACTAAATTTCGATTCACAGTCCATTAACATTTCCACAAAACAATCTTCAAACAGCGATACTATCAAGGCCACTATTCTGGTTGAACCCATTGAGCCTGTATTTATCAGTCAGGCAGTGAAAATTATCAGTAAGAATAGTGGTAAGGGCATTGCACATGCCAAAGTATATCTACTAAACAATAAAACAGGAGAAGAGAAATACCTATCTGCCAATGATCAAGGGCTTTTCAGCTATGAGACTAAGCCTGGTGATATCTTTTCGATGATAGCGGAAAAGGGAGGGTATAGAGCGCAACTAACCAAGGTTGGAACAAAAAAAGTGAGTGATACGCTTATGCTCATGGCCACCCCTCCTGCTGCAAAAGAATTATATGCAAAAGTTATTGCAAGGGATAAACTTAGCAATGAGCCGGTAAAGTTTCTTGAAATTCTGTTAAGCCAGGATCAGCAGGAACCTCGTACCACTTACACTACCTCAAAAGGCGAAGTTGTTTTCAAAGCTGCCCCAGGTGAAAAATTTACAATCAAAACCCAACATGTAAACTACAGGGAAGAACATAAAGTCATTTCCTTCACTGAGCAGGCAAAGGATACAACTGTTTTAGAACTTTACCTTGAAAAGCTAAAGCCCCTCTACGCAACAATTTTCGTTAAGGTTATTGATGGTGCAAGCAATCTACCCATACCCAATGCAGAAGTTCTCGTTCTGAATGAAGTTAGCGGCGAAGAGCAGGTATTAATTACCAATGATCAGGGTGAGTTGCCACTCAAAACCAGGCTGAACGAAAGTTATTCCATCGTCAGTAGGTCAGCTCTGTATAAGTCTGCAGAGATGAAAGGTGTCAGAGCAGTTGAGGGTGGAACATCGCTTGACAATCAGCTTGAGCTTTCGGTGGTAAGAAATAAACCTGATGGCAAGCATCTTATTCCCGGAGGCCGCTTCGAAATCATAGAAGTTAGCAGTGGTGCCAGGCAGTTGTTTGTTTCTGCAGATGGTATACTTTATGAATATGTATCCGGAGACAGTGTGCTGTTAAGGAACAAACAGGAGAAGAAAATTCTATCTGCCAATGCTCATCATGCTAAGGGAGCAACTATTTATGAGGAATTCCTCAGCTACATAGATACCACTGCCAAAAGCTCTAAAATCCTCATCAGCAACATCAATTACGATTTTAACAAAACCTCTTTAAATGCAGCAGCAAGGGAAGAATTGAAGAAAATCTCAGTAATTATGAATGCTTATCCAAATCTTTCAATTAAAGTCAATGCTTATAGCGACTGTCGTGGCAGTGATAATTACAACCTCACTCTCTCAAAACAACGCGCTGAGGCGGCACGTACTTTTCTTATTGCTCTGGGCATAGATAGCAGCAGAATTAAAAGCGATGGTTTCGGAGAAAGCAGTTTATTAATACCCTGCCCACAGCCAACAGACTGTACCCTGAATGAACATCAGTTAAACAGGCGTGGAGAATTCATTTTAAACATCAACAACTAGCAGCCTATGTTATTGTACACCTATCCTCCTTACAGCATCCATTACAATTATTAAGCAAATGGTTTTATGGTGATACTCTACATGTGAGGTGCATCGGGACTTAAGGCAAACACCAGTAACTGTGTTTATGAAAGAGACTTCATTACCTGAACAGATTTATAAGGAAACATTAGCGCCTGCTCCCTGTTATTCTGAAAATCAGTAACGAAATGAAGATCAATAAAAATAACGTAGCCAGATTAAGTGCAGGCCTTGGAGCAGTGGCTGGCATGCGCACCACCATAGCACCTGCAGTGTTAAGCCACTATTTAAGCCATAATCCGAAAAAATCGCTGGCGAAATCAAAACTAGGATTTATGCAGTCATCAACTGCAGCTGTTGTAACAAAAATATTAACTGCTGCCGAAATTGTGGCAGATAAATTGCCTGCAGCGCCCAACAGAATTATATTTTCACAAACCCTGCCCAGGGTATTATCAGGTGCTTTTGTTGGTGCCGTTGTTTACAAGGCTGGCAAACAAAGCTCTGTAGAAGGGATTTTGATCGGTGGTGCATCGGCTCTGGCTGCTACATATGCCAGCTTCTACATCCGCAAATTATTAGGAAAGATTCCTTTGGTAAAAGATCCTCTGCTTGGTGTTATCGAAGATGTGGTGGCTGTGCGCAGTGCCTCCTCCATGATGAAGTCCTGAATATTTAAGACAGCTCGGTCTGCAAAAAGACCTCCTTGATCTAAGTGAATCTGCCTGCCACTGGTATATAAGTTATTTATCAATGGCAGGCTTTATTACTTTGGAGCATTTCAATTATAGGTGCTGCCAGCGCACTGTGTCGTCTACAGAAAAGCTGTTCAATAAAGCTTTAATTTATTCCTGTTGATTAATCAATCAGGGAAAATTTACAAATTCCGTTAGACCACTCAGAAGAAACTATTTTGATGCTGCTGTAAGTTCTGGTTCAATACGTATATTGTAGGATATGTTCTGTATCCTAATGAGCTGTCATCATCCACAGAACAAATTTTTTTACTTCAATACATATGAGCTGTGCTAAAAAAGCACCATTTGTGTATTAAAAGAAAGTCTAATTTAAATTCAGGATTTTGAGTAAAGGAAAAGATATCAAAGATTTTCTCACCAACAGGGATGATGAAACAATAGCAAGGCCTATTTTTAGTCATCTGGCCAAAGATATTCCTGCTGGTATTGTGGTATTCCTGGTGGCACTGCCACTGTGTCTGGGCATTGCACTAGCCGAAGGTGCGCCTTTGATTTCAGGGCTTATATCAGGAATCATTGGTGGTATTGTGATAGGTAGCATTAGCAAATCTGAGGTAAGCGTAAGCGGACCAGCAGCCAGCTTAACTGCTGTAGTGATAGTAGCATTACAGGAGCTGGGCAGCTTTGAGGTATTTTTAATGGCGCTGGTGATTGGTGGATTGCTTCAGCTGCTGATTGGCTTTCTGAAACTGGGAGTAATCGCTGATTATATGCCCACCAGTATTATCAAAGGTCTGCTGGCAGCCATAGGCATTATACTTGTGTTCTCTCAGTTTCCTTATGCATTAGGCGTGGAGCTGGAAAAAAGCCGTTATCTGGATTATTCAGAAAATTTTTTCCAGGGAGCCCAGGAAAGAGCTTTGCTGGTGCTCCAGTCTTTATCACCAGGAGCGATCATTTTATCTGTAATTTCTCTGCTGCTACTGGTATTCTGGGACAAGACACCCTTAGTGAAGTTAAAATACCTGCCTTCTGCTCTCTTTGTAGTAATACTGGGAGTGGTCATCAATCAGCTTTATAAATACATGATCCCTTCTTTTTACCTAGATGGCATTCACCTGGTAAATATTCCCAAGATTGAGAGTTTGTACACCTTTGTTACATTTCCTGATTTCAGTTCAATTTTAAATTTTCAGGTCTGGACCTATGGGTTCTCTATAGCTATCATTGCTTCTATTGCTTCGCTGCTTGCTATTGAAGCGGCAGATAATCTGGATCCACATAAAAGAAGGAGCCCTCCGAACCGTGAATTAATAGCCCAGGGTGTTGGCAACACCCTGGCCGGGCTTATTGGTGGTATTCCCATCACAACAGTTATTGTAAGGAGTTCTGTCAATATTGAAGCAGGAGCCGAGACAAAGCTCTCAGCAATCCTTCATGGTGTATTGCTGCTGCTAAGTGTTCTTTTCCTAAGCACCATCATCAATTTGATTCCCCTTGCTTCCCTGGCTGTGCTCCTATTGGTCGTGGGCTATAAATTGGCATCTGTTGCTATTTTTAAAAGTATGTACAAAAAGGGTTGGGCACAGTTTATCCCATTTGTGGTAACAACAATTGCTATTCTGTTAACAGATGTTTTGATTGGAGTATTGATTGGTACGGCTGTAAGTGTTTTTTACTTACTCAGAGGGAATTTTTACAATCCCTTTCATATGGAGAGCACAAAATCTATCAGGGGTAATGCTACCCGTCTGGAGTTTTCAAACGAGGTTTCTTTTCTCAATAAACCAGCCATTAAAAGTACTTTATGGAGTCTGCCAAAAAATTCGAGAATAATCATAGATGCCACTTTTACAACTTATGTGGAACCCGACATTATAGAAATCCTGCAGGATTTTAAAAATACCTTTGCTCGTGAAAACAACATAGATGTAGTTATCACAGGTTTAAGGAAAAGTTATAATATTGATAATCAGGCAGATCTAGCAAAGGATAAAAGGGAAGTTAAAAATGACTTGTCTACACCGCAGCAGATCTTAGATAATTTCATTGAAGGAAACAAGCGCTATGTGGATGGTAACCTGGTTTCCAGGAGATTAAGGAATAAAGAGCTGATGGATTTCATCAAAGAAGCTCCACTGGCCGCAGTTGTTAATTCAATAGATATGCGGGAGCCTCTGAATATGCTCCTAAACACAGGTATTGGTGATCTGATACCCCTGAAAGCTGCAGGAAACCTGATGAGCAAGCAGCTGATTGACAGCACAGAAATTGCCTGTAGAAAGCAAGGAGCCAGATTAATCCTCCTGATGGGTAATTCAGGAAACTCCTTCATAAAAGAAGCGCTGGAATGTTACAGGGAAGGGAAAACCTCTTATCTAACCCCACTGCTTGCTCCTGCACTCGAATCAGGTGATTTTGAGGAGCATGACCTGCTCAACCAGGATATAAACATTTTAGTCGACAGGATTACTTTATGGAATCTTGAGGATTCTAAATCCAAAATCATTAACCAAAACCAGTACATAAGAGATCAGATCAGTGAGGGTAAGCTTGGCTTATGCTCAGCTTTCTTCAATCGTACAAATGGTAAAATAGAGTTTTCTTCCTTATACCAGCTGATAGCTCATAAAGGCAGAGAAATTTAAGCCGTTTGTGCTAGTTGTCCCTGTATCATCAGCTCCTTAGTCTTAGCCTGGGCATGCATAGCCAGGATCCATTCTTCTGACTCCTGCGAACCAATCTTTTTTATAAGCTCAAAACCATTGCGTGTGTAGAATGACGAAAGCTTGTAATCATCAATGGCAAGCCAGAAGCTTTGTTCCGGCAGCAATTCAAAGACATGCTGCAGCCATTTAGTGCCCAACTGCTTGCCACGGTGCTGCTCAGAGAACCATAAAAATCCAATGTAAAGATACCCCTGATCAAACCAGCGCAGGGCTTCTTCGAAATAGCAGGGCTGTGTATCTGGCGAAACAGTAGAAAATACAATCCCCCCTCCTAATACTGCCCCTTCTGATTCCAAAATATATATTTTGGCTGTATGCTCGTAAGCCAACCAATAGGGCACAATCCCTTCCTGCCAGTCTGCAGGTAATGCACTGAAAAAAACTTCCGGGCTGCTGGTGCTTTCTATAAAGCGATGCTCCACAAATATGAGTTTTATCCAGTTTTTAGGTGATGAAGATCCTGGATAACAGCCATAAAGTTCTGCAGAATTCTGGAGCTCTTTTTTACTATTTTGGCCAATATCTTACATCTTTTTATTAAGTTAATCTGCATAACCACCCAAGCTCCCGGGGCAGTAACCTGAATGTTTCTCTGCTGAAATTATATTTTCTGAATCAGGGTTAATATCTTGAATGGAAGGATTAAAGTATGGAGATAAGTAAAGAAGAATTTGATGATAAATTCCGGGAGGTGCTGGATAGCTTACTGGAAGGAATGGCAGAAAATCATGAAATCGATGTTAAAAAATTTTATGGTCTTGCCATTTTTATGGAGAACCTGACATTCTTCAGCCCGGTGATTTACGATTTACTCGAAAACGCTAAAAAATCCTGATGTACATCATGATCCGGTGCAGCACAGCTGCAACTGCTGCTTATTCCTGATTGAACTCGAATAGCTCAATGTGATATCCGTCGGGATCCTTAATGAAAATTTGTGTGGCACCATCCGGCCTGGGTTTTGGGCCCATATACGCTACCCCCTTCTTTTTCAGTAAGGCTTCTGCCTCCAGAGCCGACTTCACTTTCAATGCAAAATGATGTTGCCTGTGAAGGGTCAGCGGTTCCTCCCGCTTACCTATCAGATGTAATTCCTGATGCCCTCCCAGCCTGAACCAGGCACCCGGGAAATTGAATGCAGGCCGGGCTATGGCTTCTAATTCCAGCAAATCCTGATAAAAACGGATGCTTACTTCCAGATCTTTCACATAGATCGCTACATGGTTTAGCTCTACAATTTCCATGATCCCTGATGGCCCAAAACTGGCCGTTTAAAAATAAGAAGAAACAATACCTCTGGCATGGCGGCGGATAGCCACATTACCTAAAACTGATTCTCCGCTGCCACCAAACTTTATATTTGTTACTGTGGCAGCGGATAGGCAGTTAAAAATATTTAGTTGCTATTTCAGCATTCCTGTACGCCTTAGCAATGCTTCGGGAGATGGTTCTTTTCCCCTGAATCTTTTGTAAAGCTCCATAGGATGCTCACTACCGCCTGCACTTAATACATGTTTTCTGAACAGATCTGCGGTATCTTTATTGAAGATTCCTTTCTCCTGAAAAAACTCAAATGCATCTGCATCCAATACTTCTGCCCACTTATAGCTGTAGTAGCCGGAAGCATAGCCGCCCTGGAAGATGTGTGAAAAGGAAGTACTGGTGCTGGTTCCCTGAACCGGGGGTAAAAGATCTGTTTCCTGCTGCAGCTCACGCTCATATGCACCTACATCATTTACGCTTGCCGCTTTTTTGATATGCCAGCCCATGTCCAGCTTAGCAAGCCCCACCTGCCTTACCGTCTGATATGCCTCCATAAAATTAGCGCTTTCTTTGATCTTCTTAATCAGATTGGCTGGAATGGCCTCCCCTGTTTCATAATGCCTGGCAAAAAGATCTAGGCATTCTTTTTCATAAACCCAGTTTTCGAACACCTGTGAAGGCAGCTCTACAAAATCCCAGTATACACTGGTTCCGGACAGGCTTTCGTATTTACCATCTGCCAGAATGCCATGCAGGGCATGTCCAAATTCATGAAACAGTGTGGTTACTTCGTTAAAGGTGAGCAGCGATGGTTTGGAGGCTGTTGGCTTGGTAAAGTTGCAAACAATAGAAATGTGCGGACGTACATCCTGTCCATCTACCTTTTTCTGGCCGCGGTAAGAAGTCATCCAGGCACCATTGCGCTTGCCGGGCCTTGGGAAGAAATCAGCATAGAATACAGCTGTATGTCGGTTAAGCTCATCCAGCACCTCATATACCTTTACATCCGGATGATACACCTGCACACCCTGCAGCTCCTTAAACTGTAAGCCGTACAGTTTTAAAGCTACCTGGAATACCCCATCTACCACATTCTCCAGCTTAAAATACGGCTTGAGCAATTCATCATCGATGGCATATTTTTCCATTTTAAGCTTTTCGGAATAATAGGCAATGTCCCACTTCTCCAGCCGCTCGGGTCCGCCAATAGATCTGGCATAAGCTGTTAAATCCTGTACTTCCTGCTCCGCTACTGGTTTGGCGTGCTTCAGCAGATTTTCCAGAAAATCCATCACCTTCGAGGGAGATTCTGCCATCCGCTCCTCCAGTACAAAATCCGCATGCGACTGATAGCCCAGCAGTTCGGCTCTTTCCTGCCGCAGCCTTACCTTTTTTAATATAATTTCCTGATTATCATACGCATCACCCTTAAAAGCTTTAGAACCATAGGCACGGAAGAGCTCCTCTCGCAGCTGCCTATTGTCGGCATAGGTCATAAAGGGTATATAGCTTGGGAACTGCAGGGTGAAAACCCAGCTCCCCTCCTTCTCCATTTCCTTTGCTGTTAAAGTAGCGGCTTCAACAGCATGATCGGGCAAGCCAGAAAGATCTTTTTTATCTGTGATTACCAGGCTGTAGTCATTGGTTTCTTTCAGCACATGTTCTCCAAACTCCAGCGAGAGCTGCGACAACTCTTTATCGATCTCCCGCAGCCGCTGTTTTTGGGTTTCGGATAAATTAGCGCCATTGCGAACAAAGCTTTTGTAGGTCTTCTCCAGCAGGGTACTTTCTTCAGGCGAAAGCATCAGCCCTTCCCGGCTCTCCCAAACTGCTTTAATACGCCTGAAAAGGGCTTCATCAAGCATGATATCATTTGAGTACTCAGAGAGTAAAGGAGATATCTCGCGGGCTATTTTCTGAATCTCATCGTTTGTTTCAGCAGAGTTGAGGTTAAAAAATATACTTGAGACCACCCCTACCTGCTCACCACTGCGCTCCAATGCTTCAATGGTGTTCTCAAAGGTGGGTAACTCCCGGAGGGCTGTTATTTTATTTACATCCTCTTTGCCCCTTTCAATTGCTTTCTGGATGGCTGGCAGAAAGTGTTCATTTTTTATATCCCGAAAGGGAGGTGTTTCGAAAGGGGTATTAAACTTATTTAACAGTAGATTCATTTATGAAAAAACTAAGGGTATTAAACTTTTTAAAAATGATGAATTATCAGATCCTGATATAACAACCTAACTGAAGCAGTAGTCTGTTTGATCATGAATTTATCTATTTTTTATACTGATGCTGCAAATTAGTAGTCCTGCACTGGATAAAAAAAGGCAACACCAGTCCATTTGTAATCAAATGGGGGAACAAGCCCTGAATCATCAGAACAAAGTAATTCTGTATATGCTTTGAAGAGAATAACCTGTAAAACAGCTTAAGCCCTTATGCAAAGGACTATAGAGTAGTAATTTAACCTGCTTATTAAAACGATTTAACAGAACATGTGGCAGATAACGGAAGACTATCAGTGGGATACACTTAGACGGCGCTTTAACTGGGTTCGTGATATGCAGGGGGTTTCGCAGGACCCTGCTTTTCATGCAGAAGGTGATGTAGCAACACATACTCGTATGGCGATAGAGGCACTGCAGGAACTGGATGATTTTAAAGATCTGCCAGAGCAGGAGCAGCATATATTATTAGCAGCCACTTTGCTGCATGATGTGGAAAAGCGCTCTACAACAGTTAAAGAAGCAGATGGCCGTATCAGCTCTATTGGACACGCCAAGAAAGGAGAACTAACCAGCCGCAGCATACTGTATATGGATGTACCAGCTCCTTTCCCGCTAAGAGAGCAAATTGCTAAACTGGTGAGGCACCACGGCTTGCCATTGTGGGTGTTTAACAGCGAAGATCCCAGAAAGGCCGTTATCCAGGCGAGTCTGGAAGTAGATACGCATTTATTATCCGTATTGGCCAAGGCTGATGTACTAGGCCGAGTGTACAATGATAAAGAGGACCTGCTCTACAGAATAGAACTCTTCAGTGAGCTTTGCAGGGAGCATAATTGTTACGGGAAACCACGGGAATTTGTAGATGCCTTCTCCAGGTTCTTTTACCTGCAGCGGGAGGAAGTTGCCCCTGATTATCATGCTTATAATGATACAAAATTCAGGGTCATCCTGATGTCGGGCCTGCCCGGTGCGGGAAAAGACATGTACATCAATTTCAACCTCAGTGACTGGCCGGTTATTTCACCGGACGAGCTGCGGCTGGAAATGAAGATTAAACCTAACAATAAATCAGGTAAAGGGAAGGTTATGCAGCGGGCGAAGGAAAAAGCAAAGGAGTACATGCGCAGCCGCACATCGTTTATCTGGAATTCGGCAAATATTACCAGGCTTACGCGCCAGCCGCTAATTGAATTGTTTCTTTCCTATGGCGCCTACGTAAAAATTATATACGTGGAGGTGCCTTTTAGTATGCTGCAGGAACAAAACCGGAACCGAGAGCTGGCTGCTACACCCGCTGCCATGGTGAAAATGCTGGGTAAGATGGAAGTGCCCGCTGTAACAGAGGCTCATGAAGTGGAATACATCATCAGTGAAATACCACCCACTCCTGAAGAAGAAACGCTTCCTACAACACCCCCGGAAGAAGAGTAAGATCGCTGATCTGCATGAAGCGCTATGCAGCTGCAGAAAATAGTCTAATACTTCTGCAGTATAGAAAGTCCAGACAGGCAACAGAATTAAAAAAAAAAAAGGGATCCTGAAACAAGATCCCCTTTATGATATGTGTGTGATTTATTACTCCAAAATAATTTTTCGGACAGTCAGCTGATCCCCCTGCAAGCACAGCAAATAAATGCCTGAATGCAGAGTACCTCATTCCAGCTCAACTGTTCCATTGCCATTCACTGGCTTTTGAATCAGTATTCTACCAGTAGCTACCTCCAGAAGTTGGATAGCTGTAGTTTTTTTTTTGTTTATTAGCTCCCAGTGTTGTGGTTAATTTTTCCTTTGCTTGATTTGGATAGATCAGTAGTTCATGACCACCGTTAGTTGCAGCCCGACTTAAAGTAGTTTCAGTTGCTGTTGTCGGAAAGCACCTTTTCTCAGGCAATTGCCATGCTTTAGGTGATCTACTGCGCTCAGTTTATCAAAATTGAAACATTACTTCAGTTGCAGCACTGCCTGTGTGCTCATTGTTTACAGTAATTACCAGATAAAAGCGTTAGTAAAAGTTTACTTATATCTCTCATATGAGTCATTGCTATTCAAATGTTTGCTGGCATGCTTTAAAAAATAATCAACCTTCTTATAACTAATATTAGTCCAAAAGTTATAGAAAGAATTTTATTTCTGCAACCGATTGCAGAAATAGTTTCATGATCATACAATAAAATTACCTCCGCCTGATATCTGTTTTTTTTTAATCATTATATTACATCACCATAAAGTAATAATTGTAAAATGTCTGCCATTTGGAAAGTCTTCTCTTTCGAGATGGATTTACACCATATATGATACTATATTTATAATAGAGGCTCTGGTAGCAGGCGCTCCAATTGAAATATAAGGAAGGGTGTATCAGGAACTGTCTGATCATCCAGGCAATGTTTGAGCATGCAAATGTTTTATTTTGCTTTATCCATCTCTCATCCAAATGATAGTAATCACCAACTACCCCGGAAAAGCCTTCAGACACGGCAGGCTGATAACAAAGCTGTTGATATTTATGCTCCTGCCGCTTAGTACCATTTATGCGCAGCAACAGGAAACAATCCCTGCGCTTCCAAAGGTTGAGATCGCTAATTCTGAGGTGCAAACCCTTACTTCTGCTGCAAGTGGTCAGGAATATAAACTTTTTATGCATCTGCCAGCCAATTACAGAGCGACTGGCAAAAAGTATCCGGTGTTGTACCTGCTGGATGCTCAATGGGATTTTCCGCTGGTATCAGCTATTTATGGCGAGCAGTATTATGATGGCTTTATTCCTGAAATGATTATTGTGGGCATTACCTGGGGAGGCAGTAATCCAGATTATGATAAGTTGCGCATGAACGATTTAAGTCCAAGTGCAATATCAGAAGTACCGGGCACAGGTCAGGGAGAAAGATTTTTGCAGTTTATCAGATCGGAGCTGATGCCTTTCGTTGAGCAGACATATCCTGCCTCAAAAAACGACAGAACACTGATGGGCAGCTCAATGGGTGGTTTATTTACTCTCTATGCCCTTTTTACGGATACGGAATTGTTTGATCGCTATATACTTACGAGCCCGGCCAGCAGCTGGGATAATGGTGTGATATATACCCACGAAAAAGCCCATGCAGCAAGATCGGAAAATCTGCCTGTTAGGCTTTACATGGCCCATGGGGAGCTGGAAGGCAACCTGGATGGTTTTCATAAACTAATAGCTCAGTTGGAAAGCAGGAACTATAAAGGTCTGCAGATGAAGACCAAAATACTGGAGGGCATTGGCCATTCCGGTACTAAAGCTGAGGGGTATACCAGAGGGCTTCAGCATGTATATGCAAAACCTGCCTTATCCTTGAAATCTGAAATACTGGATCAGTATGTGGGTACTTACAGAACTAGCCAGGGCCAGAACATCAATATAGCCTCTGAAAATAACCAGCTGATTCTGATCTATCCCAACAATTTCAAGCAGATATTACTGGCAGAAACTGATCATAATTTTTATATTAAGGGGCAGTTTATGCAGCTGGAATTTAAAAAAGAAGCAGGCAGGGTATCGGGCCTGCAGGTACAGGGATTTTCGGGAGGAGAGTTCCTCAAGAAGGTTAATTGAAGGGCTTTCACTTTACATGTAGCGGAAATGTTTTTACCACACAGATAAACCGCACTAAAACAGAATACCTAAAGTCCTGCTGCAGGCAAATACCTTCTGTAGCAGATTTATTTTTGCTTTTGTGCCTGTGTAACTGGTTTAAATCTTACTTTATTTAAGGATACATACAGGCTATGATCAGGCCTTCAGGTAAACCCTGAAACAGGATCCCTCTCCCAGGGTACTTTCAACTTCTATCTTGCCCCCGGAATTCTCAATGATTCTCTTTACGATGGCCATGCCTACACCCGATCCTTCGGTATGGTTGTGTAATCTTTTGAACATACCGAACACTTTATGCTGATCCCGCTTTCTGATGCCCAGACCATTATCCTCTACGGTTAAAACAATAAAATCACCCTCGGTAAATGTGGTTAATTTTACAACAGGCGTTCTCTCTGGTGAGCGGTATTTGATAGCATTTGAGAGCAGGTTGTAAAGAATACTTCTAAGATTTTTTCTGGAAAATTCTATTTCGGGAGCTCTGGAAAAATCTTCAAGGATTTTGGCATTGTTTGAATTAATAAGCTCCTGATTATTTAACTTCACCTCCTGCAGCAATTCTTCAAAAGTCAGCCTGTGCATTTCATCTGCCTGATCATCTTCAATTTTAGCTACCCTTGTTAAATCTTTTAGAGTTTTTTTGAACCGGTCTATCGATTCATCGATCATGCTGCGAATTGATTCTACTTTACCTGAGCTTTTAGAATCTTCACTAAGGGAATTATAGAACAGCTTCATCAGTCCTTCTATATTACTGATGGGAGCCTTCAGATCATGAGATGCTGTGTAGATAAAATTATCAAGATCGTTATTAATCCTGGTGAGCTCCTTGGTACGCTCCTGAACGCGCTCCTCCAGTTCACGGTTGTTCTTCATCACCAGCTGATTAGCGCTTTCTAAGGCCTTTTTCTGCAAATAGAAGCGTACAAAAGCCGTTACTTTTGCTTTGGTGATATAAGGGTGCAGGGGCTTGAACAGGAAATCAACTGCGCCGGCCTCAAAACCTTCTACCATATGGGAGCCTTTTGCGTCGACCGCTGTCACAAAAATGATGGGAATATCTCTTGTTTTGGAGCTGTTGCGCAGGTAACGGGCTACTTCATAACCATTCATTACAGGCATTTGTACATCAACCAAAATCAGGGCCAGCTCTTCCTTTAAAGCAACCTTCAAAGCTTCTTCGCCCGAGTTGGCAAGCAGGTAAGTTATATTTTCATCTTTCCTTCTTAGCAGGCTTTCCAGGCTTATGAGGTTTTCCACACGGTCATCTACCAGTAGTATTTTTACCGGATGGTTCATTGGATATTCCTGCAACTGACTATCTGTTTGAAAAGTAAGCATTATTGGAGAGAAAATAAGAAATTCTGTATACTATTCAAATCACAGATCCGACATTGTGGTACCAGTTGTATGGCTGATAAGGGCATGGTTGCTACTTCTGCTTCTTCCGGGTGTTGTACTACTGCAATGCCTCCATTATCTACAATCGATTTTAAGCCCATACTGCCATCTTTACTTGCACCACTGAGAAGTATACCTGCAACATTTTTACCAAAAGCCAGTGCCGCACTTGTAAAAGTAACATCAATGGAAGGTCTTGAATAATTTTCCAGCTCAGAACAGTCCAGTGAAAAAGAACCTTCTTTTTCGATCAGCACATGGTAATTAGCAGGTGCAATATATACATAACCACCCCTGATGAACTCCTTTTCATCTACCTCCTTTACCTTCAGTGCAATTTTACGGCTGTAGATGCCATGCAGCTCGCTCTCAAAATTTCTTAGCCGGTGCAACACTAAAATAATGGGAATACTGTAATCATCGGGCAGATGCTTAAGAATTGTTAATGAAGCCTGTATGCCTCCCCAGGAACCTCCCATCACGATTAGCTTTATCTCATGTTCCATCAGCTGATTTTGCGGTATATGCGATTGTCTTTGTCTACAATATCAAAATTCTTGCTAACACCAGACAGAGATAATGTTTCTTTTTTTCCCAGGCCCAGGTAACCCAGCGGAACAAGGCTTTCCTGAAACAGTTTCAGTACCCTGTCCTGAAGTTCAGAGTTAAAATAAATGAGCACATTACGGCAGATGATTAGGTGGAATTCATTAAATGAAAAATCTGAAGCCAGGTTATGAGGGTAAAAAATCACATTTTTAAGTAAAGAAGAGTTAAATTTTACATTTCCATAATTACTGGTGTAGTAAGAAGAAAACTCCTGCTTACCCCCCGCTGCATAATAGCCTGAAGTATATTCGGCAATATGATTAGCAGAATAGATTCCCTCCTTTGCCTGCTTCAGTACTTTTTGATTGATGTCGGTTGCGTAAATCTTTGTTCTGTTCAGCAAACCTGCTTCTGACAGCAATATTGTTAGCGAAAACAGCTCCTCGCCTGTAGAGCAGCCGGCATCCCAGATTTTAATGTGCGGATAGGTAGATAAAATCGGGAGCACACGCGTACGCAGAGCCAGAAAGAAGCTGGGGTCTCTGAACATTTCTGTCACGTTAACAGTAACCTCCTGCAAAAACCCTTCAAAAAAATAACTGTCTGCCAGAACAGCTTTTTTAAGCTCCCGGATTGAGCTCATGTGATTGTTGGTCAGAAATCTTTTGATTCTTCTGTACACCGATGCCCGGGCATACCCCCTGAAGTCATAGCCGTAAAACTGATGGATGTCCTGAATTAACGTTTCAACCTCTTCTTCAAAAAATTCTTCATTATCTAGCTTCATACAGCCATACCCGCATTAACGTCAGCAATTTATCTGTATCTACCGGTTTAGGAATATAATCAGATGCTCCCGCTTCTATACATTTTTCTTTATCTCCCTTCATTGCCTTTGCAGTTAATGCAATTATGGGAAGTTTTCTGAATTTATAATTTTGTCTGATCTGCCTGGTTGCTTCAATACCGTCCATTTCCGGCATCATCACATCCATCAGTACTATATCTATATCCTCTACGGCCTCAAGTTTGTTCAGCGCCTCCTGGCCATCGTAGGCAACCACTATGTTCATTTCATGATTCTCCAGCAAGCTGCACAGGGAGTATACGTTCCTTACATCATCATCAACAATCAACACCTTTTTGTTTCTCAGCATTTCTTCTGGAACATGCAGCTTCATGCTGAAATCATTTCCCTGGGGCAGCTTTTGGTTCACCTTATGTAAGAATAACTGAACTTCATCGAGCAGCCTTAAATAAGAATGCTCATTTTTAATGATGATGGTGTTTGCCCATTTCTTCAGCCTGGCCTCTTCTTTTTCACTTAAATCCTTGCCGGAATATATAATGATGGGTATTTCAGAAAGTCCTTTTTTAGACCTGATTTTTTCCATCCATTCATGGCCTTTCATGCCCGGCAGGTTCAAATCAAGAATGATGCAATCAATCTTTTGACGCGTCAGCACCGCCTCGGCTTCTTCTGCAGAAAATGCAGCAGTGGATTTCAGGTCATGGGCCAGAAGCAATTCAGAAATAGCCCTGTTCTCTACTTCATTGTCTTCTACAATCAGTATGTTTTCAATGTCTTTATCAGATCGCTCGGCAATGGTTGTAAAGGCATTATTTATCATCTCCAAGGTAACGGGTTTAGGCAGGTATTCATCATTATCCTGGTAATTGCCAATCACCTCCCTGTCGTAGGCCGACATAACATGAACATTCACATGCCGCAAATCTTTGGACTCCCTGATCTTCTGCAGTACCTCCCATCCGGAGGTATCGGGCAGGTTAATATCCAGTAGTATGGCATCTGGCTTTACTTCTCTGGCCAAGCGTAAACCCTCATTGCCGGTAAAGGCTTGATGCACCTTAAAGTTTTTATTAAGGGCAAAATCTGCCAGAATGCTGTTAAACGCTTTATCATCTTCTACGATAAGCAGCGATATTTCTTTCTTTTCCTTTTTCTTCAAACTATCAAACACCTGCCTAACCGATTCTGTTTTTTGCTGAACCAGCAGCTCTTCTTTTTTGGCAGGTACTTTCAGGATTTCTTTTTTATTCTTTTCATGTGGGCTTTCTTCCCCTAGTACGCGCGGCAGGTAAAGGGTAAAGGTACTTCCTTCACCTTCTTTGCTCTGGAGTTTTATTTCTCCGCCAAGCAGGGCAGCAAGTTCTTTGCTGATGGTGAGACCTAAACCTGTGCCGCCATATTTTCTGGTAGTGGAGGTGTCTGCCTGCTGAAAGGCTTCAAAAATAAACTGCTGCTGTTCTTCTGAGATACCTATGCCAGTATCTTTTACAGAAAATGCAATAACTTCCTGCTGCTCCCTTAACTGCTCGGAAGAAAAATGGGGCTTTTGCCTTACCGGAAATATCGAAAGCTCTACGGTACCACCATCATCTGTAAACTTGATGGCGTTGCTCAGTAAATTTTTTAAGATCTGCTCCAGGCGGAAGCGGTCTGTGGTAAGTGTTTCAAAAACATCAGGCGCAGTCGTGACTTTAAAATCTATGCTTTTCTTATAGGCCAGCTCTCTGAAAGTATTGTAGAGCTTAAGCTCGCTAACTTTAACTTCATCAAGCTCCAGCCTTATCTGCCCTGCTTCGATTTTGGAAAGGTCCAGAATTTCGTTGATCAGCTTTAACAGATCGCCACCTGAATTATGAATGATCTGTGCATGTTCGGCCTGCTTATCGCTAAGGTTATTATCCGGATTATCTGACAGTAGTTTGGATAAAATAAGAATGCTGTTGAGCGGGGTTCGCAGTTCATGCGACATATTGGCCAGAAACTCGCTCTTATACTGGCTCACCGTCTCTACCTGCTGCATTTTTAATTCAATGGCTTCACGGGCATCCTCCAGCTCCTGGTTTTTGGTGCGAACAGCTTCAAACTGCTCCTCAAGCAGCTGAGCTTTTTCCTCCAGCTCTGAATTTTTTTCCTGCAGCTCTTCCTGGCTTACTTTCAATTCCTCTTCAGAGGCCTTCAACTCTGCATTTAACTGCCTAAGCTCCTCCTGTTGTGTTTCCAGCTCTTCGGCCTGGTTCTGGGTTTCGTGCAGCAATTCCTGTGTTTGCAGCTGTGCCTTCAGGGAATGTATGATGATAGCAATACGATCTGCCGCTATCTTCAAAAAATCAAGCTGCAAACTACTGAACTTATGGCGTGAACCCAGCTCTATTGCCCCTATTACATGCTCTGAAAAAAGCAGGGGAACTATCATAATGTTAGATCGGTCTATGGAAGTTAAACCACTTTCGATCTTCAAATATTCAGCCTGTACATCTTCCAGTAGCTTTAGTTGTTGTTCCTTGACTGCCTGGCCTACCTTACCACTACCTATGCGAAGGGATTCTATATCTTCCAGCTTCAGGTTAGCACCATTCATAGCGGCAGGCAACAATTCACCACCATCATTGTGCAAATAAAAGATACCGACTTCAGAACCAGTATAGGAACATAAATAATGTATGATTTTCTGGCTTAGCGTATCTAACGTTTGTTCTCCTGATATAAGATTGTTCAATTCCGACATACCTGTCAGCACCCAGTTTCTGTTAGCACTCTCACGCTTCAGGCGCTGCAGATTATTCTTCATACCCCTAATGGCGTAGCTAAGTACGTCCTGCGGTCCCAGCACTTCCACCTCAATATCATATTTATCTTCTCCAATGGCCTGTGCAACCTTAGAGAGTGCCAGATTTTTAGAAACCACCCCTCTGAATGCATCCGCTACTTCACCTATCTCATCCTTTCCATCAACCATTATATGTACATCTGTTGCGCCGGATCTTATGTGTTCCGCAGCTATTCTTAATCTGGAGAGAGAGGCTGAAATGATGTTTATAATGTAGAAGCTCAGCAGGATGGCCAGTCCCAGCGATAAAATGAGCAGCCCTATCAACAAAGATAGTTCCCTTGCTTTCTCCCTGCTTTCTGCACTAACACGGCGTGCAATTCTGGAGATCATGAGATCTTCTGCCAGCTTTATATCTTCTATGCTTTTTGTAAAGGTATTAAAGATGATGCCGGGGTTGTAATTAAAAATATTATCCCGCTTATTACTCTCAACAAGTTGTATAAGCCCTGAAATATGTTTGTAGTTTTCAGAAGAAGTAATTCGCTGAACTTCCGTTACTGCCTCTTTAGAGGCATATCTGTTAAAATTGCTATGTGCCCTGTTGTAAAATTCACTCTGGGTAATAAATGCAGCATAATCTTCTGTTGAGAAATTACCCTCGGCCACTACCTTCATCAGCAGGCTTCTGATTCTGCCCAGCTGAACTTTCGATTCTGATAGGTTTCTGAAGGAGATCAGATCACGACTAATCTTTACATTACTGATCCCTGTAGCATTCTCATCGATCCTGTTCAGAAAGCTGAAAATCAGTCTCCTGGAGTATATTCTGAATTCATCAACATTCAGCTGACCCTCATCCAGCTGATTCCGGTAGTCCTTTAAGTTGTTGATCAGCACAAGATCTGAAAAGGATCTTCCGGCAC
Organism: Flammeovirgaceae bacterium 311; assembly: GCA_000597885.1. Taxonomy (NCBI): domain Bacteria; kingdom Pseudomonadati; phylum Bacteroidota; class Cytophagia; order Cytophagales; family Flammeovirgaceae; species Flammeovirgaceae bacterium 311. Next base: position 756,857 of record CP004371.1, read on the forward strand.
TATCAAGAAATAGTTTAAGTTCTTTTTCCGCTAAATTTGTATAGGATCTTTGAGATATTGCTTCTGTGACAAAAGTAGAATCACCCTCGCTTGCATAAATAATCCTAGCCCTCTCCTTCTGAAACTGATGAATAAATTCTGATAATTTTTCAGATTCATTCAACTGCAGGCTTACCTCCCGGAGCTCTTCATTTTCCCTGATTTCTGTGCTGATTTTGGCATATACGAAATATATGAGCGGGAGCAGTAGAAGAAATAAGAGCAGAAACAATTTATCCCTGATCTTTAGATTTTTTATAAAATTCATTTACTGATGCGTTGGTTGTGCAGCTATATTTTATTCAAAAAATTATGGCTGCAGGTTGAAGACACAAAATTACACACAGACCTGGAATCCTGTTAAAGGTATGGTGCTGGCAGTAAAAACGATGGGTCTTAAGTTCTGTCTGCAAAATAACTAAACCTTTTTCTAAATGGTACAAAGTATAGCCTGAAGGTTAAAATTTTAGCTTTACCTGAACGCAGAACATATATTATGAACGTATCTATGGCTATTATCTGATAGATGCTGTGCTGTTGCCCCGGTCTGAAGCCAGTAATTTTATTACCAGGCCTGTTTTTCCAATCATAATATTTAATACTCAGTTATTGCGGTACAGCAAAACTAGCGCTGATGCTGTTTTTACATTGCAGAGACAGTGCTGTTTTACCTCTTTTAGTAACAGTATAGGAGTTATATAAACATTTGTCACCTGAAGGGAGTATAACTATGGAACAAGTACCTTTCAAAACAGGCCCTCTCGCCCCCAATATAGTGTTGTGTGAGATGATAGGTGCAAATTAACATACAAACAATTTTTTTTACATCTGGATGATGTATACTTTAACTGAAAGCAAACAGAACAAGCGTACAGCTATTCCAGAGAGGGAAATAAGAGCCAAAGACGTTACAATCATCCGTATCATGATTGTGCTGGGTCTTACTACGCTTGCATTGTTCCTTTACTGGTTTTTTGATGAGAATCATGTTGGTTATGAACCTCTGTACTGGTTATTAACCACAGCCTTAGGCTTTAAACTACTACGTACTTTACATGAGTGGTATCACTATTTCTCCATTAGCAAACCTGTAAAGCCCCAGCTGACAACAGCGTTCACGGTAGATATATTTACCACTGCCTGCCCCGGTGAACCTTGCAGCATGATCACCAATACCCTGGAGGCCATACAACGGATCCATTACCCGCACACCACCTATCTCTGTGATGAAGGCAATGATCCGGTACTGAAAGAAATTTGCGAGAAACTGGGTGTGATTCATGTAACCCGTACAGAAAAGGTAGATGCCAAAGCGGGTAATATTAACAATGCCCTGCAGTATGCCAAAGGAGATATTTGCCTGATTCTGGACCCGGACCATGTTCCGGCACCAGAATTTATTGATGAGGTGCTGCCTTATTTCGAAGATCCGAATATTGGATTTGTACAGGTAGTTCAGGCCTACAGCAATAGCAAGGAAAGCCTGGTAGCTTATGGTGCTGCAGAGCAGACCTACAGCTTTTACGGCCCTATGATGATGGGCATGAACAGCTATGGCACCGTGCAGGCCATAGGTGCTAACTGCACCTTCAGGAGGTCGGCCCTGGATTCAATTGGAGGTCATGCAGCCGGCCTGGCAGAAGATATGCATACGGCTATGCGCCTCCATGCCAAAGGCTGGAAATCGGTTTATGTACCTAAGATTTTAACTCGTGGTCTGGTACCTGCTACTCTGGCTTCTTATTATAAACAACAGATTAAATGGGCAAGGGGTACGTTTGAATTATTATTCACAGTATACCCACAACTATTTAGTGGGTTTACCTGGAGACAAAAAATTCATTATCTCACCCTGCCCCTTTATTATCTTTTTGGTGTGTTCAACCTGATCGATTTCCTGATTCCGTCTCTGTCGCTGATTTTGGGGGAATTTCCGTGGTATGTGTCCCTGGGAGAGTTTCTCATCATGTTTGCTCCTTTCTTTTTTATCTCTATCTGCATCAGGCATTATGCCCAGCGATGGCTACATGAAAAAAAGGAAAATGGATTTCATCTGTTTGGAGGTATTTTAAGAACCGGTACCTGGTGGGTATTTTGCCTTGGCTTAATTTATTCCATCTTAAGGATAAAAGTACCCTATATCCCCACTCCCAAAGATGATAAGCCTAAAAATAATTTCCTGCTAAGTATCCCAAACCTGCTGGTTTCCTTTTTTTCAATTTGGGCTATTATTTATTATCAGCTTATTTACGGATATCTGTTATACAATCCCTATGTACAAATGATGGCCATGTTTGCCATGGTTAATGCAATGATAACGGGTTGTGTAGTGATCATTGGCCAGGAAAAGTTTCTGATGTCCATTCAGAAAAAATTGCTGGAACCAGCCTCCGTACAGCCTGTTATGAAGCCAATCAGAAAAGTATTTGGCCGCACCAGGCATGGCTTTTACAGCAGTATCCGCTCCATTGCTTTTGCCATTACCATTGCTGCAGCTACAGTTTCTATAGGTTTTGTGGTTGCCGGCGATAAGGCCATGTCTATTATGGAGCCTTCTGAAAGAAATACTCAAGTAGCTGAAAAAGCCATCAATGAAAAACCCGACAGCTGGTGGGAACATCTGTTAAAGAAGCTGGATCAGGAATAATCCGGCAAAGTAATCTCCTAAGAATCAAAGGAGGCCTGCTGGTTTTTATGCAGGCTATGAATGTAGCTCGTTTCCGGAATTAAAAAAAAGCAGACAGATCAAATAATCCATCTGCCTTTTCTATACAAATGTTGTATCGGTGCTTCTGCTTAAGCAGAGTTTCTTTCTGCGTTGATGATACCAAAGGAGCACCGGACTACCATTTTTTCATAAACCTCTTTTAACTGGGCATCGCCACCACCTTCTTCTATTTCCCTGATTTTGCTTAAAGCATACTGCTGTATGGTGGTAAGTGGAAGCTCAATGCGCTGGCGCATCTGTATAGATAGCTGGTCTACCGGCCTGTCATCCATAAGCTCATTTTTACCGGAAAGCTTCAGCACATACTGCTTACTCCTTTTGTACTCTTCGTAAAAATTATTCCAGAGCTCACCATAAACAGGATTTTTAGAAAAGTACTGAGTTAGCGGAAAGAAAGCTTTGGACATAGCCATTTCGCAATTGCCCATAAGTGTTCTGAAGAAAAGAGAGTTATTGTACAGGTGCTGTACCTTATCCCATTTACCATCTTCCTCCATCTTTTGCAGGGCAGAACCTACGCCATAATATCCCGGTAAGTTTTGCTTTATCTGGCTCCAGGAGCCTACATAAGGCACTGCTCTTAGATCATCAAGCGTGATTTTCTTATCCTTGTTACGCTTAGAGGGCCTGCTGGCAATATTTGTTTCGGAATAGTAGCGCAAGGGGCTGGCACTGGTAAGATACTCCAGGAACAGGGGATTATGCTTTATTTTATTAAACTCGTTGTAGCTCTCCTGTGCAAGTTCCTGAAAGGCTTTTTCATCTTCCTTGTCTACTGTAACCTCTTCTGCCCGGAATAACTCATTGCTGATGCCGGCATGCATCAACTGCTCCATGTTGTACTGGGCAGAATCTATAATACCGAAATTGGAGCTGATCGTCTGTCCCTGAATGGTCAGCTGAATTTCCTTATTTTCAATATTTTTACCCATTGAGGCATAAAATTGATGGGTTTTTCCTCCACCACGCGCCGGAGGTCCTCCCCTGCCATCAAAAAAAACAACCTGTATACCATTTTCCCTGGATACCCGGGTGAGCTCTTCTTTGGCTTTGTATATACTCCAGTTTGCCATCAGGTAACCACCATCTTTGGTGCCATCTGAAAAGCCCAGCATAATGGTCTGGATGTTATTTCTCCTGTCCAGGTGCTCTTTATAGAAAGGAGTTTGGTACAACTCCTGCATAATAGCAGGTGCTGCCACCAGGTCGTCTATGGTTTCGAACAAAGGAACAATATCAATAGTGAGTTCTTCACGCTTCCACCCGCTCATTTGCAGCAGCCCGAATACCTCCAGCACACTAAGAGCCTTTGTGGAGTGGCTGATGATGTACCGATGGCAACCTTCTTCGCCATTGATCTTCTGAATTGTTTTAATTGCCTTCATGGTTTCAAGAGCATCCCGGAACAGCTCATCCTCGAGCACTGACGGATCTACCTCTTCTTTGATATCCAGCAGGGCAGCAATCTTTTCCTGGTCTGTAAAGGCAGCATAGTTTTCTGGAATTGCACCAGATTTTTTAGCAATTACCTCCAGCATGGCGCCATGTACGGAGCTATCCTGTCGTATATCCAGAGAGGCAAAGAAAAGCCCAAAGATCTCAACCTTGGCAATCAGATTTTCTACTTTGGAAACAAACAAACCATTGTACTTCTCATTCAGGGTATTGCAGATGTTCATAAGGGTATCTACAATCTCCTGCTTTGTGATATCTGCTTTGTGACCCGGAACAAAAATGTTATTGTACAACTTTTGCTCCAGCTGGGTTAAAGGAGCTTCAACTCCTTTGAAGGTTAAGCGCCTTTTCATGGTTCTTACATCGCGGTAGTAAGAAACCGTAATAGCAGCCCGTAATTCTTCTGCTACCTGCAGCGTAGTATCTACCTTCACAAAGGGGTTGCCATCCCTGTCGCCACCAGGCCAGAAGCCTAGGCGGATTACCGGATTGTGCAGGTCTACAACGCCGGGGTACTGCTGCTGCAGACTTGAAAGGATATTGCCGGCAGCCGGGTAGAAAGTATTTTGTAAAAACCAGATCAGTGCCCTGGCCTCCCCGAATGGCGTTGGCCGCTCTTTTTTGAAGAATGGTGTTATGGCAAGCTGCTGCAGGTATGAATTTACCTGTGCACTGTTTTCGTTCTGCAGTGACTTAGAAAGATCGTGAATAATGCCTAAAACCGAGCCGGGGTAAAATTGTGTGGGGTGGGCTGTAAGCACCAGTCTTACTGCAAAGTTTTTCAGCTTCTCCCCCAGTTTGCCTGTGGCTTGTTTAACTGTTACTTCAGAGCTTAAATGCTTAAGGGTACCTGCACCACCAGTATCATTGATTTTGCTGAAGGCAGCATCTTCCAGGGCATCAAACAGCACTACCTGCCGCTCTGCATACTGAATAAACCTGAAGAGCAGGTCGTTTTTTTCTTTGGTTGCCTTATAGTTGGTAAACTGGGCCAGAAAAGATTGTATGATTTCATCCGGACTTTGGTTATTGGCATAGCCTTCTTCGCAGTGAATCAGGAACATTGTCAACAAAATGCCGGTCTTTTCTATTCTGTGAAAAGGTAAAGAAGTAAAAAGGCTGTTGTAGAGCTGAAATTTAATTCCCACCAGGTTTTTATAAACCGTTAAGGGGTTACTCCCGGTTTTACTACTCATGTCTTAGTGTTTTAGGTTACATAGAGTCCAGTACTATTATCTGTTCTTGTAGAAGGGCGGGCAGCTAATCTGCCCGTGCCTGAAAATCGCTAGTCAAGCTTAACTTTTCCGGTGCCACGCAATAGATCCTCGTAGGTTTCACGTTCGCGGATCAGAAAAACCTCATCGCCATCAATCATTACTTCTGCAGGGCGGGGCAATGCATTGTAGTTACTGGACATAACCATGCCATAAGCACCCGAGGTAAAAATTGCAATGATATCACCACGCTGCAGTGGGGGCAGATTCCTGTCTCTGGCCAGGTAATCACTTGATTCGCAAATAGGCCCTACCACATCATATTTTACAAGCCGTGGATTATCCTGGTCGATTATGCGGTTATCCGGATTCTCCTGGGGGCTGTAAGAGGTTTTAATGGGCCATATAAAATGCTGTGCATCATAAAGGGCTGGCCTGATCAGGTGATGCATACCTGTATCTACAATGGCAAAGGTTTTGTCTCCGCCTTTTTTCAGGTAGTTAACCTGAGTTGCAAGGATACCTGCATTACCCGAAATAGTTCTGCCTGGTTCCATGATGATCTGTGCTCCTCTATCGGCATAAGGCTTCAGCAAGGGTACAATTACAGCAGCAAAATCATCGTAAGAGGCAGATTTTCCAGTTTCATAATCGGCAGAATAACCTCCTCCTATATCAATGATGTTAATGGTATGCCCCTGTTCCTCCAGCTCATCAATCAGGGCAGTAATTTTAGTGATGGCAATTTCGTAAGGCTTAGGGCTGTAAATGGGAGAGCCTATGTGAATATGAATACCTGTTACTTTAACAAATGGATCGCCTCCATAGGTAGCAAAAAAGGTTTTTGCACGCTCCAGGTCTACACCAAACTTGCTGCCCCTATAGCCAGTTTTGGTTTTGCTGTGCGTTTTCTCGTCCACCACATCGGGAGTAACCCGCAAGGCTGCTCTTACCTTTACTTTTTTGGAAGCGGCAATACGTGAAATATTTTCGAACTCCGCTTCGCTCTCAATGTTAAAGATACCAACTCCCTGCTCCAGTGCATAGCTGATCTCCTGATCTGATTTACCGATCCCAGCAAACACAATTTTTGCAGGAGGAGTATTGGCTTTAAGGGCTAAAAATATCTCTCCTCCGCTAACGGTATCCATTCCTGATCCCTCTTTTACCAGTTCCTGAATCAGGTGAATATTATTGCAGGTTTTGATTGAAAAGCAGATAAGGGGGTTTAGAGCAGAGAAAGCAGTCCGCAATTTTTTATAATGTTCCCTAAGAGTATTGGCAGAATAAATATAGCAAGGGGTGCCTACTTTAGAAACAATCTCCTGCACGGCCACCTCTTCGCAGAATAACTCGTTGTTTTTTGTATGAAAAAAGTCCATTTAATTTGTTCTCTACTAAACCAGCGAAATTTAGACTGAATCCTTTAGAAATAAAATTTAACAAAGCATTTGTCTATCATTACGCTTAAATTATATGATCGCTGCCTGTCCTGGAGGCATCAGTAGAGCAGTTCTCCCACATGTTTTTTGATATTGCTGCAGATCTGGTCAATTGGCAGATCGTTATCATCGGTGCCAAAGGGATTTTCTATTTCCTCGGCAATCAGCTCCAGACTGGTAAGGGCATACATAATAAATACCACCACCGGAATTACGTAATAGCCCAGGCTGAAAACCCAGCCAAAAGGCAGGGTAATCACATACAAAAAGATGAACTTCTTAATAAATACTCCATAGGTATAGGGAATGGGCGTATTCTTAATGCGTTCGCATGCTCCGCAATGATCGGTAAGTGCTTTAATGTCCTCGTTCAGCATCCACAAATGCGTTTGGGATATTTTGCCACTGCCATACAGGCTGTTAGCTTTTGAGAACATGGCTGCAGCCAGCTGGTTTGGCAAATGCCGTTCCTTTTTCAAATCCAGTACCGGATCCAGTTCTGTATAATCTTCATTCTCTCTCAGCATATTTCGCAGGGCAAATGCATAATTGGGAATCATCCCCCTGAAAAAATCTAGATCGTTCTGCCCCAGGCCGAGTGCCTGCAGCTTAATGGAGAGGTTTCTGCAGGTATTGGTCATACCACCCCAGATTTTGCGGCCTTCCCACCAGCGGTCGTAAGCAGTATTGGTTCTGAAAACCAGCAGCAGTGAAATAACAAAACCAAGCACACTGTGCATCATGCCAATGTTCCGGATAGTACTGGCATCTTCCACACTGAGATAATGCAGCTCCAAATAGGCAATAACACCGGAATAAACGCTCAACGCCAGCATCAGCGGCAAAAGCTGTCTGAAGGTATCGGCCTTAGTGAGTCTGAATATAAAAACGAACCAGGCTTTCGGGTTGTAATTGATCATTTTCAGGAAAGAGAGCCTAAAAATAATAAGCTTTTTATTTAATGTCCGATAATCAGCATCAGATCTATCCCTCTTCCGGGTAAAATGTGTGAAACCCGCTAATAAATATTCAAGGGGTAAGGTTACGAAAAAGGAGGCTGAAATCTGCCGGACGTACTCTGAAAAATGCCCGTCAGGATCTTCTGTATTTAATGTATGACAGTTTCTTAAGCTATCTGCTCAGCTTTATAAACCAGCTAATCTAAATATACTTCCGCCAGCCTGTCACAGGCTCAGGGGATTCCTGAGGAGGCAAATTTTGAAAAAGGATAAATTTTTTTAAATGTGCATGTTTAATAATCCTGTCCCTGTGTCAGTACCAGGTTTCCAAAAGCAATGAATATGATAATTAACAGAAGATAGCAAAACGATTTATTGATCAACATAGTAAGACTTGAGGAGTCATACAAATGTTAGTTTTGATAGCTTACAAAGCTGTTTTGTTTAGCTGATGCAGATGGCAATCAGCCAGCTGATGATAGCATGGGACGAATTACTACCCTAAAAAAAGAAATACCGGCAACCTAAGCCGCCGGTATTAAAATCCATATGTGCTATCAAATCCTCTGTGGTTACTTCACCAACAAATCGTTAGTAAGCAACACCCTCAGAAATTAGATTTGAATAACAGTGCATTGGACTAGACATTGTACCTCCTTTCTTTTAGTAAAAGATCGGTTTCTACTAAACCGGATAACGCCCGTCACCGATTTGTAAATGAAAAACAGCTGCAGAAAGTTCTCCTACTTTATACATTGATCTGGAAATATTTTCTCTTCATTTTTAACAACCTGTAATTCAGACATTCAGTAAAAAATATTTTATTCTTAAATTTTTAAGAGTATACTGTGTATGCTCCTGCTTTTCACTTTCCAACTGTCATCAAAACCAAGAACTGCTGGCAAAATTCTTTGCAGAACAAATGCACTGTTTGAATCTTATTATATAAGCATGAAGGCATTCATCATAGTTTATTAACATGATGAATAATGATAACTTGATGTTATCAAATCCTATCTCTATAGTATCCTTATGTACGCATCATTCCCGTTCAAGCGGGAATCTGTTTGTAATATCTATTGAAATCTCACTACCTGAAGTACATCTGCAGATCACTGCACAGGTTCCGCTTCCTGTGTGGTCTACCTGAACAGCATTACACGTCCAGGAGATGCCGAATGCTATTTATGAAATAGCTTCTAAGCATATTGCTACAAAAGAGTAAGCGCAAAAAGGAAAAAGAAGAATCTCTAACTGCTGTGCGCAGAGAGCCATAAATGAATTGGTACTGCCACCTCTACTCTATCAGATAAAGCTGCATCAGTAATCAGATTTGAAGAGATTTAATGTTTAAGTAAGCATGTGTTACAGGTGTTATTGATTATACCAATTTGAATGAAGCTTTGATGAATTTTTAATAATCAGGAATGGGTCAGATACCAGCTTAAAGGATTAGCAATGAAAAGGGGCCTTAGCGGCCCCTCTTGATGTCAATTTTTAAATTTAAAGTTAAACTTATATGCTATTTACATTCAAAAGTCTGCTCGTTTACTCCCAGCTTGTTTTTTGAATGTATCTCTACCGGAAAGCCCCAGAGGTAACGAATTTGCTCCAGCACTTTTTTGCTATTTTCCGGCTCAAGCTTGCGGTCGTTGTGCATATAGTGAGTGAGCGACAGCTTGTTTGTTGCATGCGTATCCACACTGGACACCTGTAAGTTTGGCACATAGCTGATGCGATCGTACTGCTGGCTTAGCTGCTCTCTTACTTTTTTGTAGCCCCTTTCATTATGGATGGCATTGATCAGGTATTCCTTTTTGTGTTCATCATCTGTAATGGCAAAAAGCTTCATATCCCGCATTACCTTAGGCGAAAGATACTGAAGGATGAAACTGTCATCACGGAAATTTTCCATCACAAAGTGAACCTGTTCCAGCCAGTCCTTACCAATCAGGTCAGGGAACCATAGCCTGTCTTCCGGTGTGGGATCCAGGCATATACGTTTTATATCCATAAAAATATTAAAGCCAAGCGTATAAGGGTTTAGACCGCTGAAATACTTGCTGCTATATTCCGGCTGGTACAAAACGCTGCTATGGCTCTTGATGAACTCAAGCATAAAGCCATCGTTCACATAGCCTTCATCGTAGAGTTTATAGATGATGTGGTAATGCACAAAGGTAGCAAAGCCTTCGTTCATTACTTTGGTAGCTCCCTGTGGATAATAGTACTGGGCTACTTTACGTACAATACGCACTATTTCCCGCTTCCAGGTGGGTAAAGTGGGGGCAAACTTCTCTATGAAGTATAAAATATTCTCTTCCGGCTCCAGCGGAAATTTTTTATTTTTTTTAAAAACACCTTCAGCGGCTTCTGGTGCTGATGGCAATGTTTTCCAAAGCTCATTGTAATTTTCACGCCTGATGGTGGTAAGCTTTTTTAATCGCTCATTTTCCTCCATGGCAGAACGTTTGCCAGGTTTTTTATAACGATCTATTCCATGGTTCATAAGTGCATGACAGGCATCCAGCACACGCTCCACTTCCTCAGAACCGTATTCTTCTTCACACTTCAGTATATAATCTCTGGCGAAAACCATATAGTCCACAATGGAGTCGGCAGAGGTCCAGTCCAGGAACATATAGTTATTGGCAAAAAAAGCATTATGGCCCTGGCAGGCATGTGCAATCACCAGCAGCATCATGCAGGTGGAGTTATTCTCCATATTGTAGCTGATGCAGGGATTGGAGTTAATCACCATCTCGTAAGACAGCCCCATCCTGCCCTTGCTGTAATTGTTCTGATTCATGACGAAATCCTTGCCGAATTTCCAGTGTGGATAGGAAGTAGGCAAACCAATGAGCGAATAAGCATCCAGCATTTGCTCAGAGGTTACAATTTCTATCTGGTTAGGATAAATTTTCAGCTTCAGGTACTCCTTCCCGATTCTGTCTATTACCTCATCTGCTGCTTCCAGGGTTTTATAATCCCAGTTGGGATTACAAAAAAGGGCTTTATAATTTTCTTTCTGGCTCATAGGCTTACAGGGTCAAACATCACTTAATTCACTTCTTTTCCTGAAAAGGCCTCTGAATACCGGCCAAATCTGGTGCACTTCCTTAATGCGGCGCATGGAGAAATTTTCCTCATCGCAAACTTCTTTATATGACTGCCAAAGGTCTCCTTCGCTGCTTTTATTGATTTCTATATAGGCCATATATTGAACTTCGGGCAAAATGGTATCCTTCACCAGACGCCTGCACTCCACCGCATCATCGCGTGACCATACATCGCCATCCGATGCCTGGCAACAGTAAATATTCCAGCTATCATCGAAGCGCTCCCTCCTGATCTTGTCCATTAATTTTAGGGATGGGGCTACCACGGTACCACCGCTCTCGCGGGAGTTAAAGAACTCCTCCTCATTTACCTCTTTAGCTTCTGTGTGGTGGCGAATAAACACCAGCTCTACATTTTTATACTGGCGCGTAAGGAAGATGTACAGCAGGGTGAAGAATCTCTTGGCAATGTCTTTTTCGTGCTGCCCCATGGAGGCAGATACGTCCATGATGCAAAACATAACAGCAGAGGTAACCGGTGTGGGCACCCGCTCAAAATTGTTGTAACGCAGGTCTACATCCTCAAAAAAAGGAATGGTTTTAGACTGTTTGGTTACTTTTTCTATTTCAAGAGCCAGCACAAGCTTGCGGGCATCATCATCGCAAAGGGCATATTGCACTTCCAGCTCCTTCAGCTTTTTGTTAAAAGCCCCCTTCAGGGCCAGCTGCCGCCCCAAAGACTGCTGATAGCTTGATTTAATGTTTAACCTGGAAGGAACACTGTCTTTGGTATAACCGGCACGTTTGTAGTTATAGGTAACAGTGCTTTCCATGAACTTCTTCAGCAGGTTTGGCAGTGCCAGATCATCAAAGAAATATTTCAGGAATTCTTCGCGGGAAAGCACCACCATAAAGTCATCTTCGGTGATTTCCGGGCTATTGGATCCTTTACCTTTGCCGCTTCCACTCCCAGCGCCCCCTTCGGGTTTGGGAATGGTATCACCCTCATTAAAGCGATCGTTACCCGGCCGTACGCTGTACTTTTTGCCGGAACCGGCTGCATGCCGGAAGGTGGGCTCATCAATACCTTTTACAGGTACACTCACACTCCCGCCCGAACTGCTGTCTTTCAGGCTCTCCTGGCTAATGATATTAGGAATAGCTTTCTTGATCTGATCCTCTACCCGCTTCAAGAACTTCTGACGATTGCCGGTAGATTTACCTTTATTATTAGTTCTTCTATCTACAATATTGCTCATGGGATTTTTTATGAGTGAGTGAGAGAATGAGTAAATGAGCGGTCCGCCACGGTAAATTATTGAACCCACTCCTGCTTGTATACAGTTTAATTAACAGCATGACAGGCTGTATATTAACCCCGTGCAGCATGATGAACACTACCGTGAGTATCTTTAAGATCATAGAACCTAATCCCAAAAATAATTTGCTTAAGGCAGCAACCTAAGATTGATGCAGTAGCGATATGTTCATTTACCGCCGCGGCTACGCACCCCTGACGGACTGCTCATTCACTCATTCAAAATTTGACTAGGACATCGTTTTTCTCACGCGCATAAACCAGTCAACCAGTATGCGTATCTGCTTATCTGTGTATCCACGGTCTTTCATGCGACGCGTAAAGTCCCTATGTTTCTTTTCATCCTCTTCATTGGATTTCACATTGAAAGAAACCACTGGCAGCAAATCTTCCGTATTGGTGAAGATTTTCTTCTCAATTACATTTTTGATCTTCTCATAAGAATCCCAGCGTGGACTTTTACCACCGTTATTGGCCCGGTACCTAAGGGTGAAATTGGTTACCTCTGCCCTGAAATCTTTAGGATTTGCTATACCGGCAGGCTTTTCAATTTTCTCCAGCTCCTCATTCAGTATGCTTCTATCCAGCACCTCTCCCGTATCCGGATCACGATAATCATTGTTCTGCATCCAATGGTCGGCGTAGATCACATACTTTTCAAAAATATTCTGGCCATAAGAGCTATAGGACTCTATATAGGCTTTCTGTATCTCATCAGAGATAAATTCAGCATATTTGCTAACCAGGATAGATTTAATGAGGGTGAGGTAGCGGTTTTCAGTATCGGGCGGCAGCATCATTTTGATTACCTCCTGCTCGAGTACATACAGCAGGTGCACCGGGTTGGCGGCAATTTCTTCGCTATCGAAATTGAAAACCTTGGAAAGAATTTTAAAGGCAAAGCGGGTGGAAATACCAGTCATACCTTCGTTGATGCCGGCATCGTCACGATACTCCTGGATAGATTTTGCATTAGGATCGGTTTCTTTCAGCGTCTCGCCATTGTACACCCTCATTTTAGAATAGAGACTGGAGTTTTCAGGCTCCTTCAGGCGCGACATTACAGAAAACTCAGCCAGCAACTCCAGCGTTTTAGGCGCACAGGGTGAGTTGCGCAGTGAGCTTTCTTCAATTAACTTTTCATATATCTTTATCTCTTCACTTACACGCAGGCAGTATGGCACCTGCACTTTATAAATACGATCCAGGAATGCTTCGTTTTTCTTATCGTTGGTAAACTTAGCCCATTCGCTCTCGTTAGAGTGCGCCAGAATGATACCATCAAATGGTATTGCTCCGATAGGCTCAGTGCCTTTATAGTTCTTTTCCTGTGTGGCAGTTAAAAGTGGATTAAGCACTTTAATGGGTGCCTTAAACATTTCCACAAACTCCAGCACACCCTGATTTGCCAGGCAAAGGCCACCGGTATAGGAATAGGCATCCGGATCGCTCTGCTGGTACTCTGCCAGCTTGCGGATGTCTACCTTGCCCACCAGAGTGGAAATATCCTGGTTATTTTCGTCTCCCGGTTCAGTCTTGGCAACAGCAATCTGATCCTGCACCGATGGGAATAGCTTCACAACTCTGAACTTGTTGATATCGCCATCAAACTCACGAAGGCGCTTTGAAGCCCAGGGGCTCATGCAGGCCGGAATGTACCGGACAGGAATACCATATTCCTCCTCCAGCTCTTTTTTATAATCAGCAAATAGACCCAGCGGGCTTTCGTAAACAGGACTTACCTGATCGTAAGCCTTCAGTACATAAATTGGATTTTGCTGGATGAGGTGCTTGATCTTTTCGGCCAGAGAGCTCTTACCACCGCCTACCGGTCCCATTAAATAAAGTATTTGTTTCTTCTCCTCCAGCCCCTGTGCAGAATGGCGGAAGTAAGAAACAATCTGCTCAATGGTGCTTTCCATGCCATAGAATTCACGGAAGGCAGGATAGATTTTAATACGCTTATTGGAGAATATTCGGCTTAGTACAGGATCCTCACGGGTATCCAGCAGTTCCGGCTCCCCAATCGCATTCAGAAGTCGTTCTGCCGGTTTTGAATAAACCTGCTGATCTTTTCGACACTCTTCCAGATACTCCGAGACTGTCATTTCATTGGTGGCGGTACTGTAATTTGTTCTAATTTTTTCTAAGATATTCATGGGCAATATTTTTAAAGTATAAGTATTAGGTGCGTTGGAATTCCTGAAGAAACAGGAGCCTGCTAACGGGTTACTTTTACAAATATTTTAATTCTGCAAAATTTTATTTTAACAGAAATAAATATCCTATTGGAGCTTTACTGCAGACCGATTAAGATGTTATAACAACGTTCTGCAGAATAATATCTTGTGCTAATGTAGAGATAACAACAACTGAATGACGAAAATTCATTACGTTACTAGAATTAACGGTAAGTCTATGTAACAAACAGCCATCATTCTCCTGTATCCTTTACTAAAAAATAAAGAAAAACCCTGAAGATCAGGAAGAACAGTTTTTCCATTAAAAAGTAAATGTTACAAAATATTTTAGAATAATTCAATAAAAAAATTATTTAAATCTTCCTGAACCTGTGCTAAACAATCCATCAATGGGATTATTGAATAAAAGGGCGAGCTGAAATTAATAGCCGAAATCTGCCCTGTTTGAGGGAGTTTCCTGAGAAAAAAAGCCGCTTCGGGAGCGGCTTTTTATTAAAATGCTGATGTCGTTTATTTATATAAAAACATTATACCAATGATGATGTAATTAATTACATCTCATTCATTTTGATCCCCAGACTGTTTTCGATAGCTCTTAGATCTTTCATTTGTGCCTGTGTTACCAGGGCTACAGACAATCCTTTTTTGCCTGCACGGGCTGTACGGCCACTGCGATGGGTATAATATTCCAGCTGATCTGGCAAATCAAAATGTACTACATAGGCAAGGTCATCAATATCAAGACCCCTTGCTGCAATATCTGTAGCAATGAGGGTAGAAAATTCCATACGGTTTGTAAAGGCACGCATCACTTTATCCCGCTCCCGCTGCTGCAGATCTCCGTGCAGTGCATCGGCCGGATAATTTTTAGCAGTCAGTTGCTTAGCCAGTGTCTGGGCCTGGTTTTTGGTTTTGCAGAAAACGAGGCCTCTGCTTTCGCCCTGGTCCTGCAGAAAATTCAGGAGTATCCTGGGCTTGTCTTTACCGTCGCATAAAATGTAGCGATGCTCAATATCTTTGTTCACTACATTCTGTTTATCAATCTGCACCTTTTGTGCCTGGGGCGACATATAATTGCTGATGATTGCCCGGATATCGGGAGGCATGGTGGCAGAAAACAACCAGGTAGAATGTTTGCCAGATGCTTTTTTCATGACCAGCTCAAGCTCTTTTTTAAAACCCATGCTAAGCATTTCATCGGCCTCGTCCAACACCAGAATTTTTACCTGTGTCAGATCCACTGCTTCGCGGTCCAGCAGGTCTATCAGCCTTCCGGGTGTAGCCACCACAATTTGCGTTGGCCGCATCAGGGCCTTTATCTGATCTCCAATAGGAGCACCCCCGTATACAGCCTCTGAAAATATTTTAGGCCCGTACTTAGTGAATCTGAACAGTTGCTTTGCAATCTGCTGACATAATTCACGTGTAGGTGCCAGTACCAGGGCCTGCACCTTGCTGTTTTCCGGATCCAGCGTCTGCAACAGGGGCAGCCCGAAAGCGGCAGTTTTACCAGTACCTGTCTGGGCCTGCGCAACCAGGTCGGTACCCTTTTTCAGCAAAAGGGGAATTACTTTTTCCTGTATTTCTGTAGGAGATTCGATATTATTCTCCTGCAATGCTTTGATGAATGTATCAGAAACGCCTAAATCTTTGAAAGTAGCCAAGGTTTATATATTTACTATTTGAATAACTAACACTAAGATCCGGGAGATGGTTAAAATTTACCTCATTAACAAAGCAAGTACTCCCAGCAGCCTGTACTGGTTAGCGGGAACATATCAAGGCTAAAAAAATCAAATTTTTACTCTTCCTGCTGTAAACTTACAAATCTTCCACAATTTCAATTCTGTAATGTTACTTTACGCACATGGTATAGTAAAAAAATGGCGAGGTATTTCCGTGTCTCTCCTCTTCAGCAGGTTTTTGTACAGTGCTTAAGCCTGAAATATTTCTTGTGCTCCGACTTTGCATCCATTACAGTATCGTTACAATCATGCCAGTCCTAATAAAAGCTATTGGTGCAGGTGCAGAAACAGACAAAGCATTATTTCTCAATTCATGAAGAAGATGCCTTAGTAGTTTGCAAAACTGCAGCGGATGTGCAGAGAGTACCCGTGTCTTTCAATCATGATAACTGAAGCTGGCTGTTGGTAACATGCTTAATATGCTGATTCGTTATGGGAGTCACAAACGTGAAGAATCAATATAACAATCAGTCTCCAGCTTACAATAGAATTAATATTTTCATTTAAAAATGCTGATTTATCTTTAAATTAATCGATAATTTGTATGGCGAATGTAGTAATAACGATTAGCCTGAAACCAGGTACCACCAGTTTATACCTGACCGACAGCAACGGGAAACAAGGAGAGCCTGAAGGTTTTAAAACCTATGCAGGCCGTGGAGACTTGATAATCTGGCAATTAGCTCCTGATTCCGGTATTGATGCTCTCACAGGTATTCAAGCCAAAGACGGAAATTTTGATATTTTCCGAAACAGCGATCCAAAATGTAATTCGAATGTCAGCTGGTCTGGCAAAATAAAAGACGATGCCGCCGGTGCTGATAAATATAATATCAATTACCAGATCGGGACTGATGCATATAGTGAAGACCCCGAGATTATCATCAAACCTTAGTATTTATAATTTTGAATAAGTACCCATACCTGCTTTTAACCTTATTCTTAATTATTATTCATCCGCTGTCTGCAGGAGCGCAGGATCAGGCTCTTGCAGACAGCCTGATCACAGTTCTTAACACTCAGAATAATTTATCAGATCTGGATAAATATAATCTGTACTATTCCATTGCACAAGCCAGCGTAAACTCCAACACAAGAATAGAATACAGCACCAGGGCAATCAATATTGCTAAGGAAAAAAACCTGGATGTAACCTATCAGACTGCCCTAGTACATCTGGGAATCGGGCACAGACAAAAGGGGGAGCTGGTTAAAGCTGTTGAGATTTTTTTTCAGGCTGCAGAACAATTTAAGCAATTGGGGAAGAAGGGAAGCTTAGCGGCTGCCTATGCACATATAGCTCAAACTTACCGGATGCAAAACCATCATTTGCATAGTATCAAGTATTATCACATGGCCATAGGGATTTTCAGGGAAGAAAAAGATACCGTTCGTGTGGCATCCACTTTACTAAATCTGGGCTACCAATATTTAAAGTTCAATAAGCCTGATTCTGCCCTGATACCTACACTGGAAGCCGAAACCATGTTCAGAGCGGTAGGTTTTGAACAGGGCGTTGCCTATGCACTGGGTAATTCGGGCCTGATGTATGCAGCCCTGCAACAGGACAGGAAGGCAGAAAACAAGCTGAAGGAAGCGATTGCCATACTTGAAAAACTCCACGATGAGTACGCAATAACTGAATATCTGATAGAAATAGCAGCAATTTACCAGAGCCGGCAAGAATACAGCAGGGCCCTCTCCTATGCAAAGCAAGGTTATGCCTTAGCAGAGAACAATAAATATATGGAATTTCTTAGAGATGCCTCCCAGCGTCTTTCAGAGATCCATGCAGCCATGGGCCAACATAATGAGGCATTTAATTTTTTAAAAAAGCATAACACCTACAGAGATAGTTTGATCAATGAAGAAGCAATTCGTAAAATGGCCGACCTCCGTACTGATTATGAGCTGGCACAGAAACAGGCTGATATTGATCGGCTGGAGGTAGAAAAGAATAACCAGCAGCTTATGCTGGCAGCGCTGCTCATCACTCTATTATTAGGGTCGGCCGTAATTTTTTTGCTAATAAAATACAACAGAGGGAAAAAAAGAGCCAATGTGCTGCTGGCAAAACAGAAGCAGGAACTGGAAAAACAGCGTAACCAGCTGGCGGCGCTTGATCATACCCGCAGTAAACTATTCTCCATCATCTCACATGATTTGCGCGGCCCTGTTAATTCTTTCAACGGCATCTCCAGTCTTATCAAGCATTACATTTCTACAAATGACCTGATCCAACTCGCTGAAATCTCACAGTACATTGATAGTTCGGCCAGTGAATTATCGTCCCTGCTCGATAACCTACTAAGCTGGTCTGTTAGCCAGCGGGGAGAGTTTCCCTACAAGCCCGAGAAAGTTTTTCTGAAACCATTAACTGCAGAGATCCTGGGCATATTTAAAACCATGGCACATGCCAAAAAGATAAAGCTGGAGTCATCTGTTCCTGCTGATATTGCCTTGTGGGCAGATAGCAACAGTTTACTTACAGTGTTACGCAACCTCACCAGCAATGCCCTGAAATTTACCAAAGAAGGCGGGAGTGTACAGATTACTGCAGCAGCGAAAGGAGCATTTGCCGAGATTAAAGTAACAGATACTGGAATTGGGGTATCAAAAAAACAGCTTGAATCATTATCAGACTTTAATGAAGAGAAAAGAACCTGGGGTACAGCAGGTGAAAAAGGATTAGGTATTGGATTAAAGCTTGTTTTCGAATTTACAAGAATGAATAACGGCAGTGTGGAAGTAAGCAGCCAGGAAGGAATAGGCACTACCTTTTGCATAACACTACCGCTTTATGATGCTGCCAGGCATGCAAAGGTTCAGAATATGAAAAATTCATAGATCCTGTACCTCCTGCAGGCGCATGAATTGTAAAATTTAGCTACACAATGGGATAACGGAACTAAATCTTCTCCCTCTTTGTCAAAATAAGGGCTGTAAACCAACAAAATACTTCTAACTTTGCAGCCGTATTTTCTTACTGATGATAGCAGCTAATAATATTTCTCTACAGTACGGTAAACGTGTGCTTTTTGATGAAGTAAACATCCGCTTTACCGCTGGTAATTGTTATGGTGTAATTGGTGCCAATGGCGCTGGTAAATCCACCTTTTTAAAAATTCTGGCAGGCGATATTGATCCTAATGCAGGATCGGTAAGCATTGACACGGGCAAGCGTATGGCCGTGCTGCGCCAGAACCACTTTGCATTTGATGAATACACTGTATTAGATACCGTTATGATGGGCCACTCCAAATTGTGGAGCATCATGAAGGAAAAAGATGCCGTTTACAGCAAAGCTGATTTTACGGAAGAAGATGGTATACGTGCCTCTGAGCTGGAGGCCGAGTTTGCTGAAATGGAAGGCTGGAATGCAGAATCTGATGCTGCTGCACTGCTAAGTGGTGTTGGCATACCAGAGTCTGATCATTACAAATTAATGAAAGAGCTTAGTGGTAACCAAAAAGTACGTATCCTGCTGTCGCAGGCCCTGTTTGGCAACCCTGATATCCTGATTCTGGACGAACCTACCAACGACCTGGACATCCACACCATCAGCTGGCTTGAAGACTTTCTGCTTGATTTTAAAAATACGGTGATTGTTGTATCTCACGACAGGCACTTTCTGGATACGGTATGTACCCATATTGTAGATATTGACTTTGGAGCGATCAAGCTCTATACCGGCAATTACTCTTTCTGGTACCAGAGCAGCCAGCTGGCGCTGGCCCAGCGCTCAACAGCCAACAAAAAAGCAGAAGAAAAGAAGAAAGAATTACTTGAATTCATTGCCCGTTTTAGTGCCAATGCATCCAAATCGAAGCAGGCTACCAGCCGTAAAAAATTGCTGGAGAAAATCAATGTGGATGATATTCAGCCTTCTAACAGGCGCTATCCTGCCATTATATTTCAGCAGAACCGTACTGCCGGCGACCAGATTCTGCAGGTAGACCGCTTAACCAAGTCAGTAGAAGGCAAAACACTTTTTAAAGATCTTGATTTCTTTGTAAACAGGGGCGAAAAAATTGCTTTTATCAGCAAAGACAGCCTTGCCACCACCATGTTGTTCCGCATCCTGATGGGAGAAGCAGAGGCCGATAAAGGTGAGTTTAAGTTTGGCCAGACCATTACTACGGCTTACCTGCCAAACGAAAATGAAAGCTACTTTAACACCACCCAAAACCTGATTGACTGGCTGCGGCAGTTTTCTCCGGGCGAAACCGATGATGTATACATCCGGGGCTTTCTGGGAAAAATGCTCTTTAGTGGTGAAGAAACTTTTAAAAAGGCAAACGTGCTATCGGGTGGCGAAAAAGTACGCTGCATGGTATCGCGCATGATGCTGCAAGGGGCTAACCTGCTCATCCTGGATGAACCTACCAACCACCTTGACCTGGAATCTATTACAGCCTTTAACAATGCGCTTAAAGATTTCCCGGGCACTGTGTTGTTTACTTCACATGACCATGAGTTTACACAAACCGTGGCCAACAGAATCATAGAATTGACCCCTACAGGTTACATCGATAAGATGACTACTTACGACGAATACATCTCAAATGAAGCGCTTGAGGCTCAGAGAGAGAAAATGTATGTGTAAGACAGCGGATATCCCTATAAATTTGACACATCTATAAAAAGAATACAAAGCCGGAGAATAAGCTCTCCGGCTTTTTTTTATCTTCCGGGCAGAACAATGGTGAAAGTGGTGCCCCTGTCCAATTCACTCTCTACAGAAACCGTACCTCCATAATTTTCCACAATACGCTTTACCAGGTACAGACCTATGCCTGTTCCCTCAACATGGGTATGGTAGCGCTTAAACATGGTAAATATCTTATCAAGATAGCTCTCCGATATGCCGAGTCCATTATCTTCAATTCTGAGGATCAGGTTATTATCTTCTTGTCTACAAACAAAGCTAATCCGGGGAGTACGATCCGGAGAACTGTATTTGATGGCATTCGTAAAAAGATTGATCAGGATGCTGCTCATATTCGCTTTGGAGAAATTAACTTCATTGCAGCTTATATCCAGATCAATCGTAGCTCCTGAATCTTCCACCATATCATTAATACTGAAGAGTATATCATCCAGCAGATCCTTCATCCTGAAATTGATGCTTTCATCATCGATGTGTTTGTTTGTTTTGGCTACCTGAGTCAGAGCATGAATGGTTTCTTTAAACTTTTGTATCGACAACTGGATCTTGTCAATAATCTCCCTGATACGCTCCGGCTTATTTTTCTCCAATGATGATATTAACGCATAGATTAATCCCTCTATGTTCAATACAGGTGCTTTCAAGTCGTGTGAGGCTGTATAAACAAAATTATCAAGATCGTTATTGATCTTCGTGAGTTCCTCGTTTTTATGGCTGATGGTTTCAAATAAACGGGAATTGTCAATTGCAATGGCGGCCTGAGCAGCAACCCCTTTTACAATTTCTTCAGCACTTTTAGTAAATACATCTACAGCAGAGTGCCCAAAAAACAAACCGCCTAATACCTCTCCACCCCTTGAGATGACCGGTACTGCCAGGTAGCTTTTAACAGGCAGGTGGTTTTCCGGTAAGCCATGGTAGGGAGCATTTTTGCCGTAGCGATCATCTTTGGTTATATCAGCAGATCTGATCACACCTTCCCCCTTAAAGGTTGGTTCAAATATATGAGTGGCCCTTGGGATTGGAAAATTCTCAAAATCCTTGGCATCCGCACCAGAGAGGGAATATAACATTAACGCCTGTTCATCATCCCGCCTTGCATTATAGAAAAACGCACCAAACTGGGCAGCTGTGAGCTCTGTACATGAATCTGTAACCACCTGCAGGAGCTTTTTTAATTCCAGCTCTGCCGATAGGTTCTTACCAATTTTGTTGAGTGTCTGCAGATTTTGATTTTTCTCCCGCAATGCGTTTTCAGATCTTTTTTCATGGCTGATGTCTCTTACTTCAAGCAAGTGCGATACCAGCTTTCCATTTTCTATGATAGGCTGAGCATTAATACTTACCTGAATAAATTTGCCACTCTTGTGAATAATATTACTCTCATGATTATAGAAGGATGTTTTCTTCTGTAAAGCCCTGACGATGGGGCATTCGGCAGCTGGAAAAGGAGATCCATCCGGATGTGAATGATGTATTAATTCATGAAGCCGCTGCTGAATAATTTCATCTGCTGAAAAACCGGTAAGCTCTTCGGCTGCAGGGTTCACAAAAGTGCAGTAGTCGTCCCGGTTTACAATAAAGAGTGAAGCTGTCGCATTATCTGTAATCAGTTGCCTCAGGTTATTGGAGCGCCTGATATTAATAAGAGAGGACATGATTAAAAAAACCAGGCTACTTACTATAAGTCCGCCTGCGAGTATAAACCATGGAAAATTAGTCTCATATCCAAAACCCGGCATTGCTCTTATCTGCATTTGCCAGGTCTGGGTGGCAACATGAATGGGTCTTATTCTGAATAAATCACTTTTTCCATCATTCAGGCTGTTAGAATCAAATAACAATAGTTCATCCTGAATGATGGGTCCATCATAAATTTCAACATCTAAATCGGTAAACCGATTACTGAATATTGCCCTTATCAGGTCTTTTACCCTGAAGGGAGCGAAAATAAAACCTTTCAATGCGGACCTTCGCTGTCTGGATGTTTGCACAGGCTGTTCCTGCTGGTACAGGGGCAGGTAAAGTAAAAATCCCTTTTGTATGGCCACATCTGTTTCCTGTACCAGTTTCACCATTCCTGTAAGTGCGGGTTTACCTGAGTCCATTGCCCTTCTCATTGCTTTTCTGCGAATAGGTTCGGTGAACATATCAAAGCCAAAGGCACGCCTGTTCCTGGCATTAAAGGGCTCCAGGTACAAAATAGAAGTATAGTTACTTCTTGCTGAATCAGGCCATAGCTTGTATTCGGGAAATCCTGCAGACTGTACCCTTTCCTCTAATGCAGCTACCTGATCCGGAGCAATCACAACAGCATAGCCAATACCTAGTACTCCCGGGTAATTTTCCTCCACATTAAGCACCTTTACAAATTCTGCCCATTCCTCTAGCGTAACAGTATCAGATACTACAAAAAGGGCCTGTGCACTTTTGAGTACCTGTATATAGTCGTTCATGCGCTTTTCTACCGCTGCACTAACGTTGTCGGCCCTTAGTTCAAAAAGTAGTTCGTTACGCTCTTTTACTTTATTATATGTATCAAGGAAAATGAAAACTGTTACCCCCAGTAAAATAAATGCTGTAATAAAAGCCAGCAGGTATGATTGAAAAAAGTCTTTTATACTCGAAAATAGATTCATAATTAAATCCTTATCTACTCATTGGTTCCGCACTGAAAACATCAATGCCTGAAAAGGGCTGCAAATTTAAACAGCAACATTATAATTTAAATCAGGGTTATCAACATATTGGTCAAGAAAGCACTAACAGTAGAAACAGAGACTAAAACTCTACGTGCAATCTGCCTGAAAAGATGAGCAAATTACGAACATAAGCTTAGCAACATTTAAAATGAAAACTTTTTTAAGCAAGGCCGCTCTGGCAACCTCTGCCTACATGCTGGGCAAAGGACTCTACAGATACATAAAGGAGCAACAATTCTCCTTTGAATATAAAGTGGTGTTGATCACTGGTGCCTCCCGCGGATTAGGTTTGGTGATGGCCAGGCAGCTGGCTCATGAGGGTGCCATCATCAGCATTTGTGCCAGCAATAAAAATGAACTGGAGGAGGTAAGGTATGAGCTGGAACCTATGGGTGCCTCCGTGCTTACCATAGAAGCAGATGTTACCGCACCAGGCGCAGCACAAAGAGTAATTGAGCAAACCGTTACGCAATACGGCAGGCTGGATGTGCTGATCAATAATGCAGGAAACATAGTTGTTGGCCCTCTGCAGAGCCAAACCCAGGAAATTTTTGAACAGCTCATGCAGCTGCACTTTTTTGCTCCTTTACGCTTTATTGATGTTGCCCTCCCTCATTTACGCCAAAGCAAAGGTCGTATCATGAATATTTCTTCCATTGGCGGGAAAATCAGTGTTCCTCATTTACTATCCTATAGTGCCAGCAAATTTGCCCTAACCGGCTTTTCTGAGGGGCTTTATGCTGAATTGAAAAAAGAGGGCATCATTGTTACCACCGCATGCCCCGGCTTAATGCGCACAGGTAGTCCACGTAATGCAGATATTACCGGCAAGCACGAAGAAGAATATACCTGGTTCAAGATTGGCGATTCTCTGCCCTTACTATCGATGGATGCCGAAAAAGCAGCACGTAAATTACTGAATGCCTGCCGCCGGGGCGATCCGGAATATATTTTAACACTGCCTGCCAAGCTGGCAAGTTTAGCACATGGCATTAGTCCTTCAATGGTGATACGTATTAACGAGCTTGTAAACAGCCTGATGCTGCCAGAACCAACTTACCATGCCCAGGTGCTAAAAGGGCACGAAACGCAATTCGAACACCAGCAAAACCCTTTAACCAAGCCTACAGATGAGGCCGCCAGGGAGAATAATCAATTCTGACCAAAACAAAACATTCTTTTTAATGGTGTTATGCCTGATCATTTAAGTTTTATACCCGGGAGTATTGCCACAAAAAGAGTCCTTCTTTTAAATTATTATCAATAATGCTAAAAGCATTGAATTTTATATAAGTTAATCTGGTAGATGATTAGATTTTTTACTGTTTTCATAAGCAGCCTGCTGCTGGCAACTTCTGTATTGGCACAACATGCAGCAGATAGTTTACTTCCTGAAGCCGTTATTACTGCATATGGCGTACAAACTCCGGATCGTACTGTTCCGGCAGCGGTCAGCACCCTTAAGGCTCAGGATTTCCAGCGTACCGGTGAGGCTTCTCCGGTACTGGCTTTTCAGCAACTGCCCGGCGTGCGGCTGGAAGAGCGCTCACCCGGCAGTTACCGGGTCAGCATACGGGGCAGCTCCCTCCGTTCTCCTTTTGGCGTAAGAAATGTAAAGGTATACCTCAACAACATACCCGTTACCGAAGCCAACGGCGCCACCCAACTTAACCTGCTGGATGTTGCCCTCTACCAACAGGCAGAGGTGATCAGGGGGCCCGCAGCCAGCTATTACGGAGCAGGAACCGGCGGTGTAATTAACATTGGCAGCATGCCTTCGGGAGATACCAGGGGTGGGAAACCGGAACTGGAAGTCAGCAGCGGGTCCTTTTCAACTTTTAGGGTCAAAGCCATCTATCAGAAAGGCGATTCCCTGAATAGATTAAGAGCAGGTGCGACACTATTCAAAACCGATGGTTATCGCGATCATAGCAGCCTTGAACGGATAAATGCCTTCTGGAGCAATAGTTTCAGGGTGAGTGCCAAGCGTGAATTTCAGGCTACTCTCCTGTTGGCACGTATAAAATATGATATACCCGGAGGCTTAACAGCAGAGCAAATCGAGGACAACCCACGGCAGGCAAGGGCGGGTAATCAGTTTGTAGGGGGTAGTGTTGAGCAAAATTCTTCTATCAATCAGCATTATGCCCTGCTGGGTGCAGGACAGCACTACCAGTTTAGTGAAAAACTAGAAAACAGCTCCTGGATCTTTGGTAGCGGTTCATTTCTGAACCATCCCTTCCTTACCGATTACAAACGCGATCTGGCCACTGGCTTTGGCTCCAGGAGTATCTGGAAGTATAGCGAAGACTGGGGCAATGTAGCCATGGATTTGCAGTTTGGCAGTGAGATGCAGTTAGGCTTTGAGGTTGCCCGTAATTATGGAAACCGTTCAGGCCGGGTAGATACCCTCAATTTCGAAGATGAAATCACTTCAAGAACAGCACTTTATTTTCTTCAGGCAGATTTCGAGCTGCTCAGGCGATTGTCGTTAACGACTGGCTTAAGCTTTAACAGTTATTCTTATGACATTCACAGGTTGGTAGATGCCAATCTTAACAGACCCTACGAATTAAATAAAAAATTCGATCCTGTTTGGGCACCGCGTGTTGCATTGGCTTATGAACTGAGCGAAGGTTTACAGCTGTACGGGCAAATCAGCAAGGGGTTCAGCCCGCCATCACTTGAGGAAATAAGGACCAACGAAGGCAGCCTTAATGAAGACCTGGAAGCCGAAACAGGAATAAATTATGAAATAGGCCTGAAAGGAAAGAGCAACAATGGTACTCTTAGCTGGAATGCAACTGCCTATTATTTTTCACTCCGGCAAACAATTACCAGTTATATCGGAGAAGGCAGTCCTGTTACACGCTTCAGAAATTCCGGATCTGCCCGGCAAAGAGGTCTGGAAGCTGCCCTGCAATGGCGCATGCTGCAGTCGCAAAACTGGTTTGCAAACGCATCAGTTTCAGGAGCCTACCAACACTATCGTTACAGAGAATATCAGCAGGAAGATGAGGATTTCTCCGGCAATGCAGTACCTGGTATGGCACCCTTAACCACTGCTTTGGCAGTTGACATCTGGTATCGCCAGCGCCTGGGGTTATTCCTCACCCACACCTATACAGATCAAATAGCACTCAACGATGCTAATAGTGTTTACACAGAAAGCTTTAACCTGGTACAGGCACGGCTTGAATATGTACCTGTTAGCTGGAGAAACCTGGATCTGAAGTTATTTGTAAGTGGGCAGAACCTGCTGAACGAACGCTATAGCCTTGGGTACGATCTGAATGCCTTCGGCAACCGCTATTTTCAGCCAGCCGCAGAAAGGAGCTTTTTTATAGGCATCGTTCTGCAGCCATAAAAACTCGGTTCGCTAATTCAGCTAAACTCTATCACAGCATTAAAACAGAAAAGCAGCAGGAAATAATAAACCTGCTGCATTTTTTGTGCATGCCTGCTGAATCAGAAAAGCAAAATCAGTATCATAGAATTTAGAAGCCACCAGCCATATCATCTCCCCTGGGATCGCCGGCACCAACCAGCTGGCCTTTGTCCCTGACCATAATGGCATCTACCCTACCGAATGGACTACGCACCTGCAGCGTATGCCCCATGGCCTGAAGGCTGTCCTGAACCGGTTGAGGGATCGCACCTTCTTCCAGGAAAATCTGATCTGGCAACCACTGATGATGAAAACGACCAGCCCATACTGCATCTTTGATATCCATATCAAATAAGGTTATATTTATAATTGTCTGATATACAGAGGTTATGATGGTGGCACCACCAGGTGTACCTAGCACCAGATGCAGTTGACCCTTTTTTTCCACGATGGTAGGTGTCATGGAACTAAGCATGCGCTTTCCGGGTGCAATTGCGTTGGCTTCTCCACCAACCAAACCATAATAATTAGGCGTACCGGGCTTAATACTGAAATCATCCATTTCATTATTAAGCAGAAAACCTGCCCCTGCCACAAAAGTCCTGGAACCATAAGAATTATTGATGGTAGTAGTCAGTGATACAGCATTTCCATCTGTATCTACAATAGAAAAGTGGGTGGTTTGCTCATGTTCTTTTACCGGAGTCTCCTGTGCAGGCGATAAAGATTGGCTAATTGTTGCCTGCTCCAGAGATATATTTTCAGCTTTACGACCTAAATAGGCTGTATCAAGCAACTGTTGCAGCGGCACATTCCGAAAATCCGGGTCGGCCAGGTATAGGGAACGATCCAGGTATACGCGTCGCTCCATCTCTGCCATGGCATGAATGGTTTTTGTGGTGTGGTACCCCCATTGCTGCAGCGGAAACTGTTTGCTCATGTGCAGCAGCTGCAGAAGAGCAACACCACCGCTGGAGGGTGGCCCCATACTGATCACCTTGTATGGACCAAAATCACCCACCACAGGTTCCCGCCAAACCGACTCATACTGCTGCAGGTCTTCTTCGGTGATCAGGCCTCCATACCGGCGCATTTCGTCTGCTATAATGCTGGCTGTTTGCCCCGCATAAAAACCTTCCCTTCCCTCCTGCTGAATGCGCTCTAAAGTAGCCCCTAGTTGAGGCTGCACCAGCGGATCTCCTGCTTTCCAGCTTTCTTCTCTGATCAACGCTATTTGTTCAGGCTGGCTGTTATTTTGTAAAAAAGTATTGCGCAGGCGGTTAAAATCATCGGCCTGGGCTGCTGTAATAGCAAAGCCTGCTTGTGCCAGCTGCACGGCAGGCGCTATCAGATCCGCCCAACTCATTTTGCCAAAACGTTCATGAGCTTTTACCATGCCATCTACCGACCCGGGCACGCCCGCCGCTTTATATCCTTCCAGACTAAGCTTTGGAATTACCGCCTCATCTTCATCCAGGTACATATTTTTAGTAGCAGCCAGAGGTGCTTTCTCCCTAAAGTCAAGTGTAAAGACGGCACCATCAGCTGCACGGTACACCATAAATCCGCCGCCGCCAATATTACCTGCATTTGGGTACACTACTGCAAGTGCAAATTGTACGGCAACCATGGCATCTACTGCATTACCTCCTTTTCTGAGTACATCCAGGCCTACTTTGGTAGCCTCTGGGTGAGCCGTTACCACCATGGCGGTTGGGCTTGTACAGCTTTTATCCAGGCAAACTCCTGCTGCCTGTTCTGAGCTTTTGGGAGATGTGCAGGAAACAAAAATGATGAGTGAAAGAATGATTTTTCGCATAGGAGAATTTACGTACCAGCACCTAAAATGGCTGATTAAATAGAAAAAACCAGGCTTTAGTTGCCTGGTTTCTTTTAGAGTTGTTCTTAAAAAATCATTAGCGCAGGTTAAAAAGCCTCATCAGCACTCCCTGGTGCAGCTGACTGCCAGAGCCGGAAGAGCCGTTTTCACTGCTCTCCAGGAACTCCTGTTTAGTCTGCAGCTTTACTTCTTCAAGCTTTGCCTGGGCAAGCAGCTTGTTAACAGCAGTGAGCTTTGTGCTGTTTATGACCTGAAACTGCTTATCTACTTCTGCCAGCTCCCGTGTCAGTATTTCTACCCTGGCCAGCTGCGATTCTGATGGCCTACCAGGATAGTTACTGATTTGAAGGAACAGTTCAGAAATACGCTCCCGAATTTGCTCTCCTTCATCAACATAAAAATCTCCACCCAAGGCCACCAGGCTGTTACGCAACTTTTCTGTCTCCTGGAGGTAAGGCTTCATTTTTTTAGATAACTGCTTGTTTTGCTGTACACGCTGAGCCAGCTGTGCATTGAATTTTCCAAGACCATCATAGATATACGCCAGCTGTTGTGTCATATCGTAAAGCTGCATAATAGTTTTGTGCTGCAGGTTGCGGCCTTCTGCCGTATAAGGTGCTTTTTGGTCGTACTGCAGGCTAAAGCTGCTTTCGAAGCTCTCTTTTCCCTTGATCACCTTTATCTTATAAGTACCTGCAGGCATGTTAGGACCATACAAAGATCCTACCAGCGACATTCTGTTATTGGTAGGTGCCGCTTTAGGCATGGGTAAGCGGGTGGGCATTTCAACCACATTGATGCCCGCCTTTTTACCTGCCGGCAGCTCCTTGATCAGCCTGCCTTCCTGGTCGTACACCTCGATATTCATTTTACCAAAAGTATGTCGCTTAGGCATGTAGTATGCAATCCGGGCCGATTCACTTGGGTTTTCCCCTACATAATTACCCGCCCCGGGGTACCAGCTGCTACCCGCTCCGGCATCTTTCAAAATAGCAGGCTCTACTGCAAAAAAGTGCATGTTGCTGCTGATAACTTCCTTGGTAAGCTGCCGTAGCGGCGAAAGATCATCAATAATGATAATACCCCTGCCATGAGTTGCCAGCACCAGGTCATTATCACGCGGATGTATCACCATGTCATGCACACCAACCTTAGGCATATTATTTGTAAACCGGCCCCAGTTTTTACCACCATCCATGGAAATAAACAAACCAAATTCAGTACCCAGAAAGAGCAGATCAGGATTAATCAGGTCCTGGCGCACACATAAGGCATAACCTTCTATAGCAGGGCTTTCCAGTGGCATCCAGCTTTTACCAGCATCAGTGGTTTTATAGAGATAAGGTTTCATATCTCCGGTTCTGTGGCCATCAAAGGTAACAAAGGCAACATTTTTATCATGCCTGCTGGGCTCTACAAAGCTCACCCAGGTGCCCTTTGGCAAACCGGTAACATTAGGGGCTACATTTGTCCAGTTCTGGCCCCCATTGGTCGAAAGCTGCAGGTTGCCGTCATCTGTACCCACCCAGATCATTTTTTCATCGGCAGGCGATTCGGCAATGGCGTAGATGGTGGTGTGGTTTTCGGCAGAGGAGTTATCTACATTAAGTCCGCCAGACTGACTTTGCCTCTGCTTCTGCTTATCGTTCGTTGTAAGGTCAGGAGAAATATGCTTCCAGCTGTCGCCCCTGTCTTCACTCATAAAAAGGTACTGCGAACCAAAGTAAATCCTTTCGGGGTTGGTGGCGCTAAGATGTATTGGTGCATTCCAGTTGTAGCGGAATTTTTCCTCCCCTTGCTTTGGATAGGGCTTGATGTCTTTGGCAACACCCGTTTTTTTATTATAGCGTACCAGCATGCCTCCCTGGTATTCTGTAAAAATAATATCTGGATCTGTCGGGTGGCGGAAAGAGTAAAAACCATCGCCACCATAGGCCATTTGCCAGTCAGCATTTTTAATACCACCCGCCTTTTGATTGGGTGCAAACCAGGAGCCGTTATCCTGCAACCCACCATATACATTATAGGGTTCATCCATGTCTACACTAACATGGTAGAACTGCGACACCGGCAGGTTCATGTACATTTTAAAGAGACGGCCGCCATCTTTCGATTCATAAACACCACCATCGGTACCGATAATGATGTTCTTGGGATTTTGCGGATTTACCCACATGGCATGTATGTCGGAATGAACGCCGCTGTCTACCTGCCTGAAGCGCTTACCGCCATCTTCACTTATGATCATGTTAAGCCCTCCCTTCATCACAGTGCTGTCGTTGGCCGGGCTTACGATGAGTTCGGAGAAGTAGAACGGACGCACTGTAGTATTGAACTCGTCATTGATCTTCATCCAGTTTGCGCCCGCGTTGGTGCTTTTGTAAAGTCCTTTGCCTTCTTTGCTTTTTGCCTCTACGGTTATGTAAATGGTGTTTCCATTTGTTGGTGCAACAGCAATGGCAAAGCGGCCCATGGGCTCGTTGGGTATGCCATTCTGGATTTTATTCCAGGTTTTACCGCCATCCGTACTTTTAAACAAGCCGCTTTTACCGATCAGTCCTGAATTGAAGAAATCAGGTGAACGGCGGTGGCCCCACATAGCTGCATAGAGAATATCAGGATTTTCAGGATCTACATCCAGATCTGCACAGCCGGTATTTTCATCAATATAAAAGATCTTCGTCCAGCTCCGGCCTCCATCGGTTGTTTTATACACGCCCCTGTCGGCATTGCTGTTCCAGAGGTGCCCCTGCACCCCCACATATACCGTATTGGGATCATTTTTGCTGATAATAATATCACTGATATGCTCGCTGTTTTCCAGCCCCATATGCTCCCAGCTGGTACCACCGTTGGTGGTTTTATAGATACCTGTTCCTACAGAAACGCTGTTTCGCACCCAGGATTCTCCTGTTCCTACCCAAACGGTATCCGGATGTTGCTGGTCGATGGTAATTTTACCAATCGACTGAGTATGCTCATCAAACACAGGTCTGAAAGAAGCGCCACCGGAGATGGTTTTCCAGACGCCGCCACCTGCAGCACCTACATACATAATCTCCGGTCTGCTGTTCACCGCATCCAGGGTACTGATGCGTCCGCTCATTACTGCAGGCCCAATATGGCGGGCTCTTAAATCACCAAAAAGAATTTCGGGGCCGGGGGTTTGCTGGGCCAATGCGCCTGAGGTGGCAATGAGAGTAACCGCAATTGCACAGGCAATGAGTAGATATTTTCTCATATAAAGTAAGGGTAACAGGTGAGAAAAAAAGCTGCCCGTTTGAGCAGCTTTTCTTTGCATTTATTGTTTTTTAGGAAAAGCAAACATGCTTTCATCCATCTTCTCATTGAAGGTAATGGCCTCCAGAATGATCTTCTGGCCTGCCTGGCCATTCATGCGCACTTCCATAAAATGAGGAATTACAAATCCTTCCACCTCCTGGTAATCGCTAAGCATGGTATCAATATTCTGGCCCTTTGCCTGACCTTCTTTAACAGTTGAGCGGATCATAATGGGCACATAATTCTCTGTTTCGAAGAAATAGTACCTTATATCGCCTCCTTTTTTGGTGAGTTTCACCTTGTAGGTTTCAGCACCATCTATGGTTTCCTTGCCTTCTAGCTCGGCCTGGTGGCCCTTTTTCTTGTAATCAATGAAAACATCCTCAAAGGTTTCTTCTTTCATTTCAGAAGCCATCTCATCCGGCATAGGTTGTGCCTCAGGGCCGCTCATAAAAGGATTAATCCACCAGGCATCAGTTCCATCATAGGCCTGAATGATTTCCTTCCCCTGTATACTGGCTTCGATGCGTTGCTTTTTCTCAGGCATCCTGTAAATTACAAGCGGAAATTCCATGTTCTGCATGCTCATTTTACCTGTCATTTTCATGCTTTTTACCTGCTTCCAGTTTTCTGCACCGCCAGTATTTTTCAGGTAATTGTTAATGATATCATCTACTTTTACATCCTGGGCGCTTACCTGGAAACAAGCCAGGAACATAAAAAAGCCCATTAATAAAGTTGTTCTCTTCATGATAAAATGTATTGGTTAAAATTGTCTGATTTGATTTAGATGAAGGTATGTATAATATTTGTTAGCTGTTAACAGAATATTGTAAACGGAAAGATAGCCGGTATGAACGGTTCCGGTAAAGCATAACGCATGGATAATTCTTTAGTATATTTTTACATCTACAAGCCATACGGAGTATTAAGCCAGTTTACCCCGGAAGGAAACAACCCGGGCCTTGGCAGCATTTTTAGTTTTCCCGAAGATGTTTATCCTGTTGGCCGCCTGGATGTTGACAGCGAAGGCTTACTCCTCCTTACCAATGATACCAGCCTTAACCACAAACTCCTGAACCCCAAACAGGAGCACTGGCGAACTTACTGGGTACAGGTTGAGGGTGAGATCACAGAAGAAGCCCTTCAGCAACTTTGCAGGGGTGTAAGTATCAGAATTCAGAAGAAAGACTACAGAACCCTTCCTGCAGAAGCCGGACTTATACAGGAACAGGAACCCCTGCCGGAAAGAGATCCCCCAATCCGTTTCCGCAAGAGCATCCCTACCAGCTGGATATACCTGCGCCTGCAGGAGGGCAAAAACAGACAGGTGCGCCGCATGACGGCAGCAGTTGGCTTTCCCACCCTTCGGCTGGTGCGGGTAGCTATAGAAGATTTAGCACTGAAAGACATGGAAGCCGGAGATGTACGCGAAGTACCCGGATCTTTAATCTATAAACTGTTAAAACTTGAGCAGAAAAGCAATTATAGGCCTGATGGGACCGGGCGAGGACGCTCCACCCGAAATTCTGATAGACGCTTTTAATCTTGGAATGGCCATTGCACGCAATGGCTGGATTTTACTTACTGGAGGCCGTGACGCAGGTGTAATGGAAGCTGCCAGCAGGGGAGCAAAATCAGCCGGCGGTTTAACGATAGGCATACTACCGGGAGAATCTGTGGAGGGTGCCGCCTCTGCAATTGACATTCCTATCATAACAGGCATGGGCAGCGCCCGTAACTGGATCAACATCCTTAGCAGCCGGGTGATAGTTGTCTGTGGCATGGGTGCCGGCACCGCATCAGAAGCAGCCCTGGCCCTGAAAGCCTCAAAACCCCTGGTGTTATTCAGGCAGTCGCCCGAAACAGTTTTTTTCTACAACAAGCTGGCTGCCAGTGGCCTGATGGAGGCTAATACTGTGGCACAGGTAGTGAAATCCATTGAACAATTACTACAGGCCGAAAAAGAAAAAGGCAGGTAATTGTACCTGCCTTTATTACAAAACATCAGTAACATTCATAACCAGGATAACTCCATATTAAGCAATAAGCATGGCTTGGGACTGGTAGCATGTAA
This sequence comes from Flammeovirgaceae bacterium 311, assembly GCA_000597885.1. NCBI lineage: Bacteria > Pseudomonadati > Bacteroidota > Cytophagia > Cytophagales > Flammeovirgaceae > Flammeovirgaceae bacterium 311. The sequence goes on from CP004371.1 coordinate 790,975, forward strand.
GGCCTCCAAAGGCTTATGTTACCACCCTGGCACAAAGTTCACACCGAAGTTTAATCCGCCACCATTGCGCTGAAAGGCCTTTGCCAGGTATGGTTCAACAATAAGCTGACCGAATAGATTGATACGCAGGCCAATACCGGTAGAGAACACAGGCACCCGCTCAGGGATCCGTACCAGCCCCTGATTTGGCCGTTGCTGCGCCTCCTGGGCCAGGTTCTCCCTGTTAAAATTTATGCCATTGAAACTCGAATCCCATGCAAGGCCGCTGTCAAAGAAGAAGGCAAGCTCTGAAAACAGTATGCGTGATTTGATCAGTGAAATCTGCTCCGGACCGGTGAATGGCAGGCGAAGCTCTATGTTACCCACCAGCATCCGGCTACCGATCAGGTCGTTCACAGAAAGACCCTGCCCGGGAGCATCTGTCTGCTGATCGTAGACCATTGCGTCGTAACCGTGTACCAGACCTGGATAGCCTAAATACAGCGGGCCCACCAGGTTAAAGGTTTCAGAGTCGTTGCCATAGCGGGCATAGTGCAGCGCCCTGAACGAGAGGCTGAACGGCTTTAAGTAGAAATATCGGCGCAGGTCTACAGTAAGCGTCTGGTAATTAAGCCTGCCAAAGTAGGTTTGAGCACCAATCCTGAACCGGTGTCCCTGCAAAGGACCTACCACTCCGGAAAAGGAATTATCTCCAACATAGGCTGCTTCCAGCTGTTGCAGCGGAAAACCATCAGGTGCATCTCCTTTTTCCCGGTCCTGCGCTACAGCCCTGGGGTTGATAGTCCCATTATTTTCATTGTAGAGATAGTAGGTATTAAACTCATCATTCCGGTAAGAGTAATAAGCCAGGGCCCCGCCTATCTCAAACCTTCGGGTACTGGAGAAGGGAAAGTAGGCAAAGGCAGATAATTTCTCCTCAAAGATCCTTATAAGATTTAGCTGCTGCACATATACAGTTGTATCTACCCCGCCTACTGTTTCCCGATCCGTAAATGCCTCCATATAACCTGTTCTGTATGGAATATGCGATACGGAACCACCCCAGTGCAGGCGCCGCTTCTGATTCAAATAAGCAAATTGTCCGCCAAAATCATGGATCTCGCCATTAATCGATAGGGCACCAAACAGCTGATTGTTTCCCAGAATATCGCTGAAGATACCAGCAACACCTCCTGCTATTCCTGTACCAAACTGGCTGGCAGAAACGCCCATACCTGTATTTCCTACATGATCCAGTTTGAACTTAGGTCTGTAGGGACGTTCTTCTATGGCCTCAGCTGGAATGTAGCCGAAGCGTTGCGGCATGGCAAGGTTGCTGCTCACAATTACCGGGCCCACCGGGCTAAAGGGAGGTAGCGTAGCAGCCGTGAAGTCTACATCATCGGGTGCAACAGCTTCGGTACTAAAATCTGAAGGCTTTGCCTTATATACGGCATAGGTGTTATTCGAAAAATAGGAATAAACCACCTCCCCTGTTCCGGAACTTACACTTAATGCAGGTGAGTATTCGGTAATGCCGCTGATCCCCGTCATGTATTCTGTTAGCTGTGCTATTTCCCCTGATTCAAAATTAAAGGAATACATGTTGCGGAAGCCATCGCGGTTAGACAGGAAGTAAACCGAGCGTGCATCCGGTGTCAGTACTGGATTAAGGTTATTGGCCCCCCTGAAGAAATCCAGTACCTGCAGCTCGCCGTTTTCCATGTTTAGGATGGTGAGGTTGTAGGTATTACGGCCGTTAAACCCTCCTGCTTCCCAGGCAAGCCTGTCGGAAGTAAAAATAATGGTGCGGCCATCGGGGGCGAAGCTGGGCTGCAGATCAGAATACACATCATTGGTTAACTGCCGCACTTCTTTGGTCTCCAGGTTGTACAGATACAGGTCGCTTTGCCCGTTCACCAGCCCAGTAACCACTACCGAGCGGCCATCGGGCGACCAGCTTGGATTGCTGAAGGCTGGTACACCGGGAATAAAATGTTCCTGCAGCGTTCTGCCCCTGTTTGCATCTACGACAATCAGATTGTTCCTGCCCTTACTAAAAGCCACAAATGCAAAGCGGCGGCTGTCTGGCGCCCATGCGCCGGCAGATTCTACATAGCTGAAGGCATCGATATGGCTGTTACGGGCAGTACTGGAAACTTTGCGAATCACTTTACCGCTTTGTGCATCAGCCAGGAAGAGATCAACCGTAAACACGCCAATTTCTGAAAGGAACATCACATAGCGCCCATTGGGGCTGATGGCCGGGCTGATGTTCATATCTCCGGCATTTTCTTTACTCAATAAAAGCTTACCCGCACGACCTTTTGTGGTATCGGGCAGTATTTTAGCATAGTGTTGTTCTATAGAACTCTTCCACATGCCGGAAAGAGACACTGTGTTTACCTTCAATACTGTATCTATGGCTGCATCCAAACCATAGCGGGCAGTATTCAGGTACAGCGGCAAAACAACTTTATCGCCCCACACACCTGTTACAAAAGCCCAGAAAGCCTGGCCATAGCGGTAGGGAAAATATTTTGGATTTGAATTAAGATCTTTGATAGAAGGAATGTCTTTGTTCAGGTAAGCGTCACGCATCCACATGGCGGTGTGAGCATCTACCCTTCCCAGCGACATATATTCAGCCATTCCCTCTACCATCCAAAGGGGCAGGTTACGGATGTTGTTCAGCGATAAGGAAGAATCGCGGCTGTCGCGCAGCAGGTTATACTGAAAAGCGTGCACCAGCTCGTGGCCCAGCACATGGTCTGTCTGGGCATTGCTTTCAAAGGCGGGCATCACCACCCTGTTTTTCAGGCCCTCGGTTACACCACCGGTACCCACTCCAATGCTACCGCTTATAGCTGTGGTTTGCTGAAAATCCGCATGGTTCTGGTAAAAGATGAGCGGATTCTTATACCTGATGGTATCACCAAGAACCTCCTGGTGCATCTGATACCATTTTTCACTTGCCAGTAAAAGTGAATTTACAGCAGAATCACTGCCAAAATAATGGTATAGTTCAAAATGAGGGCTTTCCGCCACTTTGAAATCAAAGGACCTGTAGCTTACTTTATTTCGGCCAAAATATTGCGCATCCGCCTGAATTGTTGGTGATAAAAAGGCCACCAACAATAGAAACAGGGCCACTGCAAAGTGTCTATGTTTTTGGGTAGCTGTCATTTAAAAAAGATTAATAGTGTTGTTATAACGCAGGGATACCCATTAATCTGACATACACCACCTAAATTTTTTACACAAAAAAGGGTGAAAACCTAAATCTTCACCCTTCATGTTATAATTCAATTACTAAACTACACTGATGTTGCGTGGGGCTTTTGGTTTTGCCTCTTCACGTTTTGCAAGTTGTAAACGCAGAATACCATCTGTATAAGTGGCAGATATTTTCTCCTCGTCTATTACACCTTTTGGAAAAGTAAAGCTGCGGCTGAAAGAATAGCTGTTGAATTCCTTCAGTAAATACCTGGATTGTCCGTCAGCAGACTCCTCCTGCTGTTTTTGCTCTTGCTTATAAGAAACTGTGAGTATTTCATTTTCCAGCTCTACATTGAATTGCTCTTTGTTAAGTCCGGGTGCAAGCAGTTCTACGATATAGGCTTCTTCATTTACCAATACATTTACCGCTGGTAATTTTGCTGTATTCTTCAAAGCATGAGCAGGAGTGTTGTTAATATCTCTCATCCAGAGGCTGTCAAAGAACCTTGGTGCAACATCAAATCCAGTTGTACGTTTTTGTATGTTCATGGCTAATATGATTTTTTTGTTGTTTTACTCATCCATAATCAAGCCTTGTACCAGATTAAATTTTTAGGAAATGAAAGTCAAAATGTCATTCTTTTAGTTTAAAGTAAGGCTATTTCAGGCAATACTATGCCGAAAAGTCAGATCAGAGGAACTTTTTACAGAAATTTGAACCAGCTAGCTAACCAAATCCCTCGCTTAATCTTTATAGTTAGCAGTGGGAAGTTTCAGCAATGCATTTTAGGAAAACAATAATCATGATAATAATAGCAGGATTAGTCTTGGTGGTGTTTGTTTTGCCAAACACCATCAACTTCAGGGAACGTAATGCCTTTTCTGATTCTAAACGGATAGAGTGGGCCATGGAGCATTACCCCATCAGCTCCATCTCAGACAGCGTTGTAATAGAAGCCGGGCCCTGGTATGATCGTGGATCTACCCATTATATCTTCTTTGGCGAAAAGTACAGAGACCTGTGGCAAACTCCGGTACAGGTTGCCGTACTTAAATGGGATAGTACCAAGGGGGGCCTGGAACCTGTTTCAATAGGCGGTAGCCAGCAAACTATTGGCCTGGATGTGGAAGATAAGGAAGGCAGAGAATGGGCACTGCGAGGAGTTAATAAGGATCAGTCAAAGGCCCTGCCCGGTGTTTTAAGACCAACGATAATGCGCTTTATGTTTCGGGATCAGGGCGCAGCACTGAATCCATACGGCGCATTAGTGGTACCGGTACTTGCAGAAGCCATTAATATACTGCATACAAATCCTGAAATTGTGTTCGTGCCTTATGATGAACGTAAGGGGGAATACAATGAACGAATGGCTGGCAGACTGGCCCTGCTGGAGGAGGATGCCGATGGTAGCTGGGAGGGTGCAGAAATTTTTGGAAAACCTGATGAAATTGAAGATACAGAGGATATGCTTGAAGCGGTTGCAGAAAAAGGCTATGCAGTAGATACACTTTTATATGCCCGCAGCCGCCTGTTTGATATCCTGATCAGCGACTGGGACCGGCACGAAGGACAATGGAACTGGGCCCTGGTGGAAGAAGAAGACCAAAAAATATTCAAACCCCTGCCCAGAGACAGGGATATGGCATTTTACCATTTTGATGAGGGCCTCTTCAGCCATATTACCCTCCTGTTCAATAATAAGTTTCAGTCTTTCCATCCGGATTATGAAAACGTAAAAGGACTAACCAAACAATCTATTAAGCTGGACAGGAGTATCTTAAAATCGGTTGACCTGCCGGAGATGTTAAACATTGCCACAGAAATTCAGGAGCAATTAACAGATGCGGTAATACAGCGGGCTTTTAAGCAGTATCCGCCGGAAATTTATCAAAAGGTAGGAAAAGAACATGAGCAGATCCTGAAATCAAGGCTTGAAAAGTTACCGGAAGCAGCCAAAAAGTTCTGGGAAATTGTTCATTAATAGTACCAGAAGCTATCACAGAAACAGGTTCCTTAATCTTCGGCAAGGTCTTTAGTGTGTTAGGGGCTGCTTTTTACGGAACTGTCTGATTTGCTATAGCATGTAGAACTTCCTACACTATTGCTAAGCTGATATACCGTAAAAGATAGAGTCTTCAAGGGATAGCTTCAGCTCCTGAAAACATCGTGCTAAACCTAATCAGCACCAAAGCATGAAGTGCCGACAAGAATAGAAAACATGAACAGCCGGGACCAGCATCAGGTGGCAGTACGGACTGATTTTGAGCAAAAGTAATAAATCAGTAAGTTTTAAAGATTCTGGTGCTGTACTCTATACGTTAAAAACCTTAAATTGCCGAAAACTTAGGTTTATGAAACGATTAGTGGGAGTAGTTTTATTGATTGCTGGTTTGGTAGCCTCCTTTATTACAGGCTTAGATGCCTACGATAATACCGAAAGCCTAAAAATATTTGGTAAGCAAATTACTGTGAGCCAGGCCGACTGGACACCTGTGATCATCAGCGGAGCAGTAGCACTTTTTGGTCTGCTGATTCTGATGTCGGGAGGATCCGGGAAAAGAAGCAAGGCCCGCAGATAATTAAACGCAAGGCGGCAATCAGCAGCAGGAGAAATACAGAACGCTACAGCCTCAGAGCTGTAGCGTTTCTCCATCCTGTAACACCTTAATGCTAAGCTCCTGCTGCCTGTCGAGCACCTCTACTCCGGCATGGGTAAGCCGCATACTTTTTGGCGTAAGCTCACTCAAATGCTGCCTTAGTACCGCCCAGCTGAGATGACCGGGGTTATCACCTTCCCAAAAATTACACTCACAAATAAACAGATCTGCTCCGGCACTTATCGGGATTAGATTTTCGTGCCAGGTGGTATCTCCTGAAAAGGCAAGCACCTTCTCTCCTGCCCTGATGCGCACCCCGTGCGGTAAACTTTCTGCAGCATGTGTTACCTCCCAGGCCTGTATCTCCAGATCCAGCAGCTCCTGGGCACCCTCACCAAAGGTACGGTATTCAATGGGAAACGCTTCGAATACATCTTCTGTGCCAGGGTACAGGAGTGGCAGGAGTTTTTCCAGCTTTTCCTTCAGGCCTGGCGGACTGATCAATATGAGTGGCTTTTTACGCTTGTAGCGTTTAGCTGCTTCCAGCAAGAGGTAAGGCAGGCCTCCATAATGGTCGCCATGGAAATGTGTAATGATTACAGCATCCAGTTCTGCTCCGGAAATCTGGTGCTGATGCAAAGCCGGCACAATGGTAGCACCGCAATCGAGCAGATACTGATGTTTATGCGTCTTGAAAAAAAATGAGGTCTGTAACCTACCCCCGCTGCCAAATGCATCGCCGCAGCCTAAAACAGTAATTTCCATAACTTTTTAGGGTTGTTATCAATTACTTTTTAAGCTATGGCATATTCTGTAAAAAACCAATACCAGCATCCCGCTTCTGCCGAAGAAGCCCTTAAACTTCAGCAAAGCCTCCGCCAGCAAATTAACCTGGCGCCCATGGATACTGCAGTAAACTACCTGGGTGGAGCAGATATCTCCTTTAACCTGTATGAAGATGAAGTATATGCAGGGATCATCATTCTGAAACTGCCAGACCTTGAGCCGGTGTTGCATGCCGTAGCAAAGGGCACAGCAGGTTTTCCTTACATTCCGGGTTTTTTATCCTTCAGGGAAATACCCTCCCTGCTAAGGGTTTGGGAGCTTTTACCGCAAAAGCCAGATGCACTGGTAGTAGATGGCCATGGCATTGCCCACCCGCGCAGAATGGGGATTGCTACCCATCTGGGGCTGGTAACCGGCTGCCCCACCCTGGGCTGTGCTAAGAAAAAGCTGACAGGCACCTACCAGGAGCCTGAAACAGAAAAAGGCTCCACAACTCCGCTCATGCACAAGCAGGAGCAGATCGGCTATGCTTTCCGCAGCAAGAAAGGAACAAAACCAGTATTTGTTTCCCCTGGCAATTGCATGAGCATGGATGATGCCCTTGAAATCACCCTTAAAAGCCTGGGAAAATACAGGATACCCGAACCTACCCGGCAGGCACACCTCCTGGTAAACCGTTTCAGGCGTGGTGAAGAAACAGAAGGTGTTAAGCTTTACTGACGTTTACAGCTCTGGTAGTTTCAGAAGTCTCCAGGAGGGTATAATAGTAATTGATCGTACCTATTACAGGATATTCCTCGCTTCCTTTACGCCACTGCAGTGACTCCGGCCAGCTGGCTTCGCCTTCCGGTAATTCCTGACCATCAGCAAATTCTTCGGTAATGAGTATATAAGCATCGCTTTCGATACTGTTTTTAAGGAGATAATGAGCCTGTATAAGGGGCAAACCTACGGGCTTGAAGAAATTTGAGATGTTTATTTCAGCGATAGGGCCGTAATGGGCAATGAATTTAATATCTAACTGTTCTGCCGCTTCGCGGGCAGCCGCATCTTCTACCCGTGCAATAACTTTTATCAGGTACTTATGAAAGTGTATATAAGCTCTCAGGCAGTAGCGAACTAATTCATCAATGCTTAATTTTTTTCCTGTTATGTAGAAAAGTATAGCATCACCCTCAATTTCAGCTACCCTGAAATCATCATCAGCTACACGAATCAGTTCATTTAACAGCTCACATAGTATACCAGTACTAAACTCCAGTTCTGTTTTACTAAACAGTTCTGTAAAGCCACTTATATCTGGTATTAATATGGTAGCACTTTTTTGCATGTTGTTCAAAAGTTAGAAACCAAGCTTTCTCTCAAAGACATGAAGGGGGAAAAGTTGTCTTAGATACCCCTTCGGTCCTGCAGGTCAATCACTTCTTAATGATATATTTCTGCTTAGTGCCTGCTTTTTAAAATTAATATGTTTACGTTATATGCGGTGATTATGATGCATTGTCAAACAATAGCCCGGGCTGAAGCAAAGCCGTTGAGCAGCTGTAGGAGTTGCATGGCAATCCGCTATCTACCGCCAGTCATCGTTCGTTTACTTGCTGCTGCGTTCAAACGAATATACGCAAACAACTGGCATGTAAACTTACAAATGGCCATATCAAGAACTTAAAAAGTAAATTATTGCTTCAGCATAAGCAACAGGCACTATATTTGAGCGTATAGAGAGAAAGACAGGCAGCCCGGGCTCATTGCAAGGCTGCCTGTTATGTATCAGGATTAATCAGAATGAAAGAATATAACGAGGAAAAAGACCAGACTCAAGCACCAGAATCTTTTTGGGTTCGATTTAAAAACTATCACTTTAAACATCGCTACGACTTTAACAGCCTGCCGCTGCTTAATAAAATTGGAGTAGTTATTTGTGTTAGCTTGTTGATGATCATGTTTGCAGCTTTTACATTTTATCAGGCTGTTAGATTTGAGGCTTTTGGAAAGGTGCCTGACCGGCAGGAGCTACAGGATTTGCAAACATCCGAAGCCAGTGAAGTTTTTTCTGCAGATGGTAAGCTGCTGGGCAGGTACTTTATCCAGGAACGTACCAATACCCCCTATTCGGAAATTTCTCCCAATATCATTAAAGCCCTGGTAGCAACAGAAGATTCCCGTTTTTTTGAGCATGATGGTATCGACAACCGCAGCATGCTGCGTGTTGCAGTAAAAACCCTTATGCTGCAGGAGGAGAGCTCCGGTGGCGGCAGTACCATTAGCCAGCAGCTGGCAAAAAATCTTTTCCCCCGCGATAAAAAGTATGGAAAGCTGAGCCTGCCCATAGCTAAGGTAAAGGAAATGATTGTGGCTAAACGCCTGGAAGATGTGTACAGCAAAGAAGATATTCTGGCCCTCTACCTCAACACAGTACCCTTTAGCGATAATGCTTGGGGCATTGAAACGGCATCAGAACGGTACTTCAGCAAAACTTCTGCCGAGCTGAATCAGCAGGAGGCTGCCACCATGGTAGGTATGCTTAAAGCTACAACAGGCTACAACCCTCGCATGCACCCCAAGCGCGCCACTACCAGGCGCAATGTAGTGCTTTCGCAAATGGCCAAATACGGTTATTTAACGCAGCAGCAAAAAGATTCTTTGCAGCAGTTACCCCTGGAGCTGAATTACAGCAAGCAGGATCACCACGAAGGATTAGCCACTTACTTCAGAACCTATCTGAAGCAGGAACTACAGCGGTGGGCAGCTGAACATCAAAAACCCGATGGTTCCGCCTACAATGTGTACCGCGACGGCTTAAAAATATATACGACCCTGGATTCACGTCTGCAGGGGTTTGCAGAAAATGCCGTACAAACCCATATGAAGGAGTTACAGGCTTCTTTTTACAAGCACTGGGGTAAAACAGCACCCTGGAAGGGAAATAATAAAATACTAATCAATGCCATTCACCGTAGCCCCAGGTACAAGCAGCTAAAAGCAGAAGGCCTGGAAGAAAAAGACATTCAGCAGGTATTTGGTGAGAAGATTCCTATGAAGATCTTCACCTGGAAGGGTGAACGGGATACCTTGATGGCGCCACTGGATTCGGTGAAACACTACCTTTATTTCCTGAATGCAGGCTTCATGGCTATGGATCCACAGTCTGGGCATGTTAAAGCCTGGGTGGGCGGAATTAACCATAAATTCTTTCAGTACGACCATGTAAATACCAGAACACGCAGGCAGGTAGGCAGCACCTTTAAACCTATTGTATATGCAGCTGCCCTGCAGCAGGGTGCAGATCCCTGCACCTATATTTCTGCTGCCCAGGAAACTTACCCGGAGCTTGATAACTGGACTCCAGGTAACTCTGATGGTAACTACGAAGGCGAATACACCCTTGAAGGTGGACTGATGAATTCTGTTAACACCGTTAGTGTAAAAGTGCTGAAGCGTACCGGGCTCACCAATACCATTAACATGGCAAGGGCAATGGGTATCAAAAACGATATACCAAAGCTGCCTTCCATTGCGCTGGGAACCCCGGAATTGTCACTATCTGAAATGGTGGCTGCGTATGGTACCTTTGCCAATAAAGGTAAAACTGTACAGCCCGTATACCTCCTGCGTATTGAAGACCGCCATGGCAATGTGCTGGAAGAATTCAATACCGTGCAGGAAAGCCGTCTGGCACTTGAGCCTTTAAAGGCAGACCTGATGGTGAACATGCTGCGCTCTGTGGTAAACAAAGGTACGGCAAGCCGCCTGCGCTGGAAATACAAAGTTACCAATGATATGGCTGGCAAAACCGGCACCACCCAGTCGTATGCCGATGGCTGGTTTATTGGTATCTCACCTAAATTAGTAGCGGGTGCCTGGGTAGGAGCCGATGATCCGGGGATTCGCTTCCGTTCTTCCAGCCTCGGACAGGGCGCCAACACTGCCCTGCCCATCTATGCGCTTTTCTGGCAACAGGTTAACAAAGACACCACCTATCAGGAAATAAGCACAGCTAAATTCGATTTATCACGCGAGGTGTTTGCCATGATGGATTGTGAGCCTTATAAAGAACCTGTGGATCTTAACTTCTTTGACCGCATCTTCGGCGGCGGTAATTCCGGCGATTCAGAGGGTAATGTACGGCCCCGAAACAGTAGTAATGGCAATAATCAGAACCGGGACAACGGGAAAAAGAAGAAGAAAGGCCTCCTGGACCGAATTTTTGGCGGAGGATAAAATAAGAAAACAACAGAAGCTGCTTAGGCAGCTTTTTTGTTGCCTGCTCTGCAACACTACACAACAGCAAAAACAAATTAACATCCTGCCTCTCTATAGCAGGAACAAGCTGAGGCAGTGAGGCAATCCTTAATAATATATTTTGCTAAAGACTTGATTTTTTATTATATTATAGAATAAAATTTTGTATCACTAATTTTTTCAGTATGAACTTCACCCCAGCTTTCATAAAAACAAAAGAAAAAATGGGCGATCCGGTTCAGGATGTCAGATACCTGCCCATCAGTAACTTCATGATCAAAGATGTAATTACATTCCGGAAAAACACGCCTATCAATGAGGCCATAGGCATTATGCTGCAGCGAAAAATATCTGGAGCTCCTGTGGTTGACAGTAAAGGCAAGGTGGTAGGAATGCTTTCTGAAAAAGACTGTCTGAAAGTGCTGCTTGATGAAGGATACTATAACTGTCCGCAATGCGACCACACTGCTGCAGATTATATGACTTCAGAAGTCTATAGCATGAATCCCGGCACAGACCTGGTAACTGCCGCACGCGCATTTTTAAACTCACCATACAGACGTTTCCCTGTGGTAGACCAGCAAGGGCATCTGATGGGCCAGATCAGCAGGAAAGATATCCTGGAAGCTACCCAGCAGCTACATACCACCACCTGGAAATAAAGAAAGGCAGAAGCGAAGCCTCTGCCTTTCTTTATTAGGTTATAAACTATTATTCTTTATCGTGATCCTGCCTGATGTTGATTTTTCGTAATGGATTTCCATTTGATTTGTATGGAATTATAATACTTAACCTGTCTTCTTCATGCACTGCTTCTATGTTCTCGGCATCAGCATAAACAGGCAGGGTAAATTTTCTAAAAAACATCGGGATGTTAAAAGAACCAACTTCTGGTTCAGACCCGGCTGAAGGCAGTAGTGAAAATACAACAAGTGCATTGTTGTTTAACACCACGTTAAATGATTCTGCCGGTAAAGTAGGGGCCCAAAAAGTAAGCAAAGAATGATCTTCGAACTCTTGCTCCTCTACATAGGTCATTGCTGCACCACCGTTAAGGGTATTTAATAAATCCCCCTGCTTTAGTAGTCCTCGTAATAGATCTTTATTTTGTAGTAAGTTCATGTATACTCCTTCTTTATTCGGTTAAAAATAAGCAATCAGCGTGCCAACCTTAAACCCCCTTAGAGTAGCCATCCGGATAACATGCATGTTTAACTAAAATGCCACATAGTCAGTGTTTTTTCAGTACTTACTATTATTTACGGCCATTCTGGCGTATAGTTATGCTTAGCACTGCCTGCAACCCGATTCATTTATAGTACTACATCGCCAATTGATAGCTTTAAGCCTGTTCAGTGAGTAAAAAAAAAGCCCATCCTATCAGGACGGGCCGCTTCTATATCTAAAATGATCCCAAGGATCTTTTTACTGATCTATTTCGATATCATCAAATTCTGCACTTTCAATATCTAAAACATTTCCAAGTCTGTCTTTAGCCTTAAAGCGAAAGTTACCACTCATGGTATTGTTCGCTACTTCTGTTATGGTAAAGGTCCCCGTGGTTTCAGGATCCAGTGTTGTATTGAAATGTCTGTTCTGATCCGGAAAGTCAACAACAGCATAAGCACTCGTACCAGCGTTAGTTGGTGCAAAATCAGCGGTATAACCTTCGCCGGCATCTCTAATGTTTGATAAACCAACAAATACAATTTCCAGGTTGGCAGGCTCTGCTCCCTGGTCTCCGTTCAGGTATCCCTGTGCCCTTAGCATAGCATCACCTTCGTCGGTGTTGTCGGTTGTAACATTGTAAAAGAACCAGGTTTCACCATTGATGGTAGCGGTTATATCATGTCCCGGATCGCTCTCCGTAACATTACAGGCCGCAACAACAAAGAAAAGAGCTAGAAAGTAAAGCTTCTGAAAGTTTTTCATGATCAGAGTTTAGAGGTTGTTTTTTTATAATGACCATAACAGCCCCTGTTTTGTTCAAATGAGCTTTCAACTGTTAAGCCAAAAAAAACCGTTTGCCAGTGAGTATGGCAAACGGTCAGTTTCCTTCATTTACTTGCGGCTAATTTCAAAAGAGATCTTAGCATTGATACCATAAGATACCACCTGATTATCTTTTACTTCTGCCTTCATCTCTTTAACATAAACAGATTTGATGTTGTTTACACTTTCCGATGCCTGCTGTACGGCAACTCTAACCGCATCATCAAAGCTTTTCTCTGAAGTGGCCAGCACTTCTATCACTTTCACAATAGTACTCATAATAAAAATTAATTTTAAAGGGTAAAAAAATTCAACAATTCATATTTTTTAACCTAAACACCTGCCAAAGGTTTACCTTATTATTAAGTATGGGCTTTTTAGTTATTTTTTTACCCAAATTTTTTTTGCCATGAGTTCACAAAATCTTAGCAGCTTTGCTCATAAACTATCTACTGCCGGGGATCTAGATCCCCTGTTAAGCACCATTGGCGATGCTCGAATTGTTATGCTGGGAGAAGCCTCGCATGGTACCCATGAATATTACAGCTGGAGGATGCAGCTTAGCCGCAGACTGATTGAAGAGAAAGGATTTAGCTTTATCGCAGTGGAAGGAGACTGGCCAGATTGTTACCGGATAAACCGTTATGTGAAGAACTATCCTGACAGCGGTAAAACAGCCGAAGAAGTAATCAGAAAATTTGACCGCTGGCCCACCTGGATGTGGGCTAACTGGGAGGTGGTAGCTTTTACTGAATGGCTGCGCCGCCATAACCAGCATACTGAACAGAAAAGCAGAGTTGGATTTTATGGTCTTGATGTCTATAGCCTCTGGGAGTCGCTGGATGCGATTATGGATTACCTGAAAAAAGAAGATCCAAAAGCGGCAGAATATGCACAGCGAACAATCAACTGCCTGGAGCCCTACCGGGATGAGGAAGGTGGCATATCCTACGCCAGGGCTCAGCGCTGGATGCCCAGCAGCTGCGAAAAAGAGGTTGTTGAACTGCTTAGGGCAGTACGCTCACGTTCCAATCAGTATGATATGGACCCGGAAGGTGCTTTTAATGCAGAGCAAAATGCCCGCACAGCGGTCAACGCAGAAAAATATTACCGCATGATGGTAGACCCAGGCCCCCACTCCTGGAACCTGAGAGACGAGCATATGATGAATACCCTTAATAAACTGCTCGAGTTTCATGGAGAAAACAGCAAAGCCATAGTGTGGGAGCACAACACTCATATTGGCGATGCACGCTATACTGACATGGCTGCTGCAGGCATGTTCAACATAGGGCAGCTGGCCCGGGAGCAATGGGGCGAGGAGCAGGTAAGGCTGATAGGTTTTGGCTCCTACAAAGGAACAGTTACTGCAGGCAGGTTCTGGGGCGCTCCCACCGAAAACATGGAGCTGCCCCCTGCCAGGGAAAATAGCTGGGAATACAAGCTGCAGCAAATTGGCGATAATTTTATACTGCTTTCAGAAGATCTGAAAAATATCCCTGAATTACAGCAAAACGTGATGCACCGTGCAGTTGGCGTGGTATACAACCCGGAAAGGGAGCGTTACTCCAACTACGTACCTACCAGAATAGCTAAACGCTACGATGCTTTTGTGTTCTTAAAAGAGAGCAGAGGCCTGCATCCATTACACATAGAACAGGCGTTGGGCAGCATACCCGAAACCTACCCCTGGAACTTTTAATCAATAACCTTTTAGGCCTACCATCGTTTTTTAAATAGTAAACGAGTATTAATTAAATTATAATAGACATGGCTACAGATAGCGCTAAAAATAACTTATCAGTACAGGGAAAGGGTAATCCCTCTGACGCAGGTAAATCAAAAGCTGAAACCAAGAAAGGTGGAACTTCTAAATTTGATCTTCATCAGCGAGAACAGCTCGGAGATGAATACACAGAGGATATTGACCAACCCAGAAGTGATATTGAAACCAATCCAAACAGAAATACCCATAAAGTAAATAACCAAAGCACACCTTATGGTGCAAAGGGCAAGCCTTAATTTCTGAAACTTCTTTAACTGTTATAAAATAGTTAATAAGCCTGCTGTACAAGCAGGCTTATTTTTGCTTAAAGTATTTCTTTAACATTAATCCGCCTGGCTGGTTATTGATAAGAGCTAGCATATAATTACTTTTTAAGCTATATGTCCTATCAACTAAAAACCAAACCCTTGTTCAAGGGCGTACTCATTCTGTTTCTGCTCTGGTTATTTTTTGCTGGTATTCACTATGCAGGTACATTTTTAAAACCCCTGGCCTTTGCTGCCATTTTCGCTATGTTACTGTGGCCGGTTACCCGTAAAATGGAGTCCTGGGGCATCAATCAAAAGCTTGCAAGTTTTCTGTCGGTGCTCTTGATGGTGGCAGTTATTGTGGGAGTCATCTGGCTGTTAAGCAATCAGATACGTGGTTTTTCAGAAGAGCTGCCCCAGCTTCAGCAGACTTTTAAGGAAAAATTAGAGCAGGCCAAGGATTTTGTAGATGAACAGTTCGGCATTTCAGTTGAAAAACAGGAAGACATGTTAGAACAAGGCCGCTCAGGAGCAGGCAGTGCAGGCAAGCAGTTTGCTCAACAGTTAGTGAACACTCTTGCACAAACACTCCTCATGCTGGTGTATGTATTTTTACTGCTGTTGTACCGAAACCGTTTTAAGAATTTCATATTAAAGTATACCCCTGAAGAAAAAAGAGACAAGGCAAGAAAGATTATTCTAAACTCAGCTAATGTAGCAAAAGATTACCTGTCGGGTCGCCTGTTGCTGATAACTATACTAGCCATTGCCTACTGCGTAGGACTCAGCATCATTGGCATTCAGCAGGCTATCTTCTTTGGTATTTTAGCAGCCATCCTGGGTTTCATTCCTTTTGTTGGTAACATCCTGGGTGCCTTTCTCCCATTAGCCATGGCCCTGCTGAACCAGGGCACAACAGCAGCGCTAAGTGTAGTAATCCTTTTTACCATTGTACAGCTAATAGAAAATTATCTGTTAGAGCCTCTGGTGGTGGGTAAAAAAGTAGATCTCAATGCTTTCTTTGCTATTTCGGTGGTTGTACTGGGCGAAATTATCTGGGGACTTACCGGTGCTATTCTGGCCATGCCTTTACTTGGTATTGCTAAAATTATTTTCGATAACATACGGCAGTTAAACCCTATAGGCTATCTGGTTGGAGAAGACCAGAACGAAAGCGATTCTGACTGGAGTAAGAAGCTGGTAAACAAAGTAAAAAGTATATTCAGCAGCAACTAATGCTTTAACACATCTGCATCAGCTGCTCCGCCTAAGCCATTTAAAGCTGTTCTATTCAGGAACAGCTTTAACTGTTAGAACACTTTTTATTCAACAAAATTTAAAGCTGTCCACAAGATAAAAATTACCTTAATAATTATATCTTACTCTCTCTCAGGCTTAAACTATTGCTAGTATAGCATTACAGGGCAGCAGCATGACGAACATTTCTACACTTAGTGATTTTCATCCGCAGTTTCGGACCGATCTGGTTCAAAATTCTCCTCCGGCATGGAGTAAATCGCCCGCCAGCAATGTTCCCTCTCCTGATGCAGATTACCAGTTTCTGGCACATCCTCAAAAAAACAGTATTTATGCCGGCGAACAACTTTCTGCTCAGGCACCAGAACTGCAGCTGCCTTTGTTACTACACCCGAAAGATGCTGAAAAACTGCAAAAATTACTGCTGGCAGAACATCAAAAAGAAGCTCCTGCTCAGGTAGAGGTCACTGGTAATTTTCAGGCATTAGATGGTTTTAGCTGGATTACCTGCAGCCTTACAGCACGCCCCTTACCTACAGTTTACAGAGATTTACTTGGCTGGCATGTAGTAGCCAGTATCAAACAACCTGCAGCGAATGTATCGCTTAAATCCAGGGGAGAACAGGCGCTATTTATCCTTAGCCAGCTTCATCATGCCGGCCTCTGGAGCTACAATCCATTAAATGAAATGCTGGAACTGGATGCAGCACTCCAAAAGCTTTTAAACCTCAGCAAACCGAGCTTTAAGATCCAGGAATGGCTTCGCTACATACATCCCGATGATGTAAAACGCCTGCTGAAAAAGGTTTTTGAGCTGCAACGAAAGGGCGGCCTATTCCAGTTAAACATTCGTTACCAAGGTCCCTCCGGCAAGCGTTACAGGTACCTGACACTCTCTGCCAGCTCCTTTCTTACAGAAGGCAAAGGTTTTTCCATAACAGGTTTATGTTACGATGGCACCTATCAGCAAAGGCTGCAGTCTAAAAGCCTGCTCAACAAGGTTTTCCTGGACGAAGCCCAGTCGCTGGGAAATATTGGCTGTTTTGAATGGCAGCCCCAGTTAAACAAACTGGTGGCAACCCGGCAGCTAAAGCTAATCACAGGCCTCCCGAAAGAAGAAGATTTCTCATTAGATTTTCTTAGCAAATCCCTGATGCCTGAAGATCTGGCCGCTGTAGAACATCTATATGCTGCCTTCCTGGCCGGTGAGCAAACCCAGGAGCTGACTGTACGCTTCAGGCACAACAGTGGAAAAATGCAGACCCTGTGGTTTCAGGCAAAGGCATTTTACCATAAAGGCAGCATGACCTCACTAATAGGTATTGTGCAGGATATTTCTGACCGGGCAAACAAGCAGGTACAAATACAGGCAAAAGACCGCCTGATTAATGGTTTTCTAAAAAACCTACCTGTTTGTATAATTGCTGTTAACCGGAAGGAACAGATTGTTTCTGTAATAGGCAATGGGCTGAAAGCCACCGGTCTTGAACGCAAAAAACTCATTGGCAGCTCAGTTTCAGTAATTTCAGCAGGCTTTGCAAATCAGCTGGAGCAGGTTTTTAAGGGGTCTCCAAAGAGTTTTGTGGCAGAATCTGACAATGATCATGGTAGCTTCAGTATCTTCAATTACTACTACTTTGATGCAGAACGCGACCTTGCCGTTGGCTTCTCGCTGGATATTACCAGCATAAAACAAGCTGAGCTTACCAAAGCTCATTTAAATGAGCTGGAAAACCGCTACCAGCTGATGGAAACCTTTGTGCACGCTGTGGCACATGATCTGCGATCGCCGGTTGTAAACCTTGATATGTTGCTCACTTTTTTTGCACAGGAGAATTCACCTGAAGATCAGCAAAAGTATGTTGCTGCCATGAACAACGGTATTCAGCACCTCAAACGCACGCTTGATGCTTTGATTGAAATACTGCGGATAGAGAAAGATAGTAATGTGGCAGCCGATGAAATAAGGTTTGATGAGCTGCTACAGGAGCTGGAGCAAGAGTATGGCAAAAAACTAAAGGAGGCAGCAGGAAGTATAAACGTATACCTGCAATGTGAAACCATACGCTACAACAAGGCCTACCTCAGCAGCATATTGCGTAACCTCATTAGTAATGCTATTAAATACAGCTATCCCGGCAGACCTCCTCAAATCAGTATTTGCACCGAACAGAAAGGTAATGTTGTGTTGTTGCTGGTACAGGATAACGGCATGGGTATGGATCTTAAAAAATGGGGCCATCAGCTGTTTAAGCCATTTAAAAGACTTAACAACCACAAAAAGGGAACCGGCATTGGCCTGCACCTGGTAAAGCAGATTATAGAAAAAAACGGGGGTAAAATAAAAGTTAAAAGTCAGCCTGGCTCGGGAAGTACATTCTTCTGTTTCTTAAGAGCTTATTAGTAAGTACTTAAAGGCCTGGTTAACGTCCACCTTAATCAATCACTTTACCTGTATACATAACCAGCTGTTTACCAGAAGCGGTCTCATCAGTAAATATCATCATCCCCTCGAAGGAAGAGATCTGCCAGATGTGCTCTAGAATGTTAGCTTCCAGGCCAGTTGCCAGTAGATTTCGGCACAGCTGCTGCTGTAACTGCTATATGAACAGAATTCCTGATGCTGTTCCAAAGAATTTTACACCTTGAATTGCTCCGGATGATTATAAATTATTATTAGATTTTTTTAGCGGCTCCGTCCCCGGATTCTCCTGTATGGCGGCTGCTATTTTGGTGATCTGAAAATAGACAGCTATATTTTAGACTCCATTTTTTTATTGAACCTAACCAAACTAACTGATTAAGGATGAGAATTTTACGAAAGAAGACATGGGCTGTGCTTATGGCAATACTCATGTTGGGTGGTACAGGCTGCGAAACCAGCAGAAAGCAGGTAAGCAGTACTGCCACCCCAGAACCTGTTGTTGCAACAGAAGAAAATAAACAGGAATTAAACCTAGATTATGAAAAGTACACCCTGGACAATGGTCTGGAGGTAATCCTGCACCAGGATCATTCAGATCCGATAGTAGCAGTTTCCATTATCTATCATGTTGGCTCCAGCAGGGAAAAACCGGGCCGCACCGGCTTCGCCCACTTTTTTGAGCACATGCTGTTCCAAAGCTCTGAAAACGTACCTAAAGGGCATTTCTTTAGCCGGATCAATGATCTGGGTGGCACCTTTAATGGCGGTACCTGGACAGACGGTACCATCTATTATGAAACAGTACCAAAAGATGCGCTGGAGAAGGTCTTGTGGATGGAGTCTGACCGGATGGGCTTCTTCATCAATACGGTAACACAGGCTGCACTGGAAAATGAAAAACTGGTGGTAAAGAATGAAAAGCGCCAGCGATACGATAACCAGCCTTATGGCCATACCAGCTATGTGATTAACAAGGCGCTTTATCCTGAAGATCACCCTTATAACTGGTTAACCATTGGCTCGCTTGCAGATTTGCAGGCTGCCACACTGGATGATGTAAAGGAATTTTATGAAACCTACTATGGCACCAACAATGCTACGCTGGTAATTGCCGGCGATTTTGAAAAGGCTCAGGCCAGGGAATGGGTGGATAAATACTTTGGTGAGATCAAAGACCGGGAGCAAGTACCTGTACAGCAGCCCCAGCAGCCACAACTAAGCAGTAACATTAAAGTATACCATGAAGATGCCTATGCTAAGGTGCCCGAACTAACCCTGGTATGGCCAACTGTAGAAATGTTTAGCGATGATGCTTACGCATTGGATATACTGGGCGACCTGCTTGCCGATGGAAAGCGCGCTCCCCTCTACAAGGTACTGGTAGAGCAGCAAAAGCTGGCACCCTCCCCCCGCGCTTATAACAGCAGCCAGGAGCTGGCCGGCACCTTTAACATAAAAGTAAGAGCCTTTGATAACATAGACCTGGATCAGGCCTATACTGCTGTAATGGCAGCCCTTGATTCCTTTGCAACCAAAGGTTTTACCGAGCAGGACCTGGAACGTATCCGGAATATGCAGGAAACAAGTTTGTATAATGGATTAACCAGTGTGTTCGGCAAAGCATACCAGCTGGCCTATTATAATGAATTTGCCGGTTCTCCTGATAAGCTGATGGAAGATGTTGAAAAATTCCGCCAGGTAAGCATGGAAGATGTAAACCGGGTATTTCGGCAGTATCTACACAATAAACCGCACGTGATAGGTTCTTTTGTACCCCGGGGGCAGGTAGCGCTGGCTGTAGAAGGATCACAGAAAGCTGCTGTTGAAGAAGAAGATATTTCTTCTGCTGTAAGCCAGACCTTGGACGAAGAGGCAGAAGCACAAAACATCCAGAGAACTCCCTCTGCTATTGACCGCAGTATAGAGCCTGAACTAGGTGCAGCGCCCACCCTCAATGTGCCACAGATCTGGGAAACAGAATTATCCAACGGCCTTCATGTATATGGTATTCAGTATGAAGAGCTGCCGGTGGTGCAAATCAGCATTGGATTGATGGGAGGCGGCCTTCTTGAGCAGCAGCAAAAGTCAGGACTTACCAACCTGCTGACAGACCTGATGATGGAAGGTACTGCCACCAAAACACCTGAAGAACTGGAAGATGCCATAGGACAGCTGGGCGCCAACATCAGCATGGTAACAGATCGTGAAAGCATTACCCTCTATGCCAACACACTGGCACGCAATTATGATGAGGTAATGAAACTGGTAAATGAAATTCTCCTGCAGCCACGATGGGATGCACAAGAATTTGCCCGGCTAAAAGATGCACAACTAAACCGGATACAACAGGCCGAGGCCAATCCCGAAGCAGTAGCCAGTGAAGTGTTCAGCAAACTTTTATATGGAGAGAACAATACAATGGCACAGAGCCTGCGCGGTACCAGAGAGAGCGTTAGCGCCCTTACAATTGATGATATGAAGGCCTACTATAACAACTACTTCTCTCCTTCTGTAGCTTCATTTCATATTGTGGGTATGATAGACCGTGCTGGTGTAATGGAGTCCCTGCAGCCCCTGGAAAATAGCTGGCCTGCTAAAGAAGTAGCTATTCCTGCTGCAAAAGCTAAAGCCACTGCCACCAAACCTGCACTGTATTTTGTAGATGTTCCCAATGCCAAGCAGTCTGTGATCCGGATCGGCCGGCTTGCAGAATTCACCGAGCCTGCAGAATATTTTGCAGCCAATGTAGCCAATTACCACCTGGGCCAGGGTTCTGGAGGATTGTTATTCAGAATACTAAGAGAAGAAAAAGGCTATACCTATGGCGCTTACAGCGGCTTTAACCGTTATGCGAATGCTCCCGGCTATTTCGCAGCTAGCTCATCCGTACAGTCCAATGTTACCAAGGAGGCAGTAGAAACCTTCAGGAGTATTCTGGAATCATATCAGCAGGAGTACACCGAAGCCGATCTTGATAAAACCCGTCAGGCGCTGCTACGCCAGGATGCACGTGCTTATGAAACCCCCTATCAGAAGCTTGGGGTGTTGCAAACCATCAGCACCTATAATATGCCTGTGGATTATATGCTGCGTAACCAGCAGATCATCCAGAACATGTCTCTGGAGCAAAGCAAGGCACTAATGCAAAAGTATATGAACCCGGGCCAAATGGTGTACCTGGTAGTAGGCGATGCACAAAGCCAGTTAGGCCGTATGGAAGAAACAGGTCTTGGTAAGCCTGTTGTACTCGACAATAAAGGCAATATCCTCAACCAGTCGGAGGCACAAGCCGGGCCAGGCACTAAAAAGAAGAATTAGCAGCCTGATGTCGCGCATTTGTAAAGCCTTATCCTTACCAGATAAGGCTTTTTTTAACCCTTGATATGCAAAGCACGTAATAAGTGGCATGAAAACAAGAAGTGCATATACAAAGCAAGCTCCTGATAACAGCAAAGTGCCGAACCTGTACTGGATTGAGCAGTTGGCCAGGATCATGGACTCAAAGTTCAGGATTCCCGGCACCAGATTTCGCTTTGGTCTGGATCCGATACTGGGCCTGATACCCATTTTTGGAGATGTTACTGCCGCAGCCATCTCGGGTGGGCTCATCATCTCCATGATCAAGTATGGTGTAAGCCGAAAAGTTGTGTATAAAATGCTTGTGAATGTAGCCCTGGATGCTACCATTGGCAGCATTCCGGTACTGGGATGGGTATTTGACTTTTACTATAAAGCCAACAACAGAAATATCCGGCTGCTAAAAGAACATTATGAAGAAGGCAAACACACCGGCAGTGGTACCGGTGTGATTATTACAGTAGTGGTCGTGATTCTGGCACTGATTGTCCTCCTTATCTGGGGACTTGTAGCGCTGTTTCAGTGGCTGGCTGCTTTAATCTAAAGCGGCCGCCTGGCTTTTCGTTGTACATAAATGATCTCCGGACCACTTTTTTGAGCTGGTGCATCATCAGAACGTTTATTTGCAGCTGCAGACCGGTCTTGGTTATTCTGCTGCTTATTATCAGTTCCTACAGCTTTATGAGTATTTTTTTGCTTGGCATGTTTACTGGGGTTCACAGGTTGCAAATACCTGCGGGCATATACTTTTGTGAATTCTGCACCAAAAAATAAGATAAGGCAGGAGTAAGAAACCCATAGTAAAATAAGGATGATAGACCCTGCCGCTCCATAAGCAGAACCTGGATTGGCTCTGCCAAAATAGATCCCCAGGGCAAACTTGCCGATTACAAAAAGCGCAGCAGTTACAATTGCCCCTGTCCATACAGTACGCCATTCAAGATCCACATCTGGTAATATCTTAAATATCATTGCAAAAAGCAGCGTTATAATACCAAAGGATACCAGGAATTGCACTACATAAAACACATACAGGAGATAGTCAGGTAAATGCTGTACAATAAAATCACTTAATACAGAAAGCAGGGTAGTCAGGAGCAGTGAAATAAGCATGAGAAAGCCAATCACCAGAATCACACTGAAAGAGGTTACCCTGTCTTTCAGCAGTTTCATGAAACCGGCATTTTCGTTGGCTTCTACATTCCAAACATTGTTAAGTGATTGCTGCAGCTGATAAAAAACCCCTGTAGCACCAAAAATCAGAACAGCAATACCTATAATAGTGGCAATGGTGGAGTTCTGGTTGGTATAGGCATTAGAGATCATCGTTTCTACCTCTGATGCCGCATCTGGTCCGATCATGTTTCCTATTTCAGAAGATAGCTCGCCTTGAACGGCTGCTTCTCCAAAGATGGACCCTGCTATTGTAATAACGATAATTAGCAGCGCAGGCAGGCTAAAAATGGCGTAATAAGCCACAACAGCGCTCTGTCGCCAGGGCTCATCATTGTTCCATTCTGTATATGTTTCCTTGATAAGTCCCGGAAGATCTTTCCACTTCAATTTATTTTCGGCCATGAGTTGGGTATGAGATTTTTCAAGATAAAAAACCCCGATACCTGCTAAATTGTTTAGTTAGCCGATTTTGCAGTGTTTCCCAGTTTTTGACGAATACTGATAGCAATGCTCTGATAATGCTGTAATAGTTCCCGAAGCTGATCAGTATATTCCTGCTGGTTGGTGTACTGATTTTTTGTCATATTTTCCATCTCCTCCAGCAACTGGGCAGATGGATAGGCACCAACATTTTTGAAAGATGATTTCAACTTGTGTGCCAGCTTACCAATCATATCAGTATCATGCATGATGACTGAAGTTGACAGGCGGTCCAGATCATCGCGTACGCTACGAACAAAAAGTTCCAGAAATTCAGACAGGGCCTCTTTGTCATCTAATAACACCGGGCTTAAGCTATCCAGGTCAAGCAGGGGCTGAGTTTTCACAAGCTCCTTTTTAAGCTGCTCATCTACCACCGGCAGCCTGCGGCCCAGCTGCGATACAAGTGTGGCAAAGAGAGCATCTTCATTAATAGGCTTGGTAAGGAAATCATCCATTCCATGATCCATTGCCTTTTTCCTGGTTTCTTCAAAGGCATCGGCAGATACGCAAATAACAGGTGTCCTATGGTTTAAGCTGGTGGTCGTACGAATTTTCTTCAGGGCTTCCAGACCATCCATCACTGGCATCTGCAGATCCATGAGAATAATATCGTATTTCTGATTCCTGGCTTTTTCCACTACCTCTATACCGTTGTTGGCAATATCTACCTGCACATTCCAGGATGACAGGAGCTGGCGTGCATAAAACTGGTTCATAGAGTTATCTTCTGCCAGCAGCACCAGTATGCCGGATAGATCTGCATGCTGAACCGCCCTGCCCGGTGTGGCTATTACCTGCTGAGTAGTATGCTTTACAATAGTAAAGGGCAGTTCAAAGCTGAAAGTGGAGCCAATGCCCATTACACTTTCCACTTCAATATGTCCACCCATCAGGTGTACCAGCCTTTGAGATATTGTTAAACCTAGCCCAGTTCCAGACTTGGCTGTCATTTCTTCTCCAGCCTGCAGCTGATTAAACTGCTCGAATATAAACTGGATTTTTTCAGCAGGGATGCCAATACCAGTATCAGAAACACTAAAACGTACCCATGCCTGATCTTCTTGTTTGCGGGTGAGTTCGGCGTATACGATTACCCTGCCCTTTTTAGTGAACTTGATGGCATTGCCGGTAAGGTTCATAAACACCTGGTTCAGTCGAACCGCATCTCCCAGCAGGAGCGGCGGAATATCCTCATCGATGCTTACCTGTACATCCAGCTTTTTTTCTCCTGCATACACCTTGATAAAGTTTACGTGCTTACGCACCAGGTCCCTTACATCGAAGGAGGAGTTGGTAATAGAAAGCTTGCCTGCCTCTATTTTCGAGAGATCAAGAATATCATTTACAATCGCCAGCAGATTTTCAGAAGAGAATCTGATGGCATCAATATTTTCCCTGACCATGCTCGACAGTCCTTTTTCTTTCAGCAATAGTTTAGAGAGGCCCAGAATGATGTTCATAGGCGTTCTGATCTCATGGCTCATGCTGGATAAAAACTCTGACTTTACCCTGGCGGTATGTTCGGCTGCTTCTTTTGCCTTTTTGTTGGTTTCCTGCTGATATTTATCGGTAATATCGCGAATTAGTGTGATTACCTCCCGGCCATTGAGCCTGGTCACCCTGAACTCCTGGCAGCTTATCCTGCCGGTAACAGAACCAGTGGACCATTCGAAGGTGGTGGGACGGCCGCTATCCAGAGTTTCCTTTGCAGCTTCCAGCAATTTAACAGCTAGTTTAGGCGCCATTAAACGGCTGATGGGCTGGCCAATAAACCTGGATGGTTCAGCATCGGGATGATCTTCCTTGATTTTACCAGTTCTGAAATCCAGGCAGATCCCTTCTAGATTAAACCTGAGGATCTGGTCTGGTATGCCATCCAGCAGTGCCTGGTGTTGCCCCTGGCTCACCCGCAGAGACTCCATAATCTCCCGGTTTACCACCAGCATATTATAGCCTATTGATAAAGTAGCAGCCAGCGAGAGTAACAGCGTTACGATATAATCTATCCGCCGCATACCAACAGGCAATTCTACAATAGCATAATCTGTAGGAACAAACAGCACGATACCCACAAAACAAACTACAGAGAGCAGCATGTAAAAGAACATTTCTTTACGTGCCGAAGCTGGAAACAAAGTAAGTCCTGCAAAAGCTACAGGAAAGAAGAGATAGTGCGTGCCTGTACCGGTACCCACCAGCATTACAAAAAGAAGTATTGTTAGATTGGCTGTTATAAGCAGCAAATGATTTGCCAGCGACCTTTTACCCTTTAAATTTAAGAAAATCGCTACCGCTGTACTGGCAAGAACCGGCAACATACTTAGGGCCAGCAAGGTAAAACCAGTAAGTGCATAAGTGACAGAAAAAGTCAGGTATGCAAACATGGCTACAAGGCAGTATCGAGTTGTAAGCGATTTACGTCTTACATCTTCGAGATGTGCCCATTTGGCTGAGAGGAGTAGTTTATGCAGTGCAGATATAGGCATGAATGGCCTTTGTCTTCGAGGCAAGATATAAAAACTTCTACAAAAAATACTAACAAATAAATTTACTTACGCTTGTCTCCACGAGTAATGTTTAACCATAATTGTAGCAAAAAAGTTACCCGTTATAAGTTTCCTGCCTGCTACCCTGCTTTATGCCTCCGGATAATTGGAGTAGATAAACGTGACACTACCATTAGTCTGCTCCTGAATTTAATTTACTAAGCTTTGAAATTAACAGTTTATATGTATTTATTCAAACAAAATGCAAACAGATTAACAGCAACTGCACAATAATTTTAAGAAAGATTTAATATCAGAAATGGCTTCTAAGTTTTTTATGTAATGTTTTACCAAAACATGTTCCATTTTTGCGCAGAAACTAATCCCTGTCTGCTTCGTAAAGTCAAAATAAAAACAACAATGAGTGCATTAATATCTTCAAGCTTACAATATAACATCTTTAACAAGGGATCCCGCGCTGCTGTCGGTGCCAGTACGCGTTACATTCTGGCCAAAACCTGGAAAGCTTTCACCAAGAAAGATCCGCCTTTAAATCCTGCTTCTCCGGGGGTTTTATGGGCTGAGGCGCTTATGTGGGGTGCCCTTACAGGCGCTGCAGCAGGTATTTTAGGCACTGTTGTCAGGAGACTCACCGCTGAGTGGTGGCTTGAATACCAGGGCATTAAGCCTGAAGAACCACATGCCTAACCACTGATCATACAGAAAGTCAATTAATCCTACATCAGCTTAATTTTATCTGCTGAAAGCTGTAATATGCCCTAAAAAAGCAGATATGAATAAGGGTCAGATGCTTAATTTAATGGTTCGGCTTGCCACAATAGATCAGGAACTTGCCGGCCGCGAAAGTAGCTGGATCGTCCGGCTGGGCCAAAAACACGGACTTTCATCAGAAGAGATCACAAATGCCTTCAGAAGCCAGGAAGAGCCATATCGGCTGGATCTGCTGGCAGAAGAAGAGCGTTTTGAATACCTCTATAACCTGATTCAGCTGATGAAAATTGATGGCAAAATATTTTTAAGTGAAATTGACTACTGTGAACGGGTTGCCTACAAGTTAGGTTATAAAGGTGGTGTGGTGAAGGCTTTATCAGGTCACATCTACAGCGATCCTTCTATTACGGCTAACCGGAAACTACTTATGGAAAAAGCTAAAAGTTATCTCGTAATATCTTATTAACTTGCGGGTAATAACTAACTAAAAATCAGTTCAACATCCTGTTTTTATTAAACAGGATGTTGAACTAACCTTCACCCTATATTATTTGCGAAACCTTTAAGCAGCCTCCTTACGTTATAAGGGAGCCATACGTTAAATTTTTCAAAGGTTGAATGCGATTTCATAACCCCTTAAAACGCACTAAGGTGCGTATCCGCAGGCCCCGGATCAGAATCCGGTGGCGCAAGAACTCCAGTTGGTGGGCTGTAGGGGTTGCTGTTGCTTTTTTTGCTACGCTCTTTGCCATGCACATTGTACTAATGCGGCATGCAGAGTCTATTGTACATGATGTGCTGGATTCAAGAGTAAGACAAGCTACGCAGGGGTTTTACAGTACTTCCTTCGGTCATATTGAGGTGAGCTATACCAATAAAGACCTTATTATTCATAATCTGCGTCTTTTTCCTGATTCCAGCAGGCTGATTAACAACGAGGGCAGGCCGTTTGTCCCATCCAGCGTCTATGATATCCTGATTCCGCAGCTGCGGATTGAAGGCATAGACCTGAAAAGAGCTTATTTACAAAAATCTCTTAATCTTCAAAGGCTGGCAATTGTACAACCTGATATCAGGCTGTACCTGAACCTGGACCTCTCCCCTACTGCTACAGACTCGCTTAAAAAAGATATTAATAAAAGATTAGCGCCTTTTTTCAAAAACATCCGTGCCAGCAAAGTAGCTGTGATCAATGGAAAAGTTGAGCTGCAGGCACAGAAGAATCAGCAGATAAGCAAGATTAAAACAACCATTAGCTTCGATGCAGATAACCTGGTAGTGGAAACAGCCCTGCGTCCGCAGGATAGTGACTGGATGCAGGTAGACCGGTTTATTGCACAGGCTGGTCAAATGGCTGGTTATATCGCTGATAAGACCTACCTGGTCCGTCTTAAAAGTATAACCGCCAGCAGCGCAGATTCATCCTTTTACCTGCGGGGTTTCCAGCTCCTGCCTACCTCTCATGCTGCTTCACTGCTCAGCCGTAACCCCGACCTGGATCGTATCTATACCATACGTGTACCTCAGCTGTACACCTACGGGGTGGATTACGAGGCCATATACAACCAGCAGAATTTCCTTGCCGGGGAAATTACGCTCTTCTCTCCAAGCTTTGAGCTTTACGATGCCAAACCTACAGAAGCAGGTGAGAAAGAGAATTTTAAGCCCGAAGATCTATATCCTGCCATAGAGAATATATTTAATAAAGTGGCAGTTGGCAAAGTAGTCATCAAACATGGAAGGGCACAGGTCAGAAATCGTGAAGAATTGTTTCTAACCAAACTAAGCGTAGACGTAAATGATGCTGCTGTTTATAATTTTGAACTTGATTCTGCTGCTCAGTACCGCACCGATAAACTATTTTTTGCTGATAGTGTAAACTTTCATCTTAGAAACTACCAGCTACGCCTTTCAGACAATCTTCACCTGCTGAAGGCGGATGAGTTGATGGTAAACAGCAATAATTCACTTATATCGGCTAATAACCTGCGGATAGAGCCCGATACGGTTGAGTTTTTAAAAACAAGCATTCCTGCCTTATATGCAGCCAGTGTGCCTGAATTAACTATTGATGGCATAGATTTGCTTGAACTCTATAACAACAACCATCTCAGAATAGATTCACTGCTGGTAGAAACACCTGATATCCAGTACAGCCAGCAAATTGCACGTAAAAAAAAGGATCCGGATAAGAATACTCCTTTTCAGGAAGAGGATCTCTATGGACTGATGTCTGATTACCTGTACCAGCTTAACATTAAGCACTTATCTATCAATGGTGGAATTGTAACGGTTTTCAAAGAAATTGAAGATAGTGTGGAGGTATTCAATACCAAGATTAACTTTGCACATCTGTGGAATCTGCAGATAGATTCTAGCAGTGCTTACCAGCTTAACAAGCTGTTTTATGCTGATAATTTTGACCTCCAGATTGCCGACTACCGGCACAAGCTGCCCGATGGTGTGCATGCCATAGAGGTAAAATCTATGGGCGTTTCTACCCTACGCGACAGAATTTTCCTTAGCGGGGTGCGTATCTATAACGAGCCTGGCTTTACCTATCCATTTGATGAGATCAGAACTTACCACAACCCTACCCTGCTGGATATTACTGT
This sequence comes from Flammeovirgaceae bacterium 311, assembly GCA_000597885.1. Taxonomy (NCBI): domain Bacteria; kingdom Pseudomonadati; phylum Bacteroidota; class Cytophagia; order Cytophagales; family Flammeovirgaceae; species Flammeovirgaceae bacterium 311. The sequence goes on from CP004371.1 coordinate 820,356, forward strand.
ACCTTTCCTGGAGCTTAACGGTGTGGATATACTAAAGTCTTATCTTGATAAAAAACTGGAGGTGGGAGAAGTTGTACTACCAAACCCGGTGGTGCATATTGCCTCGCGCATTTCCAGGAAAAACAGAGAAAACACCGGCTCCGGCATTGTTCATAGCTCTGCTCTGTACGATCTTATTGAAGATTTCGCAGAAGTAGTGAGCGTAAAAACCCTGAGACTCAGCAATGCAGAGATCCTTACCGCCTTTTATGCTCCCAATGGTCTGTTACAGCTAAACAGCAGTAATGCCTCTGTAGCAATCGATAATTTCAGGTTCGACAGGTATACCTCACGCAATCCGAAAAGATTGTTTTTTGCAGATGCAGTAAGTGTTAGCGCCAGAGATTTTCTGGCAGATCTGCCCGACGAACGCTACCAGATAAAGGCAGATTTACTCCAAGCCTCTACCGCCAGTAAGAATATTGTGGCAGAAGGGGTGCAGCTTGTGCAGCCCGGCCATGTAATCAATGAAGAAGCACTTTTACTACAGGGTAAAAAAGGCTTGTTGTCTTTTAACCTGCCACTGGTAAAAATTACCGGACTCGATTATGATAAAGCTTATTATGATGAAATGCTGCATGTAGACAGCATTATCGCGGAATCCCCTTCCCTTACCTATCTACAGCTGGCACGCAATGGTAAAAGAAATAAAAAGACCAGAGCAGTTATTCCTCAGACCAACCTGTATGAATCGCTTTCTCCCTTTTTTGAGCACCTCTCAGTTGGGGCCGTTAAGCTGGATAATGGCACCCTTAGAACCGTAAACCGCAGAAATGGAGAAACCCGACAAAATCTGCTGGTGGAGAACATCTCTATTTCTGTATCAAACTTTTTGGTAGACAGTGCCGCCGCATCCAATATTCAGCGTTTCTTTTATTCTGAAGATATCAGTGTACATATTGGCGGATATCAGTGGTTTTTGCCGGACAATGAACACCAGGTTACTGCCGGCAACCTCGAATTATCCACACGCAGCAACCTCATCAGGGCATCTGCTGTTAAACTGGAACCTGTACCTGACTTAAAAGCCCAATCATCAACAAATAGCCGCTATAATATTCAGGTACCTGAAGTACTGCTTTTTGGAATTCCTTTTGATGATATCTTCGAAAAAGAAGAATTTAAGCTTGACAAGCTCGAGCTTCTGAATCCTACGATAGAGGTACGCCAGTATGCGGCAAACGGCAATGGGACTGGCAGCAAACCAAAAAGAAGGGAAAGAAGCCTACCGGAGTTGCTTTCTGCAGGCATGAACCTGCTGGAGATAAACGAAGCAGTACTTACCAATGGCAGCCTCAGGTATGTGAGCTATGGCCAGGAGAAACCTCTCGATATTTCATTTCCGCACCTGGAGGCAAAACTTACAAATTTTTCCATTACTCCGCGCACCCGTGCCGTAGCGAGCAAACCTTTCTTTTCAGATAACCTGGAGGTAAGAGTGGAAGACTGGAAAAGGCTATTGCCTGACAGCTCGCACTGGGTAGAGATTGGCACCATTAGCTTTTCTGCAAAAGACAGCTTATTGCTGCTCCGGAATGCACAGCTCTACCCAAACTTTGATAAACTGGCCACAGCGGAACAGACCCTGCTCACCGCACTGGTTCCCACCATCAGGCTGGAGGGTCTGGACTATACTAAACTTTCCAATGATTCACTAACCCTTAAACATTTGTGGATCATGGAGCCGGTAGTGAGCGTGTTAAGTCCTGCGAAATCAGCAAAAGACAGTAGCAATGCAGTTGCGGTTGTTGCAGAAAAAGAAACAAAAACAAAAAAGCTGCTTAGCCTGATTAAGGCAGATAGTATACAGGTGGCCGATGGTACCCTGGTGCTAAGAAATGCTTCTGAAACCGACACCAGCCGCTTTGAACTGAATAATATTTATGTAAATGCCGCCGGCTTTTTATACGACAGCCTGCAACAGAACAATACCGAACGCATTTTATACACTGATAATCTGGAGGCCGGGGTAAAGAATTACAAGGCGCTGCTGGACAATGGCTTCTACGAGATAGAGGCCAAGAACATTGGTCTGAGCACTGGCAGAAAGGAGCTTTGGGCAGATTCTCTAAGAATTACCCCAGCGCTCGATAAAGCTGAATTTGCTAAGCAAAAAGAGGTTGAAACAGATCAGTTTACCTTCAGGAACAGGAAAATTCTGGTTTATAATCTGGACATGCGCAAGCTGTTCTATGATAAGACTATTGAAACAGATAAACTGCTGATTGATGGATTCAATCTTTATGTTTACCGCGATAAGCGTTTTCCTTATCCAAGTGCCAAACGGCCAAGCATGCCCCAGAAGTCACTCAGGAACAGTGAATGGAAAATCATGATCCGCGAAACCGAGCTGACTAATGGATATATAGCCTATGCCGAAAGAGTAAGGGGTGCCCGCGAAGATGGCTTCATAGATCTTACTGATTTCGAGATACAGGCTGATACGATCTCTAACTATCCTGCTGTACTGGATGAAGGATATGTTACAAACATCAGTGCCTCCATGAAGCTGATGGGCAAAGGGATGTTGAAGGCCCAGTTCGAAATCCCGATGGGAGATTCTACTAATCAACATGTATTTTATGGCAGTTTGGAGGAAATGGATCTGGATAACTTCAATCCTATTCTGGAAAACACCTCTTTTATCAGCATCCGCAGCGGTCAGGCTGATCAGATCAATTTTAAGGTAATTGCCGATGCCGAAGTAGCAGAGGGATCCATGGAATTTGAATATGACAACCTAAGGGTAGCGCTTGTGAACAGGAGAACCGGTAAGCCGGGTGGCTTCTTCAGGCAGCTTGCCTCCTCTGTTGCCAATATGTTTGTACACAGCAGCAACACAGTTAATGGTGAACAGGAAAGTTTGCGTACCGGAGAAATAGAAGTAAAGCGCGATGAAAAGCGTTCAATAGTAAACTATTGGGTAAAAACGCTCATTGGAGGCTTTAAGAGTAGCATTGGCATTTAGTGCATCAGCCTGAAAACCAGTTCTTTTAGTATCTGCCCCTCAGACATACTGCCTCCCACAATTCCCTTGCTCTGCAGATCGGCCTGCTGAATCCAGCCTATGTTTTCGATTACCTTATGAGGCGGATAGTTGCGTAATGCCGGCAGGTATTCCTTTGCAATAAATGGATGCAGGCCTAAAATTTTAGCCACTGCAGCCTCCTGATATGCCTGCTGATGATGAAGAATCAACAGTTTGGAGTAATATGAGAATAGAAAAGCAATTACCAGTATCACCGGGTTATTTTTAGGATTTCCTTCAAAATACTGAATGATCTGATTTGCCTTTACCACATCCCGAAATGCCAGTGCTTTTTGTAGCTCGAAGGTATTATACTCTTTGCTGATGCCTACATACTTCTGTACCAGGGCAGAGTCTATGGTAACTTTTTCCTTAAAATTAAGCAGCAGCTTTTGCACCTCATTAGCTAAACGCGCCAAATCATTCCCGATGTATTCTGCCAGCATAAATGCAGCCTTTGGATCTATGGCATTGCCAGTGCTTTTCACATACTGCTCAATCCAGTCGGGCAGCTGGTTGTCATACAGCTTTTTGGTGTTGATCAGAATGGCATGCTTGTCGATGATCTTTGCCAGACCACTTCGGCCATCAAGGCTTTTATACTTATGGCAAAATACAAGAATAGTGCTGGGTAAAGGATTTTTCACATAATTCTCCAGCAGCTTTTTGCCCTCTTCCCTGCCCAGGTCTGGTATATCCTGTGCTTCTTTTACAATTACCACCTGCCGCTCCGACATCATCGGAAAACGCCTGGCCTGATTCAGAACAGTAGCCATGGGAGCATCTTTACCATACAGCACCATCTGGTTGAAGCCTTTTTCCGCTTCCGTTAGTATATTCTTTTCAATGTACTCTGCTATCTGATCAATGTAATATGGTTCGTCGCCCTGTAGAAAATAAACAGGCGCAAGCCGCCCTGATTTTATTTCCTGCAGAACGCTTTCCGGATTAGGACCGCCTGATCTCTTTGATTTTGCCATTACCACAAATCTAATACTTGCCATGAATCTGCCAAAAACTTATGCCAGCTTCTGCGTAAAGAACTTACGTCCATGTCATCAGAAACGGCAGTAGGCAGCATTCATTTATCTAACCCAGCAAACTAATCCAGTGAAATAGCTTCTTTACTCATATAGCCATACTGTTAGCAGAGAAAAAGTTTGAATGAAGCTCTTTGCAATGTTCTGATGCTAACTTTAATCTATAGAACACGTTTTTGTAGTAGTTACAGGCAATTTTTTTATTATTCCTTAAACGTATGTCTTTAACGCTGGTTCTTTTTATTGTAAGCCTGCTCTGGCTCATCCTAGGTAGCATCATTAACAAGCTACAGCAAATTTTTTTAACCGAACCCATCGTAGCGCTTATCACAGGCGTAATGGTTGGGCCTGTTTTTAGCCTGATTACCCTTGCTCCGGAACAGCAGCACCAGGTATTAGAGTGGGGAGCAAAGCTCACCATCACGATGAGTCTGATGGCGGCCGCCTTAAAAATGAAACATAGTTACCTGATGACGCATAAGCAGATGCTCTCTGTCCTGGTGCTTGGCAGCATGCTGCTCATGTTTGTTTTTTCCACCCTGTTGGTAAAGTTCATTTTGGGAATAGAATGGCCAATGGCAATCCTGATCGGAGCTGTGGTCACTCCTACAGATCCGGTAGTTTCCTCCTCCATGATTTCGGGAAAATATGCCGATAAGTATCTGAACAACAACATTAAAAGTAGTATCATTTTTGAATCAGGCGTTAACGATGGGCTTGCATTTCCGCTCGTAGCCATCGGCTGGATGCTGTTTGAACCTGCAGGGATAGACTGGTCCCAGTGGGCTGTAAAGGATGTGGGCTATCAGAATATAATGGCTGCTGCTGCCGGTGCGTTGATCGGCTATCTTGCAGGGCTGGTCATGCACAAGGCTCATAAGGCTAATTTTATGAGCCAGAAAACTCTTTTATCCTACTCAGTAGGTCTTGGTATTCTGGTGCTCAGCTTGCTGGAATTGCTGCACATGAATGGTATCATAGGTGTATTTTTCGCAGGCCTGCTGTTTAACCGGAAAATAAAGAAAATAGAGGATCTGGAGGAAGAAAGAGTACAGGAGGCAATGGAGCGCCTATTTACCATTCCTGTCTTTTTTTTACTTGGCATGTTTATACCCTGGCAGGATTGGCTGGTAATGGACTGGCCCCTCCTGCTGCTTATACCTGGCATACTGCTCTTCCGCCGCATACCTGCTTTGATTTTACTGAAACCAGCCCTGAAGCAAATCAGCAGGTGGCCCAGGGTGCTCCTGATCGGCTGGTTTGGCCCAATAGGTGTAGCAGCTTTATTTTATGCAATACACTCCTTAAAAAAAACCGGCTACGAAGATGTATACATCATTACTACCGCAGTAATCACTGCCTCTGTAATGATCCACGGCCTTAGCAGTATTCCCATATCGCGCCTCTACCACCGGCATGATGTAAATAATGTGGAGGGCGACAGCGAAGAAGAAAATAACGAAGACAGCAGTCAGGAGGAACAGAATGAAACGGAAGGCAAGGCACAAATGGCCGGCTAAGTGATCTATGTCTCTGCCCTCTGCTGTATCCTTTACACGGTCCCTCCCATCATCTAATAACCATTTGAAAAAGAGGTGAAAACCACTATTTAGATGGTGTCTTGCCAAGTGCCAGCAAATTTGCCAGTAAGCGGTAGGCACCAGGCACCCCGGCAGGTAATTGCCTGAACCAGCTGTAAGCACCATACACATAATAACCACTGCCGACAGGTGCCACCAGCAGCCCCCCCTCCAGCGGCTGTTCTCCTAAGTCGTTACTGGCGATCAGCGGCTGCCATTCGGCAGACCAGGAATCGGCAAAATAAAGCCCTCGTTCCTGCACCCAGCCTTCAAAATCTTTGCCTGTAATTTTATTGGGGTAGTTTAAAGCCGGGTGGTTGGGAAGCAGCAGTTTTACCGGCGCCAGCTCGTTGGTAACCCTTCCGCGGCCTAACTGCAGAGCATAAGGAGCAATGTTTTGCGTAACAAGCTCATGGCTGGTATTATACTGAATCACCACTACACCCCCTCCTCTGGCATAATCTTCCAGCGCCTTTTGGTTATGCCTGAGCACTTCCTGCGTATTAAAAGCTCTTATACCAAGCACAACAGCATCGTACTGGCCCAGCTGTTCTGCTGTAATAGCTGCAGGATCAAGTATGCTTACACTAAAACCCACACGTTCCAGGTGAGATGGTACGGCATCGCCCGCACCCATAATATACCCTATTCTGTCACCTTCACGCTTAAGATCCATACGTATCACACCTATTTTAGCTTCCGGGAAAAGAGTCTGTACGGGAAAGTGAGGCGCTACTATAGTTTCATAACCTTTGCTGTAATTGCTGCCATCAAGTCTGGCAAATACTTTTATCGCACCGCTTCCTGCTTTCTTTGGTGGAATGATCTGAAACTGATAGCTGCGTTCTTCTCCTTTTCTGAAATTTTCCAGTGAAACAGCTGCAGGTTCTGAACGCCAGCCCTCTGGCAATCCTAGGTTTAGATTGCCATTACCAAAATCTTTGCCGGCCCTTACCCTTACAAAAAGTTGCTGTGGCTCATCATTGGCAAAAATAAGCTGATCCTGAACTGGCGTAACCATTACCGGAGGTGTCACCACAAAGGGCTGGTACAGCTCACCGACTGCCGGATTCACATGTTTGTGGACCAGCGGAACAGTATGAGACAATTCCAGTCCCTCCACTAAAAAAGTAAACGTTACATTGATAGGTGCAGGGTTCTCCGCTTGTCCGGTCATCTCCACCTGTTCGAACTTATACATGCCTACACCAGGCTCCTGCACCAGCCAGTAAGGCTGCGAGGGTGGTATATGGGCGGGTATGGTAATACTTCTGTTCAGTATCCGGGGTTCATTAGCCTGCAGATCCAGATTCAGGGTACTGTCCCACTTAACAGCCGGCAAAGAAATCTTAACAAGCTTCACAGTATTTGCCGAACGGTTTACAGCCTCCAGCTTGATGGCTACTTCAGAGGCAGGAGCCACTCCAGTTTCTCCTGTAGATGCTTCTGCATACAAACCTGCACTGGCCCTGATAATTTCTTCTACTTCCTCCAGCTTAATATTTTTATAGGGGTTTTCCGGCAGGCTTTGTATGGCTTTATAGAGCTGCACCAGCTCCGAAATAGAACGGCCTGGCTCCAGCGGATCAAAACGATGCTGCAGCTGCCTTACCAGGGCGGCAATTTTATCTCCACCACTCACGCGGCTCCAGTCGGTGTTGATCCCTGCTAAAAGATTGCCTCCCTGTGGTGCTTCTCCTAAAATTGGCATCAGGTATTCACTAGCATTTTCACGCGAGAGCGCAGCGCCAAACCCCTGACTGCGGTGCATGCTGCGGCTTTCGGCTGCCAGTTCGGGATAAGATTTTCCAAGGAGCGGGTTATAGCCTCCAATGTTCAACTGCAGGAGACCCGTGGTATCAAACTGCTCTTCCCTGCCACGGAAAAACCAGGAGGAGGTATTCCAGAGTAGCCGTTTAGGCTGCCAGGTTTGCAGGTACTTTAGCTGTTCCGGAAAACGCCTTGGATCGGCAGCTGCCTTAAATGCCTCTGCTGCAAGAATAGCAGAAGCTGTATGATGTCCATGGGTAACACCGGGTTCGGTACTAAAACGGGTGATGATCACATCCGGCTTAAATTTACGGATTACCCAAACTACATCGGCCAATACTGCCTCCTTGTCCCAGATCTGAAAGGTTTCATCAGGATGTTTGCTAAAGCCAAAATCGTTGGCACGGGTAAAGAACTGGGTACCACCATCTATCTGGCGCGCCTGCAGCAGCTCCTGGGTACGAATAAGCCCCAGTCGCTCCCTTAGTTCCGATCCGATCAGGTTCTGTCCGCCATCGCCGCGTGTCAGGGAAAGGTAGGCAGTACGATATTTCTTTTCATTTGCCAGCCAGGCAATCAGGCGGGTATTTTCATCGTCGGGATGGGCTGCCAGGTACAGCACAGAGCCCAGTACCTCCAGCTTTTGCAGAGCAAGTTGTATATCTGAAGAGGTTTGTACGGGTGGCTTTTGCGCTATCGCAGCCAATCCGCAAAACAGACCCAACAGCAGGCATGTAAGGAATTTGTTGTTTACAGAACGTTCAAAAGCCATGAAAACTTTATTTTTGGCAAATATAATTCTAATACAAATGAATAAGAATAAGATTTTAGCTACTCCCTTCCTTGCTTTAATGTTACTGGTGCTGGCTTTATCAGGATGTGAAAAAGTAGAAGACCGGGTTAAATTCTCTTTCCACGATTCGGCCAACATCACCATCCCCTCTCAAAGCATTATTTCCGCCGGCTTTTTGAAAATACCCTCTCCAGAGGTGCAAACATCTTCGCAACAGGCTTTTGAAAACAACAACACACAGGCAAAATATGTAAAAGAAGCCAAACTTACAGCGCTATCGCTTAGCATTACTTCTCCACAGAGCCAAAGTTTTTCATTTCTAAACGAAATAAAGCTGTACATCAGTGCACCTGGTCAGGAGGAGGTACTCCTGGCTTCCAAAATTAACATACCTAATTCTGTAGGCCAGGAGCTGCCATTAGATGTAACGAATGTGAACCTGAAACCATATATACAGGGAGATTCTTACACGATTCGCTCTGAAGTAAAAGTAGATGAGGTGACAACCCAGGAAATTAAGATTAGGGCAGACATGCACTTCAGTGTAACAGCCGATGTGTTTTAGCATGCTGGTACCCTGGGTCTTGCCCTAATTATATGGGTGCATCATTCCAGTGCATTGGTTGATGATACGCTGGCCTTTGTAGGTCCTTCGGGTTCTGGCAAATCTACACTGGTAAAGCTGCTGGTAGAATCATACACCCCCCTCAGGGGTGAGATTACTTATAATGATGTGCCGCTTAGGGAAATTCTCATGAACACGGCACGCCGCCAGTTTGGCTTTGTTACCCAGGATACCTCTCTGTTCTCGGGCAGCCTGCGCGAAAAACTGCTGTTTGTAAAACCCGATGCTACCGACGCAGAAATGCTGGATGCCCTGCATAAAGCAGCGGCCATGGGCATACAGAACCAGTCTGGCAAAGGACTGGACACACCAATTGGCGAAGGGGGCATGATGCTATCCGGGGGCGAAAAGCAGCGCATTTCCATTGCCCGCTCTCTGATCCGCAATCCGAAGCTATTGATTTTTGATGAAGCTACCTCTGCCCTCGATTCGCTCACTGAAGATGAAATAACAGAAACCGTAAAGAATGTTTCACTATCCCGAGAACGCATTACCATCCTGATTGCCCACCGGCTTTCTACTATTCTGCATGCCAACAGCATTATAGTACTGGAAAAGGGTAAGATTGTAGAAACAGGTAACCACTAGCAGCTGCTGGAGCAAAAGGGGCTCTACTATGCCATGTGGCGCCAGCAAATTGGTGAAAGGTAAGCGAAAAAATTAAGGGTGATTGATAAGTTATACACCGATAGGCTCTCGCTGGCCCAGGTGGCGCGGATTTTTGCGCAGTACGTACAGATCCAGCACGGCCATGGGCCGGGCCAGGAATTCACGGAATAGAATATTAACTGATTCCCGAAAGGGCAGCTCTTCTGCAGCATAGGCAACAGTTTTCATGTCATAGAAATCGCCAATGAACACTGCCCGGTAGCTATGGAATTTTTGTGTAACAACTACTAACTCTTCCTGTCCAAATATCTTCTTGCTGCGCACCATCGAATCAAGGGTACGCAGGCCTGCATAATCCAGGGTAATGGCAGAATCAGGGATTCCCCACTCCAAGAGTGCTGCTTTCATATCACGTGGCTCGTTATAATACTGTGTGCGGTTATCGCCACTAAGGATCAGGTGCTTTACCTTCCCTTCCTTATAGAGCCGTGCGGCTGCTTCAATCCTGTTTTTGAAATAGGTATTGGGGCGTCCGTCAGCAAAACGCTTGCTGGTGCCCAATACCAGTGCAACATTGCGTTCAGGCACTTCCCGCAATTCAGTATAAACCTGATTGGTAGTGGAAAGAATTACCCAGATGTTGCAGGCTAACAGCAATAGGATTACTGCAAACACTGATGTTAATACAACTTTAAGCAGGTCCTTGATCATGGTTGCGCTTGAATTCGCTTTCTATGATGTTCGCACGTTTTACAAGTGTACGGTACCACTGTAAACGTAGTTCCTCAGTTTCCTCCTCACTCAATTGCCATTTATTTTCGCTAAGCCTGATGCGCTGCATAAGCGTATAGGTACACATGGCTGCACTTACGCTTAGATTATAACTTTCAGTAAATCCCCACATGGGTATACGTACATAATAATCGGCATTTTCCAGTGCAGTGCTGCTTACCCCCTCCTGCTCATTGCCAAACACCAGCGCTACCGGTCTGTCAATGGGTAGTTGTTCCGGATAATAACCCTCTGTATGCGGAGAGGTAACTGCTATGGCATAGCCTTTATCCTTCAGCGCCTGAAGGCAGACAGCCGTGTTATTGGACTCGTTTTCCCCGTAACGGTAAACATCCACCCACTTGATGGCTCCCTTTACAATGCCCGGGTTTGCCTCGTATTCCTTATGCTGCTCAATAAAATAGAAATCCTGCATGCCCAAACACTCCACCGTACGTAACACAGCACTCGCATTGTGGGGCTTCTGTATATTTTCGAGTACAACGGTTAAATATCGGGTGCGGTTTTCCAGGGCAGTTTCGATAAGCCTTTTCTTGTTTTCTGACACTACATTCCCCAGTACCTGGCTTAGTTCCGTTCTGATGTTACGGTCCATATGTAAAAAAAGAAAAATGCAGGCTCTAAACCTGCATTTTACCACTATTTATTTTATTAGGGGCTGGAAAGCATGCAACCGGTACGGCGGCAAAAAGGATCAGAACAAGCCTAATTGTTCCTTTTCGCTCTTGCCATTGGAGGAGATAAGTTTTACCCCTTTGATTTTACCCAGGTTCAGCTTATTGCCCATAGCTTTCCAGCCACGTAATTCGGCAAGCACATCTACATCAAATAAGGCTTTTTCTTTCTGATTGGCTTTTTCTGAATACTCCACCTCAATTTGAGGCTGCGATTCACTGCTGACCACCGCTACATATGAACTCCTGGCTTCGCTGATAAAGCTAAACTGCTTGTCTACCGTAGAGGTCTCAATCTTAAATCGCTTTACAAACCAGCTCTTGCTGTTACCATCGTAATAAACGGCCGAAATAACCTTGTCAGGATTGAATTTTTCGATCAGAAGCAGGTTCTCAAAATCATAACGGTTGGTAAGCTCATAATTGGTAAGCTCGTAATTGCCATTTTTGTAGATTACCAGAATGCGCTCTTCGCCATGGAAAGAACCCAGCTGTTTGCCGCGGCCATCGGTATTAATGCGGCCTACGGAATCATCGTAATAAACTTCAAGCCCGCCCAGGGTAGATACACCCTCGCGTTTCAGCTGCACCCGCCGCACAGGATATTTTGTCAGAATATTACCGCCTGCACCACGACCTTTTATTTCCTGTGTGGCAAAATCGAAATCAAATACCTTGATCTTGGCCTTGCTGGCTGCTGTTAAATACACCGTGACCACCTCGGCCTCGCCATTGGGGTTAGCCGTAAAGTAGAGCAGCTTAGAACCTTTGCCCCCTTTGGTAACATCATACTCTTTATCGCGCGTAATGCCCAGCACCTGAAAGCGCTTTACCATGGCCCGGCCACTTCCGCCATCTACATAAATGGCATTGTACACCATTCGCTCATCGTTTTTGCGGAACACGCCTACGTGTATGATGTCTTTGCCCACAAAGGCTTTGTCCTGAATTTTCTGGATCACATAGCCACCATCACGCTTAAAGACGATGATGTCATCTATATCGGAACACTCACAAACAAATTCATCTTTCTTCAGGCCATAGCCGATAAAACCTTCGGCACGGTTAACATACAGTTTTGCATTGTTAGCAGCTACCTGTGCGGCCTGTATGTTGTCGAAATTTCGAATTTCAGTTTTACGCTCTCTGCCCTTGCCAAACTTTTGCTTCAGGTTCCTGTAATAGGCAATGGTGTAATCTACAATATTAGCCAGGTTGTGCTCGGTTTCGGCCAGCTCCTCCTGCAAACGTTTCATCAGCTCATCTGCCTTAAAGCTGTCGAATTTGGAGATGCGTTTAATCTTGATTTCCGTCAGGCGCACAATATCCTCTTCCGTTATTACACGGTAAAAGTCTTTCTTATATGGCTCCAGCCCAAGGTCTATACGATGGATAACCTCTTCCCAGGTAGTGGCTTCCTCTATATCACGGTATATACGGTTTTCAATAAAGATCTTCTCCAATGAGCTAAAGAGAATTTTTTCCAGCAACTCATCGCGCCTGATCTCCAGTTCCCGCGTAAGCAGATCAACCGTTTGCTGGGTGTTATAGGCAAGAATATCGTTCACGCTCATAAAGCGTGGCTTCTCCTCCACAATCACGCAGGCATTGGGGCTGATGCTAACCTCACAGTCGGTAAAGGCATAGAGCGCATCTATGGCTACATCGGGCGACTGCCCCGGTGCCAGATGAACCTCTATTTCTACCTCGGCTGCAGTATTATCGATCAGCTTCTTGATCTTGATCTTACCCTTATCATTTGCCTTGATGATAGATTCAATAAGGCTGGTGGTGGTGGTACCAAAGGGTATTTCCTTGATCAGCAGTGTTTTCTTGTCCTGTTCCTCAATTTTAGCGCGTACGCGTACTTTACCTCCACGCCTGCCTTCGTTGTACTCACTGAAATCGGCATGACCTCCGGTAGGAAAATCAGGAAAAATACTGATACTCTTGCCGCGCAGTATATCAATGGAAGCATCGATCAGCTCAATGAAGTTGTGCGGCAGCACCTTGGTGCATAAACCAACGGCAATACCTTCTACGCCCTGTGCCAGCAGCAGCGGAAACTTAACCGGCAGTGTTACCGGTTCTTTTTTACGACCATCGTAGCTAAGCTGCCAGCGGGTTGTCTGTGGGTTGTACAGGATCTCCAGAGCCAGTTTGCTGGGACGTGCCTCTATATAACGGGCTGCCGCAGCACTGTCGCCGGTGCGCACATCACCCCAGTTACCCTGGGTGTCGATGAGCAGGTCCTTCTGGCCCATATTTACGGTAGCATCGGCAATGGAGGCATCACCATGCGGGTGATACTGCATGGTTTGCCCAATGATATTCGCAACTTTATTATAGCGGCCATCGTCCATCTCACGCATGGCATGCATAATGCGGCGCTGTACCGGCTTAAAACCATCTTCAATGGCAGGTACGGCCCGCTCCAGAATTACATAGCTGGAGTAATCCAGAAACCAGTTTCGGTACATCCCATCCACATGCTCTACATTATGGATGGTTTCGTCGTTATGTTGCTCCAGTTCGTTATCCATTTTTATGAGAAACTATATTGGGTTTAATACCCAGCACGCCCAGCAACCGAGCTGCCAGAAAGATTGAAAGGCAAAGGCTGCAGTAAGCCACCAATTTGATAACCAGTATGTTGTGATCTGTTTGCGCCTGCAGGGTCCGGCCCACTCTTATCTGTAAATCAGATAACTGGTGCAGCTCCTGGATCATACTTACAAACGCCTGCTGGCTGTTGCCATAAAATAAATCCTTTGCCTCCTCTATCTGATCATGGTTCAGCAACTGCTGAATCTGTTCTTCGTGCTGACGATACTCCCGGAGTGCTTTTGAAAATTGTGTGACATGGCCCATTTCCTCTTCGGTAAAATAGGAATGCCGGTATGCCACTACAGTGCTGTCTATTTTTTTATTGTTTTCCTGAATGTGCAGCCTTAGCCGGTCAGGAGATTTATTAAATATAAGATCTTCCAGATCCAGACGGTTCTGGTAGCAATAGCCCTGTATCAGTGCAATTTCTGTACTTGGAATTAACCTGTCATTCATGATTGAAGCTACCGATTCCGACAGCTTCTTTAGATTGAATGTAGTAACCACAACAATTATGTTGAGCAGTACCAGACTGATCATCAGGAGTAAGAGTATTCTCCCTCTATTGTTAAGGTTTTTCCAGTACAACATTTTGCACTAATTAAGCAGCTGCTTTTTCTCGTTTGGCTTTTTTTGCTTTGGTGCCTGAGGGAGTCATTGTATTTTCGTCCGACTCCTCTTCAGTAGTAACATCCACACCCGCTGGTACTTCATCTTTTTCTACCTTTAAATTGTCAATAATGAAGTTCTGGCGCTCCATGGTATTCTTGCCCATAAAGAAACTAAGTATATCCTTAATCTTAGTATCTTTTGTCATGATGATGGGCTCCAGGCGAATATCTTCGCCGATAAAGGCTTTAAACTCATCGGGACTGATCTCTCCCAAACCTTTAAAGCGGGTTATTTCAGGCTTGGGTCCCAGCTTGATAATTGCCTTCTGTCGCTCTTCGTCGGTATAGCAGTAAGTAGTTTGTTTCTTGTTACGTACCCTGAATAACGGCGTCTCCAGAATATATACATGTCCATTACGCACCAGGTCCGGGAAGAACTGCAGGAAAAAGGTAAGCAGCAGCAGGCGAATGTGCATACCATCTACGTCGGCATCGGTTGCGATAATGATCTTGCGGTAGCGCAATTCATCCAGCCCGTCTTCTATATTAAGTGCATGCTGCAGCAGGTTGAACTCTTCATTTTCATACACCACTTTTTTGGTAAGCCCAAAGCAGTTTAAAGGCTTACCACGCAAGCTGAATACTGCCTGCGACTGTACATCGCGGCTTTTGGTAATGGAACCCGATGCAGAGTCACCTTCTGTAATGAAGATCATGCTATCGTCGGCCCGGTCGTTTTTATCGCTGAAGTGAATGCGGCAGTCGCGCAGTTTCTTATTGTGCAGGTTTGCCTTTTTGGCCCGTTCGTTGGCCAGTTTTTTTATACCGGCAATGTCTTTCCGTTCGCGTTCGCTTTGCAGAATACGCTTTTGCAGGGCATCTGCCACCTGTGGGTGCTTGTGCAGAAAATCGTCGAGCTCCTTTTTCAGAAAATCGTTGATGAACGTACGCATGGTAACACCATCTGGCGATACATTCAGTGAACCCAACTTGGTTTTGGTCTGGCTCTCGAACACAGGCTCCTGCACCCGCACGGCAATGGCCGATACAATAGCCTGGCGTACGTCTGAAGCCTCAAAGTTTTTGCTATAGAACTCCCGTACTGTTTTAACCAGTGCCTCACGAAAAGCCGCCAGATGAGTACCACCCTGAGTTGTGTACTGGCCGTTAACAAAACTATAGTATTCTTCGCCATACTGGTTGCCGTGAGTAATGGCTACCTCTATATCTTCTCCCTTCAGGTGAATGATGGGGTAACGCTGCGACTCTTCATCGGCTTTGCGCTGGAGCAGGTCCAGCAGACCGTTCTTAGAGAAGAATTTTTGCCCGTTGAAATGAATAGCAAGTCCTGCATTCAGGAAAGCGTAGTTCCATATCTGGTTATCCAGGTACTCGGGAATAAACTTATAATTCTTGAATACAGTATTATCCGGTTCAAAAGTGATAAGGGTTCCATTAGGCTCATTGGTAGCAGTTTCCTTATGGTCTTTCACCAGCACGCCACGCTCAAACTCAGCAGCTTTGGTGCGGCCCTCCCGGAAGCTTTGCACCTTAAAATAGGTACTCAGGGCATTCACTGCTTTTGTACCTACACCGTTCAAGCCAACAGATTTTTGAAAGGCGCCACTGTCGTACTTACCACCTGTATTGATCTTGCTTACGCAGTCGATCACCTTGCCCAGTGGAATACCCCGGCCATAGTCACGTACCTCTACGCGCTGATCTGTGATCTTGATATTGATCTGACGGCCGAAGCCCATCATGTGCTCATCGATAGAGTTATCCACTACCTCCTTTACCAGCACATAAATGCCATCATCAGGAGATGAGCCATCACCTAATTTGCCAATGTACATGCCTGGGCGCATACGAATGTGTTCGCGCCAGTCGAGCGACCTGATACTGTCTTCGGTATATTGAACTGTATTTTCAGCCATAGAAGCGTTTGATTAAGAGAATCAAGGATGAGGACACATGGCAAGATACACTTTCCGGAGCCTCTTGTCAATACTAAATATTTTAGCAAACTAAAATATATAGCAAAAATATAAGGTTTTTTCAGCTGAAATAGTTCGGAATCAGGCAGGAAGTTTAAGCCCTGCGCTTCATTAAAATATATACCAGCAGCCCAAACATTATCGCCAGCAACAAGGGCCCTGCGTACACAAAAATCACGTATCTGTCTATCGAATAATTTTCGCTGCTGTTAAACAACCCGAAGAACAGCATGGTAAAGACAAACAACAGGTTTAGTGTTCCTGCAAAGCCCAGCAGCCATGCCGCCAGGTCCAACCGCAACGCCAGAACTCTCTCGGTTTTGGCACTGTGCCTGCTTAATATAAGCAGTTTATGTAATGTATACAGAATAGCGTTAGTAATTACAAAAGCAATAAGGCTGCTGTAAAAAAAGGTTTCGCGTGTAATGAATTCATTGGGCATGCCCCACTCATTGGAGAGCACCCCTACCCTTTCGTCGAGGTAAGCATAGATCAGTAGCAGGGCGCCAAAAAACAGCAGCATGCTTGCGATCCAGAAGAACTTTAAAAGTCTGTTCATGATAATTATTTCTGCAATAAACGCCGCGTGCCTTAGTTGCTGGCCGCAGACGGGTCGGTAAAAATAGGCAATACCAATCGTATGCACCAATGCAGTTCCAAACTAATTATTGCTATCGATCCAGCCAGCCTCACCGGAAAAAGCTTTTATCCTGATGCGCCTCCGATCAGCTAAATAGAATCGAGTAACCAAACCTGAGCAGGAGGCTAAGCAATTCGGGTGTGGCCAGCTCCCGTAGAGCTGGCAGCAAATCTGGCTTATGAAAAACTAACGCTTGGTGTACTGATGCCAAAGATCAAGAATAGCACAAAGCTGATTTGGGTAGGACCTGGCTATGTGCTAATTTCGCACAGCTGTTTGCCACATGCCTAAAGGTTAAGCCGGAGCAGCAGCTGGGCATTATAATGCAAAGCAATTTATGAAAATTACGCCATTCATACTGCTGCTAATTACGGCTATGGGTTGCCAGCAGGCTAGTAAGGTTGAAGTAAACGGCTTTGATGCTTACACCTGGAAGAGAGATAAATTTGGATGCAGCAGTATAAGGCTGCAGATGGCAGACACTTTACTAGCTCAGCGGGATAAGCTGATAACATTGAATGAAAATGAGTTGATCGGCGTGCTGGGGAAACCCGATGCCAGGGATCTGTATGTGAGGAATCAAAAGTTTTTGATTTACCTGCTGGAGCCCAACCAGCGCTGCAATGCACCGGAAGATGTTCCGGTGCAAGCAAGAGCGCTGCATATTCGTTTGAACGCGTTAGGCAATGCTAACGAGATGTATATTAGTCCATTTTAACAGTCTTGGCATTTTGCGCTGCTTTGGCCAGCAGTGCATTATAGCCAATGCATAAAGAAGCGGCTCCGAGCACACCAGCATGATTGCCTAATATGGCAGGCTTCACCTCAATATCCTTCAGATAATAGGGTGTCAGGTGCTTGTTGAGACTTTCCATCAGCGAGGGGTACAGGTAGGGAAATGTAGCAGAAATACCACCACCAATATAGATTTTCTTAACGTCGAGCACACGCACCAGCGAAACAAATGAATCGCCAAGCAGCTGTCCTACTTTCTGGAAAATCTGCAGAGCAAAAGGATCCTGCTTGCCGGCTGCTTCCAGTACAGCTTTGGTATTAACAGGGTCCATGGTAGAAAGTATGGTTTTACTTCCTAAGCGGGCAACGCCCTCTGCAGCCATGGTAAGAATACCATTTTTGCCAATGATTTGCTCAAGAAGTTTACCGTTTTCAGAAACCACATGACCGATTTCCATGCTGTTGCCATCGCCGCCAATAAAGATCTGGCCATCAATGATTGCAGCGCCTCCAACCCCGGTTCCAAGGGTTACAAACAGGAAGTCTTCAGGCATTTCCTCACCAGAAAAATACATTTCACCTAAAGCTGCTGCATTCGCATCATTCTCGAGCAAAAATATTTTGTCGGGATGCGCCTGCAGTAAATGCTCCTTAAGGGGACAATTATTTAGTTCCGGAATATTTGGCAGCTCCAGCGCGTGGGTACGCTCTTTGTTCAAAGTGCCTGGCAATCCAATGCCAATCTGGTTGATTTCAGGATACTCCCGTAGAAGTTCACTTACAATAGAAACAAAACCACCAACGACATTTTTGGTTTGTCTGAGAGTTGGTGTGTGATGTTTAATTTGATAAAGAATTTCTCCATTTTCTGAGATCACACCACATTTTATATTGGTGCCCCCCACATCGATGCCCAAATATTTCTGCATTCTCCTTTGAAGTTTACAAAACTAATTTAATCAGAATTCAGCACTTATAAAAGATTCTATGCATAAAGCAGCCTCCTGCAGAAGGCCTTAATTTCTATACATTTTATTTCTTTTACAGTTACACCAGAGCTAAAATAAGTAAAATTTTAGGAGAGCTGCTACTAAAATGCAGAAGCAAATATTACAAAAATATCATCACACAGAATTTTATATACAGAAAAACGGGTGGATGTATTAAACAAACGGTTGCGGTATATTTAACTTTTTGTTAACTTTTTTTTCGCCTTGTAGACTCACGTATCACTAATTCAGTACGTAATTCCTCTCTCTTAACAATAATGTCTTCCTCGTCGCCCAAATCAATCTGCTGGAGCAGCAGGTTGGTGGAGAGCTTGCCCATCTCATAACCCGGCTGTGCAACTGTTGTCATGGGAGGATCAATCAGTGAGGTGATAGGCTCATCACTGAATCCAATGATGGCGACATCTTCCGGGATGTTGTATCCCGCTTCTTTCAGGGCTTTCATAGCGCCAATTGCCAGCGGATCGTTAGCAGCAAAAATGGCATCTGGTTTAATACCTTTCTGTAGCAGCTCCCGCATGGCCTTGCCGCCCTCTTCAATCGTGAGTCCGGCATTGACCACATAATCCGGATTTGCGGTAAATCCAAAATCATCCAGGGCCTTCAGATAACCTTCTTTTCTGCTGTGGCTGATCATCAGGTTTTCCGGTCCTGCAAAGTGCGCAATGTTCTTACGCCCTTCCCTGATTAGGTGTTCAGTAGCACGATAGGCTCCACCAAAATCATCTACCACCACGGAGCTGGCCTCCAGGCCATCCACCATTCTATCGAAAAATACAATGGGTACTCCCTTGTTGATCAGATTCTGAAAATGGCGGGTATCGCTTGTATCCTGCGCAACAGAAACCAACATGCCATCCACGCGGCTGCCCATCAGTGCCTGCACACTTAGTACTTCCCGTTCAAACGATTCATTCGACTGACAGATAATTACCTGATATCCAGCATCATTGGCCACATCTTCAATACCTGCAATTACAGTTGAAAAAAAGTGATGCACAATCTGCGGAATTACCACGCCTATGGTATGGGTGCGGCTTTTGCGCAAACTTAATGCAACTGAATTAGGCTGATAATCAAGCTCCTGCGCAAGTTCCCGAACAGCCTGTTTGGTGGCCGGACTAATGTCAGGATGGTCTTTAAGAGCTCTTGATACCGTAGAGGGTGATATCTTCAGCGCTTTGGCTATATCTTTGATTGTAATTTGTGCTGACTTCATCTCAATTTTTCTAATGCTTGAATGTAACTTAAAAAACACTAAAAAAGAAAAAAATTCATGAAAGCTGTACAGCTTCGTGAAAAGGCTGTTTCAGCATAAAGTTCCCCTTTTCTATTGTTTTAAAGGCGTTATTGGCTCAACATCAATAACATAGCAGCTGGAATAGCTTAAAAAAATATATTGGATAAGCTAATAAAAAATATAGCTGGCGGAGGTATAAATACAGACTACTTTTAGAATTTTAAGCCAATCTCACCATTTAAAACGATATAATAATATCAAAGCCCAATATTCGATCCTTAAATTAATAATAGTGGGTGAGCTTGTTCCTATACAATGGTGCAGCCTGCTTATATCCGAATCTGCTGAATTACAGCAACCTACAATCAACACCTGGCTCATCTGATATATTTGTGCAGCTATAAAAAGGGTAACAAACTGAATTACTATTTGACAACAGCTGTATCATGAAACCAGGAATATCGAAAACAGCGCCTCTCTGCACCTTTCATGTACATTGAAGCCAGGCATGAGTCTCTCTCCTTTTGCTGATAATATCTGGACCATTATGCTGGAAATGACCGAATAATTTTAGCAGCTTAAGAAGAATTCACTTAAAATGATATATCCAAAATCAATATTTCTAATCATATTTTAGTACTTCACCTGCTGCAGGAAGTGGATGAATTTAAGGTCAGTTTCAGAATAACTTTATAAAAAAATCAATTATTTCAAGCCATTCTACAGCTCAGCCCAGATATGAATGTTTTCTAGTCAACAGCAGGAATCGTAGCCGCAAACGATTTCATTAATTTTATACAGTTTAAGCCATTCATATCAGATGAAAATTGATGTATTTATTATATACTTACCTTCGCATGCAGGCAGGTGCGGGAGGACTTGCTGCCTGTTGTAAGATAGTGGCAGCAGCAATAAACCATTTTATCAGTAGCAGCTAAAGAGTCAGCCTGTAGCCCCGCCTGATAGAATATTTGCCTCTGCTGGTAACCTCTTTATGCTGAAGAAAACAAAGCCATACATTAGCCAGTGCATGTTAAAAATTAGTAAACTAGTGGCAGATTTTTGCACAGGCTGCACATTATAGCCGAAGTATCCATATAGCCGGAAAGAATATTTCCAGAATGGCAACTTAAGAAGCTATAGCTTGTTTAGCATATAGACTACTAAAAAATAGGATGTTTTATCATAATTTCCTGAAGAGCATATAGATACAAAAACAGAGTAAAACATTCAGGCTGTTTGCCATCCAGGATTATACCTTAACTGCGTCAGCCTTTTTAATCAATCAACTTATATTCATTCTACACTTAAACGTTATGTCTAGATTCAAACCCGGTGTATTATGGGGCTCTGCCCTGAAGGAGTTATTCGATACAGCCAATGCAGAGGGATGGGCCCTGCCGGCGGTAAACGTTATTGGCACCCACAGTGCTAATGGTGTTCTGGAAACCGCCCGTGAAATGAATTCTCCGGTAATTATTCAATTCTCTAACGGAGGTGCTCAGTTCTTTGCTGGCAAAGGATTACCAAACGGTAAGCAGGAAGCATCCATTGCGGGTGCAGTTGCTGGTGCCTATCATGTACACCTGATGGCAGAAGCCTATGGTGTACCGGTTGTACTTCATACCGACCACGCCGCTAAAAAACTTCTGCCCTGGATAGACGGCATGCTGGATGCCGGTGAAAAATATTTTGAAAAGAATGGCAGACCGCTTTTCAGCAGCCACATGCTTGATTTGAGCGAAGAGCCACTGCATGAAAACCTGGAGATATCAAAGAAGTACTTTGAGCGCATGAACAAGCTGGGCATGCATATTGAAATTGAACTTGGTATTACCGGTGGTGAAGAAGACGGTGTTGACAACTCAGAGGTTGATAACAGCCTGCTGTACACCCAGCCCGAAGAAGTAGCCCAATCTTACGACACCCTTGGCGAGGTAGGCGAAAACTTCCTGATTGCAGCTGCTTTTGGCAATGTGCATGGTGTTTACAAGCCAGGTAATGTAAAGCTGATGCCTAAGATTCTGCATAACTCCCAGGAGTACATCCGCAAAAACAGGAGCGTTAACGGCAAAAACAATCCGGTTAACTTTGTATTCCATGGTGGTTCAGGCTCTGAGCCTGCACAAATTGCAGAGGCCATTGGCTATGGTGCGGTAAAAATGAACCTGGATACTGACCTGCAGTGGGCTTTCTGGGAAGGCATTTTCAAATACTACCAGAAGAACGAAGGCTACCTGCAAAGCCAGCTGGGCAACCCTGAGGGACCTGACTCACCTAATAAAAAGTATTACGATCCACGTCAGTGGATACGTGAAGGTGAAAAATCATTAATCACCAGGCTTAAAAAATCGTTTGAAGAGCTGAACTGCGTAGGCCGTAACCAGGGCTGATAAAGACAAAGTACAACCTGAACTGTGGTAGTTTGTCCTGGTTTACAATTATTTAAACCAGGTAACAAATTTCATTTTGAATCAAGCTGATTAATATATAATTTTACAAAAGCAGTCTTATGGACTGCTTTTTGTTTTTTTTAATATCCCCTTCAACTATACCCGTTTCTATTCGTAAAGGCCAAAATTTATTTAGCCCGTTTTTCATATGTTAGAGGTAAACCTATTAAGGTTTCTGGTGCTGGTAATTTTATTAGCCGGATGCGATAACCCATTTGAATATCATCCTAATGAGATAATATTAGATGAGTCGGAAAAAAACCTTACCCAAAAACACCTCCAGCGTTTAGGATCAAAGAATGCAGGAGATACTATCAGGCTACTGCTGATGGGTGATACTCAGCGCTTTTACGACCATACCAAAGATTTTTATGCCAGTGCCAGCAAGCAGCAAAACATAGATTTTATGCTCCACTGCGGAGATATTTCTGACTTTGGCATGGCACAGGAGTTTAAGTGGGTGCATGGGATTCTTGAAAGGCTCCCTTTTCCCTACCTGACAGTAGTTGGCAATCATGATTTGCTGGCCAATGGCAGAAAGGTGTATAAGCAAATGTTCGGCCCACTCAATTACCACTTTGATTTTGCAGGTGTACGCTTCATTCTGATCGATGCCAATTCAAGAGAATACCAGTATAACGGAAAGGTACCTGATATAGGCTGGCTAAAAACAGCACTGGCACCAGAAACAGTAGAGCAGGCAGTAGTGATCAGCCACATCCCTCCTTTCGATGCCGATTTTGATCCAGCTCTGGAAATGGCTTATGTTCAGGCACTTGAAGACAGCAAAAAAGTAAGGCTAAGCCTGCACGGCCATCAGCACAGAAGCAGTATAAGGCAGCCTTATGGGGAAAATTTATCCGTTGTTGTTACCAATAGCATGAAAGGCAGAAGCTATTACATCGTAATGATCTGGAAGGAGGGCCACGATGTACAGGAAGTTGTTTATTAAACTGCTGCTTCTGATAGCATTTGGTTTTGCACTTCCGCTACAGGCACAACACCGTCCACGTTTTTTACCCGACCATGCTACCCTGCAATATGCCGGCAGTATTGGATTTCTTTCTGCTGGCTTTGGATATCGCAATCCTGGAAATACCCTGGAGGGCGAATTCTTACTGGGCTACCTGCCCACCTCAATTGGCGGCGACCGCCTGTTTACCACGGCCATAAAAGGAAACTGGATACCATTTGCGCTTTTTAAAGACAAAGCTGTGCATTTTTATCCTTTACAAACCGGCCTCATGGTCGCTTATACCTTCGGAGATCAGTTTTTTGCAACACAGCCCTCATACTACCCAAAAGGATACTACACCTTTTCTACTGCCATACATGCCTACTGGCAGTTTGGCAGCCGTATAAGTGTACCACTGCAAAGCAAGCGGCTGGAGTTTTACTACGAGTTTAATGCCAGTGCAGAGGGAATTGTATCGATGATCCAGAACCCGGAATTTTTAACTCCCGATAAGGTGCTCAACCTGGCACTAGGCATAAAACTTAATTTTGAGCCTTAGCCGCTGTCTGTTCCGGAGGAAAATAAGTGCATGATAATCCATCAAAAAAAGCCCCTCTTCCATTAGGAAAAGGGGCTTTTCTAAAAACATACTATAGTCCTTTTTAACTTTCGGCAGACGCTTCCGGATCTGATGGCGCTCCCATTTCAAAAGGTGATGGCTGATCCTTAACTTTCTTAGGTCTTCCGCCTTTCTTAGCTCCTGTACCGCCAGAGTCCTGCTGAAACTTCAGGTAAGTTACACCCAGTGGCGGCAGCGTTACAGATACACTATAATCACGGCCGTGGCTCTTGATTGGAGAGGTTTCAATAGGCTGTGAATTGATCACGCCACTACCACCCCATTCCTGCGCATCGGTATTAAAGATTTCGGTAAAGGTACCTTTTTGAGGAACGCCCAATCCATAATTTTCCCGCACAACTGGTGTAAAGTTGCAAACTACCAGCACTATATTGCCTTTGCTGTCTTTGCGCATGTAGCTGATCACAGAGTTCTGATAATCATTATAATCAACCCACTCAAATCCATCCTGCTCAAAAGCCAGCTCATAAAGTGCAGGTTCTGATTTGTAGACAGCATTCAGCCTTCCCATCATTTGCAGCACACCCTGATGATAGCCGTATTGCAGAAGGTGCCATTCCAGGCTGCCATCGTGATTCCACTCTGAGGTTTGACCAAATTCGCTGCCCATGAACAGTAATTTTGTGCCCGGGTGTGACCACATATAAGCGTACAGCAGCCTGAGGTTGGCAAATTTTTGCCATTCATCTCCCGGCATTTTCTGTATAATAGCACCTTTGCCATACACTACCTCATCGTGCGAAAGCGGCAGCATAAAATTCTCGCTAAAGGCATAATTAAGGCTAAAGGTAATCTCATTCTGGTGATAGGTTCGATACTGCGGCTCTCTTGAGAAATACTGCAGGGTATCGTGCATCCAGCCCATCATCCACTTCTGACCAAAGCCCAGGCCGCCGGCATAGGTAGGCTTGGAAACTGCAGGCCAGGCAGTGCTTTCTTCTGCTATGCTGATCGCATCGGGAAACATACCATAGATAGCTTCATTCATCTCCTTCAGGAACTGTATAGCTTCCAGGTTTTCGTTACCTCCGAAGTCATTAGGAATCCACTCCCCTTGCTTGCGGCTGTAATCGAGGTACAGCATGGAAGCAACGGCATCTACCCGTATACCATCTGCATGGTACTTATCCAACCAGAATAAGGCACTGCTGATCAGGAACGCCTTTACTTCATTTCTGCCATAGTTAAAGATATAGCTGTTCCAATCGGGGTGATAGCCTTTACGGGGATCGGCATGCTCAAAAAGATGGGTACCATCGAAGTAGAACAGCCCGTGTAAATCGCCCGGGTAATGTGAAGGAACCCAGTCCAGAATTACTCCAATACCTGCCCGGTGCAGCTCGTTTACCAGGTACATAAAATCCTGTGGCGCCCCAAAGCGGCTGGTTGGCGCATAAAAACCTGTAACCTGATACCCCCAGGAACCGCCAAAAGGGTGCTCCATTACCGGCATAAATTCAACATGGGTAAAACCAGTTTCTTTCAGGTAATCAACCAGTTGCTTTGCCATTTCTCTGTAGGTAAGCGAGCGGTTATCTTCTTCCCATACACGCCGCCAGGAGCCCAGGTGCATCTCGTACACCGACATAGGCTGTATTGTACCTGCTTTATTCAGGCGCTCACTTTTATAGGAATCATCAGTCCACTTAAAGTCAAGGTCCCATACAACGGAAGCGGTCTGAGGGGGTACCTCTGTTGAAAAAGCAAAAGGGTCTGCTTTTTCAACTTCATAGCCATTGTTGGAACGGATAAAATATTTGTAAACTTCTCCATGACCAAGTCCGGGAACAAATAGCTCCCAGATACCACTGCCATCCATTCTGGGGTACATCTGGTGCGACTGCCGGTCCCAGCCATTGAAGTTACCAATAAGGGATACCTGCTGCGCATTGGGTGCCCATACAGCGAATACAACACCCTGTTGTCCCTGCCAGGAGCGAATATGCGAACCCAGCTTTTTGTACAGGGAAAAATGGCGGCCTTCTCTAAACAGGTGAATATCGAAATCAGAAAGCAGGCTCCAGCTGTCTTCTTCCTCTATGTTCTGAGGCTGCTGCACAGTTTCCGGGTCCTGCTGTACAGCATCAGATAGCTGTATTTGCGGCTCCTGAACTACTTTTGGCTGACGTTTACGGGAAGTAGCCGCCTTAGATTTGCCAACAGGCAGCTGAGAAGGATCATTTTGCTGAAGCTGCTCTTCCTGCTGGTCTGCTACTTTCCGCTTACGCGGAGTAGCTGCTTTTTTAGGAGTTTGATTAGATGTATTAGAAGGATCTTTGCTTGCCATAATAAAAAAAATTTAGATCTAATTAACGTAAAATTGATTGGATGCCCCTGATCGGGATAGTCAGCCAATCAGGCCGGTTGTTCAGCTCATATCCCAGTTCATATACAGCCTTCTCCAGCAGGAAGGTTTGTAGTAAAATCCGTAAATCGCCTTCGTTCTTAGGCACCAGACCAGTACCCTGGATATCCTGCAAATAGGATTTAAGATATAGCGATGCGTTTTGCCTGTACCACACTTCTGCCCAGTTCTCCAGCGACTCTTCCTGTTTCTGGTTAAGCACCTGCATTTCGAAAAGAGAGGCATAGGCAGCATAGTGGAAGGAACGTATCATTCCGGCCACATCGCGTAGCGGGCTGCGGCGTATGCGGCGCTCACTAAAAGCACGGGCCGGCTCGCCTTCAAAATCGATGATGTAAAAATCACGGCCTGTGTAAAGAACCTGCCCCAGGTGATAATCGCCATGGGTACGGATTTTCAGGGTAGTGATTTTATGATCGTAAATTTGCTTGAACTGATCCAGTACCTGTCCGCGCATATCCAGAATCTGTTCCGCATCTGTGCGAACATGATCCGGCAACTGCTTTAAGCGCTTGCCCAGCAGCTCAAAAGAGCTTCTGGTGAGGGTCTGCAGGGAGCTGAACAGCGATCGCTGGTAATGAAGACTAAAATCTTCGTGTGAAAAATCTGTGAAATCCGGCTGCGCTGCCAGGGCTTTATGCATATCGGCAGTACGCCTGCCTAATAGTGATATGTTTTCCTGATAAGGCCTGCCCAGCAGGTTCTGTACCTTATCTGGTAGTTCTTCAAAAGGTGTTGGGTCGAGCAGATCTGCTGAAACCTGTGGTGGCTGGTGTAGCTCCTCGCGCTGAGCAGATACATCTTCGTAATACATGCGCAGGTTGTCCAGTATGTACTGCCAGGCATCGCCCTGATTGCTTACCATTTCCTGTGCCATACCAACCATAAGTGTGCGGCCGTCTGACTGATGCCATTCCAGCGCACCCAGGTAGTTGGGGGTGTATTCAAAACCAGCTTTCTCGGTAAGGAAACGACTTACCTCAATATCCGGGTTCACCACATAGTCGAGCTTACGATACAGCTTCATGAACAGGCTGTTGTCGAAGGCGATGGCAGAATTGCTCTGCTCCGCGCTCATCACACGGCTTGGCAGATCAGGGGTGTTTTCCACCCATTCGGCAATTTTGCTGCCGGCAATGGCCTGCAGTCTCCGGTCAGGAGTTTTGGCTTTGTTGCTCCATTGCCTGATGATGCTATCGCGGAATGCTTTGCTGTATAGCGCATCATACACCTGCATTAGTTTATCATCAATAGCAATGGTGCCTATAACCTGCGCGCTACTCCGTTCTGCTTCCGAGGTTGATGCAGAATCGCAGACCATAAACGGAACCTGATACAGCTCCGGCAGACCTTCGTTATAAGCAACCTCCATCAGCAACCAGAAGAAGGTTTCTTCACCTTCCTTCAGCACATTCAGGTCTACAATTTTTGTAGAGGTGATGGTACGTGCCTTGCCTCCAAACCAGCGGGCTCTCTGCAGGTAGGGTCTGATGACCTTAGTAGCAAATTTATCTATGGTAGCTGTACTCGCCAGTTCATCCAGGGTCTTAAGTTTCATTTTAGGCACCTGCTGTTCTGCATCGGATTCTGTTCTTTCCTTAACAGGCTGCAGCTGTATCCAGTAATATCCATAAGGTGCCAGTGTGAAGAAATAAGGATCTTCTGTAATGGTAGGGAATTTGTTGTGGCTGAATACCTCAATTGCTTCGTGATGCTGGTACTCCGAAAGATCTATGGAAACGGGCTGGTTGAAACGTGACAGGTTCGCAATGACCAGAATATTTTCATCTTCGTAGCTGCGCACAAAAGCAAGCACCTTGGCATTTTGTGGCGAAAGAAATTTGATTTCGCCACGACCAAACACTTTAAAGCGCTTGCGCATATCGATGATGCGGCGCATCCACCACAGAAGTGAATTGGGATTGCGCTCCTGCAGCTCAACGTTTACTACTTCGTAGCTGTATTCAGGGTCCAGAATAACAGGTAGGTAAAGCCGCTGGGGATTGGCATTTGAAAAGCCTGCATTACGGTCTGCACTCCACTGCATGGGAGTACGCACACCATCACGGTCACCTAGATAATAATTATCTCCCATGCCAATTTCATCGCCATAATAGACGATAGGCGTGCCGGGCATACTCATGAGCAGTACATTCATGAGCTCAATTTTGCGACGGTCGTTATCCAGCAGCGGGGCCAGGCGGTGGCGAATACCAACATTAATTTTCGCCTGCGGATCTTTGGTGTACATTCTGTACATATAATCACGCTCCTCGTCGGTAACCATCTCCAGGGTAAGCTCATCGTGGTTACGCAGGAACATGCCCCACTGGCAGTTTTTTGGTATAGCCGGGGTTTGCTCCAGAATATCGATAATCGGGTACCGGTCTTCCATTTTTACCGCCATGAACATGCGCGGCATAATCGGAAAATGGTAATTCATCTGGCACTCATCACCATCACCAAAATAAGCAGCACTGTCTTCGGGCCACATGTTTGCTTCGGCCAGCAGCAGTTTTCCCGGGTATTTGTTGTCTACGTATGTCCGTAATTTTTTCAGGAATACGTGGGTTTCAGGCAGGTTCTCGCAGTTGGTGCCTTCTCTTTCAAACAGGTAAGGTACAGCATCCAGCCTGAAACCATCAACACCCAAATCAAGCCAGTACTCCAGCATTTTAAATACCTCATCCTGCACTTCGGGATTATCGTAGTTCAGGTCGGGCTGGTGATGAAAGAAACGGTGCCAGAAGTATTGTTCTGCTACAGGATCCCAGGTCCAGTTCGATGGCTCTGAGTCTGTGAAAATAATACGAGTATCGCTGTATTTAGTCGGGTCGTCGCTCCAGACATAATAATTACGATAAGGAGAGTCTTTTGGAGAACGGCGCGCGCGCTGAAACCAGGGGTGCTGATCTGATGTGTGATTGATAACCAGCTCGGTAATCACCTTCAGGTCACGTGCGTGAGCTTCTTCTATAAACCGCTTAAAATCTTCCAGCTTGCCATAGCGCTGGTTAATACTGAAATAATCGGCTATATCGTAGCCATCGTCTTTAAGAGGCGATGGGTAAAATGGCAGTAACCAGATGGCGGTTACCCCCAGCTCCTGCAGATAGTCCAGCTTTTGCAGCAGCCCCTGAAAATCGCCTATGCCATCGCCATTACCGTCGTTGAATGCTTTGATGTGCAACTCATAAATGATGGCATCCTTGTACCAGTGTAGCTTATCATCGAGTTGAAAAGATTGCTTATCCATATAAAAAACTTAAGATCCCAGAATATAAAAAATAATAGTGTAGGTGTGGCTTACAGAAGGCATCAGACTATACCCGGGGCCTCAAGCCTCAGGATATGTGCCGGCATGGCGCTAGGCTCCAGCTCAACATAATTCCATTCGTTTTGCCAGTTATAGGTATGGCCACTCATCAGGTCGTGCACCCGGTAACTCAGCTGATCTGGCAGCCCCAGCTCAGTCAGTGGCACTTTAATCCAGCCAGCCTGTTTCCATCTGAAGTCCAGGTTAACCACTACCACAATAATATTATTGCTGGATGGGCTCTTTTTGGCAAAAGTGAACAAATGCGCATTATCTGCCTGGCTTATCACTACATTATTGGTGTATTGCAATGCCTCATTTTCCCTTCTGATCATGTTGATCCTGGCGATGGTCTCCCCTATGCGGGTACGCCTGTTCCAATCCCAGTGGTGCAGCTGGTATTTCTCATTATCCACATACTCTTCTTTAGCAGGCATGGGTTTGTTGATACCAAATTCATACACCGGCCCGTACATACCCCAGTTAGAGGAAAGCGTTGCGGCAAGAATCATACGGCTGATGTGAGCAGCCTCTCCTCCATGCGTTAAATGTGGCGGCAGAATGTCTGGTGTATTAGGCCAGAAATTTGGTCTGAAATACTCTTTTACGGCTGTCTGGGTAAGGTTGTGCATATACTCTGCCAGCTCCTCACGACTCTCGCGCCAGGTAAAGTAGGTGTAGGATTGGGTAAAGCCAACCTTACCCAGGCGTTCCATTACGCGTGGTTTGGTAAAGGCTTCCGCTAAAAACAGCACCTCCGGGTTTTTCTTTTGCACGGAAGCAATCATCCACTCCCAGAAGGCAAAAGGTTTAGTATGCGGATTATCCACCCTGAAGATC
Organism: Flammeovirgaceae bacterium 311; assembly: GCA_000597885.1. Taxonomy (NCBI): domain Bacteria; kingdom Pseudomonadati; phylum Bacteroidota; class Cytophagia; order Cytophagales; family Flammeovirgaceae; species Flammeovirgaceae bacterium 311. Next base: position 850,715 of record CP004371.1, read on the forward strand.
TTCACCCCACGTGCCACCCAGAAATCAATAATATTTTTGAGCTCTTTCCACATGTTCTGCCAGTCGTCATTTTCAAAATTGAAGGGCAGCACATCCTGGTATTTTTTTGGAGGGTTCTCTGCATATTGAACAGTACCATCTGGACGCCACTTAAACCACTGCGGGTGTTCCTGCACATAAGGATGGTCTGGCGCACACTGGAGGGCATAATCAAGGGCTATCTCTATTCCATGATTCTTTGCTTCGGCCACCAGGGCCTCAAAATCTTCGAAAGAACCCAGGTCGGGATGAATGCTTTTGTGCCCGCCCAGGTGGCTGCCAATGGCCCAGGGAGAACCCACATCACCCTCGGAGGCATTGGTTGCATTATTTTTGCCTTTCCGGTTTTTCTCGCCAATGGGGTGTATGGGCGGAAAATACAACACATCGAAGCCCATCTCGGCAATGCGGGGCAGCAGGCGTATACAGTCCCGGAAGGTACCATGGCGGCCGGGTTCCACAGCAGCCGAGCGTGGAAAGAACTCATACCAGGAGCTGAAGCGGGCGCGCTCACGCTCAACCTTTAGGGTAAGTACCTTTTCGTACTGTTTTACATCCTGGTTTTTGTCATGGGTGCTGTACATCAGCTCGCTAAGCTCCCGGTCTTGTGCCAGTGCAACAGCGGTAGCCTGCTCAGAGGTATCGCTGAATTGACTCATCAGTTTGCTCAGGCGCTTGGCTTCTTTGCCCGAAAGACGCCCCACACCCTCCTCCATGAGCTGGCGCCCAATCTGGAGTTCAACACTTACATCCTGATTTGCTTCAAACTTCTTCTTCAGGCCTTGCTGCCAGCTCATAAAATGGTCCACCCACCCCTGAATGGTATATTCCCAGTCGCCTTCGGTATGGGGGGTAAATGTAGCCGTCCAGCGATCGTTCATAATAAACTGCATTGGCTGGTGTTGCCATTGTTTTTTTCCGGCCTGTCGGTAGGCTAGTCGCGCCTGTACCACCTCATGGCCATCGGCAAAAACATCGGCTTCTACTGTGCAGGGTTCGTTAACCGTTCGCTTCGCAGGGTATGCACCACACTCTACCTGTGGAATTACATTTTCAATAATTACCCTTTTGCGACCTTCATAATTCTGAATCATATTATTGGCTTATCGTTCTCTAAAAAATTGATGGCTGTAAAAGACTCCCTTTAAAAAAAATCCGAAACTCCAGTGTTTAGTATTCACGCCCAAAAATTAAGGAGTCTTCTCAACAAAATCATTATCTACAGCTTACTTCTTTTAATCAGTTTTTTATGAAATTGTTAATACAAAATGCTGAAAGAGGGGCCAAAAGGCATGAAAACGTTTGCATTCTTCCTTCAGCTACCCCTTTTAGCGCAATTCTTTAGCGTTTGCCTCTCCTGTTGGAAATTTTTTCAAGATTACGGTTGCGTATCCAGTTCAGGTATTTCTGCAGTGCCGGGGCTTCTTTGAGTTTCTCAACCGAATTATACTGCTTGGCAAGCTCTTTATTGGTAAACACCAGATGAATGGTACTATGGCAGGGCTGGCATAATGGAATGGTTGGACCATAACGTCCACCTTCCTCCCTGGGTATCAGGTGGTGGAGGCTCACACCCGATACAGATCGCTCACATAATTCACAGATTTGCGCTGCTTGTTTATTGGACAAACGTCAGTTAATTTTCTTTACTAACAATAAAAATGCATGTAGGTTATAAACAAAATTAATCAATTTGATTAACTGAAAATATAGTAAGATTGCAAGATAGAACTATCTGCACTCAGTATTGGAAATCACTTTATGGAACATACACATCAGCCATATCCTATAGAACAAGCTCCACTGCCTGCACATGGCAATTACATGGAGAATTTTGAGGATTCAGCATCCGGAAAGCAGTTTCCGGGAGCAATTCAGAGGTGGCAGCAGCAGGATAATCAATTCTACTTTTACTGCAAGGAAACAACGCTGCAGTTAACCGTTATCAGCGATAAAGTACTTCGTTTCCGTTATGCAATCTATAACATTTTTGAGAATGATTTTAGTTATGCTTTGGACACGGCCTATAATCCCGAACCTGCATCTATTTTTGTACAGGAAAACGAACGGGAGGTGGTTGTAGAAACAGCCGATGTAATATTACATGTAATAAAAGAAACAGCACAGACAAGAATTACCAACAGGAATGGGTTAACCATTTTGGAAGATGAGATTGGTTATCACTGGCAAAAACACCATGAGCACTCATCTGACATTGTGCTGTGCACTAAGAAGATCAGTGGTGGTGAGCAATTCTTTGGCCTGGGCGACAAACCCAGCAGCCTCACCCTAAGAGGGCGCCGTGCACAGATGTGGGGCTCAGACACCTATGCCTACGGACCCGAGACAGATCCCATCTATAAAAATATACCTTTCTTTATTGGCCTGCACCACAAAGTGGCCTATGGCGTATTTCTTGATAACACCTTCCGTACCTGGTTCGATTTTGGCAGCGAACGCCCCAATGTGTTCAGCTACTGGGCGCATGGCGGCGAAATGAACTACTACTTTATTTACGGACCTCAGGCCCTGGAGGTATCAGAAACCTATACCAACATGACTGGTAAACCAGAGATGCCGCCTCTCTGGTCGCTTGGATATCAGCAGAGCAAATGGAGCTACTATCCCGAATCTACCGTTCGGGAGCTGGCTGCAGAATTCCGCCAACGTGAAATTCCCTGCGATGTAATCCACCTCGACATCGACTACATGGAAGGGTTTCGCTGCTTTACCTGGAACAGGAATCACTTTCCTGATCCGGCAAAAATGATAGGTGATCTTCGAAAAGATGGTTTCAAAACTGTGTGCATCATAGATCCGGGCATTAAAGTTGATCCGGAGTATGATGTGTACAGGGATGGCGTAGAAAAGGATATGTTCTGCCGCACCGCCGATGGACCCTTCTACCGGGGTAGTGTATGGCCGGGCGTGTGCAATTTTCCCGACTACACCCGTCCGGATGTACGGGAGTGGTGGGCAGGACTTTTCAAAGACCTGATGGCGACCGGCATCAATGGGGTGTGGAACGACATGAACGAACCTGCCGTATTTGAGCTGGGTACCTTCCCCAACGATATTCGGCACGATTACGACGGCAACCCCTGCAGCCACCGCAAAGCCCATAATATCTATGGCATGCAAATGAGCAGGGCTACTTTTGATGGCGTAAAACGCTATCTGAATGGCAAAAGACCCCTGGTAATTACCCGTTCTACTTACAGTGGCGGTCAGCGTTATGCTGCCGGCTGGACAGGCGATAACGTCGCCTCCTGGGAACACCTGACCGTTGCCAACATACAGTGCCAGCGCTTAAGCATGTGTGGGTTCTCCTTTATTGGCTCTGATGTGGGTGGTTTCGTAGAAACCCCTACTCCGGAGTTATATATCCGCTGGGTTCAGCTGGCAATTTTCCACCCGTTCCTGCGCACACACTCCAGTGGTGATCATGGCGCACAGGAGCCCTGGTCTTTTGGCAAGGAAGCCGAAGATATTGTGCGCGATACCTTAAAACTTCGCTATCAGCTGCTGCCTTATCTGTATACCGTGTTCTGGCAATATGTAACAAAGGGTACGCCTTTCCTGCGTTCGCTCTTTATGCTGGATCAGCGAGATGCAGACACCTATTACCGACAGGATGAGTTCGCCATTGGCGATAACCTGCTGATGTGCCCTGTTAAGCAGGCGGGTGCCCATGGCCGATGGCTGTACCTGCCCCATGGCGAGTGGTATAACTTCTGGGATGATCAGCGTTACGATACCCTTGGCGAAGAAATATGGTCTGAAACAGGGCTGAACCGCTTTCCGCTGTATGTACGTAGTGGTGCTGTTATTCCTATGGGGCCGCCCATGCAGTATGTAGGAGAAAAAAACATTGGAGAACTGGCACTGCACGTGTACCACATAGAGGGCAAGAAAGAAAACATCCTCTATGAGGATGCCGGAGAGGGTTATGAGTATGAAAAAGGTGACAGCAATGTAGTAACGCTTTCTGTAAGTGGCAGCCTGCATAAAATTAGCATTGTGCAGCAAAGAGCTGGTAATTACACCCCTACCTACCGCACTTACCGTATTGTACTTCATGGCCTGCTGACCGAGCCTGCCGAAGCTGTTGCCGATAACAAGACACTGGTAATTGAAAAGCTGAAAAACGGGCAGTTTGCAGTGCAGGTGCCGGTTGGTTTCAGTGAATTTACAATCAAAAGCAAAACTCGAACAAAAGCATAGAGAGCGTGTTTTTATAGTATGAAAGCCATATGGAATAATACCGTAATTGCAGAAAGCAATGATATAGTAACTGTTGAAGGCAACTCTTACTTTCCACTGACGTCTTTAAACAAAGAATATGTGGTAGAAAGTCCAACCACATCTCAGTGCCCCTGGAAAGGTCAGGCTAAATATTACACCCTTCAGGTAGAAGGGACTGAAAATAAGGATGCAGCCTGGTATTATCCCGACCCTAAAGAAGAAGCGAACGCTATTCGGGGTCGGGTTGCTTTCTGGAAAGGCGTTCAGATAACGGAGTAATCCGGAGATTACCTTATCCTTCAACCATTTTTTAACTATGCTATCAACTTTTTACATAGCTAGCGGAATACTTTTTGTCTTCGGTATTCTGGCCTGGCTCAATATCCAAAAATGGTATGTAAAAATATTTGACTTCGGTAAATTCCAGTTTTGTATACTGATTGTAGCACTCATTATTCTGTATGCAATATTTATAAGAGACTACAACAGTACCGACTTACTGGTGCACCTGTGTCTCATGGTTGTGCTGATAGGCAACTTCTGGGTTATTTTCCCCTTTACTCCCTTTTATTATAAAAAAGAAATTCCAGCCAGCAAAAATACTGATGAGCTCATCAGTCTGCTGATATGTAATGTGCGCCAGAGCAATCGTGAGACAAAACGCCTGAAAGAGCGTATTGAGTCATCTAAGCCGGATGTGGTGCTCCTGACGGAGGTTGATGAATACTGGTGCAACGAAGTGGAAGAATCATTAGCCTATCTGCCCCACAGAATATTGCAGCCCCAGGATAATACCTATGGCATGGCTTTTTACAGCAAATTTAAGCTTGAAAATGAACAGGTTAATTTCTACATCGAGGATGATATTCCTTCAATCCGATGCTTTATCAGGATCAATGAAACAGATGTGATTAACTTTTTCGGGCTTCATCCAAAACCTCCGGCTCCCTGGACAAAGCTGCTGAACAAGCAGGCAGAAGTACTACTGGTATCTAAACTGATAGAAAAACTGGAAGATCCCACTATTGTAGCCGGAGATATGAATGATGTAGGCTGGTCCAGGATCACATCAATTTTCAAGAAGGTGAGCGGGCTGGCAGATCCAAGAATTGGCCGCGGTTTTTTCAATACCTATAATGCCAATATTCCTTTTTTCAGATACCCGGTAGACCACCTTTTTGTATCAGATTGCTTTAAGGTACACAAGCTTAACCGCATGGGGCATGTGGGCTCAGACCATTTCCCCATGTATGCCACCCTGAGCTATGAGCCGAAAGAAAGAAAAAAGGTAAGAGAACGTAAGGAATCGGTTTCCGCAACCGTTTCCGCAAAAAAAAGCCCTGTATAGCAGCTGTTTTCTTTGTCTCTCTATACAATTATAACGTAATTTCGGCCAAACTTTTATTATATCAATACCCCCATGGCCAATCAAAAATTCTTTGTTATTGATTTTGACAGTACATTTACCAAAGTTGAAGCGCTTGATGAACTGGCAAAAATCTCTCTGGAAGGGCATCCGGAAAAGAACGATCGTGTACAAAAAATCAAGGAAATCACTGATCTTGGAATGGATGGGCGCCTGTCGGTAAAAGAAAGTTTACAGCGCCGCATTGCCCTGCTGGAAGCCAATAAAGATGACCTGCAGAAGCTGATCGACCAGCTGCAAAACGAGGTGTCTGAAAGCTTTAAGCGCAACCGTGAATTTATACAGACCTACAAAGATAATATCTATATCATCTCAAATGGCTTCAGGGATTTCATTGAACCGGTAGTTACACCTTTTGGCGTGCACCCGGCGCACATTCTGGCCAATACATTCCTGTTCGATGAAGCAGGAAACATTACCGGTTTCGACCCTGATAACACCCTGTGCGGCAACAATGGCAAGGTAGAACAGCTAAGGCTGCTGGAGCTGGAGGGCGATGTGTACGTACTTGGAGATGGCTACACCGACTACGAAATAAAGGCTGCCGGCATGGCCAACAAGTTCTACGCTTTTACTGAAAATATCAGAAGAGATGCTGTTGTTGATAAGGCAGACCATATTGCACCGAATCTTGACGAGTTTCTTTTTATTCAAAACATGCCACGCGCTTTCTCTTACCCAAAACACCGTATCCGGGTACTGCTACTGGAGAACATACATCCGGTAGCCGTAGAGATCCTGCGCAGTGAAGGTTTTTCTGTAGAAACTGTTGCAGGAGCGCTGGATGAAGACGAGCTGATTGAGCAGATAAAAGGTGTGAGCATACTAGGTATTCGCAGCAAGACAAACGTTACGGAACGGGTGCTGCAGGCTGCCGACCGCCTGATGTCCATTGGCGCTTTTTGCATTGGCACCAATCAGATAGATCTGGAGGCTGCCGCAAAACGCGGCATAGCCGTGTTCAATGCTCCTTTCAGTAATACACGCTCTGTGGTAGAACTGACCATCGCCTCCATAATCATGCTGATCCGCCAGATCCCCGATAAGTCGGTACAGATGCATCAGGGCATCTGGAACAAATCTGCAGGTGGCAGCCATGAGGTAAGGGGGAAAAAACTGGGCATCATCGGCTATGGCAATATTGGTGCGCAGCTTAGTGTGGTGGCCGAGGCCGTAGGTATGAAAGTATATTATTACGATGTGGTAGAAAAGCTGGCGCTGGGAAATGCCACCAAATGCCGCAGCCTGGAAGAGCTGCTGAATAAGGCCGATATTTTAAGCCTGCACGTAGACGGACGCACCAGCAATAAAAACCTGATTGATGCCGAAGCCTTCAGGCAAATGAAAGATGGAGTGCTTTTCCTGAACATGAGCCGTGGCCATGTGGTAGACATTGCAGCCCTTAAAGATGCCATTAACAGCAAAAAAGTAGGCGGCGCAGCCATAGACGTTTTTCCTAAGGAGCCTAAAACCAACGACGAGGAGTTTCAAAGCGAACTAAGAGGTTTGCCCAACGTTATTCTCACCCCGCACATTGGTGGCAGCACCCTGGAGGCCCAGTACAACATTGGTGAATATGTACCCGCACGTTTTACCGATTACATCAATGGTGGCAGCACCACCGGCAGTGTAAACTTCCCTAACCTGCAGCTGCCCCGCCTGGAAAATGCGCACCGGCTCATCCATATTCACCACAACACGCCTGGCATTCTGGCAAGCATAAACCAGATTCTGGCAAACCATAACATAAACATTACCGGCCAATATCTCAAAACCAACGAGAACATCGGTTATGTAATTACGGATATCGATAAGCAGTACAGCCAGGATGTTGTGAAAGACCTTAAGAATATAAAGAACACCATTAAATTCCGTGTACTTTATTAACAGGCAATTTCAAACGGCAATAACAGAAGAAGCACACCTCCAGGGCGTGCTTCTTCTGTTATTGAGTCCTGGCTAATCAGCTGTAATGAAAGCAGCTGCCGCCATATTACGATTGCCTAAACATTCATGCAGTTATCAGATTACTCCTAATCGTACATTACATATAGCACCCGTATTTCGTCTATCGCTTCTTTTTTAAGTGCCTCCAGATCCCACTGGCGCTTAAGGCTGTGTGGCTTTAGGTGTTTAAATTCTGTAACATATACAGTCAGGAACAACTGATTGGAGTATTTTATCTTCAGCCCCTGCAGCACACCCTCCGGAGTATAGCGAAAGCTAAGGTCGGTATATCCTTTGGCTTCTTCGCTGGCCAGCAGCTCTGCTATGGTTTTTCCTTTAAACTGCTTTTTGTCCATTCCCACCAGGTAATCCAGGGTAATGCTGTCGTTTCCAATTCTTTCAGCAGCAGAGATTATTGGTTTATATGCAACTGCAGGTACGCTAATGCTTAACGTCAGCAGGAAGAGTGCGGTAACAATAGTTTTCATAGTTTATAAAATTTATAGGTGCTTATTACGAATTACACACTACACCAGATACTGCATAAGTAATGCCAGTTTTAATTTCCATCATTTATAGCAGAAAAGAATCTGCTCTGATAATTATTCTCTTAGCTCACATTTAAACAGTAGCTGCACAAATGTGATTATCTAACTAAGATAATGTATAACCCTTACCCCCTATTTTTATGGCATCCATTCCCGACTATAGTTTTTTTGATGATGTAAATGATTTTGTTGACAGTGCATGCCACTATACAGATTATCCTAAAGGCCTGATTGATCAGATCAAGCAATGTAACAGTATATACAAATTCTTTTTTCCTATACAGCTGGATAATGGCAGTTACCAGGTAATAGAGGCTTACCGCGTACAGCACTCCCACCACAAACTGCCTACAAAGGGCGGTATTCGCTACGCCGAAACAGTTAATGAAGATGAAGTAAAGGCACTAGCCGCCCTGATGAGTTATAAATGTGCGCTGCTGAACGTACCCTTTGGAGGGGCTAAAGGGGGCGTTAAAATAAACGTTGCCAATTATGATGCCCGTACGCTGGAGCGTATTACCCGCCGGTACACCATGGAGCTGATCAAAAAGAACTTTATTGGTCCTGCAATAGATGTACCCGCCCCTGATTATGGTACCGGACCCAGGGAAATGGCATGGATATACAGCACCTACCAGGAGTTTTTTCCTGGCACCATCAATGCCTCCGGAAGTGTTACCGGCAAACCCCTTACCCAAAGCGGCATAGCCGGCAGAACAGAAGCTACCGGTATGGGTGTGATGTTTGGCTTACGCGAAGCCTGCTGCGTTACAGCAGACATGAAAAGGCTGGGACTTAGTACGGGTCTCGACGGTAAACGAATAATTGTGCAGGGACTGGGCAATGTTGGTTACCACAGTGCTAAGTTTCTGCAGGAACAAGGTGCAATCATAACCGGCATTGCCGAATACGAAGGAGGTATTTACAACAGCAACGGCCTGGATGTTGACGAAGTGTACAAGCACCGCAGGGCTTCACGCAGCATCCTGAACTTTGGAAACTCCAAAAATATTACTGATTCCAGGGAGCTCCTGGAGATGGAGTGCGATATACTTGTGCCGGCAGCACTTGAGGGGCAGATTACTAAAGAAAATGCACCCAGGATCAAGGCAAAAATAATAGGCGAAGGTGCCAACGGACCAGTAACATCAGAGGCTGAAGAAATTCTTACTGCCAAAGGGGTTATGATACTGCCCGACATGTACCTGAATGCCGGAGGGGTAACGGTGAGTTATTTTGAATGGCTCAAAAACCTGAACCGTATAGCATTTGGAAGAATGGACAGGCGCTACAATGAAATGAACAACCGCCGCCTGGTGAATGCCATTGAAGAAGCAAGTGGAACCAAACTTTCTCCGGAATTGAAGAAAGAAATTATTGTAGGAGCCGGAGAGCGCGATCTGGTCGTATCAGGACTGGAAGAAGGTATGGTAACTGCTTATCATGGTATTCATGAAAAGCTGCATCAGAAAAATATGCCTAACCTGCGTACCGCTGCCTTTGTAGTGGCACTCGATAAAATTGCGGCTAATTATATTGAACTGGGACTTTTTCCCTAATCCTGCACTCAAGACTTGTATTTCTGAACCGCCGGCACTGCTGGCGGTTTTTTTATGGCACTAAGGAAGGAATCAAAAACTGTTGCATCCAGTTCCAGGCATCAGGCATTAAGCCGGGCTTGCCCTGCAAAAGCACAACAGCTTCTATTTCCGGAAGCAAAAATAAGTGTACCTCCTGGTACTGCCAGTACAAAACAGGTTGTTTACGTCCTTTTGCCACCAGCCTGTAATATTGCCAGCCAAAGGCTTTTGCACCCGGATGGGTGCTGCTACTGTATGCCGGAGCCAGTACGCGTTCTACAAATCCGGATGGCAAAAGCTGTTCCGTTCCCCAGCGCCCCCTTTTTACCCAGATACTGCCCGTTTTCAAAATATCATGAGGGTGCATGCACAGGGAACCTTCATTCCAGCTGTAGTCATCGATCTGCAGCGGCTCAAAAAGGAACTCCTCTGCAGCCATGCCCTGGGTGGTGCCGGTTTGTTCCTGCATCAGGGTGTCAAATCTATCAACAAGCTGCTCCTGCAGATGTGCGCCGCCCGGAGAATTGGCTGATATCAAAGCTAAAGAAGAACCCGCTTCTTCAGGCGGAAATATTTCTTCCAGGGGTATAGGTTTGAAGGGAACGCCATACTCATCTGTATAAACGCTTCCCAGCAAAACGCCAACATAAGGCGGGAAAAGCGGTCCGGTACATACAAAAGCAGCAAAATCTTTATTAAAATACTCCTCCAGCACCAGCTTTTCCTGCTGCATGACCACGAGCCCTGCAGGAGCTTTTGTACTTAAACGGGTAACAAACGCCTCTGCCAGCTCTTCTTTTTTGAGCCGGGCAACGGGTAATCCATTTTCTTCGGTAACCGGAGGTCTGTACAGGTAAGGCGTGGGTGAAATCTCTTCCAGCTGTGGTTCCAGCTGTTCCGTTTGATCGGAAGAACAAGAAACAATAAGATAAATAAGTAGAGAGCAGGCTGCTAAAGTTACAGATTTCATAGAGAAAAAATACCCACAAAGGCCCCTGTAAGGGTTTTATCAAACCTCTTTAAGACACGTTTTGAGCTGCCATTCCGGGGCAACCCTCCACTGTTAACATTCCGAAAGATTCGGAATGACCCTAAGCAAGCTTAGGATTGAGGCCCGGTTTTTCCAGTTGGCTTCACTCGTTATTAGTATAATTGTTAGGTTTGAAAAACGTAAAGGGCCAATGTGGGCTATGTTCTGTTTCTGTGAATCCTAAGACTCTACAAAGGTAAATACATTATCGATAAAAATAATTTCCAATCAGGAAGATTTTATTCTAACAAGCCGGGCCAGTGTAGGTTTTTTTTATGTATTTCCTTGAATTTCGACAACAGGGAATCTTTTTTTACTTCTTTATCGTCGGTTAATTAATATTTTTGCACATTAGTAGCTGTGCCCCATTCCATGAGTAAGAATACCTTTTTTACAGTAGGTCCCTCTGAACTGTACTTCTCTGTTGAGATGCACATGAAAGAGGCGCTCCGCAAGCAGATTCCATCTATGAGCCATCGTGGCACTTCCTTCCAGAACCTGTACCGGCATGCTGCCGGGCATCTGCGAGAGTTGCTGCAGCTACCGGAAAGTTACTATGTACTCTTTATTAATTCAGGAACCGAGGCCTGGGAGCGCATTTTGCAGAGCTGTGTGGAAAAAAAATCCTGCCACCTGGTGAATGGTGCTTTCTCTAAAAGATTTGCCCTTACCGCTCAGGAGCTGGGACTTGAAACTGAAATTATTGAAACTCCCGACGGGCAGTGCATTGATCCGAAAAATATGCTGCTCTCTAACGACAGCGAATTAATTGCCCTAACTTATAATGAAACCAGTACCGGAGTTATGCAGCCGGTGAGTGATATTACCGATATCAGAAGAGGTTTCGAAAATTCTATCCTGGCAGTAGATGTGGTATCAGCGGCTCCTTACATCACTTTTAACATAGAGGATGTAGACAGCCTGTTCTTTTCCGTACAGAAAGGTTTTGGCCTGCCTGCCGGTCTTGGCGTATTGATTGTAAATGAAAAATGCCTCTCTAAAGCTGTCCGGAAGCAGGAGAGCGGTAAAAGCCTGGGCAGCTACCACAGCCTGCCAAGTCTTATTGAGAAGGCTGAAAAGTATGAGACCCCTGCCACCCCAAATGTGCTTGGCATTTACCTGCTGGGAAAAGTGGCAGAAGAAATGAATAAGAAAGGCATAGACCAGATCAGGCGGGAAACAGACCAGAAAGCAGCCATTATTTACCAGGCGCTGGAAGATTGCAACTACCTGAAACTTTTTGTAGAAAAAAAGGCATGCCGCAGCAAAACAACCATTGTAGCAGAGCTGCACGACACAGCAGATAGTAAACCGCTGATGGATTATTTATCTGCCAAGTATATGAAGGTGAGCAGCGGCTATGGAAAACACAAAGATAAACATATTCGCATTGCCAATTTCCCCGCCCTTTCAAAAGAACAAATGGAGCGCCTGGCCGATGCGCTTGTGGCCTTCAAAAAAGTAGAAGTGTAACCCCTCCTTTCTCCCATCTGCATGTACCCCATAAAAAGGATTCTGATAGCCCTTGATCTTACGCAAATGGATGCTACCCTCATCCATTTTGCTGCTTTCATTGTTAACAACACAGCCGCTGAAAGGCTTTACTTTGTAAATGTCATACGTAATTTTCACATCCCGGAGAGTGTGCTGAAGGAATTTCCCGGTTTGATTGATACAGCTATTGGTGAGCGAAAAGAAAAGATGAAAGCCGTTGTGGAGGAGAATTTTAAAGTAGAGGAGACAAGGCTAAAACAACTTAAGATCCAGTTTATAGTGAAGGATGGAGCACCTGCTAAAAAATTACTGCAGGTGGCACAGGATTCAGAAATTGATTTGATTATTGCAGGCCGTAAAGTTAGCCTGGAGGGCGGCGGCGTACTGGTACAGCGATTAGCCCGCAGAGCAGCCTGTAACCTGCTGATCGTTCCGGAGGGCAGCCAGGCCCGGGTTAAAAAATTGCTGGTGCCTTCTGATTTTTCTGAAGATTCTAAACAGGCATTACATGCAGCCATTACACTGGCATCACGCATTGAGTCTCCTGTACAGGTGGTGGTTCAGAATGTTTTCCATGTTCCGCCGGGCTATCATTATTCCGGCAAGAGTTATGAGGAGTTTTCCGAAATCATGGAAAAACATGCCAGAAAAGACTTCAGGAAATTTATCAAAGAGATAGACCTGAAGGGACAGAAGGTAAAAGATGTGTATTCACTGGACAAGAATGATAACCTGATGACTGACATATATGAGAAAGCTATTGAAATTGGTGCAGATGGTATTGTGATGGGTGCCAAGGGCAGAACTGCCGCAACGGCATTGTTTTTAGGAAGTATAGCTGAAAGAGCCATTCAGATGAATACTCGCTTTCCGCTCATGATTGTACGTCCTAAAGGTCAGAATGCAGGTTTCATGGACTTTATCATGGATATTTAATCTAAATTTTTGCTCTGGACTGGAAGCCACAACACGTAATCAGATCAAGATGATTAGGAAAGCCTACCTCCTGCTGCTTTGCATTGTACTGGCATGCCAGACATCCTCACAGCCAGAAGTACAGACCTACACCGGTTCTGAATTCTTCAGGCCTGCCACAGAGCTTGGCGAACTTTTCCCTGCTGTGCAAATGGGACACGTTTTCCCCGACAGCAAAACTTTTGTAGACAGCAGACCAAAATCAAACCCTGCAGAAATTCTTGACCTGTATAAGACCCGTAAAAATGAACCGGGTTTTAACCTGAAGGCTTTCATAGAGGAGCATTTTGAACTTCCAGGCTTGGCTGCCGAAGAATTTCAGCTCGATACCCAGCTGAGCATGGAAGATCACATTGTAAACCACTGGACCTACCTGGCCCGGCAGGCAGATACCAATGAGTCCTGGTCCACTCTGGTGCCACTGCCCCACCCCTATGTAGTTCCCGGCGGCAGATTCAGGGAAATTTATTACTGGGACAGCTATTTTACAATGTATGGCCTGGCAGCAAGCGAACGTATGGACCTGCTGGAAAGCATGTTACAAAACTTTGCATGGCTGGTAAATGAAGTAGGCCATATTCCAAACGGAAACCGCACCTACTACCTTAGCCGTTCACAACCTCCCTTTTTTGGGGCAATGGTTTCCCTGTACCAGCAATATAAAGGTACTGAGGCTGCACTTGCCTATTTGCCGCAGCTGGAAAAAGAGTATCAGTTCTGGATGGATGGCTCCGAAAGGCTCCAGCCCGGACAATCGCACCGCCGCGTTGTGCAGATGCCGGATGGCAATATGCTGAACCGGTATTTCGACGACCTGGATTCCCCACGCCCTGAAAGTTATCCGGAAGATGTGGAAACTGCTGCCAAACAGCCGGAAGCGCAGCGTCCTGTGGTATACAGGCACTTAAGGGCTGCGGCTGAATCTGGCTGGGATTTTAGCAGCCGCTGGTTCAATGATGCTAAAAACCTTACTACCATACAAACTACTGCTATTGTACCGGTAGACCTGAACAGCCTGCTCTATCACCTGGAGCAAACCATCAGTGAACTGCATTTGGCCGCTGGTAACCAGGAGCAGGCCGATGATTATGAACACAGGGCTTCAGCACGTCTGGAGGCCATCAATAAATGGCTCTGGAACGTAAAGGAACAGGCTTATGGCGATTATCACCTGGAAAAGAAAGCCTTTACCCCTGTGCTTTCACTGGCTATGGTCTATCCACTTTATTTTGGTATTGCTACCAAAGAAAAGGCCGGTGCAGTAGCCAAACAGCTACAGGAGAAATTTTTACTGCCTGGTGGCCTGGTAACCACGCTGAACAATACCGGCCAGCAGTGGGATTATCCAAATGGTTGGGCCCCGCTGCAATGGCTTGCCATTAAAGGGCTGAATAATTATGGCCATGCTAAACTAAGCAATGATATAGCCAGCCGCTGGCTGCGCATAAACCGCAAAGTTTTTCAGGAAACAGGCCGTATGATGGAGAAATACAATGTTGCCGATACCACCCTGCAGGGCGGCGGCGGCGAGTATCCGCTGCAGGATGGTTTCGGCTGGACCAACGGAGTAGTGCTGGCTATTATAGCAGGAGAATAATTATTTTGAACGGTTAAACCCACCTGCCGTTCTTACATCTAAGGCATGTGAGCACCCACACCAGTACTTTTCCGGAAGACCAGGAGTTGTTAAAGCAGTTTGGCAAAGCCGAAAGCCGTAACTGGGCCTTCAGCCAGATTGTGCGTAAGTACAGCGAACGGGTGTATCGCCACTGCCGCAAAATGGTAATCGATCATGAAGATGCCAATGACCTGGTGCAGGAGACTTTTATCAAGGTTTATGCTGGTCTGGATAATTTCCGGCAGGCCTCCAGCCTTTTTACCTGGATTTACAAAATAGCAACTAATGAGTGTCTGGCTTTTTTAAGGAAAAAACGCAGACGCTTTTTTTTACCTCTGGTAGATTATTCTGCGGAGCTTGCCAACAAGCTGGAGGCACAGATTTCTCCCGATGCAGACCTGATTCAGAAAAAGCTGCAGAATGCCATTTTACGCCTGCCCGACAAACAACGCCTGGTGTTCAATCTTCGCTACTACGATGAGCTTTCTTACGAGCAAATTGCCGACATTACAGCTACCTCTGTAGGGGCGCTAAAGTCAAGTTATCACCTGGCTGTTAAAAAAATTGAAGAATTTGTAAAAGAAGATTAAACTTTATGGGGATTCCTGCATCTAAATTATAATGAAAAAGATAAAGCTAAGCGAAATTCCTAAGCAAGATCCTTTTATTATGCCAGAAGGCTACCTGGAACAACTGCCTCAGCGCATCCAGGAAAAGGTTCAGCAAAGGCCGCAAAGCAGCTGGGCAGATCCAAAAAGCCTATGGTTTTTTCCACGTCTGCAGCTGGCATTTTCAGTACTGGTTTTGCTTGTGGTGTCTTTATTATTTTTAAGGCAGCCAGGCAAGCAGGAAACCGACCCGCAGCTGCTCCTTTATGAAGCCAGTCAGCAGGAGATTGTTACCTACCTCAACAACAACACTAACTTAACCGTACAGGAGCTTGCTTTAGAGGGAGACTGGGAGCAATCAGAACTGATGACCAGCGAACTGGGATCGAAAGATGTACTGGAAGATGAAATAATGAATAATATAGATCTTTATACTGCAGAAGAATTATGGTAATGAAGAAAGCTTTGATAATATTTCATGTACTCTTTACCTGTATTGTACCCTTTAGCATGGCACAACAGCACAAGGAGGACAAGCATGAAAAAATAGAAGCGGCCAGGGTAGCTCATATTACCTCGCGCCTAGGCCTAAGCCCCGAACAGGCCCAGAAGTTCTGGCCTGTCTATAATGAGTTTTCAGCTAAGCGGGAAACACTGCGCAAGCAACATCGCAATGTTTTTCTTGAAGCCAGATCGGGCGATCTTAGCAACGATCAGGCAAAGACTGCCATCAATAACCATATAAGAATGGAAAAGGAAGAGGCTGCGCTGGATGAAGAGTATTATGGCAACAAGTTACAAACAGTACTCGAACCCCGACAGATCATGCAGTTAATGCTGGCCGAGCATGAATTCAGGAAAATGCTCCTGGAGCGCCTCAAAGATAAAAACCCTAACTAAGGTTTCATTTAGATCTTCTGTGTGCTATACCTCAAGATCGATTATTGTCAATTCAAAGCCCGGTCGCACATAACCGGGCTTTTTATTTGTTTTGTAGCCACACTTTCCTCCTCTCCATTTTAAAATTTATCCAGTAACTTGCACCATGAGCCATATTAGTCTGCTCGATCTTAGCAAGCTTATTCGCAGAACCTTAGAGCGCCAGCTGGAACAGAATTACTGGGTGGTGGCTGAAATTGGTGAGCTGAGGCAACACCAGAGGGGCCATTGCTACCTGGAGCTTATCGAAAAGCAAAACGATATACTGGTCACTAAGCAGCGTGCTACCATCTGGTCATCGAGCTACCGTACCATTAAACACAATTTTGAAGAAGTTACCGGGCAATCACTTGCACCGGGGCTAAAAGTCCTTTGCCAGGTACAGGTGCAGTACCATGAGCTGTACGGCCTTAGCCTCAACATTCAGGAGATCGATCCTAATTATACCATGGGCGAAAGAGCCCGCATGCGGGCCGAAATCATACAGCGCCTTATCGGAGAAGGTCTCTATGACATGAACCGTCGCCATGAGCTTAGCCAGGTTCCGCAGCGCATTGCGGTTATTTCGTCGCCTACGGCAGCCGGTTGGGGTGATTTTTTGCACCAGCTGCTGATGAACCCCTACCGCTTTCGCTTTGAGGTAGACCTGTATAAAGCCACCATGCAGGGCGACTCTGCCCGGGAAAGCATCTGCAGTGCTCTGGAGCAAATTACACAAGCTGCAAAGCCTTACGATGCCGTGGTCATCATCAGGGGTGGCGGCGCCCGCATAGATCTTGATTGCTTCGATCACTATGAGCTGGCAATCTCCATTGCAAAATTTCCGCTGCCCATTTTAACAGGCATTGGCCACGACAGGGATGAGACCATTGCCGACCTGGTGGCGCACACCAGGCTGAAGACCCCTACAGCAGTGGCTGAATTCCTCATCAATAACCTAAGAAGCTACGAAGCACAGCTGGATGAGCTAAGCAATACAGTATTTGCCTATGCAGGTAATTACCTGAACCAGCAGCAGCAATGGGTAAACCAGCTGCAAAGCAAACTTCAGACTGGTGCCAGATCGCTACTGGGAAGTCAGCAAAAACAACTGCAGCAAATGGCCGGCAGTATTGGCGCCAACACACGGCACCGCATCAGGTTTGGCCGGGAGCAGCTCAAAAGCATGGAGAGAATTCTTTATTCTTCTGTTGATAAAGCCATGTGCAGTGAATCGGCTACTTTAGATCAACTGGAGATTACCCTGCGCCTGCAGGACCCACAGCGGCTGCTCAAACGGGGTTACACCATCAGCTACCTGGAGGGTATTCCACTCCACAAAGCAAATGCGCCTAAACCCGGCCAGCTGCTGATTACCCATACCCAAAATAATATCATAACCAGTAAGGTAGAAGATACTACCCCCAATACATAAGAAAATGACCTACAAAGACGCCATCAAGAAGCTGGAGGAAATCGTAAACAAGATAGAAAATGAAGATCCTGATGTAGATGAAATCTCCGGACTGGTGAAGGAAGCTTATGAACTGCTGACATTTTGTAAAACGCGCCTGAAAACAACAGAAGAAGAAGTGCAGGAAGCTTTTGAAAAACTCAGGGAATAATTTATTTATTAGTGTAGCTCAATACTCTACCCTGCTCATTCTGCGACCGTAGATCATAGCAGTGCTAATACCTACCAGAGCCCCGTAAATGTGCGATTCATAGGATACATTAGGCTCTGTTGGCAACAACCCATAGAACATACTTCCATACAAAACAATGGTTACCGTTGAAATCACCAGTGAGCGGAAGTCTTTTCGGAAAAAACCGAAGAAGATCAGGAAAAAGGCAAGGCCATATATAACGCCGCTGGCACCAATATGGAGGCTGTGGCGGCCAAAAAGCCAGACCAGTATGCCTGTAATAAAATAACAGTAAAAAAAGATCTTGTTGGCAATGCGGGGATAAAAAAAGAAAAGGGTGGTACCCAGGAACAGGAAAGGCACTGTGTTGGAGGCAATGTGCCACCAGGAGCCGTGCAATAAAGGTGAGGTAACAATTCCAATCAGCCCAAATGCATCTCTTGGCAGAATTCCCAGAAAGCTAAAATCGATACCCCAGCTTACTTCAAAAAAGAAAACGCCCCACATCAGCATTGTGAGGCGCGCAGGTACTAAAACACTGTCGCTGATTCTCTCCAGCATAATTTGTTAAACCCGAAACGTACGCGGATCATCTATCATCGGCAAAGTTATCACTTTTGACTCATTGTACCCAACAGAAAGATATCCTAATACACCACCATTGGCCTCTGCCACTTGTTTGGCCAGCTCCTGCAAACTGGCATAGTACTGCTCCGCCAGGGGCTTTTCTAATTTGTAAAGAATTGGATTTAGCTGCTGAAGCCTTTCAGAGATTATTCTGTAACGTTCATTGACGTCTTTTGGCAAATCCCGTCTTAAAAGTGCTATATCAGACTGATACCTTTGGCCTACTTCCTCATAAAAGCCGTCCAGATCAGGTCTGGAATGAAATTTCTTCCACCAGGTAACATCCAGGCCTCTCTCTACTTCTTTTTCGTTATAATCGCCATCAGAACCGGCTACCATAACAGTAACCAGGGCTGGCGCCTGTAACATTATTTCCCGTTCACGGGCTGAAAGCATGTCGAATGTATGATTCATCATACCTAATAAATCAATAACCACCAGGCATTGTTTTACAAATTAGTGATGGATCACTTACTGTAAAAGGCGTTTTACCTGTTTGTGGTGGTGGTCCATGTGATTTGTCAAAAATGCCAGCATTTGCTGCAGGGTAAGGGTGCCTGCAACCGGGTGCCTGAACATAGGTTTTTCTAATACTGCCGCTGGTGCTTCTTCCAGGTAAGCATGCAGCCGGCTCCTCACATCGTGCCATTGCTGCAGCAGCGCTTCTGGTGTGGTATTGTTCGTGGTTTTTAACTCTTCAAGCGGCGGTGCTTTAAACTTCAGCGGACTCCTGAGGGCTAAATTCAGAAGCAGTGCTCTTATACTTTGTGGCAGGTAGCTTCTAGAGGTAAGCGGGGTGTAATTCTTTTTCAGCAGGTATTTAAGACTCACAGCCTCTACTCCTGCCATATGTTCCATTACCTGTAAAAGGCTCCACTGATCCGGAGCAGGTTGTTGCTTAAGCTTGGCTGCCGGCACCGAACTCAGTAAATGCCAGTAGTATTTGCTCTGGCTTTGCAACTTTTGCCATTCTCTATCTAATGCAGGCTTCATGCTGTTTATGGGCTTAGAAGTATACCCAAAGCAAGATAAGCTTTTGTGCCATAGAGGCAAATGCATGTATAAAAGAAAAGGCCCGGTTCTTACCGGGCCTCATGCTATTAATTTTTTGGGGTTGTGCCTGTGTTGGTTGCTGCCGTATTTCCTTTTGTTTGCTTGTAGCGTTCGTTCAGGCCGGCAATAACATCCTGTGTAATATTCAAACTATCGCTTGCATAAATTACACCGCTTCCTTTTTGGTAAGTAAGCACCACATCCAGGTTGTTTTGCTCACCATACACCTTTACATAATCTCTTACTTCAGCATACAGGGAATCTTGGTATTTAGCCTGCTCCTGCATAAGGCGTTGCGACAGGCTTTGCTGATACTGCATCAGGTTGTTCTGCTTGCGCATCAGTTCTTCTTCACGTGCTTTTGCCTGTCCCATGGTCATGTTCTGGGCAGTCTGCTGAAAAGTCTGAATTTCAGATTCCAGGCCACGAGCTCTGTTTGTGTACTCACTGGTGTACTTCTGCTCTACCAGCTGCAATTCTTTTTCAATATCTTTAAAGAACTCATAATTGTTAAGCAGCGAATCAGAATTGATATAAGCAATAACAGTTTTGGCTCGCGGGGCTCCTGCCTGAACTGTACTGCCACCTACCGATGCTACCTCCCTGGCTCCGGCAAAATGCAGATAAAACAAAACGGCTACTGCTACCAGCAATACCACATTGAGAATCAAAGAAAGATTTTTCACTCTACTACACGTTTATATTTAACGTGCAAATATACTATTTTCCCTCAATTTTGAAAGCTATGCAGCCGCAGTACTAACAGGTTCTTCAGTTTCTTCCTTATAAGTTTTTTTAGGAGGCGCACTGTAGAAAACAAATCGCTTGTCTGTCATGTGACTGGCACATAACCTGTATGGAGCAACTTTCTGTGTGCCCACATCATTCACATGCTCATTGTTGTCTCTGCTGTAGTGGTAGCGAAGGGTAATTAACTGCTGCTCTCTGCTGCCTGCAGCCTCTTTTTCTGATTCTATTACTATGCTTTCCGTATCAATAATCTGCTCTGCATCAAACATATCTACAGATTCCTGCATCTGCTGATAAGAGCTTATCCTGCCTGAAGCGATCTCTACACCTGCCAGCTCTGTGGCATACTCTTTTTGCCCGGTAAAGAGCTTGGCATCACGATAAAAGAAAGCGGCAAACGCACCTGCCAGTGCTCCTAAAAGATGTGATTCCCAGCTGATACGCTCATTGATTGGAAACAAGCCCTGAACCATGCCGCCATACAAAAATATCACAATCAGGGAGATGGATAGCGAGCGTATGTCACGCCTGAAAAGGCCGCTGAAGAACAAAAAAGACACCAGACCATAAACAAGGCCGCTTGCACCAATATGGTAGGCATCACGGGCAGCCATCCATACCCAGAAGCCCGACATAAAGTAGATCCAGACGAAAACCTCCAGGGCAATGCGGTCATAAAAATAAAAAACGCTGATACCCAGTAGTAACAGCGGAAAGGTATTTGACAGCAAGTGCAGCACATCTCCATGCACAAGCGGAGCTGTTACAATTCCCATGGTGCCCGAAAGCGTTCGTGGCAATATTCCCAGAAAGCCAAAGTCCATTGCTACAGCCCACTCCAGGGCTTTAACCAACCAAAGCATTAAGGTAAAGGTGAATACAAAAAATATACTATTCCGAAGTTTATGAGCTTCCAGGGTCATTATATTCAAATTAAGAGATGAAAAAAATTCAGGGTCAGCCCAGTAGCTTTTGTGCCCTTATATGCTTCAATACGGCTTAAAGACAGTAAAAGATTAGTTTTACTCCTCAATTTTCCTCATTTTCTTCTGAAAAGACTTTGTTTTAAGAAAAGCGTTATATCTGCAGACCCTCCTGCCTGAAGAAGGATCAACAATTTCTTATAACAGTTAAATTCTATAATTAGCATATAGCAGGCTATTGCCTGGGCTAGAAGCAGTTGTATCAGAAATAAATATGCTGGGCCAGCCTGAATGTATTGGCATGCGCCTCTACAATATTTGTAATTTTCGGAGAATAGCCTCCTCCCATGCTGCACATAAGTGGTACACGGTGCTGCCGGCACAACTGCAGCACCCGCTCATCGCGCTGCCGGCAGCCCTGCAGGCTTAAGCC
Source organism: Flammeovirgaceae bacterium 311 (assembly GCA_000597885.1). Classification (NCBI taxonomy): domain Bacteria; kingdom Pseudomonadati; phylum Bacteroidota; class Cytophagia; order Cytophagales; family Flammeovirgaceae; species Flammeovirgaceae bacterium 311. The sequence continues at coordinate 872,575 of CP004371.1, forward strand.
AAGCCTGCCCAGTTTATCTGTGTTCAGTACATCTACCCCCGACTGGTAGAAAACAAACTCTGGCTCAAAGGTATCGAACAGCTGCGGCAAATGTTGGTCCAGCAGGTACAGATAAGCTGCATCCTGCAAGCCATCGGGCAAAGGCACATCCAGGTCTGACTCTTCCTTATGCAAAGGGTAATTTTTAGCACCATGCATGCTAAAGGTAAAAACCCTGGGCTCATGCCTGAAGATCTGTGCCGTACCATTCCCCTGATGTACGTCCAGGTCTACAACGAGGATCTTTTTGCACAGCTTATACTGCAGGAGGTAATTAGCCGCAATTGCAATGTCGTTGAGCAGGCAAAAACCTTCTCCCCTGTTGGTAAAGGCATGATGAGTGCCTCCGGCTATATTCATCGCAATGCCGTACTGAAACGCAAACAGCGCTGCCTGTAGCGTACCGTTCATAATGGTAAGCTCCCGCTCCACCAGCTGCTCCGAAAGCGGAAAGCCGGTTTTCCGCACTTCCGAACGGTTTAACGTAAGGTTCTTCAGCTTTTGAAAGTACCCCTCCTCATGGATAGTGACTATGTAGCGGGAGGTGAGCAACCCCGGCTCAAAAAAATTCTCCTCCCTGACTGTACCCTCATATAATAACTGCTGGGGCAGAAGCTCATATTTCAGCATGGGAAACCGGTGGCTAGCCGGCAAGGGATGGGCATAGTTAGCAGCCCAGGCTATCTTCAGCATTAACTGTTAGACTCTTCTTCCTCTTCAAAGGTGTACATGGTCTCATCCAGTTCCAGGCTGTCGCTGTTATATTTTTCTACAAAGTCAGTGATCACATCATGGTTTATTTCCTCAACATGCAGGCCGGCATCCAACCCAACGCCAAAGTCTACATTTGGATCCAGGTACAGGTGTTCCTGCACTTTTACCGCCTCTTCTTCCTCCAGGTCCATCATTACCTCTGCCAGGTACAGGCCAATCTCCTCCATTTCATCATTGAGGGCCTTCATGTTCCCGTTTTCGTCTTCCTCATAACGGATTGATTTATAGTTAGGAAAACGCTGCGCAGCTTTATGTTCGGCCAGCTCGAAAAGTTCGCTGTGGTAGTGTATTCTTAAGGTGTAGAGCACTGCATCATAAACTACTGCTGCCCCCTCATACTCACCTATAAAATAAAAATTAACATATTCCTCCCCATTGTCTTCAGATTCTACCACAAGGTAATTCTGCTTTTTCGCGGCCATTCTTTTACGGTAATCTTCAATTACTCCCGGATCGAAACCTTTGTTTTTGTGTGACATAAAAATAAAAAAGAGCTTTATAAAAAAAAGAACCTCAGTTTAAGGGTTATATTTTAAACATCAACTGAAAAATACTCAGTTAATCTACTTAATGAATGTAATTAAATCAGTGCATGCATGCAACTAAATTTATCAGAAATACTGCGCCGGCAGGAGGGCGAACAACTGGATTACAAGCAACGGGTTACCAGCTTTGAAAAAATAGCAAAAACCATATGTGCTTTTGCCAATACAAAAGGTGGCATGCTGCTGATTGGAATCAAGGATGATCACACAGTTACAGGAGTAGACCCTGAAGAAGAAAAATATATGCTGGAGCAGGCTGCAAGCAATTATTGCGAACCTGCAGTGCCCCTGCATTACGAAGAAATGGAGGACGAGGAGGGCCGGACTGTACTGGCCGTACAGATTGAGGAGAGCAGGCAAAAGCCTCATAGCTGCCGGAATAACGCCGGCTTATGGCAGGTATATGTGCGGCAAAAAGATAAAAGTTTACCGGCTGGCAAACATATGATCCGCCACCTTTCCAGTGGCACTCATGAACAAACGTTACAGCCGGAGCTGGCACTCACCAAACACGAAAAGAGTATACTGCAATTTGTGCACGTCAACGAAAAGATCACGCTGCAAAAGCTTATGATCCTGCTGAATTTCTCCAGGCGCAGAGCCCAGCGACTGCTGCAGGAGATGGTGGAGAAAGGACTGCTCCGCCTGTTTGAGCATGAAAAAGAAGATTACTACGCCTGATAACTGGCGCCGGCACTGAGCCTGTACCAACATCTCCATCAAACTCATTTAACTTACTATATACTAACAGTTTATAGTTGCTTACCTGAAGCATTAGTTTACACCAAAGCCCTGTCCAATACCCAGGTAAGCAGCGACAGCAGTATGCTGAAGATCAGCGCCTGTAAAAAACCTGCCACCTCAAATCCTGGTACGAGTGCATCTACCAGCAACACCATCAGGGCATTGATTACCAGCAGGAACAGTCCCAGGGTTAAAATGGTAATGGGAATGGTTAAAATTACCAGGATTGGGCGTAATAAAGCATTGAGCAGTGCTAACACCGCCGCAACAAGTAAAGCGGTAAGAAAACTACTTACTGCCACACCCGGCAGAAAATAAGAGAGCAGCAATACAAGGCCACCAATAATTAATATTCTAAGAATAGTATTCATACTTGTCTTATCTTCAATTCTTCCTTTTTTGTTTAGTTCTGCCGTTAGTTTTAAGTTATAAAGTTTAACAGCCTGAATATCTGCTGCTACCGCTCTTATGAAACAAGGGATTGTTGCAGCAACAAGCCCCACTTTAGCCCCAGCCAGTTAATTCGCAGCAGATGTTTAGAACAAACAGTACCTTAATCAGGTATGGTAGCAGTAGCAGTACCCAGCCGCAGTGACAGCCGTGCGGCTAAGAAATTTAAACATTGTAATTCTAACGACGCAGGAAGCTTTCATTTAGAACCCCTCATCCTTACTTTTGCAGCATATGAATGATATACAATACGATCTGATTATCATTGGCGCGGGCCCCTGTGGCCTAGCCTGTGGTATAGAAGCCGCACAAAAGGGGAATAATTACCTGATCCTGGAAAAAGGCAATATCACAGAGTCCGTAAGGCGATACCCCATTAATATGCAGTTTTTCAGTACTTCTGAAAACATTGAAGTAGGCGGACTGCCCCTGATCTCACAGGATATCAGGCCCACACGTACCGAAGCTTTAAAGTATTACCGCCGGGTTGCTTTACATTATAAATTAAACACACAGACGTTTACCACTGTAAATAAGATAGTTAAAGAAGGTACCTCCAAAGGCTTCAGGCTTGTAACCAGCAAAGGGGATTTCAGGTGCCGCTATGTGATCATTGCCACCGGTTACTATGATCTGCCCCGAATGCTCAATATACCCGGCGAAGAGCTGCCTCATGTAACGCACTATTATGATGAGGCATACCGCTACTCAGGCACCAAAACGGTTGTGGTGGGTGGCGCCAATTCTGCAGTAGAAATTGCCCTGGATCTGTACCGGAACCATGCAGACGTTACCCTGGTACATCAGTTTGGCGAGCTCGATAAAACAGCCAAATACTGGATACGGCCTGATCTGGACAACCGCATTAAAAAGCAGGAAGTAAAGGCCTGCTTCAATTCTATCGTAGAAGAAATCAAATCCGGTTCCATCAGGATCCGACATTTGCCTTCCGATACTGTTCAGCGGCTGGAGGCAGACTTTGTTTTTTTAATGACCGGCTACCGGCCAGATGTTGATTTCATTACCAGTGCTGGCATTAAGGTGCATGGCGATGCAGCCATCCCACAGTTAAATCCCCAAACCTTCGAGACCAATGTAGAGGGTATTTACATGGCTGGCTCTGTTGTAGGCGGAGAGGAAACTGCCAAAATTTTCATAGAGAATGGAAAACTGCATGCTAAACCCATCATTGAAGATATCAGGCACAAGCTGTAAAAACAGCGCTCGCAAACGTTTTCATAATTTTTTGTTGTAAATATTATGAAGTTTTATTAAAAATTTTTCAGTAAAAATCTTAATGTATTACATATATTTTAAAAAAGGAATAGATAAAATAACATCTCTATATACGCTGCATGCAGAGTAAAAATCAGGGTCTTTAACCATTTCTTCAAGTACTCAAGTGTTCTGTGTATATTTCAGAAATTTATCTTATTTGATAACCTTTAGACAAAGCATGAAAAGAGGACTTTTGACATTGCTTGCTGCAGCTCTTGTGAGCGGTAGTGCCTGGGCCAGTGGGTATCAGGTATTACTTCAAAGTAACCGCTCTACTGCCATGGGCAACATTGGTGTTGGTTTGCGCCCCGACCCATCATCCATTAATTTCAATCCAGGCGCCCTGGCGATGATGCGCCAGAATGGTATCCAGATAGGAGCAAATCTTATTTATGCCAATATCGCCTACAGGCCTGCAGATAATCCCGATGAAATTTACAGAACAGATAATCCTACAGGTACCCCTTTTCACGCTTTTGCTGCCTTTGGACCGGCAGATAGCAAGCTTAAATTTGGCCTGGGGGTATACACTCCCTACGGAAGTACTGTTAACTGGGGCAACGAATGGATAGGAAGAACTAGCCTTACCCAGCTTTCTCTATCTGCCATTTTTATTCAGCCTACCATTAGCTACAAGATCAGTGATAAAGTATCTATCGGAGCAGGTTTTATCTACTCTATAGGAAGTGTGAATTTACAGCGCGACCTGGAGCCCCTAAGCTACGAACCCAGACAATATATACACGCTGAACTTGATGGCAGAGCCAGTGGCATTGGCTATAACGTAGGTATCTTCTTTGCTCCTACTGATAAACTAACGGTTGGTGTTAATTACCGCAGCCGGGTAAATATGGAAGTAAGTGATGGAGAAGCTACTTTTTCTAACCGCCCTGCATTTATTGTAAATGCTGGCCTGGTTCCGGAAAGCACTTCTTTTACGGCAGAACTGCCGCTGCCATCTTACCTTACCATTGGTGCTGCTTACCAGGTAACAGATAAACTTATGTTTGGACTGGACGTTAGCCGTGCCGGCTGGAGTGCATATGAAAGACTGCGTTTTAACTATGGTGAGCCTGTTGGTGGGCAAAGCTTTACAGAAGCTCCCAGAAATTATGAAGATGCCTGGACTTTCAAGTTTGGCGGAGAGTATAGCGTGGCAGAAACTTTCAAGCTACGTGCAGGTGCTTACTATGATCAGACCCCGGTACAGGAAGGTTACCTGACTGCCGAAACTCCAGATGCCAATACCGTTGGCCTGACAGCCGGATTTGGTCTTGCCCTTAGCGATCGCTTCAATATTGATGGTTCATTCCTGTATATCAATAAAGAACAAAGAACAAATGTAGATCTTCAGGACCCTGCCATCGACAATCCTGTTGGAACCTACAAATCAATTGCTGTGATCCCGGGTCTGTCTTTAACCTATAAATTCTAAGATATCCAACCATGAAATATATAAACTTTAAATACCCTCTGCTGGCTCTTCTTGCTTCTATGGCCATAACAGCCTGTGAGCCAGATGTTGAGCTCGACCAGGTTTCTCCCGAAGAAGCCAGTGGCCAGGCCGACTTTTCAGTATATGTAGCTTTAGGGAATTCACTAACCGCCGGTTATGCAGATGCCGCCCTCAACAGACAGGGTCAGATCTGGTCTTACCCGGCAATCATGGCTGAAAGAATACAGACCATACAGCCTGAACTGACTTTCAACCAGCCATTACTTCCGGAAGGGGTAGCAAACGGAACCCGCTATATTCAAAGCTTTAATGCAGCCGGTACACCTGTTATTGTTCCTGTAAGCAACGGATTATCTGCACAACAAATATATGCACCTATTAGTGGTACATTCCAGAATCTTGGTGTACCAGGTGCAAAGGTGGGCCATTTAATTATGCCTGGCTATGGCAGCTCACAGGGAAATCCATACTTTGCCAGGTTTGCTACTTCGCAGGCAGCAACAGTGGTAGGAATGGCTGCTGATCAGGATCCTACCTTCTTTACCCTCTGGATAGGCAATAATGATGTTTTAGGTTATGCACTGGCAGGTGGCGAAGCAGACGAAATCACTTCTCCAGCTGACTTTGAAGCAAGATACCGTGCCATCATCAATCAGCTGAAAGATGCTAATCCTAACATCGAAGGTGCCCTGGCCAACATACCAGATATAGGCGGTACTCCTATGTTCAGCCAGTTTCCCTGGAATGGCCTTGGTCCTCTTTCACAGGAACAGGCATCATTACTGAATGCCGGGTTCGAAGCCCAGCTTAGAAACCAGGTGATCAGAGGAGTGATTACAGAAGGTGCAAGACGGCAGATTATTGCTGCAGTGGCTCCGCAGGTTGTGTATCAGCAGGCACGGGCCACCATGACTGAAGAAGAGGCACAGGAATTTATGCAATCGCCAGCAGGCCAGGCCGCTATCAACAGTTTGATCACGTCGCTAACCAATGATGAAGAACCGGAAGCTGTAAATAATCTAGTGGTGCAAAACCTGAACTCAGAGCCTGTACAGGCTCAGATAGAGCAAAATTACCAGGGTGCCTTACAGGCTGATGCTGCAGGCCAGCTGGCTCAGGCACTTGGTGAAGAGGGTGTTGCTGCAGTTAATGCAAACCAGGAGGCACAGTTAACCCAGCTTCGCTCAGCTGGCTTCTTCCCCAACTTTACCGAAGGCATGAATCCTTTCCTTGTTGAGGATGAAAACAGCCCCTCTACATTTAGAGTTGCCCGTGAAACCGATAGAATCTTGCTTTCAGGTGTGTCTAACCCTGCAATTTTCAATCCTCTGGAGGGTAGAGCTATTTTACCGGGAGCCTATGTATTAGATGCAACAGAAATGGCCGAGATAGAATCAGCCATAGAAGCCTACAATAATATTATCAGAACCGTTGCAAATGAAAATACCTTTGCACTGGTCGATATGAACACATTCTTTGATCGCGTAGTTAGCGGTGGCATCTCTGAAGGAGGCAATACCTTTACAAACGCCTTTGTTTCCGGTAATGCATTCAGCCTGGATGGTGTACACCTTACCCCTAAAGGCTATGCTTTGGTTGCACGTAAATTCATTGATGACATCAATGCATACTACGGCTCCAGCATTCCAAAGCCAAACCTGGACAGGTACCCGGCAGTGACATTCCCTGGTAACTAATAAACTCAAAAGCCGGCTAACTACCGGCTTTTTTGACTTGATATTCAATGTTTAAACTTTAATTATTTATTTTTTGTTGTAGATTAAATGAATTATGTTTTACATTTGCACAGTCAGTTTGACATTTTAATAATACCACTACTATGAAATTGAACAAATCCTTTTACGCCCTCCTGATGGCAGGTGCACTTTTTGCAGCCTGCGACAGCAAGCCAGCCGGCGATGTTGCCGAGGTTGGTGAAGCACAGGAAGTTTCTGACATTCAAAGTGAAGCCACCTTTGCTGTTGATAAAAGCGCCAGCAAAGTTGCCTGGATCGGTCTTAAACCAGGTGGCCGCCACTACGGTACATTCGGCATCCAGGATGGAGCACTTGAAATTCAAAATGGTGAAGTTGCCGGTGGTAATCTTGTGATAGACCTGAATGACATAGACGTTAAGGACCTGGAAGGTGAATACAGGGACAAACTTACCGGTCACCTGAAGTCTCCCGACTTCTTTGATGTTGCCAATTCTCCTACTGGTAATTTTGTTATCACTTCTGTAACCAAGCTCGATGGTACTGCCTCTGATGCTGCTCTTAATGAAGAGTCAAGAAAAGAAGTGGATAATGCTGCCGATCAGTTTGTACCAGAGGTAACCAACCCAACGCACCGCGTAACTGGTAATCTTACCCTGCGTGACACTACCCTTAGCGTTACCTTCCCCGCACAAATTCAAATGACAGACAACGGCCTGCAGGCCAAGGCACGTTTTGTAATTGACCGCACCAACTGGGGTATTACTTTCCGCGACGATACCAGCCCTGTTAACCGTGCAAAAGACGAAGTTATTTATAACAATGTAGCTGTTGGCTTTGATTTGAATGCCAAGAGACAATAAATTTTAATTACGATTAGCTTAAAGGGAAATTCCATCTGGGATTTCCCTTTTTTTATCTTTGCACCCGAGATGCGCCAGCAAAAGCAGTATGCAATTCCTCCTGATCAGATTCAGCACTTTGCTGAACTAGCTTTGCAATGGGCAATGCAGCAGGAGGAATATATAGCTTATTATAGCTCCTGTGGCATTTCTTATGCCTATGGTTCTTTTCCACAGCTGCTGGCCATTGGCGCCAGCCAGCTGATAGAACCTGACGATGCACCTTTCGAAGTACTGCTACAGCAGCACCGGCAGCAACCCGACTGGTACTTTGGTTATTTTGCCTATGAGCTGAAGAATCAGATTCACCGGCTCAAGAGCGAAAATCCCGGAAGACTCAGCCAGCCTCCCTGCGCTTTTTTCAGGCCTAAACACCTGCTGCATTTCAACCAGGAGGGCGTATTGATAGAATCCGCTGAAAACCCCCAGCTTCTTCTAGAGGCCATCTTTGCTACCACCTTAGCACACCTGCGCCCGGCAAAGAATGCCAGCCTGCAGGCAGGGATGCATAAAGAAGAATATCTGCAGAAGGTAAATAAAATACAGGAGCACATCCAGGAAGGTGACTGCTACGAACTAAACATGTGCATGGAGTTTCGGGCAGATGATTACAGCGAGGATCCCCTCCTGCTCTTCCGATTATTAACCAGCGCCTCTCCTGCCCCTTTTACCTGCTTTCAGCGCTTTAAGGATCAGTACCTGATTTCAGCTTCGCCTGAGAGATTTTTAAAAAAAGAAAAGAGCCTACTCATCTCCCAGCCCATCAAAGGCACCATCAGGCGTGGCCTTTCCAGTGCGGAAGACAGCCAGCTCAGACAGCAGCTGGCCGACAGTGAAAAAGATCGTGCAGAAAATCTGATGATCGTAGACCTGGTACGCAATGACCTTGCCCGTTCCTGCTCCTGGGGTTCGGTTGCTGTTCCGGAACTGTTCGGCATTTACTCCTTTCGGCAGGTACACCAAATGATTTCTACTGTTACCGGTACGTTAAGGCCTAGTGTACCCTTCACAGAGGCCATCAGAGCAGCTTTTCCCATGGGCAGCATGACCGGTGCACCCAAACACATTGTAATGGAGCTGATAGACCTCTACGAAAACGTACAGCGTGGTTTATATAGTGGCGCCGCTGGTTTTATTAGCCCTGCCGAAGACTTTGATTTCAATGTGGTGATCCGCAGCATGCTCTATGATGCCAGCAAGAAACGCCTTAGTTTCAGTGTAGGTGGTGCTATCACCTGGGATTCAGTCCCGGAAGAGGAATATAACGAATGTCTGCTGAAGGCCAGGGCCATGCTGGAAATCCTGGGAGCAAAAACAGGCCAGGAATAAGAATTCATTTGGAATTATACTGACAAATTGTCACAACATTCGGGAATTTAGTATATTTGCAATCCTGTTTAAAGCTGGATTGAAAGAGTATATGAAGAACCTGATTCAGGAGATAGATCTGCTGCCACAAGAGCAGCCTGTAGAAGAAAGCTGCGGCGTAAAAGTATCGGTAGACCAAAATACCGGCAAGGCCCGCAAGCTTTATATTGAAAGCTATGGCTGTCAGATGAATTTCTCTGATAGTGAGATTGTGTCGTCCATCATGCAAAAGGAAGGTTTTGACACCACCAGCCATGCCGAAGAAGCTGATATCATCTTTTTAAACACCTGCTCTATCCGTGAAAAGGCAGAGCAAACGGTCCGCAACCGCCTAACACACTTCAATGGCCTTAAGAAGCATAAGCCTGAAATGATGGTAGGTATTTTAGGCTGTATGGCCGAACGCCTGAAAGAAAAGCTGCTGGAAGAAGAAAAGATTGTAGACCTGGTAGTGGGCCCAGATGCCTACCGTGACCTGCCAAAGCTGATCAGCACAGCAGACGAAGGACAGAAAGCTGTGAATGTGTTCCTCTCCCGTGAGGAAACCTATGCCGATATCAGCCCGGTGCGCCTTAACTCCAATGGGGTAACTGCCTTTATCTCCATTATGCGGGGTTGTGACAACATGTGCTCCTTCTGTGTGGTGCCCTTTACCCGCGGCCGCGAACGCAGCCGGGATCCTCATTCTGTTGTGGCAGAGGCACGCCAGTTATTCGAACAGGGCTTCCGTGAAGTTACCCTGCTGGGACAGAATGTAGACAGCTACAAATGGTCACCTGAAGAAAATAACAAAGCAAAGCTGGAAAAATCAGGGGTGGCAGAGGTTGTTAACTTTGCCCATTTGCTGCAAATGGTAGCCGCAATCAGCCCGGAACTAAGGGTACGTTTCTCTACCTCTCATCCAAAAGATATTACGGATGAGGTACTGCATACCATGTCCCGCTACGAAAATATCTGCAAATACATTCACCTGCCTGCCCAGAGCGGTAACAGCAGAGTACTGCAGCTCATGAACCGCACCTACGACCGTGAGTGGTACCTGGAACGCGTAGCAGCGATCCGCAGCATTCTGGGCGAGGAATGTGGCATCAGCTCTGACTTTATTGCCGGCTTCTGCACCGAAACTGAAGATGAGCATCAGGATACCCTTAGCCTGCTCGATCTGGTGAAATATGACTTCAGCTATATGTTCTTCTACAGTGAAAGGCCTGGTACGCTGGCCGCCAAGAAGTTTGAGGACGATATACCGCTGGAAGTAAAAAAGCGCCGCCTCAGCGAAATTATTCAGAAACAGCAGCAGAATGCACTGGAGCGCAACAAGCTCGATGTTGGCAAAGTACATAAAGTACTGATAGAAGGATTCTCGCGCAAATCAGACCAGCAGCTACAGGGGCGTAACACTGCCAACAAAGTAATCATCTTCGACAAGGGTAATCTGCAGAAAGGCCAATATGTAAATGTGCTGGTAACCGGCTGCACAGGTGCTACCCTTTTTGGAGAAGTAGTAGATTAATGTGACGATTCGCCCGGGGCCGTAGCCGCTGCGACTGTTGTACTAATTATTGGATGTGCTAATTGTAAAACCAGTACCCTAAGATGGTTTCAAACTGGTAGGTTACCTCCGCAAAGAACCTAAATCAGTAATTTATATAAATAGCACACTGATCACTCATTCACCCATTCACTCATTTTTCCAGGTGACAGAACAGGAATTACAGACAATAAAACTAAGATTTGGTATTGTGGGAAATTCCCCTTTGCTGAATCATGCCATAAAAGTGGCTTCTCAGGTAGCACCAACTGATATGACGGTGCTGATTACCGGTGAGAGTGGTGTGGGTAAAGAATCTTTTTCTAAGATCATTCACCATCTTAGTGCTCGCAAACACGGTCAGTTTATTGCGATCAACTGTGGCGCCATTCCGGAAGGAACTATTGATTCAGAGCTCTTCGGGCATGAAAAAGGCTCTTTTACAGGTGCAGCAGAAGCCCGTAAAGGGTATTTTGAAGTTACCAACGGCGGCACTATTTTCCTTGACGAAATTGGTGAGATGCCACTGGGCACACAGGCCAGGCTGCTAAGGGTACTGGAGAATGGAGAATTCATCAGGGTGGGGTCTTCCAAAGTACAGAAAACCGATGTGCGCGTGGTAACTGCCACCAACGTAAACCTGATCGAGGCTGTAGAAAAGCGCAAGTTCAGGGAAGACCTGTACTACCGCCTAAGTACGGTACCCATTTTTGTGCCACCCCTGCGGGAGCGTGGCGATGATGTGGAGCTGCTTTTCATGAAATTTGCTTCTGATTTTGCAGAGCGTTACCGGGTACGTCCCATCAAGCTGGAGCCGGAAGCAGTAAGGGTACTGCTTGGCTACCGTTTTCCGGGAAATATCAGGCAATTAAAAAACCTGGTGGAGCAAATCAGTGTGCTGGAAATTAACCGCGATATTGATGCCGATACCTTAAGAAGGTACCTGCCACAGGAAGGCAGCCTTGTACCCGCGCTGGTACCCCGCTCTCAGCAAAATAAAGATGATAATTTCACGGAAAGGGACCTCCTCTACAAGGTGCTTTTTGAAATGAGACGAGACCTGACCGATCTCAAGAAGCTGGTGCATGAGGTGCTGCAAAACGAAAGCTACGGCAGCCAGATCCTACACGACCACAGCAACCTATTCGACGGTATGGATAATGAAGAAGATTTCGAAGAGCAGGAGGCACAAGTAAGCTTGCGTCTGGAACGTACGGCTGCACGACCGGAAACTCCTGCCTACGAGTTGGACAGTGTAGAAGACATTACGCATGAAATTGAAGAAGACGAATCACTTTCCCTGGAGAAAAAAGAAAAGGAAATGATCGTTAAAGCGTTACGTAAGAACAACAACAAAAGAAAGTGGGCCGCACGGGATCTGGGTATTTCCGAACGCACATTATACAGAAAAATCAAACAGTATGAAATTGAAGAATAACATGCGTACGCTCGTGCTCCTGCTGGCCATGGTAGTGGGGCTGCAGTCGTGTGGCTTCTATTCCTTTACAGGCTCCAGCCTCCCGCCTACCATCACTACTATCTCCATTCAGCAAATTTATAACGAAGCTGGTGGCGGTCCTCCCACTCTATCGCAGAGCTTTACTGAAAACATCAGGGATTTTTACCAGCGCAACACTAACCTAAACCTGGTAAATGCCGAAGGCGATCTGCAGCTGGAAGGAACGATTGTTGGCTGGGACCTGGCACCTGTGGCCCCTACAGCCTCACAGAATCAGGATCAGTTTGGCGACCTTGCTGGCCAGCAGCGCTTAACCATTGCCGTTCGTATAAACTTTGTAAATATACAGGACGATACCAAAAGCTTTGAACGCACATTCTCATACTGGGCTGATTATGACCCACAGCAAACTGACCTGCAGTCTGAAGAGCCCCGCTTGATCGACGAAATTTCTGAAAGGATCATTTTCGATGTATTTAATGCAACGGTAGCAAACTGGTAATTTTTTCATAACTTCATCAAAAAAGAAGAGGGTTGAACCGGCAAAAATTAACTGAACTCATTCAATATCCTGAGCGGATCAATACCAGGGATATCTCTATGCTTACTGAAATGGCAGAACAGTATCCCTATGCGACTGCTATTCAGATACTACTGGCGAAAAGTAAACAGCAGCAGCCCGATGCCCGTCAGTCACTGGCAACTGCTGCGCTGTATTCTCCAAACCGGGGGGTATTACGGCAGGTCATGGAAAATACTTTGCCTCCCCTAAGCTCTTCTTCTCCGGCAATCAGCCCTGCCGCTGCTACTACTGATTTACAGGAGGATCCCCCTGCTCTGCCGGCAGATACTACCAGCCAGGATCCACAGCAAAGTGTTCCGGCTGAACAAGCGGATAACAGGGATAAGGAACCTGATGAAATGCCTGCTGAAGAAATTAGTGCAGCAGACAGAGCCGTGCAGGATAAGGCAGATGTATTTGAGGAGCTCCAGAAAAATCTCAGGCGATTGCGCGAAGAACGCAGCAGGTGGCATACCAATCCCAAACCGCACTCCACTACTCAAAGCCCGGGCGGCGAGGGCACAAAAGGCGATCAAAATCCACAGGCTGTTGCAGGCACTGCTATCAATCATGTTCCAACTACCCTGCAACAAATCATTGAAGATCACCAGGAGCAGCCACTGGAAAACCCACGTATACAGGCTCAGCGCAGCCTGATCGATTCTTTCCTGGAAAATGGAGGTAATTTGCAGCGAAGGCAGCAGCTACAGGGTCCGCCCAGCGAAGAAATAACTGACCTGACACAGAACACCAGCTACACCCCGCAGGATCTGGCAACGGAAACCCTGGCAAAAATTATGGAAAGACAGGGCAAAATCGACAAGGCCCTGGATATTTACCAGAAATTATCATTGAAATATCCGCAGAAAAGCGCTTACTTTGCAAACTGTATTGAACGTCTTAAAAAGGATTCTTAGATGACTCTTGTAATTAGTCTGATCGTTATCATCTGCCTCCTGTTAGTACTGGTAGTATTAGCACAAAATAGTAAGGGTGGCGGACTTTCCTCTCAGTTTGGAGGCGGTGGTGCTTCTCAGATGATTGGTGTTAAACGCACCGGCGATCTGCTTGAGAAAGTAACCTGGGGCCTGGCAATTGCGCTGCTGGCACTTAGCCTGGTTACAAACATATTACTAGCCGATAACCAACCTGAAGGCCCTGTTAGCCCTAACATTCAGCGTGCTCAGGAAACCATTATACCTCCTGTGGGCGGTGGATTAGAAGGCTTGGGTGGCGAGCAAGGCGAAACAGCAGCTCCTGCTGCCGGCGATACAGCTCAGTAAGAAGAAATACTAACTTAAAATATTAAGCCTCTGGAAATCCAGAGGCTTTTCTTGTTCTTATCCTTCCAAAAGCTTAATAAGCTATAATTCGGCTCCCTTCATTGAGCTACAATCAACAGATAATCCGCAGAAGGCAGTTCATCTTTATCCGCTAAAACTTTATCAGGCTGCCTGTGTCAGTACTTTGCGTACCAGCTGCCTCTTTGCCACCGGCAACAGGGTTTCCTCAAGCGGGTAATCGTGTTCAGAGAAAAACGAGAATGTAGCCGGGTTGGGCAAATCTCTGTATTTACGAACCAGGTCCAGCTTAATACGCTCGCAAGTATTCATGATCGTGATGGGCTGATGTTCCAGGTACTCCAGGTGAATACCTCCATAGCGCTCTCCCTCCTGCTGAAACACCTGTACCTGGTAACGGTATATCAGCATTTCTACTTTTATGCGTTCCTGCACCAGCAGGTAACCTTCCCGGGCATAGAGTGGGAAGATGCCAACAGGTTGCAGCGAAACCTTCGATTCAACATGTTCATATATGTTTTTTCCTACTTCAAGGGCAGATTTTATGCGTGGTATTGAGAATTCAAGGATGGCATTAAGCTCCTGCATCAGTTCATCATCGGCCTCCAACCGCTCGTAGATCAGCTGCAGGCGCTTTAAATCTGTTCCTGTTAGTTTTTTAGGCATGGCCTCCTGCAGTTTCGATTTATTTTCCTGCAGCTTTCTCAGGCTTTGGTAATGCTCTACAAGCTCTGCTAAAATTGGATAAAGTGCCTGTCTGTCGAACGACTGCTGCACTTCCTGCAGGTAAGCCAGCAGCAGGTATTTTTTGTACTCAAAATCAATCAGTCCTTGTGTTAACCAATCATCGGGTAGTCCTTTCATAGCCTAATCGTTTTCTTAAGGAAAATAATTGATAAAAGAATGTCAGAAACCAGCTCATGTTTCTGCCATAACAGTGGCAGTAAAATTCCGATTGTGGTTTCATTTACATAAAATACGAAAAAATGTCAGTAAGTTATACACTGCCTATCTGTCAGCACTATTGGTTATGTCAGATTTTATAGCGCTGTAGCCCTGAAAAAATGGCCTAAACAAGAGTGTATTGGCCGGAGTGGATCGATTGGCACGGGAAATGCAATAAGCTTTGCAGCACAACTAATGTGATTTTTAAACCCTAATTAAATTCTATAAACGATGTCAAACCTGAACATTAAACCACTTGCTGACAGAGTGCTGGTAGAACCTGCTGCAGCTGAAGAAAAAACTGCATCCGGCATCATTATTCCTGACACAGCCAAGGAAAAGCCGCAGCGCGGCCAGATTGTTGCTGTTGGTAATGGAAAAAAAGATGAGCCATTGACAGTAAAAGTAGGCGATCAGGTACTGTACGGAAAATATTCCGGCACTGAAATCACCATTGGTGGTAAAGATTACCTGATCATGCGCGAATCTGACATTTATGCAGTTCTGTAATCCAATACCCCTTAACTAACTTTTAAATTTTTAAGCATTATGTCCAAGAAAATTAATTTTGATATCGAAGCCCGCGACAAATTGAAAAGAGGGGTTGATGCCCTTGCCAACGCGGTTAAAGTAACTTTAGGCCCTAAAGGCCGCAACGTGATCATCGACAAAAAATTCGGTGCCCCTACCGTAACCAAAGACGGTGTTTCTGTTGCTAAAGAAATTGAGCTGAAAGACCCTATTGAAAACATGGGTGCACAGCTGGTAAAAGAAGTTGCTTCTAAAACTGCCGACGATGCTGGTGACGGTACCACTACTGCCACTGTTCTTGCTCAGGCCATTTACACCCACGGCCTCAAGAACGTAACTGCCGGTGCCAACCCAATGGACCTGAAACGCGGTATCGACAAAGCCGTGGAAGCAGTTGTTAATCACCTGAAACAGCAAAGCAAAACCATCAGCAGCTCTAACGAGATTGCACAGGTTGGTACCATTTCTGCCAACAACGATCGTGAAATTGGCCAGATGATTGCCGATGCCATGGATAAAGTAGGCAAAGACGGTGTAATTACTGTAGAAGAAGCAAAGGGTACCGAAACCGAAGTGAAAACTGTAGAAGGTATGCAGTTTGACCGCGGTTACCTGTCGCCTTACTTTGTTACCAATGCAGATAAAATGATTGCCGATCTGGACAATCCTTTTATCCTGATCTACGACAAGAAGATCAGCAGCATGAAAGAACTGCTTCCAATTCTGGAGCAGGTGGTACAAACAGGCAAACCTCTGCTGATCATCTCTGAAGATGTAGACGGCGAAGCGCTGGCCACCCTGGTAGTAAATAAAATCCGCGGTGCCCTGAAAATCGCAGCTGTGAAAGCCCCTGGTTTTGGTGATCGTCGTAAGGCAATGCTGGAAGACATTGCCATCCTGACAGGTGGTACTGTGATTTCTGAAGAGCGTGGTTACAAACTGGAGAATGCTACCCTGGAATACCTGGGTACTGCCGAAAAAATCACAATCGACAAAGACAATACAACCATTGTGAATGGTGCTGGTAGCCCGGACGATATCAAAGCCCGCGTAAACCAGATCAAATCACAAATGGATACTACTACTTCTGATTACGACCGCGAAAAACTGCAGGAACGTCTTGCCAAGTTAAGCGGTGGTGTAGCCATCCTTTATATTGGTGCTGCTACCGAAGTAGAAATGAAAGAGAAGAAAGACCGCGTAGATGATGCTCTGCATGCAACTCGCGCTGCTGTACAGGAAGGTGTTGTTGCCGGTGGTGGTATTGCCTTTATCCGTGCCGTAGAAGCGCTGGAAAACCTGCAGGTAGATAATGAAGATCAGTCTACCGGTGTGAATATTGTACGCCTGTCGCTTGAGGCTCCGCTGCGTACTATCGTTAGCAATTCAGGCAGAGAAGGTAGCGTAGTAATTCAGAAAGTACGCGAAGGACAAGGCGACTTTGGTTACAATGCCCGCGAAGATAAATATGAGAACATGTTTGCTGCCGGTGTAATTGATCCAACCAAGGTTACCCGTCTTGCCCTTGAAAATGCTGCTTCTATCGCTTCCCTGCTGCTTACTACCGAGTGTGTGGTTGCAGACGATCCGGAAGATGAAAAAGGTGGCGGTGCCGGAATGCCAGGCGGTATGCCGGGCGGCATGGGCGGCATGATGTAATCATCACCCACTGTATATATAAAAGAAAAGCCCCGGTTCTGCCGGGGCTTTTTTAATTTTATGTCAGCAAATCAGGAATTATTCCCTTATGCTGCTCATAATATTTCTTTTGACAATTCTGAATATCAGCAAATTATGGAATCAGGAGCCGCGCATCCCCTTCAAGGGCGAAAGGTGCCGTGAAGATGTTAATCACTATCCTCTTCCTGGAGGCAGATCATTTGGATGGGCAGGCGCAGTATTTCACGGAAGTCTTCTCCGGAATGCTGCATATCTTCATCTTCCTCATCGTAATACCACTTTACATATACATTTGCTCCCTGCAAATGAATTTTTTCAAGTTTCCGGAATAGGTCAATCAGGCATTTAGAAGAGCTCGTATTAAAATACTCCATCTTCATCACCATGGTAGACTGTGGCTTCGGGCAACTTGCATAATCATCGAGCCACTGTAACAGTGGCCGGTAAAACTCTATGGAATTTTCTGGAATAGAACGGCCGCTGATTTCCAGCACACCATTCAGCGCGTTAAATTCAATCTGAGGAGTTTTGGGAGTACCTTCCAGGTAGAAGTTATCCATAAGTAAAAAACCTTAAGGTCTTTAGTCTTTTTCTGTTACTCGTTTAAGAGTAATCGAAAAGATAATGCTTTTAAAAACAACTAACAAAACAAAATTTACTCAATTGTAATTTTCGTGGCAGAGGCAAAGTAAAACCTTCCAGGGTACAAAAAAAGCCACAACATCAGCTGTGGCTTTTGAACTATATTAAGTTTCTGTTAAGATGCCTCTGCTTGTAATAATTGTCCGGTTTGTGCATCTTTTTCATCTTCATGCCTGTGTTCGGTGCCATGTGTGAGCTTATTGATGCGTTTGGCCAGCACCATCAGCAGTGAACCAAGCACAATGGTTACGATGGCAATACCTGCAAAAATCTCCAGCTCGCCCTGCCGTTGTGCCCATATGCCAATAAGTCCTGCCAGGAAGTTACCCATACCGGTAACGGCAAAATACAGACCCATCATAGAGGCTACAATGCGCTGTGGTGCTACTTTGGTGATGAAGGAGAGCGAAACAGGTGATAGGGCAAGTTCTCCCAGGGTATGAAAAAGATAAGCCAGCACAAGCCAGGAAAGCGCTGAAGTGCCATCTTCAGAATTATTACGTTCCAGCGCAGCCATTACCATGTAAATAAAGCCTATGCCCAGCACTGCCGTGCCTAAGCCCATCTTAAAGATCGAGGAAAGGTTGATATTTCTTCTCGAAAGCGAGACCCAGATCCATGCAACGATAGGTGCTGTGGTGATGATAAAGAAAGAATTCAGACCCTGCAGCCACGAAGCAGGAACCTCCCAGCCAAAAACATAACGGTCTGTATAATCCTTTGCGTAGAGATTCATCAAACCGCTTGCCTGCTCAAATGAGGCCCAGAAGATCAGTACAATAATAAAGGATAAGCATATGGCCAGGATACGGTCTTTTTCCTTTTTAGTAAATCCTTTTTTAGCCGGGGTAGCAGACTTCTGATCTTTGGTAAAAATCTTGTCTTCCGGCTTCACCATGTCCGATACATGTGCTAAATGCTTTTGGCCGGTAATAAACACCAGCTGCCCCAGCAACATACCAAAACCAGCCAGCGAAAATCCGTAATGCCAGCCGATACGCTCACCTACATAGCCTACAATAATAGAAGCCAGCAGCGCCCCTACGTTAATGCCCATGTAGAATATAGTGAAGCCGGCATCGCGCCTGGCATCACCCTGCTGATAGAGTCCTCCTACCAGTGTGGAGATGTTTGGCTTAAGTAAACCTGTACCAAATACTATAAGTGTAAGGGCTATGTAAAAAGTAATTTCATAGGGCACAGCCATCAGAAAGTGACCTGCCACAAGAGTAAAACCACCATACATAACAGCTTTCCGCTGTCCGAAGACTTTGTCGGCCAGGATACCCCCTGGTATAGACATAATGTATACCATGGCGGTGTATATAGACAACAGGAGCAATGCGCTTTCATTATCCCATCCATAACCACCACTATCAAGAGTTTTATCTGTTAAAAAAAGGACTAAGATGCCTCTTAGGCCATAATAGCTGAAGCGTTCCCACATCTCGGTGAAGAACAAAATCATCAATCCCTTCGGATGTCCGAACA
Organism: Flammeovirgaceae bacterium 311; assembly: GCA_000597885.1. Taxonomy (NCBI): domain Bacteria; kingdom Pseudomonadati; phylum Bacteroidota; class Cytophagia; order Cytophagales; family Flammeovirgaceae; species Flammeovirgaceae bacterium 311. The sequence goes on from CP004371.1 coordinate 891,988, forward strand.
GCGTACCCTGCTCAGCTGCAAAGCTTGGGGCCTGACCTCCGGAAATTTTTTGCTTCTCTGACATATTGCTTTTCGTGAGTTATATAAAATTAAATTTTGCACTTCAATTAAATGTACATCAGACCTATGGCTAAAGCAAGCATTTGCCAATGATGCATCACTGCCCTGCCACCTCCCAGCTTAAACCTGACAGGCAAAAAAAACGTTTTTAATATAGAACATCAAATTTCTATTTTATTTTCTTCAAACGTTTGCATAGATTTGTTCAAACGTTTGCAGTATTTTTTTAAGTCTCTTAACTGATTGTCAAACATGCAAGAATTTGGTCTGAAACCTACCCGCAACGGCATCTCCGAAATGGGTATCAATTCCTCTAAAAACGTGTACTGGAACCTAAGCCCTGCCGAGCTGGTAGAGCAGGCTTTGGCCAATGATGAAGGCCGGCTCACAGACACTGGTGCCCTTATGTGTGATACCGGTGAATTTACCGGCCGGTCTCCAAAAGACCGTTTTATTGTTAAAGATTCCAAAACCAAAGATACCGTTTGGTGGGGAGATGTAAACATACCTTTTTCTGAAGAAAAATTTGATGCTCTTTATCAGAAAGTGGTGAATTACCTGCAGGATAAGCAGCTTTATGTGCGAGATGCCTACGCAGGAGCACTGGCTGATTACAGACTGAAGCTGCGTGTTGTCAATACTAAGGCATGGCATAATTTATTCTGCTATAATATGTTCCTGCGCCCGGACAGGGAAGAATTGAAGAACTTCGATCCTACCTTCACCATTATCTGCGCCCCTGAATTCAGGGCCGATCCGGAAGTGGATGGTACCCGCCAGCACAATTTTGCTATCCTCAACCTCAGCAAAAAGATCATTTTGATCGGTGGCACTGCCTATGCCGGTGAAATGAAGAAGGGCATCTTCTCTGTTTTAAATTACCTGCTGCCTCACCAGGAACAAGTGTTATCCATGCACTGCTCTGCCAATATTGGCCGGGAAGGCGATACTGCCATTTTCTTTGGCCTTAGCGGCACGGGGAAAACCACGCTTTCTGCCGATCCCGACCGCAAGCTGATTGGCGATGATGAGCATGGCTGGACTGATACCGCCGTTTTTAATTTTGAAGGTGGTTGTTATGCCAAAACCATAGATATAACACGTGATAATGAACCCGAAATCTGGGATGCGATCAGATGGGGTTCAATCGTTGAAAATACCCGCTTTATAAATGGTACACGCACGGTAGATTACTCCAATACCAGCGTAACGCAAAACACCAGAACAGCCTATCCCATTTACCATATAGAAAATGCTGCCGAACCATCTGTAGGTGGTATACCAAAGAACATCTTCTTCCTGACCTGCGATGCTCACGGAGTGCTCCCTCCCATCAGTAAACTGGATAAAGGCCAGGCCATGTATCATTTCATAAGCGGTTACACAGCTAAGGTAGCAGGTACGGAAGCTGGTATTACCGAACCTCAGACTGTATTCTCTGCCTGCTTTGGTGCTCCGTTCCTACCCCTGCACCCAACAGTATATGCCGAAATGCTTGGCAAAAAAATGGACGAGCATCGTGTAAATGTATGGCTGGTAAACACCGGCTGGAGTGGCGGAGGTTATGGGGTAGGCAGCCGCATCAAACTTAAATTTACCAGGGCTATGATAACGGCCGCCCTTATGGGTGCCCTTGATGAAGTTTCATACGAGCAGCATCCGTTGTTTGGACTGTCGATGCCCCTTTCCTGCCCTGGCGTACCTTCGGAGATCTTAAGCCCGCGCAATACATGGAAAGATCAGGAGGCATATGATAAGCAGGCAAAAAAGCTTGCAACAGCCTTCAACAGGAATTTTGATAAATATGCTGAAAATGCCAATGAAGAAATTCTGGCAGGAGCCCCTGTAGGCGTATCTCATCCAGAAAGAGTAGGAGTTTCTTAAGCTAGCTTATAATATCAAGAAAAAAGCCTTTCCAAATGTTTGGAAAGGCTTTTTGGTTATAGAACTATATAGAGGAGTTCAGCTACACTAAAAAGAAGCCCAGTGTCTTTATAACTGCAGGCGCAACAGGCGCATCTGCAGGTTTCCATTTTGCAATATCATCTCTTCGGGCCTTAACAGTTCTACTTTGTAATTGTCGCTGGTGGCATCATCATACATAATCTTAAGCTGGTTATTCTGTATGCGCCAGGAGCCTGTGTTATGAATAACCTTATCTTCAAATTCCACAAAACCTCCGCTGCTCAAAAACTGAAAAACCACTGCACCGTATTCATCTGTCAGGTCTTTATCAGTAGCCAGATCCCTGGCTTCGGCTACCACCCACTGGTACCTAAGCACATCGTAGGAAACATTATTTACCAGGTTACTTGCCCGAGCCTTGTTCTCATCCAGTAAAGAAACAAAACCAAAGAACAGGGATGCTAGCAGCAAAAGGTATAAAATGTTGTTTCTGGCCATACGCTAAATCAGTTTAAGATTTAATCTTTTAGTGAATAAATTCAGGATGAGAACCAGACGCTTTGCAGGGAAGACGATAAGATTAGTAAAAGGGTTGAAAGGCACCGGTAAAAATTTATACCAGTACCTCTCGCTTCACCATCAACCCTTAAAAGGTTAGAACTATTTCACTGTTCTGAAGACTGCTCACTTCAACATCATCCAAATTTGCCACCACGTTCAGGAAATTACCTTCTGCATCCTGTGCTGAGATGATAATATCGTATTTGCCTGGTGCCAGAAATGCCAGGTTAAAACTTCCGTCGGCGTGCACGCGGGTACTGCTTACTGCACCTGGAAACTGAATCTGCCCCTCTTCTGGTAGTTTTGCTTCTTCTTCTGTATAGGTTTCGTTGGCATAGGCGTAGGCAACATACTGCTCTCCCTCTCTGATATTTTGCAATGTTCCCTCAATACTTCCCGCCTGATCGTTCACCACCAACCTGATCACAGGCTTCAGGATCCATTTGCCAGACTCACCAGACTGTACAACTGATTTGCGTACATCGAAATCTGCAGTGATGAAAACTGTTCCATTCATGGGTACTGCAAAAGATCCTTTCGCCTTGTAGCCACTCTGGGTACCACTGGGTACATAGAGAGGCGCTGTGGTGCCGTCGATAAAGGCTATGTAGGTTTTAAGATCAGTTTCTCTGTCTGCCTTACCGCCATTAGAGGCAGCATCTAGTACAAAGCGCAGCTCGCTGTACTCCCCTGCTTCTACAATAAAATCACCAAGCAGCTCTGTTTTTCCTTCGGTAAGCTCCAGCAGATTAATGGTTTTAGGTCCCTGAAAACTTTTAAATTCATGCCATTTACCATTGTGCCGGTATTCTACATGATCAACGGTAATGTACACACCGGCAATATTACCGGCATCTGTGGGTGCATCCGTAATACGAAGGCTTAAAGTACCTGTTCCGTTAACATCCTGGTCAGGATTACAGGCGGTAAAAGCAAGTGTTGATACACACATGCTGTAGAGGAATAGTCTTTTCATCATACATTTCAGATTTAACACTGAGCATAAGACGAAAAACCCCTTCCATTTAGTTGGAAGGGGTTAAGTATTCTATAATTCGTACTTAAATCCAATGACAAAATCCAAATAGGTGCTGTGGGTTTGCCGGAACTTTGCGGGGATTTCCGGGCTGCCTGCATAAATATTCATGATATCCAGCTGGCCCCGGATCCCGTAATTCAGCCACAATCTCCTGCTAAGAGGAAAATTGTATTCATAACCCATAATTAAAGCTGCAGCAGTTTTTTTATACTCATCACTGATGCTGGATTCACCGGCCGGACCCTTCATACTTGCCCCGTGTAGCCAGCCACCAGATACACCTGCCAGAAAACGGGTGTGCGGGCGCCGTAATAGGGCTCTGCCTCTTGGATTATAAGCTGCTAAAACGCTAAGGTTGCTGTAGATTAACTTTGTATCAGTTGTTCCATACATTCCATCCTGATATTCATCGTAGCGCTGACCGGCTTCACTATAAAGCGTAAGGTCGGTTAGTAGTGCCAGTTTTGGGCTTAGCCCTTTTTCGGCCTGCAGGAAAAAGCTTTTCCGATAAGCTGGCAAAGAAGTAGTGAGGGAGCTTTTATCCATGGCACTGAGAGTCTTCTGGTTCATCAGCCAGGACATTCTGCCGGAAAGGCCTGCTCCTGCCCGCCAGCCACCGGCAAACTTTTGCTTATCAGCCACCGGCACAACAGTTTCTTCTGTTTCTACAGCAGCAACATTGGCATCTACCAAACCTTCCTCTAAAATAAGCTCGGCGGGGATGCCAGTTAAGGTTTCATACAGCTGATGCTGCTTTGTTGTGATCAGTGTACCTTCTTCTGAGCCAGATGCAGGTGCCACTGCATGGGCTAAACCATTTTTTGCAGAATTGTTGCCAGTATATGCATTTTCGGCTGCTCTGCCTGAACCATTCTCTGCTGTTGTTGCAGTAGCAGCCCCTGTAGCTCCACCCCGATTAAGCTCATTACTGCCTGTGTTCCGGGCTGCTGCTCCTGATGGATACCTGCCAGCCATTGTTGCTGGTTTGCTTTTTGATTTTGGTACAGCATTGGCTGTAGCAGCATCAGCAGCATTGCTTTTGCCGGCAATGTTCTCTGCCAGAATACCGTCTGTAACTGTTTTTGCAGAAGCCTCTGCTGCTTTACCACCAGCCTTGTTCTTTCCAGGAGCCGCAGCTGTTATGCCTCCATTTCTGTGGTCTGTGGGCGCCGGTGCTGTTATACGCCCTGCCCCCTGCTCTACAGCAGAAGCATCTGCTCCAGCACCACCGGCTTCATTCTCTGAATTAAAAGCATCGGCAGTTGCACCACCTGCTCCATTATCTATTCCAGAAGCCTCTAAACCTGCACTGTTTTGGCCAGTGCGCTCTCCTGTTGGCAACGTATTTTCTATTGATTTCCCAGAAGCATTTGTATAAGGTGCATCGGCGGGAGCACTTGCACTGGTCTGCTGCTGTTCTGCTAACTGAGGAACCTTGTCGGTATGCTGTAACTGTAGAAACAGCGGTATCATAACAACAACGGCAGCCATTGCTCCTGTTACTGCTTTCCCTGCTTTCTCCCACCAGAGCAGCTGATCATGTCGCTGCAGGCGGTTATCGATCGATGTCCACAGATTATCCAGTTCAAGGTCCTGTTCAATGCCAGACCATGAATTTTCCAGGTCCAGGCTTTCGGAAATATGCTGCCAGGCCGCCTCGGGAGGCTGTTGAGAGTTATCCTCAATTTTAGCTTTTAGCCAATCGTTTATATTGTCGTCAGGCTTTTCCACTTATCCTGCCATTCCGGTTAAATATCCCTGTAATATACTTTTCGCCCTGCTGTACTGCGATTTTGATGTTCCCTCGCTGATGGAGAGGCGGTCTGCTATTTCTTTATGTGTATATCCCTCTATGGCATAGAGGTTAAAAATAATACGGGCTCCTTCAGGCAACTTGCGCAAAAAGTAAAGAATTTCCTCAACGTTAATGGCTTTGTTAATACTGTCGTCGGATAAGCGCTCGCTGTGTGCTTCTTCCAGCTCTATAAAATTATTGAGCTTGCGACTCTGCCTGAAATAATCAATGGCAGTATTTGTAACTACGCGTCTTATCCAACCTTCCAGTGAATTACCTTTTTCAAAGGTACTGATCTTCAAAAACACCTTTACAAAGCTGTCCTGGAGGATGTCCTGGGCCATATCTTTGTCCCGGGCATAGCCCTGACAAATGGCATACATTTTACGGGAGTATTTCCGGTAAAGCTGTTCCTGGTACTTGCGGTCCTTTTCTAAACATCCTTTCAGAAGTTCTTCGTCGGAAAGTGTCTGAAGATACTCCATAGGTTATTCAAAAAACAGGTTTGCCGATCGTTCAATGCGGTTTGCCAGCAGATTATAAATGTGGTCGTTTTGTTTCTTTGAAATCACCAGTGTAGGCACGCCATTTACCAGACTGGGTTTGGCACTTTGCAGCATCCTGGGGTTGATCAGGTCCATCCATTGCTGTGCATCAAATTTAAGCCTGGCCTGGCGGGTACCATTATCCTTTACTACCACCTGCTGGTTGCCAGCAACTGTTTTCGCCGTATACCTGAACTCATCTACAGATGTATACACAAACAGAAAGGGCACTTTCACACCATGCACATTTTTATAATCGCCCCATATTTCCACTCCGCCCACCACTGCGGCACGGTTTTTAATATCGCCACCCAAATTTGCCTCTCTACCTGCCGGAAGACCCATTTTTATTTCGATACGGCTGTAGATGCCCTGCGGCATTTCAAACTGCATCACCCTACCTGCTTTGTCTTTACTAAAGCTTACTTTTAGAGAATCGGGAAAATCTTTTGTGAAAAAGTAATTTTCGCCACTCTCCCGGTAACCATCAAAGACCACCTCTTTTAGCAGCAGACTGGCGCCGGTTACCTGCAGCGGGAGTTCATTCTGCTGATCGTTATTAACATCCAGCTCCATCAGCAGCTCGGCTGTTACAGGACTAGTAAGTTCATCCTTGCCACAGGATAGCAGGGAGATGAGAACGAACAAACACAAATAAAATCTTTTCTTAATCATGGAGAGTTTAAGCCTTCTTTGTTCAAAGACGAATATGAAGCTAATCTCGTTGGAACATTATCGCTAGTATATGTATGAAAATATTAGTTTTAAGACATGAAAGTACCACAAGCACTCCCCGATAAAGCACTTGCATGGCAGCAGGCACTTCCTAAATTACAAAAACTTGCAAAACCACCCGTGCAACTAGGGCCCGACCAGCACCTGCTCTGGATTGATCTCTCTGCCGGGAACACTTTTCTGGCTCAGCTGGATGTGGCTGATACGGCTGCTACGGATGCATACATTCAGCAGGAGCTAAAGCAAAAAAATGCGGCTGGAGCCATTGGTGGTTACCTGGAAAACAGGCTGCTTTACCTGCGCAGCAATGTTTTTGCAGCAGATGAACATCGTACACTGCATATTGGTATGGATATCTGGCTACCGGCGGGAGTGCCCCTTTTTGCAGTACTGCCCGGCAGTGTGCACAGTTATGCTGATAATGACAACTTTGGTGATTATGGCCCTACCATAATCCTGGAGCACCAGTTGGAGGATATACAGTTTTACACCCTCTACGGCCACCTCAGCCGCACTTCTCTAGCTTCTTTATACGAGGGTAAAACCTTTGCTGCCGGGGAGCCTATTGCTACGCTTGGTACAGAAGCAGAAAACGGAAACTGGCCGCCACACCTGCATTTTCAGATTATACTGGATATGCAGGGGCGCAGGGGCGATTTCCCTGGAGTGGCAGCACCTTCTCAAAAGGAGTACTACCAGCAGCTCTGCCCCAACCCAAATGATTTGTTAAAATTTCGTACGGAAGATCATTAAACCATCAGGGCGCCTGCTATAGTTGCCGTCATCATACAGGCAATGGTGGCGGCCAGCAGTGCCCGCATGCCCAGGCGGCTAAGTTCGCCCTGCTGATTAGGCGCCATGCCACCAATACCACCAATCTGAATGGCAATGGAGCTGAAATTAGAAAAGCCACAAAGGGCATAGGTAGCAATGATGATGGATTTTGGGCTTAAACCTGCGCCAGCTTTTATATCTGCCAGGCTGCTGTAAGCTACAAATTCGTTGATAACTGTTTTCTGGCCCAGTAAACTGCCTACCAGTAGCGTCTCTGACCATTCTACACCCATTATCCATGTAAATACTCTGAATACCTGCCCCAGCAGATATTCAAGTGTTAAACCACTAAAAGCACCATTGGTGCTTTCCCTGATGGCCTCATTGATTGTAAGCCCTCCCAGCGGAATCTGGCCCAGTACACCTGCAAAGAAGCCATTCAAGGCATAAATCACTGCAATAAAGGCAAGCAGCATACCTCCCACATTGAGGGCAAGCTTCAGGCCTTCTGCAGCACCACGAGAGAGCGCATCAATCAGGTTTACCCCCAGGCTTTCAGAGTTAACTTTTAATTCACGGTCTATTTGTTCGGGGTGCTGCTCCGGAACTATAATTTTAGAGATTACAATGGCTGCCGGTGCATTCATAATAGAGGCGCTTAGCAGATAGGTGGCAAAACGGGTTCTTTCTGCAATGTCATCGCCGCCCAGAAAGGCCACATAGCCAGCCAGTACTCCACCGGCAATGGTAGCCATACCGCCCGTCATGAGGCACATAAGTTCGGAGCGGGTCATGCGGGGCACAAATGGGCGCACCAGCAGCGGCGCTTCTGTTTGCCCCAGGAATATATTACCCGCTGCCGAAAGGCTTTCTGCCCCGCTTAAACGCATGGTGCGGGCCATGATCCAGGCTATACCAAAAACAATTTTCTGAAGGATGCCCAGGTAATACAAACCTGCTGTAACAGTAGAGAAGAAAATAATAGTGGGCAATACCTTGAAGGCAAAAATAAAGCCCCAGTTACCGGAGGCATCTACGAGGTTTCCGAATATAAAGCGGGCACCATCATCACTAAATCCCAGAAAGATTACAAAGGCTTCGCTTAACTTACCAAAGGCCCTGGCAACAACATCAACCTGGGTAATAAGAACGCCAAAGGTAATCTGAAGCAACAGGCCTATGCCTACCAAACGCCAGTCTATGGCACTTTTTTTACTGGAAAACAGATAGGCAAACCCTACCAATGCAATAATTCCTAATAAGGCTCTTATTATATCCACTATTGAAAATTTGACGCTGCCAAAAATAGAGGAATTAGGAAAGAAAAAAAATTCTTGGTAGCCAGGCAGCCCTTTAAAATCCCCTGATTAATAAAGAAAAAACCTTATCCAGCTAAGGATAAGGTTTAAGTACAGGAAAAAAACCGTTTAATTTCGGCGGTTCATTTCATCGCGAATTTTTGCGGCACGCTCGTAATCTTCTTTTTGCAGTGCCTCTTCCAGCATTTTGCTTAGCTTATCGCTTGAGAGATCTTTGAGCTGTTCCGTAAAGGGTTTGCTGCTGCCTTTTTTTGCACTTTCGCGTTTGCTGCTGCTGGTGCGTGTGGTTTTATCATCTTCCTCCTCTTCAGGATCTTCAGATAGCACAATACCAGCCTCAGACATAACACTCTCAAAAGTATAGATAGGCACATTAAAGCGCAGCCCAATGGCTATGGCATCAGATGGACGTGCATCTACCTCGATATGCTTGGAGCCGTTGCTGCATACAATCTTGGCAAAGAAAACACCTTCCTTCAGGTCGGATATCACAATTTCCTCTACCTCAAAATCAAAGCTCTGGGCAAAAGATTTAAAAAGGTCGTGCGTCATAGGCCTGTTAGGAATAATTTTCTCGATCTCTATGGCAATTGCCTGAGCCTCGAACATTCCTATGATGATGGGTAATCTGCGCTTACCATGCGCTTCTCCCAAAACCAGCGCAAATGATCCCGACTGGGATTGGCTGGATGACAGACCTAGTATTTCTAATTTAATCTTCTCCACTGTTTGCTTATTTAGCAGCCCTTATAGCTTCGGTTAGCTTCGGCACAACCTCAAAGGCATCGCCAACAATTCCGTAATCGGCAGCTTTGAAGAAAGGCGCCTCGGGATCTTTATTTACTACTACAATTACTTTACTTGAGTTAACACCGGCCAGGTGCTGTATGGCACCTGAAATACCTACTGCCAGGTAAAGGGTCGGGCTTACTTTCACACCTGTCTGACCAACGTGTTCGTGGTGCGGGCGCCATCCCATATCTGACACAGGCTTGCTGCAGCCGGTAGCGGCACCCAATTCCCCAGCAAGCTCTTCCAGCATGCCCCAGTTTTCAGGACCTTTCATCCCCCTGCCGCCAGATACTACAATATCTGCTTCAGGAAGTAAGATATCACCCTCCTGCTTTTCGGTTTTGGTGATGTTCACTGCAAAATCACTATCGCTCAGGTTTGGTGTAAAAGCTTCTACCTCTGCAGATCCGCCAGTTTCCTGCAAGTCTACCACATTTTTTTTGATGGCAATAACTTTTACATCACCTTTCATCTCTTCAGTTGCAAAAGCTTTACCAGTATAGATGCTGCGGGTTACTTTAAACCCGGCGCTGGTATCTGGTAAATCTGTTACATTAGAAACAAATGAGGCGTTTGCTTTAATGGCAACACGCGCAGCTACAGGATCGCCAAGTGCTGATTTTGCCAACACCAGAATATTGGCGCCGCTATGCTGCAGGGCCTGTGCCAGGGAGCTGGCGTAGGCTTGTATGTTGCCTTTATTCAGGCGTTCTTCGTTTACATGCAGCACTTTAGAGGCTCCGTAGCTACCTGCTTTTTGTAGCTCGGTAGCATCAATCTGGCCCAGGTAAATGGCAGTTACATCACCCTGCCCTATGGCAGCAGCATAGGCTACTGCCTCAAAAGAAGATTTTTTTATAGCGCCATCTGCGCTTTCTATAAATACTAATACAGACATGTCAAAAAGGATTATTCCGGAAAAATAGAATCAAAAATAGGCAACCTGTACCTTACAGTACCTTGGCTTCTGTTTTCAGCAGCCGAACCAACTCTCCAACATTTTCTTTATCGATCATTTTCACTGCCCCTTTTGGTGGCGGTGTGTCGTAACGCTCTAGTTCGGTTTTTGTCTCCGTAGATACGGGTTCACGCACATCCAGTTTTTTAGTACGGGCCGTCATGATACCGCGCATGTTTGGAATTTTCCATTCTGCAATGGGCTCCTGGCATCCTGCTACAAAGGGAAGGCTTAATTCCAGGTATTCTTTTCCGCCTTCAATTTCGCGTGCAAGGGTAGCATTGGATCCTTGTATGTCCAGTTTCATTACCGGTGACACAGAAGGGATGCCAAGCATTTCACCCACCATGCCATGTACCATGCCACCATTGAAATCGATTGACTCACGGCCCATTAGTATCAGGTCGTACCCATTTTCTTTGGCAACAGCGGCAATTTGCTGGGCCACAAAAAATGAATCATGCGGATGGGAATTTATACGAATGGCGTCGTCGGCACCTATGGCCAGTGCTTTGCGGATCGTAGGTTCAGTATCGGCCTCACCCACATTAAGCACAGTTACAGAGCCTCCAGATTGTTCCTTCAGCTCAACGGCACGGGCAAGTGCATAATCATCATATGGACCAATGATATATTGTACGCCGGCAGTGCTGAACTTTGTATTATTATCTGAAAAAGAGATTTTGGATGTGGTATCCGGAACGTGCGTTATGCAAACCAGAATCTTCATAAAAAATAGAAAAAGTTTATAGAAAAGAAAGATAACGTAATTTTGACCCCAAATTAAGCTATTTAGTTAAAAAAAGAAAAAGAGTATATGCAGGAGCAACGAATAGCCCAGCTGCAGCAGATGCTGCAAGATAACCCACAAGACCCTTTTCTGCTTTATGCCCTGGCATTGGAATACCGAAACCAGGATTTACAGCAAGCCCAAACTTATTTCAATACCTTGTTGCAGCAACATCCGGACTATCTCCCAACCTACTATCATGCAGCCGCATTATACGCAGAAACCGGCCTGACAGATCGGGCTAAACAGATCTATGAACTAGGCATAAACCTGGCCCTGCAACAAAACGATGCGCATACTTTGCGGGAGCTGCGCAATGCCTATCAAAACCTTCTGCTGGATTTGGACGAGCTATAAGTTTAACTACAGCCAGGGGTTATGAGTTTTAACTTTTCAATAAATTGCTGGCAAGCATCAAATATCTATTATCTGATATTAATTAACGGCAGCACCCGACGGGTCACATCTTTTAATTTTTTCTACGCTTCTGGCCCTGCTGTATGCCTGTGGTATAGGAAATTCTATTGATCATTCCGTTAGAATCGTCGCATAAAAACAAAGACCCGTCCGGATGTTGTGCAACACTTACCGGCCTTCCAATATGGGCCCGCCCCTCTTCAATCAGAAATCCTGTCAGGAAATCTTCGAAAGCTGTTGGCTGGCCATTCGCGTCATATTTAACCCTGGCTAATTTATAACCTACAGGATTGCTGCGGTTCCAGGAGCCCCTGAATACTACAAAGGCATTGTTCCTGTATTCTGCAGGGAACTGGGTGCCGGTATAAAATAACATGCCCATGCCCGAACTGTGTGCATCGTGGGTAAGTACGGGAAACTTGCTTTCCGCAGCCTTTTCGCTGTGCGATTTATCATCCGGTGAGCGGTGTGGCACCGATTTGCCATCTTCATATACATAAGGCCAGCCGTAATCCTCACCCTCCTCAATCAGGTTAAGTTCTTCGCGCTGCGCTTCATCACCGAGCCAGTCTATACCATGGTCCATGCCCCAAAGCTGGCGGCTCTGTGGGTGCCAGTCAAAGCCAAACGTATTACGTAATCCTTTGGCATATACTTTTCTGTTAGTGCCATCGGCATTGGCCTGTAGCAGCGTTGCATGTTCCGGATTGGTTTCTTCGCAGGCATTGCAGGTGCTTCCTATAGAAATATACAGTTTACCATCGGGTCCAAAACGGAGGGTGCGGTTGGGGTGCTGGCCGCCATCGGGCAGTTCTTCTCCAATTTTTTGCAGCTCCCCCAGCATACCATCCTGCTTTATATCAGTTACATACAGCTGTTTTACAGTAGCCAGGTATACTTTACCTTCGTGAATGGTAATACCGTGCATATCTTCCTGTTTGGCAACCGTCTGCTTTACATCTGCCTTACCATCTCCATTAGTATCCTTCAACATCAGTACATCTCCCTGTTCCCGGCGGGTAACATACAGGGTGCCATCTGTATTAATGGCCATCATCCTGGTATTTCCCAGGTCTTCTGCAAACTTCTGTATCCTGAAACCGGCAGGAACTTTAAGCTGAGCAACACGCTCATCTGTGGCTTTCCTTTTAACCGGCTTAAACACATGCCCCTCAATAGTGGCTGTTACAGGCTCTTCCCCCTCGTTATCCTGGGCATGGGATGGCGCTATCAGCAAGAATGGACTTAATATTGCAATGCAAAAATTATTGAGAGACTTATTCATTTATATGAAAAAAAAGGTTAAAAAATTCTGGTTTGATAATTTTAATAGGAATGACGTCAGATTGTTTTGAATAGCGTCAGTTTTGAAACCTTCTGCCCTGTTCATATCTATTAAATTCAACTTTTGCCAGGTCATCAGCGTTGCCACTACCTAAAATCTCTAGTGCTTCCCCAAACCTGAATAAATGCCATTGCAGGTCAGCATTGCCCGAACCTTAAGAAGGGGCGGTACCAGGCAACTGCAACAGCACTGTCACAGTTAATCCATCACAACACAAAGCTTTCCAAACTGGCTGCCTTCTTCCATCATATCAAAAGCCTGGACGATGTCGCTGAAGGCAAGAGGTTTTTCCATAATAGGTTTCATCTGTTGTTTTTCAATGAATGCTACCATTGCTGCAAACTCCTGATCGTTACCCATGGTAGAGCCCTGCAGCCGTAGCTGATTCCAGAAAATCTTACGCAGGTTTAAATTTTCTGGAATGCCTGTGGTTGCACCATAAAATACGATGCTTCCGCCGGGTGCTGCCACATTCAGGAGGTTGTTCAGGGCATTACCACCGGCAGAATCGATGATGAGCTCAAAACCACCTGCTTCCGCTTTAGCTTCATTGGTCCAGTTTTCGTGCCGGTAATTGAATCCGCCCGCTGCTCCCCGCTCCTGCATCTGCTGTAATTTTTCTTCGGAGCTGCTGGTTATCCAAACCCTGGCACCTGCTGCCATTGCAAACTGATAAGCCCATTGGGCCACCCCACCACCAATACCATTGATGAGTACCTTCATATTTTCCTCTATACCCCCATGGGTAAAAAGGGCTCTGTAGGCGGTAAGCCCTCCTAAAGGAACTGCAGCAGCCTCTGCCCAGCTCATGTGTTCTGGTTTTGGGTGCAGCCTGTCCAGCGGCACAACAATGTATTCGGCAAAGGTACCATCTACAGGCATGCCTAATATCTTATAATCAGCAGCCTGTGCGGCCGGATCAGGTCCCCAGTTCAGGCTTGGATTGATGATTACCTCCCTGCCTACCCATTCCTGATTTTCTGCTCCTGCTGCTTCTACTATACCTGCCCCGTCAGAACCCAGGGTGACGCCTTCCCTGATGCCAGCATATTTTCCAATTCTGATCCACTGATCGCGGTGGTTGAGGGCTGCTGCTTTCATACGCACAAGCGCCTCTCCGGCCTGTGGAGTTGGCTTTGGTTTTTCTATGATTTCTATAGTATTTGGTTTGGTGAGTACCAGGGCTCTCATACTTAACAATATAGCTTTTGAAAATAATTACATTCTGTGCAATGATAAACTGTGTGCCTGACAAGCTTGCCATCTATCCCCTAATGATCAAGAATTTTGCACCAAAAAAGTTTTCTACTAAGCAGCTTCAAAAAAGCGGGCATCTATAATAAAGTATCTTTATTTTTTATATATACCTCATTTACAGCCCAGAATAGCATCATAACCATTATTTTTACTTTTTTGGTAACAACTCCAAACCTGTCAATCTATTCTGTGTTCATAATTTCAGAACCGCACGCACCATGAAATCATTGTAAGATGCTACCCCTTGTATCTGCTGCGGAACCTATCAGGAGTTTTTGGCTACGCAAAGCCGGAGCTTCCACATTTTAATAATATAGAATTCTTAATTTTTTAACCATCAATAATCCTGATATGGAAGACGATAAGAAAAAGGGTCAGAACATGATGCAAAGAGACCCATCTGCTAAGTTTGATGAAAACTCTAAAGACAAGCAGTTAGATGAATTCAGGGAAGACTCCAGTGAGCAGTTTTTAACTACGGATACCGGAGTACGGGTAAACCATGTAGATGATTCCCTGAAGGCTGGTGAGCGTGGAGGCACACTCATGGAAGATTTTATCTTTCGGGAGCGCATAACCCACCTGGACCATGAATCTATTCCTGAGCGGGTGGTACACGCACGTGGCTCGGGCGCTCATGGCTACTTTCAGCCATACGAATCCATGGCAGAGTATACCAAAGCCAAATTTCTTTCCGATCCTAATACAAAAACCCCAGTATTTGTAAGATTTTCCACTGTGATAGGCTCCCGCGGATCGGCCGATACGGTGCGTGATGTGCGCGGCTTTGCCACTAAATTTTATACCGAAGATGGTAATTATGACCTGGTAGGTAACAATATGGCTCCTTTCTTTATTCAGGATGGCATTAAATTCATTGACCTGGTGCATGCCCTAAAGCCTATGCCAGACAATGAGATGCCACAAGCCTCGGCTGCACACGATACCTTCTGGGATTTTGCCTCCTTAATGCCTGAATCAGCGCATATGCTTATGTGGGTACTCTCCGACCGCGCTATTCCACGCAGCTTCCGCATGATGGAAGGTTTTGGAGTTCATACCTTCCGCTGGATCAATGCTGCCGGCAAAAGCAGGTTTGTCAAGCTTCACTGGCGGCCGCTGCTGGGTGTGCATTCACTGATGTGGGACGAAGCCCAGAAACTGGCCGGAAAAGATCCGGACTGGCTGCGCCGCGACCTGTGGGAGGCGATAGAAATGGGCGATTATCCTGAGTTTGAACTTTGCGTGCAAATTGTGGAAGAGGAAGACGAGCATAAGTTTGATTTTGACCTCCTGGATGCCACAAAGATTATACCCGAAGAGCTGGTACCACTGAAGAAAGTAGGCAAGATGGTGCTGAACCGTAATCCGGACAATTTCTTCTCGGAAACAGAGCAGGTGGCCTTTCACCCTGGCAATGTGGTAAGTGGTATTGATTTCACCAACGATCCGCTGCTACAGGGCAGGCTCTTCTCCTATATAGACACCCAGATCAACCGCTTCCATAGCAAGAATTTCAACGAAGTTCCGATTAACCGTGCCGTATGCCCTGTACATAATTTCCATGGGGCTGGTTTCATGAAGCAAACCATTGGCAAAGGCAAAGTTAACTATTCGCCAAGCTCCCTGGAAGGCGATAAATTCAAAACCGCCTCTGAAGAAGAAGGTGGTTACGTGCACTACCAGGAGAGAATAGATGGTCGCAAAGTGCGCCAGCGCAGCGAAAGCTTTAAAGACCATTTTTCACAGGCCACCCTGTTTTGGAACAGCATGTCGAAACCAGAGCAAAAGCACATTATAAAAGCCCTGCATTTTGAATTAGGCAAGGTAGAGTCTAAAATGGTGCGGGAGCGAATGGTGCATGAGATCCTCAACAACATCAGCCATGAACTGGCCACCAAGGTAGCCATGGGCATTGGCATAAATCCGCCATCAGGCCCGGTAGCCAGCAAAGTGAAAGATACTGCCGGCAATGTAAAAGATAAGGTAGCAAATGCCGTTACTCCGGGAGCACGCGTGGAAGACTCTGCATTCTTAAGCCAGGAGCGTAGCCCCAACCAGAAAACAGATTCTATCAAGAGCCGCAAAATAGGTATCCTGCTCGATAACGGTTTCAATTATCAGGAATTTATGCAGGTTAAGCAGGCACTTACTGAAAAAGGGGCCCATGCTAAAGTTATCTCCATGTATAAAGGCATGCTAAAGAGCGCCGATGGACAGGAGGTAGAGGTAGATAAGAGCCATATTACCACCGGCTCCATTATGTACGATGCCATTTATATCCCCGGCGGACAGAAGAGCATTGAAGCCATGAAAAAACAAGGTGATGCGCTGCACATAATTAATGAAGCCTTCAAACACTGCAAACCTATAGCAGCCACCAGCGAGGGTGTTGACCTGCTGATGGCCTCTGATATCAAAGGAGTAAAACTTGCAGAAATGGATTCTTCCGGAGAGCTGGTAGATGATACGGGTGTAGTCACCATCCGTAATACTTCTGACCTAAATGGTTTAAACCAGGCTTTCATCAAAGCAATATCCCAGCACCGCCACTGGATGCGGGAGGAGAAAATGGAAGTTCCTGCGTAATATTTACTGTACATGATACCAGGGAGGGGAATTTAGGTTCCTCTCCTTTTTTTTTAAAGCAGATATATCGTATGGGTGTCGGGTAGGATGTCTGCCTACAGCATGGGGCCAGCTATGAACGTATGATTACTTTTGCAAAATACTCCTCACCCGCTCTGCTTCTTCAGGCGTATTTACATTTAGAAGTGCCTCAGCTTTAGGAGGTTCCAGCAGCTGAATATGGGTGTTAATAAGCACCTTCCTGGGGCAGGTATAGCCCTGTGCCATAAAAGCCAGCAGGACCGGATAGCTTTTGGGTTCCCAGATGGTGATCAGGGGCTCCGGAAAATTATCATGCGGACTTTTGAAGGTGGTAGCCAGTGCAGCGGTATTCCTGTTGTCTGTCAGGTACTGCAGTGTTGGCGCATCCAGCAGTGGCAGGTCGCATGCAACTACCAGCCAGGCGCTGTCAGGCTGTGCCTGAAAAGCTGAAAGGATAGCTCCATAGGGTCCTAAACCTGGAAAAGTATCGGGCAGTGTGTTGTGACTGTTATTAATTCCCTGCTGCTGTTCCGGTCGGCAGGAAATATAAACGCTGCTACAAAAGCCTTTCAGCAGGTCTGCCATATAGTAGCGCTGCTCCTGTCCATGCCAGCCAATGGCTCCTTTGTCATGCCCCATCCGCTGGCTCCTGCCGCCAGCCAGTACCATGCCATTCAGTTTTGGCTTTGCCTGCTGCAATCTTTCACTGAAAAAACGGACAATCTTTTCAGTTTCTCCGACATGTAAAAGAGGAAGCTGCTGCCAGTGGGGTATTGCCTCCTGCACAAAACTGAAAACCTCCTGCTCTCCTTCGGCCAGTATAAACAGCTCTACATTTGTTAACTGTTCCAGCCTCTTCTGCAGGGAAGCTTTCTTTCGTGAGTCGATCATCACCACCTGGGCTTTAGCCTGCTGGTGGTTGCCATTCACCAGCACCAGGTCCATTTCAGAAAACAGCTGCCTGAACTGGAACTGGTTGAGGTCCTGCTGAAGATTGAACTGGTGAAAGTCAATGGCATTAGTATATTCTGCTGCTGCACCCATAGCCAGTCTGCCGGGTAATGCTGCTTCCTGATCTACATGCCGGGCATCTCCATGCCGGGCATCTCCATGCTGGGCATCTACATAAGCACATTTATGATATGCTGAAAGTGACTTAATCAATCTATCTGCCAATGTTTTGATATCACCGCAGGGAGCACCAACGATGGCCCATTCGTTTCTGCTAAAGTTGCCATAGGCAGGCCTTGTAATGGCGCTGTGTTTTTTATGCTCTTTTGAAGTCACGCTTGCCTCCTGTTTTTTCCATCAGCCTGGTTTCTCTTATTACAATATCATGGCTCATGGCTTTGCACATATCATAAATAGTTAAGGCAGCAACAGAAGCTCCTACCAGTGCTTCCATTTCAATACCAGTTTTAGCTGTAATGCTTGCGGTGCAGTCTATCACCACCTCCTGATGCTCATTTACCTGTATGTTGATCTGGCAGTTGTCCATGCCCAGCGGATGGCAGAGCGGAATAAGCTCTCCTGTTTTTTTGGCCGCCATAATGCCTGCAATAATGGCAGTTTGAAACACAGCTCCTTTTTTGGTTTGAATTTCTCCTGCTGTTAGCTTTTCCAGTACCGCTGCTGGCAACACTACAATGCTTCTGGCAGTGGCTGTACGGAGAGTAGGCTGCTTTTCCCCAACATTCACCATGGTTGCGCGCCCTTTATCGTCCAGATGAGTAAATTCATTCATGCTTAAAATTCTCTGTATTGATCGAAAAATACTGCTTCTACTAAGCTACAGCTTTTACACTAAAAAAGCCCGGGCACGAAAGGCCACACCCTGTACACATCTCCTGCACTAAAGGTAGACTGATGAGCCGGTAATTCCATAAAAGCATCGGCCTGCAGCAGGCTGGAGAAATCGCCGGAACCATTCCCTGCTACGGCTGTTGCAACTATGGTTCCTTTGTTGCTTGAATTCAACTGCACTTGCAGGAAATACTGTAAGTCTGGTGTAAAGCTGACTGGCTCCTCCAGCATAGCATAAAGTGGCCTGGCTTTGATACATGATGCAGCCTGGAGCCAGGGTAACACATAACGATGCAGGCACATAAAGGTAGATACCGGATTTCCGGGCAGGGCAAATACCACTGCTCCTGCCGCATGGGTACCAAACCAGAAAGGTTTCCCCGGACGCTGCTTTACTTTATGAAAATGCTTGTTCACTGACAGATCTTCCAGGGTCTGGGGTATGTAATCAAATTTACCCATAGAGATTCCGCCGCTCAGAATAATCACCTGATAGGCCTGTAGGCAACGCTGAAGCTGCTGGTGTATAACAGAGGGATTATCAGGTATATGGAGCAGGTCTGCCTGAAAGGCATGCTGTTGCAGTGCAGCCCTGATGGTATGGTTGTTAGACTGCCGGATCTGGTAGGGTGTGGGTGTTTCATGCACCCTTACCAGCTCATCGCCGGTAGAGATCACTACTATTTCCGGACGCTTCTTTACCACCAGACTGCTGGCTCCCACAGAAGCAGCAAGGCTTATAAGTGCCGGGGTAATTTTTTGGTTGGCAGCTGCGAGTGTTGCCCCACTTGCTTTATCACTCCCCTGCACATGAATATTCTGCCCCCTAAGCACATTTTCTACCTGTATAACCGCCCTACCATTGCTGATAAGCACATCCTCGTAGCGGATCACTGTATCAGTTGTAGGAGGCAGTGCGGCACCCGTCATAATTTCGATACACTGCTCCTCTTCCGTTATTTCCCGGGGCGTATCACCAGCTGCCTGGGTAGCCATGATGGTAAAGGAGCGAATACCCTTTTCAAACACATTGTAGCGAATGGCAATGCCATCCATACTTACCCTGTTGTAAGGGGGTAAATCTCTGTCTGCTAGTAAATCTTCAGCCAACACCCTGCCCAGTGCATCGCCGAAAGTGATACGCTCCTTTCCAAAATCTTTCAGATGTGAAAAAATAATCCGATCTGCTTCCTCAACAGCGATCATGCTTTCGGTATTTAGTATGTGACTGGACTACCGGAAAAGGCTTTGCTTTTATCTCTTAAAATGGTGCACCATCATCTTCAGGGAAATCGGTATAGCCAAAGCCGGGTTTACCGGGTTTTGGCGACAGATCATCATCATTTGCCTTGCTGCCCAGGGTAATGGAATTTACATTGCCGCCACTCATGGTTTTTACAGGTGTAAAGTTACCTGATGGTGCATAGTTGCTGTTGCTGATGCTTGGGCCGTCGAGGTCGGTAAAACGTGTGTATTTACCGATAAACTTCAACTGAACCGTATCCAGCGAACCATTCCGGTGCTTGGCAATAATTACCTCGCCCACACCAGCTAGCGGCTCACCATTTTCACCCTGCAGAATACCATAATACTCCGGACGGTAGAGGAACATTACCATGTCGGCATCCTGCTCGATAGAGCCTGATTCCCTAAGGTCGGAGAGTTGCGGGCGCTTATCGCCACCGCGGGTTTCTACAGCACGGCTTAGCTGCGAAAGTGCAATTACCGGGCAGTTCAATTCTTTGGCCAGCTGTTTCAGAGCACGGGAGATCGAAGCAATTTCCTGCTCCCTGTTGCCTTTTCCACCACCTTTGCTGGTATCGCCACTCATCAGCTGCAGGTAGTCAATGATGATCATCTGGATATCGTGCTGCGCTTTCAGGCGTCGGCATTTTGCCCTAAGCTCCAGTACCGAGAGAGCCGGTGTATCATCTATAAAAATAGGAGCTTTGTTCAGGCGGGTGGTTTTATGCACCAGCTGCTCCCACTCATAATCGGCCAGGTTGCCTTTTTTAATCTTTTCACTCTCCAACTCTGCTTCTGCCGAAATCATCCTGTTTACCAGCTGTACAGCCGACATCTCCAGGGAGAAAATGGCAACGGGTTTATTGAAATCCACGGCTGCATTCCGCAGGGCCGATACTACGAATGCAGTTTTACCCATAGCCGGGCGGGCTGCAATAATAATAAGGTCACTGGGCTGCCAGCCTGAGGTTACGCGGTCAAGAGCACTGAAACCACTCGGTACACCGGTCAAACCATCTTTATGATCCTTACGGGCTTCCAGCTCCCGCATGGCATCACGCATAATAGTTTTCATGTCGGCATAATTCTTCCGGATGTTTGCTTCAGAAACCTCAAACAGCGCAGATTCTGTTTTGTCCAGCAGGTCAAACACATCGGCAGTATCCTCATAGGCTTCGCGTTGAATTTCACCTGCAATGGTAATAAGTTTACGCTTGATGGCCATTTCGGCCACAATACGGGCATGGTACTCTATGTTTGCAGCGGAGTTAACCCGGGTGGTTAAGTTGGTAATATAAAATGCACCACCTACCTTATCGAGTGTGCCGTTTTTACGTAGCTGGTTGCTCACGGTGAGCAAATCTACAGGCTCTGATGCGTTGAACAGATCGATGATAGCCTCATAAATCAGCTTGTGCTGCTCTCTGTAAAAATTATCTGTTTTAAGAATATCAATTACCGTGGTAATTGCCTCTTTCTCCAGCATAAGGGCACCCAGTACCGCTTCCTCCAGATCTATCGCCTGGGGAGGCATCTTGCCCATTAATGATCCCGGCTCACTGGGAGCCAGGACCTTAGTCCTTACAGGAACGTTCTTCGCAGTGCCTTGTCCATTCTCCATAAAACAAAGGTAGCTTAATGCCGGGCAAACTTGTCCACATATTATGAACAATCATTAGTTGGCATGCTGTTTAAAATATTATAAATTTGACTACCCCTAAAAGGCATATGAACGAAAATTTACATAAAAAATATCACTTTATTGCTATTGGTGGTAGCGTTATGCACCACCTGGCAATTGCCCTGCACCGCAGCGGCCACCAGGTTAGCGGATCTGACGATGGTTTCTATGAACCCTCACAAAGTAATCTTCAGCGGTTTGGGCTGCTGCCGGAGCAAACCGGCTGGTTTCCGGAAAAAATTACACCTCAGCTGGATGCCATAGTACTGGGTATGCATGCCCGTGCCGATAACCCGGAGTTGCTGCGTGCCCAGGAATTAGGTCTCCCCATTTACTCTTTCCCTGAATTTTTCTACAACTTTAGCCGCGATAAGCAAAGGGTGGTTATTGCCGGCAGCCATGGCAAAACCACCATTACCTCCATGATTCTGCATGTACTGCGGGAAAACGGGCGCAAGTTCGATTACATGGTAGGTGCCGAAATAGAAGGTTTCGATGGCATGGTGAAGCTGTCAGATGCCCCTGTAATCATCATGGAAGGTGATGAATACCTTACCAGTCCTTTAGACAAGACCCCTAAGTTTTTACATTACCACCACCACATTGCTCTCATCAGCGGTATTGCCTGGGACCATGCCAATGTATTTCCCACAGAAGAGTTTTATGTAAAGCAGTTTGAGCTGCTGGCCGATAGCACACCAAAAGGCGGTTCGCTTGTTTATTGTGATGAAGATCCTATTGGCTCCATTATTGGTAACAAGCAGCGGGAGGACGTAAACCAGCTGCCCTACGTGACCCACCTTCACGAAATAAACGATGAACAGGTTTTCCTGAAAACAGCAACAGGTAAGGTACCGGTGCAGGTCTTCGGCACACACAACATGCAAAACATCAGCGGTGCCATGCAGGTCTGTAAACGTATAGGCATTACCGACGAAGAGTTTTACCGGGCCATCAGTACCTTTAAAGGAGCGGCCAAACGGCTGCAGCTGCTGGCGCAAAAAGGTAATACCTATGTTTACCGCGATTTCGCACACGCCCCTTCCAAGGTAGAGGCTACTGTGCGTGCCGTGCAGGAGCGTTTTCCCAAGCACACGATCGTGGCCTGTCTGGAATTGCACACCTTTAGCAGTTTAAGCAGGAATTTTTTGCCAAAATACCAGCATACGCTGGGGAATGCCAATTTAACGGCTGTTTACTTTAACCCTGAGGTGGTAGCAGGCAAGCGGCTGGAGAGCTTCAGCGAACAGGATGTAACAGCAGCTTTCAGTCAGCCAAACCTGCAGGTATTTACAGAATCCAGGCTGGTTGAAGCATGGGTTCGGCAGCAAAATCCGGAAAACACAGTATTTCTACTTATGACCTCTGCCAATTTTGGCGGAATAGACCTACAGCAACTGGCTAATACATTGGTGCGTTAAACACCTGTGTATTAGCCTCTGCAATAATATATTTATGAATTTACACCTGCGCAACCCTTTAGCCATTTTTGATGTAGAAGCCACCGGTGCCAATGTATGTCGCGACCGAATCGTTGAACTTTTTATTTTAAAGATTCACCCCGACGGCAGAAAGGAAGAGCACAATTACCGGATTAACCCTGGTATTCCCATTCCGCCTGAAGTGAGTATGCTGCATGGTATTTACTATGAAGATGTAAAAGACTGCCCTACTTTCAATGATCTTGCCCAAACTATTAAAAGGGTACTAAATGATTGCGATCTGGCTGGGTTCAATCATATAAAGTTCGATATACCCATGCTGGTCGAGGAGTTTTTGCGGGCCGGGGTAGAATTTGATGTAAGCAAAAAAAAGCTGATTGATGCGCAGATTATTTTTCATCTGATGGAAAAGCGCACCCTTACCGCTGCCTATAAGTATTATTGCGATAAAGACCTTGTAAACGCCCACAGTGCCCAGGCTGACACCATTGCTACTTATGAAGTTTTGATGGCACAGTTGGAGCGTTACGATGGCCAGGAGGCCGAAGACAGCAATGGTCAGAAACTGGGCGTGGTTAAAAGCAACAGCATGGATAGCCTGCACAAACTGTTTAACAGTAAGATGGTAGACCTTGCCGGCCGCTTTGTGTACAACCAGGATGGTGTTGAAGTAATGAACTTTGGAAAGCACCGATTCCGCCCGGTGCAGGATGTGCTGAAAGAAGAACCTGGTTTTTATGACTGGGTAATGCGCGGTGAATTTCCACAAGATACTAAGCGGAAGCTAACCGAAATTAAACTTCGTGCGTTAAAACGATAAAAGCTTTTCAAACGATTACAACGTTTCAGAGTTTGTGTTTATATTACTGAGGGACTTTATGTTTCTGCTCTGATAGAAACAGCTTTTAACGGAAGACAACATTTTTAGCATGTCAAAAACGATTATAGTATCAAACCGATTGCCTGTTAAAATCCAGAAAACCGATCAGGGCCTGGAGTATCAGACCAGTGAAGGCGGACTGGCAACAGGTTTGGGATCTATTTATAAGGAGGGCAACAATCTGTGGATTGGCTGGCCCGGCCTGTACGTCGACTCTAAGGAAACTGAAGGTGAGATTACAACCCATCTTCAAAACAACAATATGAGCCCGGTTTTCCTGACTGAACAGGAAATAAGAGATTATTACGAAGGCTTCAGCAATGAAACCCTCTGGCCTACTTTTCATTATTTTAATAATTATGCAGTACATGAAAATGAGCTGTGGGAAGCTTATTTTAAAGTTAATCTGAAGTTTTGCGAAGAAGTGGTACGCCTGGCCGAACCTGGTGATACCCTCTGGATACATGATTATCAGTTGCTCCTGCTCCCCCAGCTAATCCGTGAGCGGCTGCCAGAAAGCAGCATCGGCTTTTTCCTGCACATTCCCTTTCCTTCTTACGAGGTATTCAGGCTCCTGCCCTGGCGCCGACAGCTTTTAAAAGGATTGCTTGGGGCAGACCTGATCGGCTTCCACACTTACGACGACATGCGTCACTTCCTGAGCAGCGTGAACCGCATTGTGATGCTCACCCATACCAACGGTCAGGTTGACGTAAATAACAGAAGAGTACTGGTGGATGCATTCCCCATGGGCATAGATTACCAAAGCTATGCCTCCTGCGCTGCCGCACCGGATACTATCAAAAAAGAAGTAAGGTTCAGAACTGCTCTTGGTGAAGTGAAAGTGGCCCTTAGCATAGACCGGCTGGATTACTCCAAGGGTATTCCCAACAGGCTTCATGCATTCGAGACCTTCCTGGAACGTTACCCGGAATGGCGAGGCAAGGTTTCGCTGGTCATGGTGGTAGTGCCCAGCCGCGACCGGGTAGGCCGCTACAAAGACCTGAAAGAAGATATAGATGAACGCGTAGGCCGTATTAACGGACAGTATGGCCGCCTAAACTGGACGCCCATACACTATTTCTACCGATCATTTCCGCTCAATTCCATTTCTGCTTTTTACCGCATTGCCGATGTGGCACTGGTGACCCCCATGCGAGACGGCATGAACCTGGTGGCCAAAGAGTATGTAGCCAGCAAGCTGGATCAGCATGGTGTACTGGTGTTAAGTGAAATGGCAGGTGCCAGCCGTGAGCTGCTCGACAGCCTGCAGATCAACCCCAATGATATCAATGGCATGGTAGATTCTATCCATGCTGCGCTGGTAATGCCTAAGTCGGAACAGGAGCGGCGCATGAGCAACATGCAGGCATCTATCCGCAAGTACGACATCCATAACTGGGTACGCGTATTTATGGACCGCCTTAACTTTATCAAGGAAAAGCAGGAAACCATGTCTACCCAGCAACTGGATGAACACGGCATGGAAGAAATCCTTGATAAGTATCAAAAAGCAAAGCGCCGCCTGATCATTGCCGATTACGATGGAACCCTCATGCCTTTTGAGGATAACCCGCTGATGGCAAAACCGGATGATGACCTGGAGCAGTTACTACAGGAGCTTGTGGAGAATGAGCAAAACAATATGATTGTTATCAGCAGCCGCAATGCCAGTACCCTGTACAAATGGCTGGGGAAATTGCCTATTTACCTGGTGGCCGAGCATGGTATTTATATCCGCAAACATGATAGTGAGTTTGAGAAAATTGAGCGGGTAGACAACAGCTGGAAAAAAGAAATCAGACCCATACTGGAAGATTACGTTGGCCGTACGCCGGGTGCCTTCCTGGAAGAAAAAGATTACTCACTCGTTTGGCATTACCGCAGGGTACAATCAGGTTTGGGAGAGCTGCGGATGCGTGAATTAACCAGTCACCTGAAATATCTTGCCTCTACCTTAAACCTGCAGGTTTTAGATGGTGAGAATATTGTAGAGATCAAAAACCTGGAGGTAAACAAAGGCAAAGCAGCACAGCACCTGCTGGAGAGACTGCCACCTGCAGACTTTATCCTTTGCTTTGGTAACGACTGGACTGATGAAGACACTTTCAGAACCATGCCTGAACATGCCTTTACACTGCGTGTCGGCAATGGGCCTTCTTCTGCCATGTACCGCATTGGCTCCTGGCAGGATGTACGAAAGCTCCTGAAGAGACTTAACTTTAGTAACAAGCTTGTAAAAGAAGCTGGTTCATAACCAACATTTACAAAAGCCGGTTTTTAACCGGCTTTTTTTCTGTGCCACTCAGGCGTAAGTACAGATCTTTGCTGATCAGCAGCTTGTACAAAGCAAACAGCAAAATAAAGAGCAGGCAAAGCATAGCATTAGTCTGTTAAAGCAAGGAGCAGAAATAGGCCCGCTCCTGTTAATTTTATAAGCAGAAATAATCAGATCACTGCATAAAATAGAATAAAGAGCAGCTGAAAATTCATGCAGATCATGCTGTAAAACTAAAAAATCCGCCCCCTGGAGAGAAGCGGATGTAATTAAAAGGTTCTTAAAATTATTGTCTGCCGGTGGCCTGCTGATAGGCTTTTAGCGCCTCCGGCATCCACTGGTTAAGCTGCTTGATACGTGTTTCGGGGTGTGGGTGAGTGCTTAGGAACACCGGGGTTCCGCCGCCCCCACTCTTTGCCTGCATACGCTCCCAGAATTGTGGGGCCTGGCGAGGATCGTAACCAGCACGTGCCATAAAGATCAGGCCTAAACGGTCGGCTTCTGATTCCATATCACGCGCATACGGAAGCAGTACACCTACCTGGGAACCTGCTCCAAAGGCAGCCATGGCAAGCTGCTGGGTAAGTTGTGGTTTAGACTGCAGGGCTACAGAAAGTGCCTGTCCGCCCAGCTGTGTTGCCAGCTGCTGCGACATACGCTCACTACCATGTTTGGCAATGGCGTGGGCAACCTCATGGCCCATTACAACGGCAATACCTGTTTCGTTTTGTGTAATAGGCATAATACCTTCATAAAAGGCTACTTTACCACCAGGCATTGCCCATGCATTTACCTGGTCTTCTGCAATTACGTTAAACTCCCACTGGAAGCCCTGTACATTATCCTGCTGTCCTATTTCCTGCATATACTGCTCAACAGCCTTTGATATGCGCTGGCCTACCGTACGCACGGAAGTAACATACTGCTGATTATTAGATAATTTACTTTCACTCATTACCTGCTGGTACTGCTGAAAGGACATTGGCAAAATTTGACTGTCAGGCACTAGTGAAAGTTGTCGCCGGCCCGTTAGGGGCACTGTGGAACAGCTGCTCACCACTGCCATTAAAACTGCTGTAATCAGGGTTAGAATTGATCTTTTCATGTTCTGTCTAAATATATGTTCTACAAATAAAGCAAATGCCTTTTGAAAATGTTTAGCGGCCTTCACCACGGTAGGTACAGCCTTTTTTATGATATTTGTACCATATTCTACGTATAGATCAAAAAACCTGCCAATGAAGATTTTCGGTATAGGCCGCAACTATGCAGAACATATTAAGGAGCTGGGCAATGAACGTCCCGAGGAGCCTGTAATATTCATAAAACCAGATACTTCCCTGCTGCGCAACAACCAGCCTTTTTATTATCCTGATTTTTCCAGCGATGTGCATCATGAGGTGGAGATTGTTTTGCGCATCAGTAAGGAAGGAAAGCATATTGATGAAAAATTTGCTCCCAGGTATTACGATGCAATAGGTATCGGAATTGATTTCACTGCCCGGGACCTGCAGCAAAAGGCAAAAGAAAAAGGGCTACCCTGGTCAATAGCAAAAGGCTTTAATGGCTCTGCGCCCGTATCTGAATTTATTTCAAAAGAGGAGTTTGACCTGCATAACCTGGACTTCAGCCTGCAGGTAAATGGCGAAACCCGCCAGCAGGGCAATACAAGCCTTATGATCTTTAGTTTTGACTATACAATAGCATACTTAAGCAGGTTTTTTACGTTAAAGAAGGGTGATTTGATATATACCGGAACTCCTAAGGGTGTAGGCCCCGTTAAACCTGGAGACCGCCTTACGGCTTTTATAGAAAACAAAAACCTCTTAGACTTTGAAGTTAAATAGCGTAGCACTGCTGCTGGCAGGTTGTCTGTGCCTTTCCGGTACTCTTCTGGCACAAAATCCCCGATTAAAAGATCAAACAGAAAAAGGATATTATATTTTCCCCGTTCAGCCTGGTAAACAAAATTTTCTTTCCGGTACCATGGGCGAATTACGTCCCGGCCACTTTCATGGCGGTCTGGATATTAAAACCGGCAGTGTAACAGGCTGGCCTATCCATGCAGCTGCAGAGGGTTATGTAAACCGTATTAAAGTAAGCACCAGCGGCTATGGCAATGTAATGTATATTGCCCACCCCAATGGCACCACAACTGTATATGCACACCTCGAAGGGTTTGAAAAAGGCATTGCCAAATGGGTACGTGAGCAGCAGTATAACAATAAAACCTTTGAGATTGAGCTATTTCCGGAGCGGAACCAGTTTTTCTACAAGCAGTCAGATGTAATTGGTTATGGCGGCAACAGCGGCGGTTCAGGAGGTCCTCACCTGCATTTCGAGATTCGTGATGCCCGGCAGGATGTGATTAACCCACTGGACTATGGCTTTGATGAAATCACTGATAATATCCCACCCTACGTTTATAAGCTTGCCCTCACAACTCAAAACAAAGAATCTAGGGTTGGGCATGAATTTGGCAGGTTTGAGTACAGACCGGTTTTACAGAACAAGGATTACAAGCTCACGGGCGGGCCCATTCCGGTATGGGGCACAATTGGTGTAGAATTGCTCGCTTACGATAAATTTAATGGTGCCGATAACATCAACGGCTTTCCTGCAGTAGAAATGCTGGTAAACGGTAAGGAAGTATATGCCCATAACGTTAACCGCTTTGCCTTTGATCTTACCAGGCATATTGAAGTACACACCCACTATGGTGTAAGAAAAAAAACGGGCAGTAAATTTATGCGCCTGTACGTAACAGATGGTAACGAACTGCCCCTCTATAAAACCGATCAAAACAGTGGCAACCTCATCATCAATCAGCCAGATTCTGTTTATGATGTACTCCTGAAATTAACCGACAGCTACGGCAATATACGAGAAGTTCAGTTTCAGCTAAAGGGAGAAGCGCCAAAGCAAACCCTCACCCAGCTTGATAATAAAGTTGGCACAAACCCTGATCTGTATGAAAATTTACTCCTGTTCTCTGCCCCGGCACCTAAAGAGGATACCATCCCTGCGGTGATGTACAGCAACAGAAGGCAGTTTGAGCTTAGCCCTGCCTATAGCACTGCTGCCGCTGCCATGTACCTCTGGGATATGCGCCAGGGCCTCCCCGATTCTTTTATGGTGAACAACACCAAAAAAGAATTTGGTTACAAGGCAATGGTACCCAGTAAAACTGTATTCAATCTGTACCTGCCGGAGCTGGACCTGTCTTTTCCCAAAAATTCTCTTTTCGATACCTTATATTTACAAACAGGGTATCAGAAAACGGCAAATGCTGAAATTTTTACGATCAGCGAAGATGTACATCCTTTGTTTAGCCACATTACTGCTACCCTAAAAACACAGCAGGAATATCCGCAAAAGGATAAAACCCATGTGTACGAAGTAAGAGGAAAGAACAGTTGGAGCTGGGCCGGTGGCGAATGGCAGGGCAATAACATCACTTTCCGTACGCGTACTTTAGGCCAATATACTTTGCGTACTGATGTTACCCCACCCGTAATCAGGCCGGTGCGGGCTAATACTAGCAGCCTTGCCTTCCAGATCTCCGACGGACTTTCAGGCATCAAAAGTTTTGATGTTTATGTTGATGGCGAGTGGGTGCTGATGAACTATGATTACAAAAGGGCGCTGATCTGGTCTGAAAAGCTTGATGAAAACAAGCCCTTTAAAGGCCCTGTAGAGGTAAGAGTGAAAGACAATGCAGGCAACGAGCATGTATATACCACCAAAATATAATTTTTTATGAAGCTTGAAAAAGGACAAAAAGCACCAGAATTTACCGGCAAAGACCAGAATGGAAATACGGTAAACCTGAATGATTACCGCGGCAAAAAAGTGGTGCTGTATTTTTACCCAAAAGACGATACCCCCGGCTGCACTGCACAAGCCTGCGATTTACGCGATAACCACCAGCTGCTGCAAAGCAAAGGTTATGAAGTAATAGGCATCAGCTCAGATAGTGTAGCTTCGCACCAGAAGTTCAGGAATAAATACGAGCTGCCTTTTACCCTTATTGCCGATGAGGACAAGAGCATTAATGAGCAGTACGGCGTGTGGGTGGAAAAATCAATGTATGGCCGTAAATACATGGGCACTGCCCGCACCACCTTTATCATCAATGAAGAAGGCATTATCGAAGACATCATCGAGAAGGTGAATACCAAAGAACATACCACCCAAATCATTAAGTAAATTCTTCTCCCCCGGTTATGGTCAAACAACCCAACTTTGATTTTGCGCACACAAATTTAGGCAGGGTTTTTGAATTTATGGTTAACAGCCATAAATGGCATGGTGTGGCACCAAATGACGAGCAGCTGCAAAAAGCTATCATACATCCGGAGGAAGTACATGACGGCTATTGATCACTTATATTTTACTCTGAAGAAGCCACTCACCTGGCTTCTTCTTTTTTTCAGCCTGTATGGGGCAGGCACTACACCCCTGCGGGCGCAGCAATCTGCCCAACTGCCCCTTTCTAAAACACGCCTGCTTTTTGTACTCGATGCCTCAGGCAGTATGCTGGCACCCTGGGATGTTGGCACCAGGATGGATGCCGCCAAGAACCTGCTTTCTTTCATGGTAGACTCTTTGCGCACAAACCCGCAGGTAGAGCTGGGACTACGTGTATACGGCCACCAGGCACAAAGACAAAACAATGATTGCCGGGACTCAAAACTGGAGGTTGGTTTTTCTCAAAAAAATCATGATGCCATCATCAAAACCTTAAAGGCTGTGCAGCCAAAAGGTAATACACCTCTTGCTTATTCTTTAGAAGAAGCTGCCAAAGATTTCCCTGCCGGCAACCAGTACCGCAATATTTTAATCCTGATTACCGATGGCCTGGAAAGCTGCGGAGGCGATCCCTGTGCCGTATCGCTAGCGCTGCAAAAGAAAAAAGTATTTTTGCAGCCTTTTGTAATTGCCTTAAGCCAGGAGGCGGGTATGGAGCAGCAATTTAACTGCATGGGCGATTATTACGATGCCTCAAACATAACACGCTTCAGGGCTGCTCTGAATAAAGCCCTTCGGCAAAGTCTTGGAAAAACCTCCCTGCAGGTGCAGCTCCTCGATGAGCAAAACCGCCCCCGCCAAACCGATTTAAACATGAGCTTTGTAAACAGCGCCACCGGGGAGGTCATGTACAATTTTATTCATTTTCTTGATAGCCGTGGCAGACCAGACTCTATTTTTATAGATCCTGTTCCTGCATACTCCATCATTGTAAATACCCTGCCTCCTGTTGTGCAGCACGGCATTGTGCTGGAAGGTGGTACTCATAACACCATCAGCATAAAAGCCCCCGAAGGAGTACTGCGGCTACAGCAGCAAAACCACTGGGAGTATGCTGGCGGTGTACGGGCATTGGTGCGTTTGCCTGACCAGGCACAAACCCTGCATATACAAGCCATGGGTTCTGACCAGAAGTACCTGGCAGGCACCTACGATATAGAAGTACATACCCTGCCCAAGGTTTATTTCAGGAGTGTTAAAATTGATGGGGGACAAACCCGTACCCTTACCATACCTGCACCGGGTATACTCAATGTACGTTCTGATGTAGCATCCTGGAGCAGTTTGTACCTGCTGAAAGAAGGCGGCCTGCAGGAGCTTATTCTGCAGCTCGAGGATAAAAATTCTATAAATTCACTGGCTTTGCAGCCAGGTGATTATCGCCTGGTATACCGAGCTAAAAATGCACAGGGCAGCAAATTTACACAAATAAAAGAGTTGACCATCTCTTCAGGAAAGACTGTAAACCTGAACCTTTTTGGCAGATGAGCCTTAAAATTACCTATACTAATAAACAAGATACCCGCTCTGCTTTGGTGCCGTACTGCTGAGAGTAGCCTGCAATAGGCAAAACTTACTGCTGGGCCAGCCGCAGTACGGTTTCTACTCTTCTGTTTTTCTGGCGGTTTCCATCTGTGTCATTGGCATTGAGCGGTTCTGTATTTCCCACACCAACTACTTCTATGCGGTCTGCTGTGATGCCTCTGCGTTTAAAGTAATTTTCAAGGTTTTCAACCCGCTGAACAGCAACCCGCTGATTTACATCCTGTGCACCAATTTCATCGGTGTGTCCATATAGGGTTACGGTGAGGTCATTCCTGTCTCTTAAGATGTTGCCAAGCCTCCTGAGGCGTGGCAAATAATCTGGTGCTACATAAACAGCATTAAAATCATACTCCAGGTTTTGCACAATTTTAAACTCTGTTACACCATTTTGCTCTCTTACCAAAAAATTCAGATCCGGAAGCTGTTGCCTAAGGGTGCGCATCAGTTCATCTGCCTCCGGAGAAAGCTTTACTTCATCAGCAGGCTGAAATCCCGCAAACCTGGCTGACTCGCCTTCAGGAACGGCAGTACTGCCTGCATTTGAATAAGTGCCCGAAGCAGCAGTAGCCGGGTTGCCTTCGCCAGTTATAGCAGTAGGATTGATAGTGGAGCCTGCTTCTGAAATGTTGTTTTCTGCAGGAGCAGTTGTTTCAAGGTTCGCTTCTGCAAGTGCTTCTTCCTCCTCCTCAGGCCAGCCTTCGAAAGATACCCCCTGGAAATTTTTAGTAGCACCCTTTTGGCTTACCCTGTAATTTCCACTAAGCATAATGTTGCTAATGGCTACACTATCCAGCTGTGCCAGCACAGGTCCGTTGATGGCCGTAAATTCTTCCGGCAGCCTTATTCTGTAAATATCCCTGTTTGTCTGCCGGGTGGTGTATGAGGTATAGTAGAGATACTTAAAGTCGTCGGTTATGCTGAAAAAGCTCTCCTCCTGCGAAGTGTTGACGAAAGACCCCAGGCTAACTGGTTTAGACCAGCGCATCCATGAGTCGTCCAGACGAACGCTCATAAAAATATCGCTGCCCCCGGCACTGTTATGACCATAGGAACAGAAAAAAAGTGAGCGGCCGTCGGAACCCAGGAAAGGAGCAAATTCAGATTGCTTTGTATTTAGTACTGCTCCCAGATTAACGGGTTCTTTCCAGCCCCCAAAGCCATCGGGAAAGCTGATGTATAAGTCCTGACCACCAAAAGATCTTTCTCCCTCAATAGCAGATATCAGAACATTTTGTTTAAATGCATGGTGATAGTCTGCATAGTCATTAAGGTTTACAAAACCCTGAATGGTAACAGGAGTTGGAGTACTCCAGCCTCTGTCTGTTCTTTTACTGCGTGCTAGCGGGGCTTTTCTGGTTTTTCTATAGGTATTAAAAAAAACACCTTCAGTGCCATCCTCATTTACGGAAGCTATTGCATTATTACGTCTGTTATTCAGCACTTTGCCAATATTCTGCGGAGTAGACCAGGTATCTGTAGTTTCATCATAGGTGGCAACGTAGATATCCTGATCGTCTTTTACGCCACTGTAATTGTCCGGGTATGACCTTCTTACAAAAAACAAAGTTTTTCCATCACCTGAGATCAGAGGCCTGGCCTCCAGGTATTCTGTGTTTATTTCCGGCAGGGTTTCTCTGGTAAACTGGCTTGTTTCATCGTTTTGGGCTATTGCCAGAAATGAGATACAGGTGAACGCTATTGATGCTAGTGTAAAAGTTTTTATCATAGCCTGACGACTAGTTTGGCTTTTTGTAAATTGATAAAGTGCAACGAAAAAAAACGCTAAAAATAAGTGTATAGAACACTTAGACAATATAAAACTAAATAAGCACATTTTAAGAAAAGCCCTTAAAAGTTTGATATTTGAACAGATTTTAAGGCTTTCTATATTTCAATAATATATCAATAATGATAAGTAACAGATTATTGTTTCAACAACATCTGGCCCATACATCAGACTTCCCCCTTTTACTGGAAATAGATAAAGCAGAGGGTGTTTTTCTATACGCGCCTGACGGTAAAGACTATATAGACCTGATCAGTGGTATCGGCGTAAGCAATGTAGGTCACCGCCATCCAAAAGTCATGAAAGCCATTTATGAGCAGATGGAAAAATACCTGCATATAATGGTGTATGGCGAGTTGGTACAGGCCCCTCAGGTAATGCTGGCACAGGCACTGGCCAGCACACTGCCCGATCCGCTGAATGTCTGCTACCTGGTAAATTCTGGCAGCGAAGCAGTAGAAGGGGCGCTGAAACTAGCCAAGCGCTACTCCGGCCGTCATGAATTAGTTAGCTGTTATAATGCCTACCATGGCAGTTCACAGGGTGCTTTATCGGTTTGCGGCAGCGAAAGTTTTAAAAGGGCTTACCGGCCGCTCCTGCCGGGCATCAGGCATATTGGCTATGGTACGCTGGAAGACCTTGATGTGATCAGCACCAAAACAGCCGCCGTTATCATAGAAACAGTACAGGGAGAAGCAGGCATCAGACAAGCCACAGCTGAATACTGGACTGCCCTGCAGGATAGATGCAAACAAACAGGTACGCTGCTGATCCTGGACGAAATACAGACAGGATTTGGCAGAACCGGCACTTTCTGGGCCTTTGAACAGTACCCGGTAGTGCCCGATATTTTAGTATGTGCAAAAGGAATGGGTGGCGGTATGCCTATTGGTGCCTTTATTGCCTCCACAGAAATAATGGACGTACTGAGAAGAAGCCCCATACTAGGCCACATAACTACCTTTGGCGGCCACCCGCTAAGTGCTGCGGCTTCTTTAGCCACACTTAATGTTATAAAAGAAGAAGAACTTTACAAAGCTGCCAATGCAAAAGCCAGTTTGTTCAAACAGGAGCTTCAGCACCCTGCTATCCGCGGGATCAGAAACAGAGGTTTATTGATGGCTGTGGAGTTCGATTCTTTCGAGGTACTCAAGCCAATTATTGATCGTGCACTGCTGGCCGGCGTACTCACCGACTGGTTTCTATACTGCGATAACAGCATGCGCATAGCCCCGCCATTGACTATCACAGAAAAAGAAATCCGCCTGGCATGCAGGCGGATTATGTCGGTTATTGAGGGTTAACTAAAATTGAGTTGGGTTTTCAGGCTAAACTTAGCATCAGTTGCCGGGGCATCTTCTTTAATGCTTAGGCTTCTGATGTTTTTGCTTTTTTCCTGAGCAGCCATAATGAGGAGTTGAGCAGCCTCCAGCCAGCTTGTATTGCTGGAAGCCCGCAGATCTGTCTTGTTCATACGGTACAATTAAGAGTGTGTCAGTTTTAATTCCTAACGATAAATTACAAAATATGTTATTAAAAAACCAGAATTTGTAGCATTTTTTATTGCTATAGTACAGCAACAACAGCTTTGAAAACCTTCTGCCGCCTTTAATTATTAACATAATATGGAAAAATGGAAGGAAGAATTTCAGCACCTGGCTAGTAAAATCGAAAACGCATTTGATAAAAAAAGCTTAGCGCTCAAACAGAAACTACACCTGCTTGATGATATCACCATACAGCCTTACATAGGGTACGGCAACAGGGATTACATCCATATAAACGGCAGAGTGTTGGAACATGAAGGACTGAGACTGCCAGAGGCAGACGACACCCTGCTGGATAACATTAAAACACTTTATTATCGGTACGAAAGCGATGAAATTCCTGATGCTCCGCTGGCTTACAAGCTGGGATCTGTACAGGGTAACCTGACATCTGATGATGAAGGATACTTTAGTGCAAAGTTGGATAACCCCGATAGGCTGGAAGGCTGGCAGGAGGTAGAATATACCATGCTTAAGCAGTATAAGGAAACACAGCCACCGGTGAGGGTAAAAGGAGAAGTACTGCTACAATCTTCTAACAGTACTTTAGGACTAATCTCTGATCTCGATGATACGGTCATTGTCTCTAAGGCCACTGATTTTTTTGAAAAATCGCGCATCATGCTCCTGAACAGCGAAAGAACAAGAAAGCCTTTTGAGGGTGTTGCCACATTTTACCGGGCCCTTCAAAAAGGTGCTGCAGGTCATAATTCCAATCCTGTATTTTATGTGTCCAGTTCCTCCTGGAACCTGTATGATATGTTCAAAAATTTTTGTGAGATCAACCAGCTGCCAAAGGGAGTATTTTTGTTGCGCGATGTGGGTCTTGACCGCAAAAAGCTTTACCGCACCGGCCATAGCATCCATAAACAGCAAAAAATAGCACAGGTGCTGGAAACTTTCAGAGAGCTCTCCTTTCTGCTTATTGGCGACAGCGGCCAGCATGATCCGGAAATTTACCTGGAAATTGTTAAACAGTATCCGGGCAGAATAATGGGCATATATATCAGGGATGTTCATCCGCAGGAAAACAAGCCAAGGGATCTGGAAGTTAAAGCAATTACTGAACAGGTAGCCCGGCTGGGGGTGCCAATGCTACTGGTAAAAAACTCTGCACAGGCAGCTCAGCATGCAGCAGAACAGGGATGGATAGCAGAAGGAGCTTTATCAGAAATAATTGCAGAAGCCAGTGAAGAAGAGCAATCGAAGCATGATGTACGCCACATGCTGGGGTTACATAAGCTGTTTGGGCAGTAGATGGCAAATTAGTTTTTTTTCAGATAGCGTCGCCAGTTCCAGATTGGCCTGTTAAGGAGGTAAGCAGTTTGTTTATCATGCGTATAGGCTTCCCGCTCAAAGGAAATATTCCTATAAGCCCTGTACCTGCTTCGGTACCTGATCAGGCGAACAAGGTATTCAAGGAGATACCATAGGTAAAAAGGCACGATCAGCATTTCGGCCTGCTGCCGCAGGTGTATACGTTCGTGCACCACCAGCCTGCGGCTCAGCTGAGTCTTGTTTCCTATGAGTACGAATGGGAAGAGTGTAATGGCGGAAGCAAACCCAAAAGTAATAAAGCGTACAACTGATGTGCGTATAAACATAGCTTTATACAAAATATAGTATGGTCAATTCAGTGTTAAAAGGGCTGTATCAGCTGGAGCAGAAATTTAATAAAGCCCGCTGGGCATATATACGCAAACATAACCGCCTGGGTCAACTTGTTATACATGCGTACCGTGGCTTCGGCGATACGGAAAAGGCTTATGTAAAAGGCAGACTTCTTGAAAAAAGAAACATATTACCAGCCCGGCAACAGGATACCACCTGGCAGAATGTAAAGGCCATGTACAAACGCTTTGAAAGCAATGAAGTGCCTGGTGCTCTGATACAGGCTACCTTTAAAGGCAAGCAGTACGAAGCCTATACCGATGAAGATGGTTATTTTGAATTCCACCTGGAGGTACCGAAAGACCTGGATCAGGAGGAAATATGGCATACTGTAGAATATGTACTCCTGGAAGACATAGGCAGGAATGATGGCCCGGTAACGGCGAGCGGATTCATCAAGATTCCAACCGATCAGGCAGAGTTTGGCATCATCAGCGACGTGGATGATACCATTCTGAAAACAGAGGCAACCAGTCTTTTTCGCATGATGCGACATACTTTTACCCGAAATGCCAGCACAAGGCTACCCTTCAAAGGTGTAGCAGCCTTTTACCGGGCCCTGCACATGGGCGGCAAAGTAGATAAGTATAAAAACCCGCTCTACTATGTTAGTAGCAGCCCCTGGAATTTGTACGACATGCTGGAAGAATTCTGGGAACTGAACGAAATTCCGGCAGGTCCCTTTTTACTGCGTGATATAGGCTTTAGCCGAGATAATTTCGTTAAAACAAGCCACCTGAGCCATAAGCTGGAGCAGATTGAAAAGGTTCTGTCATTTACCGGCGATCTGCCCTTTATTCTTATTGGTGACAGCGGCCAAAAAGATCCTGAAATATACGAAAGGGCCGTAGCTGATTTTCCCGGCCGTATCAAAGCTATTTATATCCGTGATGTTACACGCAAAAGGCGCGATGCCCAGGTGGTCCAAATTGGAAAAAAAATCAACGACTCTGGGGTGGAAATGCTCTATGTACAGGATACCGAAATGGCAGCCCGCCACGCTCTGGAAAGTGGTTTTATCCTGCAGGATTATATGAAAGAAATTATCCGCGAAAAAGCAAAAGATAAGTAAAAGCTGCCCTAGGCCAGGTAGATCATCCGGTGGCTCATGCCGCCATCAATCACCAGGTTATGGCCGGTGATAAAGCCTGCTTCGCCGGAGCAAAGAAATACTGCCGCACGCCCTATATCTTCGGGCTCGCCTACCCTGCCGACCGGATGTTGTTCTTTTTCTTCGGTGCTGTGCTCAACCTGCTGCCGGTTCTGCTCTTTTTTCCAGTGCCGCACCTCAATCCAGCCCGGGCTGATGGCATTTACACGCACATGCGGACCCAGGCTAACAGCCAGTGCATGGGTGAGGGAAAGAATACCTCCTTTAGAAGCTGCATAGGCCTCGCTTTCCTTTTCTGATTGCATAGCCCGCGTGGAAGCAATATTAATGATGGCTGCTTTATGGGTTGCTTTTAAGTGTGGCGCAGCAAATTTGGCACATAAAAAAGCACCCCTGAGGTTTACATTCAGCACCTCATCCCAAGCTTCTACAGTCAGCTCATCAAAAGGTGTAAATCTACTTAAGCCTGCATTATTGATCAGAAAATCAATTCTTCCAAAATGGTCCATTGTCTGCTGCACCATTCCCCGCACCTCATCTTCCTTAGCCACATCGCACTTTACATATAAGAGACTTTCTGCAGCGGCCCCTTTTCCCTTCAGCCATTCAACAACCTCTTTTCCGGCTTCTTCGTCCCTTTCTGCTACCACCACATTTGCTTCATGATGCGAAAATGCCTGTACAATGGCCTTGCCTATGCCCTGCCCTCCGCCGGTTACTATTGCGGTTTTACCTTTGAAATGATACATGCTGATTTTTTATAACATTACTTTTTCTTTTGCTGATTGTTTTAAATCAGGTATGGGAACTGTAAATATTATGCGGGGAGACTGGCAGTCTGGCGGTGCAGCGGATAACTTGTAAGCCGCTCTTGAGTTAGCATAGAAAAACTTACAATCCAGAAAACAGCTGCATCAGGGGCAGTACATTTGCCCTACTACAAGTACATGTATCATGAAGATTGGCTTAATTTCCGATACCCACAGTTATATCGACGAAAGAATTCTGCACCATCTGCAGGGATGCGATGAAATATGGCATGCCGGAGATATCGGAGCACTGGAGGTAACCAACGAACTCAGGACAGTAGCACCACTTCGTGCAGTTTGGGGAAATATTGATGGGCGTGAAATCAGGCAGGAGTTTCCGGAGCAGCAGTGGTTTGAATGCGAAGGGAAAAAAATATGGATGACCCACATTGGTGGTGCCCCGCCCCGCTATAATCCGGCTGTAAGGCCTCTGCTAAAGGAGAAAAAACCACATATTTTTATATGCGGCCATTCCCACATATTACGGGTGGTGCAGGATCCTACCTTTGATGTGCTGTATCTGAATCCCGGAGCAGCAGGAAAACATGGTTTCCATAAAATGCGTACCATGCTGCGCTTTTCAATTGAGAGTGGTGCTGTAAAAGATATGCAGGTGATCGAACTTGGCTTAAGGGCCAAACAGGATTTATAAAAAAAGCAAAGCCTTAGGCTTTGCTTTTATTCCTGCTCTTTATTTTCAGCTTGTTTCTTTTTAGGCTCTTCCTGTTTTGTGAAAGTGGCCTTAATTTCTTCAACATCAACCTTCTTGATTGGCGGGCGGCTTGTCAGTTGCTTGATGTTTGCCACACGCTTCTGTGCACGAAGGCGGTTTTTAAGTTTTTTACGTTTTAATACGGTAATAGCCATGAGTCCTGCATTAATCAAATGAGGTGCAAAGTTAATCATTTCTACAGATATGCAAAAAAAGATTTTACCTTTTAGTACTAATAAAGAGGCAGAATCTGGCTGAAAGCCTAAAACAAAAGGATTATTTTGTAATTTTGCCGCCCAGATCTAAATTTTTATGGCTCAGAAACCCAGCCTTCCCAAAGGCACCAGAGATTTTGGCCCCCTCCAGATGGCCCGTCGCAACTACTTGTTTGCTGCTGTACAGCAGGTGTTTGAAAAATTCGGCTTTCAGCCGCTGCAAACGCCGGCTATGGAAAACCTGTCGGTGCTAACTGGCAAGTATGGCGATGAGGGTGATCAGCTCCTGTTCAAAATAATCAACAACGGTCTCCACGACCCCAAAAATTCAGATAAAGCAAAAGCAGCTTTCGAAAATGTGCTGCAGGGAAAAAATGATACTAACCTAACCGAAAGAGCGCTGCGTTATGATCTCACTGTGCCGTTTGCCCGCTATGTGGTCATGAATCAGCATGAGCTTAGCTTTCCCTTCCGCCGCTACCAGATCCAGCCTGTATGGCGTGCCGACAGACCCCAGAAAGGCCGCTACCGTGAGTTCTTCCAGTGCGATGCAGACGTGATTGGTACTGATTCCCTCATTTGCGAAGCAGAAATTGTGCTTATGATCTGGGAAACCTTTAAAAAGCTGGGCCTGCAGGATTATGTGATCAAAATAAACAACCGCAAGGTGCTTAGCGGTATTACAGAGATTATTGGGGCAGGCGGCAAAGAAGGAGATTTTTATGTAGCCATCGATAAACTTGATAAAATTGGCACCACCGAGGTGTTAAAGGAACTGCAGGAAAAAGGATTTTCCCCTGCCGCCATCGCTCAACTGGAACCCCTGCTGCAGAAACAGGAGACTGGTTCTGTAACACTGGAATTTATGGAAGACCTGCTTCAGCAGTCTGTCACAGGCAGCACCGGTGTGGCCGAGCTGAAAGAGGTGTACAGTTTGCTGCAGCAGTTTGGCGCTACAGATGCTCCCCTGCAGCTTGACCTGACCCTGGCAAGGGGTCTCTCCTACTACACAGGCGCAATCTTTGAGGTAAAGCCTACTTCTGTACAAATGGGCAGCATTTGCGGGGGCGGCCGTTATGATAACCTGACAGGTGTTTTTGGTCTGAAAGGGATGTCGGGCGTGGGTATTTCATTTGGTATAGACAGAATTTACGATGTACTGGAAGAGTTAAACCTGTTTCCAGCAGCAGCAGAAGCAAATACCCAGGTGCTCATCATAAACTTCGGCAAAGAAGAGCAGCCGCATGCCCTGCAACTCCTGGGGCAGCTACGTGCAGCAAACATCAGAACAGAGTTATACCCCGACAGCTCCAAAATGCGCAAGCAAATGGACTACGCCAATAAAAAAGGTATTCCCTACGTTATCCTGCTGGGCACAGAGGAAATACAGCAGGCCCAGCTAACCATAAAAAACATGCAGGAAGGTTCGCAGCAGCGGCTAAGTCTTGAGGAAGCAATAAGTTTGGTAGTCAACTCCTGATGTTTATTTGGTTTTCCCACAAAGGCTGTATATTTATTGATTAAGTTCAATTCCTTTGCTCAACCGTTTTTGCTACATAACGCTACTTTTGGTTCTATTAGCAACAGTTTGCTATGCCCAGGGCATTATTTCGCCTCGCGGACGCTTTTCTGTAGCCTATACCAGAGGATGTAATCCTTTTACTGTTACAGTAACAGATGTTGTAAATGCGCCCCAGATAAAGTATTACCTACGCTATAAAAGCAGAACTGATATTGAGGAGCTGGTGGGTAATACGGCAAGTATAACGGTTGCAGACACGCTGTACCTGGTACAGGTTGCCGAAAGCCTGATGCCCCCCAAAGACTCGTTGATGCTTGTTAGCTACAGTGCTGCTGAACCTGAATTTAATGTTACAGCCTGCAGCGGCAATGCAGCCCTGGTGGAGATAAGCAGCCGGAACTACGATTTTTACGAAGTACAATTCAACAACCAGTCCCCTGTACGGGCAGATCAGTCTACCAATTTCCGGGCTAGTGGTCAGTTTGGATCAGAAGGCACTCATTCCATAGCGGTTCGCGGCCGCTATAACAACGATGCCGGCAACTGTGCACCGGCAACTACGAGCGTAAAAACCTGGACCGTATTACCTGCCCCCCAGCTGCTGGGCCTGCAGTTTAAACAGCAAGCCGATAGTGTTTATATACAGTATCAACTGGAGCCCGGCATTCTGTATCAGCTGGAGCGCCGTGCCTCTCCTGCAGATCCATATCTGCCACTCTTTCAGTTTAAAGCACCCGCTGCTGAAAGCAGCCTGTCACAGGCAGACATGAGCAGCACCGCCTACTGTTATCGCATCAGAGCCATAGATGCCTGTACCAGTACCAATGCCCCTGCAGTATCAGAGGAATTATGTACGGCTTCCTGGTCTGTTGCTTCACAAAATGGCCAGAATCAGGTTCGGTACGCTACCCATTCGGGCTTTTCAGGTACTGTTGAATTACAACATACAGATGGTGAGCAGGTAGCCGTTAGCAGCTTAACAGCCGGGGAATTAACAGAGGCTGATGTTATATGCAAAGAGACCTATTGCTACCAGCTAGTATTAAGACCTGCTTCCGGATCAGGCGCTTATGCCATTAGCAGTCCGGTTTGTGTAGAAGCGCAAAGTACCCAGCCTCTGCGTCCGCTAAAAAATATAGTGAGCAGGTGGGCAACAGACCGGCAGCTGGTGATACACCCACTGCTGGCAACTGCAGCCGAACATGTATCCTTCACCCTCATGAATGCCGAGGGCAACAGATTAACAGCGGCAACAGCTGACAGCCTTGTATTAGGGACAATACCAGCCGGACAATGCTATCAGTTAAATTATGCAGACAGGTGTGG
This sequence comes from Flammeovirgaceae bacterium 311, assembly GCA_000597885.1. NCBI lineage: Bacteria > Pseudomonadati > Bacteroidota > Cytophagia > Cytophagales > Flammeovirgaceae > Flammeovirgaceae bacterium 311. Next base: position 934,774 of record CP004371.1, read on the forward strand.
AAACAGAGCCACAACCCCCACTCCCTTCTGTCCCTTATATTTAGAAAATATTTCTACAGAACCAGATGTGCTGGTACTGCAGTGGAATGCCTATGAAGGTTACGCCGAAGGTGTGGCATATTATGTACTTGAAGAGGTAAACAGCTCCGGTGCCGTAATCAACAGCTGGAATACTGGCACAGAAACCGAATATGACAACTTCCCGCCCATGGGTGGCGAAGACAGTGGCAGACGCTTCAGGGTACTGGCATATCCGAAAGAAGTGGGAATAGATCACTCCATTTCTAATATTTATACGTATGAACTGGTGATGCAAGGGTATTTTCCAAATGCTTTTTCACCAAATGACGACGGCTTGAATGATACATTCAATATATTAGGTAAATTTGTACAGCGCGCCAGTATCTGGGTATACAACCGCTGGGGTGAGCTACTATTTTACTCTGATGATAAAGAAAAGGGCTGGGATGGTACCTACTCAGGCAAGGCTGTACCTGAGGGGCCCTATACCTACAAGTCGCTGGTAATAACAGAAGATGGTAAAGAAAAGCAGCTTACAGGTACCGTTTTTTTAACACGATAAATTATTTTTAGATTATGATTGATATAATGAACCTGATGGGCAAAATGAAGGAGGTACAAAGCCGCCTGAAGGAAGCCCAGGAAAATCTGGTAAATATTACCGCTACTGCCGAAGCAGGAGCAGGTATGGTGCGTGCCACCGCTAATGGTAAAAGACAGATCGTTAAATTAGAAATAGATAAGGATCTGGTAAAACCGGAAGACATGGACATGATGTCTGACCTGGTAGTAGCCGCCTGTAACAAAGCGCTGGCTGAAGTAGAAATTAAGGCCCGTGAAGAAATGCAAAAGAGTACGGAAGGCATGATGCCTAATATACCGGGCATGAACTTCGACGGCATGTTCTGATGCAGCACAAACTTGCTATTGTAATATTAAATTACAACGGGGCCGGTTTTTTAAAAAAATTTCTACCTACAGTACTGCTGCACAGTAAAGGATATCATGTAGTAGTTGCTGATAACGCTTCTACAGACGAGTCGGTGAGCCTGTTGCAAAACCGATTTCCTGAAGTTGAATTAATACAGCTTGCCAGAAACTGGGGATTTGCCGGAGGGTATAACATGGCCCTTAAACAAGTTTCTGCCAATTATTACCTGCTCCTCAATTCAGACGTGGAAGTTAGCAGCGGATGGCTGGAGCCCATGGTAAAGCTCCTGGACGGCGATGCTGAAATTGCCGCCTGCCAGCCAAAAATTAAAGCCTATCACCAGCCCGACTGCTTTGAGTATGCCGGTGCTTCGGGAGGTTTTCTTGATTTTCTGGGCTATCCCTTCTGCAGAGGCAGGCTTTTTGATACCCTGGAAGAAGACCGCGGACAGTATGATATAGCCAGACCGATTTTCTGGGCAACGGGCGCATGCATGCTACTAAGAGCTGAAAAGTTCTGGCAATTGGGTGGTTTCGATCCTGACTTTTTTGCACACATGGAGGAGATTGACCTTTGCTGGCGTATGCATGCAGCAGGATTAGCGGTTTGGGTTGTACCCCAGAGCGTGGTATATCATGTAGGTGGTGGTACGCTTGCAAAGGAAAACCCCAGGAAAACCTATTTAAACTTTAGAAATGGATTGTGGATGCTAATTAAAAATTGTGAAGATGGTATGGCCGCTAAAATCGGTGCCCGCATGATGCTGGACTGGGCAGCCGCTTTACAATTTATAAGTAAAGGCAACTTTTCTGCTGCGCAGGCAATATTAAAAAGCCACATCGACACTTTCAAAAGTGTAGAAAAACTCCACAAAAAGAGACAGGAAATCAAAAAAAATAGGTGCTATAAAGCACCTTTATACCAAAAGCTTTTAGTTTGGGAATATTTTTTTAGAAAAAGACGGTATTTTAGTCAATTAAAATTCTAGAATACATTATTTTTGAAGTTGTGTTCAAAGCGGAATATCACAAAAATCATATTTCCGGAAAAATTAATACCATATTGTATATCTCCGTTGCCGCATACTCCTGCGCAGGTTCAGCCAAAACGCCAGCGATAAGTACAGCACAATCGGAGAACCGAATGTTAAAAACGATGCATAAATAAAGTATAAGCGTATCGTGGTAATTGAAATACCCATATACTTACCGATGGCGGTACAAACACCAAAAGCCTTTTTTTCAAAAAAATTTACTACCTTTTTCATAGCATTATTTTGAATTTAAACCTAACCCAACTGAATTAGTTATTTCTTCATTACTCAATTTATGAATATTTTTTTTAACATTGCAACGCGCAATTCGTTGAACAATTCCAAAACTAGTCAACCTAATCGTATAATCATGACGCGAATGAGAAACCTGTTCTCTGCAGTAACCCTAATGTCAGTATTAGTACTGTCCGGTTGCTCGCTGAATCAGATGGTTAAAAGAGCCAATGACCAGCAGCTTACTGTAGAACCAAATCCACTTGAAGTGCACGGTGATTCAGTAAGATTCACAATGTCTGCTACTTTGCCTACAAAAATGCTGAAAAAAGGCAAAGAATACATTGTTAAGCCTTATTATGTTTATAACGGCCAAGAAATTGAGCTTCAAAATCTTGTATTCCGTGCCGAAGACTTTCCAAATGCAAAAGAAGAGCAGCCTCGTCTGAGCCGTACACTCTCTTTCTACTACACTCCTGAAATGAGACGTGGTGAACTATTTGTACAAGGTGTGGCCCGTAACCCTGAAAACAACAAAACCAGAGAAACCGACCGTATGAAGGTTGCCGAAGGTGTTGTTACTACTGCCCGCCTGGCGCAGGAAGGTTACTACCCTTCTTATGCACCACATGGTTACAACAACCAGGAAGAGCTTGAGCCTACTATGATCGGCTTTTTCTTCCAGCAGGGTAGCTCTTACCTTCGTCCAAGCGAAACCAGAAGCGACCGTGGTACTTATCTTAGAAACTTTATTGCGGATAAAAACATCACCCGTACTGTTTCTATTACCGGTACTCACTCTCCTGAAGGTTCAGAGCGTGTAAACACCAACCTTTCGCAGGATCGCGCACAGGTTATCGAGAAATACTACCGCGATAACATGAGACGCTATGACTACAAAGGTATGGCTGACAGCATCAACTTCATCCTGAAGCCTGTAGTGCTGGAGTGGGAACCACTGGTAGCAGCTCTGGAAGAATATCAGGGTGTAGATGCCACTGCCAAGCAGGAAATGCTTAACATCATTAACGGTCCTGGTACTTTTGAAGAAAAAGAAGACCGCCTGCAGCGTGTAACTGGCTACAGAAAATTATTTAATGAGGTGTATCCTCTGCTGCGTACTGCCAAGGCTGAAATCCTTACAGTAAAAGAAAAGAAAACCGACGCTGAAATTGCTACCCTGGCCCGCCAGATTGCAGATGGTACTGTATCTCCTGATACTCTTTCTAACGAAGAATTAGCCTATGCTGCTTCACTTACTCCTAACATGCAGGAGAGAGAAAGAATATACCAGGCTGCCTCTAAGAAGAGCGATGGCTATGGTGCCTTCAACAACCTGGGTACCGTATACCTGGAGCAGGCTCGTCAGGCTACTAACGAGAGTCAGCGCAACCAGTACCTGGAGCAGGCTGTAACTCAGTTCGAGCAGGCTAACCGTCGTCAGGAAAATGCAGAAGCTTACACTAACCTTGCTGCTGTATACCTGATGCAAGGAAATGTTCAGAGAGCAAATGAAGCAATTTCCAAAGCAGAAACTTTCTCTACTACCGAGCAAAACAGAGCTGGTATGATGGGTGTTAAAGGTTACCTGCAGCTTCGCCAGGGTAACTACAACGAAGCTATTCGTACACTTAGCACTGCAGAAGAAAGTGCAGAAAACCTGTATAACCTTGGTCTGGCTTACCTGCTGAACAAAGATTATCAGAATGCACTTACCCGCCTGAATGAAGCCATTCAGAAAAACAGCCGCTTGGCTAAAGCACATTATGCTGCTGCCGTTGCAAATGCCCGCATGGGTAATGAGGATGCTGCTTCTCAATCACTGCAGCAGGCAGTTACCATCGATCCTGAAATGAAGCGTTCTGCACTGGAAGATCTGGAATTTAACAGATACCAGGAAAGCGAGCGTTTCCGCAACACCCTGCGTTAATTCGCAAACATTGCAAACATTTTATAAAAAAAGCTCTTCTTTTACAGGAAGAGCTTTTTTATTGCTCCCCCTAACGTTGCACAAACTGCGACTAATACCTATTTTTACACCCATTGATTAGCGACCTATCAAAAACAAGCATGAGAGAAATTCAATTTCGGGAAGCACTTCGTGAAGCCATGAATGAGGAAATGCGCCGTGATGAGCGTGTATTCCTGATGGGCGAAGAAGTAGCCGAATACAATGGTGCCTATAAAGTTAGCCAGGGAATGCTGGATGAGTTTGGTCCTGAACGGGTAATCGATACCCCTATTGCCGAACTTGGATTTGCCGGCCTGGGTGTTGGCGCTGCTATGAATGGCCTTCGTCCTATCATAGAATTCATGACCTTTAACTTTTCGCTGGTAGCCATTGACCAGATCATAAACAGCGCAGCTAAAACACTCTCCATGTCAGGAGGCCAGTATGGTGCGCCAATGGTTTTCCGTGGACCTACCGGTAATGCCGGCCAGCTGGGTGCACAGCACTCGCAAAACTTTGAAAACTGGTTTGCCAACACTCCGGGACTTAAAGTGGTGGTTCCTTCAAATCCGTACGATGCCAAGGGATTGCTCAAGAGCTCTATCCGCGATAATGATCCGGTGATCTTTATGGAATCGGAACTGATGTATGGCGATAAGGGCGAAGTACCTGAAGAAGAATACCTCATTGAACTTGGCAAAGCAAAGGTAGTACGCGAAGGTAGCGCCATTACCCTGCTTTCATTTGGTAAGATGATGAAACTGGCCCTGCAAACTGCCGAAGAACTGGCAAAAGAAGGCCACGAAGCAGAAGTGATCGATTTGCGTACCGTACGCCCTATTGATTATGCAACGGTGGTAGAGTCTGTAAAGAAAACCAATCGACTGGTAGTTATTGAGGAAGCCTGGCCGCTGGCCAGCATCTCTGCCGAGATTGCTTTCCATATTCAGAAATATGCATTCGATTACCTCGATGCTCCTATACAACGCATCACTAACCGCGATGTACCGCTGGGATATGCCCCAACTCTTATTGAGGCCGTTCTGCCAAACCTGGAACGTTCTATGGAAGCTGCCAAGCGTGTACTATACGTTTAAAATACATTGCCTAAAAAAGCAAAGCCCTGTTTCTCAACAGGGCTTTTTTTATTGTCAGCTATTTCCGGAACCAGGGTACTAGCGGGGCATTTTCATACCAGGCATTTTGCCCATGTTCATCTTGTTCATGTTTTTCATCAGCTTGCGCATATCACCAAACTGCTTCATCAGGTTATTTACCTGCTGAATAGAGGTACCACTGCCATCTGCAATCCGCTTACGGCGTGCACCATTGATCAGATCAGGGTTTTCGCGCTCCTGCGGGGTCATGGACAGGATAATGGCTTCTATCGGCTTGAAGGAATTATCATCGATATCCAGATCCTTGATAGCCTTGCCCATACCTGGAATCATCCCGATCAGGTCTTTCAGGCTACCCATTTTCTTGATCTGCTCCAGCTGTGACAAGAAATCGTTAAAATCAAACTGGTTTTTGCGGATCTTTTTAGAGATGCGGCGGGCTTCATCTTCATCAAAGGCCTGCTGGGCACGCTCCACAAGAGAAACCACGTCGCCCATGCCCAGGATACGCTGCGCCATCCGGTCGGGGTAGAAAAGATCGATAGCATCAAGTTTTTCTCCGGTAGAGATAAACTTGATTGGCTTATCTACCACACTGCGAATGGAAAGTGCCGCACCGCCACGGGTATCACCATCAAGCTTGGTAAGCACCACACCATCATAATTCAGACGCTCATTAAAGGTTTTGGCAGTGTTAACGGCATCCTGACCAGTCATGGAGTCCACCACAAACAAGGTTTCAGAAGGATTCAGTGACTTCTTCAGTGACTCAATCTCCTTCATCATCTGCTCATCGATGGCCAGGCGACCAGCCGTATCGACAATAACGATGCTTTTGCCCCTGTCTTTAGCATGCTTAATTGCATTCTGTGCAATTTCAACTGCATTTTTGTTATTTTCTTCAGAATAAACCTCAACACCCACCTGCTCGCCCAGTACCTTTAGCTGGTTAATGGCAGCCGGTCTGTAAATATCGCAGGCAGCCAGTAACACCTGTTTACCCTGCTTCTTGAGAAAAAGAGCCAGTTTACCGGTAAAGGTAGTTTTACCAGAACCCTGCAAACCGGCGATCAGCACAATAGAGGGACTCCCCTGCAGCACAATATCCGCTTTGCTGCCACCCATCAGCTGGGTAAGCTCATCATTGGTGATTTTAACCAGCAGCTGGCCGGGAGATACACTGGTAAGTACATCCTTACCCATGGCCTCTTCCTTTATACGATCAGTTACCTCTTTGGCAACTTTATAGTTAACGTCGGCATCTACCAGGGCACGGCGAATTTCCTTCACCGTGGTGGCAACATTTATATCTGTTATTTTGCCCTGGCCTTTCAGGTTCTGAAAAGCCTTATCCAGTTTATAGCTTAAATTTTCAAACATACCTTATAGAGAAGCTTAGCTGCAAAATTAATGATTTTAAGGCGGAATAGGAATCAGCCGGTAAACAAAAAAGCCCGGTCATTAAAAATGACCGGGCAATTGATATATAATTATTCTCTACTAAATCCTTCTCCCACTAATCAATCTGAACAAAATGGCAATTACTGCTATCACTAACAGTATGTGGATGATCGCACCCACATTAAAGGCAAAATAACCTAATAACCATAAAATGATCAAAATTACTGCGACGATATACAACAAGTTACTCATAACTCTAATGTTTGGTTAAAAAAATTTAACCTGATCAATGATCAGGCTCCTGTTTCTTATACTCACTTTTTAAAAAAAAGGTTTGGTTTTTTAATACAATTATACTATAACCAAGGCTAAACAATTCAACATCAGCTTTTAAAAACTTGAGTAATAGGGATTTTTTAGAGACTTTAGGGGCAAATTGTAAGAAGATCTCTCAATGAACCTATCCAAACTGCTTAGGCAAAGCCTCCCTCACCTGGTAGCGGTGGTACTTTATGTTGCTGTATCGATCCTTTTTTTCTCTCCTGCCACTTTAGATAATAAAGTTTTATTCCAAAATGACATCCTGCAGGCAGAGGGTGGCAACCGGGAGATAGTAACTTACCGGCAAAACACAGGTGAAGAACCTCTCTGGACCAACAGTATGTTTGGAGGCATGCCCGCTTATCTGCTTTCTGTTGAATATTCAGGGGATTTGATGACGGTATTTCTCAGGATCCTGTACCTGGGGCTAACGCATCCTGCCAATCTTACTTTTGCAGCAATGCTGTGTTTTTACATCTTGCTGGTCTGTGCCGAGGTACGGCCCTGGCTTGCCCTGGCTGGTGGTTTAGCCTATGGCCTCTCTACATTCCTGCTGATTAGTATAGAGGCAGGGCATAATTCAAAAGTACTTGCCATGGCTGTAATGCCGCTGGTGGTAGCAGGAGTACTGCTGGTCTTTCGCAACAGAAAGGTCTGGGGCTTTGTATTAACGGCACTTGGCCTGGCCCTACAGTTAAGAGCCGGCCACCCGCAAATTACCTACTACCTTTTCCTGATGCTTGTGGTATTTGGCATTGTCTGGCTGGTGTATGCCATCAGGGATAACACTGTGGCACAGCTCTTTAAAAACGTTGGCATATTGGTTGTTGCTGCATTGCTGGCAGTTGGCTGCAACTGGGGCCGGCTATACAATATATACCAGTATGGCAAATACTCTATACGTGGGGCTTCTGAACTTACTGCCCAGGATCCGGGTGCTGCCGGTGGTACAGGACTGGACCGTGAGTATGCCTTTGCCTGGAGCAGCGGCCGTGCAGAATCGCTCACCCTGCTGGTGCCCTATTTTTATGGAGGCGCCTCTACCGAATCGGTTGGCAGAGACAGCGAGCTGGCTGAATCACTGGAGCGCCAGGGCGTTCCGCCAGAGCAGGTAAACCAGTTTGTACAACAGGTGCCTACCTACTTTGGCGACCAGCCATTTACCTCCGGCCCAATTTATGTGGGTGCCGTTATCTGCTTTCTCTTCTTTTTAGGCTTATGGATGGCTCCTCCCGAATATCGGTACTGGCTGCTGGCAGCCACTATACTTTCGCTGGTACTCTCATGGGGCAAAAACCTGCAATGGTTTAACTACCTGGTATTTGACTATGTTCCCGGCTATAATAAGTTCAGGGCGGTTACCATGGCACTTTCCATTGCCCTGCTTACCATTCCCCTGCTGGGCTTTATAGGCCTGGAGTATTTCTGCCGCGAGTCTGGCGCTGCCCGTGCCAGAAGAGGGCTGTTTATAGCAGCAGGCATTACCGGTGGTTTATCGCTGCTGATAGCGCTGTTTGCAGGGATGCGCAGCTACACCGGCCTGGTAGATGCTCAGTTAGCAGGCTATCCCGAATGGATCATGTCGGCCATACAAGAGCAGCGCGAAGCCCTGGTTCGCGGCGATGCCTATCGTTCTTTTTTCTTCATTATTGCCGCAGCAGCCGTTTGCTACTTTATATGGCTAAAAAAAATAAATCCATTGGTGGGTGCCGCTTCTGTAGGTCTTTTGTTGCTCATAGACCTGTGGGCGGTAGATACACGGTATTTCGATGAAAGCAATTACAGCCGTAACCCGCGGGCCCAGTTTTTCTCCGAAAATGCTGCAGATCAGGCAGTGTTAGCCGATACCGATCCACACTTCAGAGTACTGAACCTGATGAATCCATTTCAGGATGGCCGCACCAGTTACTTTCACCGTTCTGTAGGCGGTTACCATGGGGCAAAACTTCGCCGCTATCAGGACCTGATAGAACGTGTACTCCAGCCTGAAATGCAAATGCTGATCAGCTCTCTGCAGCAGGGCAATCCTGATTTTGAACAGGCAGATGCCCTGAATATGCTGGATACCCGTTACCTGCTTGCCGGACAACAACGCGAGGCAGTAATCCGAAACCCTGCCGCCCTGGGAGCAGCTTGGCTGGTAGAGGATGTAAAGACGGTAAGCAGTCCCGACGAAGAAATTGAACAGCTGCTGGAAATCGATACCCGTACAACAGCTGTGATAAACACTGAGCGGTTCCCGCTCCAAAACCAAAGCTACAATGGCGGGGGGAGCATTCAGCTTACGCAATATGGGCCTAATCGCATCACCTATCAGGCAGAAACAAGCGGCAACGCACTGGCTGTATTCAGCGAGATCTATTATCCCGAAGGCTGGATAGCCACTGTAAACGGACAGGAGGCCAACATTATCCAGGCCAACTATGTGCTGCGGGCGCTGGAGTTACCGGCAGGAAATCATACGGTCGAATTCAGGTTTGAGCCGGCCAGCTACAGCAGTGGAAACATAGTGATGCTTGTTTGTAACATCATTCTGATTTTGCTGCTGCTCGGTGCCATTGGCTGGAGCATTAAAAACGGAAGCCGCCATTATTCTGCACCGGCAGAAAGCAGGGCCTGAGCCGTTCGCTCACTTACTTTACCATCTACAGCGCAGGCATATTTCTTTATATATGCCTGCTTCTTTTTTTCATCCAGTGCATAAACACCCGATTGTACAGCCATGAGCTGCCGGTGCAGGTCTTTAGCATCCAGCGCCTGCTGGGCAACACCCTCTGCCGCAAAATGCAGCAGATCCTGGTTACGGTAATCCAGGATAATGGCTGGCAAACCAAAATACACCGCCTCAATGCCTACGGTGGAATAGCAGTGTACCAGCACCTGGCTTAAGGCAAGCAGCAAGTACAGGTCTGCATTGTAATGAATGGAATAATTGCTGCAACCTGCCTGTGCAGCCAATTCTCTATAATAGGAAAGGTCTTCTTCCCGCGGATGTGGTTTTACCACCACCCATGCATCTGGCATTTGTCTGGCAACAGCAAAAGTATCCAGAGCGGCCCGTTGTCTCAGGCCTTCGTCGGGCTGTGGCTGTGTAGCAAAAAGGATTAGAAATTTATCTTCGGTTTGCGGCCCCAGCAACCGGCCTGAGTCTAAGGTAACCTGCTGTAGTTTTGGGATAACATCTGTTCTGATTTGTCCACATACCAGGAGTCTTTCAGGGGGGTATGCTGCAATCTTTTGCAACAGGTCTTTCCAATACGTTCCCCACACCAATGTCCAGTCAGGCCATGGATTGAAGCGCATATCCTCCACGCTATAGCCATAGCCTGGGTTGGAAGCAGCAAGGCTGCCATGTTGGATGGCCTGTGTTCGTACCCCTTCCTGTTTGGCAGCATCTATAATTGCCCTGAAGTTGGGGCTGTATTCATCCAGCAGGGTAACAGATTCAAACTTATTGCTCCTGAAAAAACGGCGGTATGCCTGGTAAACAAAGAAAAAATAAAGGCTGGAATGGTGCAGTTTAATAAACTCCTGCATAATTACCCGCTGCTGCGGATCTTTAAGATGTTTCAGAATCCTGTTGTATGCCCTTTTCAGGTGTTTGCTGTAGCGCCTTACCTGCCAAAGCACTGCAGGATTCAGCAGTGCCTTTTCTTCCACCCATTCATTATTCAGCATTTTTCTGCTGGCGTAGTCATTTGGAGCCGCTGCGGGTTCGGAGCCTGCACCTGCAGCTCCTGCTAGACCTGTTTCCCTTCCTTTTTCTAAAATCTGCTTGTCGAACAGCAAAAAATGCTCCGCCCAATCCCGCAGGAAATACCCCACAAAAACATTATCGAAATAGGTTTCGGGTAAATGATCAGGATCCAGAATTGGCCGCAGGTGGCTGTGGTTGAGCACAAAGAGATGTTTAGGGTAATGCCCTTTTAACTCCCAGGCCTGGCCTGCAGCAGTCAGAAATCTTTCCCCCTTCCGGCCAAGCTGGGGCAGAAAATTGCTGAAGTTTTGTTTCTTTTTTCTAACATCTCCTGCCCGGTCTGTTACAAACACCATCTTATGGGGCTCAGTGAGCAGCAGCGGATCAGGCTTGCGGAAGGTGTAAATAACCAGCTGGTCATATCCCTGCAGCAGCTTTTGATAGCCTGCTACCTGCTGGTACCGCTGCTGCAAGCCGAAATTGATCCTGAATTTATGGTAGTACCAGCCGGGGAAGCCCCTATAAAGCAGGTGCCCGGCCACAGTGTCTTTACCCGCAGGAGCATGTCCGAGCCTGTTGACCAGCTGCAGTAGTTGTTCATTAACACTATTTACCTCTGCAGCACTGAGGCCAGCCCACAGCTTTGCGCCAGCCTGCTCCAAAGGGCCGCCGGGAACAGCAAGAAATACATCGGCATCGTGCTGCCTGAGCACATCCAAAAAACCCTCTGTTTCTGTTTGCGACAGGGGTCGTTCTATCAGGTAGACCCGCATTATGGACATAGAGGCAAAAATAAAGGCTTTCTGTTGATATTAAGCCAAAAAACGTACTTTTACAGCTGCTCTTTCCCACAATCATGGGCTTTATTCTTAACCGCAGTATTTTCGTATCCCTTATCACCTATGTTGGCGTAGTCATTGGCTATCTCAATGTACTTTGGCTCTATCCAAAGGTAATGGACCTGGAGGAGATCGGTTTGTTTCGTACCCTGCAGGATATTGCCCTCCTGTTTGTTCCATTTGCACAAATGGGCGCCGGACAGGGGCTTATACGTTATTTTCCCCATGGTACCACCAAAACAGAACAGCAGCAGATAGTTTCACTTTCACTGGCCTGGTCGCTGTTTAGCTTTCTTTTCTTTTTGTTGATTTTCTGGCTGCTGCAGGATTGGATCTATCTCTTCTTTGATGAAAAAGCGGGGGCTGTCAATAATTATCTGCCCGTAGTACTACTACTTACCTTTATTTTAAACCTGCAGGGAGTTCTGGAACCCCTGGCCAGATCACTCCTGAAGTTTCGCTTTGTTGCATTCAGCAAAGAAATTTTGCTGAGAGTGCTAAGCGCAGCACTAATAATTTTATACTTCTTTGGGCTGCTAAGTTTCAACCAGGCAGTATGGGGGCTGGTGGTGGTTTATGGCACTGTTACCCTGATGATCGCTTTTCACCTGGTGAAATCAGGTTGGGCCACGATCCACTTCACCTATTTCCCGCAGGTAAAAAATCTGATCCCTCCTTTTATTCGCTATGGCCTGATCACCTTTCTTTCTTCTGCCAGTTCACTGCTGGTCATGAAAACAGACTCCATCATGGTTACCCAGATGATCGGGCTGGAGGCCAACGGTATTTATACCACTGTGTTTTTTATGGCTGTAATCGTAGAGCTTCCGCGGCGAATTCTCTCCCAGATCAGCACGCCCCTGCTCTCTCAGGCTTTCGAGCAAAATGATATGCAGCTTGCGCAGAAGATCTACCAGAAAAGCTCCATCAACCTCCTGCTCATCAGTGCTCTGCTTTACATCGGTATTATCTGTAATATGTCGGCCCTCTTCTCAGTCATGCCAAAGGGAGAAGCTTTTCAGACAGGTGCCATGGTGGTAATTCTGATTGGGATAGGCAAGCTTGTTGATGGTGCTGCCGGTGTAAATGGCGAAATACTGGTAATGTCGCGCTACTACAGGATCAATCTATATTTTACCATTGTAATGGCCATTTTGAATGTGTTGCTCAACTACCTGTTCATTCCCATATGGGGTATTGAAGGGGCAGCACTTGGCTCCTGCCTGAGCCTTATCTTTTTTAATCTGCTGAAGTATTTCTACTTACAAATCAAACTACAGCTGCAGCCATTTAGCCAAAACACCCTACTCCTCCTTCTGATCCTGGGCGCTGCATTTGCTGCAGGATGGTTCCTTCCAGCCCTGGCCAACCCTTTTCTGGATATCGTTGTACGTTCCCTGCTGATCACTGCAATAGTGGCAGCCGGAGTTCTCTATTTTAAAGTTTCTGAAGAAGCTAATGCCCTGGTGCAGAAATTGTGGCAATACAGATCCGGAAAAAATTAATCTCCGGGCTCTGTTCCGGTCCCCTCCGATCCGGGAATCTCCGTTCGGGGAACCTCCGTTCCGGGAACCAATTCATTAAGCCATTGGGCTACCTGACGGGCCTGCTGCTGCCGGTCGTAGGGGGTAAGATCTGTGGTGCGCTGCATGCTACTCCCCTGCTGGTACTCCTGAAACAGCTTCAGGATATAAGTTTCCAGAGCTGCCTCTTCATCAAAAGTAAAGCTTTCTCCCGCCTGCTGTTCCCGCAGGATATCCCCGGTGGTTGTATCGGGAAAACCAATATACAAAACGGGCTTTTGTGCCGCCAGGTACTCATACATTTTATAGGGAATCACCAGCCTGCCGGCGGGCACGCGATCTACCAGTAGCAGCAGTACTGCCGACTGCTGCATCATTTCCCATACCTGCTGATTTGGCACCGGGGGTTTTATCTGAAGCTTATCTTTCAGCACCGGATAGCGCTCTGAAGGATTGATCAGGGGGCTTACACTACCTACTAGCACCACCTCCAGCGCATCGGCAAAAGCACTGTGCTGTTCACATAAGCTGGCCAGTACCGGCCAGAGGTGTTCAGGATTTCGACCTTCGTTCAGCATTCCTGCATGGAAAATCCTGAATTTCGAAGGTCGTTTAGGCTGCACAAAAGCCTGGGGAAGCGCCTGCAGATCAAGCCCGTTCAGCAGGGTGTGTACAGGCCTGCCGCCAAGCCGTTCCAGACTCTGAGACAGGCCTGGTGTAGCGCTTATTACCAGGTCTGCCTCCTTGAGCACAGCTTTTTCCAGCTTTTGATGCAATCGCATGGCCAGTTTACCGGTATGCATACGCCTGAGCACGTCCCATTCGCTCCAGGGATCCCGAAAATCTGCAATCCAGGGTAATGCGGTTTTTTTCTTCAGGCTTCTGCCGATCAGGTGCATGCTATGTGGAGGCCCCGTAGTAATAATGGCTTCAATTTCATTCTTTTCCATGATGTCCATGGCAAATTTACTGGCCGGGTTCAGCCAGAATATACGGGGGTCGGGCAGCAGTACATTTCCGCGCAGCCAGTGCATAATACGGCCTGCAAACCGGTTTTGGCCACTCTCCATGCCTACACCATAGTTCATAGCCCCTTCCGTTTTACCACTAAACTTACGGGCCAGGTGGTAGGGCTCCCAAATAGGCAGCCGCAGTACTTCCACATCTGCAGAAACTTCTTTTTCCAGGGCGGAATCCTGCAAATCAAAAGCAGGATTTTCCGGCGTAAGTACAACTGGCCGCCAACCTTCTAAAGGTAAATATTTAGTTAGTTTAAGCCAACGCTGCACACCTACTCCCCCACTTGGAGGCCAGTAATAAGAAATCAGCAGAAAGTTTTTCATATTGCTAACGTTTGCGGAAGAAGGCATTTAGGCTTAACCTTTTCAGGTAGCTTAAATTTGATTATTATTGAACCGCAAATTAAGTGAAATCTCTAATATGAAACGAGTTGCTGTATTTACTTCGGGTGGCGATGCTCCTGGCATGAATGCCTGCATCAGAGCGGTGGTGAGAGGAGCCATCTACCATGAAGTGGAAATATTTGGCATTCGCTATGGCTACGATGGCCTGATACGCGGAGACATTTTCCAGATGAGCTCCCACACAGTAAGTAACATCGTACAGCGGGGCGGCACCATCCTTAAATCTGCCCGCAGTAAAGAATTTAGAACTCCCGAAGGCCGCAAGCTGGCCTTTGATCAATTGCAGAAATGGGGTATCGAAGGGCTGATCGCCATTGGTGGCGATGGTACTTTCACTGGTGCAAGCATTTTCTTTGATGAATACGGTATTCCTACAGTTGGCGCACCCGGTACTATCGATAACGACCTTTTCGGCACCGACTACACCATTGGCTTTGATACCGCCGTTAACACTGCCCTTGAAGCCATTGACAAGATCAGGGATACTGCCGACTCTCACGACCGGGTATTTTTTATTGAAGTGATGGGCCGTGACTCCGGTTATATAGCTATTCAATCTGGTATTGGCGGAGGTGCCGAAATTGTAATGGTACCCGAAACCCTTACTTCTGTAGATGATGTGATTGCAACGCTAAAACAAGGCTGGGACCGCTCTAAAACCTCCTCTATCGTGGTAATTGCAGAGGGAGAAGAAGAAGGAACTGCCCATGAGGTTGCTGATAAGGTAAAGGAAAATTTCAAAAATAAAGATATAAGGGTAACTACACTGGGCCACATTCAGCGCGGTGGCCGCCCCTCGGCTTATGACCGTATTCTGGCCAGCCGTTTAGGACTTGGTGCCGTTGAGGGTTTGCTGGCTGGTTATAAAAACGTAGCGGCAGGCATTGTTAATGACAAACTCGTCTACACTGATTTTAAAGAAGCCATCACCCGTGAAAAACCTTTGAACTCTGATCTGATTCGGATGGTTAACATCTTGAGCATTTAAAGGCTTTAGATGACATGGGCTTTCTCCCGATAATAATTGCGTTGCTGGCATTTGTGCTGCTGCTCGTATTAGTGAATTACAACAGCATTCAGGCACGCCAGCAATCGCTGGGAATGGCTCTGTTTACGGTATGCCAGTCAGCAAAAAGCAGAAATGCCCTGCTGAAAAGGCTAAGAGGTATTCAGTCAAATCCGCTTTGCCCCCAATTACCTGAGCATTATAATTTTAATGCCGCACAAAGAGACGAAATAGTGAAGTTCATCGCTTCAGAATGGGTATCTCTCAGTGAATCTGATTTCTATCTCAAAAACACCTCGCCTACGCCTGCCACTGCAAGATATGCTACTGCATTACATGTACTCAATCACCGGCAGCGCATTAACCTGCGCACTTTTGAAAGAAAAGTAAGAGAATACAACCAGCTGCTGGAGGGTTATCCTACTACTATGGTGGCTGGTCTTTACAGGATAAAGCCCATCAGGCTTGCAACTGTGCGTAAATAAAAGCCAGGGCTTTTTCAAACTCCTCCGGATGGAACCAGGTGTAGTCTTCGTCTTTCCGGAACCAGGTGAGCTGCCGTTTGGCATACCTTCGCGAATTACGTTTCAGGAGTCGTATGGCTTCATCCCTGCTATAGGCTCCTTCCAGAAAACCAAATATTTCCTGATAACCAACAGTCTGCAGGGCATTTAGCTGCCGGTAGGGATAGAGTGCTTCAGCTTCCCGGAAGAGGCCCTGTTCGATCATGGCATCCATGCGGACATCTATGCGGGCGTAAAGCTCTTCCCGGGGGCGGTCCAGACCTATTTTTATTACCTGGAAAGGCCGCTGCGGGTACTGCTGCTGCCGAAAACCGGAATAGGGCTGGCCTGTGGCACGTATCACCTCAAGCGCCCGTATAATACGGGCAGGATTCTGCCGGTCAACTTCCTGCCAGTAAACAGGGTCATGCTGCCGTAATTCTTCCAGCAATACCTCCAGACCACTATCTATATATATCTGATTCAACTGCATTCTTACTTCAGAGGGAACCTCGGGCATCTGGTCCATGCCCCGGCACAGTGCCTGCACATACAAACCAGAACCACCGGCTACCACCACCGCCTGGTGCTCCCGGAACAATTCTTTCAGCAACGCCAGTGCATCCCGCTCAAAATGGCCTGCACTATATTCTGTATCAGGTTCCAGAATATCAATAAAATGGTGAGGTGCTGCAGCCAGCTCCTGTGGCTCAGGTTTAGCCGTGCCAATGTTCAGGTGTCGGTACAGCTGCCTGCTATCCGCAGAAATAACATGCGTATTCAGCTCTTGTGCAAGCCGAATACTGAAGGCTGTTTTTCCAACTGCAGTGGGCCCTCCTACTACAATCAGGTATTTCTGTTGATGGTTTATCAAGCTTTGATGACTAATAAAAAAACTCTGCAGACGTTGTATACCTGCAAGTTTACGTATATTTAACCACTTGTGCCGCTAATTGCATTGCATGGAAGGCTACTCTAATTACAGCAAAGAAGAACTTATACAGCAGCTACAGGAGGTAGAAGAACAGAACAAGCGCTTGTCTTCTCTGTTCGACCATTCCAGCCTGCTGATCCTTACTTTTACCACCGACGGACGCGTGGTGAAGACCAATAACAGCTGGGGCCGTAAATTAGGCTACTCCCGCTCAGATCAGTCATTTCTGAAAATAAAGGACCTGCTCCATCCGGAGAACTATGCCCTTTTTCAGGAAAGCATAAAACAGGCTGCCACTACGGGCGAAGCCCAGGTAAGCACAGTGCTGATCGACAAAAAAGGAAACAGCCTGCACGTTGCCGGCAGCATCAATCCTGTTGCCGGCACCAGAAAAGGAAAACAACCCACTGAATTTCAGGCTTTTTTTTACGATGTTTCCACCCGGGTAAAGGCCGATAAAGCAAAAAGCCTCTACTATAGCATTAGTGGTTTGGTGTTGCACAGCCGCAGCCTAGATCAGCTTTATGCAAACATTCACCAGGAGCTGGGTAAAATTATAGAAGCCGATAACCTGTACATTGCACTCTATGAGCGCGACCGGCAGCTAATCCGTTTTCCTTATTTTGTAGACGAGCACTTCCACTACCCCATTAATAATGCGGTTCGCAGGCAGGGACGTGGACTTACAGAATACGCAATTCTGGAAAATAAGCCACAGCACCTCTACAAAGAAGATATTCTGCGGATAGTTACCGAAGGTAAGATTGATATTACCGGTAACATTCCTGAAGCCTGGCTAGGGGTGCCATTTGAACTGGATAAAAATGTTAGCGGCCTTATTGCCCTGCAGAGCTACCATAACCGCAGTATTTACGACGACAAAGACCTGGAGCTGCTCGATTTTATTTCCGGACAGATTGCACTGGCCATCAGGCAAAAACAAAATGAGGAACATATTAACCGGCAGGGAGCGCGGCTTCAGGCTATTTTCCGTAGCAGCACCCACCTGATATGGACCATTAACCGCAATTACGAGCTTTCGGTATTCAACAACCAGCATGAAGATGCCATCCGTAAATACTTTAGTGTTAAGGTAAAAGACCGCACCAGTGCAGGCAGCCCTTTTGCCAACGACAACCGTTTACGCGAAGACAACAAGTTCTGGTATGAAAAATACCAGCAGGTGTTTACCGGAAAATCCATGCATTTTGAGGTGCTTCTGCGCGATGACGCAGGCAACGATGTATGGAAAGAAGTTTTCATTAATCCCATTTACGACTCCAACGGGCACATCCACGAAATATGTGGTATTGCTACCGATATTACCTCTAAAAAAGGATCCGAGCTTGCGCTCTTAGAGAGTGAAGAGATGTTCCGAAACATCTTCAACTCTTTTCAGGATATTTATTTCCGCTGCGATATCAAGGGCAACCTTACCATGATCAGCCCTTCTTTAAAAGAGCTGCTGGGTTATGAGCCGGAGCAGGTATTGGGCAAAAATATTACAAATTATTACCTCTACAACAGCCGGATTAAGGAGCTTTTCCGGCAGCTGGTTAAATACAAGACTGTACGTAACTTCGAAGCCTCTGTAATCAGCGAAAGCGGCCACCTGCTGCAGTGCATCTGCAACATACGGCTGATCTATGGTAAAAATGGGCTTCCTACTGAAATTGAGGGGGTTGCGCGCGACATTACCGAGCTAAAACGTACCAACCTGGAGCTGCTGCATGCCAAAGAAGTAGCCGAAAAAAGTCTAAAGGTAAAAGAGCAGTTTCTGGCCAATATGAGCCATGAGATACGTACACCTATGAATGGTGTGATTGGCATGGTAGACCTGCTGGCCAGCACCGATCTTAATGGGGAACAGCGTAGTTATGTGGATATTATCCGGAAATCCAGCAACACATTGCTGAATATTCTGAACGACATCCTTGATCTTAGTAAAATTGAAGCCGGCAAAATGCAGCTGCGCAAGTCGGTGCTTCGGCTGCAGAATGTGGTGGATAAGCTGCACTCCCTGTTTTCTCAGCAGGCAGCCATTCAGGGCATTACCCTGCAATATACCATTGATGAGCAGCTGCCGGAATATATCTATGCCGACGAAACCCGTCTGCTGCAGGTATTCTCCAACCTTACCTCCAATGCCATTAAGTTTACCAACAAAGGTGGCAATGTAGACATCCTGCTGAAACTGGAAGGCAGCTTCGATGATATTTACCTGATTAAGGCAGAGATACATGATACTGGTATTGGCATCGCCGATGCACAGCTAAAGAAGCTCTTCAGCAGCTTCAGCCAGCTCGATAATTCCCTCTCTAAATCTTATGGCGGCACCGGACTGGGCCTGGCCATCAGCAAACAACTCTGCCGCCTGATGGGTGGTGAGATTGGGGTGGAAAGCAAGGCAGGCATAGGCAGTACTTTCTGGTTTACCTTCCAGGCAATGGAGGCATCTGCAAATGAATATGTAGATCAGGACAATGAACTGGACCTGCTGCTGCGCGAAGGTGTGATTAAAGATTCTCCTTCTATTTTGCTGGTAGATGATAACGATGTAAACCGGCAGGTGGCACGCAGCATCCTTACCAAGGCCGGCTGCATGGTAGAAGTGGCCCAGAATGGTTTTGAAGCCCTGCAAAAGGTGCAGGAACAGTACTTCGACCTGGTGTTCATGGATATACAGATGCCGGAAATGGATGGCATTACCACCACGACTAAAATGAGGGAGCTGGCACTAGAAAAAATGCCTGTTATTGTTGCCATGACTGCCTATAGTATGGAGGAAGACAGGAATAAGATTCTGGAAGCCGGTCTGGACGATTATTTGTCTAAACCCATCAAAGCCAATATGCTGATCCGCAAGGTTCAGAAATACACAGATGCTACTCCTGAGGCCGGTGCAATCCTGGAAGAAGAGGTAGCCGGAGAAGAAACTAAACAAGTACCGCAGGGCATAGTTGCAAAGGAAGCCGTAGACCAGTTATTGCGCTGGGGCGGCGAAGAGCTGGTACAAAGCGCCTTTCAGGAGTTTGATGTAGAAGCTGCTGAACAGCTGGAAGCCAGCCAGAAATTTCTGGAAGAAAATAACTTTGAAGCCATGGGTGCAGAGCTGCACAGCCTGAAAGGCAGTGCCGGTACCCTTGGAGTTGTACAAGTTGCTGAAATTGCCAGGGCAATAGAGCAACACATAAAGGAAAAAGATTATAAATTTGCCGCTGAACACTTACCAGCCTTACATAAAGCTTTTAAGGAGTATCAGGAATTTTTTAGCGAAAACTTTAATACATTTTCGTCATGAATAAAAAAGTATTGATTGCCGAAGACAGTTCGGTAATCCAAAATCTTGCAAAGAAGATTCTACAATTTCAGAATTTTGATATCACTGCGGTTAAAAACGGCAAGCAAGTACTGGATAAGCTCGAGAAAGAAGCTTATGATGTGATCGTAATGGACATAAACATGCCGCTGATGGATGGTATGCAATGCGCCGAAGAGATCCGCAAACGCAATGATGAAAAGGCAAATACGCCTATTATTGTGATCAGTGGTAATGCAAAAAACTACTCTCAGCACGATTTTGACCGCATCGGTATTAATGCCTATCTGCAAAAGCCCCTGAATTTTGATGAACTTGTAGAAAAAGTGCATGAATACACCCGCTGATGCAGGTAAAGTATACAAAGCACTATCTAAATCGTCTGGAGGATGTATTCAGTGAAACCGAATACATCCTCCGGTACGAAAAGGGAAATTTCCGCTCAGGCTACTGCATTTTAAACGAAAGAAAGCTGGTGGTGGTAAACCGATACTACACCACCGAAGGCAAGATCAACTGTTTGCTAGAAATATTGCGCAACCTGAAACCTAATCCGGAAACCCTAAGCAATAAAAACGCAAAACTTATAGAAGAACTGCTTCAAACCGAAGCCTAGCTGTGGTAATAACTTTTTTAGGTACCGGCACCTCGCAGGGTGTTCCGGTTATAGGATGTACATGCGCTGTTTGCCAATCGCTCGATTTTCGCGACAAACGTCTGCGTTCGTCTGTACACCTGGAAGTTGATGGTAAAAGTCTTGTTTTTGATACTGGTCCGGATTTCAGGCAACAGGCACTGCGGGAGCGCATTGGTCGCCTGGATGCCATTATCTTTACCCATGAGCATAAAGATCATACCGCCGGACTTGATGATGTACGTGCCTATAATTTCAGGCAAAAGCAGGACATGCCCATTTACGGCCATGCCAGGGTAATAAACCAGCTGAAGCAGGAGTTCTCCTATGCATTTTCAGAACATAAATATCCGGGAGTACCCCAGCTGGAAGTGCACGAAATTGAAAATCTACCTTTTTCCATCAATGGTACTACCCTTACTCCTATCCAGGTCTATCATTATAAACTGCCTGTATTTGGATTCAGAATTAAGGATTTTACCTACATTACCGATGCCAACGCCATACCTGAGGCAGAAATGGAAAAAATAAAGGGATCTAAAGTTGTGGTGCTGAATGCCCTGCAACAGCAGCCGCATATCTCTCATTTTACCCTGGAAGAAGCCATTGCCATGGCCCGTGAACTGGGTGCTGAGCAAACTTATTTCACTCATATGAGCCACCGAATAGGCGAGCATGAGGAAATCAGTAAAAAACTACCATCCGGAATTTTCCTTGCCTTTGATGGCCTGAAACTGGAGCTTTAGTATTGCTACCTTCTGTTTGTACTTAACCCCAAGCTAAGCATGCAAAATAATTATTACTTTCTGCGGCAGCTTAGCCAGCAACTGGAAAAGCTGCTGATGGGAGCTACTTTGTTTGAATGCTACTCTCAGAGTAAAGGTGAATTATCTTTGAGCTTTATGAGTAAAGAGGTTGCTGAAGTGCATGTGAAGGGCACCTTTCAGCCGGATTTTACCTGCCTGTACCTGCCCCTTCAGCTGCAGCGAGCCCGGCGCAACAGTGTAGACTTATTCCCGGAGGTAACAGGCAAAAAGGTGACAGGCCTGGTACAGTACAGCCATGACCGCAGCTTTTCCATTTGTTTTGAAGATGAGCGTAGCCTGCTTTTTAAGCTACATGGCAACAGGGCTAATGTTATACTCACCTATCAGGACCAGCCCATTAGCCTGTTTAAAAATAAACTGGCCAAAGACTGGCAGATACAACCAAAAGAGCTGCACCGGCATATAGCACCTGGCTTCAAAGATTTTGAGGAAGCGGGTGGTGATCCGCGAAAAGTATTTCCAACCCTAGGTCCGGAACCACTGGCTTATTTGCAGGAACAAGGCTGGGAAGCACTGTCCCTAGAGGAAAAATGGCAACAGCTGCTGGCTTTTGAGCAGCAATTGCAGCATCCGGAGGCTTTCCGGGTTTGTGAAATCGATGAAAAACCACATCTCCTGCTCTTTCAGCAGGGTCAGGTGCTCTTTGAATCTGCAGATCCCATTGCTGCCCTCAATTTCTTTTACCGCTCCTACACCCATGACTGGGCACTGCGCCGCGAGAAAGGCAGTTTTCTGCAAACACTAGACAAGCAGATTAAAGGAACAGAAAGTTACCTGTACAAACTGCTGCAGAAACAGGAGGAGTTGCAGACCTCCGCCAGCCACCGGCATGTAGCTGACCTGATCATGGCAAACCTGCACAGCATTCCCTCAGGTGCTCAAACAGCAGAATTAACAGACTTTTACAGTGGACAGCCGGTGCAGGTGAAGCTTAAGAAAGAGCTTAGCCCGCAGAAAAATGCAGAGCAGTATTACCGCAAGGCCAAAAATCAGCAGCTGGAAATACAGCACCTGGAAGATAACCTGGCCGACAAGGAAAGCCGGCTGGAGAAGCTGCAACAGCTAAGACAGGAAGTAGAAGCAGAGGAAGACCTGAAAAAGCTTCGCAGCCTGCGCAAGCAGCAGTTACCAGATACCGAACAGCAGCAATCACTCCCTTTCCGTCTGTTTGAGTACCAGCAGCACCAGATCCTGGTGGGCAAGGGTGCCAGCCAGAATGATGAGCTGCTGCGCTACCACAGCCGCAAAGATGATCTTTGGCTGCACGCAAAAGATGTTACCGGCTCGCATGTGATCATCAGGCGCCAGCCTGGTAAAGCAGTACCTAACCCGGTAAAGGAAAAAGCAGCACAGCTTGCGGCCTGGTACAGCAAACGTAAAAGCGATACCCTCTGCCCCGTTATCTGCACGCCGCGCAAATGGGTACGTAAATCCAAGGGAGCACCTGCCGGCGCTGTAATGGTAGACAAGGAAGAAGAAGTACTGCTGGTAGAACCCAGATCTTATGAGTAGTATAAAATAAAAAGACGCCTTTCAGAAGGCGTCTTTTTTTGATATCTGTAGTTGAGTGCTGAAGCGGTTATTCTACCACTGTTAGCTTAATTGCGTTGGTTCTGGATTTGGCATGAATAGGCATGCTTGCCGTGTGAATCATGATATCGCCTTTCTTAAGGCAATTCATATCTTTCAGCATGTTGGTGATGTCTGAAAAAGTTGAGTCCGTCGATTCCATTTTATCATAGAAGTAGCAACGAACGCCCCACAGCAGGTTCAGCTTAGACATCAGGGGGCGGTTATTGGTAAAGATAAAAACATGGGCCTTAGGCCTGTGGCTGGCAATACGGTAACCTGTGTAACCAGACTTGGTCATACCCACAACAGCCTGTGCTTTTACTTTTTTCGCCAGGCGGCACGCCTGCAGTACAATAGAATCATTTAGGAATGTACTCGAATTTTCAGAAACGTTCTCATGTTTGAAATAGATGCTTGGCATGCTCTGCTCTACCGAAATAATGGTCCGCACCATACTCTTGATCACCTCTACAGGATACTGACCGGCAGCGGTTTCGGCAGAAAGCATCAGGGCATCGGCACCATCGGCTACTGCATTTGCCACGTCGTTGGTTTCGGCACGTGTTGGGCGCGGGCTGGTAATCATGCTTTCCATCATCTGGGTAGCAATAATTACAGGCTTGCCAAGCTCATTGCACTTGCGTACAATCATTTTCTGGGCCATTGGTACCTCTTCCATCACAGTTTCCACACCAAGGTCGCCACGCGCTACCATTACACCATCTGTGGCGGCAATAATGGCATCTATGTTCTTAAGCGCTTCAGGCTTTTCGATCTTGGCCACTACCTTGCAGAGACGGCCTGCTTTTTTGATCTTCTCTTTCAGAGAAATAACGTCCTGGGCAGTACGCACAAAAGAAAGTGCAATCCAATCCACATCCTGCTCAAGTCCGAAAATAAGATCTTCCTCATCCTTTTCTGTTAATGAAGGGGCTGATACGTCCGTCATGGGCAGGTTGATGCCCTTACGCGATTTAAGGATACCGCCATATACAACAGTGGTATATACCTTGTTGTCTTCTATCCGTTCTACCCTTAACTCAATCTTACCATCGTCTACCAGGATCATATCGCCAATCTTTACATCCTGGGCCATTGGCTCGTAAGAGGTGGAAATAATCTTATTATTACCCACCAGGCGCTCAGTGGTAATAATCAGTTCCTGACCCTGTATCAGTTCAACACCATTGTTTTCCACTTCGCGGGTACGGATTTTAGGTCCCTGTAAGTCCTGCAGAAGTGCTACGTGAGTGCCCATTTCTTCATTGATGGAACGTACATGCTGAATTACCTTTAAGTGCTCCTCATGAGATCCATGGGAGAAATTAAGGCGAAATACATCAACGCCGGCCTTTACCAGTTCAGTCAGTTTTTCGCGGGTGTTGCAGGCAGGGCCTACTGTGGCAACAATCTTTGTTTTATTGAACGCGATTTTTTGCTCCATATTAAAAGATCAGATTTTCTTTTGATTTTAGGTCGTTCACCTCTACAGGTTTTACAAATTCTACAGTAGGAATGTTTTTAAGTACTGCAGGCAGTTCTTCTTTATCAAAAAAGTCCCCTTCTCCCTGCAACATGATTAAATAGTCAAATTGTTTTAGCTCTGGAAGCAGAAAGCCCTGCTCTTCGTCGCCGACAGACCTGTTCTTAAGCAGGCGCAATATACTATGCTCGGTCGCAAATATATAGTTAGATATACATAAGTTGGGCTGGTTGGTAAAGTTTAATTGTATGTCTTTCTCCTTTACAAGCCTGATATGCAGCAATTGGTTGATATACCAGGCCAGCTTATATTCTCTTAAAGGGCTTAAGAGCGCCATTAAGGTAAAATCAAATTCATAATCGACCAGGAGCCTGCTTCTCTTCATAAAAAATGGCAGCTTATAAAATTTAGACGAGTATGCTATTTTTACTGCATTGGTACGAAAGATACGGATTTTCAAAACCGTGCCAAAACTAAACCGTTAACACTGTAGCCGCAGGCATAAATATCTCAACAATTCCCTACAGGTTTGTTTTTATATGTAAAACTCTATTTATTTGCAGCGGATTGATTTCTAACCTAAATTTTTCACAGTAATGTCCGAGATCGCTCAAAAAGTAAAACAGATCATCGTAGATAAGTTGGGCGTTGAAGAGTCAGAAGTGACTCGCGAAGCGAGCTTCACTAATGATCTTGGTGCCGATTCACTCGACACCGTAGAACTCATCATGGAATTCGAGAAAGAATTTAACATTTCTATTCCGGATGATCAGGCCGAAAACATCTCAACGGTAGGCCAGGCTATCGATTATCTGGAAGCAAACGTGAACAAATAATTTTTGTCCACTAAACTTCTTTTATGCAGTTAAAGAGAGCTGTAATTACAGGCTTAGGTGCGCTTACACCTCTGGGCAACACTGTTCAGGAATACTGGACTGGTTTGGCCGGAGGTGTAAGTGGCGCTGCGCCTATTACCAAATTCGATGCTAACAAATTCAAAACCAAGTTTGCCTGTGAGGTAAAAGGTTTTGATCCTGGACTTTATATGGATCGTAAAGAGGCCCGCAAAATGGACCTTTTTGCTCAGTATGGTATTGCCGTTGCCCAACAGGCTTTCGACGATGCCGCTATTGATCTTGGATCTGTTGATCTCGACAGGATAGGAGTTATCTGGGGCTCCGGAATCGGAGGCCTTACAACTTTCCAGCACGAGGTAGTCGATTTCGCCAATGGCGACGGCACCCCCCGTTTTAATCCCTTCTTCATTCCTAAAATGATCGCCGATATTTGTGCCGGCCTTATTTCTATGCGATGGGGATTTCGCGGACCTAATTATGCAACCGTTTCAGCTTGCGCCTCTTCTACCAACGCATTGATCGATGCGTTCAATACCATCAGGTTAGGCAAAGCTGATATGATATTTACTGGTGGTTCAGAAGCCGCAGTTACCGAAGCAGGCATTGGTGGTTTTAACGCCATGAAAGCCCTTTCGGAGAGAAATGATTCACCTGAAACAGCCTCACGTCCTTTTGATAAAGACCGTGATGGATTTGTACTTGGAGAGGGAGCCGGTGCACTGGTGCTCGAGGAGTACGAACATGCCAAACGCCGTGGGGCTAAAATTTATGCTGAACTTGTAGGCGGAGGCATGAGTGCCGATGCTTATCATATGACAGCCCCCCACCCGGAAGGCCTTGGTGTAACCCGTGTTATGATAAATGCCCTGGAAGATGCCGGTATGAAACCAGAAGAAGTTGATTATATCAACGTTCATGGTACCTCTACCCCACTGGGCGATGTTGGAGAAGCAAGAGCCATACAGCGTGTATTTGGTGAGCATGCCTATAACCTGAACATCAGCTCTACCAAGAGCATGACAGGACATTTATTAGGCGCTGCGGGTGCAATCGAAGCAATTGCCTCTGTACTGGCCATAAAAAACAGCCTGGTGCCTCCAACGATCAATCATTTTGAATCAGATGAAGCACTGGACAGCAAGCTTAATTTCACTTTTAATAAAGCGCAGCAGCGCGAGGTTAAAGTTGCTTTAAGCAATACTTTTGGCTTTGGCGGCCACAACGCCTCTATTATATTCCGTAAAGTAGAAGATTAGTGAACCCCTGGTTCAGGCACCTTTTTAGCTGGGCACTGCGGTCTCATTCAGGAGACCGCAAGCTCGCTGAAGCGGTGAAGGTTATTACCGGACGCCCTCCCGCAAACCTGCATCTTTACCGCCTGGCTATGCTGCATAGCTCTGCTGCACCTGTGCAGGAAAATGGTATTCGCGAAAGCAATGAACGGCTCGAATATCTGGGAGATGCCGTGCTAAATTCCGTTGTAGCCGACTACCTTTTCCGCAAGTTTCCTTTTAAGGACGAGGGCTTTATGACTGAAATTCGTAGCCGCATCGTAAACCGCGAATCCCTGAACGATATTGGCCGTCAGCTGGGTATTAACCAGCTGCTGGTGTACGACAATAACCTGCGCCGCGAATCTTACCGTACTATTTTCGGCAATGCCCTGGAAGCCCTGATCGGGGCGGTTTACCTGGACTGGGGTTATGAATTTTGTGCCCGCTTTATTGAAAACCGGCTGCTCATCCCCTATTTCCACCTCGATACCCTCATCAACACCCCAAGCAATTACAAGAGTTTGCTGATAGAATGGGCCCAGAAGGAAAACCGCTCTCTTCTGTTTAATATTCCTGAACTTGATAACAGATCACAGTCCCGTGAATTCACGGCAGAACTTCTCCTGGATGGAGTCGTGATTGCTGTTGGCAAAGGCTCCAGCAAGAAAAAAGCAGAAAAAGAAGCTGCCCGAAAAGCCTGGGATAAGCTGGGGCTGAAGTAATACACAGGATAAATCATATCCTGAGTGATTTGCTAACCAGGCAGGCGCCTGAAAAATAGACGCCGCTCCTGAAAAGTATAGTACTCCTTTTTCTCCCTTCTGATACAGGAGCCTCTAAAGGCCCTTAAATATTCCATTTAATATTCCACCTTCAACACAAGCGCTTATATTTGGTTGTGAATAGGTATGTGCCGGTTACAGCACTTGCACAGAGACCTGCTGTTCCTGTGATAGGTACATTATAAAATTAGCACATTATCGCTACGCTATGAATTTTTTACGACTTGCTGCTGCTTCTGTCAACACCACGCCTTTCGATTGGGCCGGCAATCTTTCTAATATTCGCAATGCTATTGATGAAGCCAGGGAAAATGGCGTACAGCTCCTGCTGCTGCCAGAAATGTGTATTACCGGCTATGGGTGCGAAGATGTTTTTTTAAGTGAATGGCTGCCCACCAAAGCCCTGCAGGTACTGGAGGAAGTAAGAAGCTGGTGTTCTGGTATTACCGTGGCACTGGGTGTACCTTTTCGCTATCAGGGCGACCTTTACAATGGTGCCTGCCTGATACACGATTGCAACATATTAGGCATTACTGCAAAGCAATGGCTGGCTAACGATGGAGTACACTACGAAACCCGCTGGTTTACCCCCTGGCCTGCCGGTAAGCAGGTAGAGGTTGAACTGGAGGGCCAGAAGTTTATGTTCGGCGATGTGGTGTACGACCTCCATGGCATCCGCATTGGTTTCGAGATTTGTGAAGATGCCTGGCGCTCTACCAGCCGCCCTGCCATCAGACACCTGGAGAAAGATGTTGACCTGATCCTGAACCCCAGCGCCAGCCACTTCGCCATGCTTAAAACCGATCTGCGTATGGAGCTAGTCTGTACCTCCTCAAGCTTATACAAATGCACCTACCTTTATGCCAATCTGCTTGGAAACGAAGCCGGGCGTATGATCTATGATGGCGATTGCTTTATTACGCACCATGGAAAGCTGGTACAACGGAGCTGCAGGCTATCCTTTAAGGATGTAGATATGATCTGGGCCGATGTGGATTTTACCCGAAAAGAATTTAAGCCGCAGCCCATTAATGACGACCCGCAGGATAAGGAAACAGAGTTTGTAAAGGCTGCTAGCCTGGCCCTTTTTGATTATATGCGCAAAAGCCGCAGCAGGGGCTTTGTACTTTCACTTAGCGGCGGGGCAGACAGCAGTACCTGCGCTGTGCTGGTATCAGAAATGGTTCGGCGCGGATGTGCAGAGCTGGGCATTGAAGGATTTTTGAAAAAGGCAGGATTTGAAAGCCTGATCAAAGAATTTAGCGGTAACGGAATGGAAGGCAGAGCCGCCGAACGTTACATTATGCACAAAATGTTGGTTTGTGCCTATCAGGGTACTATACACTCCTCTTCCAGCACCTTTAATTCTGCTAAAATGCTGGCAGAAGATGTAGGTGCTACCTTCTATCAATGGACCATCGATGAAGAGGTTGCTTCTTACACGGGGAAGATCGAAAGCGCAATTGGACGCAAATTAGAGTGGGAAAGGGATGATTTAACCATGCAGAATATCCAGGCGCGTACACGTTCCCCCATCATATGGATGCTGGCCAACCTGGGTAATGCCCTGCTGCTTACCACCAGCAACCGCAGCGAAGGCGATGTGGGTTATGCCACCATGGATGGCGACACCAGCGGCGGTCTTGCACCTATTGGAGGCGTGGATAAGCATTTTATCATCAACTGGCTAAAATGGGCAGAAGAAAAACTCGGATACCCGGGCCTTGCACCGGTGAACAATTTAAGCCCCAGTGCGGAGCTGCGGCCCCTGGAGCAAACCCAAACCGATGAGGCAGACCTGATGCCATATTTTATTCTGGCAGCCATAGAAAGGCTGGCAATACAGGAGCGTTATTCACCCCGGCAGATTTATTACATTCTTAAACAAAGAGAGTTAACGGAGCCGCAAATGTTGAAAGAACATGTGCTGAAATTTTTCAGGCTCTGGAGCCGCAACCAGTGGAAAAGGGAGCGATATGCGCCAGCCTTTCACCTGGATGATTTCAATGTAGACCCCCGCTCATGGTGCCGGTTTCCCATTCTTTCCGGAGGATATCAGGAAGAACTAAAAGAACTAGAGCAGCTGAATGATTGAATCTGCAGCAGCTAAGACTAACTACCTACCGCTAAATTCCCTATATTGCGGCCAATTATGGATGTACTTCAGTTTATAGTCTGGGATCCAGACCCGGAAATCTTTTCAGTTTTTGGCATAGATGTACGCTGGTATGGCCTGCTCTTTGCCCTTGGCTTTTTAATCAGCCAGCAAATTATGTTCTTTATGTATCGGCAGGAAGGCAAGCCGGTGCAGGACGTAGAATCCCTGACGGTATACATGGTGATTGCAACAGTAGTTGGCGCCCGTTTAGGTCATGTGCTTTTCTATGAGCCTGATAAATACCTGAGCGATCCTATCCAGATCCTCAACATCAGGGGCGGCGGACTTGCCAGTCACGGAGCAGCCATAGGCATTTTAACAGCCCTGTATCTGTATGTAAATTACCTGATGCGCTTCCACAAAGGTAAATTTGAAGTTAAGAAAAGAAAACGCCCGGGCCAGTCGTATCTGTGGGTAGTAGACCGTATCGTGATTGTGGTGGCCCTGACAGGTACCCTGATTAGGCTGGGTAACTTTATGAATTCCGAAATTGTAGGCGAACCCACAGGCTCGGATGTTGGTGTTGTATACGGTTACTGGCTGGAAGATGCTGCAAAATACTATAGCCAGGGTTCTGTTACCAGTGCCGAAACCCGTAAAGAGGAGAGCGAAGGCTGGAATCAAAAGTACCAGGCACCGGTAAGGCTTGACCTGGAGTTTCAGCGGGGCATCGATACCACACAGGCAGGTTATTACATTCGCAATACCCTTACACGTACCATAGCAGAAGGTCCGCGCACGGAGCGCTTTTTTGAGCAGCCTGGCGGAGAGCCTTTGTATTACGACCTGCAGCAGAAAAGTGGAATTGTAACAGCCAGCGTTGTTGTGAACGGCATACCCCGCCATCCTACCCAGCTCTATGAAGCCAGTTCTTACCTGTTCATCTTCCTGCTATTGTACCTGATCTGGTACCGGAAAAAAGAGCAGACGCCGGAGGGGATGATTTTCGGTATATTCATGATCACCCTCTGGAGTTTCCGCTTTATATGGGAGTTCCTGAAAGAGAACCAGGTAGAATTTGAAGAAGGAATGGCTTTGAACATGGGGCAATGGCTAAGTATACCACTCATCCTGGCAGGTGTGCTGATCCTGATGTACAGTTTGCGGAATAAGCCTAAGGAAACCAAAGAAAGAGTAACCTCCGGTAAAAATTAATAAACATGAGTCATCCCGAATTTTATTTAGGTTGATTCCTTAACAAAAAAGGCTCTGGAAAAACATCCAGAGCCTTTTTTGTATTCTAGGGTCAGTATTTGCGAGGAGGTACGACGAAGCAATCTGGCATCTACACGCATAGAAGCCAGATTGCCACACTCCGCTTCGCTACGTTCGCAAAGGATGTACTGCTGATAAAAAGGGCCTCTGCAGATCTGCAGAGGCCCTTTTTATAGAAATCTTACTTACTAAAAATTTGGGATGACTCATGTTTAATTAACTACACTATACATCCTCATCAATGCCAATTATCAGGGCATTAGTTAGCATAAACTAATTGGAAAGAACTAAATTTTAATAAAGAAAAGCTTTAGCAAGAGAAACCTTCTTTGAACATATACTTCTGCAGTTTGAACAGGATGGCAGTTAGTTACGGAATCAAGCAAAACATTTCAGGTTGAAATGCCTCTTTACACGCCATATTAGTGATACAGCAAACAAAGCGAGTAATAGTGCAGCTATCAGTATAGTTACAAATTCATCAATGGTATAAAATGGCCTGAAGTACATCCTTAAGAGAAAGATTGAAAAACAGATCATCAGCACTGCTATCCAGAAAAAGCCAGATTGATACTCCCTCCTGCTTACCCTGTTTACCGGCAACTGCAGAAAGAGATAAAGCAGCACCATCAACCCAACCAACGAATTCAAAAAATGAAAGATGGTATAAATATAAATCTCAAACTTCTGATCAAAAAGGGTCAGGTAGTAGATCGGTTCAGGATTGGTAATATTAGTGTCATGAACGTAATGGGTAAACCAATCCCACAGTAAGTGTGAGGCAGCTCCCAGCAATACCGAGACTATAACTACGGGCCATCGATCCCTAAAATAAGATAACCAGTTCAAATCCAGAGTGCGCCAGAATCTCCCCGACAGCCAGCCTGGAAGGTTATGCAGAAGGGGCTTCTTTACAAGCAGGTGATACATAAATGCCAGCGCCAGTGCCACCGGCAGGTTAAACAGGAACAGCCCCGGTAAGGTATGGCTGTACTCACTGGGCATCTTCTGCATCCGAATGAAATATTCAAAGTCTGGAGCAATGCTCCCCATCACCAATCCGGTTGCGGAAAAATAATTTTTTCGCAATTTATATAACGGCAGTACAATTGCTGGGTGTGAGAATGTAAAGGGCATTGGTCAGGCAGTTGCAAAAATAGGATAGCTGGTCTTGCTGTGCAGTCAAACTTGAAGGGAATTCGATATTAAGCGCTGAAATAACATACCATTTTATACATAATGGTTATATAAAAAGCTGTTGACATCTCTATAAAAAGCCTCAATCTCTACAGCTAGCTAAACAGTATCCCAACTGTTATAGTCCTCACCGCTGAAGTTTCAGCCGGATCTGACTAATTATTTTGAGTATAAAGCTAAACATTTAGTAGGCAATCATGTAAGAATTATTTAATATTATAATTGCTATTGCGTTATCTTTTCGATAGTTAGGCAAGCTTTGACAGTAGTTAAAATATTATTCCTCATATTTATTTGCTTCCTCTGGAGCGGTACACTGGTTGCCCAGCAACCGCAGCCTGTTCAGCCAGGTGATTCTGTGGTAAAGCACGTAGTACAGATTGCCGATATACAGATAGAAGGCAATAAAAAAACCCGCGAATACATTATCCGCCGGGAAATGGAGCTGCACGAAGGCCAGGTTGTGACCACAGAAGAGCTAACTGACATTTTAGCCCTGGAACGCAAGCGCATTTCCAATACCCGTTTGTTTCTTACGGTTGAGGTAAAGGCAATTCCACTGGATGGCAGGTTCGTTAGGATTCTGGTAGAGGTGCAGGAACGTTGGTATGTGGTGCCCGTTCCAATTTTCCAGCTGGCCGACAGAAATTTCAACGACTGGTGGACCAACCAGAACAGAGACCTAAGCAGGGTAAATTATGGACTAAAGTTTAACCACTACAACTTTATGGGCCGTGCCGAACGCCTGGGACTTACCGCCCAGTTTGGCTATACCCGCAGCTTCAGACTGGCTTACTATCTTCCCTATATCGACCAGACCCGTAAAAATGGCCTTGGGCTGAGCTTCCTGTATTATGACAACAACAACCTGCCTTTACGTACTGTAAATCATAAGCGGGTTTTTCTGAATGATGAAGAGCAGGAACTTCGTAAAACCTACGGGGCTGGCATTACCTTTACCCGTCGCTCTACCTTTTACACTACTCATTCTGTTAATTTATCGTTCTACTCCAACACAGTAGCCGATACGGTAATCAGCTTAAACCCTGAATATTTACCTGCAGAAAGCAATAACAACCTGAGTTACTTCACCCTTTCCTACGGCATAAACCGCGATTTGCGCGATAATATAAGTTTCCCCCTGAAGGGTTTTAAATTTCAGGCCTGGGCAACTAAAACCGGTTTGGGCATCTTCAATCAGGTCAACATCTTTGAAGTGTCGGGATCGTTTGAGTATTATACCCCTGTTGCCAAAAAGCTATTCCTGGGAAATACCTTCCATACCCGCCTGAGCGTGCCAGATAAACAACCTTACTACCTCTTAACCGGTCTAGGGTATGGCTCAAAGTACATCAGAGGCATGGAACTATATGTACTGGAGGGCCAGCACCACTTTCTGAATAAAACCGATCTTAAATGGCAGCTCATGAAACATACCATCAATCTGGAGAAGATAATGCCCTGGGATCAGTTTAGCAAAGTACCTATCGGTCTTTATCCCAAAATCTTTTTTGATGCAGGTTATGTTGTGATGCCCAATCCCAATCCTAATAATGATTTTCTGGTGAACAAACCTATCTGGGGAACAGGTGTGGGCCTGGATATTGTTAGTTTCTATGATATGGTGATTCAGCTTGAATATTCCATGAACAACCTCCACGAACGGGGTTTCTTCATTAACGTTACCAGAGGTTTCTGATTTTATTGACTAGTTGACCAATTCTTTCTATATGCTATGTTTAAAAAATTAACATTAATTGTCTTTGTGTGCCTCTTTGCCACGGCCCCGCTGCTGGCAAACGAAGGAATGTGGCTCCCACTGCTCATCAAAAGGCTCAATGAAGCAGATATGCAGAAGCAGGGGCTAAAGCTGACTGCCGAAGAAATCTATAGTGTAAATCAGAGCAGCCTTAAAGATGCCATAGTGTCCCTCGGCGGTTTCTGTACTGCAGAAGTGATCTCAGGACAAGGCTTGCTGCTTACCAACCATCACTGCGCCTACGATGCAATCCAATCGCACAGCTCTGTAGAAAATGACTACCTGAGTAACGGATTCTGGGCCATGAACAAGGAGCAGGAGCTGGAAAACAAAGGCCTCTACGCCCGCTTCCTGGTACGCATGGAAGACGTTACAGCCAAAGTTCTGGCCGAGGTAAATAATAACATGACTGAAGAGCAACGAGCAGAAGCTGTAGCGCGTGTTACCAAAAGCCTTACCGAACAAACAAAAGGAGATACCCACTACGATGTGGTGGTAAAAGAATTCTTTAACGGAAATGAGTTCTACCTGTTTGTTTATGAAACCTTTACCGACGTTCGCCTGGTAGGTGCACCACCTGAAAGCATAGGCAAATACGGTGGCGATACTGATAACTGGATGTGGCCCCGCCACACAGGCGACTTTGCCCTTTTCCGGGTGTACAGTGGTCCTGATGGCAGGCCTGCCCCCTACGCTGCCGAAAATATACCCATGAAGCCCAGGCACCACCTGCCGGTGTCGCTACAAGGTGTACAGGAAGGTGATTTTGCCATGGTTATGGGTTACCCCGGCAGCACAGACCGCTACCTCACCTCTTTTGGAGTTAAACAGGCGCTGGAACAAACCAACCCAACCAGGGTAAAAATTCGTGATGCACGCCTAAAGCTGTTGAAGGAAGATATGGACATGGACAAAGATGTTCGTATCAAGTATGCCAGTAAATATGCCAGCATTGCCAACTACTGGAAATACTTTATCGGCCAGAGCAAAGGGCTTGAGAACCTGAACATCCTGGAGAAAAAAGAAAAGCTGGAGCAGGATTTTACCGTATGGGCAGCCAGTACCCCGGAAAGGCAGCAGCAGTATGGCGAAGCCCTTAGCCTGGTTAAACAATCTTATGACGACAGCTATGAGGCAAACCAAAGCTATCTATATATGGTAGAAGCAGCCCTGGGCACTGAAATCATTCGGTTTGCCAGTGCCTTCCGCAGCCTTGAATCGGTACTGCAGTCTCAAAAACCGGACGCAGAACGTTTGAACGCTGCCGTGGAAGGCCTGCAGGAAAGAACCAGCAGCCATTTTAAAGACTACAATGCCTCCACCGATAAAAAAGTAATGGCTAACCTGCTGAAGCTTTACTATAACGATGTTCCCAAAAAAGATCATCCTGAAATATTTAAAACGGTAGAGCAAAAGTATAAGGGTAGCTTTGAGAAATGGGCCGAGCATGTTTTCAGTAAATCTGTTTTTGCCAGCGAGGCAGCTACCATGGCTTTCCTGAAAAATCCAGATCTTAAAAAGCTGCAGGCCGATCCTGCATTTGCTGCAGCAACTTCTATCATCAACAACTACAATAAAAACATCTATCCGCGCCTGCAAACAATCCATACACAGCGCGAGCGTGGCAACAGGCTCTTTGTGGATGGTTTGCGTAAAATGCAGCCCGGCCGTAAGTTTTATCCCAATGCAAACTCTACCATGCGTTTAACCTTTGGTACTGTAGGCAGCTATGAACCGCGCGATGGTGTTATTTATGACTATTACACCACCTTAGAGGGTGTTATGCAGAAGAAGGATAACAGCGACCCCGAGTTTGTGGTACCTCAAAAGCTGGATGAGCTGTATGCCCGTAAGGATTACGGCCCATACACAAACAACAAAGGAGAATTACCGGTAGCCTTCATCACCAATAATGACATTACCGGCGGTAATTCCGGCAGCCCTGTTATTGACGGAGAAGGGCGTCTGATCGGCCTGGCCTTTGATGGCAACTGGGAAGCCATGAGTGGCGATATTGCCTTCGAACCAGAACTGCAGCGCTGTATCAATGTAGATATCCGCTATGTACTCTTCATCATTGATAAATTCGCCGGTGCAGGCCACCTGGTGCAGGAAATGACACTGGTTCCAGCCTCTGCAGAAGGCAAAGCCGGACTTGCTCAACCCGCCGGTTCAATCAGCGGACAGTAATCCATCTGAATTAAGTGATAATGAAAGGATGCCAGGGTGGCATCCTTTTTTTGTTCAGCATTATAAAGCTACCATAACTGGTCCGGTAAAATCACACAATCAGTGTTTTAACACTAAGGTATTGCGCCTGTTTTAGCAACAGCTTCCGTCACCGGAAACAGAAAAAATTCAATCCTTTATCGGAAAAAGCTTGAATTCTTTTTGCCGTCAGAACAAAACTAACAAATAACATACACCAGACTTTATTTTCTTCATCACAACAGCGCTTACGCTTATCTTGCCTGCTGTTTATGTTCTTCCTCTTATCACTAAACATGGAGATCAGGCATTAGCACTGCTGCTGGTAAGGGGAAAAATAAATTCGATGATGATCAGCAGCTTCGCCAACTAATCCTAAGGTGTTGGCTGAAACAAAAAAACTGTCGAGGCAGCAAGAAAAAATGTTCTTTATGAAAAAAGTCTACTCCTGTTATTTAGGACTGGCACTACTTGGCGGAATGGTGAATGTTCCGCTGGTGAATGCGCAAACCTTCACCGAACAATCATCCCTGTTACTGCCAGGTAGCAGCAGTTATATCGATTGGGGAGATTTTGACAATGACGGAGATCTGGATGTAGCTATCTCCAAACCTGCCGGTGGAACAGCCTTCAGCATCTGGAAAAACCTAGGCAGTGGCACATTCAGTGAACATGCCACCTATCCCGTAGCGAATGTACAGACGGTAAGATCTCAATGGGCTGATTTGAACAATGATGGCCTACTCGATGTGCTGGCAGCTGGCAACATTGGTAACAGTGGTTTGGCCAAAATTTACACCAACAGCAGCAATGGCACATTTACTGAAACCAGCCTTACCGTACAGGGTAATATGTTTGTCGAATCGGCTGCCATTGGCGATTATGATAATGACGGAGACATGGACCTCCTCCTGTCCGGACATGTGAATGGTGTAGGTAAACGAACCAGGTTATTGCGCAACGAAGGAGATCTTAATTTTACCTTTGTCAGCAACGCCGGATTTCCTGATGTATCAGACGGCAACCTGGCATGGAAAGATGTGGATAATGATGGCGACCTCGACGTTTTTATCAGTGGTGCCAAAGACTTTTATCAGACGGATATTTTGAGTGCCATATATATCAACAATGGCGACCACACCTTCTCAGCGCTCACTACTTTGGGTCCTGCCAACTCAGGTATTCTTTTTGCCAGCTGGGGCGATTATGACAACGATGGCTACCAGGATCTTCTGATCAGTGGAAAAAACACCAGCACTAATGTATACTTCAATAAGGTTTACAGGAACAACAGCAATAAAACTTTTACTGAGCAAACAAATATCGTACTGGCAGATATTTATGCCGGACAGTCAGACTGGATAGACTTTAACAATGATGGCAGCCTTGATATTGCTTTGATTGGAAACAAAGTCAGCAGATTATACAGCAATAACCAGAATTATACATTCTCTGAACATACCGGCTTTCCCAGCCTGGCATTTGATGTATACCGTGGCGGCCGCTGGGCCGATTACGATAATGACGGAGACATGGACCTTGCAGTGGTTGGCTATGCCAACGGTGGCACAAGCAGAATCTTCAAAAACAACAGCCTTTTGAAAAATACGGGTTCTGTTGCTCCCAGCGGGCTAACCGCAAGCTCCCCAAATGGCAGAGATGTTGTGTTTAAATGGACTGTTGCAGCAGATGCACAAACTCCTCAAAGTGGCCTTACCTATAATATTTCCCTTTACAATTCAGCTGAAGGCAGGTGGATTCACTGGCCAGCTGCTTTTGAACTTTCTGGTAAACGCCTGCTGGCGAAGGCTGGTCCTGTTCAGTATAGTACTGCCGGCTACACCATTAAAGACTTGCCTTCTGGTACATACAAATGGAGTGTACAGGCCATAGATGCTGGTCTGATGGGCGGAAAATTCGCACCAGATCTTACTTTCACACATATTAACCTTGATGCAATTAGTTTACATGTGGGTAACGGAATGCTTGGCAATACCACTACCGGCATACAATACAGCATCAACAGCACCAATGGTGTAAATGGCACCTGGACCAGCTGTTTAAACACCACCACCCCTGTTGCACTGGGTAATGGTGGTTTTGCTGTATGGGTGCGTGAGACAGCCAATACCTCCAACTACCGCAAGGTAGCAGATGTGGCTACGCGTGCAGCCGCCCCTGTATATACCATCAATTTCAGGCTGGAAAGAACTTATGAATGGGTTCCTGCTACGGTAGAGTATTCAACAAATAGCAGCTTCTCTCCTGCTACCAATGGCAATAATGGCTGGCTTACGGTTTTACCAGGCAAAGACCTGTACTTCCGTACAAAAGCAACAGCCACTCATCTGGCTTCTCAAACATTTATGCTGCTTGTACCTGCAAGACCGGCAACACCAGCATACACCATAGACTTTGCTGCAGAAACCACCGCAGAGGCGCTTAAAACAAACGACTTCTACTCTAAGAATGCAGACATGACTGTTGCCAGCGGCGGTGGTAACAGTAAGATAAAGCTTATACCGGGAGAAACGTTATATTTCAAATCACTTTACTCTTCTACCAGCTTTGCTTCTGAAGGCACACAAATGCTGGTAATGCCTGCACGTCCGGCCAAGCCTGCCTTTACGCTAAATTATCTGGCAGAAACTACCAATGAAGCGGTGCCAGCTACCGTTAGCTACTCTGCCACACTAAATATGGCTAATGCAACTGCTGGTACAGGGGTAAAACTATCTATTGTACCTGGCCAAAACTTGTATTTTGCCGTTACTGCTACTGCTTCCAGCTTCAGGTCAGAATCTTTCCTGCTGGAAATACCCGCAAGACCTGCCACGCCTAGCTTTACCATTAACTACAACACAGAAACTACTCACCAGGTAGTACCGGCTACCGTAAACTACTCCACCTCACAAAGTATGGATTTCCCTACTGCCGGAGAGGGTCGCACCCTGCTGCTGGAACCAGGTTACAATCTCTATTTTGCAGTACCTGCCTCCGTCAGCAGTTTCAGCTCTAACGTGTTTAGCCTAAACGTTCCGGCACGTCCTGCAACACCGGCTTTCACGATCGATTACTTTGCGGAAACAACGGTACAGACAGCTACTACCACCCATGAGTATTCAAAAAATGCTGACCTGAGTGGTGCCGTCAGCGGCACTGGTGCTAAAATAGCGCTGAACCCAGGAAGTGAATTTTATTACCTCTACCTGCGTAAAAAAGCAGGCAGCAGCAACTTTGCCTCTGCTATTCAGAAGCTACTTGTAAAGGACAGAGCCTTTACGCCAAGCTATGAAATAGATTATAAAACAGAATCCACCACAACCTTTATCAGTACTTATGATGAATACGCTTACAGCGCTGATATGAGTGGTGCTGTAACGGGTACGCTCACAGCCAAAGCACCTGTAATTCCCGGCCAGACGCTCTACATCAGGGGCAAAGCCACCACACAAAGGTTTGCCTCTGTGCCGCTGCAGCTTATTGCACCAGCACGCCCATCTGCACCTGCCTATGGTATTGATTTTGTAAACGAAACCATCGACAGGGTAATACCTGAACATCATGAATTTGGATACAGCAGTAACCTTAGCGATGCAGAAAGAGGCTGGGATGAAAAAATAGCCTTAACGCCAGGCACCAATCTGTACATCAGGGCTATCGCCACTCCTACTTCTTTTAAATCCGAAGTAAAAACACTTACAGTACCGGCACGCCCTGCAACACCTGCCTATACCATTGACTACACCAATGAAACTACAAAACAGCTGGTACCCAATACAGATGAGTATTCTGTGAATGCCGATATGTCTCTGGCCCATTCAGGCACAGGAGGAAATCTTGTACTGACGCCAGGCCAGAAACTCTATTTCAGGAAAAAGGCATCAGCGAGCAACTTTATATCTGCTGTACAAACCCTGACTATTCCTGCCCGCCCTGCGGCACCCGTATACACGATTAACTTTGCGCAGGAGAAAACTATCGAAGTGGTACCTGCCACCACTGAGTATGCCAATAACGCTAACATGTTTAACCCGGGCAGCGGCGTTGGTACCCATTTAGTTTTAACACCCGGACAAACCCTTTACTTCCGCCAGAAGGCTTCTACAAACAGTTTCAGATCAGGAACTACTAGTTTGGCCATTCCCGGCAGACCCGCAAGCCCTGTATACAGCATCGACTATGAGGCAGAAGCCACAGATGAAGAAGTTCCGGCAAGCCATGAGTACACCGGCAATGCTGATATGAGCAACGCCCGGATTGGTACTGGTGCAGTAGTAACGGTGATTCCTGGTCAGCCCCTTTACCTAAGAGTAAAAGCTACTGCTACCAGCTTTGCTTCTGCTAAACGTACGCTAAATGTTCCTGCACGTCCGGCAGCACCAGCATACCATATCAACTATGTGCTGGAGCAAACCCGGGAAGCGGTTCCTGCAACTGTGGATTATGCCTCCACTGACGATATGGAGGTGGCTGCTGCCGGTACTGACGAACCCCTGATGCTGGTACCCGGAGAAACTATTTATTTCCGTGTCAGGGCAAGCTATTTAAACTTCAAGTCTGATGTAAGCATCCTTAGCATACCGGCAAGACCTGCTGCCCCTGTCTATTCTATAGATTACGTACTGGAAAAAACTGTTGAAGCGGTAGCAACTTCTGATGAGTACGCTACAGTGCCTGCCATGACAGAATCCTTAGATGGCGATGGGGCACCTGTTGCAGTAGTACCTGGTACCAATCTTTTCTTCCGCACCAGGGCAACAGAAAACAAGTTTTCCTCTGAAATCGGCAACCTACTGGTAGCACCAAGGCCGGAGTTTAGCCCGGGCTATTCAATTGATTACATCAACGAAACCACCAGCGAAGCGGTACCTGCCATACATGAATATGCCACTGACAGCGACATGAAAGGTGCTACTCCTGGTTCAGGAGAAAAGATTTCCCTTACACCGGGCCAAAGCCTTCATTTCAGGGCTAAAGCTACCAGCAACAGCTTTGCTTCCAGTGTTTACAGCCTGGAAGTAGCCGATCGTCCGGATGCGCCGGACCATGCAGTGATCAGTGATAAAGACGATACCTTCGGCTGGACTAGTAACTCCTTATTTACAAGCGCTGAAGCTTATGAATACTCTATCAATGGCGGTTCAAGCTGGTCTGTGTGTGCCTCCAATCCGCAAAAGATAGGTCATTTTGATCTGGCTGCAGCTGAGGTGCAGGTGCGGATCAAAGCAACTAATACTAATTTCAGCTCAGAAGCACTTATCTCTGGTGAAGCTTTTACCAGAGCACTGGGTCTGCAAAGCTTTACACAAGCAGGGCTGCTGCTATATCCTAACCCGGCCACTGACAAGCTATTCCTGGATGCTCTTCCGGAACAGGCTGTACTGGCAATCTATTCTGTTGATGGTAAGCTGGTTAAGTCCTACCACTTACACCAGGGTAATAACCAGATTGACATCAGCGAGATGAGACAGGGTGCTTACATCCTGAAGATAAAGGGCAACAAACTCAATGCACAAATAAGGCTGCTGAAGCAATAGCAACGGTAGACCAGGGATAAACCTAATGCTTTAGATACTGAATTATGATTCATCCCTAATGTTGAGAAGTTAGGAATTCATAAAAATGGCATTTGGAAATCTCCAGAGGCCATTTTTTTTATGCAGAGACAGCCTTAGATACCACGTGCCCCGACGCAATAGACCTATGCGCCGAAGCTGAGGCGGCCTGTGGAGGCTGGCACGCGGCATTCTGGCATACTACTAGCAGAAATTCTGGTCATACAGAATCTATCAAAATATTCCGGAGAACCCTGGCGGGTTTTCTTAGTTAAACCTGTATCACGAACCAATCTCCATGAGCTATTTAAACACTACTGCTGATGTATATAGAAAAGCAGCAGAAACGCCCAATGTAGGTCTCTGTTGCACTACCTCACCAATCTGGCAGCTGCCGGGCCTAAGCATTCCTAAAATAATGCTGGAGATGAATTATGGCTGTGGTACCACGGTCCATTTCCGGGATCTAACCAACAATCCCACCATACTGTATGTAGGGGTTGGGGGCGGTATGGAACTGCTGCAATTCTCTTACTTTAGCCGAAATCCCAAAAAAGTAATTGGCGTGGATGTGGTCGATGAAATGCTTCAAGCCTGCGACTCAAATCTAAAAGAAGCGGAAAATCTAAACCCCTGGTTTGATCGCAATATTGTTGATCTACGCAAAGGAAGTGCCCTGGAACTTCCTGTTGAAGATGGGACCATAGATGTAGCCGCACAAAATTGCCTCTTTAACATTTTTAAAGCCGATGATTTAAGAAAGGCCCTGCAGGAAATGTACAGGGCACTGAAACCACACGGCCGGCTGGTACTCTCTGATCCAATCTGTGAACAGGACATGCCCCTGCAGCTGCAGGAAGATGAGGAACTACGGGCACTATGCTTAAGTGGTGCACTGCCGCTGCAGGAGTATCTCAGTCTGATAACAGAGGCAGGCTTCGGCACCGTGGAGATCAGAGCCAAACGCCCCTACCGCATCCTGGCACCTGCACATTATACTACCGATCAGCCCCTGTTTATTGAAAGTATAGAAGTTTGTGCCATCAAAGATCCTATGCCTGCCGACGGCCCCTGTATCTTTACCGGCAAGGCTGCCATCTATGTGGGTCAGGATGATTTTTTTGATGATGGAAAAGGCCACACCCTGTTCTATAACCAGCCACTGGCTGTGTGCGACAAAACTGCAGCAGTTCTGCAGGAACTTAGGCGATCTGATATCTACATCACACCCTCTACCTGGTTTTATGATGGCGGAGGCTGTTGCTAATTGAAATAAAAATTCCCGGAGGAGCTTATTGCTGCGAACAAACAGTTAAAGTTATACATTCAATAGAATGCTATAACATATTTATTACCAACGGTTAATAAATATGTTATAGCATTTTTTAATTTAATTATGATTTTTAAAAATATCATCCGCTGCTATATATCCAGGCGCTTCTCATGTTAGCTGGTGTGGATATATTTATTGTGATAAATTTTCTTTACCTGCCTTATCCCGGCAAACAGTTTTTGTCGTAAAGAGTGATATACCTGTGGAGCAAGGGCTGCAGGTTTTTTAAATTTTTGTAAATAGCCAGTCTATAGATACATGCATCGTCAACTAAAAGTATTGCAACTTTGCTATGGTTTAGGAGCTTTATTGGTAAGCCCTGTTTTACCCCTGATGTACCTGCAGGGAAAGAAGATCCTGAAGTATTTTGAGCGTAACCCTGTAGTAGCGCCTGAGGGAGATACAGAAGGTCTTGTAGAGAAGGGTACAGGAGAACTTCAGCTACTGGTATTGGGAGAATCTACTGTAGAGGGAATCGGCGCTGATTCTTTTGAAAAAACTTTAAGTGTAAAGCTGGCAGAAACCCTGGCCCGGGAGTCAGGACAAAGTGTTTCCTGGAAAGCTGTAGGCAAGAGCGGGGCAACAGCTAAAACAAGTCTGCAGCACCTTTTGCCTCTCGTGCCCCATCTTGAAAGGTACGATATAACAGTATTGGTATTAGGTGCCAATGACAGTTTTGCATTAACCTCTCCCCTTGCATGGGTGAAGCATATTGATGGCATCGTACAAAAATTAAGGCAGAAGCAACCCCATGCGCTGGTATACCTGGCAAGCCTGCCACCTGTTGGCAGCTTCCCAGCTCTGCCACAGCCTACCCGCTGGGTGCTGGGCCAGTGTAACCGGCTGCTTCGCCTTGCCAGTAAAATCTACGCCCGGGATCAGCAGCGGGTAATTCACAGCCAGGCACTATTCGAAAACAGGAAGCATTTGCTCTGCAGCGATGGCATACACCCTTCAGAGCAGGGGTACAAAAAATGGGCAGAAGCCATCGCCGAAGAACTGCTGCCCTTCATGCCAGACCACAGTGTACAGAGTAGTAAAGTTGCCTGAATAATTTACCCTATAACAATAAAATCAGAAGCCCCGGAAATCTCCGGGGCTTCTGATTTTAACATGTATGGTCACTCCGTCAGGATTATCCGTAGATCTCGTTTAGCAGTTTGGCCAGCCGAACACCAGCCTGCTGCATGCGCAGCTCTACCGTATTATAGTTTTTGTACATATATTCGTAGCCCAGTTTCATGTTTTCTGGAAGGTCATACACCTGTGAACGTAGCGCCATAGACTCCTTTGCCCAATCCTCTAACGAAGATGACTGCCAGGCCTTTAGCTGCTCCTTGCTGGGCTTACCCATGAAACGGGCGATTTCTGTAAAACTTAGTTCTTTGCTCTCGATCATTTCGCTATCCCACACCCGGTGCAGGTTAGAGTTTTGGCCAAACCATTTAACTTTTATATTATTCCCACCAGAATCGCCCTCTTTGCCAACATGCAGTGGCTGGTGCACATCGCCAACCAGGTGCACCAGGAATTTTAAATACTCCTGCTCCTGTTCACGGGATAAACCACCTTTTTTAAGTACCGCAATCAGCTCCTCTATCTTCATCAGGAGGTCTCCTTTTGGATTCTTATCGGTTTCAGCGTAGCCCATGCCTTCCGGTACGGTTACCCAGTGCCAGTCGTGTGTATGGTTGTAGCGATCATCAGACTTTATATCGTCCATCCATACAGAAGTTTCGGCGAGTGAATTACACTCCAGTATCTGTGCTATTCTTTTAGATGCTTTGCGGCTAAGGTGCTCCTGAGCCACATGCCCTACCACACGATGACCGTTCTGC
This sequence comes from Flammeovirgaceae bacterium 311, assembly GCA_000597885.1. Classification (NCBI taxonomy): domain Bacteria; kingdom Pseudomonadati; phylum Bacteroidota; class Cytophagia; order Cytophagales; family Flammeovirgaceae; species Flammeovirgaceae bacterium 311. Next base: position 979,724 of record CP004371.1, read on the forward strand.
CCCCAGGCCAGGGCCTGTCCTGCACAAATCAATACAATGAAACTAATAATCAGCAGCTTTTTCATTCTTTAAGTAGATTCAATTTTGCCCACAAGTATAATGGATTATGAGCTCTTTTATGGCAGCTCACCCACAAAATAGGCTTTGATAATCTAAAAATAATCTAGAGAAGTGTAAGCGGACATTGCCTGCCATGCAGGGCCATGGCAGATTACTCCTGATTAATAAAAAGAAGCTGTTAAGCTATTTAGAGGAAGCAGAAAGCCCCGCGGCAGCCCGTTCAAGTTCCTGCAGTATTTCTCTTCTGTTTGCTGATAGCTCGTGCAGCAATTGCTGCTGGTTAAAGCTTAGTGATACATACCTGAATAGGGCAGCAGATGAATCCACAATTCGCCAGTAAAAAAGAGTAAAAAAACCAAGTACCGGAAGCGCCACAATAAACAGCAAGAGCAGCAATAGGTGGGATGATACAAATTTAATAAATAGCCAGCACATCAGTGTGTAATAAAGCGGGAAGAAAATCAAGCCGCAAATCATCAAAATTCCCGCCCTGTACTCAGGGTCTGTACCCAGGCTTTTTTCCACGATTGATGGTAGTTTATAAGGCACATAATTTGTGCATAAGCCAAGCAGGCACAACGGAAAAAACAAGACCAGCAACAGAAGATTGCCGGCAAACATCAGGAGCTTTCTATACCTGGTAAAACCCGCAGCCAGTAAACCTTCTTTTAGCTCCAGCTGCTCCAGGCAGTTAAAGTAATCATTTACCCTTTGCTGTATCCGGTTGTAATCAGCTGGTTTTTCAGCTTCATAATATTGTATGCCGGCTGCAATCTGCTGCAGCATTACAAACTCGTCCTCCTTGCTTAAGGGCTTGCGGCTTGTATCCCGGAGGTAATCCCTGTACAGCTTTCTGATGCGCTTCAGGAGAAGTTCATGCTCCTTGCTTTCTGCAGCAACCATATTTTTTTGAATGCTGCTCCGGATATGTTCCGTGAGTGCCTGCACGGCCGCCATAGGATCGGCGCTATAGGCATCACCGTATGCATCTACGGCAATAGGCTCACTGACTACAACAGAAAGCCTGGTGCCAAAAAAAAGGGGATCTGAATAGGTAAGTGCAACAGGTGATATTCTTAAACCGGACCGAAAATCTTTCTGCGCAGCTGTTTCAAGGGCTATACGCGCCGTACCGGTTTTTAACTTTCGCAGCTTCATTTCATGCACACTGCTGCCTTCCGGGAAAATCATCAGGGTTCCCCCCTGCAGGAGATAGCCGTGGCTCTTTTGAAAAGTAGCCGTATTGTCTACCTTCTCTCCTTCTTTTACATCCTGAGGGCGGTAAACCGGAATCAGGTGTAACCTGGCAAATACCCATTTCAGCAGGGCATTTGTAAAAATACCTCCATTGGCCAGAAAACCGCTACGCTGCCTCAGCTGTAGTGCTACCACAATAGGGTCCATAAAGGTATTGGGGTGATTTACCGCTACAATGAGCGGGCCCTGAGCAGGCAGCAATGACCGTCCCTGCACGTACACCTCTCTGTAAAATACGCTTACGGCAATTCTGAACAGAAACTTTAGGATTCGGTACACCAGCATACTTTGCCTGATCTTGGTTTAAGAACGAAATCTAGTAATTTCTTTCTCTCTATTTACCAAAACCTCCCTTTTGACAGCATTCCAAAGCATCTTTATGCAGGTGATAAAGCAAAAAAAGGAAAGAGCAGACTCTTTCCTTTTAGTACTGAGATTTTAGAAAATAGCGCTTCCGCTTATTTTATTGATAGCTGACTTTATCAAAATGACCTTCCGTCACTGTTTCATAGTGCTGGCTAAGGTCAAGCCCCAGGTCTTCCTGATCTTCTTTCACGCGCATTGGAATCACCCAGTTGGTAAACTTGTAGAGCAAAACTGAGCCGCCAAAAGTAAAAACAAAAACAATGACCAGCGCGAGCATATGATAAAGAAACAGGGTGGTTTCGCCCGTAATCAGGCCACCTTCTTTGGCGAATATGCTGGTAGCAATCATGCCTACAATTCCGCCAACGCCATGGCAGGGAAAAACATCAAGTGTATCATCCAGGGTTGATTTGGTTTTCCAGTGAACAGCACAGTTGCTGATAATACTGGCCATGATACCTATAAACAAGCTGGGACCAAAACCCACAAATCCGGCAGCCGGGGTAATGGCTACTAATCCTACCACGGCACCAATACAGGCACCCAGTGCAGAGGGCTTTTTGCCACGAACGGTGTCCATCAGCATCCAGGCAATCATGGCCGAAGCAGAGGCCAGGTTTGTATTTACAAATGCAGTGACAGCCAGGGAAGAGGCAGCCAGTGCCGAACCGGCGTTAAAGCCAAACCAGCCAAACCACAACAGGCCGGTTCCCAGAATTACGTATGGGATATTTACAGGGCTATATTCTTCATTTGATAAATGAGATTTGCGGCGCCCCAGCAGCCAGGCACCAGCCAGCGCAGCAAATCCTGCAGAAATATGCACCACGGTACCGCCTGCAAAATCAAGCACGCCCCATTTGAACAGGAATCCATCCGGATGCCAGGTCCAGTGTGCAAGCGGACAATAGATGAGCAGGCTAAACAGGCATATGAACAGCAGATAGCTCCAGAAACGAACACGTTCTGCAAAAGAACCTGTAATTAGTGCAGGTGTAATAATGGCAAATTTAAGCTGAAAGGCAGCAAACAACACAAAAGGAATGCCGCTGGCAATAACCGGATGCGGGGCAGTGCCTACATTGTCGAACATAAAGTAGGTCATAGGATTGCCGATGATACCGCCAATGCTTTCTCCAAAAGCAAGGCTGAATCCCACTACATACCATAACACACTGATAACGCCCAGTGCTACAAAACTTTGCAGCATGGTGGAGATGATGTTTTTAGGGCGGACCATACCTCCATAGAAAAAGGACAAGCCGGGAGTCATGAGCAATACCAGGGCAGAAGAAAAAATTACCCAAGCTACATCGCCACTGTTGGCAACTTCAGCCTCCGGATGGTGGGCTGGATAAATACTGGCTACAAAACCAATGGCGAGCAGCAGCAGAAAGACATATAGTCCCAGTTTTCGCTTCTTTTCAGCTGTCATATTTATAGGGGGGTCTAGTTATTAAGCTGCCCCAAAACTAAGGCTTATAATTTAAAGTTATGTATCACTTTAAATTAACCAGCCTAAAATTTTCAGCTCAATAGCTTTATAAAGCTATAATTTTTAATAAAGCCCCTCTGTTTTTACGATAAACTAAAAATTATTTTTTTAAATCAGGAGAAAAAATACATTATTTTTATTGCCCCCTCTCTACAAATTAGCTGAATCTAAAAAGTGCATTAATTATGCACTTAACTTCTCTAAAATTATTATTCCACATCACATAAATGCCTTATTTTCAAACCTGGTTTGGTAAAATTTCTAAAGTTTGAGCACGAGAGGTACAATAAATCAATAAATCATTTTATGCTTTTTATGATCGTCTTCTCCCTGTCATAAGGCTGCAATGCATCAGATTAAAAAAGCGCAGTAGAACTGCGCATAGGTAGTATAAATTGATTTCTGATACTTGTAGGTAAAAACCTGTATCCCGCTCTGTTCCTGATCAGGAGTATGTAGCTAAAGCTTCTTCTCTCTTTTTTTTCAGGCGGGCTGTTTGCAGAATGCCGAAACCAATCAGGAAAAATAGGCACATAAACAGCATGCTGTTGCGCATACTGTCTGTAAGCTGCAAAATGAGGCCGAAGGAGAAGGTACCCAGCACAATGGCAATTTTTTCGGTGATGTCGTAAAAGCTGAAATAAGAGGCGGTATCTTTTGTGCCTTCAGGAATAAGCTTGGAGTAGGCAGAACGGGAAACAGCCTGAATGCCGCCCATCACAAAACCAAGCAGGCCAGCCAGGGCATAAAACGACATTTTATCTTTAAGAAAGTAGGCCAGCAGGCAAATACCCATCCAAATAATGAGGGTGCCGCCAATGGCAAACTTATTGCCCTTTCGTCCGGAGAGCCAAGCAAAAAAAGTAGCACCTGCAATGGCCAGCACCTGCAGGATTAAAACAACGATGATCATTTCATCACCGGTGATGCCTACCTCAGCTTCGCCAAAAAGAGGTGCCAACAGCATTACCGTTTGCACACCCATGCTGTAAAAGAAGAAAGAAAGTAAAAAGCGCAGTGTATTAACCTGTTGCTTCAGTGCTTTGATTACTTTGGCAATCTCCTGAAATCCTTTACCCAGCACCTGCCTATTAATGGGGTGCCCAGTTGGTCTGTCTTTTAGGTAGTGGAAAGCAATTTGGGCAAAGCCAATCCACCAGATGCCCACCAGCAAAAAGCCAAAGCGGGTGGCGTTGCCTGTTGTACCAAGTCCTAACATTTCAGGGTTGAGGATCATGAAAAGCGTAAGCAGCAGCAAAATAACGCTGCCGATGTAGCCAAATGAAAAACCCCTGGCGCTAATTTTATCCATGCGATCGGCCGTAGCAATCTCCGGCAGAAAACCATTGTAGAACACTAGTGAGCCGGCATAGCCAACACTTGCCAGCACGGCACAGCCAATCCCCCACTCTATGTTTTCGCCATAAAAGAAAAACAGGCCTATACAGGCCAGCGAACCCAGGTACGTAAAAAACTGCATGAATCGCTTTTTTCTTCCACTGTAATCGGCAATGCCCGATAGTACAGGAGAAAGCAGAACAATCAAGAAAAAAGAAAAGGAAATAGCATAGGTGTACAGCACTGTATTGACAAATGAGAAGCCAAAAAAAAGAACTACTTCCCCTCCAAATGCCTCTTTGGTTGCAGCACTGTAATAAATTGGAAATATGGCCGTGGTAACAATCAGGTTATACACCGAATTTGCCCAATCGTAAGAACACCAGGCATTAATGACACGGGGGTTATTTTTCTGCATCATGGTTAAAAGCAGTTGCTGGCGGTAAAGTACGAAGAATGGCTGTAAACTATCATGCCTGCCGGCAATGGCCATGTTAAATTTGATAAGTTACCGGCATTTTTACAGGGGAACTTACAGGATGATGATTCCACCTTAGCCAGGTTCGCAGCTACGGAGCAGGCACAGCAGAAAGGGGCTGATCAATCTCCTGCCAAACTAAGTTTACACTTTTGCAACTACACCAATTAGCATTTCCAAATGTTGTTTTGTTTAACATTTTGCTCCATAGCAAGCTGTTTTTTAAATAAATTGTAACTAAATCAGTACAAAATGTTAACTTAAATGCAAAGCTCCCGAAATCGTTGTCGGAGCCTTAGAAAACGATTGCACGCCAAAGTATCTTTAGAAAAAATAAATTCTACAAGAATTTTATGCTGAGTTTGCAGGAATAACTTTGAGTTTATTCTCTTGTATTTGCGGCAATTCCTTACCTATTTTGCGCCTTAAGGAAGCATTTTAACCTATCCAGCCTTGAAAATAGCTGTACTCAAAGAGACCAAAGTACCCGAACGCAGGGTTGCGCTCTCTCCCGACGTAGTAAAATCATTGACCAAAGCAGGCTTTCAGTGTGGCATTGAAAGCGGGGCCGGCCTAGGCTCTGGCTTTTATGATAAAGCCTACGAAGCTGCCGGAGCCCTTATTTTTAAGGACAAACAGCCCCTGCTCCAGGATACGGACCTGCTGCTAAAGGTAAACGCCCCCACCCCCGATGAGCTGCTGCTAATGCGGGATGGCACGGCTTTCATTTCCTTTATGTATGCTTACACCGTTCCGGAGCTGGTAGATGTATGCGTGCGGAAGAAGATTTCTGCTTTTGCCATGGATGCAGTACCCCGCATTTCGCGTGCACAGAAAATGGATGCGCTTAGCTCGCAGGCCAACCTGGGTGGTTATAAAGCGGTAATCATGGGTGCCGATGCCCTTGGTAAAATATTTCCGCTGATGATGACGGCTGCCGGCACCATTACCCCTGCACGCGTGCTGATTTTCGGTGCAGGTGTTGCCGGCCTGCAGGCTATTGCCACTGCCAAACGTCTGGGCGCGGTGGTGGAAGTAACCGATGTGCGCCCTGAAACCAAAGAGCAGGTAGAATCTCTGGGTGGTCGCTTCCTGGAAGTAAAAGCCGAAGGTGTGCAAACCGAGGGCGGCTATGCCAAAGAAGTATCGGCCGAATATCTTCAGAAACAGAAAGAACTTGTTACCAAACATATTGCCGATGCAGACCTGGTGATTACCACCGCCCTTGTAATCGGTAAAAAAGCTCCCCTGCTGGTAACAGAAGCAATGGTGCAAAGCATGAAACCCGGCTCTGTGATAGTTGATATGGCCGTTGAATCGGGTGGCAACTGTGCCCTTAGCGAATACAACCAGACGGTTGTTAAGCATGATGTGACCATTATCGGTGAGGCTAACCTGCCAGCCCTGGTTTCTGTGAACGCCAGTGAGCTCTATGCCAAAAACATCAGTACCCTGCTCCTGCACCTGGCTACCAAAGATGGCTTTAAATGGGAGATGGACGAAGAAATCACCAAAGGCTCCCTGATTACCCACCAGGGCCAGCTGGTACACGAGTTTACCAAAAACATTTTAAGCAAGACAGTATGAACACCGAAACCCTGCTAGTGCTGCTATACGTGCTGGTACTGGCCTCCTTTGTGGGCTTTGAGCTGATCTCCAAGGTACCACCCACCCTGCATACCCCGCTGATGTCTGGCTCCAATGCCATCTCTGGTATTACCATTGTAGGCGCTATTGTGGCCGCCGGCCCCGATGTAAGCTCGGTTAGTAAATGGCTTGGTGTAGCTGCGCTTTTACTGGCTACCCTGAACGTGGTAGGTGGTTATGTGGTGACCGACCGTATGTTGCAGATGTTCAAAAAGAGGAAAAAATAATCATCATGGATAGAGAACTCATTATTCAAATTGCCTACCTGGTGGCATCGGTGATGTTTATTCTTGGCATTAAAATGCTGGGAAGAACCACTACTGCCCGCAGGGGCAACACCATATCGGCCGTGGCCATGTTGATTGCCATTCTGGTTACCCTGCTCGACAGGCAGGTTTTAAGCTTTACCGAAATATTTGTTACCATCCTGGTAGGCTCAGTACTGGGAACCATTGTTGCGCGCCGGGTAGAAATGACCTCCATGCCGGAAATGGTCGCCATCTTTAATGGCTTTGGTGGTGCAGCATCGGTATTGGTTGCATCTTCAGAATACTGGCGGCTGGCACACACCCAAAATCTTAGCATGGATCCTGTGGTAGGCATTACCGTAGTACTAAGTGTGATCATTGGTGCTGTAACCCTTACCGGTTCATTTGTAGCTTTCGGTAAGCTGAAAGGCTTTATCAGCGGCAAAGCGATCATGTTTAGCGGGCAGCATGCTGTAAACGCAGTTTTGTTTGTTGCTGTGCTGGTGCTTTCTGCCCTGCTGGTGGTAAATCCAAACCAGGAGATCTGGATGCTGGGCGTAATTGCCATTGCGCTGTTACTGGGGGTGCTTACCGTTATTCCTATTGGCGGTGCCGATATGCCTGTGGTAATTTCCCTGCTGAACTCTTATTCTGGAATAGCGGCTTGTGCAACTGGTTTTGTACTGAACAATCAGGTACTCATTATTGCCGGTGCGCTGGTAGGTGCCTCCGGTATCATCCTTACCCAGATTATGTGTAAGGCCATGAACCGATCGCTCACAAACGTACTTTTGGGTGGTTTTGGCCAGACCTCTTCTGGTGTGGCCGCAGCCGGCGGCGAAGAAATTGTGGTGAAAGAAGTTGGTGTGGAAGAGAGCGCCATGCTTTTTGAGTCTGCCTCTTCGGTAATAATCGTGCCAGGTTATGGCATGGCCGTAGCCCAGGCCCAGCACATTGTACGCGAACTTACCGATATGCTGGAGAAGCGCGGTACTTCAGTAAAATTCGCCATTCACCCGGTTGCAGGCCGTATGCCAGGACATATGAATGTATTGCTGGCCGAAGCAAACATTCCATACGACAAGCTGATTGAGATGGATCACATCAATGATGAGTTTGCCAATACAGATATTGCCCTGATCATTGGTGCTAACGACGTGGTAAACCCTGCTGCCCGCAGCAATCCGCAAAGCCCTATTTATGGCATGCCTATTCTGAATGCAGATAAAGCCCGTACAGTGATTGTTTGTAAGCGTGGTATGAGTGCAGGTTATGCAGGTATTGAAAATGAGCTCTTCGGCTATCCGAACTGTTTAATGCTCTTCGGCGATGCCAAAGCTACCATGACCAAAGTAGTAAGCGAGCTAAAAGAACTGGTTCCGGCATAAGAATAGAATGCGCTGTAAGTGTTATTAGTATAAGGAACGGAAAAGGAGGCGTTGAGCCCCCTTTTCTTGATTCAGGAGCTTTCTAATGTTGATAATTCCATGCAACAGCTGGCGGAAAGCATCTCTGTTGCTCCGATTGAGAAGGTTTGATTTGTCGCATGCGGCTAAGGGTTTTGCCAGCTATTCCTTATCTTAGCCACCTGACTATCTTTTATTTTTTTTAACTGCCATATGAAATTAAACTGGGGTGTACTGGGTGTTGCAAAAATTGCCCGGGAAAAAGTAATTCCGGCCATGGCCGGAAGCGAGCTGTACCAGGTTAAGGGTATTGCATCGCGCAAGCTGGAAAAAGCACAGGAAGCCGCAAAAAAACTCGATATTCCCAAAGCCTATGGCTCCTACGAGGAGCTGATTGAAGATCCGGATATACACATTATTTACAACCCCCTGCCCAACCACCTGCATTATGAATACACCCTTAAATGTATAGAAGCAGGCAAACATGTGCTGTGCGAAAAACCGCTTGCACTCCAGGCAGAAGATGTAAAAAAACTCATTGAAGCCCGCAACAAACATGGCGTAAAGGTTGGGGAAGCTTTTATGGTAAGAACGCACCCGCAGTGGCTAAAAACACGAGAGCTGGTACAGAGCGGAGCACTGGGCAACATAAAGCTGATCCAGGGCAGCTTCAGTTATTTCAATACCAACCCTGACAACATTCGCAATATCGCAGATTATGGCGGAGGTGCTGTATGGGATATAGGGTGTTACCCGGTGCATACAGCTCGTTTTGTGCTGGGCGAAGAGCCGCTAAGGCTGGTGGCCCATATGGAAAAAGATCCTGAAATGGGTACTGATATTTTCACAGGCGTTATGATGCAATTTCGCTCCTGCACAGTACAATTTGGGGTTAGCACCCAGCTGTCGCCTTACCAGCGCATGCACTTTCTCGGAGATAAGCAGGAGCTGGAAGTGCAGATACCTTTCAATGCCCCTAATGACCGTTCCTGCGTAATTACCCTCAACAATGGAGATGTTTTTCAGGATAAGCTGGAAAATTTAGTTTTTGAGCAGTCTGACCAATACTCCATTCAGGCAGAAGCCTTCAGCAGGGCAGTGCTGGAAAACACTGAGGTTCCGGTGCCGCTGGAGGATTCCCTTGCCAATACCAAAGTGCTGGAAGCTATTTTTTTATCTGCAAAAGAAGGCAGATGGGTTGATATCAGCTCGGACAAATAGAAGTAGCTTATCAGCATATAACAGAAATTTACAAGCTGCCCAACCCTTTGCCTGCCTGAACTGTCTCAATAGCAAAGGAACCTGTTATGTTAAGAACATTTGCATTTTTTGCAGCCCTGCTGCTGCTGCTGCTTTCCTGCGAGGAAGATCGTCTGGAAACCTCTACCTTCTATGACAACCCTACCCTTAACAGCATTGCCGGCACCTGGAAAGTAGTCTCTTATGAAGATTATAAGGACAATACTGTTATCACCAAAACAACAGAAAACTCCATGAATGGCGCCGAGGTCATTATTAGCTTCAATGATACTGGTACACCGCTTCAGTTTTGGGGCGTTAACACCACAAATCAGATTTCCGGCACCTATGAATATTCACCAGCCGAAAGAACCATACAAATAATCAGCCTCGACTCATCAGAAATCAATCAGCCGGAATGGGGCGACAGATTCAGTGAGGCAATTCATAAAGTCAGGAGCTATAAGGTTAATGAGCAGCAGCTAAGGTTATACTACAACAACCGGGAGAATAGCATTACGCTGGTGAGGCAGTAGGCATAGCGTTAAAAATCCAAAAAAGGAACATACATGTTCCAACTCTTTAATTGAAAGCTGTGTCTTTATAACAACCACAGAGAACGATACCGGTCTTAGTAAACTGTCGGTATGGTATTCTGAACGATCTAAGCCACACGAAATACCCACCAACAAACCAACCAACCATTAAGTGGGAGCAGCTGTAGAGTCCATAAACTTTACAGCTGCTATTTTTTTGTCTACACCTCAACTGAGGGCGGGCAGCAGACAAGCAGAAACTGCTGCTCTGCTGCTTAACCAGCCTCTAAACCTCCTCTTTCTCCCTATTGCAGGGCTGCTGTGATAGCATGAAGGCTTTCTGTATGGTTCATTCTCTAAAATGAGAAAGCCTGCCCTGTAGGCAAGCCCTCTCCCCAATACATTTGTATTAAATCTTCAGACTATTACCATGCCTGCCGGTTATGCCAGGCCAATCTGAATTTCGGTGATGTTGTTTACAGAAGTAAGGTGCTCCCACACTTTGTATACCTCGCGTACTTCTGTACCGGGGATCAGCTGATTGAGTGCAATCTGTTGATAGAGCATTTCATAAGCAGGATGCATCTGGCTAACATCACCTTTGTAATCATGGCTCACACATTGAAAGGCTTCAGTCTCCCTGATATGGAAACCAGGTCCAACAGACTTTCTTTCAAGTACTGGCTGGGCAATTTGCAGCGTAAATTCTTTGTCCAAATCGCCAGTGGGATTCAGGTAAATAAATTCCATAGGGCCGGCGGTGGTAAATCCACGCCGCTGTACCTCCTGAATCAGGCTAGCTACAATCGGATTTACATAATCATGGATCTGCCTAAGGGTGGTGTTACCCTCGTGGTAAATAATGGTTTTAGGGGCAACCACTTTGGTGGTAAGGGTTTGGGGGTTCGCAACATTTGCTTCCATCGATCTAAAAATATTTGGGTTGAAAAATGAATGACAAACCAAAGCTAAAGGCCATCGGTGACAACCCTATGTCAGTTGCCTTTACAATATTTTATAAAATTTTATCCCCCTGCTCCTGCACAGGCAGCAGATCGCAAAACCAGAAACCCATGGGTGCCTGAGCGGGAGCATCTGCATCATCACCTGCCTCTTTTGGAGATCTATACTCCCGGTACACTTTTTCACCAACCGTAAAATCAACTGGCTTATTAAAGATCGGGCCATCAAAAACAAAAGTATGAAACTCACCATTTTCCCCGCAGGGATCTACATAAGCGGGTAGGCCGGAAAGGTCCTTTAGAAAGTCTCTGTCAATATGCCGGCCTGCGAAACTTTCATCAAGTACATCTGCTTTGGTGCACACCAGGATGGTTTTAAAGCCCAGGTCCAGGAATTCGTGGAGCAGATCAGTAGTATCACGCTTCCAGAGTGGAAAATAGGCGCTAAAGCCTTTTTGTGCCAGCTGTTCCTCACGGTATTTTTTCAGATCTTCCAGAAAGATATCACCAAATATGGAGTGCGTGAATCCTTCTGACTTGAGTCCCTCCATTGTTTCGCTCATCAGCCTGTTGTATTCTTCCATGCCGGGTTGTTCCGGAAGCATTAGTTTCTGCAGGGGCAATCCAATATTCCGGGCTTGCTGCTCCAGCAATACTTCCCTTACTCCGTGCATAGTCACGCGTGCATAGGTGCTGTTTATACTTGTAAGTAAACGACCCACAGCGTATTGAGGATCCTTCAGGCTGTGGTAGAGGGCCAGTGCACTGTCTTTACCCCCACTCCAGTTTAAAATTGATTGATAGGCCATGTTCTAAGTTGAGACTTTTAGCCCTGGGAGAAAATCCATAAAACCCATAGACACTATAAAATGATTGGCTAACACCGTTTAGTAAGATTCAAAATTGTTTTTTAAACTTACTCCCAACTTCTCCCCGGGTAGCGGGCTCATTATTTCTGTTATCGGCTATGCAGGTACGTAACAGTGCTTATAGGAGCAGGATAAACGGTAGCTGTAGCATAGCACAGATCAGCAGCAGGATTAATCTTTGCCGGCATTAGAATGCTCCAGATCCAGTGTCATCTGGTAGAGGTCAAAGCCTTCGGCCCAAAAATCTTTTTCTGTTTTTAATAATGTAAACCCCACTTTCTCATAAAATTTATATGCCAGCTGGGTCGTTCTCACAACTACCCTCCTGATGGCAGGATTCTTTCTGATGTTGCTGATTCTGTGAAGGGTAAGACTTTTACCAAACCCTTTTCCCTGGTAAGCGGGATGTATCATATCCCAGGAAATGGGGGCTATACCGTCTTCGGGGAAATAGTTGATACCACCCGAACCTATGAGTTTTCCGCCCTCTTCTACTACAAAGTAATCTTCCAGATAACAATCCAGATATTCTATAAAATCATCCTCTTCAGATTCTGCAAAATATTGGGGAATGTTAAGCTTCAGTAAGGAAATAAGCTCCTGTTTATCGCCGGTGGTATATGGCCTGATCATATTACTACTTTATATGCTGCCTAATCTCTGAAATATAAATTACATTCTACAAAAAAAGAAAGGTCGGCTTTGTATAATAGTGCTGATTTTCCTGCACCGGAAGCTACTCCGGCGCTTTTGATTGCATGGTTTTCTTTTAAGGAAAGCTACAGCCTTAAAGGAAACCGCTACAGGTGATGGTGCTTTAGCAAGCTCATCCCAAAACTGCTCCTCCGTCTGCATGCTGGCGGCATAAAGCTTCATTAACTGCGCTATTTTCAGTTTTTTTAAGTGGATAAGCTTATATTGATCAGTAAGTTCCATATCAACAAACAACAGACCAGAGCATGTTCCGACTCTTACTACTGATGGCAGCAGTTATTTGCTGTATGCAACCTTCGCTTGAAGCACAGCAGACAAATGCACCAGCTACCCAACAGGCACAGCAGGCACCCCTGCTCATCAATGCTTTTAACAGGAGCACCCAAAGCCTTAATGGCAGCTGGCAAATAATTGTAGACCCTTTCGACAACGGCTACCTCAACTACCGCCTGCAGCCCTTCGATGAAATGGACTCGCCAAACAACAACGCCTACTACAGAAATTATAAAACTGACGATAAAAGCCAGCTTGTAGAGTATGACTTTGATGAATCCGAAACCCTGGAGGTGCCCAGTGACTGGAACAGCCAAAATGAAAAGCTTTTTTACTATGAAGGCTCAGTGTGGTACAAAAAATCCTTCGACTTCAGCAAAAAGAATCCTGCCAACAAGGTATTTCTGCATTTTGGTGCTGTAAATTATAAAGCCGATGTTTATCTCAATGGCGAAAAGCTGGGGGTACACAAAGGTGGCTTTACCCCTTTTGATTACGACATCACAGACCGGCTGAAAGAGGCAGACAATTTTGTGATACTGCGGGTAAATAATCAGCGCCGTCCGGAAGAGGTACCCACCATTAACACCGATTGGTGGAATTATGGCGGTATTACCCGCGATGTAAGCCTGATAGAAGTTCCGCCTACCTACATCAGCGATTATAAGCTGCAGCTCGACCCCAAAAATAACACGCAGCTCCTGGGTTATATCCAGCTATCCGGCACAGCGCAGGCAGGAAAGAAAGTTACCCTGAACATACCCGAACTTAAAGTTAAGCAGGAGTTTACCACCGATGGAAATGGCAGATCCGCTGTAAATATTAAGCTAAGGCGGGTACAGTACTGGTCGCCGGAGCGTCCAAAGCTATACAACATGCAGCTGAGCACAGGAGAAGAAACTGTAGAAGAACGTATAGGTCTCCGTACCCTTACAGTTGCAGGACCAGAGATTTTACTGAACGGCCAGCCGGTTTTTTTAAGGGGTATCAGCATACACGAAGAAAACCCCCTGAAGGGAGGCAGAGCCCATTCGGAAGAAGATGCCAGATTACTGCTAGGCTGGGCAAAGGAGCTGGGCTGTAATTTTGTACGGCTGGCCCATTACCCGCATAACGAACATATGCCACGCCTGGCTGATGAAATGGGTCTGATGGTATGGGAAGAAAACCCGGTATACTGGACCATACACTGGGAAAACCCTGAGACTTATCGGAATGCAGAAAACCAGCTGACGGAGCTGATCACCCGCGATAAAAACCGTGCTTCGGTTGTGATCTGGTCCATGGCCAACGAAACCCCCACCAGTGAGCCCCGCCTGCAGTTCTTAAGCCGGCTTGCTGCCAGGGCACGAGAACTGGATGGAACCCGCCTGATCAGCGCTGCCCTGGAGCAGGAAGTTGGCGAGGGAGATCCCAACAGCCGCACCATTAACGACCCATTTGCCGAGCATGTAGACGTGCTAAGCTTCAACCAGTACATTGGCTGGTATGAAGGAATGCCTGATAAAACCCAGCAGATCAAATGGGTAATAGAGCAAAATAAACCTGTAATTATTTCTGAATTTGGAGCAGGTGCCAAGCAGGGCTTACATGGTGAGCGGACTGAACGCTTTACCGAAGAGTTTCAGGAAGACCTTTACCGCCAGACCCTGGCCATGCTGGAAAAAATCCCCCAGCTGCGCGGCATCGCCCCCTGGATACTGGTAGACTTCCGCTCTCCCCGCCGTGCACTGCCTGGTATACAGGATGGCTGGAACCGGAAGGGTTTGATCGGCAGCAACGGTGAGAAGAAGAAGGCCTTTTCAGTGCTTAGGCAGTACTACGATCAAAAAAAGGAAAACTTTGCCCGCACCGGTCAGAAATAAAAGGGTTAATACCTGATAAAAAAAAGCAGACTTACCACTACAATCAGCAAAATGCACTCTTCCGGGTGCATTTTGCCATTATGCCCAAGGCTAATCTGATATCAGTTGCTAGCAGAAAAAACTTAGAATAATTTAAATATTGTTATATTCAAAGCAATTAACACTTTCCTATACAAAAGCTGTTTTTGCTTACCAACATGAAAGCCGTAAAGACCTTTGCTTTTCTGATCTGCCTTCTTTCCTGCTCTACCCTTTTTGCACAAAGATCAGGCAATGCAGAGCAGATGGAGGTACTAAAAACCTTCAATCTGTTTTTTGAAGCCATGCGGGCCAGGGATACGCTGGCTGTTAAAGACTTACTGCTGCACCCTCATGAAAGCAACCATTTTTTTCAGCAATCCGGATTCTCTGAAAAAGGAAACTGGGCCAGTAGCGCGTCAGTAGGAGGTTTCCTGAAGGACCTTAGCATAGCAGACCCACAGACGTCCAGGTGCAACTACGACTTCAAGGATTGCTCTATTGAAGTATTTGATAAATACGCCATCCTGTCTGTAAAATTTAAATGCTTTCAGGGGGAAAGCCAGCTGGCCAACTGCGGAAAATATACCGTCAGACTCTTGAAAACAGATCAATGGAAATTGGAACAGGTATACCGCTACGTGCTCACTGACAGGTGTGCAGAAGTAGGTATCAACTAGGATTACTTCTTTGGCGGCAGGTCAAAGGCTTCTGCCTCATGTTCCAGATGGCCTTTGTGAGATCCATCACAAAAAGGCTTGTTCCCGGACAGACCACAACGGCAGAGCGAAACCAGGGTTCTGCCTCCCAGTCCATAGGGATTCCCGTTTTTATCGACCATTTCAAAGTCACCTTCTACCCTTAATGATCCATTGCTGTTTACTGTAATTTTTGTAGTTGCCATGCCAGATATATGTATGATTCCTGTGATTAAAATAAGAATCCCCCACTGATTGTTTCAGATGCGATGGTAGTAAAATCCATACAGGCTGCCTGAGGTGAAAATCCTCCTCTCCTAACATTACCCTCTTTACCCTGATAAAACAACAGCGCAGGATTTACCGAAAAGCTTAGAAATACTGGTCCTGTTTGCCTGTTTCTGTTTATTTTTACCTGTTAAATAAGATTTATATTGTGCTACCAGCTGCCTAAACCATACCTGCCTTATGAATTACATTATCTGGGATCCCAATAGTATTATAGTAAATCTGGGATTTTTTGCGCTTAGGTGGTACTCACTGATGTTCGCCATTGGTTTTGGCCTTAGCTATCTTATGCTCCTGAAGCTTTTTGCCCGGGATGGTGTGCCTCAGGACAAGCTCGATAAACTGGTGATCTATGTGGTGCTGGCCACCATTATTGGTGCACGCCTGGGGCACTGCCTGTTCTATGATTTTGAATACTACTCCCGGCACATCAGCGAGATATTTTTGCCCTTCACCTTTGAGCCTCACTTTCAGTTTGTAGGATTTATGGGCCTGGCCAGTCATGGTGCAATCATTGGTATACTGGGCGCTGTAATGCTCTATTCTTACCTGCAAAAGATTCCGCTTTTCTGGTTGCTGGATAAACTGGCACTGGTTAGTCCGCTGGTGTGCGGGCTTATCCGCATTGGCAATCTGCTTAACTCCGAAATAGTGGGCACCCCTACCACTGCCCCCTGGGCTTTTATATTTACACAGCTGGATGGTATACCAAGGCACCCCAGCCAGCTTTACGAAGCGCTGGCCTACCTAAGTGTTTTTGTCTTTATCAATATCCTGTACAGAAAGTCTCATAAGCAGCAGGGTTTTATTTTTGGGGTATTCCTCACACTAATGTTCCTGGCAAGGTTCACAGTTGAATTCTTCAAGGAAGATCAGTCGGCCTTTGAGGCAGGCATGCTGATCAATATGGGCCAGGTATTGAGTATTCCTTTTATAATAATAGGCCTGATACTCATCATGATGAAAAGAAAAACAAGATTTACAAGTAATTCCCCGGATCTGGCTGCTTAAACAAGATAGGTTTGGCAGAACGATACATTACCCCCGGCTCTCAGTTACGAGGCCGGGGTTTTTTATAAATGACGGTTAGCTGCGACGGCGGTTGCTTCAATGACTGGCAAGGTTAATGTTGTACCGGACTGCCGCCCCCCCCTTCATCGATGTTGCCTTTCTCATTTCTCCTTTACAGGAAAGCTTTACTACAGCCACCTGCGCCTGCTGCTGCAGAAGGAGCCATCTGAAATTTCATGTAAGAAAATAGCCTGGCCGTTCTATAAGTTTGTCAGGACATTCATTTAAATACCTGAATGAACCCGTTGATATACAGCAGCCTGGGGGATTCAGCTGCCTGTACAGCTGTTTACAGGCAGTAACAAACACTATTTTTTCTTGTAAGATATACAGTAAAATTTGTAATATTCCAAAAAGTGTAATTATCTTTATGAAAATTATTCCTCTTCTATGAATAAGAAAAATCTCTCCACTTTTTCAGCCATTAAATACCATAGCTTATGTTAAACAGTACCTATCCTGCTACTGCAGAAGAAAAGCATTGGCTGAATAATTCAGAACCCGCCGTGATTGCATTAGAAATAGGAAAGAAGCACCCTGCTCCTGCAGAGAGAACTTCTACTATTATCTATGATAAAAAGCAGTTATCGAGGGTAATGCTACGCAGACGGTTCAATGTATGGACCCTGGCCCTGAAGCAGACAAAAAATCCCTTCGAGGCCTACAGCATCATTCAAAGCATTCAGGGGCTTACAGATTTTAACCTGGGTAAACCGGTAAAAAAACTGGTAGAAGTAGATGGTAAATATCATACCATGCCAGGTAGTCCTGCCTGGCCTTCCAGCTCATTCGATCAGTACATCTTTACAGAACTGAACCGCCTGAACAAGATAAAGGAGCACAAAGCCGCCCTGAGGAGCATGTTCCTGGCTGTTACAGACAAAAATGCTGCAGCTGCAGATCTTCAGCAAAAAGGCAAATCTGGCCAGAAAGACTGCCTAAGCCTGGAGCAGTTAAAAACAATTGTACAAAAGCTCCAGGAAGAAGGCGTAATGCAGATACAGCTTGGTGGTGGTGAACCCCTGCTGCGCTTTGATGAAATTCTTGAACTTTTAACTTCTGCCAGAAAGGGTACAGACTTCTGGCTTACCACCTCCGGCCAGGGTTTGAACCAGGAAAAAGCAAATGCCCTGAAAGAAGCAGGTCTGGTAGGCGTTTCCCTGAACCTGGACCATTTCGATCCGGATAAATACAACACCCAGAGAGGCTATAAACATGCTTACGGATGGGTTTTGAAAGCAGCAGAATGTATACGTAAGGCAAAGCTGGTGCTGTGCCTGAACCTGAATGCTACCAAAGGCTTTGTTACAGAAGAAAATCTGTATAAGTATGCCAGACTGGCAAAAAAGATTGGAGTCTCTTTTATCAATATAATTGACCCCCAAACCTCCCTGCAGTCACAGCAAAGGGAGGAACAACTAAGCGTGGAACAACAAAAAGTACTGGAGACCTTTGTAGAAACCATGAACTACGAGGAAACTTATCTTGACTGGCCCCTTGTGAATTATCATTGCAGCAAACAGCAACATACAGCAGCTGGTGCCGGTCTCAGCGACAGCTTTTTGTATATCGACGCCAAAGGAGACATCCATGCAGGTTTTAATGCTAAAAAGAAGGTAGGAAACGTTTTGAACGACAGGTTACCACTTTCACTTTCTAAATTTAAATAGCTTGTACTAATATCAGCATGCCCTGCTGTACAAAGGCTGTCTGCTAAATGGTCTCTCTATCGTTACAAAACCTAACAGTACAGGATGCCTGATTTAATAATCAGGCATTTTTTTGTATTTTTCTGCTGCACACCTGATCATTTACTGCACAAATACCTGCTTTATTGATTTTTTGATAAGAAAATCAGAGATTATTCCATTTAAACAACAAGCATGCTACAGGCTGGCACAAAGAAACCATCTTTTCCGCTCCGTAAATATTTACGACTGATCCTGGGACCCCTGCTTTACAGCCTGATATTGCTCATTGATTCACCCGCAGGCATGACGCCCGAAGCCCGTAGTATGTTGGCCTGCACCCTCTGGGTTGCCAGCTGGTGGATTACAGAACCAATTCCCATACCAGCCACTTCCCTGCTCCCCATTGTGCTGTTCCCCCTTAGCGGAGCACTTAGTCTTGAAAGCACTACTGCCGCCTACGGAAACCCGGTGATCTTCCTGTTTTTGGGTGGGTTTATAGTTGCCCTGGCCATGGAAGCCTGGAACCTGCACAAGCGTATTGCCCTGAATATTATACTGGCCGTTGGCACTAACCAGCAGCAGATTGTGCTGGGCTTTATGGCCGCAACGGGTTTTCTGTCCATGTGGATCTCTAACACCGCTACTGCCCTGATGATGCTGCCCATTGGCGTGGCGCTGGTGGTGCAGCTTACTGCTTTTAGTGGTGAGGGCACCTTGGGTAAAAAGAACAACTTTGGAAAAGCGCTGATGCTGGGAATAGCTTATGCTGCATCTATTGGCGGAATGGGTACCCTGATCGGTACACCCGGTAATGCAATTTTTGCGGCAATTGTAAAAGAGTTGTACGGGCAGGAAATTTCTTTTGTAGGCTGGTTTGTGCTGGGTGCGCCCCTAGCATGCCTGCTTGTGTTTATGTGCTGGCTGCTGCTAACTAAAATCTCCTTTCCCCTTAGTGCTTCCGGTAAAAGTGGCGAAGCAGAAATACGGCAGCAGCTTAAACAGTTAGGGCCTATGCGGGCAGAAGAAAAATGGGTGGTAGGGGTATTTGTATTCGCTGCACTTGCCTGGATTACGCGTATATTTTTACTCAACCGTATTTTTCCTGCCCTGGATGACAGCATGATCGCCATTGCGGCAAGTGTGCTTCTCTTCATCATACCTTCCCCATCTTCGGGCTACCGCTCCGGGCTGCTCACCTGGCAGATAGCAGCTAAATTGCCCTGGGGCATCCTGCTGCTGTTTGGCGCCGGCCTGGCAATTGCAGCAGGCTTCAAGGTTTCAGGCCTCGCTGCCTATATCGGGGAGCAAATGTCGCTGGCGCAGGGCTTATCCCTGCTGCTGTTTCTGCTTTCCATCGTAGCCATCATCAATTTTTTAACTGAAATTACCTCTAACGTTGCTACCGCCACCATGATGCTCCCCATCCTGGCCTCCCTTTCAGAGGCTATTGGTGTGCACCCCTACGGCCCCATGGTTGCGGCCTGCCTGGCATCTTCCTGTGCCTTTATGCTTCCTGTAGCCACACCGCCAAATGCCGTTGTGTTTGGTTTTGGCTATATTGAAATGAAAGACATGGTAAAAACTGGTTTCTGGCTTAACCTGATTTGTATTGCAGTAATAACAATTTATCTCTACTATCTGCTACCGCTGCTTTGGGAAATTGACCTGGAGCGCCTGCCTGAATGGGTCATTCTTCATCCTTGAAACCTGCCGCTGCCTCATGCCCTGCAACTAGGTGTTTTAATCATGAACTAGTAAATTGTGAGGCATGCCTTTGCCTCTTATCAGCTCTTACTTTATCTTGTAAAAAACTCTGCCATACCCCATGATAAAACTCTTTTCTCCTGCCCTGTCCCTGCTTTTATGTGTTGGCCTTTTCAGTGCCTGCACTAACACCAGCACCGACCTTAATTCTGATTCCACTGCCAGTACCACTCCTTTGGATAATCCAGATGCCGCTGTACTGGTATTTTCCAAAACTGATGGCTTTTACCACAAATCCATCCCTGCAGGCCAGGCAGCCATTCATAAGCTGGGCCTGGAAAATGGTTTTTTGGTAGACACCACAAAGAACGCAGCTTATTTTACCGCCGACAGCCTTAGCAAATACAAGGCTGTGGTATTCCTGAATACTACAAAAGATGTATTAGACAGTAATCAGCAAACAGCCTTTCAGGAATATATTCGTGGCGGTGGCGGATTTGTGGGCATCCATTCAGCTACCGATACAGAATATGATTGGCCCTGGTATAATCAGCTGGTAGGGGCTTACTTCGAGCATCATCCTGAAAATCAGGAAGCCAGGATACTGGTAACAGATAAAAGCCACCCCTCTACCACCATGCTGCCAGATACTCTGGTGCGTTTTGACGAGTGGTATAATTTCAGGGACATACAGCCTCATATAAATGTACTGGCTTACCTGGATGAAACCTCTTATAAAGGCGGAACCAATGGCGAAAACCACCCTTACGCCTGGCATCATGAGTTCGAAGGTGGACGGGCTTTCTACACAGCCGGTGGCCACACCATAGAAAGCTACAGCGACCCCCTCTTCCTGCAGCACATTTTAGGTGGCATCCGTTATGCCATGGGCCAGGAGTAAATGCACCCTTCTATCCTCAAATAGATATTAGCTAAAGGTCTTAAACCTTTAAACCCCTTATTTAAAAAGCCCCGGGAAACATTTCCGGGGCTTTTTAACTATATGCTTATTATTAACCCTAATGCTGAAACAGGCAGGCAGCACAAAAGAGTTATACCTGCAACACCCCTGAAATAACGACAGTTATTAAAAGCACAATACAACAAGCCTTAGCATTTATACCTAATGGAAGCCAATATTAAAAACCTTTACCAGCATGTGGCCTTTTTAACCGAGCTACAACCTGCACGCAATTACCGCAACCTGGCATCGCTCGATAAAGCGGCCACTTATATACACGAGCAGTTCTCCGCCCATGATTTTAATGTGGTGGAGTACCAGCCCTTTAAGGTTAAAAGCGGCAATACCTATAAAAACATTTCTGCACGCATAGAGGGCAAAAGCAAGGAAAGAATTGTGGTTGGTGCCCATTATGATGTTTGGGGTGAGCTACCAGGTGCCGATGACAATGCCAGTGCAGTTGCAGGTCTGCTGGAAACAGCCCGCCTACTGAGCAATTTCAGCAAAGAGCATCGCCCTGCCTACACACTTGAATTTGTAGCTTACTGCCTGGAAGAACCGCCCTTCTTTGCAACAGATGAAATGGGCAGTGCCGTGCATGCAAGGGAATTACACAATAATAAAACGCCGCTTAAGCTAATGGTTTGCTACGAAATGATTGGCTACTTTAGCGACGAAGCCGGATCACAGGGATTTCCCCATCCCTCTCTCAAAGAATTATATCCCGATAAGGGCAATTTCATTATTGTGGGTGGCCATAGCTCACAGCCGGCGGTAGCCCAGAACTTTGCAGGGCTTATGCAAAAGGCCTGTAACATACCTGTTCATCCCGTTGCCAGTCAGGTTACGGATGGCCCTGTAGCTTTATCAGATCACCGCAGCTACTGGAAATATCAATTTCCGGCTGTTATGATCAACGACACCTCTTTTCTGCGTAACCCCAATTACCATGAAAAAACCGATACCATAGATACCCTGAATTTTGAAAAAATGGCTGAAGTTGTGAATGGTGTGACTGGTGCACTTTTAAGCATGAACAGGTAAGGTGGGTGATGAAATATAGCTTAAGCAGCAGAGCCAAAGCAGCCAGACGTAAAGGTTCTGCAGCTAAAGGCAGATCTAAATATTAAAATCTCTATCCGGCTGCTTCAAACAGTCCCGGAAAATTGCTGTTACATAAAATATCACTCACGGCTCATCTACAATGTACTTTAGAAATCTGTCAAGAATCAATCAGATACTTTTCTTTGGGTTAGCAATACTTGCTGCATTATACTACGGAGCTGAATTTCTGATACCAATCACTTTTGCCGCCTTTCTGGCAGCTTTGGTCAGTCCTGTATGCAACCTTCTGCAGGGAGCCGGTCTCGGAAAAATCTTTTCCTCCCTGCTCTGCACCTTACTCATCTTTGTGGTGGTTGGCGCACTGGCTTACCTGATGTTTTACCAGCTTAAAATATTTGCCGACGACCTGCCCCTGATCAAAGAACAGGCAAAGAATTTTCTGCATGGTTTGCAGGAGCAGCTATCTTCAGCAACAGGTATCTCACGCCAGGAACAAAAACAATTCTTTGACGAACGTTCAGATACTTTCCTAAGCATGCTGGAAGACCAGCTCACCCTCTTTCTCTCAAGCTTGTTCTTTGTTATCCTGAAGTTCTTACTTACCCTGGTCTATCTTTTTCTGTTTTTACTTTACCGCAAAAGATTTCAGAAGGTCGTGATGATGTATGTAGATCGTGAGGATAATACAAAAGCTGAAAAAATCATGAATGAAAGCAGCAGGGTGGTTCATCATTTTTTATGGGGGCGTGTAAAAGTGATGGCACTACTGGCCATCATGTATTTGATCGCCTTCTGGATATTTGATCTTCAATATATGATACTGTTAACCCTTTTTGGGGCAATCATAACAATTATACCCTACCTGGGCCCGCTCATGAGCGGCATTTTACCCGTTATCATGTACATGATTTTTAATGATAGTTTTTCTGATATTCTGTTGTTTACAGCGGTTGTTTTTGTGATACAGCTCATTGAAAGTTACCTGCTGGAACCACTGATCATAGGATCAGAAGTAAGAATCAGCCCCCTGGCAGTTATTTTAGCCATTATTGTTGGTGGCAGAATCTGGGGGCTTGCAGGCATGATCCTGTTTGTGCCCCTGCTGGCTATTATTAAAATTTATGCCGACCATACCCAAACCCTAAAGCCTATAGGTATTCTTTTAGGGAATGATCCTGATAAAGACAAAAAAAAGAATAAAGACTAAAGGAGCAGCCAGCTTATTTTGCACTTATACAAGAAGTAAAACCAGCTGTTTTCTAAACATTTTATAAATCATCTCTGTATGTTTGAAAGCCAGACTGGATTTGGCTACATCAGCCAGATGATTATATATTTAGGAGACTATTTTCTTTCTTCAGTAACAGGTGACAAAAGCTTCAGAAAATAAGGAGTTCAAGTGGTTGCAAGACTTGTATTTGCAGGCTCCGTTTGCCATTGGCATTTACAGTGGCATTAACCACACCATTGAATTTGCCAATCCTGCAATGTGCGAACTCTGGGGCAGAAAGCATAGCCAGATCATTAATAAGTCTTTATTTACAGCCTTACCGGAAGTGGCCAACCAGGGGTTTGAAGAGATTCTTGATAATGTATACAAAAGCGGGGAAACCTTTAATGGAAAAGAACTGCCGGCCACCGTTAACAGGAATGGAAAACTAAAAATTGTTTACTTCAATGTAGTATATAAGCCCATCCTGAACGACCAGAAGGAAATTAATGGCATTATACAATTAGCAACCGATGTTACCGACACAGTAGAAGCCCGCAACAAAGCAGAAAGAAACGAAGAATTCCTAAACCTTGCACTGCAAAGCAGTAAAGTAAGTACCTGGTTTTACGATTTTATACAAAAAGTTTATGTGCGTAACGAAGAGCACGACAGGCTCTTTGGGTATAGTCAGTTACAGGATCGCTGGGACCAGGAGATTTTTCTGTCTCATGTACTTCCAGAAGACAGAGAGCTGGCCCTCAATAATTATGAATGGGGCAGAAACAGCGGCAACATCAACTACGAAGTAAGAATTAGACGAACCGATGGTGTTATCCGCTGGATTAACCTCAAAGGTAAAACCTCCTTTAATCTAAAGGGAGAGCCGATAAGCATGTCGGGCATAATCATGGATATTACCGAACAAAAGCAGGCAACAATCCGTGAGCGGCAGCTGGCAGTAGAAAGAGCCGCCCGTGAAGAAGCAGAAAGGCAGCGTGTTATTTTTAATGAGCTTTTCATGAATGCACCTGCGCTCATCAGTATTTTTGAGGGCCCCGAACATACTTTCACCCTGGTCAATCCACTCTATCAGCAGTTATTTCCCGGCCGTAAGCTGGAGGGCCAGCCAATGCTTAGGGCTTTGCCGGAGCTACAGGGACAACCCATCATCGACATTATCAATAAGGTATATGAAACTGGTGAAACTTTCACAGGCAAAGAGATTCCCATACAGCTGGCACGCAGTGGTGATGGCCGCCTGGATACCGGCTACTTTAATGTAGTTTACCAGGCAATGCGTGATACGCAAGGTATGGTAAAAGGCATTTTGCTGTTTGCCTTCGAAGTAACAGATCAGATCCTGGTCAGGCAGGAAATTCAAAGCAGTGCTACCAATTTGCGTATCGCCCTGGAGGCAGGTAATATGGGCACCTGGCATCTTGATCTTGATGAAGATTCATCCTCCATAGGCTCCCTGCATCACGACCAGATCTTTGGCTACCACAGCCCTGTAAAATCATGGGGAATCAAGGAGTTTATGGAGCACATCGTTCCTGAAGACAAGGAGCAGGTACAGGCACAGTTTGAAATGGCCAGTAAATATGGTGAGTTGCGGTTTGAAGCCAGGATCATGGGTGCGGATCAGAAACTACGCTGGATATCAGTAAGGGGTAAAACCTTTTATGAAAATGAGCTGCCCACCAGAATGGCAGGGGTGGTCATGGATATTACCGAACGTAAAATGGTGGAAGAAAAGCTGAAAGAGCTAACAGAAGAGCTGGCCTCCAGCAACACAGAACTTACCAGGGCAAACGAAGAGATTCAGTCCCACCTGCTCGAACTATCACAAACAAACCATCAGCTAACACTCATCAATGCCGATCTGGATAACTTTATTTATACCGCTTCGCACGACCTGAAAACGCCGATCTCTAACATAGAGGGCCTGATGAAGCTGCTGGTTAAGAATTTATCTGAGGAGATTGCAGCCAAACAGGATGTTCAGAAACCCATACAGCTCATAGAAGCCTCGATAGAACGTTTCAAAAAGACTATTGTAGAACTAACAGATATAGCTAAAATTCAAAAAGAAGCTGAGGAGGTTGAAATTCTTAGCATAGAAAAGATTGTTGAGGAGGTAGAACTTGATCTGCAACCGCTGATACAGGAAACGAACACAACAGTGGAGAAATACTTTGAAAAATGCCCGCAGCTGCCCTTTTCTCCCAAAAATCTGAAAAGCATCATCTACAATTTTCTTTCTAATGCCATTAAATACCGTTCTCCAGATCGCCCGCCTAAAATTACCATCTCCTGCTATCTGGAAGACGGACAGCCGGTGCTGATGGTGCAGGACAACGGCCTTGGTATGCAGGAAAAAGACCTGAATAAAATATTTTCGATGTACACCCGCCTCCACACCCATGTGGAAGGCTCCGGGGTAGGTTTGTACCTTGTAAAACGTATTGTGGATAATGCAGGTGGTACACTCAAGGTAGAAAGCGGGCTGGATAAGGGCTCAACTTTCAAGGTCTACCTGCCTGCCTCGAAAAACTATACAACACCCTTGTTCTGACTGCATCGCTTTCAAACTTAATGCACTGTTGCCATCATCATCAAAGTAAATGATAAGTACAGAAAATATTGGCAGATGAGGTTGGCAGGATAAACAAACAATTGATTTACATAGTTTTATGTTTATATTAGTTTAATGGCATTACTGTAACAATGAACATAAAGCTTTTTGAACTTTAACAGAAACAGCTTTTATGATTATCCGCTCTGGGTACAATGGTCTGTTGCCCTGTTGCTGCTGCTATGTTTTTTGATTGCATGCCTGGGAGTAGTAGCACTTATTTTAGAAGATCCATTGTGGGCCCTGCTCACCCCGCTGCTCATTCCCGTCTCACAGTTTACTGTCTCTCCCCTTTTTACCCTGCTGGGGCTTTATCGATATTTGTCTCCCATTTTACACATATACCTGCCTAACAGAAAAAGCTATGAATTGCACCACGCCAGTTCCTTTGATTATCTGTTTCTATGGCAGCAGCTAAAACACTGCCCCGACCGGAAAAGGCAGATTTTAATGTATTACCTGGAGGGACTCATCAACCTGATTAAACTGATCGAGGAAAAGAATGTATCTCCCGATGTAGTTATTGAAGGCAATACCTATTTTATAAATAAGCGCACCTCTCAGCTCATCGGATTATCCCTCACCAGGACAGGCAAATTCAAAAAAGCCTGCCTGTACCTGAATTTCCTGGACATGCTCTGGATGTATTCATTTACCTGCAAAAAGTTACAACTTCCCTCCCTCAGCCACTCGGGATATTTAAAAGGGAACGGGCATCAGCTGGTAGCAAACAAGCATAAACTGCTTGGCCTCTACAGGAGATTAAAATCTGCAAATACAGAGGCTGTTGCAGTCAATGGCAGCGCAGGTTTCAGCTGAAATTGTATCACTCTATTTAGCTGTTCTCCTAATAAGTATGGTTTTTAATCAGTTTTCTTTACTCCGGAGCAGCACAACAAATGGATACCAAATCACAAACTGCAGTAGTTTCCATCTGCTCTGACTTTAGTAGATAAGAATCTTCCGAAACATCTTATATATTTCGCTAAAAGCTTACACTTATCTTTTATTAACCCCTTTTTTTGTAGCTTCGCTGCATACCTATAACCGTAAAAACTATGCAGCTGAAGAGCCTTACCCTTCAAAAGCGAAAGCTGTTTATTTCCCTTTTTCTGGGAATTACCCTGCTTTTGCTGGCGCTGTTTTATATGCTGAAGCCAAAGGCTGCACAGGATACAGCCTATGCCCTGCCGGAAGAAGATGCCTTCAGCGCCTATATATCTGCCTATACCCTAGGCGTTATTTCTTCAGAATCGCCCATACAGGTACGTTTTACGGCCGATGTAGCTCCGGAGGACCAGGTAGGCCTTGAAAACACCGACAATGTTTTCAGCATAGATCCTGCTGTAACGGGTAAAGCTTACTGGGTTGACAGCAGAACTCTTTCCTTTCAGCCCCACAGTCCGCTCAACTCCGGTTCCTTATACAAGATAAACCTTAAGCTTCATAAGCTGATGGAGGTGCCTAAAGTAGCCGAGGTTTTTAGCTTTAGTGTAAAAACCATGGAGCAGAACTTTGAGGTAAGCATAGAAGGCATGCGCCCCTACGACAAAAAAGATCTTAAAAAGCAGAAGTTCCTGGGCATGGTTCTTACAGCCGATGTGATAAAGCCCGAAGATATACAGGGAGTGCTCACTGCCAGCCAGTCAGGTAAGAAACTGCTCACCAGCTGGCAGCACAGCGAAGACCGCCGCACCCACTATTTTGTGGTAGAAGACGTGGCCCGTATGGAAAAAAGCTCTGAAGTAGAACTTAGCTGGGATGGCAAACCCCTGGGCATACAGAAAGCCGGCAGCAGTAAACTGGAGGTGCCCGCTCTGGATGATTTTAAGCTGATGGAGGGCAAGGTGGTACAGGGCGAAGAGCAGTACATATCCCTGCAGTTCTCAGATCCCCTGCTGGAAGCACAAACCCTGGAAGGACTGGTAAAACTGGAAGGCAACCCCGGCCTGCGCTACCTGATCAATGAAAATGAACTGAAGGTGTATCCTGCTGTGCGGCAAACCGGCTCTCTGAAGGTAGAAGTATCTGCGGGTATCAAAAACATACTGAACTATAAGATGAAAAACGGGCATGAGCTGAGCCTGCTTTTCGAACAGATGAACCCTGCGGTGCGCCTGGTAAAGTCTGGCACTATTTTACCCTCTACCGATGGTTTGGTACTGCCTTTTGAAGCCGTTAGCCTTAAAGCTGTAGATGTACAGATTGTAAAGATCTTTGAAGATAATGTGGGGCAGTTCCTGCAGGTAAACGGGCTAGACGGCAAACAGGAGCTCAAACGCGTGGGCAGACCGTTAATTCAGAAAACAGTCCCGCTCAATGCTTCGGGTATCACAGATTTTGGGCGCTGGAATCGTTTTCAGCTCGATCTTTCAGAATTTATCGAGGCAGAGCCAGGGGCTATTTACCAGGTAACACTGGGGTTCAGAAAACAGCACTCTGCCTACTTCTGCTCAGAAGGGGGTAACACCGAAACAGAGCTGACAGAGTTCAGCGCTACAGACGGCACCAACTGGGATGAAGCGGACCAGCACTACTATAATGATTACTACTACGAAGACTATTATTACGACGAGGATTACGACTACAGCCAGCGTGACAATCCCTGCAACGGCTCCTATTATGGCAGAAGGCGCAATGTAAGTACTAATATACTGGCCTCCGACCTGAGCATTATTGCCAAACGTGGCGACGATGGCAAATTACTGGTGGTAGTAACCGATATGAAAACCACCCAGCCCCTGGCAGGTGTATCGGTTAAAGTGCTTAACTACCAGCAGCGGGAGATCAGCAGCGGCACCAGTAACAGCGATGGCATGGCAGAGCTGCTGCTGGACAAAAAGCCCTTCCTGCTCGTAGCCTCCTATGGGGGCCAGAGGGGATACCTAAAGCTCGACGATGGTACCGCCCTCTCCTTAAGCAATTTTGATGTGGCCGGCGAGAAAATAGAACGCGGCATCAAAGGCTTTATTTATGCCGAACGTGATGTATGGCGCCCGGGAGATTCTCTGTATGTAAATTTTGTGCTTCAGGACCTGGATAAAACCCTGCCTAAGAACTACCCGGTGGTGATGGAGCTTAGCAATCCGCAGGGCCAGCTCATCCGCAAAATGGTAAAAGCCAATCCGGTGGGTGGGTTTTACGCTTTCCATACTGCCACCAGCCCCGATGCCCCTACCGGCAACTGGACAGCCAGAGTGAAAGCCGGTGGTGCTACCTTCAGCAAAACCATTAAAATAGAAACCATCAAGCCTAACAGGCTTAAGATCCGAATGTCGCTGCCCGATGGTACGCTTCGTGCCGGTCACAGCAATCTGGTGATCCTTTCAGTGAACTGGCTGCATGGCGCAACTGCAAAACACCTGAAAGCAGATGTGGAAATGATCGTTGTCCCTGCTGTCACTGAATTCAAAAAGTATCCGAACTACATATTTGATGACCCTGCCAAAAAATTTGAATCTGAAAGCCAGCTAGTCTTTGAGGATCGGGTGGATGATAACGGGCTGGCCAGGTTCAACATCAAGACCGGCAATTTCAGCCAGGCACCCGGGATGCTGAAGGCAGTACTGAAGACCAAAGTATTTGAAGAAGGTGGTGATTTCAGTGTTGACCGTCTCTCCTTCCCGCTGCAACCCTATGAAAGCTATGTGGGCATTCAGGATAATAAGAAGCAGGGATACGAAATGCTGGAAACAGCCCGGCTGCAGCAGGTAGAGCTGGTAACGGTAGATACTGCCGGCCGTGCACTTGGCCGGCAGGATGTAGAGGTGGAGCTGATCAAGCTGGACTGGAGCTGGTGGTGGGATCAGAACGAAAACAATGCCAACTACATGAGCCGCACCCACCAGAAGGTGTACAGCAAAGGTAAGGTAAGCACAATAGCGGGTAAAGGCAGCTGGCAGTTTAAAGTAGACCATAACGACTGGGGCCGCTACCTGATTCGTGCAAAAGACCCTGTTTCCGGCCACACCACTGGTAAAATTGTGTACATCGACTGGCCAAATACTTACGATCGCTCCGGACGTCAGAACCCTGGCGGAGCCGCCATGCTTTCCCTTTCTGCTGATAAAGAAAAGTATGGGATAAAAGAAGAAATGAAGCTCTCCTTCCCCTCACCTGCGGCCGGCCGTGCGCTGGTGAGCATTGAAAATGGCAGCCGTATTATCCGTACTTTCTGGGCCGATGTACAAAAGGGCGAAACCACTGTAAATATCCCCATCAGCGCAGAAATGACCCCCAATGCCTATGTGCACATATCATTACTGCAGCCCCACAGCCAGACCACAAACGACTTGCCGGTGCGGCTATATGGTGTGCTGCCGGTGCTGGTAGAAGACCCTGCCACCCACCTGCAGCCCGAAATACAGATGCCCGAAAAGCTGCAGCCTGAAACTCCTTTTAGCATTACCGTCAAAGAAAAAGCCGGCAGGAAAATGACTTATACCCTTGCCGTGGTAGACGAAGGCCTGCTGGATATAACCCGCTTCAAAACCCCAGAGCCCTGGAAGGCTTTCTATAAGCGCGAAGCACTGGGCGTTAAAACCTGGGATATGTACCAGTATGTGATTGGCGCCTATGGCGGCCGGCTGGAGCGCCTGCTGGCCATTGGTG
The DNA here is from genome assembly GCA_000597885.1 of Flammeovirgaceae bacterium 311. Classification (NCBI taxonomy): domain Bacteria; kingdom Pseudomonadati; phylum Bacteroidota; class Cytophagia; order Cytophagales; family Flammeovirgaceae; species Flammeovirgaceae bacterium 311. The sequence goes on from CP004371.1 coordinate 1,010,432, forward strand.
GCGACGAGGCAGGACGTAAGGTGGAGGGCAGCAAAGTAAACCGCTTTAAACCGGTGGTTAAATTCCTGGGTCCCTATGTGCTGGAGGATGGTGCCAGCAACACCCACAACCTAAGCCTGCAGCCTTATGTAGGATCTGTCAGGGTAATGGTGGTAGCCGGCGAAGAAGGAGCCTACGGCCAGGCCGAAAAAACCGTGCCTGTAAAACAACCCCTGATGCTGCTGGGTACCCTGCCCCGCGTACTGGGCCCTGGCGAATCCGTATCCCTGCCGGTAAGTGTTTTTGCCATGGAAGATGGTATTCGCAATGTAAATGTAGATATAAAGCAAAACGAGCTCCTAAGCCTGGCAGGCGAAAGCAGCCAGCAGCTAAGCTTCAGCAAGCCCGATGATCAGACTGTTTATTTTGACCTGAAAGTACAGCCACGAGTTGGTGCCGGCAAGGTTAAAATAGAAGCCTACTCAGGCAGCCACAAGGCCAGCTACGATATCGATATCCCGGTGCGCAACCCTAACCCACCGGCAACAGAAGTGTACCAGACCATTGTACCGGCAGGCCAGAGCTGGAATCAGAGCTTTGCAGCGCTGGGCATGGCTGGTACCAACAAGACGTACCTGGAGGTATCGAATATGCCATCATTTAATGTAGCGAAGCGGTTACAGTATTTAGTTCAATATCCTTATGGCTGTATTGAGCAAACTACTTCTTCGGCATTTCCGCAGCTGTATGTGCAGAGCACTACCGAGCTGGATGCACACAACAAGCAGAGCATAGAGCGCAACATCAAAGCAGCCATTGACCGGCTCAGAGGCTTTCAGCATAGCAGCGGTGGCTTTGGATATTGGCCCGGTGTGCACGATGCCGACGACTGGGGTACCAGCTATGCCGGTCATTTCCTGGTAGAAGCCGCTAACCGTGGCTATGCCGTACCTGATGATATGCTGAAGCGCTGGAAGAAATACCAAAAGCAAAAAGCAGAGAACTGGCAGCGCAACAGCCGCTATAATGACGACCTGAACCAGGCCTACCGCCTTTACACCCTTGCCCTGGCCAAAGCACCCGAAACAGGTGCCATGAACCGCTTCCGCGAGCAGCGCAACCTAAGCACTGCCGCCCAGTGGCGTCTGGCTGCTGCCTATGCACTGGCCGGACAAAAAGAAGCTGGTATGGGCATAGTAGCAAAGCTTGGCAAGGAAGTAACCACTTACAGCGATCCAGGCGATAGCTATGGCTCTGCCCTGCGCGATCAGGCCATGATCCTGGAAACCATGCTGCTGCTGGATCAGGAAAAAGAGTCTATGGACCTGGTGATGAAAATCTCGCAGGCCCTAAGCGAAGATAGCTGGATGAGCACCCAAACTACTGCCTATTGCCTGATTGCAGGTGGCAAGCTTTATGAAAGAAACAAAGACACTGGCAACCTGGACTTTAGCTACAGCCTCAACGGAAAATCTGAAAAAGCAGCCACTGCCCTACCCCTGGTACGCAAAGAGGTAAACATTTCCGAGAAGGTAAATAACCAGCTGGCGATCAGCAACAGTGGTAAAGGCAAACTTTATGTGCGCGTATTCAACACAGGCACACCTGTTAACGGCGATGAAACTAATGCCGAAAACCACCTGAACCTAAACGTAGTTTACCGCGACATGCAGGGCAATGTAATAGATCCCACAGGCCTTGAGCAGGGAACAGATTTTATGGCAGAGGTGAGTGTATCTAACCCGGGCACCAGGGGCAACTATAAAAATCTTGCCCTGTCGCAAATATTCCCCTCCGGCTGGGAAATTCACAATGCGCGAATGGATAGTCCCGGTACTGTAGAAAAAACAGGATTCGATTACCAGGATATCAGAGATGACAGAGTGTATACCTTCTTTAGCCTGAATGCCCGGGAAAAGAAAACTTTCCGGGTGCTGTTAAATGCAAGCTACAGCGGTAAATTTTACCTGCCGGCCGTAAGCTGCGAAGCCATGTACGACAATAGCATCAGTGCCCGTAAAGCCGGCAGCTGGGTGACCGTTGGCAGAAATGGGCTGGCAGAGAAATAAGGTCTGCTTAAGAACAGATAAAGCAATCTTTACTAAACATAATAAATTTTATCATAACAAAAATTGGTCTCTTCTGCCCATACACTAATAAACAGCTTCCGCTGGAAGTACCTGCTGTGGGCGGGGGTACTGGCTTTTGCCCTGTTCCTTAGTATACCTCCAAGGCTTTTCCTGGTACCATATGCAACAGTACTTACTGATGCTGAAGGTGAGCTGCTGGGGGCGCAAATTGCTCCCGATGGTCAGTGGCGCTTTCCGGTGACTGAGGGTATTCCTGCTAAGTTTGAGAAGGCACTGCTAACGTTCGAAGACCGGCACTTCTACAGGCACCCTGGCTTTAACCCTGTGGCCATGAGCAAAGCATTATGGGACAACCTGCAGGCAGGCAGGGTGGTGCGCGGGGGCAGCACCATCAGCATGCAGGTAGTGCGGCTGGCCAGGCAGGGGCAGGCGCGTACTTATGCCGAAAAGCTGGCAGAACTCCTGCTGGCCATTAAGCTGGAGCTCTGGCACTCCAAAGCAGAGATTTTACAGATGTATGCTGCGCATGCGCCCTTTGGTGGCAATACAGTAGGCCTTCAAACCGCCTGCTGGCGCTACTATAATCGCCCGGGTGCAGAGCTATCCTGGGCAGAGGCAGCAACCCTGGCCGTACTGCCCAATGCACCTTCGCTGATCTTTCCGGGTAAAAACCAGCAAGTACTGCTGCAGAAAAGAAACCGGCTGCTCCGGGCGCTACTGCAGCAGGAGGTTATAGACACCACCACCTACCAGCTTGCGCTACAGGAGCCCCTGCCCGGCAGCCCCTACCCTTTTCCCACCATGGCAAAGCACCTGCTGCTGCGCAGTCTGAAAGACGGACAGCAGGGAAAGCTCCTGCGTACTACCCTGAATATCCATTTGCAGGAGCTGGTTACTAATATAGTAGCTCAGCACCACTACCGGCTATCGGGAAACCAGGTGCATAACGCTGCCGTACTGGTGCTCGATACCGAAACTGGCAACACCCTGGCTTATATTGGTAATACAGCTGCTGCAGGCAGTACCGAAAGAGGAAATGATGTGGATGTAATTACTGCCCCCCGCAGCACCGGCAGCATTTTAAAACCTTTTTTGTATGCCACATCACTGAACGAAGGACGGCTGTTGCCGAAAACCCTGCTCCCGGATGTTCCCTTCTACCAAAAGGGTTTCAACCCGCAAAATTTCAATAAAACCTTTGAGGGTGCCGTTCCAGCCGACAGAGCACTGGCACGATCGCTCAACATCCCTTATGTATACCTGCTGCAGGAGTACGGGGTGGAGCGTTTTCATCATTTCCTGAAAAAGAGTGGCATGACGACCCTCCACCAGGGGCCCAACCATTACGGACTCGCACTGATCCTGGGCGGAGCCGAAGGAACACTCTGGGATATCACAGGCATGTACGCTTCCATTGCACGCTCACTCCAGCATTACAGCCGCTATCGGCAGAAATATGATCCTGCCGATTATCGCCCTGCCAACTATCTGCCCGAAAAAATCGATGAAGGGCATGGACCAGGTGCGCAGGCTTCCGAAGGAGCCTCCGTGCTACTCCCGGAGCAGCTCTCTATGCGGCTCCAACCTACCAGCCTGTTAAGCGCCGCAGCCATTTGGAATACCTTCGAAGCGCTGGTGGAGGTAAACCGTCCGGAAACAGAAGGAGCCTGGAAGCAATTTTCATCTGCCCGGCGCATAGCCTGGAAAACAGGAACATCCTTTGGTTTTCGCGATGGATGGGCTATTGGGGTTACACCGGAATATACGGTTGGGGTATGGGTGGGCAATGCCAGTGGTGAGGGCCGCCCCGGCCTTACCGGCATTGAAGCAGCAGCACCCATTTTATTTAATGTATTTTCTGCCCTGCCGCCCACCAGCTGGTTTACGGAACCTAGTGGAGACCTGGAGCGGGTATGGGTATGCAGGCAGAGTGGTTATAAAGCATCAGAAATTTGCCCGGAAAAGCTGCAACAGGGTGTTCCGCATGCTTCCCTGCAGGCAGGTAGCTGCCCCTTTCACCAGCTGGTGCACCTGGAACCTGCAGGCCGCTACAGGGTGAACAGCCAGTGTGAATCTGTTGAAAACATGCAGCATCTGCCTTGGTTTGTACTTCCGCCTGTTATGGAATGGTTTTACAAAAGCCGCAATCCGGATTATGCGCTCCTGCCACAGTTAAAGGAAGGCTGCGAAGCCTACAATCAGCGAAGCATGCAGCTGATCTATCCCGCCAAAGCATCTAAAATTGTAGTGCCGCGCGAGCTCGATGGCACTGCCGGCAGCACTATTTTCGAAATAGCACACCGGCAGTCCAACACCACCCTTTACTGGCACCTGGATGAGCAGTACCTGGGCAGCACCAATTCGCTGCATCAAATGGCTCTTAATCCTGCCGATGGCCCCCACCTGCTCCTGGTAACTGACCAAAACGGCGAAAGCCTGGAGCACCGTTTCGAAGTGCTGGCAGGGGTACAATAGTATGCTCTTTTCCGGTAATAAAACCCTTAGCCGGATTAAAAAAAATTTCCCGAAAGGCAGGCAACCCTAACACACTCCCTGCTGTCATACAGGAAAGCACAGACTAAATTGTTATGAGAATTGTACTGATAGCATTGTTCTCTTATTTTTTGATTTCCAGCTGGAATAAAAATGATGCCGCTGTGGTAGCACAGGAGGCCGAAATGCGCATTGAAAATCGCCGGGTGAGCTGTTTTATGGGCGATTTAACCTCCTGCTACCTGGTGCAGGAAGGTAATATGATCGGTACCGACCGATGGAACCTGTTTTATGACCAAATAGAAGGTTTTGAGTATCAGGATGGCTACCGTTATGACCTGAAGGTGAAAATTGAAGAAACTGAAGAGCCACACAAAGACAGCTTCAATAAAAAGTATACGCTTGTAAAAGTACTTGCCAAAGTACCGGTAGACGAAGCCTCTGAAATTTTTCTCTCCTCTGCCACCAATTAAAAAAACCAGCCACTTTGAAAGTGGCTGGTTTTTTTTAAACATCATTATCCAGGCCAGGGATTTCTTATTTCCTGCTTTTGCCCTCCATATAATCAAGAGTTAAACCGGTAAGGGTTTTCACACCCAGGGTCAGGCCACTGTCGTCTATCACAAAATCCGGGGTATGGTGGGGTGCTACTTCTGATGGCTTTTTATCCTTTGCCATTCCGCCTACAAACAGGTACAGGCCTGGAATCTGCTCCTGGAAAAAAGCGAAATCCTCTGCACCCAGCACTGCATCAGTCAATACCACCTGCTCCTTTCCGGCTATATACTCCAGGGTAGATAACATACGGCTGGTTAGTGCGGGGTCATTGTAGGTTATAGGTGTCTGGGAGATAAATTCTACCTCAGCAGTAGCACCTGCACTTTCAGCAATTTTAGTAGCAGTGCGGCGTATCCGCTCATGGATCAGTTCACGCATCTGGGGGTCCAGGGTACGGACGGTACCATCTAACTGCACCTCTTCAGGTATAATGTTGTTGCGCACTCCGCCATGAATACTGCCCACTGTAACCACGGCAGCTTCTTTGGTAAGCTCTACCTGGCGGCTAACAATTGTCTGCAGGCCCTGTATGATCTGGGCAGATACCACAATCGGATCTACACCATTCCAGGGATAAGCACCATGCGTCTGACTACCTTTTACCCTGATCATCATTCTGTCGGAGGCGGCCATTGTGCCACCTGGCTTATATTTAAGCGTACCTACCGGTGTCTGTGAGTTAATGTGCAGACCAAAGATCACCTCCGGCTTAGGTCCTTTTTCCAGTACACCTTCCTTTACCATCAGGGCAGCGCCACCCTCTTCACCTACGGGTGCTCCTTCTTCCGCAGGCTGAAATATAAATTTAACAGTTCCTTTCAGCTCATTTTTCATGCCAGCCAGTACTTCGGCGGCACCCAGCAGCATGGCAATATGAGTGTCATGTCCACAGGCATGCATCACCCCTACCTGCTGCCCATTATATTCACCAATTTCTTTAGAGGCATAAGGTATATTCGCTCTTTCCGTAACAGGCAGGCCATCAATATCGGCACGCAGTGCTACTACCGGCCCGGGCTTACCACCCTTCAGGATGCCCACCACACCAGTTTTAGCCACACCGGTTTCTACTTCAATCCCCAAAGCCCTTAGCTGCTCTGCAATCTTAGCTGCTGTTTTAACCTCCCGGTTACTTAACTCAGGGTATTGATGATAATAGCGTCGGCACTCTACAACTTTAGGCTCTATTTTATCGGCCATTTGATTAGCACGTGCTATCAGTTTACTATGTTGTGCCATCACCGGTAGCGATAGCAAACCCAGCCCAAGCCCAAGCGGCAGGCAGCTTTTCAGAACATTTGACATTTATATTTCTCCCTAGATTTATAATTAAGCTGATAAATTAATAAAATAATATTCCTGATCATATACTTAAACAAGCATACACCTGCTGAAAAAAATCAGTCCCCTGGGCTGTAGATTAACTTTACCTCCCACTAATTACCAAAAATTGTAATCATTCCGGATTAGCCAGGCAGCCTGCTATAGCCCGCCTGACAACCTGATTATTCTGTAAAATCATTTAGTAAGAATGATTAATTCTGCCTTACAACTATTCAGCAAGCTTTTTATTCATCCTAGCAGTTATCTCCAATATTTTTAATTCATTTTTAATTGGGGTTTAATTCAGGTTTAAGAATTGTACTAAATCTTTGTATCATAAACAAAGGGGAATAAAAAGACTCCTGTAAGCCCGCTACAAACCAACAGTACTGTCTGCAGTCTTCATGGCAGCACCGCTTCCCGGTGCTGCCATCAAAGGCAACAACAGGGTAAAGCAGGAGCAGCAGATATACTTCTACCAGTTCAATTAAAAATCCTTAATCATACACGACCATGACAGCAGAAAGCAAAATTAAAGCAGTAGCCGCCGGAGTAACTGTTACCCTATTCGCCTCCTTAATAGGTACCGGCATTCTTTACAGAGACAATTCTCTGTTAACTGAAGATATCCAGGCAGAAAAAGTACGTACCGAGCGGCTCGAAGCTGAACGTGGCTCCCTTAAAAAAGAGATGGACAAGCTAAAACTTGACCTTGCCTCCTATACCTCCAAAAACGGTGAACTGGACCTGGCAATTAGGAATGCCCAGCAGAAACTTGCAGAGCGTGAAGCACGCGTTGAGCAGTTAACCAAAGATAATGCAAGCATCTCGCAGCTTAAGAAGGAAAATGCTGCTATCCGAAAAATTCGTGAAGACCTGGTGGCTCAGCTGGAAAACATGAAGAACAGCAACAGCCATATGCAGGCAGAAATAGCAGAGCTTAACCGCACCATTGCTGCACTGCGCAAAGAAAACGAAGGCCTGTACGCCAGGGCTAACACCAAAGCCACCATGGCTTATAACTTTTGTACAGAAGTGATGAAACGCAAAAATGAGCGTTTAACAGTAAAAGCAAAGCGTACGCACCATATCAACATCAGCTTTGATGTGAATAACCCCGGCGAATTACCTGGTGATGTGTACGTGAAAGTAAGTGCACCAAACTCTAAAGAAATACCTGGCGATTTGGTGATTACCGAGAATGTGGTTGACCAGACAAACATACTGACTGCCAGCATTGATAATGGTTGGGTAGATGCGCAGCAATTCCGTAGGGTGAGTCTTAGCTTTGATCCAAAAGATAAGCTGCAGGATGGTGTTTACACTGTGATGGTTTACAGCGGCAATCATTACCTGGGCAGCACACAATTTAAACTGGCAAAATAGCTGGCAACAGAAGTGGCTGCAGAAAAGGTTAAGGAAACAGGCATACCTGCAGCCCTTCCTGTTCCATCAATATCATACTAACTGTTTAGCACAACACACCTTTTAATAACCCGGAAGTGGCATTCTTTTAGGATGCCTCTTTCTATTTCATCCTTATTATTTCTAAAAGAACTGCCTAATTTATTTACGTCTAGTAGAAGTTTATTATTATATTATGCACCTTGTCTTATCTAGCAAACAAGCTGTTTCAGAACGTTCTAACAAGAATATGCCTCAGATTAGAGTATTAGTAGTAGAAGACGAACCTAAAGTTGCAAACGCCATTCAAAAAGGGCTGGAAGAAAACGGACTGGTGGCCGAAGTAGCCTACGACGGACTTATGGGCAAAAAAATGGTACTGAACAAAGACTATGACCTGGTGATACTGGACATTAACCTGCCACACCTGAATGGCTATGAGCTGTGTGCCGAAATACGCAGGCATAACCCAAAAATACCGGTCATTATGCTTACTGCCCTGGGTGCTATGGAGGATAAAATCAATGCCTTTGATACAGGCGCTGATGATTATATTGTTAAGCCTTTTGATTTCAGAGAGTTGCTCGCCCGCGTACAGGTTTTCCTGAAGCGTTCCTCCTTAGGTGAACCTGCACAAAAAAACAATAAGCTGAAAGTAGCCGATCTGGAGATTGACGATAACAGCAAAACCGTTACCCGTGCCGGACAACAAATTGAATTAACCGCCAAAGAATTTGCTTTGCTGCTTTACCTGGTACGTAACAAAGGCAGGGTAGTTTCCAGGGCCGATATTGCTGAAAAAATTTGGGACATCACCTTTGATACGGGCACCAATGTGATAGATGTTTACGTTAACTTTCTGCGAAAAAAGGTTGATAAAAATTTTCCGACCAAGTTAATACACACCCGCCCCGGCATGGGTTATATTGTGAAAGAGGAATAGCATGAGCATTCGTAAGCGCTTAACCTGGCAGTTTACCCTTATCGTAACCTCCATCCTGGTGTTGTTCTTTGTGTTCATCTATATTTTCTACGCTGATTTCAGAAGAGAAGAATATTACAGCCGCCTGTACAACAAAGCCCTTACCACTGCCCGTCTGCTGATAGAAGTACAGGAGATTGACCATGACCTGCTCAAAATCATAGATAAGAATGCCCTGAATGCCCTGCACAACGAAAAGATCGTCATCTTTGACCAGCATAACCAGCTCATTTATTCCTCTACTGAAGATCATAACATACGCGTACTGCCAGAGGTACTGGATGAAATCCGAGAGGTGCACCGGCTGGAGTGGGTGGAAAACAAGAATGAAAGCCTGGGCATAACCTATGATGAAGGTGACAAGCATTATGTGATCATAGCCTCAGCTTTTGATATTTATGGCAGGCGTAAGCTTGTTAATTTAAGGTTTATCCTGATTGCAGGTTCTCTGCTGGGAATGGGGATTACTTTTGCAGCCGGGCGGTTCTTCGCAATTCAGGCGCTGCGGCCTATTGCAAATATCAACCAGGAGGTTTCAGGCATTGGCGGGCATAACCTGGATACCCGGATTGATATTGGCAACGGACAAGATGAAATAGCACAACTTGCCATTAATTTCAATAAAATGCTGGACCGCATAGCCTCTGCCTTTGCCCTTCAGAAGAACTTTGTACATAATGCTTCTCATGAATTAAGAACTCCCCTGGCTGCCATGATCAGCCAGATGCAGGTAGGCCTGGCTAAAGAAAGAAATCGCGAGGAGTACTGTGTCCTGCTAAAATCTGTACTTGAAGATGCCGAACGGCTTAAAGGTTTATCCAATGGCCTGTTGGAACTGGCTCAGGCAGAAGCCGATAAAATGGGAATCAGGATGGCACCTGTCCGCATCGATGAAACGCTTTTCTCTGCACAACAGGATCTGATCCGTTTAGATGGGGAAAGAAGCGTGGAGGTAACATTTTCTGAGTTACCAGACTCTGAAGAATCGCTCACGGTGATGGCAAATGAAGGCATGCTTAGAACCCTCTTCCTGAACTTAATGGACAATGCCTGTAAATTTTCTCCCGATCGTAAAGCTATTGTTTCCATTGCTTTCAACGGAGATCAGGTCCATCTATCCTTCAAGGACAATGGTATTGGCATTCCTGAAGCCGAACAGGAGAAAATATTCATGCCATTTTACCGGGCAGAGAGTGCCCGAAAATTCAGAGGGCATGGCCTGGGTCTATCTATTTGCAGTCGTATTGTACAACTGCACGGGGGCGTTATTTCAGTAAAATCCCAACAGGAGCAGGGAAGCACCTTCCGGGTGGAGCTGCCCCATGCCTAAGCTTCTCTAATACCTATACCTACAATCACATGAATAAGCCGGCAGGCTCACTCCTATTGTCTGGCTGCATTGTTTTTCACCAATCCCTCCTAAGTAAGGATCTGCTTTTATTATTGATCATCATTTTTTATTGCGCCATGCATCAGCAGTTTATTGCCTGGATAAAGCCCCTTTTGCTTCCAGGTGCACAGCATCCCTTCTCCATATAAAATGTTAATGCAATTATTGAACAAAGCACCGGAAACCGGCTAACATCCACACCTGTATACCCCTCCATAGCAAGAGCGGGAAGTGTATTTGCCCCTAAGCAAATTTTAACAATCACTGCCAAAAAGTACTCCTGTGGGTGGTAATTTATCCCCATAGCAACTTTGAACTAATTTTTTTTTAAATATAAATATTCATTTCAACCTGTAATACTACGCTGCCTATCATCTTCAGCAATAGGATCTTGTAGGTAGAGCGTTAGTCATCTCCGCTGTATTAATTTCAGAAAGATAGCATCTTAAGTACCTTCTAAAATGGCTATCTTTTTAAATATTTTTTCTTTGAATATTACATAATAAACCTTTTTAGCCTATATTGCCCCAGAATTAGTCAAAGATTAACACATTTTTTTATGAAAAGAATGCTACTCCCTGCCATTTTCATGGCCCTGCTATTTATCTGGTCTTGTCAGTCTGACGATCTGAAGGACATCAAACCCATAGATGAAAATGGGATGGTCCTGGAGGATGTAATGGCACGTGGAGGTAACGGAAAAGGCAACGGATATGGTTTATTAAGAACTTGTGCCACCCATGAGGTGCTGCAACGCAAGCTTAAGCAAAATCCTGCCCTGATCCGTAAAATGCAGGAAATTGAAGCGCATACACTTGCTTTTAAAAAGAGTAAGTTAGACAAAGTAAAAAAGCCAAAGAAACCCAAAAAAGGCAAAGGTGGTACTGGCAGTGGTGGAAGTACTCCAGATAGTGACAGCGATGGAAGCACCACTCCTAATATTGATAACGACAGTAACAATACCGATGGTGATAGCGGCACCGGCAATGATGGAATTGTCATCACAGATCCCCTGCCTGCTGAAGATCCCGGCACAGATTACAATAGTGTAGATGATACACCAGATCCATTACCTACCAGATACACTATTCCGGTTTATGTTCATGTGATTCACAGCAACTCTGCAGAGTTTATTTCCATAGAGCAGATTCGTTCACAGATTGAAGTACTGAATGCTGATTTTTCCGGCTCTAATACTGATATAAACAATACCCCTGCTGAATTCAAGGATAGAATAGCTGATGCAGGCATTACTTTCACCCTGGATGAGAATTTGCACATTAAATGGAAATCGACTACCAGAGCAGAATGGGGTACTGGTGATGAAATGAAATCTTCAGCCAAAGGAGGCAGTGATGCTTACAGACCAGAGGAATATCTGAACATTTGGGTGTGTAACATAGGTGGTGGTGTGTTGGGATACGCTCAAATACCGGGAACAGGCACCACCAGTACCGATGGTATTGTAGTGGCACCATTGGCCTTTGGCACCACTGGTTATGTAGCAGCGCCTTACAACAAAGGCCGTACCGCTACGCATGAAGTTGGACACTGGCTCAACCTGCGTCATATCTGGGGAGATGGTGGTTGTGAGGCAGATGATTTTGTAGCTGACACGCCCCTTGCAGACCGTCCAAGCTATGGCTGTGCGGGTACTCCCAGTTATTGTAAAACTCCAGCTATGACCATGAACTTTATGGATTATAGTGATGATGCCTGTATGTACATGTTCACTCAGGGCCAAAAGTTCAGAATGCACGCCCTCTTCTCCAAAGGCGGCTCTCGCAGCAGCTTTGCACAATAGTTTTCTCTTGCTTTACTGATAGATAAAGGCAGTCTTTTCGGGGCTGCCTTTGCTTTTTGTAGCAATTGAAGAAGATAAAAAAACAGCCCTGTGCATGCAGCGCTGTTTTCATTATTAGCGATTACTCCTAAAAGAAGAGCAACTAAATTTTATTTTTCCCACTCACAAGTCAATACATCAGGTATTAAAACAGGAGCTGGTATACAGACTTAAAATTTTAATTTTTTACAAGCATAAGTGTTGCAGGTGTCAATCCATCAGCAGAGGCAGTAAGCTTTACCTCACCACTCTGGCGATCTGCTTTAACAATGGCCAATGCTAAACCATTGAAGGCTTTGCGATAGTCTGCTTTGAAAGGCTCCATGCTGGTGGGGTTGCCATTGTCTACACCTGCAATGCTGGCCCCGCCCTCCAGGCTAAAGCTGATCAGGTTATCTGCATCGGGTACCAGATTGCCTGCTGCATCCAGTACCTTTACCGTTACAAAAGCAAGATCTTTGCCATCTGCATCAATGGTACTTCTGTCGGCTTCCAGCACTATTTGAGCGGGGGCACCGGCTGTCTTGATTTCGCGGCTAAGAACCTCCTTACCCGACATCCTGGATACAGCCCGTAAAGTGCCGGGAGCATGGCGAATGCGCCACATCACATGCAGGTCATCCCCTTCTTTTTTGCGAACGCCCAGTGACCGGCCATTCAGAAATAACTCCACCTCATCGGCATGGTTGTAATAGGCCCAGACATCTACCATTTTACCTTCCTCCCAGTTCCAGTGCGGGAAGATGTGCAGCACCGGCTTGTCTGTCCATTCGCTTTTGTACATATAGTAGGCATCCTTAGGGAAACCTGCCAGATCTACCACGCCAAAGTAAGAGCTGCGCGATGGCCAGCCATAAGGGGTTGGTTCGCCCAGGTAATCGAAGCCCGTCCAGATATACATGCCCGAGAGATAGTCGTGTTTCTTGATCAGCTTCCAGGTTTCTTCGTGGGTAGAGCCCCAGGGAGCACTCACATTGTCATATGCCGAAACAGTATTGTCAGGATTCCCTTCGGTAAAAGGCAGGTCCCAGCGAATAGGCCAGCGGCGAATGCTGTCGGATGGCATATCGTAGTGGCCTCGGGTGGCCAGGGCTGACGTGGTTTCAGTAGCAATGAATTTCTCTCCGGGAAATTTATCTGGAAACTCTTCGAAATTCTGGTGGTGGTAATTGAAGCCAACCAGGTCCAGTGCGCCAGACTGGTAAATTTTATTATGTGGCTCCGGATCGTTCAGGGCAGAGGTAATGGCGCGGGTGGTATCCAGGCTCCTGACAATACCGGCCAGCTCGCGGGCAATGGTGGTGCCGGTGCTGTCCCACTGCTCGAGGATCTCATTACCAATACTCCATATAAAGATGCTGGGGTGGTTGCGGTCCCGCAGCACCAGGTCTTCCAGGTCTTTTTTATGCCACTGGTCCCAGTGCTGGCTATAGTCGTGCTCGCTCTTTTTCATTTTCCACATATCGAAGGCTTCATCCATCACAATGAATCCCATTCTATCACAAAGTTCCAGCAGCTCCGGCGCAGGGGGGTTATGGGCGGTGCGGATTCCATTTACGCCCATTTCTTTCATAATCTCCAGCTGACGCTCCAGGGCCCGTGTGTTGATGGCGGCACCCAAGGCGCCAAGGTCGTGGTGGTTGCAAACACCCAGTATCTTCAGGGGCTTTCCATTCAGAAAGAAACCTTCTGCCGCATCAAAGCGAAAAAAGCGAACACCCAGGGGGGTGGTATACTCATCCAGTGGCTTTCCATCTCTTTCAATAAAGGTTACCACCTGGTAGAGGTAAGGATTTTCTACCGACCACAGGCTAGGATTCTGCAACTGCAGTTCCTGGTTTAGTGTAGTTACAGAATCAGCTAATGGAAGATTTTCCAGGCTGGTACGGGCCACCTCATTTCCATTAGCATCCATGATAACGGTGTGTACAAGGAAAGGCCCCTCCTGTCCGCTGTTCCGCACTTTGGTTTCCACATTTACACGGGCAGCATGTTCTGTTACTTCAGGAGTTGTGACAAAGGTACCCCAATGATCTACATGCACGGGGTTGGTTTTAACCAGCCACACATTGCGGTAAATGCCGGATCCGGAATACCAGCGTGAATTCGGCTGATCGTCGTTGTTTACCTTTACAGCCAATACATTTGGCTGGTTGCCATAGCGGAGATGCGGGGTGAGCTCGTAACGGAAAGAAATGTAGCCATTGGGCCTTTTACCGAGGAACTGGCCGTTCACCCACACCTCGCTGTTGTGGTAAACGCCATCGAAATCTATGTAGAACAGTTTCCCTGAATCGGCCGCATCGAGTGTAAAAGTTTTACGGTACCAGCCGATGCCTCCGGGTAGTGCGCCTCCGCCCACGCCTGCTGGATTCTTTTCGCTGAACGTTCCTTCTATGCTCCAGTCATGGGGAAGGTCCAGCTGCCGCCAGCCTGTATCATCCAGTGCCGGATCCTGTCCGTTAGGGGTCTCTCCCAGTTTGAACGCCCAGTTCTGGGTAAACTCCATTCTTTCTCGTGTGCTTTGCTGCTCCCGTGAAGAAGTGCTGGTTGTACTGCAGGATGCAAAGAACACGATAACTGCCTGTAGCAGAAGTATCGTAAATTGCCTTGAGGAATGCATATTAATTAGGTTAATTGAATCAGAGGTTGACTGTAACAAGATAACTCCTTGTGGATTGATAAACCGTTGATATATATCCGGTTAGAGGATGAGATTGATCAGTTTTAGACAGTGCGTAAACGGATATGGCTTTAGCAATAGTAGTAGTAAATCAGGAGTGGTAGGCTCTTAAAGCAGAAAAGATTGAGCCTGGAGTAGAGAGATCATTCCAACCCCTCCCTCCAGACTAAATCTGATTTTAAACCACCAACCAACTCTTAGTCATAGACTAATAAATATATATTTTAACTGTATACCCGCCGGGGGCCTAGATCCTCTGGCGGGTATACGCTTATTCCGGAAGGATGTAGTGGAATACCAGCCACTCATCTTTACCTTCGTCGTAGCTGGTACCGAACCAGATACCCTTACTCTCGAATTCAGTTGGAAAAGCTTTTACTACTTTGATGGTTGTTGCAGCCGGACTCATCCAATGCCCCGGGTTCTGAATCAGAAGGTTGTTCTCCAGAATAATTTCGTTTGTTTCGTTATTAATGGTAAAAGTACCGGTGGTAATGGTACCATTCTGATTGCGCGTATAGTTTTGCTGGCCTCCGAAACGGTCGAAGCGGATCCACGAATTAGCCGCAACCTCATCCCAGGAGTCATTCCAGCCCCAGTCTCTTGAATCGCTGTGTGAGCTTGTCCAGCCCGTGCCACTGGCTAACCAGTCTACTGGGTTGCCAGCTGCATCAAGTACCCACACACGACCGGAAGAAGGACCGCCGGTTAACATGTTTAGTAGTTCTCCCGGTGCAAAGGTTGGATCAAATCCTTCGTCTGGCTGCGGCTCCTCTTCTTCAGGCACCCAGTTGTCTGAATACTCTTTCGAGATAAAATTATACACCAGCATGGCAGGGCCTTCGCCGTCTATGTCCCTGTCGCGGATCACACCAAGCTGCATGCTATGCTCATCAAGCGATATCACGGTGTAATTAGACCAGTCGCTAACACCAGCCAGACCTTTATTTTCTCCTTTGTAGCCTCTAAGAATTGATGCATCGTTGATGGTAAGCGTCTTACTGTTTACATCAAGAAAGTAGGTTCCACTCTCTTCAATACCACCTTCCATGGGTTTCACATTGGTAAAAAAAGGACCGCCTTTCAGACTGAAGGTCATGGTACCATAATCACCGTTAGGTAATAACCAGGTATTATCTGCATAGACAGGACTCCAGTTCCAGCAGTCGTCGCCATAACAGCCGGTTGGGCCACCATCCCATTCACCGCCATCCTGCAACCAGCCAATATCGGTTCCATAGAAATACATCGGTCCATCGAAATACTTAGCCTCCATATCCAGCAGCCATGTTTTTTCATTACCTGGTCCACCGCTAAGGTTAATCCAGAGAGGGTCGTTTACATAATTTAGGTTGTCTTCTGTTACTTCTATGGTAACCGGATCCATTTCCACCACACCACCGGCTGTAAGGGCAGAAAAATTGATGGTGTACTGGCCCTGGAAAGCAAAACGAACTGTATCTATGGCGCGGGTGGAACGGCCGGTTCCGTAATCCCACATGGCAATAGTACCGGGGGTGTTATTCTTTAGAATTACTGTATTGCCACCCGGATCAATGGAACGGTCCTGGATTACTTCAAAATCAATATCCGTTTTGGCGGGCATTTCGCCCAGTTCAAAGTTGTCCTCCTGGCAGGAGGATGTTATCAGGAACATCGAAGCCAGCAGCATTGAAAATAATATGTTTATTCTTTTCATGATTCTTAATGTTTAAGTGCCTTGGGATTACCAGCCTGGATTTTGCTGAAGCGTACCATCAGAAAGGGTGATTTGCGTATACGGTATCTGCTGCAGCCCCCTGGTAGTAAGCAGGTTATTGGCTGAAATTACCTTGGCTTCCGATACCCCGCCACTCGTAACGGTAGTAGATGTGGCGATGGTTGTAGCAGCTGTTTCGATCCCCTGGCGAAGCAGGTCCCAGTAACGGAGTCCCTCAAAAGCCAGCTCCAGGCGGCGTTCGCGCATGATGTTGGCCTGGTTTACCGTTAAAGAGGTAAAGTTGTCGCCAAGGGCTCTTCTTCTTACCTCGTCAAAATAAATCTGTGCATTGGGGCTGCCTAATTCAGCAGCCATCAGCAACACATCTGCATAGCGGATGGAGATAAAATCCTGGTACTGGCCAATCATAAAGTTGGTTGCACCATTATTTACCGGCAGGCTGTTTCCATCCTCATCAACCATGGGGGTATATTTCTTGATGTAGTAGCCGGTGTACTCCCTTTGCTTTTCCTGATTGGTAAAAGCCAGGCCTTCGTCAGCAATGGAAATGATAGAGGCTTCTCTGCGTGAATCGTTCTGGTTAAAGGCATTCCACAGATCAGGGGTAACCGGTGCACCACCCCAGCCATTGCCATAGGGATAGATTGCCTGCTCGCGCATGCCCAGCATAACCATCCAGTGGTTGCCATCTACGTTGCCATCGTAATCGCTGGTGTAGGTGTATTTGATGGAGAAGATTACCTCCTTATTATGCTCACCAGCATAATTTTCCAGGGATGCTGCCGGCCATAAGCTGGCAAAATTCTCCAGTAAGCCATGTCCGCTGTTGGCAATAACATCTTCAAGATACGCCAGTGCCTGGGCCTGGTTTACCACACCAACCAGGTCGGGCTGACCATAGTAACCTGTGTAGTATAGGTACACCCTCGCCAGCAGCGATTCTGCCGCCCATTTGGTTACCCTGCCGTAGGTTGCCTGGGGCTGTGCGGAATAAGCAACACCCTCGAGGTTATCTGCAGCAAACTTTAGGTCTTCGGCAATCACCCTGTAGATTTCTGCCGGCTCCGACTGTGGAATGTTTTCCGAAGAAGGTTCAGTTAGTAAAGGAATACTGCCCCAAAGCCTTACCATATCAAAGTAAAGAAAGGCGCGCAGGAACCTGGCTTCAGCTTCATAGGTATTTCGCAGCGCCTCGTCATTACCCCAGTCAATCTGGTCCATCTTATTGATAAGCACATTGCAACGGTAAAGGGCCTTGTAGTAATCGGTCCAGTTGGCGTTGAAAAGATTCAGGTCTGATGGTGAGCGTGACTTGTCGAACTCATCGAGCAGCTGGTAACCAAAGCGGTCGGAGTTACCGGTACCGCCAAAAGCGTTATCAGATAGTACAGCAGAGGCCACCGGGAAACTAATGCCATCGGCCCACACCCGCTGCAGACCATCGTAGCAGCCTACCAAGGCACGGTAGGCATCTTCGGGTGTTTTATAGAAGGTTTCGTCGGTAATGTTGGTTACCGGTTCGCTGTCGAGAAAGGAATCTGTACAACCTCCAAATGACAGCATGCCCAAAGTCAGTATGAATATATTCAGCTTTTTCATCTTATTCCGTGAATTAGAGTTTTACATTCAGGCCAAGCAAAAACGTTCTGGGCCTTGGGTAGTAACCCAGGTCGATGCCAGAAGAAAAGCGGTCGGTTTCACCATTATCGATACCATAGCCTATTTCAGGATCCATGCCGATGTACCTGGTGAAGGTGTAGAGGTTCTGCGCCGAAGCATACAACCTTACCTGCCTGTTATTGCCTGCTTTCAGCAGCCTGCCCAGGTCGTAGCCCAGGGTTACGTTGCTGATGCGCAGGAAGCTGCCATCGTGGATGTACAGGTCTGAAAAGTTAGTCCAGTTCCTGGCATCTTCTGTTACCCTTGGCATGGAATTGGAAGAGCCCGGCCCGTGCCAGCGATCCAGAATAGCGGTAGAATAATTGGCAAACTGATTGGCATGATTCCGATAGGTTTGTACAATCTGGTTTCCGGTAACGCCGGATGCCAGCATGGAGAAATCAAAGCCTTTATAGTCTGCACCAAGGGTAAAGCCAAAAGTAAAGTCGGGGTTCGGATCTCCGATTTGTACCCGGTCCAGGTCGCTGATCACACCATCACCGTTCTGGTCTACGTAGCGTACATCACCGGGTCTGGCACCTGGCTGAATCAGCCTGCCTTCGGCCTCTGATCTATAGGCAGCCACTTCTGCTTCGGTCTGGAAAATTCCGGCAGTTTCAAGCCCCCAGAAATAACCGATGGGGAAGCCGCTCTGGGCTCTGTAAAACTCTAATGAGTTATCGAACAGCTGATTGGAAGGACCATGGATAATGCCATCACTGATTGGAATATTGCCCACCCTGTTCTTATTGTAAGCACCGTTAACACCGATGTTGTAGTTAAAGTCGCCGATGTTGTTGTTGAAGCTAAGGGCAAGTTCTACGCCGCTGTTCACCACATCGCCACCATTGATGTAAGGAGCTTCTGCACCTGCTGTTGCCAGTACGGGCGCTACA
This sequence comes from Flammeovirgaceae bacterium 311, assembly GCA_000597885.1. Classification (NCBI taxonomy): domain Bacteria; kingdom Pseudomonadati; phylum Bacteroidota; class Cytophagia; order Cytophagales; family Flammeovirgaceae; species Flammeovirgaceae bacterium 311. The sequence continues at coordinate 1,029,452 of CP004371.1, forward strand.
ATCAGCCAGTCTTTGGTGGTTTTATTATACCAGTCGAAGTTGATGTTTAGCTTACCATTGAACACGCGTGAATCGAAGCCTATGTTGGTCTGCTCAGATCTTTCCCACTGCAGGTCACGGAAACCCAGGCGGCTGGGGAAGGCGCCCGGTGTCAGCACACCCTCTTCGTTACCGAAAGAATAATTGGTATTGGCGAAAGTTACAGGTGCCATGTACTGGAAGGCTCTGATATTCTGGCTACCCACCTGGCCCCAGCTGGCGCGGAGCTTAACGTAGTTGAGCAGGCCTTTGGTAGAACCGAAGAAATTTTCGTTGGAGATGATCCAGCCAGCTGAAACAGATGGGAAATAGCCCCAGCGGTTGCCCTCTGCAAACCTGGAGGAGCCATCGGCCCGGAAGGTAGTGTTCAGCAGATAGGTCTCTTTGTAATTGTAGTTAAACCTCCCAAAGTAAGACATCCTCCTGTCTTCGTCGAAGGGTCTGCCATAGAGGTCAATTTGTGCTCCGTCTGTATTGGTAGCATTGCCCAGCCAGGCATAGCGCAAATCGCCTATCACCAGGTTAGTGTTGCTGCCCCTGATCTCGGAGCCATCGAACTGGAAAGCAGATGAACCTAACATTGCTTCGAAGCTGTGTACATTATTCACATCAAAGCTGTAGCTTAAGAGGTTATCCCACAGCAGCGACCTACCTTTTGACTGGTTTTGTGTAGCCCTGGAAAAATCATTGAAGGCGTAAATAGACAGCCGGTAAATCGGGCTGTAGGAACGTCCCTCATTGGCATAGTAATCTAAGCCAAGGCTGGTGCGGAACCGCAGGTTTTCGATGGGCTCTATCGTCAGGTAAACATCTCCCAGCAGCTTTTGCTCATTATTCCTGTTCTGATTGCCCAGGACCATTTGTGCATAAGGGTTGGCCTCGCCGGGATTCCAGGTAGAGTTTTCGTTGTTGAAGAAGTTACCCTCTTCATCATACATGGGTACAAAAGGACTGGTATTGAAAGCACCCCTTAAGGCGTTGTTATACTGATTGCCCACTGAGATACCATTATTCTGTGTGTAGGCAAATGTCAGGTGTTGTCCCAGCTTTATAATATCCTTGAACACATTATGTTCTGTGTTGATGCGAAAATTGTAGCGTTCGTAGTAGGATAGATCTTTTCCTCCCACTATGCCCTCCTGGGAGGTATAAGAAAGTGAAGTAGAGAAGGTGGAGAATTCAGACCCGCCCTGTGCGCCCAGCGAATAGTTTTGGGTAACTGCATTGTTTACAAACATCTCATCGATCCAGTCGGTACCCTCTCCCATTTCAGCTATTTCCTCGTTAGTAAAAATGGGTAGTTTACCAGAGTTGATGGCTGCTTCGTTCATGATGGCAGCATACTCAGTAGCATTCAATAGATCAACTTTTCTTGGCCTGTTCTGTATGCCGTAGAAAGAATCAAAGGTAAGTGTTGGTGCCTGCCCTCTTCTGCCCTGCTTGGTGGTAATGAGCACTACGCCATTGGCTGCCTGCGAACCGTAAATAGCAGCCGATGCTGCATCTTTCAGCACGTCAACGGACTGAATATCGGCAGGGTTCAGGTAAGAAACATCACCTGTCAATACACCATCTACCACGTAGAGCGGATTAGAATTACCAATGGTACCTACCCCTCTAATCCGCACCCGCATGCCTTCGCCTGGCTGTCCGGAGGTGGAAGAGATCTGCACACCAGGCGCCTGCCCCTGCAGTGCCTGCATGGGGCTGGTAGTGCTTAGCCTTTGCAGGGCATCGCCCTCTACCTGCAGTGTGGCACCGGTTGTTAATTTCTTTTTCTGTACACCATAGCCTACCACCACAACTTCACTTAGCGCCTCAATATCGGGCAGCAGCTGCATGTTAATGGTGGTGCGGTTATTGATGGCCACCTCTTCGGTCAGGTAACCTACAAAGGAGTAGATCAGCACATCTCCCTGCTCGCCAGCCGGGATCTGCAAGCGGTAATTGCCGTCTATATCTGTGATGGTACCTACACTGGTACTGCCTTTCAGGCGTATGGTCACCCCCAGCATGCCATCGCCGTTCTCGTCGGTAACGCGCCCGCTGACGATATCCTGTGCATAAGCTGCCCCACAGAGGTAGAGCAGCAGCATGAGTAATAAACTTTTCTTCATGATTGGTGTGGTTTAATGTAGTGTGTTCATTGTAGTGTTAAAAAAAATATCCCGGATTACTTAAGCTTCACCGTTTTGGCGGTACCATTGTAGCGCACCACCTGATCGGGCTGTGCATCGAACTGCAGGCTTTTAGCCTTTTTAGGATTTACATAAACTACATTGAAAGTCCTTTCCTTCAGCATACCATCGAAATTGCCTTTACGCTCTCCAATGGTGAGGCTTTTGCTTTTTTCGTTGTAGCTAAAAGGAATGGTTGCGAACTTGCCCTGTTCGTAATTGTAGTTGGTGTTTTCATCTTCGTACAGCTCAAAGCTGCCGTCCCTGCCACCATATACATAGAGGGTAATGGTTTCGGCCGGTTTTTCGGTGGTGTACTGGATCTCAGGACCAAAAGGCAGAATGGCGCCCTCCTTCACAAAAAGCGGCATGCGCTCATAGGGAGCATCGGCCGTAATATGGCGGCCACCCTGCTGATAGCTGCCATCGTAAAGGTTATACCAGCCACTGCCTGCAGGCAGGTAAAGCTTTTTGCTGGTGGCTTTGTACTCGGTTACCGGGCTTACCAGCAGGCTGGGACCGAACATATACTGATCGCCAATGTTAAGCACATTTTTATCAGTGCCAAAATCCATCACCAGCGCCCGCATCAGGGTATAATCCTTGTGGAACACATGCCCGGTTAAGGAGTAAATGTAAGGCATCAGGCGGTAGCGCAGATGGTTGTAGTAGAGCATTGACTGGTAAGCCTTATGATCATCCGGAGCGATGTTGAACATTTCCCGGTACGGATACTGGCCGTGCGAGCGGAACAGTGGTGTAAAGGCGCCAAACTGGTGCCAGCGGGCATTCAGCTCCCGCCACTCCTCAAGGGCCTCTCCTTCAGGATTTGGTCGGTCGTATTTGTTCTCGACAAAGAAACCGCCGATGTCGGTAGTCCAGTAAGGAAGTCCGGAAAGCGAGAAGTTAAGTCCGGCGGGTATCTGGCGGGCCAGCTCCTCGAAGGTAGAGGAAATATCGCCGCTCCAGGTAGCAGCACCATAGCGCTGCAGGCCTGCAAAAGCAGATCTGGTGAGGATGAACACCCGCTCATTTGGATTTACCTCGCGCTGGCCTTCATAGATACCTTTGGCATTCATTAAGGAGTAGGCATTAAAGTACTCTGTTGCAGAGCCCAGGTAAGTTGGGTTCATGAGCGACTTGCGGTGTTCTATGGAAGCGTTGGAAAGAATATCCGGCTCTGTGGCATCCAGCCACCAGGCATCGAAGCCTTTGCTGTAGAGCTTTTTGCTTAGCATTTCCCAGAAGAGCTCGCGTGCCTCCGGGTTGAAGGCATCGTAGAAGGTAGATACATAGCCTTTGCCAATCCAGTCGCGCTGCTGATTCTGGATGTTTTGCTTATAGAGCAGCCCTTTAGCATTTAGCTGCTTATAGTGCTCTATACCCTCATAAAACTTAGGCCACACCGAGATCATAATTTTGGCATTATGCTCCTCGTGTATCTCCCTGATCATGCCTTCCGGATCCGGGAAACGGGTGGGATCAAACTCATGGCTGCCCCACTGATCTTCTTCCCAGTATGACCAGTCCAGTACGATATTATCAATAGGAATTTTGCGGCTTCTGAATTCTCTGATGACAGAAAGGAGCTCTTCCTGTGTTTTGTAGCGTTCACGGCTTTGCCAGAAGCCCATTACCCATTTGGGCATTACCTGTGCAGCACCGGTCAAAGTTCTGTAGCCACTGATCACCTCGTCCATGTGCTGGCCCCACACAAAGTAGTAGTTGATCTGATCGGCCGCCTCGGAAGCAAAGGAAAACTGATTCTGTGCCTGCTTCGGCTGTGGGGTCAGGTAGCTAAGGGCTATGTAAGACTCACCGCCATCGGGCTGCCACTCTATTTTAACCGGATGTTTTTTGCCTTTCTCCAGTCTGTGGGTAAAAACAGCAAGGCCGGGATTCCATGCCTCGCGCCATTTATCCAGCAGCAGTTTGTTATCGATCCAAACCTTTACATAACCGGCAGAAGGCAGACGAAAGTGGTGCTCTCCTGTCTGATCAGACTCCAGAAAACCCTCCCAGGTAACCAGCGATTCACCCGTCAGGGTAAAGCCATTAGGATACTTATTCTGGTCTTCCAGGAATTCGTAATCGATTGTGGACTCCTGCAAAACAACAGGAGCAGCTTCAGAATCCTGCTGTGAGAGATAGGTAGCCGTTAGTCTACCCTTTTTTCCATCCTTATCATAGAGTGTAAAAGCAGAAAGGGGCTGGTAGGGACGCACATCGCCAAACTTGGTTATGGAGTTATTATCCCAGAGAATGCCATAGCCTTTGCTGGATACCAGGAAAGGCACTACTGCCACGCCATTATACTGAGTAAGATCTACCTGATGGCCCCTGTAGTTCATCAGACCCGTCTGGTGCTGGCCCAGACCATAAAAAGCCTCTCCATCGGCAGCCCTAAAGCTTTTCTCTACCGCATAGCTCTGTTTCTGATTTAGGGTTACCGGCTTAAAGGCCGGGGCACCTACACCAGTTTCCTGCAGTACAACATTTCCCTTATTGTCTGAGAAGGTTAGCTCTCCGGTATTTCCATTAAGCTTCACCACCAGGAATTTTGTGGTAATGGTCAGATCTTTCCCTGTTTCGGCCATCTGCCAGTCTTTGAAAGTTTCCAGTGGAGATGCGATCATCAGGCTGGATGGTTCTTTCAGGGCTTCTTCCGGAGTAGAAAGTACCTGAATGATCTTATCAGATACCACCCGCAGTTTCATTTGCCGGGCAGCGCCTGCTTCCCTACTGCGCAGTTGCACCACTACCCCATCTGACTCTTTTCGATAGTTCTCCACTACCGGCTCCTGAAAGGATGAAAGTGTAATCACCAGCAGGAGCAACATTAAACTGTGGAACTTCATTTTTAACCTCATTGTCTTCCGTATTATGACTTAGAAATCATTCGTTTATCCTTAAAGCGACTGGTTATCTGCAATCGTTTGTGGAAGGTAAACCGATACTTTAAGACTGAGGGTCCCTATATGTTAATGTTGTAGTGATCAAATGTTAACCATGCGTTATTTTTCTGTTTATCAGGTATTTAAGCCTGTTTTCTCTAAAAATTCCTGCAGCTGCAGTTAACTGACGATACCCCTGCCATTAACGAATGATACCCATCTTTTAAGATGGGTATCATTCGTTAATGTAGTTTATGTAAAGGGTGTTGAAATGGGGTGCTATGAGGATTCTACTAAGCTAAAATAATGGCAGCGGCTTCTGCCATCCCAGCAGCCTGTAGCTTTCAGCTTTGGTATGATTTGATCATACTGACAAAGAAGCTTTTGTGGGTGCTCGTTTTTGGTATTAACCATTCCAATTTACTAAATGGATCCTATTCGGGCTATGGCAAACCCAATGAAAACTATAGTGTTATAAAAGTAATGCTGGCAGGAATCATAAAAGCCAAGTGGTAAATTTAGGTGTAAAAACATGTGAAATAATTTGTTATTCTTTACTCATTTTTTCCCTTTATCTATTTATACATTTACGTTTTAAGTACTTATAAAACTAATGATAACTGCATTCCATGAATATTAAAAAGTTATACTTCCCTCTGTTTTGCCTGCTGGTTTTATGGCTGACTTGTGTTCAGGCAGTTGCTTTTCAAACTACTCCCTCTGCCAATCCTCATGTATGGGAAATGCAGGAAATCGTTTTAAAGGCAGAAAAAGCCTATGATAATTACTATACTGATGTTACGGTATGGGTAGATTTAAAAGGTCCTGATTTTTCCAAACGAATATATGGCTTCTGGGATGGTAACAATACTTTTAGGGTAAGACTTGTAGCTACCAAGCCTGGTCAATGGGAATGGACAAGTGGGTCGAACCAGAATGCGGATGCCGGGCTAAACGGAAAGGCCGGCCGGTTCACGGCAATAGAATGGACAGAACAGGAAAAGCAGGAAAACCCGAATCGCCGCGGCTTTGTGCGTGCCACACCAAACGGACATGCGCTGCAGTACGCCGATGGAAGCCCGTACTTTATGGTTGGCGATACCTGGCTGGCCGGTACCACCTGGCGACTGCCGTTTCGCAATGCGCCTACATCAGATCAATACCAACCGGGCCCCGGCATCGGCTTCGAAGACGCCATTCATTTCCGCAAAAAGCAGGGGTTTAATTCTGTAAGCATGATTGCTGCCTTCCCTAACTGGGAAGCGGACCTGAAACCCAGCACTTATGCAGATGAAAACGGGGTGTTTATCCGTAATGCCTGGGAAAAATTCGGCTATGATGTTGCCACAGGCAAAGGGACCGATGCTTCTGGCGGCCTGAGTTATTGGGGCACTTTTACCGCCAAGAATATGCGTGACGAAAGGGGAAATTTGCCCTTTTCTCCTTCTGATAAACACAAAGGCGTTTCAGATTTTAACCGGATCAATCCAGCCTATTTTCAGAGCCTTGATAAAAAAATGCAGTATATGTCCGAGCAGGGTTTTGTGCCCCTGCTGGAGACCATCCGGCGAGATGCTGGGCCATCCTGGAATGCCTATTTTGACTTCAACGAGAGCTTTGGCCGCTACGTACAATATCTTATCTCCCGCTACGGCGCTCAGAACTTTGTGTTCAGTGGCATTCACCTTGATTGGATTCCTAGGGACTTCAGCCTTACCGCAAAACAGTTCAACGAGGCCTTGACCTATCACCTGGAAACATACGGTCCTCCGCCCTTCGGGCAATTACACACAAGCCTGATTGATCACTCGACCTACACCACCTTTGGTCATGGGGAGGAAGTGCCCTGGCTCGATATGCACAGTGTAGGCAACAAACCCCGCGACCATGGTTTTTATGGTGCTATGGATACCCTTTTTCACCTGAAGCCTGCTTACCCGGCTATCAACTTTGAGCCATATTATACGGGCTGGAATCATGAAATCAATAAGCCGGGAGGCGAAACCCCGCCGTCGAACTCAGAGCGGGACAACTATTTTGCACGGGCGCAGATGTATGGCTCTGTTCTGTCCGGAGGCTTATCAGGCCATGTGCATGGTACTGCTGCTTATGATATTACCACTACCGGAGAGCCTGCCGGAGCCCGCCCTCATATCTGGGATGCTCTGCAATACGAATCCGGAACACAGATGCAGCATCTGAGATCTTTTGTACTTTCCGAAGGCGGGCGTTATCAGCACTTAGAACCCTACTATCATCATCTCCATCCGCAAAAAGCAAAAAGCAGTTCTGTTCGTGGTTTGGACGGTTGGTCATTTATGATGATAAACCCGGAAAAAGAATTCGCTTTGCTTTATTTTGAAAACATGGCAGAGCTACCCAGGATAAGTGGATTAAAAAATAACACTTCCTATTCCTTCCAGTGGTTCGATCCCAGAAATGGAGAGTGGAAACAAGCTCAGACTATAAAGTCAGACCGGAAAGGTAATTTGACCATACCAAACTTCCCCGGCGGTTCTAATCCATCTTCAACAGACTGGGCAGCCAAAATCCTGGAAAACCGTTAACCTGTTCCAGGGTTTCGGAGGTATAAAAAAGTTATGTCAGGGGATTAGAAAAACTATCAGCAGGATATAGTCCTGAGTCTTATAATATACTAATGACTAATTCCTACGGTAATCTTTCTGACTTTGATAAGGCATCTGGATTTCAGTAAAATCAGATGGTGATTGTTGATTCAAAAATCAGCAGTGGGCAATGTAAAAAACATGGAAATACAGCCTCTCTTTCATAGAGTTGTTCAACAGCTACTGTTGTTACTCTTCGTTTATTTTTTATTTTAGTCCACAAACGTTTCCTTTATCACCCGCTTACATTCAGTTATTACAGCAGGGTCAAGATGGCCTAGGATTTTGATCACCCTAGTTTTGTCAATTGTCCTGATTTGGTCGATCACTACCCAACCTATTTGGTTATTGTGCCTTACCTGAACCCTTGTCGGATACTTATGGCTCTTGGTAGTCATAGGAGCAATAGTGATATTCCGGAGATTATTATTGATCTCATCGGGAGATATTATCAAGCACGGCCTAGTCTTATTTATTTCACTTCCAATCGTTGGATCCAGATTGACCAGCACGATGTCATATTGGCTTAATCCCATTGATCAAAGCTTTCATCATCAAACACATCATCCATCAAAAGCTGGTCCTCGCCTTTCTTGTGTATCTGCTTGAAAGCTTTATCCCATCCTTCCCTAGGATTTGATACTGGCTTCAGCACTATTTGACCTTCTTCCAGAATTACTTCAACTTTGTCTGTGATGTGATACCTCTCAAGGATGCTCTTTGATAGTCGAAGCCCTTTTGAGTTTCCGATTCGTATGATTGGTTGCTCCATAATAATTCCATTCATGTAATTACAAAGTTATTACAATAACGGAAATCTCCAACAGAACGTTTCTCCTGTTTTAATTCTAACTAACGTTTCTAAAAAGCCTCTACTGGAGCATTCTGAGGCCCTTTTAGTTCGGCTAGTGTGGTTTCCAATTTAGCCAATTGCTTTTGCAATTCCCGCACCTTTCTTTTTCGTTTCTGGTCCAGGTATTCATAGGTTTCTGGAGGAGTGAAAGGCTGATGCTTTACGACCATATTCCAGATGATGATAGCCAGCTTTCTGGCAGTGGCGGAGATGGCCGCTGTTCTTCCCTTTCTAAAGCATATGCGATTAAAGAAGCTGGTCAGGTAATTATCCTTTAGGTTTCCTATGGCATTGGCCGCTTGCCTAAGGGCTACCTTCAGGTGATTACTCCCTTTAGGTATTCGACTGCTAAGGGTCTTACCTCCGGATATTTTCTTGTTGGGACAAAGCCTAAGCCAGGAGGCAAACTGTTTGGCTGTATCAAATTTCTTTAGTCCTTCCGGCCCTACTTCACTCATTAGCGTCAGTACCGTAGAATGGCCCACTCCTTGAATGGACAGTAAATCAATCCCATCAAAGTACTGATAGGCTACCAGATTAACATCTATGTTTTGAGGAGCATTCTTGTTGATTCGCTTGTGCACCTTGGCTTCTGTAAATAATGCCTTCTTTGCCTCATCCTGCCCAATATGATTATCAAGCTGTTTTTTCATTGCCTCATCACAGCGGCAGATTTGCTGTTGCAGGTATTGATACTGATCATACTCCTGACAGAGGGCAAAAAGAAAGTCTTCTCTTTTGTTGCTCTGCAAGGCTTTGGCGATTTCTTCCTCTGACTTTCTGCAGTTGCCATGGCGCAGGCTGGCCAGTTTTTCAGCATCTGTTTCTCCTGAGCAGATCGCTTCCACTATTCTTAAGCCTGTCAGGCCGGTGATATCCTTCACTACCACATCTAAGCGGAGATTGAGCAGGCGAAGATACTTCTGCATGCGCAGAGAGCATTTGGCCGCTGACTCTAAAAGATTAGTTCTGTGCCGGCAGTAGGTTCTAAGCTTCTCTGTGGCTTCATCAGGCAGGAAGCTGCCAGAGAGCAGCCCCAGCGTATGCAGCTTTTGGATCCAGGTACAATCCTGCACATCTGTTTTCCTGCCCTTGACATTCTTAGCGGCCGCCGCCTTTAGCTTTGGGAGGTAGTACAAAACCAAGATAGGCAGTAGTATCTTTAAAACATACCGGCTTAGGTGAACTATGGCCGCCGCTGGATAAGATCCAACCCGCGATTTAGTACCTAAGCCGGTTGATAAGGACAAGCTTCAAATAGAAATTCAGGCTTAAGGCCTAATAGCAAGGTTTTGAAAGTGTCCCTATCCTTTTTGATTTATCCTTAAAAGTGAAGTTATGAAATTTTCTTTTTTCATCGGGGTAGACATTAGCAAAAAGACCTTAGACTTTGCTGTAAGAGATCACTACAAGCTTATTTTTCATCTAAAGGTGGAGAACTCTGCGGCTGGCCTTAAAGAGTTCAAAGCCGAATGTAAAGCACATGAGGTAGAATTAAAACACAGTCTTTTGTGCTGTGAGCATACTGGCCTTTACAGTCAATGCCTGCTTAGTCTGCTTTCTGGAGATGACTGTTCCCTGTGGCTGGAATCTTCCCTTCGAATCAAACGCTCCATAGGATTGCAAAGAGGTAAGAATGATAAAGTAGATGCCATCAGGATCAGTGAATATGCCTTCCGCTATGCTGATAAGGCCCTGCTCTGGCAGCCAGAGCGAGAAGTGCTACTGGAGATAAAGCAGCTTGTTTCGTTGAGGAAAAGGCTTCTTAACGCCAAGAATGCACTGAAAGTGCCTTTAGGAGAATTAGCTGGTTTCCAAAATAAGAAGCTTCTAAAAGAGCTGGAAAAACTGAATAAAAAGCCTGTTGAGGCACTGGAGAAGCAGATCACAACAATTGAGAAAAAGATCAGGAGTCTTATCAAAGAAGATGAAACGCTAAGCCAGCTTTTTGCATGGGTTACTTCTGTGGACGGCGTAGGTGAGGTGATTTTCTGGGAGGTTATCACTACCACTAACGAGTTTAAAATCTTTAAATGCCCCAGGAAATTTGCCTGCTACGCAGGCGTATCTCCATTTGAGCATTCTTCAGGAACTAGCATTAGGGGGAAGACCAGGGTCAGCCAGTTTGCTAACAAGAAAATGAAAAAACTCTTCCATATGGGAGCGATGGCAGCCATATGTAAAGACGGAGAATTAGCCAACTACTACTTCAGGAAAGTAGAAGAAGGAAAAAGCAAAATGGCTGTACTTAATGCCATTAGAAACAAGATCATTCACAGAATCTTTGCCTGCGTCAGAGACAACAGAAAATATGAAAAAATCTATACGACTGCGCTTGTTTGAACCATAGAAATCGCGGATGAAGATCTCTGAACCTTTTTTATTAATTTTTATAACAGTTCCAAAGCTAGGATCAGTAAGGAAAATTTTTTGAATGCAGAGTTCTTGCGGTCCGCCGCTGCGGAAGCAGTTCAAGGACTCTGGCGAGTTTGCATCCTTCATGGAAGAACTCTATGTCAGGGTCACCGAAAACCTGTCTGCCGCAGGTAGGGATGCTGGAGGGTGAGCTAGACTCACACCTGGGGTATGAGAAGTATTCTTCAGAAGGGAGGAACAGTGGGAACTCCCGCAATGCTTAGACTTCTAAAAAGCTTAAAAGCAAGTTCTGGCCCTTTGGGAAATCACTAAAAAATGGACACAGCCCCATCGCAATTGGGCTATCATCCTGAACCAATTCTTGAGCATCTACGAAGACAGATGCAGGCTTTAATCAATTCAGAATTTTGATTAACTTCATAATGCACGCCCGAAGAGGACGCAGGTGCTGCCGGGCCGCGCAGGCTGGGGAGCAACCTGCCAGCAATAGGGTAGGCCAAGTGGAATGTAACCTGACCTGCCAATCAGGACTGGTTCTTCATCTCTCATTCTGCTTGCCATATGGCTAAGAAAACCCAATCATCGTTTAGCTGAATCTTCATTTACACAGTTTTCAAGACACTGTCTAAACAAGATAGACTTCGAATCCATCGAGTGGAGAATTCTAGGCAAAAACTTCATTCTTCAACCTAAGGATGTCAAACAGAACAATGGCATTTCCTATAGGTTATTGAACAATAAAGATCTTTGTTCCTTGCTTCAGCGGAGGACTAAGAGCTGATTGTATATAACATACCTGTTAATGACGCTATTAATTTTTTATCTTCTGTTAGCTTTGGTGGTCTCATTCCTATGTTCCATTCTGGAGGCATCGCTGCTAAGCTTTACCCCTTCCTATATAGAATCCCTAAGTGAAGAAAAACCCCAGCTAAGTGCGCAGCTTCGTAAGCTTAAAGATAAAGTTGACCAACCTCTGGCAGCCATTCTTTCCCTTAATACCATTGCACATACCGTTGGAGCCGCAGGTGTGGGCGCACAGGCGGCCATAGTATTTAGTAGTGTAAGTACAGGCATTATATCTGGTATATTAACGATTCTTATTCTGGTGTTTTCTGAGCTAATTCCTAAATCCTTAGGAGCAAAGTATTGGAGACAGCTTGCGTTCTTTACGGCCAAAACGTTAAAAATCCTGATATGGGCCATGTATCCCCTGGTGTTGCTTTCGAACGTGATCACTAAGATGATGGGGGGCAGTGCCCATGGCATGGTTGTTAGCCGTGAGGAGCTATCTGCGATGGCAGATATAGGTCAGCAGGAAGGAGTGTTCGCTGAAAACGAAACCCGTATCATAAAAAACCTAATAGCTTTTCAGGAAATCCAGGTTAGGGATGTGATGACCCCTCGCACGGTAGTTGTGATGGCAAACAGCCAACTAACACTCAAGGAAGTATATAATGATAAAAGCTTTCTTCGCTTTTCCCGTATCCCTGTTTATGAAGGTAACCGGGATAACATTCTTGGGTATATGCATAAACATGAACTACTGGAAAAGCTAGCTGATGACCAGCACCACCTGCTAGTTAAAGATATTGTGAGGAATATACTTATTGTACCTGATCACCTGAGCATACCGGTGGTTTTTGAGCGTTTGATGGAAAAGCGTGAACACATTGCCCAGGCCGTAGACAGCTATGGTGGTATGGAGAAGCTCTCCAAAACAGATCTGCTGATCCTGGATGACTTTGGCCTCACACACCTGGAACAGCAGCAGCGGCTGGATCTGATGGAGATTATCGAAGACAGGCATGGAAAGGCTTCCACTGTTATCGCAAGTCAGCTGCCGGTGGCCAGTTGGTATGATGTCATCGGAGAAGATACTATCGCAGATGCTATTCTGGACCGCCTGGTCCATGGCTCATACAGAATAGAGCTAAAAGGTGAGAGTTTAAGAAAAAAACGGTAACATTGTCAGTCCATCGTCCTCTGTAAACCTCTACCTGCTAGAGGGGTCAGTATCACCGAAACAGGGGGTCAGCATTACCGAAATATCCAGGGATTGACTACATCCATTTTTACTTTCCCCTTTGCCATAGTAAATCTGTTAAAGATTAGAAAATGGCTCTAAGAGGATGTATCTTAGGTAAAGTAATTATTCTAATCGGGGTCACCTATAGGTGCCGCCACTGAAATTACCACAAAGCCTTGGCAGTAACAGTGTCCAAGGCTTTTTTCATCCCAACCAGAATGAAGCCCGAGCTTTGAAGCATCATATTAAAATCGGTCTTGCATAGAGCCTTTATTGGCTCTACGTAAACGTTAGCTTAAGAAATTATTGTCGCTGGATAAACGGGGAATACAGCACAACGTCCATTGAATATAGCAGATGCCCTTCACTGCCGTTTGATGAAAGTACGCAAAATTTGCTACCTACATTGTCAATGGCTGAACGCTCTTGGGGCATTTGCTTTATTCTGTTGTTGTGCTTAGTATATTTTTATTTTTTATTCAATCTGACCTTTGATCACCATTAAGATCGTCCATAGTACTGGAACAGCGATCAATAATCTAAATCCTAATTTTCTAAGATAGATTACCCGCCCAACCTTCATTTTAATTTCCGGGTCGTCCACCTTATCCTGCACTCTTTTAAGTTCTTTTATTTTCAAACCCGATGCTCTGAAGTAGATGTTGACATCGTCAGGATATATTCCTTTTTCATGTATAATGGATTCTTTTTGCTGACTTATCACCAGGATAATCATTGATAACAGCATTATTGTTACAATGAGGTATCCAGCCAACATGATTACAGTCTCCATCAATATGATCTTCAGTTAGATATTTTTAGCAAGGCCTTTCTCTTTCTGGAGTCCCCTTTTATTAAGCACAACGTCCGTTGAATAAAGCAGGGGCTGGTCATCGCCGCTTCTCAAGGTACGCAAAGTATGGGTTTAGTAGTTCAATGGCAAAGAGCTCTAACAGCCCTTGCTTTATTCTGTTGTTAGCCCCAGTATTATTCTTTTTTTACTTCTTCAATAGTGTAAGGTGGTGTGAACATCCACTCCTTACTTTTATCACCAATGATTAATCTTGGGTCAAAATCACGGTGAATATTCCTGCTATCATTCTTATCGTAATGAAAGGTAGTGGGGTCTGCTTCTTTGAATAATCTATTATGCACATACACATTTCGGCTATCCCTAGCGAAGAAGAACTCTTCAGGACCATCAATCACTTCAAAGGTTGAACCATCTGCTCCACCAATCAAAATGCCTCTGTAATAAACATGTATTCCATCAGTCGCATAGTCTTTGCCTAGATAAGTAAACGTCTCTGGATTTGCCCTCTCAACGGTATATTTCCCACAAAAGCAAACACCACAATCAGTGTAGTCGATACAAGGGATTTCGATCGGATAATAGACCTTATTTTTGTCTTTAGCATATTGTGAGCCTGCCCATACTTTGAAAGTAGAGGCATCAACACCTTCCATCGGTCCGATATTACAGCTTATTTCTCCACAAAATATTGAGTCGCCAACTCGAGTGTAATCATCGATGCTTATTTTACTCTCTAAAGCAGTCCATTGATCTAGCTCCTTGAATTCATCCGTCTTATCTGCAATTCCTATAGGGCTATAATATTTACCCTGACTATTGCAGCTCATGAGGAAGGCCATGAGAAATAATATGATAGGTGCGATTTTCATGGTCTGCCTTTATTGGGGCTTACGTCCGTTGAATAAAGCAGGGGCTGCTCACCGCCGCTTCTCCAAGTAGGATAAGTTAGTAGTTTACTGGTTGGATAGCAAAAAGCTCTTACAGCCCTTGCTTTATTCTGTTGTTAGCTGTAGTTTTTCCTTTATTATACTTTTCATTTCCACTAAATGTCTGCTTACAAAGGCAATAGCAGGGAATTTTTCAGCATTGATAGTCTTTTGAATCCTCACTGGTATTTCTTCTTTGTAATATGCAAGTAATTCAATCGTGTCATTTACATAAGAATATCTAGCTAGCATAAAGTCATCTATAAGATCTAAATGACCTACACCCTCTATTTCATTACAGTTGTCAACGTACTTGCAGCTAATCATCCGCTTATCAACTGCGTAAGTTAAATCCTCCCAAGAACCAAAGCGAGTACCAAAATATCGTCCATTTGTGAAGTCTTCAAGAGTAGGCTTTGAGTCGTGATAATATTCCAATAGTGTAAAATCGTAGTACTTATTGAACTTACCAGTAATCAGTACAGCTAAATATTGGCCGTTGTTACAATCAATACTAATGCAGTCTCCAAGTTTGTACTTTACAAGCTTACCATTAACCTTGTCTGGAGATGTCGATCTTATTTTTTTGGCTTTCAATTAAATGCTCGATTGATTGTTAGTGATTCGATCAATTACAGCTAACGTCCATTGAATAAAGCAGGCGACCATTCACTGACCTTGGCTGTGCCCACGCAAAGCTTGCTGCCTGCACTGTCAATGACTGAAAGATAGCGGGGCGGTTGCTTTATTCTGTTGTTGGGCATAGGTTATTTTATTTTTCAGCGTCTACCTGCGTCCAGCTTTTTTATTATTATCCGTCCACCTGCGCTATGCTTTTTATATTTTGTTGCTCGAAGCAGGCGGCCAAATCCGTGCTCCAGCTGGCCTGGATAAATCTAGGGTCGATGAGGGTGGGCTTCTATAAAGCTCTGGCCAAATCCTACCGCCAATCAGGCCCCTTCAAGACCTTTATTCAGCTATCAATTATTTGAACGTCCAGCTTTTCCGGCTCTACTTTCCGTCCAGTTACGCTTTGCTTGTCCAGCCAAGGTCTTGCTTTATTTTTCAAAGGTCAACTTACGCTTTGCTGATTCCGTCCAGTTATCGCTTGAATGGAAGTTCGCCGACAGATGCAGCTACCATTGAAGAACATACTGCTGTTAGCTGCACCAAATGATATTCACTTATGCCCAACGTCCATTGAATAAAGCAGGCGACCATTCACCGGCCTTTGCTGAACGGACGCAAAGGTTGCCAGTAGCATTAGCAATGGCTGAGTGCTGTGGGGGAGCTTGCTTTATTCTGTTGTTGGCATTCGTTTATCTTATTTTTATTTCTTCAGGCTCTATTCCTACTAATGGATAGTATTTTTTTACAGCATGCAAGTAGTCTGCAGTCCCTTTTTTTAGCAGTCTTCTTGTCCACCAATGCCCAGTAAGACGCCAACGTGGATTCTCTATAGAATATTCTTTATAAATGTTATCCAGATCATCGATCAACTTAATGAAGTTAGCATGTTCAGGATACTTTCTTAATGTCTTTGAATCTATTAAATGTTGAATATATGTCCTTGAGCAGTCGAGGTCATAATCAAACTCATAGGCGGACATATCATAGCCATATTCTATTTTCTCAATCAAGTCATTCCAATCTTCAATTGCCTGGGACGGACTTACCTTTCTACGGCCCAGTACCTTTTCTGATTCAGATTCAAAGAGACTGATATATTCTGCAGAAAACATGAGAATGGGTTTTAATGAATGCCAACGTCCATTGAATAAAGCAGGCGACCTTCACCGGCCTTTGCTGATCGTACGCAAAGGTAGACAATAGCATTGTCAATGGCTGAATGCGCTGTGGGAGCTTGCTTTATTCTGTTGTTAGGCACTGGCTTTTATTTTTCATTATTCATTTATTATTACTGACACTCCCATTCCATGAATAGAAAATGGAGGATAGTCACTCAAGTCCGAATTGGGAAGGTACTGTCCATAATATTCTTTTTCCAGTAAATGAAATTTCTCTATTCCATATCTCCTTGTGCTCTTATTGAATTGATTCAAGAAGGCACCGACTTTTTTCTCTAACCATGAATCCATTAGATACTCATTCAGCTGATTATAACTGATGTTTTTTTTCCCGAACTCATTTTCATAGCTCCTTGAGAGCTCTGTTGTCATGTCTTTGTAGAAAACTGGAGACTCAAAATAAAGGTAATCGAGCTTATCTAAATTAAAATCATGTTCAATTAGTGGTAAGCTTTCATTTATCTTGTCCAATGCCTTTGAAAACAAAATAGGATTTCGGTGAAATATCCTGAGCTGGACTGAGCTGTCTCTCACATGTTCTGTTATCCCAATTCTAAAGTCGAGAGTGTCTTTATCAGCAATCCAGCAATATGTAAATGACTTTGAATAGAAGCCAACTTCGAATGAATTGTCTAGTTTATTTTCAATCTTAACTAATGCTGTGTCTATCGGACTTTTTCCACTATCAGACGAGATGATGTCTTCCCTTTGACTTGAATTATTGCAAGACAATAATGCCAGAGCTAATATTGAGAGAATTATCGTTTTCATTTTTTTGCTTGTGCCTAACGTCAGTCTGTGCGAAAAGCACCGCTGTTAAAACTGTTGAATTTTCTTCAGTTTAACAACAGGTTTAGCTAAATTAAGGGATGCACCATCTGACGGGAAGAGATCGTAATCAGACTTTTTCAACTAGTCTGGAGGCATCCATATCAGCTGATAATCCAGTTAGGGTCATTGATGCTTTTGTAGATGCACTGCCCCTTTTGGAGATGGGTTTCAAGGGAGTGGAGCCCAAAGCTACGGGCAGACCCTCTTTTGATCCTGCTCATCTTTTGAAGCTCTACCTGTATGGCTACTACAACAGGATCAGATCAAGCAGAAAGCTGGAGACAGAATGCAGAAGGAATCTTGAAGTGCAGTGGCTGCTACAGGGGCTCTGTCCTGCCTATCATACCATCGCTGACTTCAGGAAAGAGCATCCCCAGCAGCTCAAGCAGGTCTTCAAGGCCTTTGTAGCTTTTCTTAATGATGCTCACCTGCTTAAGGGCAAATATGTAGCCATAGATGGCACAAAGATCAGAGCAGTGAATTCCAGAAAGAACAACTACAACCAAAAGAAGATAGAGCGCCAGCTTAGCTACATACAAGAAAAGATAGATGATTACTTGGATCTGTTGGAAGAGGAAGATCAAAAGGAAGCCCATGATGTCAAAGGCTCCAGGGCTGACATCGAAGTGGCTCTTAAGCACCTGGAGAAGCGAAAGCTCAAGTACGAGCAGATGGAAAAAGAGGTAGCGCAAAGTGATGACGGACAGGTATCTACTTCAGATAAAGAAAGCAGAGCCCTAATCCAGCACCATAATGTAGTGGAGGTAAGCTACAACAGCCAGGCAGCAGTCGATAGCAAACACTGCCTAATCATCCACTACCAGGCCCTCAACAAGAACGATTCTAAAGCACTAGCTCCTACAGCTCTTGCAGCTAAACAAGCACTAGGAAAGAAAAGAATCACTGTACTGGCTGACAAAGCCTATCATAGCGGAGAACAGCTAAGTGAGTGCCTGGACAATGGCATCATCACCATAGTGGCGTATAAAGAACCTGCCAGAGATCCTGTGCCAACTGCTGCTTATTATCTGGAGCAGTTCCATTATGATGAAAAGAAAGACCATTATATCTGTCCTAAAGGGGAAGTGCTTTCTAGCAATGGGTCCTGGTATGAGAAGCATAAGGTAAGCTTGGAAAAGAAAAATGCTTCTCCTTATATGGTCAAGCATTACAAGACCAAAGCCTGCCTTTGCTGTGCAGCCAAGGCGCTATGCACCATAAATAAGGCAGGAAGACTAATAGAACGCTCCGAGCATGCTGGAGTGATCAAAAGCAACAACCAGAGGGTAATGCGCCAAAAAGAAGTTTATCGTAAAAGACAAGCTATTGTAGAGCATCCTTTTGGTACCATCAAAAGAGCATGGGGCTACAGCTATACGCTGATGAAGGGACTGAAAAAAGTGGACGGAGAGCTGGGGCTTATCTTTACCTGCTACAACCTTAGGAGAGCTGTGTCCATCCTCTCGGTGCCTAAGCTGCTCAAACTACTGAAAAGCTACACCAAGTGGCCAGTGGCTGCTTTGTCTTCACTTACAGCGCTTTACCTGATGCTTTTTAGCTAACTTCTACTTTTTGGAGCGGATAATAGGCAACTTATGAAGCTGCGCTAGGAGTGGCTGAAAATGGGTCTAATAGGAAGCAAAAGCCCCTTTTTTCAAGAGAGAAGAGTTTTTGCACACTCTGACGTCCATTGAATAAAGCAGGCGACCTTCACCGGCCTTTGCTGATCGTACGCAAAGCTAGACAATAGCATAATCAATGGCTGAATGCTCTGAGGGAGCTTGCTTTATTCTGTTGTTATGGTTCGTTTTTTATTTTATTATTTCCAGGATCTGGGCTTCCTCTGATTGTAGGAAGTTGCGAATTGGTACCACATTTTTATTGATCAATTCTACTATGGATTTCGTGGTCAAGTTGCCTGTCCTTAGCCATATGATTTTTGGAGGAAAGCCTTTAAGCACATTCAGGTCCACAAAGTCAGAATCGAAAGTCACAATTGCATAACCGTTTCTTTTGGCATATTCGAAGATCTCTATATCTGAAGCATCTTCCAGTCCCAGATGTCGCACCTGCTGTGCCCCAGTGAAAGTATCCTCAAGATGCTTTACAATCTTAGGAGATATATTTTGGTCGAACAGCAGGGTCAAGATGCAATCCGAAGTTTATGTTCTTTGTCGGCAGCAAACGCAAGGCAGGCATTGATCATGTCCTCGTTCAGCTCTTCGAAATCAGCTATGATCTCCGCTTTGGACATTCCATTTGAGAGCCAGTTGAGTACATCATAGACAGTTATCCTAGTACCCTTTATCGTAGGCCTACCGAATCTCTTGTCAGCTCTTATTTCTATGTAGTCCTGGTATTTCATATCCCAATATACTCAAAAGTTGGCTATCATGTTCCGATTCAATGAACCATAACGTCCGTTAAATAAAGCAGGCGCCGCCGCTGCGGTTGATTAACAGTGAAAGTAACAATATGGCAGCCCCTTTACAAGAAGAGCTGGGGGCGCTTGCTTTATTTTGTTGTTACCCTTTGTTTTATATTATTTATTCAGCGTCAGCCCTGCGCTTGCTGGTCAATATTTTAAAGGTCTTCCTGCGCCATGCTTTATTATTCTGCCTGGATGATGCTAGCCCCTTTACCAGCTACGCACCCATCCTGCCTCCCGGCATAGATACTTCAAGACCTTTGTGAGCCGTCATTCTTTTGAAGGTCCAGCTTTACCGGCTTTACATCAAGGTCCAGTTACTGACATGCTGATCCAGCCAAGGTCTTACCTTATTTTTTAAGCTTGCTATGCCATCTGAAAGATCAATGCTGCACAGGCAGATCATTTTTAGAAACTTTCAACTTGCAGCGCCACTTGCCCTCCTGCAGGCGGCTTGTCCTTCTACACTTCGCTAACGCAGCTGCCAATCCTTTCTGCTGCTATCCCTGCCACACCAAACGACTGCAATAAAGGGTAACTTCCATTGAATAAAGCAGATGCCCTTCACTGCCCTTTGATGAATGTACGCAATGCTAACGGCCTGCACAAGCAATGGCTGAAAGCTCTGGGGGCATTTGCTTTATTCTGTTGTTACTTGCTGGGTTATATTAATATATTTTTATTAGTGCAGCTCTTCTTTACGAAGGAAGCTTTTTATTGTAGCCTTACTTACTTGAATCAAAATCACCCCATTATTTCCATTGTCACCATATTTTTCAACAGCCGCATCGCCTGTTAGGACATCTAAATCGATGATATCATTAGGGTTCAAGCGTTTTATCTCAGTAGAATCAATTATGTATTCCTGCTGCTTATATTTAAGAACATATAGTGGTGGTAGCGAAGAGACCTTAGGCCCACAATTAAGACGAATTGTTACTCCCTTTTTTTCATTTTCAAGATGCTCAACTTGAGCTGATACTAATTGAATACAGGAAAGAAGGATGATAATTGTCAGCAGTATTTTATTCATGTTTAAATGTATTCGTAGTCAATTATTATTGTTGAGAAGCATCTTAATGATTCATGCCTTGCAAGTAACGTCCGTTAAATAAAGCAGGCGACCATTCACAGGTGCTCGCTTAGTGTACGCAAAGATAGCTGCCTGCATTGTCAATGGCTAAATGCTGGCTGGGAGCTTGCTTTATTTTGTTGTTGTGCAAGGGCTTTTACCATTTTCATCCACTGCCCCTGGCTTCTGTTCAGCTTGCCCTCCAGGTACGATTTATTGATGTTTCAGACGATCTAAAGGTCTACCTGCGACACACCTTTTTCAAGGTTCACCTGCGTCACGCTTTTTTGTCAGTTTTGATGAAAGCAGCTTTGTAGACTGCATCCACCAGTTCGGCTTGTTCGTCAACTCTTCAAGACCTTTTTGATCCTTTGTCAAGTTACAGTCAACCCCTACCGGCATCACTTTCACGTATTCTTGCGCTTTACCCGTCCAGCCAAGGTCTTACCTTTTCTTTCGCTTACATCGTCAAGTTACCGTCCTCCTGCAGTTTGAGTGATTATAATGCTTTATTGCTACCAGCCATTGCTATGCCAAACGATGGCTCGTGCACAACGTCCATTGAATAAAGCAGATGCCCTGCACTGGCCCTTGCTGAATGTACGAAAAGCTAACGGCCTGCACAAGCAATGGCTGAGAGCTGTTGGGGCATTTGCTTTATTCTGTTGTTATATGCGGTTTTTTATTCTTCGGCTCTGTTATAGATAAAAGTTGATATTGTCATTATTTCTCCGTAGCTAAATTATAGGTCTTATTATGCTTCGTTTTCTTTTCTTTATATCACTTCTCTTTTAGCTTCAACTGTATTTGTTAACACATTAAAAATTGAAATCAAAACCAAATTACCCAAGGCAAAGCTTTCGACTTGTAAAAAAACACGGAAAAAGGTGGTTATCGCTTCGTCTAAAGTTGCCTTATCAGCGTGGTAGTGCATGAATGCGAAAAACAAACTAATTCCAAGCCCAATAAATATAGCTAAGATGATTGCTTTTTTTACAGAGCTGAAAGTATTTGGAACAACTACTTTGTACTGAAAGGTAAAAACAAGTGCAGCCCAAGCAAACATAATTACATACTCTAAATACTCTAAGAGAAAAACTATACCTGGTATCGAAAGGTCGTCAGGTGGTTTGGTTGGGAAAAATTTTTGGAAAATGCCGTCACAAAGTAGAAAAGTCAAGTAACCAATTATTGGCGGGAAAACTGTCCTTATTACTTTGTTAAATGTCATAGTTCTGTTTTATTAAAATGGTGCATAACTATCGGATATACGTGAACATACGGTTATCAGCACTACATACGGAAATAGGTTTACTTTATCAATACCTTTTATAAAGTGACCATCAACCTTTAACTATAACAGAACCTATTCTTTTTAATTATTTTATCAGTGGTAGGTATATCCACACCCTCCGTTGGTATAAAAGGTCCAGTTGCCACTTTCATCTCTTTTATAGATTTCTATTCCACCTGCCCCACCAGGACTGGATCCGTAATCAAAACCTATAGCGACTATAGCATATTCATAGCCTTTAGTAAAGAGCGGCTTTGATATGGTATAAGAATATTCAGATACTTTTTTCGAATTGGTTCGTCTACGCCCTTTTTTGGTTTTATCGAATGCCTTGAGCCTTTCTATACAGTCAATGTTCCATTGATAATTTACGTTCTGCTCGATGAAATATCTAAAACCTGAGGGATCAATCCATTTTATTATTTCATCGCTATCTTTTGGCAGTACACTTTCAATGAAGTATTCGTATTTCGACCTGGTGTCGCTTTCTAAATAGGTACAAAGTATTGGGTGGGATGACGCTCGTTTGGTGAGTAGATTTATATTTTTCGAATCTATGATATAGTTGAGCAGGGAGTACTCAACACTGTCGCAGTTCTGGGCAGCTACCTTTAATGTCAGCATTGATAGCAGTAACCATATTCCTAGGGTTGAACGCATGAGGTAAGGTAGGATTCTAATCGCATATAACGTCCATTGAATAAAGCAGGCGACCCGGCACCTGCGGTTCATAGAGTACGATAAGTTAACTACCTGCAGCTACAATGGCAACGGAGCTGTGAGGGAGCTTGCTTTATTCTGTTGTTACCTGTCGTTTATTATTTTATTTATTTCACTGCCTACGTCTGAGTCTTTGTACTTCTGCTTATAGTATTCTTCAGCGTCAGCTTTAGGCATCAATTCCATTTCTTTGTTGCAGCCATTGTAAAAGGAAGCGTCCTGATATATAACCTCTGCTAATAAATTAATCTGTTGATTTATACTGTCACTATTAGTTTGAAGCTTGCTAAAGCTCCTCCATGTCGAGGATCGTGTCAAGATAATTCCAAGTTCTGGCGTCCAAAAATGGGTCACACATCCGTCTATTACTCCTGGATCACTAGCATATTTGAATACCCGATAAAGTCTATCATTGATTTTAAAATCTAGATGGGCTACATAAATAAAGCTATCGGAGGTATCCTTAGCATTGGTTATATATATTGGCTGAAAAATACTGTCAGCTCTTAGTATATAGCTTACTGTATCTTTTGGATTGATGTATTTTAAGGTATAAATACTGTCTGATACCGAGAAAAGATACTTCGTAGTGTCCACTGTTAATAACACCTCACTAACCAGCTCAATCTGATAGTTTACATAGGAGTATTTAATAGCCTTTTCTTCAATAAAGCTTTTGTCAGGACTACAAGCTTGAATTATTAAGCAACATATAAATAGATGTCGTAGCCTCATTTTTAATGACAGGTAACGTCCATTGTATAAAGCAGGCGACCCGGCACCTGCGGTTCATAGAGTACGATAAGTTAACTACCTGCAGCTACAATGGCAACGGAGCTGTGAGGGAGCTTGCTTTATTCTGTTGTTGTACGCTGTATTACTTTATATATTTTTTCACTGCAGCTTCCTTATACCCCATGTTCATGAATGCAGGTATCATATTCAGCATTTGTTCAAATTGCTCGATAGATGAAGTAGAAGTCCCGCCACCGGTGATAAACTTTGAATTATCTAAGGCTATATTGTCCACCTTTTTTAATAGTCCTGCAATGGTTGTAAATCCTGGTTAGAAAAGATGAAAGGCAAAAAATCCTTCCTCGTTCTTATTTGTCGAACCGTTAGGAACTTCATTGATAAATACTTTACCATTTTTAAAGTCAGCACCCGTTGGTTCATTTTTGCTTTTGATGATTACCGGAGTCACTCCAATTCTAGCGTCATTCTTCTTTTTACCTGTTTCAACCACCACAAATCCATAATAATCACCTGCTGTTGTCTTAAAGGTTAGGCAATCGCCTACAGCAAATTCACTTTGACCTTGGGCCATAGATGTTAAACTAAAGATTGTAAGAATGAAAATTAGAAGTGGCAGTTTCTTTATCATGGGATTATTATAGCGTACAACGTCCATTGAATAAAGCAGGCGACCTTCACCGGCCTTTACATAAAGTTCGCAAAACTGGCTGCCTTCATTGTCAATGGCTGAATGGCAGCTGGGAGCTTGCTTTATTCTGTTGTTGTACACTGGCTTACTTATTTTTCTTTTCCGCCCAACCCTTTGCTTCAAAATCCACACTAAAGTATTTGATGGTACGGTCAATAATGGTAGTGCCTAAGTTATTTGGTCTCCAAAAGCTGTAAGTGGTAAAGCTTATCATCAGCAAACTCACAATGCATAGTCCTCTTCCAATTATTGGTGAACCCAAAGAGCTAATCATTATCAGCGGTACCGCTAAATATGTGATATAATTAATCAATAATCTTCTGCCATTCTTTATCAGTATTATTATTCGAATTGTATTTGATATTAAAATTACTAATCCACTGTAAAGTATCACCAAGTAATGAAGTCCGGAAGGTGTGAATAAAATGTAAAGCGAATAGCAGATCAGATAAATCATGCTTATGTCCATCAGTCCGATAATGAGCTTTACACTTGATTTCATAGTACTGATGCTTAGAAGCTATCTCATAAATGGTTTTAGCAGAATTAGCATGCAAGCCAGCAAAATGAATGCTTTATAGTTCTCTACATTGTATTCATATCTGGTCACACATCTTCTATAATTGAAGAGCCAGGCGAAGAACCTTTCAACCTTCCATCTTCTTTTATAGCGCCTTAATTTCCTGCCATCTTGCGTCTTTTTTTTGGTTCTGTTGCCCCTATGAGGAGCAATCATTTCAATGCCTTGCTGCCGTAAAGCTTCATCTAAAGGATCTGAATCATAGGCTTTATCACCAATAAGCCGCTCTGGCAGTTCTTCAATAAAGCGCTCCTCTATCACATTCTCCACGAGTTTTACTTCGTGGGGAGATGCTGATTGGATTGAGACAGATAGTATAGTACCACCAGCATCTGTGACTGCCATGATCTTGGTCCCCTTTCCCCGTTTAGTCTTGCCAACAGAAGATCCCCCTTTTTGGCCATGCAGAATGAGCCGTCAATAAAGCACTCGCTCAAATCCACACCGCCTCTTTCATGAAGATCTCTTGCCAGGGTCTCTACCACCTTCTGCATCACTCCCTGTTCTCGCCATTGCTGGAATCTCCTGTGACAGGTTTGATAAGGAGGATACATGGGAGGCAAATGGCTCCACTGTGCTCCTGTCTTCAAAATCCAAAGTATTCCTTCCAGCACATCTCGCTTATCTCGCCAGGGTCTGCCTTTACCATCTGTCCTCTTTGGACCATCAGGAATCATGTCCTTTATCACTTCCCACTGCTTATCTGTCAACTTCATGAAAAATAAACAACGAGCTATCAATTAAGATCCCTATTTATGAGATGGCTTCTAGTTACGAAAGGGCTTTTTGCTAGTGTACAACGTCCATTGAATAAAGCAGCCGCCCATTCACAGACGATTGCTCAAAGTTCGATAAGTTAGCACCCTGTATTGTCAATGGCAACCATGCTGGCGGGGAGGTTGCTTTATTCTGTTGTTGTGGGTAGTCTTTTATTTTATTGATTATGCTGCAGTATCTAATTTTTCAATCCACCGTCTGAATGGTGTCCTTTAAATGCCTTATCATCCAATCATCATTCTTCTTGATAGCATACCCATTATAGTCAACCTGCCCTCTATTTCCATAGATTGTCATACTGAATGGTAAAGTGTCCTTCTTTAAATCATTCTCGTTATAGCTGTACTTATAGTTCTTATAGCCACCAATTTTAGCCATTATCTCCTTATCATTTTTATGATCCTCTACCATTTCATTCAGAAAATCTGGCGTAGTAACATCAATATAGAATCTAACAATCCATGAGCCAATGAATGCCACAGCGCAGGTTACTAATATGTAAATAATGATTTTTTTATTCATCACGCTTTCTACGATTAAATGCCTCTATTCCACTTTAATAAATCTGATATCAAGCCAGTTAGAAGTATGTAGAGGTGCTTTTTTGGATTACCCACAACGTCAGTCTGTGCGAAAAGCACCGCTGTTAAAACTGTTGAATTTTCTTCAGTTTAACAACAGGTTTAGCTAAATTAAGGGATGCACCATCTGACGGGAAGAGATCGTAATCAGACTTTTTCAACTAGTCTGGAGGCATCCATATCAGCTGATAATCCAGTTAGGGTCATTGATGCTTTTGTAGATGCACTGCCCCTTTTGGAGATGGGTTTCAAGGGAGTGGAGCCCAAAGCTACGGGCAGACCCTCTTTTGATCCTGCTCATCTTTTGAAGCTCTACCTGTATGGCTACTACAACAGGATCAGATCAAGCAGAAAGCTGGAGACAGAATGCAGAAGGAATCTTGAAGTGCAGTGGCTGCTACAGGGGCTCTGTCCTGCCTATCATACCATCGCTGACTTCAGGAAAGAGCATCCCCAGCAGCTCAAGCAGGTCTTCAAGGCCTTTGTAGCTTTTCTTAATGATGCTCACCTGCTTAAGGGCAAATATGTAGCCATAGATGGCACAAAGATCAGAGCAGTGAATTCCAGAAAGAACAACTACAACCAAAAGAAGATAGAGCGCCAGCTTAGCTACATACAAGAAAAGATAGATGATTACTTGGATCTGTTGGAAGAGGAAGATCAAAAGGAAGCCCATGATGTCAAAGGCTCCAGGGCTGACATCGAAGTGGCTCTTAAGCACCTGGAGAAGCGAAAGCTCAAGTACGAGCAGATGGAAAAAGAGGTAGCGCAAAGTGATGACGGACAGGTATCTACTTCAGATAAAGAAAGCAGAGCCCTAATCCAGCACCATAATGTAGTGGAGGTAAGCTACAACAGCCAGGCAGCAGTCGATAGCAAACACTGCCTAATCATCCACTACCAGGCCCTCAACAAGAACGATTCTAAAGCACTAGCTCCTACAGCTCTTGCAGCTAAACAAGCACTAGGAAAGAAAAGAATCACTGTACTGGCTGACAAAGCCTATCATAGCGGAGAACAGCTAAGTGAGTGCCTGGACAATGGCATCATCACCATAGTGGCGTATAAAGAACCTGCCAGAGATCCTGTGCCAACTGCTGCTTATTATCTGGAGCAGTTCCATTATGATGAAAAGAAAGACCATTATATCTGTCCTAAAGGGGAAGTGCTTTCTAGCAATGGGTCCTGGTATGAGAAGCATAAGGTAAGCTTGGAAAAGAAAAATGCTTCTCCTTATATGGTCAAGCATTACAAGACCAAAGCCTGCCTTTGCTGTGCAGCCAAGGCGCTATGCACCATAAATAAGGCAGGAAGACTAATAGAACGCTCCGAGCATGCTGGAGTGATCAAAAGCAACAACCAGAGGGTAATGCGCCAAAAAGAAGTTTATCGTAAAAGACAAGCTATTGTAGAGCATCCTTTTGGTACCATCAAAAGAGCATGGGGCTACAGCTATACGCTGATGAAGGGACTGAAAAAAGTGGACGGAGAGCTGGGGCTTATCTTTACCTGCTACAACCTTAGGAGAGCTGTGTCCATCCTCTCGGTGCCTAAGCTGCTCAAACTACTGAAAAGCTACACCAAGTGGCCAGTGGCTGCTTTGTCTTCACTTACAGCGCTTTACCTGATGCTTTTTAGCTAACTTCTACTTTTTGGAGCGGATAATAGGCAACTTATGAAGCTGCGCTAGGAGTGGCTGAAAATGGGTCTAATAGGAAGCAAAAGCCCCTTTTTTCAAGAGAGAAGAGTTTTTGCACACTCTGACGTCCGTTGAATAAAGCAGCCGCCCATTCACTGCACTTGGCTGAGCGGACGCAAAGCCAGCTGCCTGCATTGTCAATGGCTGAAAGATAGCTGGGCGGTTGCTTTATTCTGTTGTTAGGTTCGGTTTATCTTATTTTTTTATCAGCCTTCAGTTTCGTCCAGGTACCGTCACGCCATTATTGAAGGTCTTCCTGCGCTACGATTTATATTTAGGTCACCAGCTTTTCATTAACCGATTCAGTATTCAGATTCTGGTGCACTTGAATCAAAGCGTCCGGTTAACCGTCCGGTTTAGATCGAGCAAGACCTCCATTATCCGTCAAGTTTTAAATGTCTAACTTATCCGGCCAACATCGGTGTCCAGTTACCGACTCGTTGTGTCAGCCGAGGTCTTCCCTATTTTTATGAGAATCCGAGAAGGCGATTGACTTCGATGGGCCCGCTTGCTTCACCAACTAATCAAGGTCCAGCTACCGGTATGATTTTGAGCCAGACGCTGAGAGGGTAATCATTAAAACTCTATCCCTTCTACACCAAACGATTTTAATCGAACCTAACGTCCATTGAATAAAGCAGGCGACCCGGCACCTGCGGTTCATAGAGTACGATAAGTTAACTACCTGCAGCTACAATGGCAACGGAGCTGTGAGGGAGCTTGCTTTATTCTGTTGTTACCTGTCGTTTATTATTTTATTTATTTCACTGCCTACGTCTGAGTCTTTGTACTTCTGCTTATAGTATTCTTCAGCGTCAGCTTTAGGCATCAATTCCATTTCTTTGTTGCAGCCATTGTAAAAGGAAGCGTCCTGATATATAACCTCTGCTAATAAATTAATCTGTTGATTTATACTGTCACTATTAGTTTGAAGCTTGCTAAAGCTCCTCCATGTCGAGGATCGTGTCAAGATAATTCCAAGTTCTGGCGTCCAAAAATGGGTCACACATCCGTCTATTACTCCTGGATCACTAGCATATTTGAATACCCGATAAAGTCTATCATTGATTTTAAAATCTAGATGGGCTACATAAATAAAGCTATCGGAGGTATCCTTAGCATTGGTTATATATATTGGCTGAAAAATACTGTCAGCTCTTAGTATATAGCTTACTGTATCTTTTGGATTGATGTATTTTAAGGTATAAATACTGTCTGATACCGAGAAAAGATACTTCGTAGTGTCCACTGTTAATAACACCTCACTAACCAGCTCAATCTGATAGTTTACATAGGAGTATTTAATAGCCTTTTCTTCAATAAAGCTTTTGTCAGGACTACAAGCTTGAATTATTAAGCAACATATAAATAGATGTCGTAGCCTCATTTTTAATGACAGGTAACGTCCATTGTATAAAGCAGGCGACCCGGCACCTGCGGTTCATAGAGTACGATAAGTTAACTACCTGCAGCTACAATGGCAACGGAGCTGTGAGGGAGCTTGCTTTATTCTGTTGTTGTACGCTGTATTACTTTATATATTTTTTCACTGCAGCTTCCTTATACCCCATGTTCATGAATGCAGGTATCATATTCAGCATTTGTTCAAATTGCTCGATAGATGAAGTAGAAGTCCCGCCACCGGTGATAAACTTTGAATTATCTAAGGCTATATTGTCCACCTTTTTTAATAGTCCTGCAATGGTTGTAAATCCTGGTTAGAAAAGATGAAAGGCAAAAAATCCTTCCTCGTTCTTATTTGTCGAACCGTTAGGAACTTCATTGATAAATACTTTACCATTTTTAAAGTCAGCACCCGTTGGTTCATTTTTGCTTTTGATGATTACCGGAGTCACTCCAATTCTAGCGTCATTCTTCTTTTTACCTGTTTCAACCACCACAAATCCATAATAATCACCTGCTGTTGTCTTAAAGGTTAGGCAATCGCCTACAGCAAATTCACTTTGACCTTGGGCCATAGATGTTAAACTAAAGATTGTAAGAATGAAAATTAGAAGTGGCAGTTTCTTTATCATGGGATTATTATAGCGTACAACGTCCATTGAATAAAGCAGGCGACCTTCACCGGCCTTTACATAAAGTTCGCAAAACTGGCTGCCTTCATTGTCAATGGCTGAATGGCAGCTGGGAGCTTGCTTTATTCTGTTGTTGTACACTGGCTTACTTATTTTTCTTTTCCGCCCAACCCTTTGCTTCAAAATCCACACTAAAGTATTTGATGGTACGGTCAATAATGGTAGTGCCTAAGTTATTTGGTCTCCAAAAGCTGTAAGTGGTAAAGCTTATCATCAGCAAACTCACAATGCATAGTCCTCTTCCAATTATTGGTGAACCCAAAGAGCTAATCATTATCAGCGGTACCGCTAAATATGTGATATAATTAATCAATAATCTTCTGCCATTCTTTATCAGTATTATTATTCGAATTGTATTTGATATTAAAATTACTAATCCACTGTAAAGTATCACCAAGTAATGAAGTCCGGAAGGTGTGAATAAAATGTAAAGCGAATAGCAGATCAGATAAATCATGCTTATGTCCATCAGTCCGATAATGAGCTTTACACTTGATTTCATAGTACTGATGCTTAGAAGCTATCTCATAAATGGTTTTAGCAGAATTAGCATGCAAGCCAGCAAAATGAATGCTTTATAGTTCTCTACATTGTATTCATATCTGGTCACACATCTTCTATAATTGAAGAGCCAGGCGAAGAACCTTTCAACCTTCCATCTTCTTTTATAGCGCCTTAATTTCCTGCCATCTTGCGTCTTTTTTTTGGTTCTGTTGCCCCTATGAGGAGCAATCATTTCAATGCCTTGCTGCCGTAAAGCTTCATCTAAAGGATCTGAATCATAGGCTTTATCACCAATAAGCCGCTCTGGCAGTTCTTCAATAAAGCGCTCCTCTATCACATTCTCCACGAGTTTTACTTCGTGGGGAGATGCTGATTGGATTGAGACAGATAGTATAGTACCACCAGCATCTGTGACTGCCATGATCTTGGTCCCCTTTCCCCGTTTAGTCTTGCCAACAGAAGATCCCCCTTTTTGGCCATGCAGAATGAGCCGTCAATAAAGCACTCGCTCAAATCCACACCGCCTCTTTCATGAAGATCTCTTGCCAGGGTCTCTACCACCTTCTGCATCACTCCCTGTTCTCGCCATTGCTGGAATCTCCTGTGACAGGTTTGATAAGGAGGATACATGGGAGGCAAATGGCTCCACTGTGCTCCTGTCTTCAAAATCCAAAGTATTCCTTCCAGCACATCTCGCTTATCTCGCCAGGGTCTGCCTTTACCATCTGTCCTCTTTGGACCATCAGGAATCATGTCCTTTATCACTTCCCACTGCTTATCTGTCAACTTCATGAAAAATAAACAACGAGCTATCAATTAAGATCCCTATTTATGAGA
The DNA here is from genome assembly GCA_000597885.1 of Flammeovirgaceae bacterium 311. Classification (NCBI taxonomy): domain Bacteria; kingdom Pseudomonadati; phylum Bacteroidota; class Cytophagia; order Cytophagales; family Flammeovirgaceae; species Flammeovirgaceae bacterium 311. The sequence continues at coordinate 1,060,855 of CP004371.1, forward strand.
TGGCTTCTAGTTACGAAAGGGCTTTTTGCTAGTGTACAACGTCCATTGAATAAAGCAGCCGCCCATTCACAGACGATTGCTCAAAGTTCGATAAGTTAGCACCCTGTATTGTCAATGGCAACCATGCTGGCGGGGAGGTTGCTTTATTCTGTTGTTGTGGGTAGTCTTTTATTTTATTGATTATGCTGCAGTATCTAATTTTTCAATCCACCGTCTGAATGGTGTCCTTTAAATGCCTTATCATCCAATCATCATTCTTCTTGATAGCATACCCATTATAGTCAACCTGCCCTCTATTTCCATAGATTGTCATACTGAATGGTAAAGTGTCCTTCTTTAAATCATTCTCGTTATAGCTGTACTTATAGTTCTTATAGCCACCAATTTTAGCCATTATCTCCTTATCATTTTTATGATCCTCTACCATTTCATTCAGAAAATCTGGCGTAGTAACATCAATATAGAATCTAACAATCCATGAGCCAATGAATGCCACAGCGCAGGTTACTAATATGTAAATAATGATTTTTTTATTCATCACGCTTTCTACGATTAAATGCCTCTATTCCACTTTAATAAATCTGATATCAAGCCAGTTAGAAGTATGTAGAGGTGCTTTTTTGGATTACCCACAACGTCAGTCTGTGCGAAAAGCACCGCTGTTAAAACTGTTGAATTTTCTTCAGTTTAACAACAGGTTTAGCTAAATTAAGGGATGCACCATCTGACGGGAAGAGATCGTAATCAGACTTTTTCAACTAGTCTGGAGGCATCCATATCAGCTGATAATCCAGTTAGGGTCATTGATGCTTTTGTAGATGCACTGCCCCTTTTGGAGATGGGTTTCAAGGGAGTGGAGCCCAAAGCTACGGGCAGACCCTCTTTTGATCCTGCTCATCTTTTGAAGCTCTACCTGTATGGCTACTACAACAGGATCAGATCAAGCAGAAAGCTGGAGACAGAATGCAGAAGGAATCTTGAAGTGCAGTGGCTGCTACAGGGGCTCTGTCCTGCCTATCATACCATCGCTGACTTCAGGAAAGAGCATCCCCAGCAGCTCAAGCAGGTCTTCAAGGCCTTTGTAGCTTTTCTTAATGATGCTCACCTGCTTAAGGGCAAATATGTAGCCATAGATGGCACAAAGATCAGAGCAGTGAATTCCAGAAAGAACAACTACAACCAAAAGAAGATAGAGCGCCAGCTTAGCTACATACAAGAAAAGATAGATGATTACTTGGATCTGTTGGAAGAGGAAGATCAAAAGGAAGCCCATGATGTCAAAGGCTCCAGGGCTGACATCGAAGTGGCTCTTAAGCACCTGGAGAAGCGAAAGCTCAAGTACGAGCAGATGGAAAAAGAGGTAGCGCAAAGTGATGACGGACAGGTATCTACTTCAGATAAAGAAAGCAGAGCCCTAATCCAGCACCATAATGTAGTGGAGGTAAGCTACAACAGCCAGGCAGCAGTCGATAGCAAACACTGCCTAATCATCCACTACCAGGCCCTCAACAAGAACGATTCTAAAGCACTAGCTCCTACAGCTCTTGCAGCTAAACAAGCACTAGGAAAGAAAAGAATCACTGTACTGGCTGACAAAGCCTATCATAGCGGAGAACAGCTAAGTGAGTGCCTGGACAATGGCATCATCACCATAGTGGCGTATAAAGAACCTGCCAGAGATCCTGTGCCAACTGCTGCTTATTATCTGGAGCAGTTCCATTATGATGAAAAGAAAGACCATTATATCTGTCCTAAAGGGGAAGTGCTTTCTAGCAATGGGTCCTGGTATGAGAAGCATAAGGTAAGCTTGGAAAAGAAAAATGCTTCTCCTTATATGGTCAAGCATTACAAGACCAAAGCCTGCCTTTGCTGTGCAGCCAAGGCGCTATGCACCATAAATAAGGCAGGAAGACTAATAGAACGCTCCGAGCATGCTGGAGTGATCAAAAGCAACAACCAGAGGGTAATGCGCCAAAAAGAAGTTTATCGTAAAAGACAAGCTATTGTAGAGCATCCTTTTGGTACCATCAAAAGAGCATGGGGCTACAGCTATACGCTGATGAAGGGACTGAAAAAAGTGGACGGAGAGCTGGGGCTTATCTTTACCTGCTACAACCTTAGGAGAGCTGTGTCCATCCTCTCGGTGCCTAAGCTGCTCAAACTACTGAAAAGCTACACCAAGTGGCCAGTGGCTGCTTTGTCTTCACTTACAGCGCTTTACCTGATGCTTTTTAGCTAACTTCTACTTTTTGGAGCGGATAATAGGCAACTTATGAAGCTGCGCTAGGAGTGGCTGAAAATGGGTCTAATAGGAAGCAAAAGCCCCTTTTTTCAAGAGAGAAGAGTTTTTGCACACTCTGACGTCCATTGAATAAAGCAGGGGCTGCTCACCGCTGCGTCTACATGGACGATAAGTTAGATGTTTTTAGATCAATGGCAAAGAGCTGTTACAGCCCTTGCTTTATTCTGTTGTTGTGGCGCGTTTATTTTATTATTCTTCAAAGCCCTCAAAGTCTCCAAGCAACTTACCACTATCATCTAATAATAATTCGTGCGTCTGGCAGATAATATGATATTCGTCCTGCGAATTACCATGGTCAATAGAGATATAATAGTCCTTATAGCTACCTTGATCAACTCCTTTATTTTGGAGAATCTTAGTTAGTATATCACTCGAGGTGCGGATGGCGCTACAATGAAATTCAGGGTATTCAAATTTCTCGTTTATTAATTTTATTTCACCTTGAATTACATCCTTGAAGGTCAAAGTCCCTTTACTGTAGCGTAAAGGTGATTCTGAAAGATTAATAGGTTTAATGATGTCAAATTTTATCGTCCGTATTGGATTATATGCCACAGTTACACTCTCTATGAGCGTGCAAAATAGCCCAAGTTCATCACGGTCAATATAGTCTGGTTCGCTTATCATTTTTTCAATGCGCCACAACGTCAGTCTGTGCGAAAAGCACCGCTGTTAAAACTGTTGAATTTTCTTCAGTTTAACAACAGGTTTAGCTAAATTAAGGGATGCACCATCTGACGGGAAGAGATCGTAATCAGACTTTTTCAACTAGTCTGGAGGCATCCATATCAGCTGATAATCCAGTTAGGGTCATTGATGCTTTTGTAGATGCACTGCCCCTTTTGGAGATGGGTTTCAAGGGAGTGGAGCCCAAAGCTACGGGCAGACCCTCTTTTGATCCTGCTCATCTTTTGAAGCTCTACCTGTATGGCTACTACAACAGGATCAGATCAAGCAGAAAGCTGGAGACAGAATGCAGAAGGAATCTTGAAGTGCAGTGGCTGCTACAGGGGCTCTGTCCTGCCTATCATACCATCGCTGACTTCAGGAAAGAGCATCCCCAGCAGCTCAAGCAGGTCTTCAAGGCCTTTGTAGCTTTTCTTAATGATGCTCACCTGCTTAAGGGCAAATATGTAGCCATAGATGGCACAAAGATCAGAGCAGTGAATTCCAGAAAGAACAACTACAACCAAAAGAAGATAGAGCGCCAGCTTAGCTACATACAAGAAAAGATAGATGATTACTTGGATCTGTTGGAAGAGGAAGATCAAAAGGAAGCCCATGATGTCAAAGGCTCCAGGGCTGACATCGAAGTGGCTCTTAAGCACCTGGAGAAGCGAAAGCTCAAGTACGAGCAGATGGAAAAAGAGGTAGCGCAAAGTGATGACGGACAGGTATCTACTTCAGATAAAGAAAGCAGAGCCCTAATCCAGCACCATAATGTAGTGGAGGTAAGCTACAACAGCCAGGCAGCAGTCGATAGCAAACACTGCCTAATCATCCACTACCAGGCCCTCAACAAGAACGATTCTAAAGCACTAGCTCCTACAGCTCTTGCAGCTAAACAAGCACTAGGAAAGAAAAGAATCACTGTACTGGCTGACAAAGCCTATCATAGCGGAGAACAGCTAAGTGAGTGCCTGGACAATGGCATCATCACCATAGTGGCGTATAAAGAACCTGCCAGAGATCCTGTGCCAACTGCTGCTTATTATCTGGAGCAGTTCCATTATGATGAAAAGAAAGACCATTATATCTGTCCTAAAGGGGAAGTGCTTTCTAGCAATGGGTCCTGGTATGAGAAGCATAAGGTAAGCTTGGAAAAGAAAAATGCTTCTCCTTATATGGTCAAGCATTACAAGACCAAAGCCTGCCTTTGCTGTGCAGCCAAGGCGCTATGCACCATAAATAAGGCAGGAAGACTAATAGAACGCTCCGAGCATGCTGGAGTGATCAAAAGCAACAACCAGAGGGTAATGCGCCAAAAAGAAGTTTATCGTAAAAGACAAGCTATTGTAGAGCATCCTTTTGGTACCATCAAAAGAGCATGGGGCTACAGCTATACGCTGATGAAGGGACTGAAAAAAGTGGACGGAGAGCTGGGGCTTATCTTTACCTGCTACAACCTTAGGAGAGCTGTGTCCATCCTCTCGGTGCCTAAGCTGCTCAAACTACTGAAAAGCTACACCAAGTGGCCAGTGGCTGCTTTGTCTTCACTTACAGCGCTTTACCTGATGCTTTTTAGCTAACTTCTACTTTTTGGAGCGGATAATAGGCAACTTATGAAGCTGCGCTAGGAGTGGCTGAAAATGGGTCTAATAGGAAGCAAAAGCCCCTTTTTTCAAGAGAGAAGAGTTTTTGCACACTCTGACGTCCATTGAATAAAGCAGGCGCCCGTCAACCTGCGGTTCTTAGAGTACGATAAGTTAGCACCTTGCAGGGTCAATGGCAACGGAGCTGTGGGGCGATTGCTTTATTCTGTTGTTAGCCATAGCCTTATTTTTTTTATCTAATACTCTTCAAAGAATGGCGGTCAATAAAGCTATCAATGCTACCAGTGGTATTAGTATCCCCAGTATTAGTAGCCTTAGTTTCTTTTCTCTTTTCCTTTTTGCGTCACGCCATTCTTCTAATTCTATTGTAATTGATGGGTCACGTTCACCGTTACCGTCCACACCTGCTGCAGCATATGGATTATCCTTCATAGAAGTCCTATTATTCAATAGCCTTCTATTGCTTTTAAAGGAGTCATGTCCTTGTTTCGAAAATCCTACGCCGCCTGTCATAGTTGAGAAGTTTATTAATTGTGGCGATATTTTGGTTATGGCTAACGTCCATTGAATAAAGCAGGGGATGCTTGCCGCCTCTTGCTGATCCGAAGCAAAGTATTGATTTTGTAGGCAGATGGCAAAGAGCTCTGACAGCCCTTGCTTTATTCTGTTGTTGGGGGCAGGCTATATTTTCCCTCTACTCCAACTTATTTTTCTCTTATTCCAAGTCAAGTTTGTAAAGCCAATATCTTTTGCCAAGTCGCCTGTCTATTTCCTTTAAAACTTCAAAACCCAAGCTTTCATAAATATGTATAGCATTACTCATAAATTCGGAAGTATGCAATGCAACTACTTTCTCGCCGTTGGCTTTCGCTGCATCAATACAAAGAGTTGTCAATTTTCGTCCTATTCCTTGTCCGCCAAAGTTTGGGTGAACTGTAACAAATCGGATGTAACACCATTCTTTGTCATAGATGTCTGTTGGATTTCCGCTGGGAACTAGAAACGTCATTCCAATAATTTCGCCTTGGCCAGTTGTACAAACAAAGCAAATCGATGAGTTCAGCAGTTCTATAAAAGTCATGTCATCCATTAAACTTTTATTTAATTTATTCCAGTTCTCAATTGTCAACATCGGCTGAAATTGACCCCATGATACTAAAGCCAACTTTTTCAAGTTACACAAGTCATCGATTGTTCCTTGTCTATAGGTTATGACCATCTTATTGTGGATCTATAAGGTTTAGCATCGCTTGCCCCCAACGTCCATTGAATATAGCAGATGCCCTTCACTGCCGTTTGATGAAAGTACGCAAAATTTGCTACCTACATTGTCAATGGCTGAACGCTCTTGGGGCATTTGCTTTATTCTGTTGTTGTGCTTAGTATATTTTTATTTTTTATTCAATCTGACCTTTGATCACCATTAAGATCGTCCATAGTACTGGAACAGCGATCAATAATCTAAATCCTAATTTTCTAAGATAGATTACCCGCCCAACCTTCATTTTAATTTCCGGGTCGTCCACCTTATCCTGCACTCTTTTAAGTTCTTTTATTTTCAAACCCGATGCTCTGAAGTAGATGTTGACATCGTCAGGATATATTCCTTTTTCATGTATAATGGATTCTTTTTGCTGACTTATCACCAGGATAATCATTGATAACAGCATTATTGTTACAATGAGGTATCCAGCCAACATGATTACAGTCTCCATCAATATGATCTTCAGTTAGATATTTTTAGCAAGGCCTTTCTCTTTCTGGAGTCCCCTTTTATTAAGCACAACGTTCCGTTGAATAAAGCAGGCGACCTTCACCGGCCTCTGCTTAAAGTACGAAAAGCTAACCTTCTGTACAAACAATGGCTTAATGAGTCGGGGGAGCTTGTTTTATTCTGTTGTTAGGTGCTGTATTTTATTTTTATTTCATTCTACACCAACTGCTGCTTCCTGCTTGTTGAACTGAGCTGCAGCTGGAGGTAAGTGCTTTTATTATTTGAACGTCATCCTGCGACACACCTCATTATTCAAGGTCTTCCTGCGCTACGCTTTATTGTTTCGTTTTGATGATGCTGGTACGCTAACTGCTTCGCACCCGTTTGCCTACCGGCATTAATTCATCAAGACTTTAACGAGCCGTCAATGCTTTAAGGACCAATTTAACTGCCGCTGCTAAAGCTTCTCCTTTATTGTCAATCTTACCGGCAAGGGCTTACCTTATTTTGCGTCTCGCTTACATCATTCAGTTTACCGTCCTGCTACCGCTTTAGTAAGTGTCCTATTTGAGAAGAACTGCCGGTGAAAACCTGCTACTAGAGTTTGACCGAAGCCACGGATATTCTATAGCACCTAACGTCCATTGAATAAAGCAGGCGACCTTCACTGGCCTTTGCTGAACGTTCGCAAAGGTAGACAATAGCATTGTCAATGGCTGAAAGAACTGTGGGAGCTTGCATTATTCTGTTGTTAGGCATTGTTTATTTTCAATTATTCAGCCAATTTAATGGAGTTATTTAATCTTAACTGTCACACCGTCCACCGTCAATCCAGTTGCAAGACTAAGCTTTACAGCCTTTCGCATACAATCAAGTATATAGCCAGTCCTATCGGTGAAGTCTTTAAATTCTACATCTATTGACCAAAAGTTTTGAGAGATTTTATCGTAATGATTTTTGTCAAATGTGTGCTGTTCTTTAGTTACTCCCCATTCCGATTCCTCTAGCAAAGGAATCGGGATTGGAACTGTCACCTCTTTGACTTTTACACTTCTATTAGCTCCAAATTTATTTTTTGAAATCAGAAGCTGCCTAGCGTTAGTGTAGGTCGCTCTAAAGTATAGCTCCCAATCAGTCCGATTAATATATGAGTGCAGTTCCAAGAGATTGTCGACTTCATATTCAATTATCTGACTTATATTCTCGGAGCTAAATCCTACATCTAAGAACTCAATGACATATGATGTATGGGTGATTCTCGACTTCATCTTAATGGCTAAACGGTTTTTTCAATAATGCCTAACGTCCGTTGAATAAAGCAGGCGACCTTCACTGCCGCTAATTGAAAGTACGAAAAGCTATCGGCCTGCACAATAATGGCTGAACGAGCTGGGGGAGCTTGCATTATTCTGTTGTTGGTGACAGACTTTTATATTTAAAGTCCCCGTAGTATTCTTGCTGAATGGTGAATACGAGATATACCTATATTTTCATCAGGTTCTATTCTATATATGATTCTGTAGTTACCCTCGATGAGTTCTCTTATATTTTCATTGTCAAATTCCGGCACCTTTCTCCCGATCTGAGGGTGCTCTTCTAGAGCATCTACTCGTTCAACAATCTTGTCCATCAGTCGATCGGCATATTTCGGTGAATCTTGCGCCACAAAGTCATACACTGCCCGTAGATCATCAAGCGCAATATTCGTCCATTTTATTTTTGCCATGACTTTATGATATTCTTGGCTTGGTCATGGGATACTGTTTTACCCTCGTCTAGCTGGTTCATACCTTTCTGAACCTTATCAATGAATATCAGCCTCTCGATCAGTTCCTCAAGATCAAACTCCTGGGGCATCTCCCTTACAGCCTCTAAAACTTTATCTTTGGTCATAATTTAATGCTTTCGTATCTATACTAATATAGCCCTTTTTTGGTTTGTCACCAACGTCCATTGAATAAAGCAGGCGACCATTCACTGACCTTGGCTGTGCCCACGCAAAGCTTGCTGCCTGCACTGTCAATGACTGAAAGATAGCGGGGCGGTTGCTTTATTCTGTTGTTGGGCATAGGTTATTTTATTTTTCAGCGTCTACCTGCGTCCAGCTTTTTTATTATTATCCGTCCACCTGCGCTATGCTTTTTATATTTTGTTGCTCGAAGCAGGCGGCCAAATCCGTGCTCCAGCTGGCCTGGATAAATCTAGGGTCGATGAGGGTGGGCTTCTATAAAGCTCTGGCCAAATCCTACCGCCAATCAGGCCCCTTCAAGACCTTTATTCAGCTATCAATTATTTGAACGTCCAGCTTTTCCGGCTCTACTTTCCGTCCAGTTACGCTTTGCTTGTCCAGCCAAGGTCTTGCTTTATTTTTCAAAGGTCAACTTACGCTTTGCTGATTCCGTCCAGTTATCGCTTGAATGGAAGTTCGCCGACAGATGCAGCTACCATTGAAGAACATACTGCTGTTAGCTGCACCAAATGATATTCACTTATGCCCAACGTCCATTGAATAAAGCAGATGCCCTTCACCGGCCTCTGCTGAAAGTACGAAATGCTAACGGCCTGCACAAGCGATGGCGGAATGCTGTTGGGGCATTTGCTTTATTCTGTTGTTACCTGCTGTTTATTATATTAATAAATAAGGATTGTAAATTGATGAAAAACTAATTAAGCATTGATAAAATTCACAATCAAATTGTCATTCCTGAAATTGTAGTTTAGTCATGTTAATCATAGTTTCTATGTCGTCCACCAGGTTAGGGTAGTAGAATGGTTCCTGGCCTTTTTCGATTTTGAAGGATTTTGTCTTACCTAATATCTTAAACTGAAGATAGTATCCACCTTGGTCATAACAGTCCGGACAACCAAATTCATATCTTTGGTCCATCAACATTATCAGAGGAATATTTAATTTGTAATCATTGTAGCTTGCTGCACCATTTTTTTTTGAAACTTCTCCATTTCTTATTGTGATTAGGATTGCATCAGAATTTGACCAATATGAGGTAGTGTCTTTATAAATTTGGGTAGCTGTTACTTTATACATAGTCCCGCAATTGTTAAAACACTCTCCAGCAAACCATCCATAAATCATCAATTCAGGCTTCGGTCTAATTATTATCAAGCTTAGTATGAGAACCACTAAAGTGAATATCATTATTAGAAGGCGCTTCATGTTGTTCTAGAAATAGCAGGTAACGTCCATTGAATAGAGCAGGCGACCTTCACCGGCCTTTGCCGATCGTACGCAAAGGTAGACAATAGCATTGTCAATGGCTGAATGCGCTGGGGGAGCTTGCTTTATTCTGTTGTTACTTGCTGCTTATTATTTATTTATTGGTAGTACCAGCTGTCCTTCAATGGTTTTAGCCCCTTTCTATTATCAGAGTTTATGGTGCTGTATAGTACTCCGTGTCTAACATCAAGAAATCCGTCCAGGCCGTAGTATACCCCTTCTTTGCTCGCAACAATCGAATACGCACCTACTTTTTGTCTTAGTTCTAAAAGCCTTTTTTGATTCTGGCTACTCAATTTATTTTGCTTGTCAATTATTTCTTCTCTACCAATCCATACTTCTGCGGAATCCCTCGATACCAGGCTATTTATTTCCTCTAGGTCAGTTTGATTAGAGTGAAGATATATCAGGTAAGAACTTTTAATAATCAGAGGTTCTACAAAGGTCAAGATTAGATATGCACCAATACATATTAAGGTCCAGGCAGATTTATTTACTACCGTCCTTTTGCCAAATAGAATAGAGAGATAGAATATCCCTGATACTAGCAGTCCGCCTACTAGTATTCCAGTGTAGGTAAAGGGTGCTCTGGCAAAAAATAGAAAACTCAAGAAAATCAGCACAATTCCTATTATCAGTCCTGCCTCTCTAATTTTCATTGTCGTTGTTTTTGTTGCAAGTAACGTCCATTGAATAAAGCAGATGCCCTTCACTGCCTTTTGCTGAAAGTACGCAAAAATTGCTTCCTGCATTGTCAATGGCTGAAAGCTCTTGGGGCATTTGCTTTATTCTGTTGTTAGCTTTAGTTTATTATTATTTTATTTTGGAGCATTAACGTTAAATCTCACCACTTCTTTTTTTGATAGATTTATTATTGCCTGAAAGTAGCAGTCTCCACCGCCCATAATTCTAAAGAGCTTAGTTTTCCAATCATCAGGTCCTGGCAAGGAACAGTAGGCATTCACATATAACAACTTTTCACCTTCAGAATTTATAACAGGCACATACTGTCGGGTATATTTAGCCTGATTTTCTATGATGAAATTTTCTAATTGAAAATCCTGGTCAGGATTCTCTGCTACTGTCTGATAATATTCTTCTGTTCGATTTTGATTGTATTTATCGATCTGCTTGGATATCAAAACTTCAGTATCAGCGATCTCCTCTTTTGATAATTCTGCTGGTCGGACATCCTTTGGGAACATCCATGATCTGGCAGTGTCGTACTTTAATACAACATAATCCAGTGAGTCAATGATTGCTGAAGGCTCTTCAATGACTTCTTGTTCTGCCTTCACTATAGGCATATTTGTTTCAGTCCCAGTGTTGCAGCTAAGGAGTCCAAGTAAAGCTATGATAATGAGCTGGACCTTCATTTGATTAAAGCTAACGTCCATTGAATAAAGCAGACACCCATTCACTGACCATTGCTGAAAGGACGCAAAATTTGCTTTCTGCATTATCAATGGCTGAATACTGGTGGGGTGATTGCTTTATTCTGTTGTTAGGCACTGGCTTTTATTTTTCTTTATTCATTTATTATTACTGACACTCCCATTCCATGAATAGAAAATGGAGGATAATCACTCAAGTCCGAATTGGGAAGGTACTGTCCATAATATTCTTTTTCCAGTAAATGAAATTTCTCTATTCCATATCTCCTTGTGCTCTTATTGAATTGATTCAAGAAGGCACCGACTTTTTTCTCTAACCATGAATCCAATAGAAACTCATTCAGCTGTTTATAACTGATGCTTTTTTCCCCGAACTCATTTTCATAGCTCCTTGAGAGCTCTGTTGTCATGTCCTTGTAGAAAACTGGAGACTCAAAATAAAGATAATCGAGCTTATCTAAATTAAAATCATGTTCAATTAGTGGTAAGCTTTCATTTATCTTGTCCAATGCCTTTGAAAATAAAATAGGATTACGGTGAAATATCCTGAGCTGGACTGAGCTGTCTCTCACATGTTCTGTTATCCCAATTCTAAAGTCTAGAGTGTCTTTATCGGCAATCCAGCAATATGTAAATGACTTTGAGTAGAAGCCAACTTCGAATGACTTTTCTAGTTTATTTTCAATCTTAACTAATGCTGTGTCTATCGGACTTTTTCCACTATCAGACGAAATGATGTCTTCCCTTTGACTTGAATTATTGCAAGACAATAATGCCAGAGCTAATATTGATAGAATTATCGTTTTCATTTTTTAGCTTGTGCCTAACGGGCGCGGCACCTAGCAGGCGCCACAGCTGTAGTTGGTTTATGGCAGTTAAGGTAAGTGTTTTGCAGGAAGCTAACAAGAGGCAGCTGGGCGCTTGCTTGGTGCTTGTGTTAGGCTTTGGATTATTTATTTATCAGCGTCCATCCTGCGCCCAGTGGTCAATATTTTAAAGGTCAACCTGCGCCACGCTCTTATTATTCCTGCGCAGAAACTGGCTCACAAGCAGCAGCCATTACTGCCTGGCACCCGTCCGAACTGGTTCGTTAACCCAGCAAGCCCTTCTTGGCCCAGCATCAAGTTAAACGTCCAGCTTTTCCGGCTCTACTTTCCAGTCAACCTGCACCCAGCTTGTCCAGCCAAGGGCTTACTTTATTTTTGATAGAGCAAGGGACTGCTGCTATATGCCACTAACTGCTGTTGGCCACGCCAAACGATGCCTTAAGCCTAACGTCCGTTGAATAAAGCAGGCGACCTTCACCGGCTTTTGCTGTGCCCACGCAAAGGTAGCCTTTTGCTTTGTCAATGGCTGAATGCTGGCTGGGAGCTTGCTTTATTCTGTTGTTATTTGCTGCCTTTTATATTTCAAACCATACAATAAGGCGTATCTGCTTATCGTCCAGTTTTTTTACATTCTTTAATTTCTCAATAAGTTCGATAACAGCCAACCATTCACTTTGATGGCTATTTAATATTGAATCATTCTTCTTTATTTCATCATAGTAAATTGTGGTTAGGCCAAATACCTCTCCTGATTCAATATACTTTTGAATGCTTTCAATCTCTCGTCTGACAAGGTCCGATGGATTCAGTGGAATGCCCCTATCTTTTGCAATAGAACTTATTTGATAATCTCCTCTTATAATTCTTTTCGAATAACCAAATAGCTTTTCTGTCACTTCATCAATTTGGAGCATCATAGAGGAAATACTCATCCAACATAGCCAGGAGTGTTCTTCATCTCGTTCCTCTTGTGAAGTGTAGTTGGAAAATTCTATCCAACCTTCTGTTTCCATTGGCATTGAAGTGTCCTTTTTGGTTGCAAATAACGTCCATTGAATAATGCAGGGGCTGCTCACCGCCGTTTGATGATTGTACGCAAAGGTAGCTTTCTGCATTGTCAATGGCTGAAAGCGCTATGGGCATTTGCTTTATTCTGTTGTTGTGCTGCGTTTATTTTATTCTTTTTCTCAAGGCTTTTGAATTAGCTTAACCCAAGCTTACAACATTCATCTCGTGGTCAAGTAACAACATTCGAAATGATATCCATTTGCTAAAATGGTCAACAAGGAAATCATATTTAACGAAATAGACATCGACTTTTTGATTTTGGCTAACTGCTTCATCAAACTTCTCCTTTGAGAGCTCTATGTACTTTATTTTTTTCTTATTCAAAAGCTTAATGAAGCGTCTGTAATCATTTCCATAAGCAGGGAACTGGTAACTATCAGTTTTGAGAGTATCATCTACATAATTATATACTGTAGTGTCCCATGGAAATGCATTGAACCCATGTTCTTCAGCAGCTTGCACCTCTTTCACAAACCTCTTATGCAATTCCTTTGGCGTCAAGACTTCAATTATAATTGATGCATCTTCTATTGAAGTAGGTTGTCCCTGAGCATAAGTGTTTGAAAGACTTAATAGTATGGTTAGAACACAAACATATATATATCTATTCATTACTTGGATGATCTTCATTGAAGCTAAACAATTCAAGTGGCGGTTACTAATGACAGCGATTTTAATGCAGCACAACGTCCATTGAATAAAGCAGGCGACCATTCACCAGCCCTTGCTGAGCGTACGCAAAGATAGCTGCCTGCATTGTCAATGGCTGAATGGCAGCTGGGGAGCTTGCTTTATTCTGTTGTTGGCAACAGCTCATTTTTTATTATTTGAACAAGTCCGCCTTACCTACATACTCGCTTTTTACCTTATCTTCTTTGAACGTATAAATGTAAACAGTAGGCTCGAAAATCATAGGAGGTTGATTAGGACTATTCTTACTTTGATGCTGTAGGGGATGGATATAACTGAATTTAGTTCTATTGGGACCCGTGCAAATATTCTTGTCATGTGAAGCACCAAAGACAAAAATGTTATAGTTCTTGTAAAGCATATAACCTAGCAACTTAACTTTATTAGCCTGTACAATTCTATTCATGCTGAATGTACTTATGGATGCTAGCCTTACCTCACTTTCATCGTCTGAGCTATTTATAACCATTATGACAGGATTATCTTTTGGCTCATTAACCATGTATTGCTCCTCAGCATTTAAGAACATAATAATCAGCTTTGTCAATTGAGGGTTGCAGGCTGAAACCTCAACTACACTGTCAGTATCAGTGTCACTACAAGATGTTATTGTGATAGAACAAAAGGTTGCTACTGCAATAATAAAGCGTAGTATTGAATGCCTCATTTTACTGATATGATAGATATAAATTCTTAAGCCTCATAACGGTACGATTGTGTTGTTGCCAACGTCAGAGTGTGCAAAAACTCTTCTCTCTTGAAAAAAGGGGCTTTTGCTTCCTATTAGACCCATTTTCAGCCACTCCTAGCGCAGCTTCATAAGTTGCCTATTATCCGCTCCAAAAAGTAGAAGTTAGCTAAAAAGCATCAGGTAAAGCGCTGTAAGTGAAGACAAAGCAGCCACTGGCCACTTGGTGTAGCTTTTCAGTAGTTTGAGCAGCTTAGGCACCGAGAGGATGGACACAGCTCTCCTAAGGTTGTAGCAGGTAAAGATAAGCCCCAGCTCTCCGTCCACTTTTTTCAGTCCCTTCATCAGCGTATAGCTGTAGCCCCATGCTCTTTTGATGGTACCAAAAGGATGCTCTACAATAGCTTGTCTTTTACGATAAACTTCTTTTTGGCGCATTACCCTCTGGTTGTTGCTTTTGATCACTCCAGCATGCTCGGAGCGTTCTATTAGTCTTCCTGCCTTATTTATGGTGCATAGCGCCTTGGCTGCACAGCAAAGGCAGGCTTTGGTCTTGTAATGCTTGACCATATAAGGAGAAGCATTTTTCTTTTCCAAGCTTACCTTATGCTTCTCATACCAGGACCCATTGCTAGAAAGCACTTCCCCTTTAGGACAGATATAATGGTCTTTCTTTTCATCATAATGGAACTGCTCCAGATAATAAGCAGCAGTTGGCACAGGATCTCTGGCAGGTTCTTTATACGCCACTATGGTGATGATGCCATTGTCCAGGCACTCACTTAGCTGTTCTCCGCTATGATAGGCTTTGTCAGCCAGTACAGTGATTCTTTTCTTTCCTAGTGCTTGTTTAGCTGCAAGAGCTGTAGGAGCTAGTGCTTTAGAATCGTTCTTGTTGAGGGCCTGGTAGTGGATGATTAGGCAGTGTTTGCTATCGACTGCTGCCTGGCTGTTGTAGCTTACCTCCACTACATTATGGTGCTGGATTAGGGCTCTGCTTTCTTTATCTGAAGTAGATACCTGTCCGTCATCACTTTGCGCTACCTCTTTTTCCATCTGCTCGTACTTGAGCTTTCGCTTCTCCAGGTGCTTAAGAGCCACTTCGATGTCAGCCCTGGAGCCTTTGACATCATGGGCTTCCTTTTGATCTTCCTCTTCCAACAGATCCAAGTAATCATCTATCTTTTCTTGTATGTAGCTAAGCTGGCGCTCTATCTTCTTTTGGTTGTAGTTGTTCTTTCTGGAATTCACTGCTCTGATCTTTGTGCCATCTATGGCTACATATTTGCCCTTAAGCAGGTGAGCATCATTAAGAAAAGCTACAAAGGCCTTGAAGACCTGCTTGAGCTGCTGGGGATGCTCTTTCCTGAAGTCAGCGATGGTATGATAGGCAGGACAGAGCCCCTGTAGCAGCCACTGCACTTCAAGATTCCTTCTGCATTCTGTCTCCAGCTTTCTGCTTGATCTGATCCTGTTGTAGTAGCCATACAGGTAGAGCTTCAAAAGATGAGCAGGATCAAAAGAGGGTCTGCCCGTAGCTTTGGGCTCCACTCCCTTGAAACCCATCTCCAAAAGGGGCAGTGCATCTACAAAAGCATCAATGACCCTAACTGGATTATCAGCTGATATGGATGCCTCCAGACTAGTTGAAAAAGTCTGATTACGATCTCTTCCCGTCAGATGGTGCATCCCTTAATTTAGCTAAACCTGTTGTTAAACTGAAGAAAATTCAACAGTTTTAACAGCGGTGCTTTTCGCACAGACTGACGTCCATTGAATAAAGCAGATGCCCTGCACTGCCCTTTGCCGAATGTACGCAAAAGTTGCTTTCCGCATTGTCAATGGCTGAATGGGCTGGGGGCATTTGCTTTATTCTGTTGTTGGCAGTAGTATATTTTTATTTATGTCCCTGTTACTTGTCCAGTTAATAGTAAAAGGAAAAAACACCCGATACTGCTTAATGGAGACAATAGAATTAACATTAAGCTTCCGATAAGTCTTCTTTTTGATGGATCTTCCACCTTTTTGCCAAAATATATTAAGGCTGGTCCTAATAGCCATAAAGGGCTTGAAAATAATAAAGCATTACCAACTGGAGTAATCTCCGTCCATAAAGCCGATGTTATGAACCCTATTATTAACAACAATATAATCAGTGTTGAGAGCAACAAAAACAGCTTTCCGTCATGCTTCCCCGTTATTTGTTGCATTGTCAGCCATACAATAAAGAACAGCAAAGAAGGAAGATAAATTATTAGGAAGTCCGTTGTTTCCATGATGATTTTATTACTGCCAACGTCCATTGAATAAAGCAGCCGACCATTCACAGGGCTCAACTGAGCGTACGCAAAAATAGACTTTTGCATTGTCAATGGCTGAATGCTGCGGGGCGGTTGCTTTATTCTGTTGTTAGGTGCTGATTATTTATTTTTTATTTTCCAGTCTTCCCAATAATTATTGCAGATACTTTTCAGCTCATCGATCTTGATTTCATTCATTTCTTGATCGAATATTTTTATGGCTTCACAAGCTAGATAGAGATTCCCTCCGCAATAATTATATTTTGGGTCAGCTTGATTGAATGATATCTCTACTGAACTATCTTTAACATCTGCATAGAGAATTTCCAGTTCAGCTTCAAATATTTCTCCAAGGCTATTTTTAAAATGCTTATTATTTTCTGAGGGATCAGTCCAGGGGTCAAACTCTAATCTATATATTTTGTACAGAATAAGATTAAAATACTCGTAATCAGCATTTAATCTTTCTGCTAAATACAAGCAGTCAATTTTTAAAGTCAAGATATCATTATCTCCTGTCCAACCGACTATGCTTCCGTCGTGAAACAAAGAAAATACTTCCGCTATGTCGCCTAATGTTGCCACTGATTTCATTTGCACCTAACGTCCAATGAATAAAGCAGGGGCTGCTCACCGCCGCCGCTCAATGTACGTCTGGTTAATTTTTATTGTAAGATAGCGGAGAGCTCTTACAGCCCTTGTTTTATTCTGTTGTTATGGAACGTTTTATTTTATTTTTATATACTGCTTGTAGTCATTTGCAATCATCGATTCATTTTCTACGAAAGCGGGATCCATAGCTCCTACACTTTCCAAGTCCGGGGTTGACCATCTTATCACCCTGTCCTCCTTCACATAAAAGCGATCTTTTGTTTTAGATTTCTGTGAAGCTTTAAATTCGTCATGCCACTTGGGTCGATGATATACAGTATTTATCTTATCTACGAAGAAGAGATTACCATTTTTAAAGTAATATTCAGAAGTTAAATCTTCGCGGTCTCCATAGAATTCAATGGTCATTTTAACTAGCTGTTCGTCTACAAAATATCTAGTCATTTTGATCTTGCCTAGTCTGTATATTTTTGCTGCTTCACTTGAGAATGGTTCAGAACTTTCCCCTTGATTGACTTCTATTTCAGATAGCATTACTTTATTAGACTCCGATATAATGGAATTTACTTCTCGGAACCATTCCCTTATCTGATTTATATCTTTTTCTAAATTCTGCGAGTGTAGTGGTAAGATCACTGAAAAAATTAATCCGGCTATTAAAAAAATCCTGCTCATAGCTTCTTGTTTTAATGTTCCATAACGTCCATTGAATAAAGCAGCCGACCATTCACTGGCCTCTGCCTAAAGTTCGATAAGGTAGCACCCTGCATTGTCAATGGCAACCAAGCAAGCGGGGCGGTTGCTTTATTCTGTTGTTGGGCACTGTTTATTTATATTTTATCTAATTAGCACAATCAGCTATTGTCATCTCTTAAGAAACAACTTTACTACTTTTTATCTCAAGTAATTATTTAGAAAAGGTAACACACCAAGGCCAAGCAGTATGATACTAACATACATTAAAAGCTTTCTGCCTTTTAGTCTCCTATCATTATTAGTGTCGGCACCCCACCTTTGGTTCAACTCCTGATAATTTTGAATAAACTTATATCTATAATATAATACCGCCCATACAGTCAAAGTACAAGTAAGGGTTATTTCAGGTTCTAGTGAAAAAGCTTTTTTAGTGAATATCATATTTAATATGACCAATAAGCACAACAGATTAATACCAATCACTACTGCCATTATAGCAGATGACCAAAATACAGGAACACCTTGTCTTTGCCTTTTAGAATAATAATCAAAGCACCTATAGTAGAAGTAGTCTAAAAAGCTTATCATTTATATATCATATTGTTTTAAGTCAGGCCAATTCTTTATGGTCTAAGTCAATTGCACAGCAAAATCTCAAAATTTTTCTACTGGCATTGCAGTAAGCTACTCGGTTTTAATAGTGCCCAACGTCCATTAAATAAAGCAGGCGACCTTCACCGGCCTTTGCTGATCGTACGCAAAGGTAGACAATAGCATTGTCAATGGCTGAATGAGCTGGGGGCGCTTGCTTTATTCTGTTGTTGGTAGCCGTATATTATTTTTTTATTTCATAGTGGATGAGACCTAAGTCCCTTAGCTTTTGCTGAAACTCCAGGTTGTCCGTCTTCACTTTTTTACTTTTTATTCCTTTTCCTATTCCATATATAAAAGGCCCAGGTCTGTTACTCCAACCAATTCCAAATGGTCTAGGATCATATCCTGCACGTCGTCCAATGATTTTTAATATTGGTTCTCTGGTATTAGGCTTTTCTATTATCAGGTCGACACATGGATATATTTTATCCTCTGCAACATATGTCTTATCAGTGATTTCAAAGACTATGTTTTCCCGTCCCTGAGTAACGGTCCGGTCGTATGTTTCCCATTCAAATTCTAGTTCATGATCATTGAAATCCTGGCCCGCATACAACTCCGCAAAGAGTATCAGTTCTCCGATTGTCTTATCCACGAACTTTATGAATTCATCTAGAGACATAGCTTAATGCTGCGATTATATGGCTACCAACGTCCATTGAATAAAACAGGGGCTGCTCACCGCTGCGTCTACATGGACGATAAGTTAGAGGTTTTGTAGTTCAGTGGCAAAGAGCTCTTACAGCCCTTGCTTTATTCTGTTGTTGGTAACAGGTTATTTTTTTCTTTTCGAGCAAATTCTTCTAGGTAACCAAAAATTGCGGAAACCGCTGGCCTCTCTATGTTTTATACCCATTGTTAGCAAATCGTGTTATTTTATTATCAAATCTCTCTCTTAGATAATCGAGGTCGTTTATATTTCTCAACTCAAATCCATATTTCTTTTTGGTCAATTCATTCACCAGAGTAAGGGAGTAATTGTCGACAAACCCATTTTCAATGTAGAATGGCAAAATATTACTTGACCATGAGCGAAATTTGTTTGCATCAACTTCTTTTAATATGTCAATATTGACCTGATCCAGCAATCTTTCTGCCATATGTCTATAGCAACTTTCTTTTTTATCATCCTGGCTTTCACTGCTAAACCTAAAGATGCTGACAAATGGATTTGGAGGGTTATATTTGGTCTCATTGTGCACCAAATGTTTATTTCCATATTTTGCCCCAACCAACCTTATGAAAGCTTGAACAAAGTTGTTAGGCGGATTTACCCCGTCTGTGGTATTTGATTTTTGAGTATAATTCAATCCATTCGAATCGAATAAGTCCCACAATTCAAATCCATTTTCCACTTCACCATAGTTTTTCACTTCAATCAAATCCCTCATTATCTCCATGAAATCAAAAAATATGGGTGAATGATTTTGTCTCACTTCAGAGGATTCAATATAGTTTACATCAGCACCATTCTGAACAAGAATCTTAGCAACATCAAAATTGTAGAATCTGATCGCTAATTTCAAAGATGAAAAGCCATCAATCCCTTTTGCAATACCAGTAACTATTGAGTTAGATAATTCAGGGAATTCATTAAGCATTTCTTTTATTTCCGCAGAGTAATCAAACTCTTCATCCTTAATGAGTTTGAAAAATTCCCTTTCTTTAGCCTTAGTCAATATTTTGGACTTCATTGGACTTAATTATTTCTTCACAACAGGAAATTTCATTATTCAATATCCACCATCTATAGAAGCTTTTGATTCCTGGGTTCAGCCCCTAAATAATTATAAATCATTGGTAGAGCTAACGATTTCACTTGTTACCAACGTCCATTGAATAAAGCAGATGCCCTTCGCTGCCCTTTGCTGAAAGTACGCAAAAATTGCTTTCTGCACTGTCAATGGCTGAATGCTGTTGGGGCATTTGCTTTATTCTGTTGTTGGGAGTAGTTTTTTTATATTTTCATCATCAGCAGGTAGTACAATGGTGTATAGCCAACTGCTGCTATTAAGTAATTAATGATTGTCTGTCCTATTGATAATCCTTGTGCAGCCATGAGTCCTTTTATTAGCAGCACAAGAGACCATAAAGCTAGGAGTCCAATTGCAAGCCTTATAATGACCATTACTATAACTATAAGAGCTGGAACATCCTGAATAAAACTGCTCTCAAAATAAAAAGCAATTGTGATGTGAGTCAGGATGAGTAATGCAGTCAGTATGAATGGTCTGTAGGCGTAAGCTAAAGCCTTGTATATATTTTTTATGGAATTATTCGCTTTGAATGCCTTACCTATCAGCGCTACCAGCAGTCCCACGATTAGGTTTGATATAACCCCAATAAATAACCCAACAATCACAACAGTCACAATTAGTGAAAATAGATGCTCTGCATTTAACTGTAGTATGTTGTCCCTTTTTGCTGTGTAAAGAATAAAAATGCCATGAAGCATGAAGTAATAGATTATCTGTCCCCACTTTATGTCTTCACGGAGGACTGATTCTATTTTTGATGATTGGTTGTTAATGGATATGGCCATTTTTGAATTACTCCCAACGTCCATTGAATAAAGCAGGCGCCCCGGCACCAGCGGTTGTTAAAGTACGAAAGATTCTGATTTAGTAGAACAGCTGCTACGAAGCTGTGAGGGCGATTGCTTTATTCTGTTGTTATGGGCAGATTATTTTTATTTTTTATAGAGTTCGTACAGGGTATTGAAGATGAGTCCCTCTTTATCATGCAGGTCCCATAGGTCAGTAATTGTATATATTATTTCCGTCCTTGCCTTTGAAGGTCCGAATTGGTAGTCGGTGAGGAAATATACTTTATTTACTGGTGAGCTTTCTAGCGCTATATTTAATATTCTGTCAATGTCCGGTTTAAACTGTTCATGAAATTTGAATCTATGTTGCTGGTTAGCTCCCCAAGAATCAGCCGGATTATCTGGGTCAATATGAGGAATGATTATATCGCCTGATTCAAAGTCCCAGTCAATTAGCTGCCCACCAAAGAATCCACCTTCTTTATCTTCTTTAAAGTCAGCATTGCCTAAATGAACAATGCTGCCGTCCTGTTTTGAGAGAAATTTATTAAATAGTCCTCTGTGACTTTCTAATCTATTTTCTTCTATGATAGCTACATCATAGTCTTCCTGTCGTAGGTCTAGCCCAGTTGAGTTTATAGATGCTATTTCTATAGTAGGCATGCCCTTTTTATTTGCCCATAACGTCCGTTGAATAAAGCAGATGCCCTTCACCGGCTTTTGATGAATGTACGAAAGGCCCTACTTCTGCACAACCAATGGCTGAACGCACGGGGGGCATTTGCTTTATTCTGTTGTTGGGGCCAGTATATTTTATTTAATTTCCAACGTCGTCCTGCCAAACCAACCAGGAGAAGTCACTTCCTGGGATATTTTCATTTGATGTCCACCTTGAAAATCCAGGTAAAGGTCAAAGCCCTGCGAAACAGTAAATCCTACAAATGATTTATTTAGAACTTTATCAATAGGGTATTTTTCATTAATCGAGTCTATGAATGGATATTCAAATTCATCGGCATCTGATTCATTTTCTAAATTCATTAATGGCTCCTCGGGCCCTTCTTTTATGAATAGAACACCATCGTCAAAGAATATGCGCATCCAGATATCGAACTTCAAATAGAGGACAAATACCTCTTCAGCAATTTCTTTATTGTACAAGTACGATTGTATTCTTAGGTCAGTCAGCGTAAGTGAGAGCCTCTCATTCAATAATTCTCTGCCGTAGGTGTCGTACATTTCTAGTTTTATTGGCCCCAACTAGTAGCTAATCGCGGTATCAACTATGTATTTAGTCATTATCGCGTTTATGCGCATTTTAGCGTGAGAGGTATATAACGCCATGGGCTCTTTTAAGAAGTCTGGTTTTTGGTTTGGAAACATAGGATATTTATTGTTTAGATCCAACCTGTCCAGGGGACTCTGTATGTTCTGAACAGCCTGCTGGCTTACATGGGTATAGATTTCGGTGGTTTTGCTGCTGTTGTGGCCCAGTAAGCTCTGGATGTAACGCAAATCGGTACCTCCTTCCAGTAAATGGGTGGCGAAACTGTGCCGTAGTGAATGCAGAGTAAATGGCTTGTCTATTTTTGCTTTGTGCAGGGCTTGCTTAAAGACACTCCTTAAGCTGGAATCGGTATATTGATCGCCCCACTGCCCCTCAAAAACCCAGTGCTGTGGCTGGTACGCCTCAAGATACGCCCTAAGAAGCTGGCAAAGCACGTTGGACAAAATCGTCATCCTGTCTTTTTTACCCTTTGCATACCTGATGCGGATCTGCTTTCTTTCCCAGTCAATATCAGTTAATTTTAAATTTATGAGCTCTCCTGCACGCAAACCGCTAGAATAAAGAAGCGAAAGCATGCACCGGTGTTTCAGATTACCCGAGGCTGATAAAACTGCACGAAGTTCCTCCTGGCTCATTACCTTTGGTAATTGCTTGTCCCGCTTTACCCGCACTAAATCCACCCCATCCAATTTTTTTCCCTGTACATGCAACATATAGAATTTGATGGCACTTACCGATTGGTTAACGGATGCCGCCTTTACATTACCCTGTGCCATCCAGCGACTGTGATATAGGTTGATGGTATGTGACTGCAGGTCTTTAAGGGTTTGCTCCTCCGTGATACCCAGTTGCCTGATAAACCTGCCCATTAAACTGTAATAGGTATTCAAGGTGCTGCTGCTATAGCCCTTCCCATACATGGCATCCAAAAATGGATCTGCATCAATGCTACCCCAGTCCCTGCTGCCACCTGTAATCAGCTGCTTTTGGGTGAGAAAATCAATTGGGTATAACCTCGGATCTAACCTTAAACGGGCATGGGGCTGCAACAGGCGTACCACCTCCAGTAATGGTGTTTCCTCCTGCTGTACATACCAGCACTTTCCTCTGGTATAGTAGTGGGCGTACGGCTTCTGCTTCATCAGGTTTGCCAGCAGCTGTTGATAACGAAAGCGGATCAGCAGAATGTATTTACCTTCCAGCTCCCCCGGAATCAGCTGTACCAATGGTAAACTCGCTCCTTCAGGCATTTCTTTTTTTACCCCTTTTACACCGGCCTGCAGGGCATAACGCATTAATGCAGAGGTGTCCAGCTTTGCTTTTCCTCTGATAATCTCCTTTAACTTCAGAAGTGGCTCTTTCTTATAATGCGTTACCAGGCATTTGTAGGTCTTGCTGAACTTAAGAAGATCCTGCTGCTGGCACAGGTAGCTGAACAGTGCTTTATCCTGCTGAAAACTTAGCCTGACAAAGGTCTTTCCGCCGTGCAGCAATGGAGATAAGTAGATGACTGGCAACATGTTGATCTTCTTTTACCAAACATAAACAATATGTACAAGTAAGTCGTTTTTATAAACATTTAACTCCGGATAAAAACGTAGTTATACGTTTATAAAAACGCTTATGGAAAAATTGATCAGCTGCCTGGAGTGCGGAGGGGCTATGAAAGGCCGAAGGGGCAAAAAATTCTGCAGCGACCAGTGCAGGGCAGCCTATCATAATACCCAGAAAAGCGATGAGGAAAAAAAAGTACTGCAGCTTAACAGTATCTTAAGAAAAAACCGCAGCATCCTTAAAAAACTAAACCCGGAGGGATACACCAACCTGCGCCCGGAAGTACTTAAACAACTGGGATTCGATTTTCGCTTCTACACCCACCAGTATAAAACAGATCAGGATGCCACCTATTACTTTTGCTACGAATGGGGCTACCAGGTGCTGGAGCAACAGGGTAAGGTGCTGATAGTTCAGTGGCAAAAGTACATGAAGCCTTTTTCACCCCTACCAAAATAAAGCTCCAATACAATATCAGCAGCAACTGCAAAAGATATACGGAAAGAGCCACTGTCAGATCTCTATGCCATTACAAATCCATACCTCGTGCTCCATAAATACATAAATGCCGGGTTAGATATAAGGCTATTTTTTTTGCTGCACAAGGTGAAAAAAAAAGCATGGCCAAAGTAATGTGAGTCTTTTTGCAACGAAGTACAGTGCAAAAAAAGACTATAGATGACTCGACAGTTTATGTTTTATGTAATACTAGTTTATAGGAGAACCCCGCTATTTCTTTCTGCTTCCATACAGCGAGGGCAGCACCTTGTACTCCTGCTTGAAATACTTGGTAAAGTACTTGGCATTGTTAAAACCTACTTTATAGGCTACCTCCGCCACCGTCAGCTGGCTCCTTTCCAGGAACTGGGCCGCCCGCTCCAGCCTGATCTTTCGGATAAATTCTACAGGCGAGCTTCCGGTTAACAGCACCATTTTCTTGTATAGGTACACCCGGCTTACCCCTAGCTCCCGGCTAAGCATTTCTACAGTAAACTCCGGGTTTTCCAGGTGCTCCTCTACTACCCTGATGGCGTTCTGGATCAGCTTATCATCTACAGAAACAATCTCTGCCTGGCTGGTCTCCACGCTGATCTTCTTCTCATAAGCCTGCTGCATTTGCTGGCGCTGGCTAATGAGGTTCTTCAGGCGGGTAAGCAGGATCTCGAAATTAAAAGGCTTGGTAATATAGTCGTTGGCGCCCAGGCCAAGCCCCTTGAGCTTCTGTTCCTCGGCCGAATGGGCGGTTAACAACACAAACGGAATATGAGAGGTGCGACCGTCTTCCTTGATCTTGCGGCAAAGCTCTATGCCATTCAGCTCCGGCATCATTAAATCGCTCACAATCAGGTCGGGCATGATCGATAGAGCCTTCTGCCAGCCTTCTTTTCCGTTGGCAGCCTCGGTAATGGTAAAGTACAGGCTAAGGTTATCCTTCAGATAAAAGCGGAAATCTGCATTGTCTTCTACCAGCAATACATGTGGCTTGGCGCCCGATGTTTTAAGCAGGGCCTGCTCCCTGGCCGGGTGGGTCTCCTCAACAGCCTGCAGTAGAAACGTTGCTTCGTTTGCATAATTACTGCCGGCGGCACTGCTGCAAATTTCTTTTACAGGCAGGCTCACGGTAAAGCAGCTGCCGCTTCCCTCCTCGCTCTCCACCCCTATGGTGCCGCCATGAATTTTAACAAATTCCCTGGTAATGGCCAAGCCAATGCCACTGCCCTGGTTAATAAAGCTTCGGGGTACATCATTTCTGAAAAAGCGTTCAAAGATCTTTTCCTGCTTGTCTTTAGGAATGCCAATGCCGCTGTCCCTTACCTGTATCTGCAGAATTTTAAGCCCCTCCGAGGATGAGTCATTGTCGAAGCAGTTAACGGTAACCTCTATTTCGCCTCCTTCCGGGGTAAATTTAAAGGCGTTGGAGAGCAGGTTAAAGAGGATCTTCTCCAGCTTGTCCATATCGAAAGATGCCTGCAGCCCCTGCACGTTGGACCGGTATTGCAGGCTCACGTTCTTTTTCTCGGTGAGGTCGGAAAAAGAATGTACAGACTCCTCGATGAATTTAATAATGTTGCCTTCCGACAGCACCAGGTTCACGCCTTCTACCTCCAGTTTCCTGAAATCGAGCAGCTGGTTTACCAGGTTCAGCAAACGCCTGGCATTGCGCTGGATCATGAAAAACTGCTTTTGCTGCTCGGGCTCCTGATTGAGCTGAATAAGCCGCTCCAGGGGTGCCAGTATCAGCGAGAGCGGCGTGCGGAACTCATGGCTTACGTTGGTAAAGAAGCGGATCTTCATCAGGTCCAGCTCGTGCAGCTGCCGGGCCTCCAGCTGGGTCTGTTCCAGCTTAAATTTCATTCTGGCCTTTTGCAGCTCTATGCGCCGGCTGATGTACAGGGCCAGAAAGCCCAGGGCCAGATAAAACACATAGGCAGCATTGGTTCGCCAGAATGGAGCCAGCACCGCAATGTTCAGCCTAAGATCTTCCTCGTTCCAGCTGCCATCGTTGTTGGATGCCTGCACCCTAAAGGTGTAGTCGCCCGGGTCGAGGTTGGTGTAGGTAACCCGCCGGTTTAAAACGTCTGCCGGCTGCCAGCCCCTGTCAAAGCCCTCCAGCATATACCGGAACCTGTTCTTTTCAGGATGCAGAAAATTAAGCGCCGTAAATTCAATGGAGAAAACATTTTCATCGTGCTTCAGGGTAATACCTTTGGTATCTGAAAGCGATTGCTCCAGCAGTACCCTGCCATTTACCCTGCTGCCAATTTTAACTGCTTCATTAAAAAGCTGGAAATCTGTAAAAAGCAGTTTTGGTGCTTTATCGCCTGCCCGTACAGCACTGGGGTGAAATAGGTTAAAGCCGTTAGGTCCTCCAAAAAGCAGCTCGTCTCTGCTGGTTTTAAGGGCTGCATTTTCATTAAAAACATTTCCCTGTAATCCATAGCTTGTGCTGAAGTTCTTGAAGGAGATAAACTGCCCCGACTGTGGGTTGGCATTTCTGTTGATAAGCGCGTTGGTAATACCGTTGGGGGTGCTTAACCAGAGGTTCTGCAGGTCATCTTCCAGAATGGTGAGCACGGTATTATGGGGCAGCCCGTTGTCTTTAGTAAAGAGTACAAAATTATTTTTCTCTTCATCATACAGGTTCAGTCCATCCTGTGTGCCTGCCCATACCCTGTTTTCACCATCTACATGGATAAAGAATACATTATTGCTCCCCAGCATGGCGGGCGTGGCAGCATCGTTCGTAAAATGGCTTACCTCTCCTGTTTTCGTATCTATCTTTTCAACACCAATGTTACCGCCCACCCAGATGTTTCCGTTTGCATCTTCGGCTATGGCCGATATATAGGCAGATTGCATTTCCTTCTTTCCCTCGCCGATTGGATAGGGATGAAAGATTTCCTGGGCAGGATCGAAAACAGACAACCCTCCTTTCATGGTACCTACCCATAGGTTTCCCCTGGAGTCCTGAAACAGCTCCCATACATTATCGGCAACACAGGGCAGGCTGGCGGGATCCGTCGGATCATGCTTGTAATGCTTAAAGGTTTTGCCATCGAAACGGTTCAGGCCGCCGGTATAGGTGCCAATCCAGAGGGTGCCGCTATCATCCAGCAGCAGGCTCACAATAACATCGCTGCTAATGCTTTGCGGATCTGCCGGGTTGTGCCTGTAGCGGGTGTAGGTGTTGCTGGCACGATCGTAATACAGCAGGCCACCGCCATTGGTCCCTATCCACAGATTACCCAGCCGGTCTTCGGCAAAGCGGTTAATATCATCAAATGGCAGACTTGCTGCAACAGATGGCTGATGCTTGTAATGCTGAAAACGGATGATGTTCTCGTGGTAATAGTTGATGCCTTTTTTGTAAGTACCTATCCAGATAATACCTTCGGCATCTTTATAGAGCGCGTTTACACTGTTGTGGGCAAGGCCATGCTCGGCATCCTGGCTGGAAAGCACATAGCTGACCAATTGTTTTTTCTTATCGATGATGTTGATGCCGCCATGGTCGGTGCCAACCCAGATCTTACCCGGCTGCTCCTCTGCTACACCGCGCACCATATTATTGTTTAGGGGCAGGTCTTTGCCCTCGCGGTGATAATGGCTTAGGGCCTTGCGGCCCGGCTCATACAAAAACAGCCCTTTTGTTTCGTATGGCAGGTAAATCCAGAGATCATCTTCACTATCAGTAAATAATTCGTAGTTGTATAACTGCCCTCCAAAGCGCTCGCTTACCAGCGGTACCTGCTGCACCACTTCCAGGCTGGAACCATCCAGCTTTTCAAAAATACCATTGCGGTGTATGAGCCAGTAATCTCCCCTGCTGTTTTGTACAACAGACTGTACATAATTGGAACTGATGGTGCTGGCATCTCCACTGGTATGCTTCAGGAAAACCTGTTTGCCATCTGCCGGCGAGTAGCGGGAAATCCCCTGCCCCGTCAGGATAAACCAGTAATTGCCGGCTTTGTCCCTGATGATGTTTTCAATATCATGCCCGGCCAGGCCAAATGACCGGGTAAAGGCAGCCTGTTCCCTGCTAAATTTTTCCTGAACCGGGTCAAAGATGCTGATGCCGTCAGTGGTAACAATCCATAATTTACCGGCTGGGTCCTCAAACATCCTGTTAATGGTATTCCCCCTGATGGAGCTGCTGTCGCGGGGATCGTGCTGGTAGATCTTTACTTTGGTACCATCAAAGCGATTAAGGCCATCGGCAGTGCCAATCCAGAGATATCCCCTGCTGTCGCGCAGAAAGCAGTTTACCTGGTTGTTGGAGAGGCCTTTGCTTACATCCAGCAGCGAGAATTTAAACTGGTCAGGCACAGCTGCCACTGCCTGGAGAATTACTCCAAAAAAGAAAAACAGGAATAAGGCTAAACGACTGACCCGCATGGCTGGCAGTATTATCAGATATTGTTGCAACTACTAATTTAAGAAAATAAATGATATGGAAGGGCTGATCTTCATCATTTCAATCGAGTGCAAAAATACGCCTGCCGTTGCCTGCTGCTACAGCATTTTTTATTACCCGCACCATGTGTTGGGTTAGTGGCTGCCGGCATCGTTTTACCTCCTGATCCACAAGCGCTGCCATACTAAAAACTGTAGATCTGTGGAATCAGGAAAGTGGCAATAAGCCAGAATAAAAGATTAATGGCCGTACCCACCTTCAGAAAGTCCTTAAACTTATACTGCCCGGCACTGTACACCATAGCATTGGTCTGGTAGCCAATAGGTGTCATGAACGAAGCAGAAGCAGCAAAAGTAACAGCCATCAGAAAAGGCATGGGGCTTAGGCCCATGCTGTGGGCAATGGCAATGGCAATAGGTGCCAGCAGCGCCGCCGTAGCGTTGTTCGACATGATTTCTGTAAGCAGCGAAGTGGTGAGGTACAAACCGGATACCACAAAGGCCGGACCCCAGGCACCCAGACTCATAACCAAACCATTTGCGATGTAAAGATCGAGGCCGCTGTTTTGCATGGCAGTACCCAGCGTAAGGGAGCCTGCCAGCAGAAAAACCACCTTCCAGTTGATGGCTTCATACACCTCTTTCATCGTGATTGTTTTGCTGATGGCCAGCAGCACCACACCTGCCAGCGTGCCCTGCATAATAGGAACAATGTTTGCCGTTGCCAGGGTTACGATGGTCAGGATTACACTTACTACAAAAACAAATTGCTTGATATCGAAATCAACCAAGGTTTCTTCCGATAGCAGTACAAAGGGAAAATCCTGATCGTTCTCCATCCGCTTCAGCTCTTTTACATAGTGGCTTTTTACCTCTGCCAGTATTACATCACCTGCCTTCAGGGGCATATCGTACAGCTGCTCGTGCAGTACCTCCTCCCGGTGCCTGATGGCCAGCGGTATTGCCCGGAAGCGCCTGCGAAAGTCTATGCCCCGAAGGGTTTTACCATCCAGGTCAGAATTTGCCGTGATCACCAGCTCGGTAAGCGTAGAGTTTTTACCCTGCAGGTTATCGTCGCCAATGCGCACACCTGCCTCTACCAGGATCTTGGCGCGGTCTTTCAGTGCTTTGATCTTTTCTATGTTGCAGCGAACCTTCAGAATATCATGCTGCTGCAGCATAAAATCGCCCGGAGGCAGTGTAAAGATGCTGCCATTGCGCCTGATCTCAATGATATCCATATCCAGCTCCTGCACCAGCTCCGAGTTCATGATCTTGTTGCCTACAGAAGAGGCTTCCGGCAGCAGTTCTATCTCTGTCAGATAATTGCGCACATCGAACTTGGTCTTCAGGTCACGCTCCTGCTGACGGTTAGGCAACAACTTGATGCCAATAAAAATCATGTAAATTATGCCTGCCGATAAAAGTATAAGCCCCAGGGGCGAAAGATCGAACATGGAAATGGGTGGCAGGCCTTCTTTTTCTGCAATACCGCTAACCAGAATGTTGGTAGAGGTACCAATGAGCGTACACATACCTCCAAAAATTGAGGCAAACGACAGGGGAATGAGCATTTTAGAGGGATGAAAGCCAGAGGCGTAGGCAATCTGTATGATAACGGGAATAAAAACGGCCACTACCGGCGTGTTATTCACAAAGGCAGAAATAACGGCAACCATCAGCATCATCAGGATAATGCCTGTGCGGAAGCTCCTGCGGAAAATACCTGATAACCTGAAGGCCAGCACCTGCAATGCACCCGTCTTCAGCAGGGCTGCACTTAGTACAAACATAAAGGCAACTGTAAGGGTAGCCTTGTTGCTAAAGCCTTCTACCCCCTGCTCGGGAGTAATCACTCCAAAGAAAATCAAGGCAACCACAATCAGCAGCGCTACCAGATCAATAGAAAATATTTCAGTTGCAAAAAGTACAACTGCTGATAGAATTACAAAAAGGGTAATGAAGGCGTCGGGACTCATAAAAAATTGAAGTCTCAAATATAGATAATCGATCAGCTTAATAGAGTAATGACTATGGAATTTACTGCTTCAGTCTTCTTTGGCTAAGCTTATCTTCCCGCTTTACAATCTCTGCCAGCGTAGCCCCTTTCAGCAGGCGCACCGTATTATTCCTAAGTTCATAGAATACTGAGCGAATCCCGCAGGTTTCTTCGTCCCTGCATTCTTCGCAACGCTCGTAGTAGCGGTGTGTGGTGCAGGGCAGTAACGCAATGGGTCCATCAAACAGGCGCATTACTTCAGCCATACTTACTTCGGTTGGGTGTTTAAGCAGGTAGTACCCCCCTCCTTTTCCTTTTTTGCTTGCCAGTATACCGGCCTTCTTCAGATCCAGTAAAATAGCCTCCAGAAATTTCTGCGGAATATTTTGTGCCTGTGCAATTTCGCTGATAAGAATAGGGCCCTGTTCCCACATTTTTGCCAGATGCACTAACGCATTGATAGCATATTTTGTTTTCTTCGATATCATCGCGGGCTAAGATAGCGCAACTAAATCAATTTTTTACAACAATGCTTTTCAGATAGGGCCTCTTGATAATCAGGAGCAACAGCTGCAGACATCCCTCCAGCCGCTGTTGCCGGCAGCTAATTATAAAATAAAAAGAACTACCTTTGATGATTCGCTGTTAAAAGCTTGCCAGTACGGCTGGGCTGCTCCTTATAAGCACCCGTTAATTTCTGGCACTCTGCTGATCAAATCAAACCCTTTTATGATCTGTTCAGGTGCCTAAGCAGCAGTACGGCCTATATTATTTTATTACGTTACATGACATTTGAAAATCTGGGGCTCATTGAGCCTATTCAACAGGCGGTGGAATCTGAAGGATACACCACCCCAACCCCCATACAGCAACAAGCTATTCCTATTGTACTTCAGCAAAAAGATCTTTTCGGTTGCGCACAAACTGGCACAGGCAAAACAGCCGCTTTTGCCATCCCTATTTTACAGCTGCTGCATGAACCTATCCGGGAACGCGGCCAGCGTAAAATCAAAGCCCTGATCCTGACCCCCACCCGTGAACTGGCCATCCAGGTTGCCGACAGCTTTGCTGCTTATGGTAAAAACCTGGACCTGAGGCACCTGGTGGTATTTGGTGGTGTGAAGCAAAAAGCCCAGACCGATGCCCTGAAAGCCGGTGTGGATATTTTAGTAGCCACCCCCGGCAGGCTTCTTGACCTGATGAACCAAAAGTTTATCAGCCTGGAGCATATTAAATACTTTGTACTTGATGAAGCCGACCGTATGCTGGATATGGGCTTTATCCACGACATTAAAAAGGTACTGGCCAAGCTGCCTGCTAAAAGACAATCCCTGTTTTTCTCGGCCACCATGCCGCCCGATATTCTGACGCTTGCCAATACCATACTGGTTAACCCAGCCAAGGTAGAGGTAACTCCTGTTTCTTCTACCGCAGAAAGAATTCAGCAAAGTCTGTATTTCGTAAGCAAAAGCGATAAACCTTCCCTGCTGGCCTACCTGCTGGAGGAAGAGTCGCTGGAAAGCGTACTGGTATTTACCCGTACTAAACACATGGCCGATCGTGTTGCCAAAAGACTGCACCGCGAGGGCATTAAGGCAGAGGCAATTCACGGCAATAAATCACAGAATGCCCGCCAGCGTGCTCTTTCCAACTTTACCAATAAAGAAATAAGGGTACTGGTGGCTACCGATATTGCCGCCAGGGGTATCGATGTGGAAGATCTCTCGCATGTGATTAACTTCGACCTGCCCAATGTGCCTGAAACCTACGTACACCGCATTGGCAGAACAGGCCGTGCCGGTGCCAGCGGCAGTGCCATTTCGTTTTGCGATGCCGAGGAGGTAAAATCCCTGCAGGATATCCATAAACTGATTGGCAAAAAAATACCGGTGGTAGAGAATCATCCTTTCGAAGCTGATATCCACGTGCCGAACAGGTCATCAAACAACTCTTCAAGGTCTCAAAGCTCTTACAGGTCACAGCCTGCAACTGCTTCTTCCTCACATGCAGCCAGAAACAGCAACCAGTCTGCACCCAGGAACAACAGCCAGCCCTCGCCCCGTAACAGCAGCAAACGCTGGTTTGGCAAACCCCGCTCCAAAAACAGCTAAGCATCAGCTATAGGAATAAAAAATAGAGGCAGCCAAATGGCTGCCTTTTTTTGGCTGATTGTAATAGCAACCGGTGCATTTCTTCAGAGATTTGAAACCTAGTTGAGGTTTCATACAGCTGCCGTCAATATCACAGCCTCTCCCCAAAACTCTTGGTAAACAGCCTTGTTATGTTAACATCACAAAACTGACATACACCATCAATCCATGCAGGGCATTATTTTTTGCGGCATACAGGGTAGCGGCAAATCTACCTTCTACAAACAGCACTTCTTTAATACACACATCCGCATCAGCATGGACTTACTGCGCACCCGCAACCGCGAGCGGCAAATGCTGGACTTGTGCCTGCGTACCAGTGCCCGCTTTGTAGTAGACAACACCAACCCCACCCGTGAAGAACGCCATTACTACATTGCTCCTGCCCTGGCTGCCCGATACGAACTGGTTTGTTATTATTTCAGAACTGAACTTGATGTAGCTCTTTCAAGAAATTCCCTGCGCAGTGGAAAAGAACTGATACCTGAAAAGGGCGTAAAGGCTACCTGGAAAAAAATGCAGATTCCAGCCTTCGATGAAGGATACGGCCGCATCTTCCACATCAATCCAGCTGATCATACTGGCTTTCAGCAAATTGAAATCTTTAACACACTATAGCAAAACACAACCCCACCTTAAAATTTAGTGTTACTATAATTGCTAAAACTCAAATTATATAAATTCCAAAGATTATATTGCCACATTTTACTGATAGTTCAGGGCCTGAATAGCGGATTTCAGGCAGCTACATAATCTACCAAACCATTTAAAAAAGAGTACATGAAAGTTTCAAGGGTAAAAAACATGATCAGCAATCTTGAAAACTGGCAAAGCTATCTGCTGTATAAATACTCCGGAAAAAAAGCACCGGATTTTACCTTTAAGCTTAAGAACAACAGATCTGTTACTGTACCCAAACGCCTGATCCGTGAGTTTAAAGAAAGCTTTTTTGCAGAGACCTATACTGCAGGGCTGCCTGCTGAACTCATTAATATAAAAAACCCTGTTGTGATAGATATAGGCGCAAATGTTGGCTTCTTTACGCTCTATTCCCTTACAAAATTCAAAAACCCCAGGCTGATATCTTTCGAACCCATAGAAAAAAATTACAGGCAGCTGATCAAAAATGTGCCCCCGGAAGAAAATAAAAATGTAACTCTTTTCAACAAGGCTGTGAGCGATTCCGAGGGCGAGATCCATATGATGCTTGACAGCAGCGCAGATTTCACCACTTCTGCCACCATCTTTAACCATACACAGGAAAAGGATCGGGTAAGCGTAAAATCTACTACCCTGCCCAAGGTATTCCAGGAATTTAAGCTACAGAAAGTAGATCTGCTGAAGCTAGATTGTGAAGGAGCAGAATACTGCATCCTCTATAACACACCCCCTGCTCTTTTTGAAAAAATCAACTGCATTGCCCTTGAAACGCATCCCGGCTTAGAGCAGCATGAAAATAACGAAGCACTGGCCGCCTACCTGAAAAAAAAGGGATACCTGGTAAGCACTGGCAAAGATTTATTATGGGCGCACAAGCCACTGGAGCAGTGGGTCTGAAAAATTGCCCGCCTGCTGCTTTCCTACGGCAGCCACATAAGCTTTAATCAATAATATAACCTTAAGCAAAATCTCTTAGGTTGCACACTGTACATCAGCAGCCAGCAACCTAAGAGATCTTTTTCTGTAGGGAGCAAGCCAGGTTGGGGCAGCCTGCTCAATATCCTGCAGCCTGAAACTCTTTAATTTATTTACCCCGCATCTGCTCGAACATATCCCACATTTGCGGAGTAATGCGCTCCAAGTTGTTAAATTCACCCGCGCCTTTAATCCATTCACCACCATCGATGGTCACCACCTCTCCGTTTACATAGGCACTGAAATCCGACATCAGGTATGCCGCAAGGTTGGCCAGCTCCTGGTGCTCTCCAACCCTGCCCAACGGCACCCGGCGTGCCGGATCAAATTTATCCTTCAGCTCTCCCGGCAATAGCCGGCTCCAGGCACCCTCCGTAGGAAAAGGGCCGGGGGCAATGGCGTTGCAGCGTATTTTATATTTGGCCCACTCTACTGCCAGAGAACGGGTAAGCGCCAGCACACCTGCTTTGGCACAGGCACTGGGCACCACATAGCCCGAGCCGGTCCAGGCATAGGTGGTTACAATATTGAGCATGGTGCCTGCCTGCTTTTGGTCTATCCAAAGTTTGCCCATGGCCAGGCTAAACTGGGTGGTGCCTTTCAGCACAATATCCAGCACCGTATTGAAAGCCCTGTGTGATAGCCGCTCGGTAGGGCTGATAAAGTTCCCCGCAGCATTGTTCAGCAGACCATCTATTTTACCCCACTGGCTCATGGTATCTGCCAACACTTTTTCTATTTGCTCGTACTCCCGCACATCACAGGCCAGGGGCAACACTTTGCCGCCGGTTTCTTCCTCCAGCTCCCGGGCAGTTTGTTCCAGCACCTCAAGCTTTCGGCTGGTAATCACAACTTTTGCTCCTAATTCAAGAAAATACTTACTCATAGATCTGCCCAGTCCTGTTCCGCCACCGGTAACGATAAATACCTTTTCCTGAAGCGCATCGGGCCTAAGCATGCCTTCCGTATGTTTGCTCATGTTGATGGTTGTGTTTGGTTGAGTTGGAAGTTACATTATTTCTGACACCTATGCCTAGCGCCAGGGTAATCTGTTTTTATTTTTCATTAAATTCGCTGGCAAACCTTTAACCATGATCAAAAATTATATTCCAATTTACCTGCTTTTGCTTGCCAGTGGTACCAGCTGCGTTTCTGCAAAGAAATACGATATGCTGCTGGCAGATAAAGTAGCACTGGAGGCACGGCAGTCTGAATGCGAAGAAAAACTTGCCGTTGCCACCAACGCCATACAGCGCCTGGACAAGCAGCGGGCCGAGCTCGACAGTGAGCGCACAAGCCTGCAGCAAAGCTACAACCAAAGCCAGCAGGAGCTGCAGGCCAGGCAAAAAGCTTACAAAGAGCTGGAAGATTACTATAACAACCTGGTAAACACCAGCGGCCAGCTGCGTGGCGACCTGAACGAGCAGCAAAAAAGACTAATGAATGCGCGCGAAGAGCTGGAAGCCACCCGTAAGCGCAACGATGAGCTAGCCATTAACCTGCAGGAACGCGAACGCCGCGTGGTGGAGCTGGAGAAAGTGCTGGCAGAACAGGAGAAAGCTGTAGCCCAGCTTAAGAAAAAAGTAAGCGATGCCCTGCTTAACTTCAAGGAAAACGACCTGACGGTAGAGGTGCGCAACGGCAAGGTATACGTTTCGCTGGCCGAGCAGCTGCTCTTTAAGTCTGGCAGCACGCAGGTAGACCCAAAAGGACAGAACGCCCTGCAGCAGCTGGCAGGCGCGCTTAGAGACAGCAAGGACATCAACATCATGGTGGAGGGGCATACCGATAATGTACCCATGAACAAAGGCGCTGCAGGAATCGATGATAACTGGGATCTTAGTGTGCTGCGGGCTACCTCTATTGTGAACATCCTGCAAAAAAGTGGCGTTCCTGCCGACAGGATCACTGCCGCCGGCCGTGGTGAATACTCACCGGTTACCAGCAATACCACAGCAGAAGGCAAAGCAAAAAATCGCCGCACCGAGATCATATTAACCCCGAAACTGGATGAGCTCTTCCAGATCCTGGGAGCGAACTGAAAAAGATCAATACGATTAACAGATCATAAATTAAGCAGCCCCTCTAACCAGAGGGGCTGCTTTTATATTAAAGGGTTGCAAAGCACAGAAAATCACCTGGCCATTTCAGGCTCGCTCTGTTTTTAATCTTTTGCCCTCCTGCTGGCTTCTGTAAGCCAGCTCAATGATTTGCATTACCTGCAGGGCTTCATGGGGCGGCACCGGATTAGGGCCTCCCTCTCTGATGGCTGCTGCCAGACCGGTGAAGAAAACATTATAATTACCAGGCACACCTGGATAAGGCTGGCTGCTGGTTGCATCATTATCTCCCGTTATAAGGGTGCCCCAGTCTTCCGGTTTTTCGGCACCCCAGCCTGGTGCAGAGGGCAACTTACCCTCCACCAGCAACTCTTCCTGGGGGTCGAGTCCCCATTTGGTATAGCTGCCCTTTGTGCCCAGCAGGCTAAAGCGTGGCCAGCGGGCACTTACCAGCGTAGAGGCACCCAGGTGTACCGTTAAGTCCGGATAGTACAGGTGCAGATCAAAGGCATCTTCGGTTTGGCCTTCCCTGCGTTCTGTACGGATGTGGGCATATACCTCTGCAGGCCAGCCAAAGAGCTGAAGCGCCTGGTCGATCAGGTGAGGACCCAGGTTATAGAAATTCCCTGCCCCCTGCTTAGGTTCTTCTTTCCAGCTCCATTTTATCTGT
The DNA here is from genome assembly GCA_000597885.1 of Flammeovirgaceae bacterium 311. Lineage (NCBI taxonomy): Bacteria > Pseudomonadati > Bacteroidota > Cytophagia > Cytophagales > Flammeovirgaceae > Flammeovirgaceae bacterium 311. Next base: position 1,098,126 of record CP004371.1, read on the forward strand.
GGCCGGAACCGATCAAAGCGTGACACCAGCAGCACAGGCCTGCCAACCTTTTCTTCCTCCAGAAGCTGCCGAAGCGTAAGAAAATCTGCATCCCACCTGCGGTTATGGAAAACGCTCAACACCCTGTCCTCTTCTTTAGCAAGCTGGCAAAGCGCTTCGGCCTCTGCCACTGTAAGGGCAAAAGGTTTTTCAATTACTACATGTTTTCCCTGCCGCAGTGCCTGTGTTGCCATTGGTGCATGATGCTCGTTTGGTGCCGAAATAATCACCAGCTCCGCTTCGCCTTTTTGCAGAGCTTCCTCCAGTGTGCGGTAGTGAGCCAGCTGAGGCAGCTCTTCTCTGGAAGCATTTCCCCTGGGCTGCACAATGCCCTGAAGCTCAAAAGCCGGGTTGATCTGTAGAAAAGGCAGGTGAAAGGCTTTGGCAGAAAGTCCATACCCTACCACCAGGGTTTTTATAGGGTTCATCAGCAAACAGTTAAGTGACCCTTGCGGGTAAATTATAAAAAAATCAATATGGCACGATAATCGCTATATAGCTAATCAAACAAGCAGCTGAAAAGCTAATAAAAGAACAGGAGCCAACCTAATTGTATTAGCAACGTTTAAGCTACTGAAATTTGGCAAACATTTTGAATTAAGAAAATTAGAACCAAACCAAGTCAACAATTATGAAAACTACTCGAATTACCATAGCCCTGATGCTCTGCCTGAGCATGTTCGCATTTTCATGTGCCAGCTGGAGCAACACCGGTAAAGGTGCCGCAGCAGGTACTGCAGGTGGTGCAGCCGTTGGTGCCGGTATAGGTACGCTTGCCGGTAACACTGCTAAGGGAGCAATTTTAGGTGCTGTAATTGGCGGTGCAGCCGGTACTGCCATTGGTATTTATATGGACAAGCAGGCCAGAGAACTGGAAGATGAACTGGAGAATGCAACAGTAGAACGTGTAGGCGAAGGTATCCAAGTAACTTTTGAAGGCGGTATTTTATTTGCTTTCGATAAAGAAGATCTTACTCCTACTGCCAAGCAAAATATCCGTGAACTGGCAGAAACCCTGCGCAAGTACCCTGATACAAACGTACTGATCGAAGGACATACCGACGACAAAGGAGCTGATGATTACAACCAGAGATTATCTGAGCGTCGTGCACAGGCGGTAGCCCAGTATGTAACTGCACAGGGCGTAAGCTCCAGCCGTATTACTACAAGAGGCTACGGTGAGACACAACCTCTAGCAAGCAACGACAGCGAAGCCGGACGTGCGCAAAACCGTCGTGTTGAGGTTGCAATCTTTGCAAACGAGCAGCTGAAAGATAAAGCCCAGAGCGGCGAGTTAAGATAATTTAACAGTACAGCCGATTCATTTCGGTTAGAACCTGAAAGCCTTCCGGATACCCCGGAAGGCTTTTTTTTGCAGGCGCTCATCCCTGCCCCTGCCGGTACAGCGGATTTATAACTGACTGCAGCTAATTACAGCCACCACCACCCCGCCTGCCGCTAACTTTTAACTTTGCGGATGGAAATACGACAGCTGTAATCACTCCCATGCTTAACAAAAAAACCTGCTCTTGCGGGAGCAGGTTCTATCTTATAAGTGCTTTTTCAAGAAGAGAAAGAGGCATTCATGAAGTGCATCAAGGCTTAACTGCTAACTCCACGCCTGTTTCCTTACATCATGATCTTGCCATGCTCTCCACCCTGGTACTGTTTGCCCTTCATGATGGCCTGCGCAATCTTAAAGATCTGCTGCATTTTGTTCGATGAAGCATTCCAGTATTCAGCAGCATGCGGAATCACCCTGATTAGTGCCAGGTTGGGATCTTCCAGCCCTCGTGGAAACCACGCCTGCAGCACTGGACTCCATAGTTTCTGAACCATTGCCCGGTCGGTAACCACTTCGCCGGTACCGGATACAGATACATACAGCTGGTTGCCAATATCGGCATACGCCAGGTTCACATGATCATACTGCTTTACTTCGTCTGCCTTCAGAGAATGCTCGTCGGTGTAGAACCACATGGTGCCGTCCGGATCAATCTGCCTGGTCGACATTGGCCTGCTGGCAATGCTACCATCGGCTTCAACTGTACTGAACATACAGATTTCTATATTCTCAATCTTCTTGATCAGGTCCTGAACGGTTTTTGTCTGCAAATAGCTTTCCATAAAAAATAGGGTTTTAGTTAAAAAGATCCACCTACAGCTTAACACAGCTATAGAAGCAATTGTTTTTAGACCTCTGCAAGCCAGGATGTACGCAGCCGACCTACTCCCCCCATTTGATGCTAAAGATGCCTTTTTTACACTACGCTGCCCTCCTGTTAGCGAATTGGTAACTAAAAGGCCCAAAAAAGCCGGCATGCAGCCGGCTCTGGTGTTCTTAAAGTATAAATAGATCTGTTATGATTTCACTTCTTCTGATTTTGTTTCGTCCCGCAGCAACCTTCTGATTATTTTGCCAACGTTGGATTTGGGCAGCTCATCCCTGAATTCTACGATACGGGGTAGTTTGTAATTTGTAAGATTCTGCTTGCAGAAGGCAATCAGCTCTTCTTCGGTTAAGCTATCATCTTTCTTTACCACACACACCTTCACTGTTTCGGTTGTTTTGGCATCGGGAACACCAATGGCTGCCACCTCCAGCACTTTAGGGTGCATGGCAATCACATCTTCGATTTCGTTCGGGTATACATTAAAGCCCGATACGTTGATCATGTCTTTTTTCCTGTCAACAATCCTGAAAAAGCCATCAGACTCCATTATACCTATGTCGCCGGTTTTAAACCAGCCATCCATAAACACCTGGCGGCTCTCATCCTCCCTGTTCCAGTAACCCTTCATAACCTGGGGTCCTTTGGCACAAAGTTCTCCCGGCTCACCGGCAGACAGCTTTTTGCCCTCTTCATCGAAAATGGCTACCTCAGTATTGGGAACCGGCACCCCAATTGTTCCCTGGCGTTCGGTACCATCCAGCGGGTTTACACACAACACCGGAGATGTTTCGCTAAGGCCATAGCCTTCTACCAGGGCCACACCCGTTACTTCTTTCCAGCGCGAGGCCACGGCCTTCTGCACTGCCATGCCTCCGCCAATCGCCACTTTCATCCTGCTGAAATCTACAGTAGCAAAATCCGGCTGGTTCAGCAGGCCATTGTATAAGGTATTAACACCCGTGATCATGGTAATGGGCTCCCGCTTCAGGTCTTTGATGAATGCCTTCATATCCCTCGGGTTGGTGATCAGCAGACACCTGGCGCCAATGAAAGTCATAAACAGGCCATTCACAGCCAGCGCGAAGATGTGGTAGAGCGGAATAGCCGTTACCATATACTCCTGCTTGCCCTTTTCCAGCATAGGCTTAAACCACTCGTTCACCTGCATGGTATGAGCCACCATGTTGCGGTGCGTGAGCATGGCCCCTTTGGCAACCCCGGTGGTACCACCCGTATACTGCAGAAAAGCAATATCTTCCGCTTTGATGGCCGGTGCTTTGAAGTTTAATTTTTTACCTTCTGAAATTACCTCATTGAAGGAAACTGCTTTTGGCAGGTTGTAAGCTGGTACCATCTTTTTCACCCGCTTTACTACCAGATTCACAATCCAGCCCTTAATCCCACCTATCATATCGCCAAGGCCGGTGATCATCACGTGCTGAATGCTGGTTTCTGGCAATACTTTTTCCAGGTTGTGGGCAAACATATTCATGACCAACACTGCCTTTACGCCGGCATCGTTAAACTGGTGCTTCATTTCCCGGGGTGTATACAAAGGATTGGTATTTACTACCACAAGCCCCGCCCGCAGCGAACCGTAGAGTGCCACAGAATACTGTAAACAGTTGGGCATTTGTAAGGCAATACGATCGCCAGGCTGCAGCTTTAAGCTGTTTTGCAAATAAGCAGCAAAGGCCCCGGAAAGCTCATCCACCTCCCTGAATGTTATTTCTTTGCCCATACTGATGTAGGCTGTCTGGTGACCATACTGCTTAAAAGCATGCTCCAGCATTGCCGGCAAATGCGGAAACTGATCAGTTTTAATTGTGTGTGATACTTGCTTGGGGTATTGTTCAAACCAGGGGAAAGCGGCCATAATAAAGTAGAAGAGTTAAGCGGTTATGCTGTAAAAATACGTTTTCAATCGATTTAACCTAATTTAATCAAAAAATCTTTTGTGTCCATCGGTATCCTCATAAACATGATCTGCACAGAAAAAATAGCTTAAAAACAAAAAAGCCCGCCCCGATATCAGGACAGGCTTTTTAATGTTAACCATCTTTCTAGCTGTAAGGGAAGGAGTCGAACCTCCACGGAGCGGTTAGTCAAAAGTACCTTGGTACCAGTGTTTTATCCCTTTCCTCCACCCCCGAGACCGGAGGGCATGTCTGCCAGTTTCATCACCTTACAGTATGGTGTGCGAATCAAGGTTAACTGTGTTATTCGCTGATGTAAAACTATAAAATTTAAGGCAATTTGTAAAAATTAGTTAAAAATATTTCCTAATTATTACAAAGTTTTTATTTTTACATATCTTCTGTTATAAATGAATTAAAACACTTGCCGAGATATGTCAAAAAATTATGAGATTGATAGCATAGACCTGAAGATTTTGGCTCTGCTCTCTGAAGATGCAAAAATACCTTATACTGAAATAGCAAAAAAAGTATTTGTATCTGGCGGAACCGTGCATGTGCGCATGCGAAAGCTGGAAGAAATGGGCGTTGTGCAGGGTGCTACTCTTAAAATAGATTATGGTAAGCTGGGGTTCGACATTACTGCCTTCCTGGGTATATTCCTGCAAAAAAGCTCTTACTACGACGATGTAGCTGCCAAGCTGGAACAGATCCCCGAGGTAGTTAGCCTTAATTATACCACCGGTCCTTACAGCATGTTTGTGCGCATTTACTGCCGCGATACTAATCATTTGCGGCAGGTACTGCACGATAAGATTCAAACCATTGATGGTGTGGAAAGAACAGAAAGCATTATTTCACTGGAGGAAAGAGTACAGCGTACCATACAGCTCGACCAGCTGCTGCAATAGGATCAAAGGTTGCTTTGGCTATAAGGTTTTTTTATACTTCCATAAGTAATTAATACCCGCGCTTAAATCAAAAAACCTTAAATTTAAGTAACTGAATATCAATTTATTGATCCATTCCTACTAAATAAAAGGAGTTAGAGGAACATAAAATTGGGATTTCTGTTATACATTTGTAACTAATTTAGAATAATTCCAAACAACACCATTTATGGCAAAAGACACAGATATTCTGGAGTCGATCACCAGCTCGGAATACAAGTGGGGTTGGGAAACCAAGATAGAAAACGAATCAGCCCCCATGGGGTTGAGCGAGGATATTGTCCGCTATATTTCAGCTAAGAAAGAGGAACCGGAGTGGTTACTTGAGTGGCGCCTGAAGGCTTACCGCCATTGGCTTACCATGAAAGAACCCAAGTGGCCAAATGTTAAATATCCGGAAATCGATTTTAAGGATGTTATCTTTTTTTCTGCCCCAAAGAAAAAGGCTACTGCGAAAAGCCTGGATGAAATTGATCCTGAACTACTGGATACCTTTAAGCGGCTTGGCATTTCCCTGGAAGAGCAAAAGCGCCTTACCGGTGTAGCCGTAGATGCTGTAATAGACTCGGTATCGGTAGCGACGACCTTTAAGGCAAAGCTGGGCGAACTGGGCATTATTTTCATGAGCTTCAGCGAAGCGGTGAAAGAGCACCCGGAGCTGGTACGCAAGTACCTGGGTTCTGTAGTGCCGGCTAACGATAATTATTATGCCGCCCTTAACTCAGCAGTGTTTTCAGATGGCTCTTTCTGCTACATTCCTAAAGGCGTTCGCTGCCCCATGGAGCTTAGCACCTACTTCCGTATCAATGCTGCCAACACCGGCCAGTTTGAACGTACACTCATTGTGGCCGACGAAGGAAGCTATGTGAGCTACCTGGAAGGCTGTACCGCCCCACAGCGAGACGAGAACCAGCTGCATGCCGCGGTTGTAGAAATTTACGCTGCCAAAAGTGCAGAGGTAAAATACTCTACCGTACAGAACTGGTATCCCGGCGATAAGCAGGGCAAAGGCGGTATCTATAACTTTGTAACCAAGCGCGGCATCTGCGCCGGCGATTATGCAAAGATCAGCTGGACCCAGGTTGAGACTGGCTCTGCCGTTACCTGGAAATACCCCAGCTGTATCCTGAAAGGCGACCACTCGGTAGGTGAATTCTACTCCGTAGCGGTAACCAACAATTACCAGCAGGCCGATACCGGCACCAAAATGATCCACATCGGCAAGAATACCAAGAGCCGCATTGTAAGCAAGGGTATTTCTGCCGGTAAGAGCCAGAACAGCTACCGCGGTCTGGTGAAGATCATGAAACGAGCCGAAGGTGCGCGTAACTTCAGCCAGTGTGATTCGCTGCTGATGGGCGATAAGTGCGGTGCACACACTTTTCCATATATAGAAGTGGAAAACCCAACGGCTAAAGTAGAACACGAGGCTACCACCTCCAAGATTGGCGAAGACCAGATCTTCTACTGCAACCAGCGTGGTATAGAAACCGAAGATGCCGTAGCCCTGATCGTGAATGGCTATGCGAAAGAAGTATTGAATCAGCTACCCATGGAGTTTGCCGTGGAGGCACAAAAGCTGTTGGCACTTACGCTGGAAGGCAGCGTAGGTTAAACCATAAAAAGCCTTGCACGGAACCATGCATGCTACCAGTGTGCATGGTTCCTGTTTTTATATACCAGAGGCTTTTACAGTAAACAAAATAATGTATTCCTGCTTTTTCTTTTTTCAGTCGATCAGACTGAACTATACCTCAACCAAAGAATAAGCTGTTTTTAAACGCACATTCCTACAAATATCATGTTGCTCAACATAAACAACCTGCAGGCCAGCATCGATGGCAAGGAAATTCTGAAAGGCATTAACCTGGAGGTTAAAGCCGGCGAAGTACACGCCATCATGGGCCCCAACGGCAGTGGCAAAAGCACACTGGCCTCTGTACTGGCCGGCCGCGAAGAATTTGAAGTAATCAGTGGTTCCGTTAGCTTCAACGGTAAAGACCTGCTGGAGATGGCACCCGAAAAGCGTGCCCGCGAAGGTGTATTCCTGGCTTTCCAGTACCCGGTAGAAATTCCCGGCGTCAGCACCACCAACTTCCTGAAAACTGCTCTGAACCAGGTGCGCGGGCACCGTGGCCTGGAGCCGCTCGATGCCGTTTCTTTCCTGATGATCATGAAGGAAAAAATGAAACTGGTGGAAATGAGCCAGAGCCTGCTGAACCGCTCGCTGAACGAGGGTTTTTCAGGTGGCGAAAAGAAGCGTAACGAAATTTTTCAGATGGCCATGCTGGAGCCACAGCTGGCAATTCTTGACGAAACCGATTCTGGCCTCGATATTGACGCCCTGCGGATCGTAGCCAATGGCGTTAACAAGCTGCGTAGCAAAGACAATGCTGTGATCGTAGTAACCCACTACCAGCGCCTGCTCGATTACATCATACCCGACTTTGTGCACGTGCTCTACAAAGGCCGCATTGTAAAAACAGGTCCCAAAGAACTGGCCATGGAGCTGGAGGAAAAAGGCTACGACTGGATTAAAGCCGAAGTAGAAGCCGGAGCCTAAAGCTCCGGTAGATGCCAGAGCCTAAAGCTCCGGTACAAGCCATCGCTTAATCCTTTTTGTCAACCTGTTTGAATTTGTCATGAACCAGCAACCCGAAACCTTTACACAAAGCATACATAATAAACTCAGTGCTCCCGAAGGTGCTAACCAGTACCTGAACGAGGTGCGCAGGAGGGGTATCCAGGCCTTTGGCACCCTCGGACTGCCACACCCCAAACATGAGGAATATCGCTATACCCCCATTGTAAAAACACTGGAAAAAGAATTTGGCGAAGGGTTTACTGTGGCAAGCCCTGCCCTGTCTGCAGCCGATGCTAAAAGCTTTTTCTTTTCCGGACTCGAGGCCAACCGCCTGGTGTTCATCAACGGGCATTTCAGCCCGGAAGCCAGCAGTATTCTTAGCCCCGAAAGCGAAATCAAGATCCGCCCCCTTTCAGAAGTATCGGAAGATGTGATTGGCAAAGTGGCACAGCCAGAAAGAGATGCCTTCGTTGCCCTGAACAGTGCCTACTCACAGGAAGGTGCCTACATAGAAATTCCGGCTAAAGCAGTGGTAAGCCTGCCGGTGGTGCTGCATTTTATGTCAGACAGCCGCACGGGAAAAACCGCCGCCATGCCACGCAACTTTATCAGCATAGGCCGCCATGCGCAGGCCAGTGTGGTAGAGGTGTACAATTCTGTTGGCGAAGAAACCAGCTTCCTGAACGTGCTTACAGAAGTAGATGTGGCCGATGGTGCCCAGCTGGATTATTTTAAGGTGCAGACCGAAAGCGATTTTGCCCTGCAGGTAAATACCACAGAAGTACAACAGGCACCTAACAGCCGCTTCAGCAGCACTGTTATTACACTTGGCGGCCGCATTGTACGCAATAACCTAAACGTAGCCCAGAATGGCTCAGGCTGCCATACGGATATGTACGGACTTTACATGCTGCACGGCAAGCAACACGTAGACAACCATACCCTTATGGACCACCGCCAGCCCAATTGCACCAGCAATGAGCTGTACAAAGGCATTATGGACGATGGCTCTACCGGCGTGTTTAACGGCAAGATCTATGTGCAGCAGGCGGCGCAGAAAACCAATGCATTCCAGAGCAATAAAAACATATTGCTGACTCCAAATGCAACTATCTTTACAAAACCACAGTTGGAGATTTGGGCCGATGATGTAAAATGCTCGCATGGCGCCACCACCGGGCAGCTCGACGATGAACAGGTATTTTACCTGCGCTCCCGTGGTATCAGCGAGTCAACAGCCCGCTCACTGCTGCTCTATGCTTTTGCTGCCGACATCATCGAGCATATAAACATTGAGCCGCTTTGCCAGCACTTTTTAAGCCTGGTGAACAACAAGCTCGAAACCAGATTCTCATGAAAACAGAAGCCGCTACCATCACTATTTTTGATATAGAACAAATCAGGGCGCAGTTTCCGGTGCTGCATCAGCAGGTGAACAAACACCAGCTGGTGTACCTGGATAATGCTGCCACTACCCAAAAACCACAGGTAGTACTGGATGCGCTCAATGATTATTATACAGGCTTTAACAGCAACATTCACCGTGGTGTACACACCCTGGCCGAACGGGCAACCACTGCTTTCGAAGCTACCCGCAAAGCTGCCCAGCGGTTTGTAAATGCCGCGGAGCCTGAGGAGATCATCTTCACCAAAGGCTGTACGGACGGCATTAACCTGGTGGCCAGCAGCTTTGGCCGCAGCCATATCAAAGCCGGCGATGAGATCATCATCACCACCATGGAGCACCACAGCAACATTGTGCCCTGGCAAATGCTTTGCCAGGAAAGAGGTGCCAGCTTGCAGGTAGTACCTGTAACAGATGCCGGTGAAATGATCATGGAGGAGTTTGAAAAGCTGCTAAGTGAAAAAACCAGACTTGTATCTGTTGTACATGCCTCCAATGCACTGGGTACCATTAACCCGGTGAAAGAAATTATTGAGAAAGCCCATGCAGTGGGTGCTGTAGTACTGCTGGATGGTGCCCAGGCTGCCTCCCACCTGGAGGTAGATGTGCAGGCCCTCGATGCAGACTTTTATGTAATGTCGGGCCATAAGGTATACGGACCTACAGGTACCGGTATCCTCTATGGCAAACGCCGGCTGCTGGAAGCTATGCCTCCTTACCAGGGCGGTGGTGAAATGATCAAGGAAGTGACTTTCGAGGAAACTACCTATAACGATATTCCTTTTAAGTTTGAGGCAGGCACGCCCAACATCAGCGATATTGTAGCCTTTCGTTACGCACTGGAGTGGGTGGAAAAGGTAGGTAAAGCAAACATTGCAGCCCACGAGCAGGCTTTGCTGCAAAGAGCCAATGAGCTGCTGCAGGAAGTGCCTGGTCTTAGACTGGTAGGTACAGCCCGTGAAAAAGTAAGCGTGGCTTCTTTTATCCTGGAAGGAGTACATCCCTTTGATGTTGGCATGATGCTGGATGCCCGTGGCATTGCCATACGCACCGGCCACCACTGTACCCAGCCCTTGATGAAACGATTAAACATAGAAGGAACCGCTCGTGCCTCTTTTGCTGTTTATAATTCGCTGGAAGAGGTAAACCTGCTGGCCGAAGGCCTGCAGTATATTGCAAAACGGATGCGCTAAAAGCACGCATGTAATGCGTATAAAGCATGGAAAAACCACCTATTAATACTGTACAGAACGAGATTATTGAGGAATTCGGGTTATTCGAAGACGACCGTAACGGTAAGCTGGAATACCTGATCGACCTGGGTGAGAAACTTCCCCCGCTGGAGGAAAACCATAAAATGGAAGATAACCTCATCAAAGGCTGTCAGAGCAAAGTATGGCTGGTATCCGAGCGTGAGGATGATCGCCTGAAGTACAAAGCCGACAGCAATACCGCCATTACAAAAGGCCTGATTGCCCTCCTGATCAGGGTGCTTTCGGAACAAAAGATTGGTGATATTGCCAGGGCCGACCTGTACTTTATCAGAGACATTGGCATGAACACTTTTATAGGAAGCCAGCGCTCCAATGGCTTTGCCAATATGATCAATCAAATGAAACTGGAAGCCGCAATGGCTTACCGGGAAATGGAAAAAGAGTAAAGATTACTATGAGCGAGGAAACAAATAAAGCAGCAGAAGAAGTACAGCAACCCGAGGAAAACCTTCGGGATAAGGTACTGAATGCCATTAAATCGGTTTATGACCCGGAAATACCGGTCGACGTTTACGAGCTGGGCCTGATCTACGAGATCAATCTCTACCCTGTAAATAACGTTTATATCCTGATGACCCTCACCTCTCCTGCCTGCCCCAGTGCCGAGCAGATACCGGTAGAGGTAGAAGAGAAGGTTAAGGCAATTGAAGGTGTGAACGAAGTAACTGTTGAGCTTACCTTCGATCCTCCCTACAGCCAGGATATGATGTCGGAAGCTGCAAAGCTGGAGCTTGGGTTTTTATAATCAGATTTATAGCTTAAATAATTGGTGTTTAAACTTCAATTACTGACTTTTGCATTTGTATCATTAATGCAGGAGGCTACTCCTCATTATCACATTAAATAATTAGTCGCAGCGGCGAACCGTCGCATTAGCACATTAATCATATGTACCCAGAACATTTAGTTGCCCCTATGCGTACCGACCTGACTGGTGTTGGGTTTGAAGAACTGCGCAACCCTGAAGAAGTAGAAAACCTGCTTGAAAAAGAAGAAGGTACCACTTTGCTGGTCATTAACTCTGTATGTGGCTGCGCCGCCGGTGCTGCCCGTCCGGGTGTGAAGAAAGCCGTAGCCCTAAGCGCTAAAAAGCCCGACAACCTGGCTACCGTTTTTGCCGGCGTAGACAAAGAGGCCACTGCAAGAGCACGTGAATATACACTGCCTTACCCTCCTTCTTCGCCTGCTATTGCCCTGTTCAAAGATGGCGAGCTGGTGCATTTTATTGAGCGCCACCACATAGAAGGCCGCAATGCAGAAATGATTGCACAGCACCTGGTACAGGTATTCGAAGAATATTGCTAGTACCAAACTACTGGCTTAAGAAAAAAGGGTAAGCCAGCAGCTTACCCTTTTTTTATATATTCAAAAATGAAGAGGCAGATTCTAAGGAAGGTATCTTTTTATAGATCAACCTTCGTTCAGGAAGTAGTAATAGTGTCTGTTCACACTCATAAAGCGGGTGCTCTTGCGCAGCAGGTTTAAAAGCTGTTTGTTTTCCCTGAGGTCTTTGCTTGTAAAAGCACCACTTACCACAGGCTCATCCTGCTGGTCGTATATGTGGATGTACACTTTTTCCTGAAACACAAAATGTTCATCGATGGTAAAGTCTACCTCATCTATGGCAGACGGATCGCCACCAGATAGGCTTTTGAGTGTATCGGAATAATTAGGTTCACCGCTTGCCGAGGATATGTTTGGAACCAGGCACATCAGTGAAAAAGCGAGGGTTAAGATTTGAGCTTTCATAATAATGAAGGTTTAGGGTTTTCTTTGTTTGTTTTATTGTTCTGGTGTTGTAATCTTCTTGCTGTCTTTGTTATATAGATGCGCAAAGCACCCAAAAAATTACAGCCAACAGCCAAAATTTTTTAAAGTTGTGATAAGTGGTAACAGGGGAATATGATCGGTTTGAACAGGCATTTAATTTACTTAGCCCCGGAAAGCGATTAATTTATGGCAGTACTGAACTAAAATTTGGTTTATTTTGCTGTTGATACTGATATTAATTGGCTAATATTGTTTAGCTTTATTAACTATACATTAAACACATATCATGAAAGCGGCCATTATCCGCAAGGAACATTTCAATGCAGCGCATCGACTGTTTAACAGGGACTGGACAGATGAGAAAAACAGCCAGGTGTTTGGCAAGTGCAACAACCCGAATTACCACGGCCATAACTATGAGCTGCTGGTAAAACTGGTGGGCGAAGTAAATCCGGCAACCGGATATGTGTACGACATGAAAAAATTAAGCGACCTGATACAGGAGCACGTGATTAACAAGTTTGACCACCGCAATCTTAATTTGGATGTGCAGGAGTTCAGGGAGCTGAATCCTACTGCCGAAAATATTGCTGTGGTCATCTGGAAAATATTGCGCGATCAGATTGAGTCGCATTATGAGTTAAAGGTAACGCTCTATGAAACCGAAAGAAACATTGTTGAATACCCAGCCTGAAAAAGGCATGCACATACACGAAATGGGCGATGATCATGTAGCTTCTTCGGCAGATACTCCTATGCGGGAGGATGCTTTTGCCCTGGACGATGAACTTAAAACCGAGCTGATCGCAAAGCATTTCCGGGAGATCATGCACATCATGGGTCTCGACCTGAATGATGACAGCCTTGCCGGCACCCCTGAGCGGGTGGCAAAAATGTATGTAAAAGAGATTTTCAGCGGCTTAAATCCCGCCAATAAACCAGAGGTGCGTCTCTTTGATAATAAGTACCAGTACAACCAGATGCTGGTAGAAAAAGACATTACCTTTTACAGCAGCTGCGAGCATCACTTTGTGCCTATTATTGGCAAGGCGCATGTAGCGTATATTTCCAGTGGCAAGGTGATTGGTTTATCTAAAATAAACCGTATTGTACAGTTTTACGCAAAACGCCCGCAGGTGCAGGAAAGGCTTACCGTGCAGATTGCACAGGAACTTTCCGAAGCACTACAAACAGAAGATGTAGCGATAGTGATGGATGCGGCACATCTGTGTGTGAGCATGCGCGGCATTCAGGATGAAACCAGCCGTACCATTACCAGCCAGTTCCTTGGTAAGTTTAAAGAGGAGGCTGTTAAAGCAGAATTCCTTAATTATATCGGGAAATAAACCCATCCAAAATAACAAGATAAGCGAAGACCGGTGATGAGCCGGTCTTTTTATTTTGTTAAACTATCTGAGGGTAAAGGAGTTATACTATACAAGAATGTAGATTAAAAATATCCAATCATTAATCTTATATACATTCTGACACCGGATGCTACTCTTTTTTGTTTTACATTGCACTATATTTGCTAAACAATAAGCCGTAAATGTTTTTTTATGGAACATATTATCGCCGCTGATTTGCCTAATCTTGAACAACGCTATCGCGCTAATCTGATTAATAGTTTAGCTGGTTTTAAAAGTGTGAGTCTTATTGGGACCATCAATCGCTCGGGTATTACCAATCTAGCCGTTTTCAGCCAGATTTTTCATCTGGGAGCTGACCCAGCCCTGATCGGGGTACTGGTAAGGCCTAATTCCTCGCCCCGGCATACCCTTGCCAATATGGAAGAAACCGGCTATTTTACGATCAATCACATCCGTCAGGATTTTCTTTTGCAGGCACACCACACCAGTGCCCGCTGGGACCATTCCGAATTTCATGCCTGCAGGCTTACCCCCTGGTATAGCAAAACCTTAAAAGCCCCTTACGTTGCCGAAGCAAATGTTAGAATAGGCCTTGAGGTAGCAGAAACACAAATGCTATCCATTAACAATACCATACTGGTCATTGGCGCCATCGAAGAAATATGGATACCGGAAAACTGCCTGGAGCCCGATGGTTTCGTTGACCTGGAAGAAGCCGGCTCCCTTACCTCCTCCGGGTTAGATTCCTACCACAGCACTAAAAAAGTAGCACGCCTTTCTTACGCAAAGCCCACAAAGAATCCCAAAGTACTCAAACCAGAAGTGCGGACTGAAGTTCTACCTTCATGAGCCTTAAAAATCTGCTGGAGATAAACGATTGTGGTATTTACTGTTCACAGGCCGATGTATACATTGATCCCTGGAAGCCGGTACCAAAAGCACTGATCACACATGCACATGGCGATCATGCACGCTCGGGAAATAAGTTTTACCTGGCACACCAGCAGTCAGAACAGGTGCTAAGGCTGCGCCTCGGGCAGGATATCAAGCTGCAAACAGTTACCTACGGAGAGAAAGTAACAATCAACGGAGTTGGGATCAGTTTTCATCCGGCAGGGCATATCACAGGTTCTGCACAGATCAGGCTGGAACATGAGGGACAGGTATGGGTAGCCTCAGGTGATTATAAAACCGAGAAGGATAAGACCTGCACCCCTTTTGAGCCGGTAACCTGCCATACTTTTATTACCGAAAGCACCTTTGGCCTCCCCATTTATAACTGGCGGCCGCAACAGGAAATCTTTCAGGAAATCAGTGAGTGGTGGCGAATCAACCGCGAAGAGGGTTTCACCTCCCTGCTCTGCGGTTACTCACTGGGCAAAGCCCAGCGGCTGCTGGCCAATGTAGATGAGCACATTGGTCCCATCCTGTTACATGGTGCAGTCTATAATGTATGCGAAGCCCTGAAACAAGATGGCCTGCAGCTGCCTCCCTACGAACGCCTTAGCCAGGATACGCCCAAAAGCCAGATCAGCGGCAGCCTTGTTATCGCCCCGCCCTCTGCACTTAACACGCCCTGGATGAACAAGCTCAAACCTGTAAGAACCGCTATTGCCTCTGGCTGGATGAACCTGCGGGGTGCCAAACGCCGGCGTGCCGTAGACAGGGGCTTCGTACTCTCCGACCATGCCGACTGGGAAGGTCTTAATACAGCCATCAAACAGACCGGCGCAGAACGCGTACTGGTTACACACGGTTATACCGCAGCCTTCAGCCGCTGGTTACAAACGCAGGGGTACGAGGCACAGGAGGTACACACACTCTATACCGGTGAGCTTGGCGAAATCAACGAAAGCGAAGAAATCAGGAGCGAAAGCGAAAGCTGAATTTATTACAGCGCCTGTACTCTTTTTTTTCAGAATGATGCGTTAAACGTCTACTTCAGATAAAAGGTAAGTACACCAAGATAATTCACTGATATAAAGATACTTGCAATATATCACCTAACGCAAAGCTTAATTCACGGACAGCGCTCCTTTCTGCAGTTAAAATTATTCCGGTTCAATTCTTAATCTTTCCGCGATCATTCTACTATAGATTCACTTATTCACTTAAATTGTGATGCCTTTGGTACATGAAAGGGCATACAGAACAAAAGCCTCCGATTTTTGGGTTTTTGGTATGGCTGATTTTGAGCTGGAATCCCTTTTCATAACCTGCTTCTTTTTCGGCAGAAGGTCTATGAAAAACCATAATATATTTCCAGAAATCACAAAGGCTTTTATCTTTGCGGGGCTAAATTTTAACCAAATCTTTACTATATGAGCAACATCGTCTATATAGTTCCCTTTCTAGGGATTATCGGACTGATCGTCATGGCTGTGAAATCAAGCTGGGTGAGCAAGCAGGACGCAGGTGATGCGAACATGCAGGAGCTGGCCGGCTATATTGCCCGTGGCGCTATGGCATTTTTAAGAGCAGAATGGAAAGTACTCTCCTACTTTGCCGTGATTGCGGCAATTCTGCTGGCCTGGTCTGGTACCCTGGTAGAAAACTCCAGCCCTGTAATTGCCATTTCTTTTGTAATTGGCGCCGTTCTTTCTGCTTTTGCCGGCTACCTGGGCATGAACATTGCCACCAAAGCCAATGTGCGTACCACACAGGCCGCACGTACAAGCCTGGCACACGCCCTTAAGGTAAGCTTTACCGGTGGCAGCGTCATGGGCCTTGGTGTTGCCGGTCTGGCAGTGCTGGGTATGGGCGGCCTCTTTATTGTTTTCTACTATATGTTTGTAGGTGCTACAGGCGATGTTAACGGCCTGGAAATGGAGAAAGCACTTGAAGTACTGGCTGGTTTCTCACTGGGTGCCGAAAGTATTGCCCTCTTTGCCCGTGTAGGCGGTGGTATCTATACCAAAGCAGCCGACGTAGGCGCCGACCTGGTAGGTAAGGTAGAAGCTGGCATTCCTGAAGACGACGTGCGTAACCCTGCCACCATTGCCGATAACGTAGGCGATAACGTAGGTGACGTAGCCGGTATGGGCGCCGACCTTTTCGGTTCTTATGTGGCCACCATTCTGGCTACCATGGTACTGGGCCGTGAAATTGTTTCAGACGATAATTTCGGTGGCATTGCCCCTATCCTGCTCCCTATGCTGATTGCGGGTATGGGTCTGGTCTTTTCCATCATCGGTACCTTCTTTGTGCGTATCAGCAACGATAACGGCAATGTGCAAAATGCCCTTAACCTGGGTAACTGGTCATCTATCGTCCTTACCGGTATAGCTTCCTATTTCCTGGTTACCTGGCTACTGCCCGACCGGATGGTGATCAGAACTTTTGAATTTACCGATACGGATGTATTCTGGGCCATTGTGGTAGGTCTGATCGTAGGTGCCTTAATGAGTATCATCACCGAGTATTACACTGCCATTGGCAAGCGTCCGGTGAACTCTATCGTTCAGCAGTCGAGCACCGGCCACGCCACCAACATTATTGGCGGTTTATCGGTAGGCATGGAATCTACCGTGCTGCCCATTATCGTGCTTGCAGCTGGTATTGTAATCTCATATTCGTTTGCAGGTTTATACGGAGTGGCCATTGCCGCCGCCGGTATGATGGCGACTACTGCCATGCAGCTGGCCATTGATGCCTTTGGCCCTATTGCCGACAATGCCGGTGGTATTGCAGAAATGAGCGGTTTGCCCGAAGAAGTACGCGGCCGCACCGACGTGCTCGATGCCGTTGGTAACACCACGGCTGCAACAGGTAAAGGTTTTGCCATTGCCTCTGCGGCTCTCACAGCCCTTGCGCTATTTGCTGCCTTTGTAGGAATTGCAGGCATCGACTCCATCGATATCTACAAAGCACCTGTACTGGGAGCCCTGTTTATTGGCGCCATGATACCCTTCATTTTCTCATCCTTATGTATTGCCGCCGTTGGTCGTGCAGCCATGGACATGGTAAATGAGGTGCGCCGTCAGTTTCGTGAAATTCCCGGTATCATGGAGTACAAGGCCAAGCCGGAATACGAAAAATGCGTAGAGATCTCTACAAAAGCCTCTATCCGCGAAATGATCCTGCCTGGCGCCATTGCCTTGATCGTACCCATTATTGTTGGTTTTGGCTTTAAGGGAGTTTTCCCTGATACCAGCTCTGCCGAAATTCTGGGTGGTTTGCTGGCCGGTGTTACCGTAAGCGGCGTACTGATGGGTATTTTCCAGAACAATGCCGGTGGCGCCTGGGATAATGCTAAAAAATCATTTGAAAAAGGTGTGATGATCAACGGCGTAATGGAATACAAAGGTTCTGCCCCGCATAAAGCCTCTGTAACCGGCGATACCGTTGGTGACCCGTTCAAAGATACTTCAGGTCCTTCCATGAACATCCTGATCAAGCTGATGTCGATTGTGGCACTGATCATTGCACCCCACATTTCAGTAGTAGATCATGAGCTCCGCTATGAGCAGGATCAGCAGGATGCCCACAGGATAGAAGCGCCAGCCCCATTGGAAATTGAAACTGTAAAAGCAGAAGTGATAGAAGCTGTGGAGTCTATTGAGCCAATACAGCTCTAAGCAAAAACACACTTTACCAAAAAGGCTTCCTCTCCGGAAGCCTTTTTTATTTCCGCTAATTTGCCAAAGCAGGCACACATGCAGCAGCTTCTGAAACAATGCGCTTTGGCCCGGGTTTCATCATAAAAACTTGAGACAGTTCGCCCATCTTTTTGCACAGCTCGATCAAACGAACAAAACCAACGCCAAGCTTGCCATCCTGAAGGAATACCTGGCACAGGCGCCTCCAAAAGATATTTTGTGGGCACTGGCGCTGTTTACAGGTAAACGCCCCAGAAGACCTGTAAACAGCAACCTGCTACGCTACTGGGCAGCAGAGGCGGCAAGCCTGCCACTCTGGCTGTTTGAAGAAAGCTACCATGTGGTGGGAGACCTTTCCGAAACCATTGCACTCCTGTTGCCGCCCCCAGAGCAACAGCATGCAGAGTCCCTGGCCTACTGGATGGACTTTCTGAAAAAGCTGCACCCACTGGAAGAAGCTGATAAAAAAGCTGCCATTCTCGAAGCCTGGAATGGGATGGAAAGGGGCGAACAATTTGTTTTTAACAAGCTGATGTCTGGTTCTTTTCGGATTGGCATCAGCCAAAACCTGATGGTACGGGCAATAGCAGAGGTCCGTGAGATGGATCCTGCCGTGGCTGCTCACCGCCTGATGGGCAACTGGGAACCAGATACTGTTGATTTTGAAGATCTCTTCGGCGAAGAAGATGCCACAGACCGCTTAAGCAGACCCTACCCTTTTTACCTGGCCCACGCCCTGGAGGCAGCGCCCGATAGCTTGGGTGAACCCCGGGAGTGGCAGGCCGAATGGAAATGGGATGGCATCCGTTCGCAGCTGATCAACCGGCAGGGAGAGCTCTTTATCTGGTCGCGTGGCGAAGAGCTGGTCACGGATAAATACCCCGAGTTGGCAGCCCTGCAGCAGTACCTGCCTTACGACTGTGTAGTAGACGGAGAGATATTACCGGTAAAAGACGGTGCCGTTATGCCATTTGCAGCTCTGCAAACCCGCATTGGCCGTAAAACGGTGAGCCGTAAACAATTAATCGATACCCCTGTAAAAATCTATGCCTACGACCTGCTCGAGCTGGAGGGAGAAGACATCCGGCAATGGCCGCTGGAGAAACGCCGGCAGGCCCTGGAGCAGCTGGTAAAGCAAACCAGACAGCCAACGCTGCTGGAGCTTTCGGCTGTGATTGATTTTGAGGATTGGGAGCAATTAGTCCAGGCCCGTAATGACAGTCGCTCCCTGATGGCCGAAGGGCTTATGCTGAAAAGAAAAGATTCTGCTTTTGGAGTTGGCCGCAAGCGGGGCGACTGGTGGAAATGGAAAATAGAACCGCTTACCATTGACGGGGTGCTGGTTTACGCTCAGAAAGGCAGCGGCCGCAGGGCCGATCTGTATACTGATTATACCTTCGCCGTTTGGGATGAAGATGAAAAGCAGCTGGTACCCTTTGCAAAAGCCTATTCGGGTTTAAGCGATGCTGAAATCCGACGGGTAGATAATTTTGTAAAAAGAAATACAAAGGAGCGTTTCGGGCCCGTACGCACTGTGAATCCGGAGCTGGTTTTTGAAATAGCTTTCGAAGGCATTCAGCAAAGCAATCGCCATAAATCAGGTGTAGCCATTCGCTTCCCCAGAATATTACGCTGGCGGCACGATAAAAAACCTGCAGATGCCAATACACTGAAAGATTTGCAGGAAATGTTAACAGTTTACGGCAGCTGATACCACTAAGGAAAACCTTGAAAGCCAAAATTCACAGCAATAGCACACCTGATCTGTCTGCAGCACAAACCTGGTTCAGGAGCCGGGGCTGGGAACCTTTTCCTTTCCAGGAGGAGGTATGGCAGGCGTATCTGGAAGGCCACAGCGGCCTGCTCAACGCTCCCACCGGCAGTGGCAAAACCTACGCCTTATGGTGGGCACTGCTGCTGGAGTGGATACAGGAAAACCCCGACAGCTGGCAAACCAAACGGCCCGGCGGACTGCAGCTGGTTTGGATTACCCCCCTGCGGGCCCTTGCCCGCGATCTGCAGCTGGCCATGCAGCAGGTGGTAGATGAACTGGGTATGAGCTGGAAGGTTTCACTGCGCACAGGCGATACCAGCAGCAGCGAACGCCAGAAGCAGCTCCGCAGCAGTCCGGAATGCATTATTACCACCCCCGAAAGCCTGCACCTGCTCCTGAGCCAGAAAACCAGCAGCCAGCTGTTCAGGCGCTTTCGCTGCCTGGTGGTAGATGAGTGGCATGAGCTGCTGGGCAGTAAACGGGGTGTACAAACCGAGCTTGCCATTACACGCCTGCGCCAGATCAACACTTTGCAGCCCAAAACCTGGGGAATTAGTGCAACCATCGGCAACCTGCAGGAAGCCATGGAGATCCTGGTGGGGCAGGAAGAGGCGCAGCTGGCACGGCTGGTAAGAGCCCAGGTAGATAAAAAGATCGAGATTGCCTCCATCATTCCAGATGAAGTTGATGCCCTGCCCTGGGCCGGATACATGGGCTTGAAGCTGCTTCCCTATATTTTGCCCATTGTTGAAAACAGCACCTCTACCCTGCTCTTTACCAACACCCGTGCCCAGACAGAGCTCTGGTATCAGAAGTTAATGGAATTTGCGCCACAACTGGCGGGGCTGGTGGCACTGCACCATGGCTCTCTGGACCGCGAGGTGCGCGACTGGGTGGAAGATGCCCTGCACGGGGGCCGGTTAAAACTTGTAATCTGTACCTCCAGCCTTGATCTTGGGGTTGATTTTAAGCCTGTAGAAACTGTGATCCAGGTAGGCAGCCCCAAAGGCATAGCACGCTTTATGCAGCGCGCGGGCCGCAGTGGCCATCAGCCTGGTGCAGTCAGCAAAATTTATTTTCTGCCTACCAATGGCCTGGAGCTGCTGGAGGCTGCTGCGCTGAAAAAAGCCCTGGCAGCTGGCAGCTGCGAAAGCCGGGTGCCTCTGCAAAAACCCATGGATGTACTGGTGCAATACCTGGTGACCATGGCTGTGGGAGAAGGTTTTCAGGAAAAGGAGCTGTACAAAGAGGTGAAGAGGAGCTGGAGCTACAGCAGCTTAAATGAAGAAGAATGGCAGTGGGCGCTGGAGTTTGTAAGCAGCGGAGGCAGTACCCTCGATCAGTACGAAGAATTTAACAAAGTAGCAAAAGACGAGGAAGGCTATTATAGGGTGCCCAGCAAACGCATTGCCCTAAGACACCGGCTTTCCATGGGCACTATAGTGAGTGACCCTACCCTGCGGATAAAATTTATAGGAGGTGGTTATATTGGCCAGATCGAGGAGAGCTTTATTTCGCGCCTGAAGCGCGGCGATGTATTCTGGTTTGCAGGCCGTGCCCTTCAGTTCGAGCAGATCAAGGACATGACGGTGCTGGTACGACGCAGCAAGAGCAAAAAAGGCGTGGTACCGCGCTGGTCGGGCAGCCGCCTTTCCGTATCCTCTGCCATGAGCAGCCTGATCAGGGAAGTAGTGTCAGAGGCAGCTAACGGCCAGAACACAGAACCGGAAGTGATGGCCACTGAACCCATCCTGGGGCTGCAGAGCAGGCTATCTGCCATCCCCCAGCTGCACCAGCTCCTCATAGAAAGTTTCAGGAGTCCCGATGGTTATCATGCTGTTTTCTATCCCTTCGAGGGCAGGAATGTACATGAGCTGCTGGCTGCCCTGATCGCCTACAGGATCAGCCGGCTACAGCCTATTTCCTTTAGCCTGGCCATGAACGATTACGGCTTTGAACTACTCTCCTACACGCCCATTCCACTGGAAGAAGCACTTGCTGAAGATCTTTTTACTGCTGAAAATCTGCTGGATGATATCCATGAAAGTATAAATAGTACTGAGATGTCCCGTCGCAGGTTCAGGGAAATAGCCTCCATTGCCGGGCTGGTCTTTACCGGATATCCGGGTAAGCCCGTCTCCAACAGGCACCTGCAGGCAAACAGCAGTATTATTTACGATGTGCTGAAGGAGTACGACCCCGAAAACCTGCTTTTACAGCAGGCAAGCCGGGAGGTACTGCAGCTGCAGCTGGAGCAGGACCGTTTTTTACAGGCACTGCAGCGCATCAACTCCCAGGAAATCGTGTTCCTGCACCCGGCTCGTCCTACTCCTTTTGCCTTTCCAATCATGGTAGACCGGCTTAGGGAACACATCAGCAGCGAAGACCTGGAAAGCCGCATTGCCAAAATGCAGCTTCAGCTGGAGCAATGGGCTAGTAAACAGGGGTTCTTATAAAGCAAAAAAGCGGCTGTATGCCGCTTTTTTGCTCAATGTTTTAGTATAAATTATTTCGCCCTGGTCCAGGTAGAGGTACGGCCAATCAGCGATATGCCTACATAGCCACGCAAATCCAGCTTATCTTTTCCTACCAGCTTGGCATTAGCTGAATACGTTTTGCCACTCTTGGGGTCGTAGATCTCACCATCCTCAAATTCACCGTCTTCATCATATTCCAGTCCTTTCAGAATCACCAGGCCCATCAGCGGACGGTTGCGGAGTTTTGCATCCGGGTTATCTTTGTCTACCCTTGGCTTTCCCTGATCATCGTTAGGGGTTTCCAGGTGGATAATTTTTCCAAAATATTTGTTGCCATTTTTGTAGACTTCGATCTTGGAGGTTTTTTCAGCATTCCACCAAGTTCCTAAAATGTCATCAGCCCTGTTTTGTGCCTGGGCAGTAAGTCCAGCCAGCAGCATTACTGCTACTACAGCCAACGTTTTCATCATGTTCTTCATTCGGGGATATTGATTAGAGTAGTAAAATAAGAATTAATATACATACTACAAATACCAGTCCAGTTTAGGCTGATATATACCTACGCTAACGAACCCGTTTTTCTCCAGTATTGTTCAATACAGAACAGCCATGAACCAGCAGCCCCTTACCGATACCATTCATACGATTGCCGGACAGGAATTAGTATTACTACCTGAAAAGGCTATTTTCTGGACAGAGAAAAAAATATTACTGATAGCAGACCTGCATTTAGGCAAAGCCGCTCACTTCAGAAAAGCCGGAATCCCTATTTCAGGAAAAATACATCAGCATGATCTCCATACCCTTGAAGTTTTATTGCAGCAATGGCAACCGCTGCAGGTAATATTTCTTGGAGATTTGTTCCACAGCAGCTATAACCAGGAGTGGGAGAAGCTGGAATCCTGGATGGAGGAGCAAAAAAATATTTGTTTCACCCTCATCAAAGGTAACCACGATGTGCTGCCGCAACAGGTTTATACCGGGAGCTGCCTGGAGGTGGTTGAAGAAAAAATGGAAATTTTCCCATTTTTACTTACCCACCACCCCCCCACTGAAGATGGCGGCACAAGCAGCCTGTACCGACTGTGCGGGCATGTACACCCTGCTGTGCAGCTATCCGGGGCCGGGCGGCAACAGCTTAGTCTCCCCTGTTTTTACTTTGGCTTACATTGCGGCATACTGCCAGCTTTTGGAAAATTCACAGGATTTTACAAAATTAAGCCTAAGGCAGGCGAGCGGGTATATGGTGTTTTACCGGAACGTGTTATACCTTTGGGCACATAGTTGCCGGAACCCTTTAAAACCTCATGTAGGTTTTTATTGATAATTTTTAGAATTGGTTGGTTACTTCTGCAGAACAAATCGTATAAACACAGTAGCGAGCTAGATGAAAGACAGCGAGGTTCTGGAGCGTATTGCCCGCGGCGATGAAAAAGCGTTAGATTTTCTTTATAAGAAACACTATCGCATGATGACGCATATGGTCATTACTCATGGCGGCGGCGAGCAGGAGGCCAAAGATGTTTTTCAGGATGCCCTTATCGTTTTCTGGCAAAAAGCTGCCAGTGGAAATCTTGTACTAACTTCTAAAATCAGTACGTATCTCTACAGTATTTGCCAAAACCTTTGGCGCAAGGAATTCGAGCGTAAAAGCAAACTTGTGCACGAAGCCAAAGACAGCGAAGAATACATGGGGGAAGACAGCAAAGAGCGCGTTCAGATTATCAGGAAGTGTGTTGCAGAATTGGGATCTACCTGCCGCAATGTTTTAACCTATTATTATTTTGACGGTTTGTCTATGGAACTCATAGCTGAAAAGTTAGGGTTTGCAAACACAGATACCGCCAAAACAAAAAAATATAAGTGTAAGAAGAAGCTCGATGAGCTTGTACGCAGCAAGTACAGCAAAAGCGACTTCATGGATTAGCAATGATCGGAAACTCACACCATAACGACCACCTGGATAATTACCTGCTGGGTAAACTTTCTGCCGATGAAAAGGCAGCAATGGATGCCAGGCTGGCTGCCGACAGCCAGCTACAGGAAGATATGCTCTTTCAGCAGGATATTGTACATGCGCTGCAGGATGAGCGCCGGATGGAGCTTAAAAACAGGCTGAACAACATAGAAGTAGGTGCCGGGGGCTTTAGCACTGCCGTTGGCCTTAAGATTGCCGCAGGTGTTGCACTGGTAGGCCTGATGGGTACAGCTGTTTATTTCTTAAGCAGCAGCGAAACAGAAGCGCCATCAGAATTACCGGTAGGCATTATAGATTTCTCTGATACAGATAATCTTTACACCTACTCCATACCTGAAAAACCGGCGGCCAAAGCAAACCCGGCAGTAGAAACACTGGAGATTACCCAGGCACAACTGCAAAAAACAGCGCCCGCCACTGCCTCTGTTGCAGCCCGTGACGCACAGCCAAAAACTGCACTGCCAGAAAAAGCCGTGCTACCGGAAAGTACCAGCAGGGCTGTGAAAGCAGAAAACCAGCTAAACATCCAGGTACAAAAACCGCAGGTAGTTACCGACTTTAAAGAAAATGAGGTAAATGCAAGCAGCCATTTGCCGGAAGCCCCGGTAGATGCCATGGCCCGTAACAGGCAATTCTCTACCCAGAGCATTGAAGTGACTGCCCAGCTGCACGAAAAATATGATTTCCACTACCAGTTCTACGACAACAAGCTGTTCATCTTCGGAGATTTCAAAAGCAAGCCTTATGAAATTCTTGAGATTAACACCGAAGGCTCCAGGGTTTATTACCTTTTCTTTGAGAATAACTACTACGGTCTGAAGAATAATCAGCAAAAGCTGGTGCGGCTAAAGAAAATTACAAACGACAATCTGGTCAGGGAACTGGAGATTACACGTAATCAAAAGACAAACCCACAGCATCGTTAAAGATAAAGAACAGCCGGTCCACAGCCTGCTGTTTTTCTTTTTGCAGCCAAAGCGTTAATTTGCCTGCCAAATAATTCTTATAGCTGGCAATATGGCCGAATCAGCGAAACCCAGAAAAATCCGCAAAAAAAAGCTTGGCAGCTATCCCTTCGCCAGTGTGATCTTCAGCATCAGTATGGCGCTCTTTGTGCTGGGCTTGTTTGCGCTGCTCCTGCTGCATGCCAACCGCCTGCAGGATATGATACAGGAAAACCTGGAGGTACAGGTTTTCCTTGACAGAGACCTCTCCGAAGCAAACCGCATCAAGATCAGCAAAACGCTGGCAGCAAAGAGATATACTGCTGCTAAAGACAACAAGGCACAAATACAATACATCAGCAAAGAAGAAGCTGCCGAAAGCTTCCTGGATAATCCCGAGGAAGAAATTGCCCTGCTGGGCGATAACCCTCTGCGTGATTCCTATGTCATGAAACTAAAACCAGACTACTACCAGGCCGACAGCCTGGAGATGATCAAGGCTGATATTCAAAATCTTTCAGGTATTTTTGAGGTAACCTATGTGAAGAGCCTGGTGGAATCAGTAAACGAGAACCTGGCTAAAATTGGCCTGATCCTGCTGGGGTTTGCTGCCCTGCTGCTGATTGTAGTGATTGTACTGATCAACAATACTATTAAACTTGCCCTGTTTTCTCAGCGCTTCCTGATCCGAAGCATGCAATTAGTAGGGGCCACCAGCCGTTTTATCCGTAAACCTTTTTTAACAAGGGCTTTTTTACATGGTGTTTTTGCGGGTGTCGTAGCCTCTGCCCTGCTGTATGTGCTGATGCAATGGGCCTACACCCGCATAGATGACCTGCAGTTACTGGCAGACTGGCGCAACTCCATTATTGTGTTTGCCATATTGATTGTAGCCGGCGGATTTGTAGGCTGGTACAGCACCTGGAGAGCCATGAATAAATACTTGAGACTATCGCTTGATGAATTATACTGATATGGAAAACAACAATCAATTTATGCCTTTCAAAAGAGGCAACTATGTGTTGATGCTGATAGGTATCCTGATCCTGATCATCGGATTTGTAATCATGAGCATGGACAGCGAGCCACATGGCTTTGGCTTTTTGGGCATTACGCTGGGTCCGATTGTAGTAATGGCAGGTTTCATTTTTGAGATTTACGCCATTCTGTATAATCCAAAGAAGGAAACCCGGGCCTAAGCTATTGATCAGGAAACCAGATCTGCCTGCTGTTAACCTGATTTCCGGCTATAATTTTTATCAATCTAATACCATTCAACACCGGGCCTGGCTGTAATAAGATACCGGTGTTTATTTTTATTAGCTACCTCTCAGCATGAGGAAATCCGAATACAATTTCGCCGAAGGTGAAGTACTGCTCCTGGATAAACCCTATCACTGGACATCCTTTGATGTGGTGAACAAACTCCGCGGGGGCTTGAAAATGAAAAAGATCGGGCATGCCGGCACCCTGGATCCGCTGGCAACCGGGCTCCTGATTATCTGTACCGGTAAAATGACCAGGCAGATCGATCACTTTCAGGGGTGGGAGAAAGAATATACCGGTACCTTTATACTGGGAAAAACCACCCCCTCCTACGACCTGGAAACAGAGTTTGACAGCGAATCTCCCTACGCACATATCACAGAAGAAGCCGTAAAAGAAGCTGCAAAAGGGCTTACTGGTCCGCTTTCTCAAATTCCGCCCGCACACTCTGCCATCAAAGTGGGTGGCCAGCGGGCTTATAAAAAAGCACGGGCCGGCAAAGAAATCATCATGGAACCCCGCGCAGTGGAAGTTCACACTTTTGAAATTACCGCTTTCTCCCCGCCCGAGGTCCATTTCAGAATTGTATGCTCCAAAGGCACATACATCCGCAGCCTTGCCAGAGACCTGGGAGAGCAGCTGGGCACCGGTGCTTACCTGGCGGCACTACGGCGCACCCGCATAGGCGAAAAACATGTAGACGATGCCATAGATCCCCTGGTATTGATGGAACACATTAAAGCGCTCGCCAATGAGAATATATGAAGGCCTGCAAAACTTTGAGCGCCTGCCCCATGCTGTGGTAACCAGTGGTACTTTTGATGGTGTACACATCGGGCATCAGAAAATAATAAAAAGGCTAACGACTGCCGCAAAGCAGGGCCCGGGAGAATCTGTGCTGATCACCTACTGGCCACACCCAAGGCTGGTGCTGCATGCCGACAGCAAAGACCTTAAATTACTCTCCACCTTCGATGAAAAAGCAGAGCTGCTGGCAGGTTATGGTATAGAGCACCTGGTGAAGATTCCCTTCACACCAGAGTTCTCCAGACTTAGCTCGCAGGAATTTATTCAGCAGGTGCTTATTGATGCCATTGGCACCAAAAAACTGGTAATAGGCTACGACCACCGCTTTGGCCGTAACCGCGAGGGCAGCTTTGAGCACCTGATGGCCAACAAGCAGCAGTGGGGGTTTGAGGTGGAGGAAATTCCCCGGCAGGATGTGGAGCATGTAGGTGTTAGCTCCAGCCGCATCCGCACTGCACTTTCTGAGGGCCAAGTAGAGGTGGCTGCCACCTATCTGGGCAGGCATTACAGCTTTACAGGCACGGTGGTCGAGGGCGATAAAATCGGGCGTAGCATGGGCTTTCCCACTGCTAACCTGCACATACCGGAACCTTATAAACTAATCCCTTCTGATGGCGTTTATGCCGTTAAGGTATCACTGGCAGGAGCCGAATGGAACGGTATGCTCAACATTGGCAAACGCCCTACGGTAGGTGGAGAAGAACACCGGCAGGAAGTGCACATTTTTGACCTGGACCAGAACTTATACGGCAGCCAGCTTAAAATTATGCTGATCCGCCAGATACGGCAGGAATTTAAATTTAACTCCCTGCAGGAGTTGCAGCAGCAACTTGCAAAGGATAAGGAACAGGCACTTTTAATACTTAAAAAAAGCTAGATTTTTATGATCAATAAGGTAGTACAAAATGCCGACGAAGCCATTCGTGACATTCAGGACGGTGCCGTGCTGATGCTGGGTGGATTTGGTCTTTGCGGTATTCCTGAAAATTCCATCGCCGCCCTGCTTAAAAAAGGAGTGAAAGACCTCACCTGCATCTCCAACAATGCCGGGGTAGATGATTTTGGTATTGGTTTCCTGCTTAAAACCCGCCAGGTAAAGAAAATGATCTCTTCCTACGTAGGTGAAAATGCCGAGTTTGAGCGGCAGCTGCTTAGTGGCGAGCTGGAGGTAGAGCTCACTCCACAGGGTACCCTGGCAGAACGCATACGCGCCGGCGGCGCTGGCATCCCTGCTTTTTTCACCCCTGCCGGTGTGGGTACCGAAATAGCTGAGGGAAAGGAAACCCGCGAGTTTAATGGCAAGACGTACCTGATGGAGCGCTGGCTGAGGGCCGACTTCTCACTGGTAAAAGCCTGGAAGGGCGATACAGCCGGCAACCTTATCTACAAAGGCACTGCCCGCAACTTTAACCCCATGATGGCCGCCGCCGGCAAAATCACCATTGCAGAGGTAGAAGAGCTGGTACCTGCAGGCGAGCTGGATCCCAACATGATCCACACCCCCGGCATCTACGTACAGCGCATTTTCCAGGGCACCAACTACGAAAAACGTATCGAGCAGAGAACGGTAAGAAATTAATGTGGCCGTTCGCCGCTGCGACTAATGGTATCTTGTAACGGACAACCGTAGGCGTGCAAGCGCGACTAATTTTTTCAACAGACTAACAACAACTCAACTTATGGCTCTAGATAAAATCGGAATAGCGAAACGGATAGCGCAGGAAGTAAAGGATGGCATGTACATCAACCTGGGTATTGGCATCCCAACGCTGGTGGCCAACTATATTCCTGAAAACATCAATGTGGAACTGCAGTCGGAGAATGGCCTGCTGGGCATGGGTCCCTTCCCTACAGAAGAAGAGGTAGATGCAGACCTGATCAATGCTGGTAAACAGACAGTTACTTACCTGCCTGGTGCCTCCATCTTCAGCTCTGCGGAGAGCTTTGGCATGATCAGGGGCAAGCATGTGAACCTCACCATACTGGGGGCCATGGAGGTATCGGAGAATGGTGATATTGCCAACTGGAAAATACCCGGCAAAATGGTGAAAGGCATGGGTGGGGCGATGGACCTGGTAGCCTCTGCCGAAAATATTATCGTAGCCATGCAGCACCGCAGCCGCGATGGCGCCAGTAAACTGCTGAAGGAATGTACGCTGCCCATCACAGGCCTTCGCTGTGTTAAAAAAATAGTAACAGACCTGGCGGTACTGGAGGTATTGCCCGAAGGTGGCTTCAGATTACTGGAACGTGCACCCGGAATTAGCGTAGAAGAGATCAAAGCCGCTACCGAAGGAAAACTGGTGGTAGATGGTGGTGTTCCCGAAATAAAACTCTGAAACAAGCAATGACTAAAATTCCTGTACAACTACTCTTTTTACTTGCGATTATCATTACAATGCTGGGTGCCTGTAACAAGGACGAGCCGCTGGTGATACTGCCGCTGGATCAGGATGTGCAGCTGGGAGCCCAGGTACATGAGGAGATCTTAAGCATGCAGGACAGCCTCCCCATATTACCTGAGCAGCAGTACGCCCAGGCCTACCAGTACCTGCGCAACATCATGAACAGTATTGTAGCCTCCGATGATATCCTGTACAACGAGGAATTTGGCTATGATAAGATCTACATCATCAGAAATGATGAAGAGCTGAATGCCTTTGCCACCCCTGGCGGATATGTATATGTATATACCGGACTGCTGAAATACCTGGATTCCGAAGATCATTTAGCAGGTGTATTAGGCCATGAGATTGCACACGCCGACCGGCGGCATACTGTGAGAGCCATACAGCGGGAGCTGGGCCTGCAGCTGTTGCTGGATGTTGCCCTTGGCCAGAACCAGGGAGCTGTTGTGCAGGTGGTAAGAGCACTGGGTGATTTGAGGTACAGCCGCAGCAATGAAGAAGAGGCAGACCAGTTTTCTGTCAGGTACCTGAGCAACTCACAAAGCCCCTATGAATGCGATGGAGCTGCAGGCTTTTTCGAAAAGCTGCAAAGTGAAGATGGTGCCGGGGGAACACCTGAGTTCTTAAGCACGCACCCCAGCCCCGGCAACCGTATTGAGGCCATACAAGCCGAGGCGGCTGCCCGTAGTTGTGATACAGCTCCCTGTACCTCCTGCAGTTATCAGCAGTTCAAAAACATGCTACCATAGAAATAAGCCACTGCCCTGCTGCAGTGGCTTTAACTTTTAACGCCCGCCTGCGTATTTCGAATTATGAAATATAGTCTGATTTTCTCATTTATAAGTCTGTTCCTTCTCAGTAGCTGCGATCGCAACAGGAATGTAAACTTGTTTAGCCCCGAGCAGGATGTGCAGCTGGGCGCTCAGATCAACGAAGAGATTCTAAGCAAGCGCAACGACTACCCGGTGCTGAATCCGCAGCAGTACACGCAAAGCTATGAGTACCTCAATGGCATTGTAGATAATATTCTGGAAAGCGGACAAGTGCACTACCGCGATGAGTTTGCCTGGCAGGTTTATATCATTAACGACGATAACACCCTGAATGCTTTTGCCACCCCTGGTGGTTATATCTATGTATATACCGGCCTGATTAAATACCTGGATCGGGAAGATGACCTTGCAGGTGTGCTAGGGCATGAAATTGCCCATGCAGATTTGCGCCACAGCACCCGTCAGCTGCAAAAAATGTATGGACTAAACCTGCTTTTGAGCCTGGCGGTAGGCGAAGGTTCAGGTTTAGAGCAGATCATGGGTCAGCTGGTGGGCAATCTTACTGCCTTAAGCTTTAGCAGGGAGTATGAGCGGGAGGCAGATTCCCGTTCGGTAGATTACCTGGCAGGCACCGATTATGAATGTGATGCCGCCAAATCATTTTTCATCAAACTAGGGGAAATGGAACAGGAACAGGGACAGGTCCCTACTTTTTTAAGCACACACCCCAACCCTGAACGCCGCATCGAGTCTATTGAAGCCCGGAGCCAGAAAGTTGGCTGCGACACCACCCCGCTGGATCCGCAGTCTTACCAGGCTTTTAAGCGGAGTTTACCGAAGGCAGGAAGTGATGGAGTAAATTGGTGAGGGAGTGATTAGCTAAAAAACTTGATGGTCAGCTGCGGATGTAGTTACTTTGCTGATCGATTTCTATACTATGAAAAAATCAAGAATACACTTCGAAGTTGAACTGGATAATCAGAATGTACCTGATAAAATTTACTGGGACGCTACCGATAAGGAAGATGATGGCATTAACCAGACCCGCTCCATCAGCATAGCGGTGTGGGACCATTTTCAGAGCAACACCATGCGCATCGATCTTTGGACAAAGGATATGACCGTAGATGATCAGAAACGCTTCTACATAGATTGTATTGGAGGTATGGCACAAAGCATTTTAACGGCTACCGGCGATGAGTTTATGGCCAACGAGATGAACGCCCTCTGCACCCGGTTTATCGATCATGTGAGAAAGGAACTGGAAGAGCGCCAGAAAAAAGGATAGTTTTTTATAGAAGCCCGCCTGATGATCCATTCTGTCAGGTGGGTTTTTCTTTTATAGTATTTTTCTGTAGCGGAGCCCCCCCTCCCTGCCCAGGCTGTCATCAGACTATTCGGCCGGTTATACCAATACCCGCTGATGAGGCAGGCATACCGTAAAGGTACTACCCGCTCCGGGTTTACTCTCTACCAGTATACTTCCGCCCATGGATTCTACCTGCCGTTTTACCATATATAGTCCCAGCCCCTTGCCCTCTTTATGCGCATGAAAGCGCTGGTAGAGTGAAAACAGCTTTTTACCGTATTGTTCCAGATCAATGCCCATACCGTTATCTGATACAGAGATATAGCTCATGTCTGCTTCCTGCCAGCTGCGTATGCTTAAGTTCAGCTTATCATCAGGCTTACGGTATTTCAGTGCATTGCTGATCAGGTTATACAGAATACTTTCCAGGTAAGACGAATGCCCCCAGATATGATCCTCCTGATAGTCTGCTTCAATGCTGGGCTGAGCCTCCAGCATCTGCAGGTGAAGCTTTTCTAAAATACCCTGCACAGCTTTGGATATCTGGATTTCCCGCAGATGCTTCTCCATATTCTGCTCCAGCGTAAGTACCTGCCCTAAATCCTGAATTACATTATCCAGCTTGTTTACAGAATTATAGAGGTAATCGAGGTACTGCAGGTTTTCCTTGCCGCTGATCTTTTGCCTGTTAAACAAATTCAGCAGTCCGATCATACTGGCTACCGGTCCGCGTATATTATGAGAGATGATGTACGCAAATTGCTCCAGCTGCTGGTTGCGTTTGTGCAGGGCCAGGTTTGCTTTGCGTAATTCGCCGGTACGGGTACCTACTATTTTTTCCAGGTTTTCGTTGAGCAGGCTAAGCTGCTGATTTTGTTGTTCAATTAGCTGCTGCTGCTCAAACAGCTGCCGGTTTTGCCTGATCACTTCTTTTTGCTTTTCCTGCAGTTTCTGAGTTCTTTCCTCCACCCGCTGCTCCAGCACCTGTTGTTGCTGCTCCAGCAGTTCCTTTTTCTCCCTGTAGGAGATGTAAGCCTGTTCGCTGGCCTTCTGGCGGTCGAGCCTGTATTGCCTGATCCTGTCTGCAAGCGCCAGTGACAGCAGCAGCGCTTCTGCCACAGAACCTACCATCACCAGGGTGGTAGCCGTTTCCAGGTTGCCAAACAAGCCCATGGACTGCAGGCTGTAGGCAAATATTCCCACCAGGAACACAAGCCAGGCGAGCAGAAACAGGCGAGCCGTTGCCTGGCCTTTCCGCCATGCAATGGCTGCCGCTACAACAATCATAATTACGGCCAGCATGTATACTGCCGGGATTAACGGGGATACAAAGCGGTACAAGCCGCATAAATTCAAAAACCCCAGGCCAAACACAAAGTAGGTATAATAATACATAACCCGGTGCAGCTTCGATACAAAGCGCCTGGTTCTGATAAAGCTGATGGTAAACGTAAGGGCAAACCCTATGGCCAGGTACAGCGAAAATCCGGATATCAGGTTGTTGTTGAAACCACCATGCTGCCAGATGAACTGCTGGCCATGCCCATACAGATAGGCCTGGGAAACAATGCTGAAGAAAATAAACAGGCAATAGTACAGGTAATGTTTTAGCCTCAGACTAAAGAAAAGAAAGAGGTTGTACAGCAGGATCAGAAAGAGCGCTCCGTAAAACAA
This sequence comes from Flammeovirgaceae bacterium 311, assembly GCA_000597885.1. NCBI lineage: Bacteria > Pseudomonadati > Bacteroidota > Cytophagia > Cytophagales > Flammeovirgaceae > Flammeovirgaceae bacterium 311. The sequence continues at coordinate 1,131,616 of CP004371.1, forward strand.
GCCATATTTGAAGTAACTAGAGGGAATTTCCTGCTGCAGATAGGATGCTTCCTTCACATAAACAGGAAAGGTCATGGCGCCTTCTGTAGCTACCCTGAAGTAAAAGGTATTGATACCCTGCTGCTGCAGCGAAATGGGGAAAAGAAAATTATGGTAGTAGCCCCTTCTTTGGGAGAAAGGCAGTACCTCGCCTGAAAGCCTGGAGACCCATGTGCCGGAGCTGCTTTGCTGGTAAAGCAGGATGGAGTCCAGTGCAGGATAGGCTATCTCCAGCAAAAACTCCTTTGGCGTTACCGCAGCATCCTGCAGTTGTATGCGAAACCAGAGGGTATTCTGCATAAACCCGAAATTCGGGCTGTCTTTTGGAGCTGGTTTAAAGCGATCGGCAAAGGAGGAATCAGTTATCTGGTCTATGGTATACGACCCATCCGGGTCCGGCAGATAGAAAAGTTCGGCCGTAATTCTATTGGTCTGCAGGGTATCATGCAGCACTACAACAGGTTGTGCGCACAGCCCACCACCCAACAGCAACAGAGATATTAATAGTATAAAATATTGGAAGCGCATTAGTGCCTGTTAGAAGGCGATATGCTGTAAATGTAAGCAAGCTATCAGGTTAAATCCAGTACATGTAAGAAAGCCCCTAAAAACACAGTGACAGCCACTGGATTCAGTGATTTAAGGAGGTATGAAAATTAATCATTCATCCGCCGTCAGGCATAACGTGCCGGACATATGGAAGACAACCGTATCAGAATGTTTACTTCAACACTGAAATTTGGGATTACAGATCAAAGAGAGTTTGTAAGCCCTTTGTCCTCATCATTCTTGTTATCTACACCTTCCATATAAGCGTATAGCTGCCTGTGAATCTCATCATATACCGGGTGGGTCATGTAGGGCACCAGGTCGGAACCTCGGATAGCTGCCTTGCCCCTGCCATCGATCTGTACCTTCAGGATCAGCTCTTTTACAATTTCTTCTACTGATTTTTCTTCCATAGCGAATATGTATACTGCGGGGGTCAATAAAGGTTTAGAAAAAAAGCTACTTGCTTTCCAAACAGGCTAATACCTTTTAAAATAAATTTAATGCTTTGAAAAACTGTAATATCTGATAGGTACAATAATATTCCTGGTGTTCTGCTAATTACTGACAAAGCGAAAAGTAGGCACTCTATTGGTTTGAGTGTCATAGTATACACTGTCATTAAAACTTATCTTCAGGTATTTCATAATCTGATCATCGCACCTGTCTATTCGCATTTCGAAATTGACATCTAACGTATCTTTTACTACACCTCGATGTACCAGATAAAATCTTTTTGATATTAACTGATCTACTACGTCTTTATCTGTCTGGCTATCAATGAAACTCAAATAAATGAATGCTCCATTTTCAGGAATGTACATCGTTTCGTTGCCCGATGGAGTTTCTTTTACAATTTCTAAATCATAAGAACCATATACATTAGCCCCCATTTCGTCTACAACCTCAAAACCAAGATCGTTATCACCATCAAAGTAATAGTCCCGGGGGCAGCCACGTAAATCATCAGTATCACAAGAACAAATAGCAAAGCTCATAGCAAAGAAAAAGACTAATAAGCTGCACATACTTTTCATGTACTGACCTAAATTCAAAATACGAAGCAACAAATTTTGCTTACTAATATAAACAATTATATCCTGCTACCCAGAAGGGTCGACACCTGAAACTATGCAGGAGCTTTAACAGATTAAAATGTAAAGTTGTGTAGATTCTCTACTTCCCCTGACGTCCCGCCTCCAGACAAGTGGCTGTTCGTACGTTTCTACTTCACTCCACAGCTTTTGCCCATTCCCAGATTAATCCGCTTCAGCGATACGAATGTTGCACTTTTTCCCGTGGATGACATAAAAAAAGCCCTTAGAAGCGAATCTAAGGGCTTTATAGTACTCCGTAGGGGAGTCGAACCCCTGCTACCAGAATGAAAATCTGGCGTCCTAACCACTAGACGAACGGAGCATAAAAATGATAAAGCAGCCTATGCGCTGCTTTGTAGCACTCCGTAGGGGAGTCGAACCCCTGCTACCAGAATGAAAATCTGGCGTCCTAACCACTAGACGAACGGAGCGTTCGTGAATTGTGATGCAAATATAGGGGTCTTCTGCCTATTTACAAATACAGATTCCAAAAAAAATAAACCTAAAAAATCTGTATCAGCGAACAAGTTGCACATTATCGGGTTTGGATACTTAGTAAAACGTTTGTTCTTTTCTCCTATGGCCCCAAAAGCCCAAATTGTCGTAAAAACCCAATTTGCATTAAATAAACCCGTATAGTACTTTTACGAAGTACGCTTAACTTAAACATTTTCGAACCCTAACTTCCATTTTTCATGGCTAGAATTAAAGTTGCGATTAACGGCTTTGGCCGTATTGGTCGCCTTACTTTTAAGGCGCTGTTAGCCCAAGGTAATGTAGACATTGTTGCTATCAATGACCTGACCGATGTAAAAACACTTGTACACCTGCTCCGCTACGACTCAGTACATGGCCGCTTCCAGGGCGATGTTCAGATCTCTGACTCAGGCTTTAGTGTAAATGGCGATGCGATCAAAGTATTCGCTGAAAGAGATCCATCACAACTGCCGTGGGGAGATCTGGGCGTAAACGTAGTGCTGGAAAGTACCGGCCGCTTTACCGACGAAGCCGGTGCTGGTAAACACCTGCAGGCGGGTGCAAAAAGAGTAATTATCTCTGCCCCTGCCAAAGGCAACATCCCAACTGTTGTAATTGGCGTTAACGACAAGAGCCTGACTGGCCAGGAAACCATTATTTCCAATGCTTCCTGCACCACCAACTGCCTTGCTCCTATGGTAAAAGTACTGCAGCAGAACTTTGGCGTAGAAAAAGGCTTCATCAATACTATTCACGCTTATACCCAGGACCAAAACCTGCAGGATGGACCTCACAGCGACCTGCGCCGTGCCCGTGCTGCCGCCATTAACATTGTACCTACCTCTACCGGTGCAGCGAAAGCAGTTGGCCTGGTACTTCCTGAACTGAAAGGCAAACTGGATGGTATTGCCATGCGTGTTCCTGTTCCTGATGGTTCTGTAACTGACTTCACAGCCATTTTAAGCCGTGATGTAACTGCAGAAGAAATCAACAATGCAGTTCGCCAGGCTGCAGAGTCTGACCTGAAGGGTGTACTGCAGTATTCTACCGACCCTATCGTATCAAGCGATATTGTGGGAAATGTTCACTCCTGCATCTTTGATTCTGAGCTGACCATGGCGTCTGGCCGACTGGTGAAGGTTGTTGGCTGGTACGACAACGAAGCTGGCTACTCTGCCCGCACCGCCGAGCTGATTGCAAGAGTTGCTCAGTTCTAATCAGAAATACCCATTGAATATACAAAAAGCCGGCTTTACCGCCGGCTTTTTTTTGCACCTGTATGGACTGAATGGCCTTTACTGCTATACAACCCGCACCACCACCTTACCCACTGTTTTTCCCGATTGGAACAGTGAGAGAGCCTGCGGCAGCTCCTGAAAGGAAAAGTGGTTTCCGATATGGGGCGGTTGGAGCTGCAGTGCCAGAATCTCCTGCATCAGCTGATGAAAAAGCTCATGCTGCTCGTATAGCCATATAAGATTAAAGCCCATGACTGATTTGTTATCTGTGGTCATTTTCATGGGATCTATTTTGGGCCTGGTCAGGTACTGCCAGGCCAGACGCGGCCAGTTAGGTGCTTTGCCGGAAGGAGTAAATCTGGCCGAACCATAGGTCACCAGGCGCCCCATGGGAGAAAGTGCATTGTATGACCATTGAAAGTACTTACCACCTGTGGCTTCCAGCACCAGGTGCAGGGGCCTGTCTCCCAATACTTTTTTGAGATCCGCAGAAAATTGTTTGCTCCTGCTTAACCAGGCATTGTAACCCTCCTGCTCCAGCACCCCGAATTTTTTACTGCTGCCTACCACCCCAACCGTATAGGCATCCCATTTTTTTGCAATGCGGTTGGCGAGCAATCCTACCCCTCCTGCTGCCGAATGGATCAGCACGGTTTGCCCGCGCTGCAGGTTGCCTAAAGGCCTCAAGGCGTAATAAGCAGTGAGTGCCTGCACCGGAAAAGCAGCAGCATCTTCATGCGTAAAACCTTCCGGCAGGGGTAAGAGGTATTTCTCATCCAGATTAAGATGGGTTGTGTACGCCCCAAAACGGCTTACACCGAAAACAGCATCGCCGGGTCTGAGCCTGCTTACTCCCGCTCCTACGGCTACTACCTCGCCGCTAAACTCCAGCCCGGGTATGAAAGCGCCTTTGGGCGTTGCACTGTAGAGCCCCATTACCGCAAAGATATCAGCAAAATTGAGCCCTATTGCCTTTACCGCTACAGTAGCCTGTGCTGCTGAGGGTGCAGGAAACTCTTCTTCTATGAGCTTCAGCCTGTTTAAAGATCCGGGCTTAAAAACTTTGTAACAGCTGCGTACTGGCATAAACTTAGCTATTAATGATTATGAAGGGTAAGCGTGCTCTACTCCTGCTTCAAGTACTACACATTATGTCCTATGAGTCCATGCATTATACTGGCTACGGACCCTGTTTAGTGATGAAACCGGGGTTCGGCCTTAAACACGGTTACGGCACTGCCACGGATCAACAGGCGGTCTTCCTGAATCTGCAACTGCAGGTACCCGCCACGTTTGGAAGCCTGGTAAGCTTTAAAGCTGGTTTTCTCCAGTTTATCTTTCCAGTAATGGGCAAGCTCGCAGTGGGCCGATCCGGTAACAGGATCTTCCGGAACGCCAACGTTGGGTACAAAATAGCGGCTTACAAAATCTATATCGTTTGTGCCGCGAGCAGTAATGATAAGGCCCTGCCGGGTATTTTTAGCAATTTGGCCCATGTCGGGTAAATGATCTCTCACGGCTTCTTCGTTCTCCAGCTCCAGAATATCATTCTTGGGCGTAAAGGCATACCCCCTGATGCTTTCAAAATGCTCCTTTAGCCACAGGGGTACCTCCTTCTTTTCAGTAGTGATCAGGGGGAAATCCATTTCAAGCAGCTCATCATCGTACTGGCTCACCTGCAGTTCTCCGCTAAGGGTTTCAAACACATGCACAGCCTGCGGCTCCAGCAACCCCTGTTTATAGAGAACATGAGCAGTTGCCAGGGTGGCATGGCCGCAGAGAGTAACCTCCACTGCCGGAGTAAACCAGCGCAGGTTTTTATAACCGTCAGCCGCACTTACAAAGGCCGTTTCTGCCAGGTTCATTTCTTCAGAAATCTGCTGCATAAGCATTTCAGAAAGAGGCTCTGAAGAAATACATACGCCTGCGGGATTGCCCCTGAAGGCTACATTGGTAAAGGCATCTACCTGAAAAAGCTCCATCAAGCTGTGTGGTTTATAAGTTGATCTATTTCAGTTTGTGATAGGCCAAAGGCTTCGTCAGATCCGGCTACTGCCGTCCGGAAGTACATATCTGTAAATACCTTTGCCTGCGTGAATATATCTTTATGGTCAAAGGCCAGGCGCAGGGGCATGTCGTGCAGCGAAAACCAGCAGGCCTCTGCAGCATCATCATCACCTTCTATAGGGCCGGGATCTTCATTTAAAACGCTTAAATAGGCTATGGAAATAGTGCGTTGCCGGGGGTCGCGGTTCACTGCACCAAAGGCGCCAATCTGCACCATATGCTTTAGCTTCAGGCCGGTTTCCTCTGCCAGCTCACGGGTTACTGCCTCTTCGGGGGTTTCGTTTATGTCCATAAAACCACCCGGAAAACTCCAGCACCCTTTAAAAGGATCCTGCTTACGCTTAATGAGCAATACCTGCAGATCCTGTGGCTGCAGCCAAAACACTATGGCATCTACCGTTACTGAGGGGCGTGGATAATCATATGTATAAGCCATGCTTAAAAAATTATTATAGAGTCATCATCAGCTACAACCCGGTAATCAGGCAACTGTTCCAGCCCTGCTCCAGGCATACTAATATCTATAGAACTGGTAAACGGGCATCCTGGCAGTAACATTTCTCTTTTTTACTGTTCTGTGCTCCTGATATTCAGGATTATAAATGGCCGCCTGCAAAGAAAAAAAGCGTTTTCAGATATGCTCCGAAAACGCTTTCTCATTTATTTATTTAAGAAGTTTCTTTAATCTTCCTCCTCTTCTTCTGCTTCATCCATGGCGTCCAGGATGTTTTCTTCATCCTTTCCAAATTCTTTCTGCAGGTGACCTGCAAGTTCTTTTTCTTTACCCTCGATACATTTTAGGCGATCACCATTCGGACAGGCTTCTTTTTGCTCCTGTCGGCCTTCTGCCTGATTGATCTCTCCTTTTATTTCTATATTATTCATATGTTTAATGCTTAACTTGCTCCATATACGTATAGTAAACTGCATATGTTGAGGCTGCTGCACAAGAAGCTGCCCTGAGCTAAATCAGGCAATTTTTCCCGGCTCATCAATCTTACACCAACCGGCACCCATCTTTACCCTGCCCTCTGCAGAAGGCAAAGCTGAGTCCTTACAGAATTACCCCATCTTCAATGATGTATTTAAAATCGGCCATATCGGCCAATTGCTGGTTATGGGTAACGATAACAAAAGTCTGGCCCAGCTCCTCTCGCAGATCAAAGAAAAGTTTGTGCAGTTCTTCGGCACTGTGTGAATCGAGATTACCACTTGGTTCATCGGCAAATACAATAGCAGGCTTGTTAATGAGGGCACGGGCTACTGCCACCCTTTGCTGCTCACCCCCGCTCATTTGTCCGGGCTTATGCTCCAGGCGCTGGGCCAGTCCCAGTCGCTCCAGCAGCATTCTGGCCTCGCTCCTCACCTGCTCTTCCGCTCTGTCGCCGGCAATAAAACCGGGCAGGGCTACATTCTCCAGTGCTGTAAATTCGGGCAGCAGGTTATGAAACTGAAATATAAAACCAATGTGTTTATTGCGGAAGCGATTTAGCTCCCTTGGTTTCATGCCATTGTAGAGCCGCTGGTTGTTAATATGCAGTACTCCCCCATCCGGGATATCCAGGGTACCTAAAATATGCAGGAGGGTGCTTTTACCTGCACCGGATGCTCCTACTATAGATATAATCTGTCCCGGCTCAACGTGCAGGTTTATTCCTTTCAGCACCTGTAAGGCGCCATAAGATTTAGTGATATTATCGGCTTTCAGCATGTCGGTTCAAGTATACGAAAAAAAGCACCCGCAGACGAAATCTAACACCTAAAACCATCAACATGCTTATTTAATTACTATGTTCGCCCTTAAATTTTAAAGCATAACAGATATGAAACCTAATACTTTTTCCGCACTGCTGCTGGGTAGCCTGCTGGTACTCCTGCTTTCCTGCAACAGTTCAAATCAAACTTTTACCACACAGGCCACACTGCGCTGGACGGGAATGCTTGCAGCAGATGGCTGTGGCTTTTTTCTGGACATTGATGGCAAAGAATATAAACCAAGCAACGAAGAGGTAATTCCGGAAGCTTTTCAGGAGGAGGAGGTACAACAGGTACAGCTCACCTATGAGGTACTGGAGGAGCCCCAGGAATACTCCTGCGGCATGATGCCCACCCGCTACAGCAGCACTATCAGAATAATTGAAATATCGCGTCTTTAGCAGACAACCCTTTTATAACAGTTGCTGTCTTACGCAAAAGAAGAAACCTTTTTTAGCCTGAATCAACTGTTATGAAAGTATTTGCAAACCTGATACCACTGGTTTTCCTGTTTATGTCTTTTTCGTGCGAACCAGACCCTGCAGAGGAGCTTGTTATATGCCCTGTGTTGCCTCCGGAAGCTAGCTGTACCGAGAATATTCCCTGCCTGGAATTTTTCAACACCATACAGGTACAGCTACGCAATCCCGAGGGTGAGGCCGTAAGTCTGGACAGCTTCCAGAGCAAAAACCTGATTAGCGGTGTGGTATACACAATGGAACAATGGCCGGAGACGGCGACAAACACAGCTGGTTTGTACCCGCTGCTCTCCGATAGCGAACTTAAAACCATTAGCAGTAATGGCACCCCTGTAGAATTCACGGGCTTTAAAGATGGAGCAGAAGTTGTGAAAAGAATATTTATTATTGGCCATGACTGCTGCCACATAATGCTTATTTCCGGAGAACCTGAAATTATACTGACAACCTACTAAGCAGGATCGGGCATGAGAAACGTACTGCTGATATTTATACTCCTGTTATGCCTGGGTGCTGTTTCCTGCGAAAAGGAATCTGAAAGCGGGCCGCAAATCCCATTATCAGAAACCATAGCCGGAGACTGGCTGGTGGTGTATAAAAGGCACAAAAATAACAACTTTATATTTGAAGATCCGGCAAAGGGCGTGGTTACAGAATGGGATTGCTTTTATGTGCTAAGCCTGCAGATCAACAGGGACAATACTTACTATATTAACGACTCTTATGAGCAGGTAACAAGCAACGGGCAGCGCCATCCTGTAGGCGGAAAATGGATGCTGGACAGCCACAACAATATCACCTTCCACTGTGGCGATGCTGCTACCACCAGCTTTAGTGCCTACCTGAACAAGGCAGGGCAGCTGGTTTTCGAAAACAGCGAGCTGCTCATCAGGCACAACAGAAAACCCTGATACAAATATTCTGGTAATCAGCAGCATTAAAGCCTGCAGGCTGCTGATAGGCTGCATGTTGTTTGTAAACCTGCCGGATAAGCCGTAGATTGGGGCAAAAAAATTTTTAGCACGGATGAACATACACGAATATCAGGGAAAGGAACTCCTGAAAAAATGGGGTGTGAAAGTGCAGGAAGGCTACGTAGCAGAAAGCCCCGAAGAGGCAAGGCAGGTAGCTCAAAAACTGCACGAAGAAACCGGCACCAGCTGGTATGTGATAAAAGCACAGATCCATGCAGGTGGTCGTGGCAAGGGCAAAGTACAGGAAACCGGCTCTAAGGGCGTGGTACTGGCCAAGAGCCTCGACGAAGTACCTGAAAAATCAAAAGATATTCTGGGCGGAACGCTTGTTACCATCCAGACCGGTCCGGAAGGCAAAAAAGTAAATAAAGTACTTATCGCGCAGGATGTATATTATCCTGGCGACCATGAGCCTAAAGAATATTACCTCTCCATTCTGCTGGACCGCGCCAAAAGCCGTAATGTGATCATGGCTTCTACCGAGGGTGGTATGGATATTGAGGAAGTAGCAGAACACACGCCTGAGAAAATCATCAAAGAATGGATAGACCCGGCAATTGGTCTGCGCCCGTTCCAGGCCAGTAAAGTTGCTTTTAAATTAGGATTAGAAGGCAAAGCACAAAAAGAGATGGTGAAATTTATCACCTCGCTGTACAATGCCTATATCAATTCTGATGCCTCACAGTTTGAGATTAACCCGGTACTGAAAACATCAGATGAGCAGATTCTTGCTGTGGATGCCAAGGTAAACCTGGACGACAACGCCCTGTACCGCCACAAGGAGCTGGCAGAGATGCGCGATGTTAGCGAAGAAGATCCTTTAGAAGTTGAGGCAGGCGAAAGCGGGCTGAACTATGTAAAGCTGGATGGTAACGTAGGCTGTATGGTGAATGGTGCCGGCCTGGCCATGGCCACCATGGACATCATCAAATTATCTGGTGGTGAGCCTGCAAACTTCCTGGATGTTGGCGGCGGAGCCAATGCCCAGACCGTTGAAGCCGGTTTCCGGATTATCCTGAAAGACCCTAATGTAAAGGCCATTCTGATCAATATTTTTGGCGGTATTGTACGTTGCGACCGTGTTGCCAATGGTGTTGTAGAAGCTTATAAAAAGATTGGTGATATCCAGGTGCCGATTATCGTGCGTCTGCAGGGTACAAATGCCGAGGAAGGCGCCCGCATCATCGACGAAAGCGGCCTGAAAGTTAAATCTGCAGTAGTACTGAAAGACGCTGCCGAACGTGTAAAAGAGGCGCTACAGTAAGCTTAAGCTGCTGTACCCCTGCTGTACTCAAACATAAACTAAATTCCAATCCCGATAAACTGGACTGGAGAAAAATAAAAAACAGCTCTGAATGCATTTTCGGAGCTGTTTTCTTTTTTCTAACGGTTATACTAATAGTTGCGTGAAAGCCAGGATCCTAACTGCTAGATTGATGTAAAAGCCCATCTCAGCTTATCTTCTGCAATTCGTTTGCCAAAGCCATTTTTTATTTTCTCCTAAATATTACTCCTGTGCGTTTTTATTTAGCTTCTGTTACAATCCTGCATTTCAGGAATCAATGGTAAAAAAGCCACGCCGGCTATTGGACGAACGCAGGTAAATAAAACCATTTCCAGAATTTCTAACAGCGTGTATTTTGCGTTGCACGCTGTACAGCTAATGTGTCGTAAAACAGAAATACTACAGAAACTTCCAGGCACTCATCAACATTCAATCGTTTGCTGTCATGCAGCAGACCAGTGCTAAGCTGGCATAAAAGTGTACCTACCAATATCTTTTTATTTTTATAGAAAAATAACGAGTTAGTGCCTCCCTTGCTATTTCCGGCAGTTTTCATTTAGAGCAGACATGAAATCCATCAAAAAAATTATCAGGAAAAATATAGTGGCCGTTCTGGCTTCAATGGTCCTTGTGCTTATTGTACTGAGTACCGTTCTGGTGATTGAGAATAGAACCATTATGGTGAAAACCACCAGGCAGCAGGAGCTGGGTGAGTTAACGCTGATAAAAGCAGATTTTATCCTGAATAACCTGCAGGCCATTGATCTTGGGCTGCGCGCCTATGCCATTACTGCCGATCCGGCACACCTGAAGCATTATCAAGAAGCAACAGGAGAAACATTGCCTGCCTTCAAAGAACTAGACCAGCTGCTCACTGAGCAGAATTATACTTCAGACGATCTTCAGAAGCTGAAAAACGCCATGATTGCCTATCATAAATTTTGTGATGGTGTAGTGGAGGCTGTGGACAGCGGTGATACAGACAAGGTAAAGGAAATGATTATCCAGGACAAAGGTTATGAAGCCTGGTCGATCTACCAGAACTTTTTCAAAAAGCTATCTGAATTTGAAAAGGAAAAAAGCATTGCGGCTCAGCAGGATTATGACAATGCCTCTTCCAGCAGCATCTGGATTATGCTGGTGCTGCTGCTATTCAGCCTTCCCACCTTAAGCCTTATTGTGTACCTGTTATACAGAGCAGAAAAAAATAAGAAAAAGCTGTTCATGGAACTGGAGCATAACAACAGGAAGTACAACTTTGATTCAGGCCAGCCCATCGATATTAAAAATGAATATCAGTTGATCAACAGTTATATTGATAACTCTAAAAAGGCTGCAGAATTTGTAAACCAGGTAGCTGCTGGCATGTATGATGTGGAATGGGCAGGGCTTAACAACAACAATATAGGTCTGAACCAGGAGAGCCTGGCCGGTGCACTGGTAAAAATGCGCGACCAGATGAAAAACGTTAAGGTAGAGGAGGAAAGAAGACTTTGGGTGAGTCGTGGATTAACTGAAATCTCGGAACTCATCAGAAATCACCAGGAAAGCATAAAGAACCTTGCCAATCAAACAATTATCTACCTTGTAAAATATATGAATGCGCAGCAGGGAGGATTTTTTGTGGTTAGCAAAGATGAGGAGGAGAATACTGTATCCATAGATCTGGCAGCCTGCTATGCCTTTAACAGACAAAAGTATATGAGCAGAAAAGTGGCAGCTGGCGAGGGCCTTATAGGACAGGCATACCTTGAAGCAGATTCCATATTTCTAACAGAGATACCCAAAGGATACACCCGCATTACCTCCGGACTGGGAGATGCCACCCCTAACTGCCTTCTGATAGTACCTATGAAATACAATGACGAAGTGCAGGTGATCATTGAAATTGCCGGCTTTGTAGCATATGATAAATTTCAGATCGAGTTTATGGAGAAGGTGGGCGAGTTTGTTGCCTCTGCCGTCTCTACCGCCAAAACCAATGAGATAACCAGGCGCCTGCTGCAAAGTGCCCAGCAAATGGCAGAAGAAATGAAGGCACAGGAAGAAGAAATGCGGCAGAACATGGAAGAGCTTTCTGCCACACAGGAAGAAATGCACCGTAAGGAAAAAGAGTATATACAACGAATACAGGAGCTGGAAAAACAACAGTAGGGACAGGAGCAGCAATGCATTCTTTTATGCTGCGCTTACTTTAGTCCGGTACATAACCCTGTTGTTTTCACTGCGTCTACCCCTTAGTAATGAAATCTTCACTTGATATACAAGAGGGCTGCATTTCCTGCAGCCCTCTCTTTTTGGCAGGTGCCGGGAAACAATGTAGGATTCTTTTCTATTCTTAGTTTCATTACGTATTTCTTCTTTATAAATTCGTAACTCCAAAATATTATATAATTACCTAGCAAAACTGCCATGTTTCCTAAGACCAATCCTACTATCACCGAAGCTTGGATAAATTTACAGGAGCACTTTGACCATATAAAGTCCAAACATCTGAGCGAAATGTTCGCCAGCGATCCGGAGCGTTTCAATAAAATGAGCCTGCGATTTGAAGATGTTCTGATCGATTATTCGAAAAACAGGATCACGGAAGAATCGATGAAGCTACTAATGGCACTTGCACGCGAGTGTCAGCTTAGCAAAGCGATTGCAGCCATGTTCAGTGGCGAAAAAATCAACTTTACTGAGAGCCGATCCGTACTGCACATAGCCCTGCGCAACCAGTCTAATACCCCAATTAAGGTAGATGGCGAAGATGTAATGCCGGAGGTAAATCGCGTACTGCAGCAGATGAAGGAGTTTTCCGGTGCTGTGATTAATGGCAGCTGGAAGGGCTACACAGGCAAAGCTGTAAAAACCATTGTTAACATAGGCATTGGTGGCTCTGATCTGGGCCCTGTTATGGTAACAGAAGCGCTGAAGCCTTATAAAAAGGGCAATATCGAGACTTACTTTGTTTCCAATGTAGATGGCACTCATATTGCTGAAACCCTGAAAAAGGCAGATCCTGAAACTACCCTGTTCATGATCGCTTCCAAAACCTTCACCACCCAGGAAACCATGACCAATGCCCATTCGGCACGTAACTGGTTCCTGCAGCATGCCGGTAATGAGGAGCATATTAAAAAGCACTTTGTGGCGATCTCTACCAATGCGCAGGCAGTTGCGGAGTTTGGTATCGATACCCAGAATATGTTTGAGTTCTGGGATTGGGTTGGCGGGCGTTATTCCCTGTGGTCGGCTATTGGCCTGTCTATTGCCTGCACCATTGGCTACGAGAATTTTGAAGAGCTGCTGGCTGGCGCGCATGCCATGGACCAGCACTTTAAAACTGAAAGCTTTGAAACCAATATACCGGTTGTTCTGGCCATGCTGGGCATCTGGTACAACAATTTCTTTGAGGCCCAGTCGCACGCCCTGCTTCCCTACGACCAGTACATGCACCGCTTTGCTGCTTATTTCCAGCAGGGCGATATGGAAAGCAACGGCAAGTCGGTTGACCGTAACGGCAACAGGGTAAATTACCAGACAGGCCCCATTATCTGGGGTGAGCCCGGTACCAACGGACAGCATGCTTTTTACCAGCTTATTCACCAGGGAACTAAATTAATACCCTGCGATTTTCTGGCACCGGCTATCAGCCATAATCCTATCAGCGATCACCATCCTAAGCTGCTGGCAAACTTCTTTGCCCAGACAGAAGCCCTGATGAATGGTAAATCAGAAGATGAAGTACTGACAGAGCTTAAAAAAGAGAAGGCATCGGAAGATACCATTGCAGCCCTTAAATCTTTCAAGATATTTGAAGGCAACAGGCCCACCAATTCAATCCTTTTCAGAAAACTGGATCCCAGAACTCTGGGAAGCCTTATAGCCATGTACGAGCATAAAATCTTTGTACAGGGTGTAATCTGGAACATCTACAGCTTTGATCAATGGGGTGTGGAGCTGGGCAAGCAGCTGGCTAAGAAGATCCTGCCCGAGCTTACAACCGAGGAGGAAATCCATTCTCACGACAGCTCCACCAACGGACTGATCAACCAGTACAAATCCTTCAGAAAATAAGCAGCCCCTGGCTGATCAAAACCTGAATTCCCCTTCTCTACAACTTTACTTGTGTTGTGAGAAGGGGAATTTTTTATGGCAGCTACAGCCGGTAAAGCCTTTACAAGCTTTGGTTAAAGCTCCATGATATCCTCATTCCACAGTTCCGGCTTTTCCCTGATAAATTCCTGCATCATGTCCACACATTCGGGCAGGTTCAGGTCTACCACTTCCACGCCATGCGATTCCATAAATTCGCGGGCACCCGGGAAGGTCTGCGACTCTCCCACAATTACTTTAGGTATTTTAAACTGAATAATGGTGCCGGCGCACATATAGCAGGGCATTAGGGTAGAATAAATAACAGTATTGCGGTAGCTGCCTATGCGGCCTGCATTGTTCAGGCAGTCCATCTCACCATGTAAGATAGGGTTATCTTCCTGCACCCGCTTATTGTGGCCGCTTGCGACTAACTTTCCATCCTTTACCAGTACTGACCCAATAGGGATGCCGCCTTCGCTCCTACTTTTCTGTGCTTCTGCTATAGCCAGTTTCATAAATTCATCCATGCGCTAATAATTTATTATGGTTAATTTCCTGAAAAGCAAAGTAGCGTATAGCAACAGATGTTTCAACCAGCTATGAGATTTATTTAGCAGTGCTATGGTTGCAGGGTTTACAGGCGGTACCTGAAGCTAACTTATGAATACCTCAGCTTTCCCGTTATGCCCCTGAAGTGGGCAGCATCTGAGGATATGCTTCTGCCATAAGAGGCATTTTTTTTGTTTGATCTGTACTATTTCTGCATCTTACCAGACATAAAGTTTAAACTGTCCCTGATTTTTGTTTTTTTGCATCTTCAGGAGAATACCAGAAGATATTCTGATTTTTAACCTTAACACCAAAGATGATTTTTATAGTCATGGGGGTATCCGGCAGTGGCAAGTCAACTGTAGGCGAGATGCTGGCCCGGGAATTAAACCTACCCTTTTACGATGCAGACGATTACCACCCGGTAAGCAATGTTACCAAAATGGGCAACGGCATTGCGCTTACCGACCAGGACCGGCAGGAATGGCTTGAGGAGCTTGCCCGCTCTATAGTGGCCTGGGAGCAGGAAGGTGGCGCTGTTCTGGCATGCTCGGCCCTGAAGGAAACCTACCGCATTACACTGCAGTCTATTCCACACTCCCTGCTGCAATGGATCTTCCTGGAGGGCTCCCGCGATCTGCTCATGGAACGTATTGCTGCCCGCACAGGTCACTATATGCCTCCTACCCTGCTGGATTCCCAGCTGGAAACCCTTGAAAAACCAGCCTATGGCATGCACATCAGCATAGCCCCCCCACCAGATATTATCGTTCAGGAAATAGTAAGCAAATTGAAAAATTCACCTAAACAATCAGAATTCGGCATTATTGGTATGGGCGTTATGGGCAAAAGCCTGGCCCTGAACCTTGCCTCAAAAGATATCAGCCTGTCTATTTACAACAGGCATGTACCCGATAAAGAAGTAGACATTGCCAAAAAGGTACTGCTCGAAAATGAGCATCTTACCAATGTACAGGCATTCGATGATCTGGATGCTTTCGTGCAGTCGCTGGAAACGCCCCGCAAAATTTTACTCATGATCGTAGCCGGGCCCGTGGTAGATCATCAGATCAAGGCCCTGCTGCCCCTGCTCGATAAAGGTGATGTGATCATAGACGGAGGCAATTCGCATTACAAAGACACCAACAACCGCACCAGAGACCTGGCAGAGCTGGGCATCCGCTTTGTAGGTACTGGCATCTCCGGCGGTGAGGAAGGTGCCCTGAAAGGCCCCTCCATGATGCCGGGAGGTCCCTTGGAAGGTTATAAGCTGGTAACCAGGTATCTGGAAACCATTGCAGCCCGCGATAAAAACGGCAAGCCCTGCACGACCTATATTGGCCCTGAGGGTGCCGGTCATTTTGTAAAAATGGTGCACAACGGTGTTGAATATGCAGAAATGCAGCTGCTGGCAGAAACCTATTACATGCTCCGCTATTACCTGCAGCTGTCGCCCTGGGAAATAGCACAGGTATTCAGCGAATGGCAGCGCTCCGGGCTGGAAAGCTACCTGCTGGAAATCACCATCGACATCCTGCAGAAAACAGAAGACGGCGAACTGCTGCTGGACAAGATCCTGGACAAAGCCGCACAAAAAGGAACCGGTGGCTGGTCTGTAGCAGCGGCACTGGAACATGGCGTGCCTTACGGCCCCCTAACCGAAGCAGTAATGGCCCGCTCCCTTTCCTCCTTTAAAGACAAACGAGTTAAAGCAGCCGGGGTATACCAGCACCAGCAGCAGCCTGCAGGCGGAAGCGACAAAGACCGCTTCATTGCCAGCCTGAGAGATGCCTACACGGCCACTCGTATCATTAACCACGACATAGGTTTCAGCCTGATGCAGCAGGTATCTGACGATTTTCAGTGGAGCCTGAACATGAGCGAAATTGCCCGGATCTGGACCAACGGCTGTATTATCCGCTCGCAGCTGATGGAAGAACTGGTGGAAATCTTTAAAAGCTCCGACAGCATTCTGATGGCTCCTGATGTAGTAGATACCCTTAAAAAGGCCCAGCCAGGTTTTGCCTCTGTGATTGCTCAGGGATTAGGGGCAGGCTTTGCTTTACCGGTACTTTCTGCAGCACTCAACTACTACCTGGGCTTCCTCACAGCAGATTCATCGGCCAACCTGCTGCAGGCCCAGCGCGATTATTTTGGTGCCCACACCTATAAGCGAAAAGACAAGCCGGAAGACCTGTCCTTTCACACCATCTGGAAAACACAGTAGTGGTAAGAGAGAAGTTTTTATTAAGAAGTAAGAAGATAGAAGAAAGAAGATAGACTTTGCACATTCTGGCATTGGAGATGGATTGTTGATAGGGACGCATATCACCGGGTATTTGAAGATTAAGATTTTCACCTTCCGGTGAATAGAGGATTATAGGAATTTCGATCATCCATACCGGGTAATCACATTATTTCTTGTAATCAAAAGTATTTTGCCCATGGTCTAACTCCTATCTTCTATCTTCTATCTTCTTACTTCTAACTTCCCTCAACTATCACCCATACACCAACCAATACCAACCGCCCGCTCTCTCATGCTCGACTATTCACTGCTCTTTGCGGTACTGCTGGGTATTGCCCTGCTGTTGCTGCTTATTCTGTATTTCAGGATACAGGCCTTTCTGGCCTTGCTCATGGCCAGTATAGCTGTTGGGCTGCTGGCAGGTATGCCGCTACTGCAGATCATAGATAGTGTACAGGTGGGCATGGGCAGTACCCTGGGCTTTATAGCAATTGTTGTAGGCCTGGGTGCTATGTTTGGAGCAATTTTGGAGCACTCTGGTGGTGTACAGGCACTGGCAGCGCAAATCCTTAACAGAACCGGAGAGAAGCGTGCGTCCTGGGCACTGATGACAACCGGATTTCTGGTGGCCATTCCTGTTTTTTTTGATGTTGGTTTTGTAATACTGGTGCCGGTTGTATATGCCCTGCAAAAGAAAACCGGTAAGTCACTCCTGCTGTACGGCATCCCGCTGCTGGCAGGCCTGGCCATTACACATGCCTTTATACCCCCTACACCAGGTCCGGTGGCAGTGGCCGATATTTTAGGAGCTGACCTGGGCTGGGTAATTTTAGCGGGCGTGCTGGCTGGCATCCCTGCTGCGATCATCAGCGGCCCCCTCTTCGGCAAATACATTGCCGGTAAAATACAGGTGGCGACCCCTGAATTTATCGAAACCAAGGCTGAAATCAAGGAGCTGCCATCTGCCGGACTCATTGGTGCGCTGGTGGGTTTACCCCTGGTGCTCATTCTCATCAACACCCTTACCAATAGCCCCCTTGCTGCCAGTGTGGGTATTTCGGAAGGGGTAAAAAACTTACTGGCCTTCCTGGGGCATCCCTTTATTGCCCTGATCATTGCAAATCTGCTTGCCTGGTACCTGCTGGGACTTCGCAGGGGTTACAGCAGTAAAACAATGCTGGACATCACGACACAGTCACTCGCACCGGCGGGTATTATTATTCTTATAACAGGTGCAGGCGGTGTGTTTAAACAAATATTAACTGAAACAGGCGCAGGTAAAATGCTGGCAGAAGCCATGACAGACCTGGGCTTTTCTGCCATGGTATTTGCTTTTCTCACTGCAGCAGCCATCCGTATTATGCAGGGATCCTCTACAGTGGCAATGATTACAGCCGCCGGCATGACGGCTTCTTTGCTGGAAGGCACCACTTACGGCGAAATGGAAAAAGCCCTGCTGGTTATTTCAATTGCTTCCGGAGCCACCATACTATCACATGTTAACGACAGTGGCTTCTGGCTGGTGAGCAGGTATTTTGGACTTAATGAAAAACAAACATTCCGCTCCTGGACCGTAATGACGACCCTGATTGCCCTTACAGGCTTTGGGGTGGCTCTGCTGCTAAATGCATTGATATAAAAGTAAGATAGCTAATATCAAAAAGCAGCTTTACCTGAATTAAAAATAGCGAGATAAATGGATTTCTCTCGCTATTTTTATTTGGTTCCAGGGCAGTAGCTTAAACCTGTTGCTGTCTGCCTATTACCTTAAAAGTCAGGTCTGTCAGAAAATCCTCCAGGTGCTGTTTGCTGTTCTCGCCAATATTGGTGAGGGAAGGCAGGTGCTGTGCAAAGAATTTCTGATAATGGGCGCTTTCCGTAAGGGTAGATACCAGGGAAGCAGGAAATGGATAGTCCGGGTTAACCTCTGAGATAAGATTGACAATCCGTTTGCAAAAACGCTTATAACTGAAGAAGAAACCATCTTTATTATCCAGATCAACCTCTTTTGTCAGGTAAGCCTTAGCAGATTCCGCAACAACAATACGCTGCAGGGTTTCTTCATCGATATGAGCAAAGTCCATATCCTGCTTAATCTCTCCGGATAATATCCTAATGGCAATCTTCAGCCTGGTTTCTGCTGACTCAATATTGCTGACGGCAAACATCAGCCGGTATTCCTGCCAGCTCCAGTACCAGGATATCAGGTAGATAAGCAACTTATGCTTGCTTTCGAAATACCTGTAGATGGTAGCCTCAGTGGAGCCAATGCGTTCAGCCAGTTTCCTGAAAGTAAAAGATTCCAGTCCAAGCTCATCCATGAGCAGTATACCATTTTTAATGATATTCCTGCCGATCTCAGAAGTTTCCGGATCCTTCAGATATATCTTACCATCTACCTTTATGTTGATGTTAGCCAGCAGACTCTTCATGCCCTACTTCGGTCGTTTGGTTTACATGTTCATAAAATTCTACGATACCTGTTTCAATATTGTACATTCCACCTACAAGTCCAATTTCTCCATTTTCGATCATTTCAGCCAGAATAGGGCTTTTTGCTGAAATCTCCTTAGTCATGCGTTTTACATTCGCTTCGGCAACCATTTCAACGAACTCAGCATTCGAGGAATTTTTCACCCCGGTGTACCTAACTGAATCAACGGAAGGTTTGATTTTATTCACCAATCCTGTGAGGTAACCCAGTTGTGCGTTATCACAGGCTCCCTTGATTGCGCCGCAGTTACTATGCCCCAGCACCACAATCAGCTTGGATCCGGCCACTTTACAGGCAAATTCCATGCTGCCCAGAATATCTTCGTTCACCACATTACCGGCAATTCTGGCGCTGAAAATATCTCCCAGTCCCTGGTCAAAAATCAGCTCTGCAGAAGTTCTGGAATCTATGCAGCTAAGGATGATGGCGAAGCGGAACTGGCTCTGCGATGTTTCGTTTACCTGCTGTAACAGGTTCCTGTTTACCTTTAGGTTATTAACAAAGCGCTGGTTTCCTTCCAGTAATATTTCCTTTGCTCTTTCTGGGGTAAGCTGTGCCTGTGTTTCTTTTGTCTGAGTTCTCATGATGATTATTTTTATTGGTGAATAACCTGCCCTGCCAATAACATTAAACTGTTACCGACTGGGCATTTTTAGTTTGTGCCGATCTGTTTTCAATGATGGTCAGATCAATGTTCTTGCTTCTGGCGGTATTCCTGTAGTCTTCGATGATCTCTTTTACATCATGATCAATCACCGCAGATTTGGAGTAGTCGATCTCCAGTGCCACATCATCGGGAACGTGGCGCAGCGAGTTCATGATGCTGCCTTTGTTCAGGAAGGTAACTTCTTCGGCCAGCACAATCCGGTACACATTTTTACCATCAGCGCGCTTATCTTGGGTAACATAGTGAGATACATGATAAGTATTCTTCAGAATGAAGAAAACAGCCACCACAACGCCAATACCAATACCGGTAAGCAGATCAGTGAATACTATGGCAATGATTGTGACAATGAAGGGAAGAAACTGGCTCCAGCCGGTTTTGTATATGCTCCTGAACAGCTCAGGCTTTGCCAGTTTATAACCAACCATCAATAATATAGCCGCCAGACTCGCCAGGGGAATCAGGTTTAAAATTCCTGGTATTGCCATTACGCATGCCAGAATCAGGATACCATGGATCAGCGCCGCCAGCTTGGTTCTGCCGCCTGACTGAATATTAGCCGAGCTACGAACAATTACCTGTGTGATCGGTAAACCACCAATCAGGCCCGATACCATGTTACCCACGCCCTGTGCTTTCAACTCGCGGTTAGCAGGACTGATGCGTTTATAGGGATCAAGCTTATCGGTTGCCTCAAGGCACAACAACGTTTCAAGGCTTGCAACAACGGCAATGGTAGCTGCAATGATCAATACTTCTACTGTAAATATATGGCCGAAATCAGGCGTTGTAAACTGGTTAATAAATCCGTTGATGTTTTCTGATACAGGCAATTCTACCAGCTGGTTGGACCTTAAAGCCATCTCAGGAAAGAAAGCGGCAAAAAATAAATTTAAACCGATGCCCAGCAGTACCACCACCAGCGGTCCCTGAATAATTTGAAAGATCTTGCTTTTTTTAGATAGTACCTGATCCCATAAAATAAGAATGGCCAGAGAAACAAGGCTGATGATCAGAGCAGCAGGGGTGATATAATTAATGGCATTAATCAGTTCTGAAAAGGTATTTTCACCATCGGGTTGATTAAAGGCTACATCGCCTTCAAAATCTCTGTCATACCCGAATGCATGTGGTATTTGCTTGAGGATGATGATAACACCAATACCTGCAAGCATTCCCTTGATCACAGAAGAGGGAAAATAGTAACCAATACTGCCTGCTCTTAAAAAGCCAAGGATTAGCTGAAAAACACCTGCCAGAAACACTGCCGAAAGAAAAATTTCGAAGGTTGCCAGATTATTAATGGCATTGAGCACTATTACTGCCAGTCCGGCTGCCGGACCACTTACTCCTAATTGCGAACCACTGATGAGGGTTACCACAATACCACCAACAATTCCGGCAATAATTCCTGAAAACAGGGGTGCTCCGGATGCCATGGCAATACCAAGACAAAGCGGTACGGCCACCAGAAAGACCACAATGCCTGCAGGCAAATCATGTTTAATTTCTTTCAGACTTATCATATCGACAAATTTATTTTGAAAGGGTTTGGTTTGAAATGATGCGTTCTATCAAATACAATAGTAAAATGTATAGCTAAGATAGTATTGCTATCGTTCAACGAATGTAATACTTTATATCATATAATAAAGTTCTCAAAACAGAAAATTCTTAGATTTTACCAACTGAACTACTGCAGTAGAACCTTAATAAGCTGCTGTCCTGGCAGCACTTATAATCTGGATCAATCTGTACAGACAGCCATACAGAACAAATCCACCCTGCATCTCCCTTATTTACAGTCTGTTTAAAACCAGCTGCAGGAAGCTTCGTTAGAACTTTACATAGAAGAATCAAATAAAGATATGGAACAGAATAAAATGCCGAACGATAATATCCCTGCTGCAAAAGGCGCCAGGAAGAATAATGCAGGTGTAAAGGGTAAGCGAGGAATGTTTGAGATAGAAAAGCTGGAGCAAGCCGATCCTGCTGCCAATCAGGATGCAGGAAATACAGCCGATGATACAGCCAGCGCCGGAAACAAGAGCAGCGGTGGCATGAATTCAGGTAAACCAAATTAATAAGGCAATCCAGACATCCGCTAACGACAGGGGACGTTAGTCATCAGGAGCATCTGCCTGCCCTTTTACATCATTTAAACATAGGCTTAGGAGCATCTATTATTCAATCGTAATCATTTAAATACTGCTCAAATCATTTCATTTTCCACACCAGTGTTCAAATACCTATAAAGTCAAACTTAGCAGTTGCTGTGGCGTTCATATAATGGCACTGATTTTCCAGGCTTATAAACCTAAACTTTAACAATAAAATCATTACAGATGCCTGCGGGCAGGAAGTATTATGAGAGACTTTGAATTTAAAAATCCAACTAAGATCATATTTGGTAAAAACAAAATTACTGCACTATCCAAAGAAATACCTGCTCAAGCCAGGGTGTTGATCCTGTATGGTGGAGGCAGTATCAAAAAGAATGGCGTATACGATCAGGTGGTATCTGCGCTTAAAGATCACCATGTAGAAGAATTCGGAGGCATTGAACCAAATCCGGAATACGAAACTCTGGTGAAGGCGGTGAGGCTAATCAAAGAAAAGGATATAGACTTTCTGCTGGCTGTGGGTGGAGGTTCTGTGATAGACGGCACCAAATTCATTTCTGCAGCAGCTACCTATAGTGGCGAAAATGCCTGGGACATCCTGGAAAAAAGCATCAGGACCGAAGAAGGAAAAGGAATGCCCTTTGGCTCAGTGCTCACCCTGCCGGCCACGGGATCCGAGATGAACTCAGGTGCTGTTATCAACCGCACGGAAATCAAAGAAAAACGTACCATGGGCGGACCGGGCCTTTTCCCGGTATTCTCCATCCTGGACCCACAGGTAATCCGTACCTTACCCCTGCGCCAGCTTCAGAACGGCATCACCGATGCATTTACCCATGTGCTGGAGCAATACCTCACCTATCCGGCGCATGCTTACCTGCAGGACAGGTTTGCCGAAAGCATTCTGCTTACGCTGATAGAGGTTGGCCCGCGGGTACTGAAAGACCCGGAAAATGACTACGAAGCAGCCTCTAATTTTATGTGGTGCTGCACCATGGCCCTGAACGGGCTGATTCAAAAAGGTGTGCCCACCGACTGGGCCACGCATATGATAGCCCATGAGCTAACTGCCTTATATGGTATAGACCATGCCAGAACCCTGGCAATCATTGGGCCCAGCCTGTACCGGTACAAATTCGATAACAAAAAAGAAAAGCTGGCCCAGTACGCGGAAAGAGTATGGAATATGAAGGATGGCTCAACAGAAAAAAAAGCAAAAGCAGCTATCGATAAAACTGTTCAGTACTTTCATCAGCTGGAGATTAAAACGCAACTGTCTGAATATACCGACAACTACCAGGGCACCGCTGAAATCATTTCCAAACGCTTTGAAGAAAGAGGCTGGAAAGGATTGGGCGAACGCAAGGACATTAAACCGGAAGACGTTCAGCAAATAGTTGAGATGAGCTACTAAAACCCCTAATCAGTTCTAATCAAAAAGAGGCAGTGGATTTCCGCTGCCTCTTTTATTTTACCGGATCAAATCAAGTGCTTATTGCCTGGAAGTTATCTCACAAATAAGCGTTTATAAGTTTGTCAGCACACTGCATCCACCTCACTTCTAAAAAATTTTAATGAATTTTAAATCTATAGCGTAAGAAAAAAGATGCGTTGGTATTCTATTATCATACATGACCCTGTTTTAAACATTTTAAAGCAGGTATTCCGCACACTAATCCACTGACTTTTAGAGGTCATATCCTGGTAAAGATTCAATATCCTGATCGGGAAACTGATTGTAGCTTTACTACTGCTAATCAATTCCTCACAGACATGATCTGGATCGTAGCCATCTTTGTAATCGGGTACCTGTTTATCACACTCGAGCATGCTTTTCACATCAACAAAGCTGCCACAGCACTACTTATAGGCGTTCTATGCTGGACGGTGTACGCCACCCAAATTGCCGATACACACCTGGTGAGCGAACAGCTCACGCACCACCTAAGCGAAATCTCTGCCATTCTTTTCTTTTTGCTGGGTGCCATGACCATTGTAGAGATCATAGATTTGCATGACGGATTTGAGGTAATCGTGAGCCGGATTAAAACCACCAGCTCCAGAAAACTGATCTGGATTCTGGGCATCCTGGCATTTGTACTTTCCGGCATTTTAGATAACCTTACCACCACCATTGTACTGGTATCGCTGCTGCGCAAGCTGGTGCCCGACAAGACCCAGCGGATGTTCTTTGCAGGCTTTATTGTTATTGCCGCAAACGCCGGTGGTGCCTTTACACCAATTGGTGATGTAACCACCACCATGCTCTGGATTGGCGGACAGGTAACTACCGAGAATATTGTACAGAAGCTGTTCCTGCCAAGCCTGGCCTGCCTGCTTTTCCCGCTGCTGTACCTAAGCTATAAAACAAAGGGCAACATAGACCGTCAGCTAGACGAAAGCCAGCCCCGCGTATTAGATTCAACACCTTTTGAGCGAAAGCTAGTGCTTTCACTGGGTGTGTTAGCGCTGGTGTTTGTTCCCGTTTTCAAATACCTCACCCACCTGCCTCCCTACATGGGGGTGCTGCTTGGCCTGGGTGTTCTGTGGGTGGTTATTGAGCTGGTACACCACAAAAAAGAAGAAGAACAGAAGAATAAATTTTCAGTGTTAACAGCCCTAAAAAAGGTAGATTCTGCTACAGTACTCTTCTTCCTGGGCATTCTGCTAAGCATCGGGGCCATGCAATCTGCAGGCCAGCTTACCATTATGGCAGATTTCCTGGACCAGGAGGTGGGTAACTTTTACGCCATCAACTTCCTGATTGGTTTGCTCTCCGCCATTGTCGATAACGTGCCCCTGGTAGCTGCCATGATGCGCATGTACCACCTGGAGTATCCTGCTGATCATGCCTTCTGGGAATTTCTGGCCTATTGTGCAGGTACAGGAGGAAGCGTATTGATAATTGGATCTGCGGCTGGCGTAGCCGTAATGGGTATGGAGAAGATCAACTTCTTCTGGTACCTGAAAAAGATCAGCGCCCTGGCCCTGATTGGCTATGTAGCCGGTGCCCTGGTATTTCTGCTGCAACAGCAGGTGGTGGCCTACCAGGGTAACTTCATGCAGATGTTCCTGCAAAACTAAAAAGTTTTCCTATCCCGCATATAAATCACGCAACTGCCCTCTGCTCTTCCTGCAGAGGGCTTTGTATTTAAGCCGGAAGATTGAATGGTGCAGAAAGGCATGTTAGCATTATGTACAGTCACACAAGGATCGATACGATAAATTGCCGGCAGCTACTTGATGGGAAACAGAAAATAATTAATATTAGTCAAGGGAATACTGAACAGGTAATCAGACACTACTCTAAAAAATTGTAACCTTTGTACCCATGAGCTTAAAACAAAACATGGTAGGCTGGTTTGAAATTCCAGTACTGAACATGGACAGGGCTATTCGATTTTACGAAATGATGTTCCTGCTGAAACTGATCAAAAAACCGGTAGGTCCACTGGAAATGGCGTGGTTTCCTTCTGATGAGAGCTGGATCGGTGCATCCGGATCACTGGTCAGGCATCCGGAACATTACAGCCCCAGCAGTAAGGATGGTGTACTGATATACTTTACCTCTCCCTCCGGAGACCTGGCCAATGAGCTGGCACGTGTAGAGGATGCAGGTGGGCGGATCATTCAGCCCAAAACCTTTATTGCAGAAAACATTGGTTCCATGGCCTTATTCTTCGATTCTGAAGGCAACCGTCTGGCCCTACATTCCAGGGACTGAAAATACAGCAATGAAAAAAGCTGCCCGTAGAGGCAGCTCATATTTTCAGTTGTAGCGTATCTTGGGTCACCACTACACCAACAGTGTTACTATTTGGTTAGCAGTTCAACATCCACATTGCCTTTAATGGCCTTGCTGTAGGGGCAGAGTTCATTGGCTTTCTTCAGCAGACGCTCCTTGTCCTGCTGCCCCAGCCCATTCACAGCCAGTTCCATTTTTACCTGCAGCCCCAGTCCATTTTCCTGCTTATCCTTACCCAAAGATACATGACAGGTTACCTTCAAATCATCGTCACTGACATCTAGGTTCATAGTTTCAGCAGCAAGCTTGGCAGCACTGCCAAAACATGCCGCATAGCCGGCAGCAAATAACTGTTCAGGATTGGTTTTACCCCCTTCACCATCTCCCCCGAGTTCTTTGGGTTCAGTGGTACTTAAATTGATCGCACCATCAGAGGTTTTAACGGAACCATGTCTGCCCCCGGTAGCGGTTGCCGTGGCTGTGTATTGAATTTCCAGATCTTTTGATTGCATATGTTTACTTTTAATAGTTTGCTATTCAACAATTTAACAATACAATTAGCTGGAGGAGAAAAATGTTTTGAGGAAAACGTCCTTATATCCAGTTCCACCAGTAAGTTTCTCCGGGACTGGTGCCATTTCTTTTTTTAAAGCATTGCTTTTCGTTTTGTAAGAAATACCGCTACTTTTGCGCTACTGTTTTTAAGACTGCGCCCGTAGTTCAATGGATAGAATTTCAGATTCCGGTTCTGAAGATAGGGGTTCGAATCCCTTCGGGCGCACTAAAAGCCCTGTAGATTACTGATTTACAGGGCTTTATTTTTGATTCTTAACATTCATTCTTAACATTCGAGTGCGCCTAAATGCAGCTTCAGTGGGCGGCTAAATATTTTCATATTTCTACATATACTCGAATATAGTTGTATTGACACACTTTACAGCCTTCTTGACTTATACAACAATATTTAAATATTTGTAATGACACAAATTTTTGGCTCTGAAGTCGTACCCCAAAATGTTTCAAGCATTGCGCAAAATTGGTTAACGGAGAGTGGCTATTAATTTTTGTATACCTTTTAAACATCCACTCCCCCACCAGTTGGTAGAAATTTTAAAAATTCATGTTGATGCTGAATTTGGATAATTGAGCTCCTTACACTATATGCTTTTATTCATGAATAAATCTTCAAAACAATATTTGAAGATCTTCTTTGAGTTGCTGCGGGCATATAATCTCTGCACCAGATATCAGCGGTAGCCCTATTAAGTCCATGGGTGATGTAGGGCTTATCCAGAATAGATGTTATTCATTGATATTCATAGCTGAATCGAGGATCTACAGATAGCAGCTCGGAGAAATAAACAAAATTGGTTAACCTATCTGTTATCACGATTCTTGAGCTGTTCGTACTGATCCTCTAGATACTTTCGTATAGCACCTGCAAAGTATTTGATATGATCTTCCTCACTGATGAGATCACTCTTATGATTGTTGCAGAGGTAGCAAGCCAAAACACAGTTGCTCTCAGAATAAAGATTTGACTTTGCATCAACCCTTTCCAGTTCGAGTACGCGTCCTCTCCCTCTTTTAGTCCTAAGAGGGCCACGTTCAGGATCGAAGAGTTCAGTAAGTTTATATTCTTCAATTCCACAGTAAGCACAAACGCGGGGCTGCTGCCGATACCACTAAAAGAAGCCTCTTTGTCCTAGCTTTCTAAAGCTTGCAAACTCCTCACTTTCTTTTCTGCTATGGTAAAGCTGGTTTGACCTCTTTATCTCATTACGTAATTCAATGCCAGTATCCCACCATTCCGTTAGCTGCGGCCTTTTGATATGGTATGTTTCAGCTATCTCTTTGTAAGACTTGTCTTGGGTCAGGTGCTGTATAAGGAATTCTTCTTGATCCATGGATTCTAAATTCTATTATACTTCTTAAAGAATTGAATTCTCTTGTTTACCTCTGAAAGCGGCCTTTGAAGCATTTTAGAGATATCAATTTTAGGAACATTCAAAGCAGCACACTTGCGCAATACATCATCCTCTTCCTGCAACCAAGGTGTCTGAGCAAACTTATACTCTTCCTTTTCCTTTTGACGATTTGCAGCCCTTTCCGCTCTAGTAGTTACCTTGGTGGGCTTACGGTAGTTGGTGTAAGACTTATTACCTAAGTTGGTAAACAGCTCTTTAAACTCTTCAGATATTTCTGGAGCATAATTAAAGGCATAAGAGGTACTATATACATCCTCAGTATACTCAATTTTACCTAGCCAACACATACCTGTACTATGTATATGTGAGCCAATAGCATGTTTATCCTTTAAGGTTGTCTGAATCTGTGACTCTATCCGCTTATTGGTTTCTTGACTAAAATCGGTTTTAAGTACCAGTATTTCAATTTTATGGATATAGAAGCCATGAACATAATCTTTCCAGTTTTCTTCAAAGTTGTCCTTCTTTACTAGGTCGTTAGCAACAATTTCTTTATCCACAGTTGTTGTTGCCCACAGCTTTCTCTTTTTGGCTAATTTTAAATAGTACTTGTAGGGATTGCCTTTTCCCCTATGGCTCATTAGGTCGTAAATATCTTCTCCCTTATCTACTCGCCAGATAGTCCTTCTTCCCTCCAAAATCCCCACTCTATGTTGGTTAATGCGCCTATTAAATGAATTGGTAGTACCCACATAAATAACCCGCTTGGGTGGGCCTGAAAATACCAGCAAGTACACACCTCCTCCATCCATCGAAATTGGTGAATGCAGAGAACCCATCGAATTCCAAGTGTAGCTATCGCACATAAATTTTTCTTAAAGACTCATTGGTTGGTGAAGGAGGTATCAAAAGTCAATTTAGTAGTGTAAGGTGGAGATCAACACCTCCATCAAAAAACCTCATCTAAAGAGGACGCACTAATGATCTTTTCTCTAGATGAATACCTAGGACTTTGGGGTGCTTTGCCCTTGTGCTTACCCAATGGTACCCTCTTGATTTGCTCGGTTAGGTCTGTGAAGTAAAGTACGTATTTATTTGTATCCTTCCATTGCTCAATGCTTCTCACCTCAGCAATGTGAGTAATAGCCGAAACGGAAGCTACTTGATAAGCAGCTACATAAACATTCACTTTTCATCTATAGAGCTAGGTTTGATTACACAAGCTCAAAAAAAATACACTTAGAATCCATTTAACTACCAAAATAGAGTCGGGTCTGACCACTCACTTCCACCGCCTCCATCCCGATATGCATCATTATCCGTGTAGTTTTCATAACCAATTGAATCATCAGCACTATTATCATCATTAACATCATTTTCATTTAACTTATCCTGATGATCACGAAAAAAATCAAGTTCATCATATTCAATCAAATCGTAATAACCACTGTAAACTCCATTATGGTTTTCACTAAAAGCAAAGCTACCGCCCCATTTTTCAAAATTGAGATTAGGAAAAAATCGTGAAAGCTCAACTTCTAAATTTTGCCTACCATAAAGACAAAGTACATCATTAGCAATGAAAGGCCCTGCAATATTTGCAAAATACGCCTCATCACAGTAGTAGTTACCAATAACAATAAGGTTCTGCTTCCCAGCAGGGTTTGTAACATAGCTAATATACACTTTCAAAGCATCGCCATACACTTGTCTAAGAATATTAGTTAACATACTTATCGTCCTCAGGTCTATCCCATATCCAAAACAAACATTAAATTCTGCTGGAATCTTCTTCTCACGATGTGGAGAGCTAATTTCGCATTTTAAATTCTTTTCGTAAACCTCAGGCAATGCAACATTAAATGGCACCTCCATTACTTTGAAAGCGTATTCCACTAAATTAGCTTTGGGTAACAAAGCATTGACTATTATAAGATAATCCTTATTTATCTGATAGTCATAAAAGTGAGGATAGTCAGGACTTTTAAGATATTGGCTATTATCAGCAACTATAACTAACCTTTTTAGAAGCTGTAGTTTATCAATATTTATCAATTCAAAATAATTTATTTTATCAGATCCACCTACTAGCTAATCTACTATCACGCTTTATCTATTGAAAGAACCTCAAGCAGAATTATTGAATTATCTTCATCTCAACTATATTTTCGTGCTAATAGGCATATATCAAGGGTTGGCAGTATGCTAGTATGGTATTGCAAAGCAGTTTCCAGTTCACATATAATAACTTTTGAGCAGAGTATCATTCTTGAATACCCACTGAAGCTTTTACTATCTAAACGGACTTTGGTGTGTCCTTTGTTTTTCTTTTCAAATATTTTGAAAGTTTTTCATATTCTAACTTTTTGATATAGTTTTCCATATAATCATAATCGGGTTGTCCATTTTTGTCTAATGGTAGCTGCAACTTTTCCTTTTTAAGTCTTGTGTCGCTCCTTTTATATCCAAAGTTATACTTACCCCGAATCTTATCGGCAATAGTCGTAATAAACAAACCAATCTCTCTATTTAGGAATTCAGAATATCCAACTGAAATGTCTGATGTTGCTATAAAATTCTCAGCTTTATAAATTGAAAAACCCATTGAACCTTCTCCATTTCTTATAAAAGCAATACAATTCCCTCTTTGTATCATCTTTTCATTATTATCGGGTTGAACGTAGGCCAAAACCCCATTGTTAGAATTTGTAGCACCTAAATAGTTTATCCCATAACTGGTTTTAGTTAAGTGGTTTAAGCCTTTTGATTTTCCTTGAAACAGCTTAAACAATTTTCCAATTTCAAATCCTCCCCATTCTTTAAAATGGAGAGGATCTACAATTTTGAAATCTTTTACTTCTTCTATCCTTTTGGCTATGTAATTTTGAAATTTAGTAGTCTTTTCTAGCTCTTTTTGACGTATATACAGCTCCATAAAAGCATAATCAGGATTGCCTTCTGAGTTTATTGGAAGTTGTATAATTTGTCTTTTTAATCTTGTTGAGTTAATTGTATAAGAATATGAATATTTACTCTTATGTAATTTTAAAGATTGTGAAATAAATAACAATGCTTCCTTGGAAACATTATTTTTTGAAATCAGAATATTGACCTTAGTTCCTGTAAAAAAAGGGTATTCTTGCACAAAGGGTTCTGCTGTTTCATTACCTATTGTAATTACTGGTCTATCAACATTTAAATATTCTTCTTTGTAATCTATGAAGCCATCAAGACCATTTTCACTTTCTTTCCTTGTAATATAAGCAACTTGTCCTCCATTTTTATCAACCTTGTTACCATCTACATTTTTACCAATTTTAATAGTGAATAAATCTTGAATCACAAATTTGCCCCAATGAACATCTTTTAAATCCATTTCCATCGAACTATTCATTTTCGAATATATATTCTCTGCCTTGCATTATCATACTGAACTCAAAAGTGAGATAATCGGCAACAGTTTTTTCAAAATCTTCAACTTTTGGTGTCTCATCATTGAAGTAGTAAAACGAATGTAACCATTCATCTTCGGGTTCAATGGTGGTTTTTACGCAAAACTTTGTTTCGGTATCGATACGGTCAAACCACACATCAAGTAAATGTTGTTTTTTATCTTTTGCCTCAATAGTCTCTACAAGCCCCCGATGTTTCTGAACTTCAAACCCATCTTTTTCAAAGTTGATAAACTTTACTTCCTTTTCTTTGTAATGTGGAACACCAGTTGTAAAAACTGCAATACACGGGTTTGTGCCAACTCCATAAAATGTATTTTTATTAAGAGAAATAACGCCCTCTAAAGTGTGACGTTTTAAAATGTTGGCTTTTATGGCTTGTTCTTCTTTTGTTTTACCTGTCATTGAAGATTGAGGCACAATTACGATTGCCTTACCATCTTGAACTATGGAATTAAGTAAATGCTCGGTAAAATTGATTTCATATAGACTAGTATTATTTTTGCTTCCCATAGAATAAGGTGGGTTTATCATACCGACCGTACATCCTTTTTCTTGAAGCTGTGCAGGATTTTGTTTCAAAAAATCTTCTTGCTCTAAATTGCTTTTCCCGTCACCACGCAAAATCATATTGGTTGTAGCAATCGTAAACATATAAGGTTGCAATTCTAAACCGTGCAATTGGTTTTTTCTAATTTTCCGTTGTTGTTCTGGGTTGTCTGTCTTTTGCAACATATCGTGCATAGCGGCAATAAGAAAACCTGCTGTTCCACAACACGGATCAAAGACCGTATCAGTTGGTTTTAGCTCTACCAATTCACAAAATAATTCGGTAATATGTTTCGGCGTTAGTACAATACCAAGCGATTGTCCATCCCCGCCTGAGTATGACATAAATTCACCATAAAACCGCCCCAAATAATCCTCGGCAGAATGAATGTATTTGATATTTTTATAAATATTCTCGTATAAAAACTCCGTATAGTGCTTTAATGGAGTTTTCTTTAAATACTCATTAATTTCATTTATCGCCTTTGTATCTTTGATAACTAAAAACTGGCTCAACAATTTGTCTTTCTTTACTTGAGGCGAAACGTTGGCTCTTTTTAAATTCTTTTCAATGGCTTCATATATTTTTTCGCCATCTGTTGTAGTTTGATCACCTACTAAACTGTCAATACTAAACCCTTTGTGTTCCATTTCACGCAACGCTAAAAGGATTCCAGACACAATTAGAGGTTTATCTTTGTCCTGAATACTACCATAATTCCGCAAATCTTCATGAAGATTTTTAGCGTCTTTCAAGATTTCTTCTGTTGTTTTTTCTTCTGTTGTCTGTTCTTTGAGTATGTTTATAGTATAGTATTGATCAATATTTTTAGTATTGAAGAGAGTAAAAGTCTCTACTTCTTCAAGTTCCTTATAACCACCTCTCTCATCAATAAAGATAGGTGAAATTATGTGCCTCTTCGCGTTTCCTGACACACCAAAAGCAATGATTTTTTTATATGAAGTGTTTCGAGCTAAGTGTTTACCATAAAACAAAGCACCATTTACAGCATAATTTTTCACGCTTGTAACTTCGTTGCAAATCACATCCATTTCATTTCGCCTTATGTGTTGAGCAACATCTGCTTTGTTTTCTATAATTAGAACAAAATCTTTAACAACACCGCAGTATTCTGGAAAACCTACATTCCCTGTACCTGCTTTTGAAGCGGATTTCAAAGCATCGTCTATTTCTTTGATATTGCTACCTTGAGGGTGTAAATTTATATTTGCTTCTTTTAGCAGTTCATAAACCCAATAATCTGTAAGTACTTCTTTTTTAGCCATTATTATTAGTCTCAAATTCTCCAATTTAATTGTAACCTTGTGGATATGTCATTGCTTTTACTGTTAGATATAGTCGAGTCATGGAAGGGGAATTTCACCTCCACGCTCTTACAGAACCATATGTATTCATCTCCCCTCATACAGCTCTTCTTGTTCAATCACTAATGTAGTACATTTTGGATGAACCAGCGCATCTATAGCAGTTGGCCATGAATTGTAAGCTTAAGCAATTAATTGTACTTACTTTATTTACACAAACCTTCGCAAGGAACACCATCCCCATCGCCATCAAGTCTAGTCAGGCCACATTCCCTCAGGTAGAAAAGTGCCTCCTTACAACTCGTTATCTCACTACATTTAGTTTTAGAGCCACAGTTATACTGCTGCTTATCATTTTTTGAGCTTGCTGGTGTCGTATCTGGATTGTTTATATAACTAGCTTTTCTGTTTCCTCTCCGCCACTCCCATGGTGGCACCTGATCAGTGCTAGGCAGACTCCATATACCACATTTGGCTTCTCTAGCTACTTGCTCATCCATCAATAAAGACTGATCCTTTATATATTGTCTATACACCCATGCCATACCCTGTTGCACCAGCTTGGGGTTAACATGTACATCACCTACATAGACGTGACCTACTAGCCTTCCATAACGATCAATATCATCCTGCTCCACAGTCACATCTTTATTGAAGATAAGGTCTGACAGTGCTTGCTTCGCCCTAGTACCATATGGCTGTTTACTTTCTGGCGTATCAATTTCAGCTAAGCGAACCTTGATCTGCTTTTTCGGGTTGGTTAGTAGGGTGAAGGTGTCGCCATCAGAGACGCCTACAACTCGGCCACTAAATTTCTGTGCAGAAGCACAAAGGAACATGCAAGAGAAAACATAGATCAAAATCAACGTACGCACCATCACTGCTTCACCTCATCTAACGGAATTATTTTTTTTGTCTGCTTCAGCCATTAGTATAAAATAGAAATCAGTAATGTTCCGCATGTTCAGAAAAAGCACATGAAGTATAAGGAACATTATAGTTCCAAATAATAATTTGGATGATCCATCTTGAACGCCTCCACCAGCCACATAAGAGACAATCAAAGCAAAAACAACGGCAGCAACTTCGATCACTATAGCATAAGTAAAGTTGACATGCAGCAGGCTAAATAATGTTAATGGCTTCTTTCCAATTTTGTACTTCGTTTGGATCGACCGAATTCTCACCATATTGTCACTAGTACTGGTTGCAAGCAATGTAACACTGGCTATTGAAAATCCGATAAGAACACCAAGAAGGCTAACAGCATTTGAACATAACGACTCTAGCAACTTTTGTTGAGAATCATCTTTAATGAATACAAGTATAATGATGCTGATTAATAAAGGAATAAGCCATTCAAAGATCGCTTTTCTCTTATCTAGAGTCTTGAAATAATCTGCTATAACATAGAAGAATTCTAGATACATAAAATCACAATCAAAGTTGCCGCAATATTTGAATTAACCTAGCACGCACTCCATCTGTATTTATCTCACCCGTCTGTTCATCTTTATTTACCTCCAAAAATTCAACCTTCTCTATGAAAGAAGTATCAACCACTACGCTATTGTTATCTCTGTTCCTGCCAATGGCTTTGACCTTGTGTATACGGGTGTCTTGCCCAGCAAACCTTCGATAAGCATCAATCGCTGTATCTTTGATGCTTTGAGAACGCTCGGCCTTAACAGTAATTGTAACATCTTCCTTGACACTATCTGTTCGATTAGAAAAATTTAATGCTTCTGTTCCCAGAATCTGCTTGTCAACCAATAGTTCAAAAGAAATTACCCTGTTCAGCCTTTCAATTTCTTCTATAAAATTATCCTTAGCCAATGTACTGAATTCAATTTGATAATTTGCAGAGCTACCATCCTCTAAAGACGCATGATATTGATGGGCAAAAAACCAGATGTATTCAACTAGTTGCCTCATGCTAACACCACTCCTGTTATCTTCCATGGCCACCAACACTTCATCGGCCCTATACCGTATTGCGAAATGAGTTTTGTTGACCTCACCTTCTGATAAATTTTTGGGATTGTCTCGCTCTTCCCCAGTTTGACGATCCCATAATGGGGGTCTGAAACCACGTTTAGCAGAGCGTAAGCAGCAAAACAGTATTCCCTCATCATGATCTTCAAGCAAGGAGAGTCTACAGTATTTCGCACCGCTTAAGTCATAGCTTATATCAGCCAGTGGAAGACCATTTATATACCTTAGTATGTTCTGGATAACATGCGCGGGTTCTACAGTATATGTTTGTGATCCATCCCTTCTTTGGATGTCTAATGTTTTGGTGTAGAGCTCGTGAAACTTGATTTTCATATAAAATTTTCAGCGATAAGAATTAAGGCTTCCAAGCTAAGAATTTATAACAAAAAATATAGCATCTGATAATAGAACATATATGGATGTGGCACTGCCTCTATGGAAGATTATTTTAAAGCCACACCTGTTCTTGATTTTATGAAAGAGCTGGCGCAAAAGGTGACTTATATTAGAGAAATCAATATGAGCTAAAAAACTTGTAAAGGGTGTCACACTTTCCAGCCACCGCCACTGGCCCATCTCACAGGGACTACAGTGGTTACAAAGATCAACTATCACCTAAGGGACTTACTGATCTTTAGTTTCCTGATACATCCTTTTGCAGGCTCTTTGTTAATGTCCAGATGGTAATGCTGCTGAAGTACTTCCAAAAGCTTCAGAGATTCCTCTGGGTCTTCTATTAGAGCTATATCTAACGCTATCAAAGTCAGGCCATCATTTAATGATTCTTTCATCTTGACTGATTCCAGTAATTTGCGTTGTCGCTCCATGAGTATTTCGAAGATTCTGTAGGTATAATGTTGCTGTTCCGTTACCTCAACCATATTGCCTGCTGTGGGTACTAGCTTAAGCATAAGCTGCTGATACTTCTCTACCAGACCTTTAAAATAATCGATGTGTGGCCTCTTATGCCCAAACAAGACAGGGTTGTTATTAGCATCAACAGTTTCCCAGACGTAGCTGGAAGTGATTTCTTGCAGGTCTTCTAGATTTGCGATATCAACTAGGGTCACATATATACCCGTCATATCGTCGGCACTATTGTGCTGCTTCTCTCTCAAATATTCTAGATATATAGCTGGTCTCATATTAAGATTCTTTTCTGTTATATATATGATAGCACATAATAGGTTATCGCATGCTCCAAACTAACAGATATAACTCTAGTACCCTTGCCTTTACTTCTGCTTTGCAGGTTCATTACTAAAGTCCATCACACAGTTATAGCGATATACTTTATGGCTTCTGATTGCTACTCCAACAGATTTGCTCGACTGATTCAAAATATTATGCCTATGCCCAAGTGACTCTACTCCCTCGTCATGGAGCAATTGAAAAACTATATCCATAGCTTTAGAACTGCCATAAGCACAATTTTCCGATACGCTATACTCCGTTCCTGTTATACGCTTTAACCGATTGTAAAAACTAGTGCCATCATTTGATTCATGACCTAATTGACCGCTTTTTCCCATGTCTACAGCATGATACTTAGCTGCTTCAAACAGCAAACGGTCAGGATAAAGTAGCGGTAGATTCTTTGTCTTGTATAGGTCTTCTTTTAGGGAGGTGTAGTAGTAGCCAGTAGTATCTACACTGTACCAGTTGGTATTAAGCTTTATTACATAGTCTTTGATATAGGTATCAAAGAATCTCCTCCCATCCATCCTAGCAATATTCATCAATTTGATGGTATTTCGCTCTTCTAAACTTAAGTATGATGCACTCCAGCCAGTGTCAGCCTTCTCGAGCTCTGCATAAGTCCATCCAGTAATTGGATCATTTGATGTGAAGCTCATCAGGAACAAGGGAAGCAGGATGCTTAGTTTTTTCATAGTAGGATGTATAGGGAGAAGGATTGTAATAAACAGACTCAAAAACCAACAACAACATCTATAACGTATCTTCACCGTTAGTTCTTGTATTTGGGATCGAAAGAGATTCTTCGGATTTTATGCTTCAAAAAAAAGAAAAGGTGCCTGACAGGCACCTACCATATTGTACTACAGAAGATAACTTACAGACCTTTTAACAGCTATCATTGAAGGTAGTTTCACAACTTGTAGCGGGTTTTAAGTTGTGTAGCACATTGATCCTTCAGCCACGGATAAAGTTCTCCAATAGCATCATATACTTTTTTCCGTATATGAAATCTAGCATCATCCACTCCTACCTTACCTTTGTTAGCACCTAACGCTTCTTCATACTTGGATTCAACATGCCGCAAATAATTAACTATTATACGGTCTAAGAATTCTGGGTCAGCATCTGGGTTGGCATGTTTTCCCTTGTAGTAGTGAATTCCATCATAATTGTCGCAGGCCAGCTTGATCAAAAGGCTTTTATCGAGTACAGGTATATCGAAGTTGAGCTTATCTACCTCTGCTAGCAGGTCTCTCTCTTTTGTACTGGTAGCTCGCTTGGCTGCCTGCTTTCTTCTTTCAGTTCTTACTATTTCGTCCTTGAAGGCTTGGCTGCTCTCTATTTCCAGTATCCTTTCTACTAAATACAGGCTCATAGGAGCTGCATTCTTGTAAAGAGAATTTCTCCTTTGC
This sequence comes from Flammeovirgaceae bacterium 311, assembly GCA_000597885.1. Lineage (NCBI taxonomy): Bacteria > Pseudomonadati > Bacteroidota > Cytophagia > Cytophagales > Flammeovirgaceae > Flammeovirgaceae bacterium 311. The sequence goes on from CP004371.1 coordinate 1,169,350, forward strand.
TCATCAGCTACTGGCAAGAACTTGTTGATCATTGTATTAGTCCAACCTCTTTTTAACAGCTTTGACTTGTTAAGCATATCTTCTTTTAACTTTTTCATCTCTTTTTTGAGTTACTTATACTACTCCAGTGCCCCGCCTGTAGTTTGAGGAAACAGCTCTAGGGAATTTTAGTTAGCATCCACTCGGAAGGGCACTCATCTGTTATAGATAGAGAATCAGGAAAAGTTTAAGATTCTGGGAGACATTTTTTCAAAATTTTTGAGTCGGCAAAAAAAAATGGCAGTCATCCTAATATCTGCCTACATCTGGGCCTAGTGTAAATAAAAATGCCTGCCGTAGACTTTTCTAAGGCAGGCGTAATGCAAGTACTGATCTATTTTAGATTAACTATTCATCAACTTCAGAAGTACCAACAGTTTGTTACTGGCCAATATCTCCATCCTCAATGATAATGGTGTAAATTCCATCACCTACATCAAACCATCTGTTTGCATCCTTCCACCGATAAACCCAATTGTTCCTTAGCTGAATATCCTTCTTAACTTCATAGGGTGCGGGTATGTCTAGATATATTGTATCGAATATGTATAGAAAATTATCACCCTTATCATTGGCACTACTTATTGTTTCATAAATACGTATAGTCGTTGTAGAATCTGGTAGTGATTCAATTACTACACTTTCACCCCTCGGATATTTAAAATGCACGTCAATGGTGTATGAAGACTTATTATCTATCTCATAAATATATGTTGCCTCTGGATCACAGGCAGCAGCAATTATCAGAATCAGTAATAGAAAAATGGGCTTTGTTATTTTCTCCATAGCAATATTATCAACGATAAAATAAGGCTAACCAATGATCAGCCTCGAGTAACATCAATATTGGCCTTTTCCTGCTTCAGCACACTTACTGCCCAGTAGCTTACTACCCCCCACAGCACATCTAATACAACTGATAATAAAAAAAACAGCTTTGCATCTATTTCATAGTCATCGAAATAATAGACATTAAAAGCTACTGCGGTTATAGCTCTGAAAAAACAGTAAAACATAGTCAGATAAAGTAGCATCCTAAGCCCAGTTGTATTCCTTTGATTGGTTGAGAAAAAGATTACAAAGCCCCCAAACCCAGTTCCCATAACCACTAAACCAACTAATGCTCCAATGGCTTCTCCAAAAGGAGGCCCACCTACTTGTGATATGGTCAGGTGGATGTATGGCAATAAATTTCCAACATACTTTGCCAGTGTAGCATTTGAGATGAACTCACCTATAATTGGAGCCACAGTCAAAAAGGCGCAGAGGGAAAGAATTAATTTGATCTTTAATTTCATGTTGGCATTAGAATGTCTGAACAGGGATCATCTTTACATACACTTTACCTCAAAATAATACTTATGGTCTGGAATACGCATTGGCAAACAAATCTTTCAATTCATCAGGAAGGGCAGAACTGAATTCATAATCAAAGAAGTAGTATGCCCCGTCCTCGCGCTCAATGGTATCATCTGTTTCCGCTTGAAGGGTAAAGCGAGGATCTTCATTTTTCAATAAATCTTTCACACTGGCTCTATATCTTTTGTGACTGATCTCAAGGAATATTAGTGAAGTATGGCTTTTAGGGACATAGTAGACTTCTGACACGCTATGAGCTGATAGCTCTAAAAACAACGGCTTTAAGAATGCCTGCTTGACTACTCTTATTAGGCCAGCCTGACTTGGCAAAAATGAAAGAAAGGAACTCCACTTGGAAGCACACCAGCCAGACCACAACAACTCAACATCACTGTTCGCCCGTAGGTCTCTGTAAAACTTCCGATCCTGCCCACCACCTCCATAAAGCAGTAGGTCAAATTTTTCTAAATCTATGGCAGGCGACTGGCTTAACTCCGTTAGAAGCTGGACAAACTTGCTAACTTCCATTTCTTTATAGCTTTTTAGCTCCATATGGCTGAACAGTCGGAGTGTACTTTAGTTAGCTGTTTAATTTACTTTCCGCTTGTAGATGCCGAATGTAATTTTCCAGCAGACCCTGAATCTGCTTCGATGCAACAGGATTTGCAGAATGCACCTTAAATTTAAGCTCTCTTAAATCCAGCCCAGACTCGTACACCAGCCATTTAGCAGCAGCATAACCATCCTGAGCTACTTCGCCTGTTTCATCCAATCCTAAATCATTGTCAAAGCTGATAAATTCTGGAAGCCCATTCTCTACAATATGAGTTACAAATTCAGTGTAGGTTCTTACTACGACAAACTCGCTTACCCTAGATTTATCATACACCATATCTACAGTGCGTAGATCATCCAGAAATAAATTATAGCCCATAGATTATTCAGTTAGAGGCAAATATGAAGCACCATCAGCTTCTTTTGTTTGTTTTAATGTAGTTGATGACTAGCTCCCTTTTATTTTTATGATTGTAAATGATCTCTCTGCCTAAGAAGTTATCTGATTCATATTCATATACTCTTCTATTATTATCTGCGCTGAAACTCGTTTCGGGTCTGACAGGATTCTCGGTGCTGCTAATTCTTTTTTCCAGCAGCTTCCCGCCAGCATCATATATGAAGAATTCATCTTCGGTAAGGCTTGCACGTGTTCTGTGAATAGCAGAGAGTTTACCTTCAGCATTGTATACATAGACACCATTCCAGATAGTATTACCATTAAAGGTAGTTACCTCTTCTTTAACTTTTTCACCGTCATACTTGTAATGACGCCATGTTTCTAATTTTTCACCGTCAGAGTTAGTAAACTTCTGTATCCGCTCTTGTACGAGCCGATTAGCTTCATCATAAAAAAAGACCTGTTCATAAGATACAGTGTCAAGATTTACCAGAGAATCACGGGTGGGGTAACTGCCGAGAAGATTACCGCTATCATCATAAATCATGAACTCTCTTCTGTTCACATGAGTGCAGTTTCTGCTCCATTGTTTCTCCATTAGCTTTCCAGAATCATCGTAGATGAAATCAGTGCAGCCTATCTCACTTCCTGCTGTGCGAAGTAACATATCATCTGTACTGTAGTAGCTGGTACTACGGTAGTTTTTCGGATCAGCGGGATCGCCATAGTACTTATCGATCTCATATGCATAACTAAACGCTGCTGGTTTATCTGTGCTGCATCCAAAAAGAGCGCAGAAGAGCAGGAGTAGTATCACAGTAGAATAGCGGCTGTAGTTCATATTTTGCTTCTTAAAGCTATTTCATTTTGCTTTCCAGTAACTCCTTTAGCTGTATAGCTTCATTCAACAACTCAGTTTCAGGATCTAAAGCGTCATCTTCAAATCGGTTATGTCCTAATGTTTCCAAGTCGATTAACTTCTCATTCTGGAATATGTAGTTGCCATTGAAGTTCCTTTCTGTATTTGAAGGATCATACCAGTTTGTCTTTTCGTTATGATGAAACTGGTCAAATACCTCATTAACAAAAAACAATTCTCCATCAGAGAAATAGTAAGAGAAGGTATTAATTCCAGAGGACAGGTAGCTCCTTAACACCATTTTCACCAGATTTCCCTCCTTGTAGGAGCCAACAAGAACACCTCCCCCTTCGGTAATCTGCCACAGTTCTTCTTGATATTCCAATGCAATAGTATCATTATCTTGAACAGCATTAATCTGCTCTACCCTCTCAAACACATCCTTATGCCTATCAGTAAAGCCTTGTGAGTACCCTTTGTGCACAAGTAAGAGTGGCAGTAGAAACACCAGTTTCTGATACCTATAGCACCCGATCATATGGTTGACTATTCTCAAATTACATCAGATTAATTGTTCAACTCGGGAGCACTTCATTTGAAAAGAACTCTGGGTACTGCTCCATATAGGCATCTGATCTTCTATACCCGTACACTACAGCTCCATTGATGAGTAGTAGAATCGCATTAGGCTTTTCGTCATCTCCCACCGTAACGAAGGTTCTGCTTCCGTTTCTTGCCAGTTCTGCCATGCTTCTGCATTGAATCCCCTACCATAGAATTGGTACTTGAAAGTAGGACTAAGCGCAAAAAGAGCAACACCAACGACATATAAGCAAATCATAGCAACCAGTACATATAATAATGGTCTTACAATCTCACTACTCATACCTTCACTGCTCTTAACCTTTTATAAACCAGCCTCACCAGCAGAAGAAGAGAAATTGTGAGACATAACCACAAAAGTGGATCTTTATAGATATACAACCACTGCTCAGTACTTGTCATTTCCGTTTCAACATCATTGACGACCATAGTGGCTGAATATTGAAGATGTCGGCTACTCAAGACTACCAAGTACAGCAGGGAGCCAAGAAAACCAATGACCAGTGGAAAAATCCCAATAAGCAATCCAGTGAATCTATTGGTATACACTCCTATTCCGCCAATGAAGGTTAGTAGCCAAAAGAGGAAAACAGCAGTTACTTGGTAAAATGGTCTTCCATAGCCAAACTTTCCTTCATCTAATCCACCTGTATTCTCATAGTTGAAGAAATGGTATGCCGAATCCCACAAGTGTACTGATGAAACCAGCATCATCATAATGCCAATACTTCGGTAAAGGAAGTCCACTCTACGGAATCGCTTTATCATCAAATCATGCATAGTGGTTAACTGTGTCTACCACCATTAATGCATATTTCATTTGCTGGTTACGTTTAAGGTAGCTGATCACATCTAAAAACATCCCATACTCATCCAAATTATTGTCCCTGCCCGTTTTCTGTAGCCATTCCTGATAAAAGCCTTCCAGATCTTCGTAGGAGACTTTCTTATCTTTGATTGAAGATATATCAAAAACCCCCACCCCATCTTTTTCGGCTATCGGTGATAAGGAACTTGAAGAAGAAAAACAGGTGCTGCAACATCAAATCAATCTCTACTTTGCTATTCAAGGTAACTTCTACCATACTTATAAAGCCTTCTTCATCTTCAAACAGGTAGAGGTCGTAGAATGCTTCAGAATTAAGCAGAGCATTCAAATCTATGGCGTCAGTAGCTACAAATAGTATTCTAATCATAAGAAAAATTGTATATCATACCCGTTCTCTTTCCCCTGCCTGATGAAGTTAATGATCTGTTTGATCTCTGGCTGAACTTTTGCTGAAAAGGAATTAAAATTTGACTGAAAAATCTGCACTATTTCTTCTAAGGCCTCATTTAGCACTATAGCTTCTTCAAAATCCTGTATTGGCCCGTACTTCATGGGCAGGTACTGAAGTTTATCAATGCAACCTGAAGAAAATAATTCTTGGTAAAGCTTATCTGAAACTGGCAGGTCAAATTCAATCCTTTCTAGTTCTTCGATGGATAAGTCTTCTCTATCAATCGTCTGACAAATTACTGGATTTCTTTTCCTCCATACTCTTTCAAAGTCATCTTTGGTAATTTGCTCAAAATCAGGATCACCTACATCTAAGCAAGCGTCACCTAACATACCAAACCTATCGACTGGTCTGGCTTCATTGTATTTGATCCTGATTCCTTATCGTAGGATTCAAGTTGTCTTTTCACCACACCTATAGTATCCGTTTCGAAGTACCATATGGAACATCCCCAATAGTTGAATTCATCAGCACGATACTCCTCCCAACTGCGTTTCAAGTAAATCAAATCTATTTCATCCTTAGTATTCATAAACCACTACCTTGAGGTAATGCTGCCCTCGCCTGTTGTGCTGAAAGCACTACTACTTATTTATATTTACCGTGCCAGATTGCTTGTATAGATAAAAGCACTCTTTTAGAGAATCTTTCTTTAGCACATATCCAAATTCTAAACCAAAGCTTTCTTTGGGCAATAAACTATCTGGTAATACCAGCAGTTGCTCCTTAGCATTTACCTTCCAGTCAAATATATTCGCTCGGTTGATCAAAGCGATGTTGTACAAGACACTATCCTCGGAATCGGCCACAATGTCATAGGCGATATATAAATCCCCTTTCTCATCAAAAAATGGAGGCTTAAAGAAGATATTATCAGCATCAATACTTACACAGACACTATAACCTTCTCCCTCATCCTCAGCCTTGGTTGTAGCAGATTTAGTAAAGCTTAATAGTTGATTTGCTGAATCTGCTTTGCTTATCCAATATTCTTTGGTCTCACTAAAGCTTATGCTGTTAAAAAATCTATCCTTGATGATGTTATACTCTCTGCCCGTTGATTCATTAGGGGCTTCTACACTAGCATAATAAAAATCACCTCCATATTGATAGAATCTTTCCCAAATTCTTATAGACTGGTCTTTATTCAGCTTAGTAGCCTCACAATATGGCTGATTTTCAGCAGGGATGTATGATACAGTTAATTGATTAGCGGTATCGGTTTTACTATACGTCATGCAAAAATCTGAGATACTGCTACCTTGCCCATCAATATATTTGTAAGAAGATGCCACAAATAACATCTCATATCCAGTCATCTCATAGCCTCTTAAAGCTATCCCTCTTGTATCTGTTTGTGTCGAAAAAAAATCTGGTTCTTTATAAAATCTTGCAGATAATCCTGATAAATGGTCAGTCACTAATCCTTTATTTTGGCTATACTCTTGCAAAGAAGAATCTATTTTGAACTCCCAGTAGTTTTGCTTAGCCCTTTTAAGCCCATGATCGGTGAATATGTCATACAGGTATTGATTATGATCTAGTTCTCTAACTATATCCTTAAGCTTCTCTTCAGCCTGCTCAAGACTTAGTACCTTTTGCTTCGACAGGTGCCTATTTAACTTTCGGGCATGTAGTTCTGTGATATTGAAGTGATACTGTTCATGCTTAAGCATATATTCATCATCAAATCTTGTCCATGAGCGCATGTTGTTTTGACCCACATAGGCTACATATCTGTTTAAAGTGCTATCATAATCCAGATAGACACTACTACTTATTGTTGCCCCCCATTGACTAAAGGGAACAGGAATACCTTGAAAATCAATCCAAGTCAATGGATACTTATCATCCCAGCGTTTAATAGTAGGAGTAGCCCAAAAATTGACCTGTAAAGCAGATATAAGCACCACGACTAAAATAGAACCAGAAATAATAGATATTTTAGTTTTTACCAGATGTGCCACTTTAACAAGGTTAATATTCTTCGGATAAGCGAGATAATACCCTCTGCTAAAAATAAAACAATCAAAAAGCCCAGAACGACAATGAAAGTGTTTCCCTCAAAGGATAATGTTCCATCACCCCTGATCCAGTATAAAACATTCACGAACAGGAAGATAAAAGTGAGGGTTAATGCATTTTGTATGATTCTCCCCGCAAATAGATTTCTTCTTCCATGCTCTTGCTTGTAAAAGACATGGTTAAGAGTAAAAATCAAAAGCAATATTAAAAACAGGAGCAAAGTATAATGCTCATCTATCCAACGTGCTTCTCTAAGGTATGTCAGTATGGCCACCATGGCAATGAATAGTATGGCTAAGGAAAATGCTGATGCTACTTCACGAATGGAGAACGTTTTGAAATAATGCTCATATGTCAATTCATCCTTCTCATACTGGCTGAACTTCTTATCCTTAAAGGGTAAAGGTATCTGCACCCCATGTTCCTCATCAAGCAGTTGAACGGCTGCTTTCACGGCAGACTTGTTATAGGCATCATAGAAAGAGACAATATGCTCAAGTTCTTTTTTTAACTTGTACTTATACCTTTTTAAGAAATATTGGGTCATGTAGTTAATTGTCAGTTACTTACTTGGGCTTCTATTATTATGTTTTTGTTAATATAGTTCATTAACAAGGTTCCCTAGAAAAGCTCACTCCCCCACGTTGACCCATAGGTATTGTTTGAGAACTTGAATAAACTGGCTTTTGTCTAACAACCTGTTCCAGTCCATAAGATTTCAGATTAATATTCCCCTGCTGCAATTCTATATGCCATTCAAAATATATCTTCTTGTCATGCTCCTGCTGATTCACTAAGTGAAGATCAGCTATTTCAAGTTCAAGAGCACGACTTGCAGTATTGATATCGATTTGAAGGTCAAAAACCTCCTTGAAGACAAGAGTACATGGGGCTACCCAAAACTTAAAGTATTTATCAGGCGTAACTGGATGTAACCACTGGAAGATGTAATCTATATCAAGTATTAAATCACCTGTCCAACCGTCAGAATTATTCTGGAAGGACAACCCGTAAATACGTGAATCATGCCATCCCATCTGCTCATAATCACTTTCTGTCCAAATGCTTTTTTCTAAATGATAGCTATCTACCTGATTTCCCATATGAATTGAGTCGTCCTGTCATGGTCATTAAATTAACTCTTCAAAGGAATAGTCACTTCACAAGCATAATCCTTTGGCAGCTCGTCAGAAGTATCTTTCTTATCCCAATACATTCTCCAATACTCCCACCACCTCTGATTTATTTCAGTAATATCAGAAAGTGCTACTTCTCCATCACGGTTAAAAAGCCTAAGCTCCTTTGAAGCCACTGCCATTCCTACATCACCACACCAGAATACGACATGATATGGCTCATCAGAAAACGCCTCGCTTGTCGGTTCATAACCATGAATAGTCTTAACTCCCGTAGCCTGCTCTAGCAGAGCCTTCAACAGCTCTTTATCAGTGAAATAAATTCTCCATGGGTGCATGTCGGTGGCCCTATTTCATCATTATGAAGCTGTTGAGACCATTCAAAAGTATTTGCATAGTCCTTACGGGAAATGAAATTAACTGATGTAGGTTGCCTGAATTGAACTGCAATTCTGGATTGTGGCGGGTGCTCTGGATCTGTTGGTGGGAAATAGAGTTGACTGCCTCCAAACTCTATTTGATAAACATCAGGCAACTTTTCGGCCCACCATGTCCAGTAACCAACATCGGAAATAGCATCAGCTAATATCTCTAAATGATCCTTTTCTGCCAAATTGGTATTATCCTTCTCATTCATCATTACAGTAGGCTTGTCTATTCATATTCATTCACTAACCACTTTGTATAATGTTTTATCTTGAATGAATAAGCATTGTTTTATTTTCTGGTGCTAACTGGAAAATTCGCCAAGGCTCCAGCACATTTTGATCTTGGGGATTTCCATAAAAGACTGTTTCAGCTTCTGAAAAAATGATATTGATATTTTTAGCTGCGTCTATATCGAATGATTTAACAGTCTGATTTCTTAGCTCATTTAACATTAACAGTTCATTCTGCTCTTGGCTAAGAGCCTCAATACTTTCAAAGCCTGTTAGCACCCAGTCTGTATCAATCCAGAGTCTGTAAACCTCATGCTCTTTAGCAAAATCAATAATTGCCATTTCAGATATAATGCCTATGCCACAAACAAACGATCCTGTTAAACGAGCTTCTATATCTGCTATATAATTATTCATTGAAATCAGGACACGAGATTGAAGTGGTAAAGACCATTTTCTTTTAGCGGTTCAGGACTCTAGAGATCAAGCATCAATAAGCATCACTCCTATAAACTCAATTACCGACACAGCAATGATTATTCCTGCCGTACCAAAGAAATATTTGATAGCCTTTGATACACCAGCTTCATCCTTTTTCAACAGTCCCTTACTTAAATTCCAAAAGGTCATGACAAAGCCTCCAACAACCACCAGAGCCTTGATGATAGTTAAAATCAAAAAAATCACTTCTCTCATTAAATATCAAGGTGTATTGTTTCTAATATATCTTTTACAAATGATTGGTCTTGTACTTATAAAGCTTGCGGCTGTGTCTATTCTATAGAAATAATGTGCAATGGTGAATACTATGAGCGGATTACTCCTGTGCTTCTTATTCTCCGCTGCTTAATAAAGATAATCATCACTAAGCCTAACACCATTTCAAGGGTGCCATAGATCATGCTTATCTTAACCACGCCATATGCCTTTTCAGTGGCATTCATTGACAGATCCGCTGGATTCAAGAAACCCATAGCTATGATTAAGAGTGATATGAAAGCTATATAAAAAATCAGATGTACTGCTTTCTGTAGATAATTCAAAGCCTTTGATTCATAAGCTCGGATCATCAAATAAAAGACAACCAGTGGATATAGAATCATGAATATATTATGGGCAGCCTTTAAGGCCTGTGTGACAGGTACAAAAAAGACAATAGAATAACCGACCAGAAAAATGATCAAGGTTATCAGGTAGTATGTCAAGAAATGTCTCATGCCTCTTTATTTTTCTAAAGCCCCTCCTTTTTATCATTACCTTCTGGTGTACAGCAAAAAAACAGGTGACTATACGCTCGATATGATTTATAGACAACACCATTAAGTTTCTTATTCATACCCGAAAGTGATTAAGCTTCTACCTTCTTCAAAGTTGTCGATAAACCTTTTTTTGAATTGATCCACACAACCACTCTTTAGGTATTGAAGTACCCCTTCAACATTATCTTTCAGAGCATAATAGAAGCCTTCTTTATACTCATTGAAAAATTCTTTTTCTACATCAACCACCATATAACCAGCATCTTCTGTAGGGCAAACTTCTGATTCTGTGGGGATCGAGTAGAGCCTGTATTTATAGCTATTCTTTTTGCCTTTAAGCTCTTTGTGTGGTGAAAAAAAGATGCTTATCCCTCCAGTCTTTTCCACCACTGCATACTCATAATAATAACTCATCTCGCTCACCCCCCTCTCAAGCTCATATTCTTGGATTTCCTCTTTCAATGTGAGGCTATCTTCAAAGAAGACCTTCTGGTAGTACCTCTGGAAATATTCTTCGAATTCCGAATATAGATGCCTTTCGACTACAGCGATAGACTGGTGGCAGTTAATAGTTTTTGCTATTGTAAATTTATCAAGCCATTCTTTTTTAGCATTCGTGTGAGATGACAGCTCGGTTATTAAAATATAGTCCTCTTCATCTTGCTGGTGGTCAGTCAATTTAAAATGATAGACATCTAAACCCATATCAGTTAAAAATTGTGTTTTAATTTGGCTTCAATAATACCGACAATTCTGCCTATAGTATGAGCTGTTTACCGAAGGTATTAATCACTAATTGAAACGGCGTAACTAAAGAAAATACTAAATCTAATTCAGACATTCAGATCTATTCGGGATGAACTTGTTTAATCCTAAATTTCATGGATAATTAAGTGGAGTGTATCTGTGCTAACACTATCAACGAGCAGCTTCATATCCCTGATCGGCCTTCCATAGTTTCTTTTACCATCGCCTCCTGCTCCTACAAGAGTATCGTTGATGCTGGCATTGAGCTCTGCCAGATCGATGTTGTAAAATCCGCCATACTTCCAATTGCAGCCTACCTTGAACTGATAGATAAACTCATTCATGGTACCGATAGCCTTTTTGTCATTATTAGTACGTGCCAAGGTTATGGCTCCGATTACGTTCTTGATCAGTGGAATCTTTTGCTCATCGATCACCCCATCATGGAGCATCTGGCGAATAAGGTTTAATAAGAAGAGCTCTGGGAAATTGGCAAGGTCTTTCTTCAGGATGTCGGCCAGAAATAATGAGTAGTAGGTCTTGTTGTTGATGAACACCAGACATTTCCTTCTTTATACGGTAAAGAGATGCCCATTCCAGTCTCCAAGCGGGGAAGGCAATACATTAACCGCTTGTTTTAAGACTACTGATCCGAATAAGTCTTGCAGCTTTTTAGAACAAAATATAATGGCCATGGTAAAATTAAAGATGTATTACAGTCCTCTCCTGCTATCAAACCAAAGGCTAATTGTATTTACTAAAATAAGCACATCTTCTACATCGGTGGCCTTGTTTAGACGGATAAGCTTATCTAGCTTTTTAAGTATGCGCCCAACATCATTTTGTTCTTTCTATAATTCTTCAAAATGAACATCCCATTCAAGCCTGTGCTGTGTGAGTGAGTATTCATAATTGGGGCCTCCGTATATTTTATCAGCATCATAATCATCCTGTCCATCATCTTCCCAAAAACATATATGACAGATTTCCCATGCACATCTCTCCTCCAGCGTGGGAAATCCACAGGAAGGACAGGTATTCCCAAGCCCTTTAACATCATTCCTTCTGTCTGCTCCATTTAGTTTTGGTAGATGATCATTAAAGTATGCTCTTCTTCCTTTTAGATTTTTAAGCGGCTCCTCCATATTAATATAATGATACTCCTAAGACCATAACCGCTTTAATCTAGACCAAAAATTTGAATTTCCTTTCCATTCAGTGGATGGCTCTTTTATTTTGAAATCGGTATTACTGATTGGCTCCACAAAATGCTTGTTGATTTTAACTTCAATCCTGTCTCTATCTTTTACGACAACTCCAGTGTCTCCCCTATGGTTGGAGTTGATCTTTTCAAACTTTCCTAGCTCAAGCATCTTCTTCAGAATTCTTCTGCCATCTTCAAAGTCTGAATATACCTGTATTGGTGAAGGGTGATACTCCTTAGTTGATTTGATATATATCGAAAAAAAGTAGGGGTCAAGAACGCCGAATTCAAGACCAAAGGTTAAAGGAGTTTCGATACTCTGTCCTGTTTTTAAGTTAATGAACCCACAATGAAACCCATGAAAAAAGTACCTCCATCCATTGACCACACCAGATTGCTTACATGGATTCCCTCGGTAAGGATTTAAGGTTTCAAGAGGATAATCGGGCTTGATTTCCACCTTCAGTTCTTTAGCTAATGCAGTAATTAGCTTCTGGGACAGAATCCGATAGTCTTTAGCACATTGTTCAAAAAAATCTTGGTGCGCAGAAATTTCTTCATCAGTAATAAGCTTTACGATGTTTATCTCATCTAGCATGGTATGAATACCAATTTGAAAACCTGGTAAGGAATCCTTCCAGACATTGCCTATCCTTTCGCGTTGGGTTTTGATCTTTTCCCCAAATACTACTTATACCTAATTCCCCTAGGTTGCCCTTTAATAGTCTCAACTGTTGGTAGTTGGTCGAGACTCTCACAAACCTCAATTCTTTCTACTAGCTCCAAATCATTTACTTAGTAAAGCCTGCATTTTCACTACCATAGTTCCTATCCCTATCAATGTACCGTGGCGGTTTTCACAGAGTAACCATTCGTATTTTTTTGAGACCAAATAATACTCAAAAGCATAATGCTCCTCAATCAGTGTCTGAATTGGGCCTATGTAGCCTTGGAAAAGCCAGAACTTACTTAGATTATGGTCAGAGTCACTGATGATAAACCAAATGTTTTCATTATCATCTACAAGTTTATACAGACACTTATAAGCATCATCCTTTTTGAAATGGATTTGATAAGGAACACCCTTCAAGTTTTCCCACCACCAATTAAACCGAGTGTTAGAGTTCTCTTTTACTACAAAAGCCCTTTCTATCTTCTTCATGATTAGTGGCCATTCATGAATTCCAACAGGCTTAAACTCCTTAGATGAAATACCTAAGGCTACTGATAATTTTGTAATACTCTCTTTGATACCAGACATAATATTAAGCTCTTTTCTCGATTGCAATAGTCAATACGTCGTGGTAGCAATCATTTGTACTACACCTATATTCAAATTTGAGTGATGTATAATCATCAAAGGGAAGTGGACTATTACAGCACATGATTCAGTCATTGTTGTACTAAACTTAACCAATCAGCGGTTCTGTGCAACAGTTAGAGAAAATTAGTGAAAGCCCATTGAATTTTGTGTTCTAATTGTTGTTGGAGCTAGCCTTCATTATTTTTTTACATAGTCTGTGTCAGTATGAGAGAAATATGATACTCAAGCTGATGGTTGTTAAGTTACCCCTAAGCGCAATCTTAGTTGATTCTATATCAAAAACCTGTCTTACTTTTTTGATGTTGAGGGTAATCAATAGGACATAATAGAAGATAAAGTATTGGATTTCAATTATGCCCCAGAAATCCACCAGTCCTAGAAGATTAGCTATAGTATAAATCAGGATTATTGATGGCAGAAGAAGTGCCAGTATCCAGCCAGTATATTTCCTTATAATTAATCCTAAAACCATTATGAGCAGCAGAATGGGTTCTATTAGCATCCCGATTCGGAGGTCAAATCCCCAGCTAGAATAATCATACAAATGATATAAGGAAGCAATCGCCTTTGAGACAACAAGCAACAGCAAAACTCCATATACTATTATGTGCGATCCGCTCATCCTTGGTCAGATTTGATTAACCCCAGCTACCATTGAATACAGCAGCCGCCCATTCACTGCCTTTGGCCGAACGGACGCAAAGCTAGCTACCTGCCTTGTCAATGGCACCCATGCCAGCGGGGCGGTTGCTTTATTCTGTTGTTGGCATGCGTTTTTAATTTTTATAATACTATGCCTCTGTCCACCTCCACTAACTTATAGGCTTTAGAGTCACAATCATATTTGAAGGTAAACATCCATAAAGCATCGCCTACACGAGTCATATCATGAGTCCGCCTATTCTTATATTTGATTTTATAGGCAAATACAGGCAAGCGCAGAGAGTCCTGATTTAGAGATACTGCGCGAAAGTCCAGCTTTATTAAATTCTTATCGATAAGGCCAGCATATTCTTTTAGCAGCTTATGCCTTTCCTTATTCCAATAGATGTTATTCTTATTTATATTGATTACTCTGTGCGGAGAACTATTGTCATCTATGGACGATATTCCATATCCGCTAACGATAATAATGCTGTCTTTTAGATGAGATGAAAGCTCTTTCACCACAAGGTCAAAGGCCTGCTTGTGAATACCATCTGGTTCTTCATTAACGATGCTTTGACCAAAGACTTGTTGGCACATCATCAGAAGTAAAATTATGAAGCTCTGCTTTTTCATCACCAGATGATTTTAATGCATGCCAGTCGAGTCACGCGAGGGAATTTCACCCTCACGTTCTCACGGAACCGTACGTGAAAGTCTCCCTTCATACGGCTCTTCTTGTTTAATCACTAATATAATACATTTTGGATGTGCCAGTACCTTTTCAAGGTAATTGGCAGTGATCTCATTTCTTGCCGTTCTATCATCCCATTGCTAGTTGTATCACAGCTAAAATCAAACAAGTCAGGACCTTCGCTCCAGCTCCATTACAGAGCATTCATCACTACTACTACCTGATCCGCCACCACTATCTCACACTATCCTTGTATGACTGCTTCCCTTCTTCAGGTTAACAGTGCGATAGTGACTTCTCTTGTTCCATACAAAAGCCTATGCTGCATTCCTGTCAACTTTACCCCGAATGCCGTGTGATCAGAAATCAGGTCATCCTTCACACTCTCTTCACAGATGCGGACGTAGCACCTGCTTTCGACATTGCTTTATATCCTAACGAGGCTTCGTAGTTGATTCAAATTATTCAGCTCTACAGCACACACCTACAGGAATATCGGTTCCCGTTTTTCCTTATCGCTCACCACCAAAGGCAGTTACTCCTCCAGCAGCATAAGTTGGTTTGCAGACTCCCCCTGACGGGCGTCTGCGGAAGTCCAATACTCCTCCTCTGAAAGCAAGTCGGCCAGCCAGTTCTCTCGGCCTCCGCAATTGTGGATCCCTCAAAAGAAAAGCCTTCCATCTTTTGTACAGCATCCTCCTCCAACTGTTGCTGGAGTCGGTTCAAGACACACACGTCCGTTGAAAAAAGCAGATGCCCTTCACCGCCATTTGCCGAATGTACGCATAAATTGCTTTCTGGATTGTCAATGGCTGAACGAGCTGGGGGCATTTGCTTTATTCTGTTGTTGGGCGGCGTATTATTTATTTTCAAATTTCACTAGTGCCTCTTCTTCGCCATGTAGCCAATCATAATAAAGTTCAAGGACTAAAGCTGACATGGAGTCAGGATGATCTACTCCCATATCCAACATGTATTTCTGTAGTCTTGATCCACTCCAGAGCCCCCAATTATTACGCAACCACATTCCCAGTCCATGATGATACTTTATTGTTTCATTTCTTGAGGATAGTGTTTTTATTTCCTTTATGTCTTTCTCAGATAATATCTTATTCAATGTGGCAAAGCTATCTCTGAGGTCTTTTGGTATATAAACTCCGTTCAAGGAGTCTTTATTGATTCTAGCTAGATAAGCTTCATTATCAGCTTTTTGCTTTTCTTGGTACTTCTTTATTTGCTGATCCAGATGTATTGGCTTCTTATTAAGATGTCTATGGTAGGAAACTAAAATCGTATTATAAATTTCCCGAGTCCCATAAAGCCCTAGCTTATTGAAATACTTTGTTATTCGTGAACCATCATACAACTTCCACGCATGAAAGAAATCTGTTCCATTCCGAAATTCATCATGATAGTAGATACTATCTTCTGGATAGGTTTTAACCACCTCAAGCTCCTTCTCTGATAACGTTTTATCTAATATTTTAATGGCTTGAGTCAAGTTTTTGGGGATTCGTATTTCATATGCGTCCTTCTTTGCATTCGACTGCCCAAAAGCTAAAGTTGAAATACTGAATAATAATATCGTAAGCAGGTGTTTCATTCATGCGTATTTATGACGCCCAACGTCCATTGAATAAAGCAGGGGCTGCTCACCGCTGCGTCTACATGGACGATAAGATAAAAGTTTTGTAGTTCAATGGCAAAGAGCTCTTACAGCCCTTGCTTTATTCTGTTGTTGTGCGGCGTATTTTATTATTTTTTATTCACGTACAAACTGTAATCCCACTGGTACCATCACTTTACCTTTCAGGTATGGGTTAATATAAATTTTTAAGGTATCGGATTCATTTTCTGGCTGTAGAAGATATAAGTCAAGAAAATGCCCACCTCCATTATTCAATGATTGTCCATTATAGCGATTTTGCAATGCTACGGCAGGTTTTTGATAACTCGGATTATCAACAGTCATCCTACCAATCATTTGAAGTTTATTCCCATTTTCAGTCCTAAGGCGAGATAAAAAGTAATAGGATGAACCAATACTATTATTGAGATCTGCATTCTTGATAGTTACTGGGTTATCAGCCGTATACCCGTAACTTTCATCAGTGGCCTGTTCAATATTAGAAAAGAACTTTTGATTACTAGCGACACATCCAGTAAGCAGTATGCCTACGATAATAACTTGTATGATTGTTTTCATTGCAGATTGGTTGTTCTAAGCTCTTATATGACGCACAACTACTGTATATACTCCACAGTGGCGTATATTTTACTTTATCATTGCCTTAACATACACCTTGAATGACTGAAATCCAAACCATTATATAGTCAATGTATAGTGTTCAAAGCTATTTAGCCTACAAGTACGATCTGCCTCTGCGGTATAGATTTCAGTAATGAAAATAAATACCCGAGGGCTCATGTCAGCAGATGAATAGATGCTCTCATCGCCCCCAAGCCTGCTGTGGCTGATCTTTTTTGGCTACTTTTGACAAGCTTTTGTTCTGGAATAAAATTGAGAAACAACTGGTGTTAGCATGAAGAAGAATGACCCTCTTTTTCAGTAAGTTGTGCAACAGCTACTGTTGTTGTGTACTGTTTATTATTTTTTATTGAACGAGCTGATACCAGAATCTAACATTCGCTTTTTCATCTCTTAGCATCAGCACATATTTAGCAGTTTCCTCTTTACTTGGAGGGTTCTTTTTATACTGCACTGGATTTTCTCTATTCTTGGAAAGCTCCTTTGTAGCAGTCAGTGTGGATTTTTAGGCTGCGAAGGCTTTGATTCACTAAGAACGGCTTCCATTCCCCTTTTCCATGCATTGATGAATACACCTTCTTGTCCACTTCATTAAAGATTAAAGGCTCACCTGCCATATATCCTATAACATACCATTCTGCCAGTCACCGCGATTTGATCCAGTTAAACTCTCTTTTGTTTCTGGATTTCTACCCTTTGAAAGATTAAATCTTTTCCTTCTCTTGGTCTATCTTCTTTACCTCTTGCTGAAGTGTAGCCAAATCAACTCTCTTTAGTTGAACTTCCACCTGATTGTGTTCACCCAGAATAATAGATTGCTTGTGAAAGTAATGTTTCTCCCCCTTCTTATCCATAACCATCAGCGTTACATGATCTCCTGAAGGCAGTGAACCACTTACTGCTTCTCCATTCTCAAAGTACAATTCCAATATTGAGTTGCGGTCATGAAAAACTAAATAAGCTAGCTGCCTAAAATCAGCATCTTTAAACCGTACAATAAGCTCTGTAGGTTTCTCGATCTCCAGAAATCGGTCACAATTAATCCAGCCTAAATTTTTGATGGAGGAGTGAAATATGGCTGGAGAGCCAGCAGCAGCGGTATCGGCATTGAGTCGTGCTAGAAGAATCGCCTCATCATTAGTCATATAGGTGGAGTCTTTGAAGCGAAAGATTTGATCTCCTACCTGTTGATAATATTCTACAAAAACACAATCCCTACCATAAGGCAGCGGTATAATCGTCTCATGTTTGACAACGATCGTATCACTTTGGACTTCCAGCAACTCCCAATTCATGAATCCCTGCTCTGTAAAGCTCCCCTGAAAGAAGTCTGCATCAGCAAATCCTTCCTTGTTAGGTATGCTAAGCCAGATCTGCTTGTCTTTACGTAGCTTCAGTATTTTGCCCGCACTGCTTGCACCAATGAAAACCATGCCAGTGGATTCAATCAGCCTGCCATCGGAGGTGGTGGATAGACCATTAGCCATCATGTCTGACTTGGAAAATACCTCCTTTAGTTCAAGTTGCACCTCTCCTACAGGCGCTGATCCATTCTCCAGCACAAAAGCGTTCGCAGGGACTTTCAGCACACTCCCCTGCTCACCCCTCAGGTTGGTGACAGTATCCTGTCTGATGGTAAATGTTTGGGCGGAGGCTGGTTGAAAATCTATTCTTGTGCTGGCATACGCCTCCTCTACTTTCGCTTCGGGTTTGCATGCAAAGAGGAGCAAAGGCAGGAAAAAGAAAACTACTCTCATAAAGATTTAGTAAAAGGGATATTCTATAAAGCGCTCATAACTATTAGTAATATAGCATAGAAGTAACTAAAAGATTACTACTGATTGATAGCCTCTTCTACGGCATTCACAGCCTCTTTTACAGACAGCGTATATACACCTGCTTTGCCTGTTTCATAAGCTTCTTTCCAGAGATAATACCCCTCTGGTATATGTGGAGGCTCTTTGCTCTCAACTAGCTGCATTACACTAGCATCAATCGAAGTTACTGACATGGGCAGATGCGGTAGCTCATCAGTGATACTATTTTCAGTGTGGGGATTTTTGAGGCGTAAATGGTGAAGGGCAATGTGAACTATAGTATCCCGCTCCCCCATGTCTACCTGAAGTATTTCTAGTGTTGAATTCTCTTCATGCTTCCTAGTCTCATACTGCCAGACCTGACCAGCTTGATATTTATAATCATTCATAAGACTTGAGCTAACTGAAGGATGATCTTTCCCGCCACAGCTAGTCAACAAGGTAATTATCATGCAAATGAGTAATAGGTTAATAACCTTAGAATTGTTCCAGTACGGGTTTTCCATAGCTTCAGGTAAAGGATCTGACATTGAAAAGGCAATTAGCATCACAAGGTATGTAAATGAATTTCTAAGATCTCTGCTAACAGTCTTTTCTGATAGCTAATGCTTATGCTTTCTTTTTAATATATCGATAGCAAGTAAGATTTCCTGTTTATTTGTTACTGAATACACCTTCTCGTATAGCTCTCTTGCTTTTAAGAATTCTCCTTTTCGCTCCAGAACCCAAGCAAGAAAGAAATCAGCTTGTATATAATTTGGGTCTAATCTTATGCACTCTCTTAAATCCATTTCTGCTTTTTCTAAGTCTTGAAAGGCAAAATATTTAGTTCCTCTTTGCCATAGCAGATCAATTGTCTGATGTTTAGCGATCAATGTGCTCAAAGAATCTATCATCTGTTGGCTGGTCTGCTGCCTCATAGAAGTGATAGAAGCTTCTCTCATCTCTTCGATCAAAGAAAAGAAAGGATCACAGTTATGGATTAGATCGCTCTGAACTTCAGTATATATTTGATTCCCTAATCTGTACCCTTGTTCATGTTCAGGTATATCAGAATTTATATCAATCAGCTTCTCAATATCATCTTTGTATTTTATCAGACTCTGTCCAAAACAATTTTGGAAAGTATCGAAGTCCAGCGTCGATGAACCCTTTGCTTGTGTAAAACATGAACACACGTCGCTACTTAACTGCTTCTTAAGTTCTTGACCATACCCTGAAGCAGCATTTAGGATTAGAGTAGCCAGTAGTAGTGTTTTAAGTAATTTTGTTTTCATAGATATCTGCTAATGTCTAGCTAAACATTCTCAATTATAATCAGCAAAATACGGTTTTACCTCCTTATGGAGGTCTCTGGCATATCTATAGACGTGGGCGCTGAACAATGTTACAATCATCATGATGGCTGACTGAACTGGATTTCTTGTAATGATCCATGCCAGAATGGGTGCGAGGAACATTGCTAAAGCCAAGCCATAGCTGATAAAAATCATGAAGTAGGTTCCATATTTTACAGGTTCATAGTACCACGCCTTTGTAAATGCATCATTATTTTTCTTAAAAGCTTCATACCTCATCTTAGCATAGGCTCTAGCTCGCTCCCGTCTGATATCTTCGTAATCTAAAGATAATACTTCATCTGAAAAATCTATAGCAGATTCAGCAATAGGCGGCCCCTCAGTAAGCAGCTCATATGCTTCCGTTATTTCAATAAACTTCGATTCTGCATCAGGCTCTTTACTTATATCAGGATGATATTTTTTGGCAAGTCCCCTGTATGCATTTTTTATCTCTGCGTTTGACGCTCCTGCCTTTATGCCTAATATCTGGTAAGGGCTCGCCATAAGGTGTCTTAATTGTAAATTTTAGCTACTTTATCTGTTGCGATCATCTAAATACTTTTGTAAAATACAGGCTTATGGATGTGTGCAAAATAAAGGGAAATGGTTTGTCATTCACATAGTTATGCAACAGCTACTGTTGTTATGGCTCGTTTTTCTTTCTCCTTCTTTTAGTACCGTGATCTCTTTTGGTGCAGAATGAAATTACTGTTGTAGATCTTACTTTGACATTTTGACCATCTTTTGTAGCTGGAATCCACATAATAGGCATTTCAGTAACTAATCTTAAGGCTTCTGAATCATAGGGTTCACCGATTCCAATTTCTATTTTCGGATCAATCAATCTTCCTTGTTCATCTATAACATGGCGCACATAGACTTTACCATCTCTTAATGCAACACAACTTGTTGTATCTGCGCTCTTTGTTATTTCATGGCTGATGTTATCACTAATCCACCGATAAATAGCTTCCATTCCTCCGACTGGTTCTGCTCCTGTATCAGCAATTTCAAAAATTACATATTGATCTACCGAATCTTTTTCTTGTCCATGGACATTGAAGTTCGGTGCAATAAAATATAGTAGTAGTATAGGGAAAGCTTTCATAATGAGCTATTACGTCCATTGAATAAAGCAGATGCTCTGCAAAGCTTTTTTCAGATTGTACGCAAAGGTTGTACTCTCTGCAAGAATGGCTGTGGGCTATGGGCTATTTGTTTTATTCTGTTATTATGCCTTGATTATTATTATTTTGATCTGATAGTAACTACATATCCAAGAGTCACTTGAGTCGGTCTAGTAATTCTTCTATCAAAATGAGCAATCTCTAAGATGCCTTTGTGCTTCTTTCCAATAATAATTCCATATGCGTTACCTACAAAACTAAATCGCTTTGGAGGCTCGGGCACAGCATTGTCAGGGTGTGCAAATGTTGAGCTTGAAGCGAAAACATATCTAGGGGTTAAGAATAAGCTTATTTTTTCATGAGGATGTAAAGATGCAAACAATGGCATTGACACGTAGTAATCCATTATTCCAACAAATGTATATAGGGGTACAAATCCCGCTTCAGCACCTATACTTGTGGCAAATAAAGATTCCCTGTTACCTATAAATTGATATTTTGCTTGAGTAGACAGAAAAGTCGCACTATTGAATTTAACTGTTAAATCAAGATTATTTAGAAGTCCATACGTGCCACCAATCTCTATTACTGGCTTATGATCATATTCTTCATCATCGAAAATAGAGTTATGAGAGTACCTCCCGTTTGTAGCGTTAGCCATCAGTTCTAAATTACTCCTCCCAACAGTTCTTCCTGATTGTTGGGTAGTCATAGAAAGACAGCCAGACTGTACAGTAATCAATAAACTCAATATGATGTATACAATTACTTTCATCTGGTAAAGAAGTTTTAATGAAATCAGCTAACTCTGGCTCTTTACAGAATTTTATCTACTCCCATTTTCTCTTAGTCCTACCTCAACCTTATCCTCCGAAGTATTTGAGGCCTTGGAGAATGGAGAATAAGGCATAACTTCCGTTGAATAAAGCAGGCGACCTTCACCGCCGCTCACCGAAAATACGAAAAGTTAGACAATAGCATTATCACTTTATTCTGTTGTTGGCATTCGTTTTTTTTATTTAAAAACTATGTAATCAGTAGTATCTACTAATTCTTGGCCATCTTGAAACTTTAACTTCACAATAAATCTAATAGGGTCAGCTTGAACAGGTTTTTGTTTCAATAGAGCCAAATTAAGGTCAGTATTATTACCATCAAGGGTATTGTAAAAAGAAAATGTAGCAAAGCTTTTATTCAAGATATCTACAAGGTTCCGATTAAATTCAAAATCTATTTGGTCTTCACCGCAATCCTCAAAGCTTCCTCCATTCTCAAAACACTCTTTGATTACTCTTCTGTAGGTAAATAAATCATTCAATGAGGTACCTGCTTTATGTTGGTCGTCAAAGTCTACGGTTGCTAGAATATCCGCTTGCTGAATTTGATTATTAAGAACTGGGATAGGGTTATCATCACAATCATACGCCAAGGCAGCATTCAACAGGCTTGGCATTTTGTTTAATTGAGCAACAGACTTGACCTCAAATAGAATATTTAAACCATAAGCGGTATAGTCGATAGTTGTATTGGGATCAATAGGATGTAGGGAATTTAAATTAATGCCAGCCAACTCCATTCCCATTATTTCATAATGTAACCTTGGGTTATCATCACAACAACTTTGGATAATTGCTATCACATAAAATGCGGCAATAACCAAAAAGGATCTCGCTAAAACTCTATGGTTCATCTTTCTAGTTATTTAATGAATGCCAGTCGAGTCACGCGAGGGAATTTCACCCTCACGTTCTCACAGAACCGTACGTGAAGGTCTCCCTTCATACGGCTCTTCTTGTTTAATCACTAATGTAGTAACATTTTGGATGTGCCAGTACCTTTTCAGGTAATTGGCAGTGATCTTGTATCTAGCTATTCAATCATCCCATTTCTAGTTGTATCATAGCTGAAACTAAACAAGCCAGACCCTTCGCTCCAACCCCATTACAGAGCATTCATCACTACTACGATCTGGTCCGCCACCACTATCTCATACTATCCTTGTATGACTGCTTCCCCTTCAAAGAGGGTTAACAGTGCGATAGTTGCTTCTCTTGTTCCATACAAAAGCCTATATTGAGTTCCTGCCACCTTTACCCCGAATGCCGCATGATCAGTAATCAGGTCACCCTTCATGTTTGTCACAGGTGCGGACGTAGTACCTGCTTTCGACATTACTTTATATCCTAACGAGGCTTCTTAGGTGGTTCAATTTATTCAGCTCCTCAACACACACCTACAGGAATCTCTGTTCCCGTTTTTCCTTATCGTTCACCACCAGAGACAATTACTCCTCCAGCAGCATAAGGTGGTTTGCAGACTCCCCCTGACGGGCGTCTGCGGAAGTCCAATCCTTCTCCTCTAAAAGCAAGTCAGCCAGCCCTTTCGCTCGGCCTCCGCACTTGTGGCTCTCTCAAAAGAAAAGCCTTCCATCTTTTGTACAGCATCCTTCTCCAACTGTTGCTGGAGTCAGTTCAAGACACACACGTCCGTTGAATAAAGCAGATGCCCTTCACTGCACTTTGACGAATGTACGCAAAAATTGGCTTCCTGCATTGTTAATGACAACCATGCTGGCTGGTAGCTTGCTTTATTCTGTTGTTGGGCTTTGTTTAATTTATTAATTTTCATAGCATAAGAAGATGCCCCTGCATGGCTCCAGTTCAAGGAAATACTACTTTCCAATTATTTCTTCTTAAGTAATCAATTGAAATTTCTCGCCTTTCAAGTATTTGACTATTTAATAAATCATCATCACATTCTGTGATAGGTTTTCCAGCCACTCGACTGGCATCAAAAAAGAATAACTGTAAGAGTCCGCCTGTCCTTTCAAGTTCATCCTCCCAACAAGTGCTCTTAAGTCTAAGCTCATACTTGGAAGAAGGAGGAATTCTGTGCATCTGAAAGCTACAGCTTGCATTAACTGCATTTGCCTCTCTTGATTGTATCAAAATCTCATCTTGAGAATTATTCATTATCTCAAAACTAAGATGGCAATCAGGTCCTTCTCTTTGACAATCAACAGCACAGATCATTAATATAAAAATTGATAATAAGGGAAGTTTTCTCATGCCATTGTATCAGATTATATTCTATGAATAGCACTACTTGAGATTAATTAAATATAGGCTACATCATGCCTTAAATAAAACAGGCCATTCACCAGCCTTTGCTCATAGTACAAAAAGCTAACGATCTGCACAAGCACTGGCTGAACGCTCTGGGGGAGCTTTCTATATTCTGTTGTTGGGGGGGCGTTTAATTTAATTTTTTATTGCGGGATATTAGTTTCCCTTGGCTATCATACCTAACAACAGAATCTAGCTCAACCCCTTTATGATAGAACCAAACAGAGCATATATATTCTTTGTAATTATTATTTGGATCATGACAAATCATGTATTGTTTGCCTTCCTTCAGATCATTCATATAATTGTTTACTTCATCAAGGTTAGTATACTGACCATCAATGGAGAATATTGAATCAGGCCCGTTTTTCATTCCATTTTTCCAATAGTTTACTTTTTTAAGAAGTCCAGTATTCTTATCAAGATATACCCAGCGCCCCTCTTTTTTGCCATTCACTACTTCCCCTTTACTAATCAAGTTCTTATGGTTTCTTGAAGCATAAAAGAGTTTGTAGTAGTTTAAAACAGTGTCCGCTCCTAGCTTTGTCCTAATCTTAAAACTTACTCGAAAAGTGTCAACCCCAATTTCATCTCCTGCAATTTCTTTTGAAAAATGAATAGTTTCACCATAGGTATATTGTGGATTGAATTCTACGAAACCAGTTCCTAAAACATTTTTTTGAGGAAACCCCTTTGTTAGATCAATCAAAGTTGTGTCGTTTAAAAACACATCAAAGGTAATTTTGTCCTCAACATTGATTGTGTCGTAACTTGTGGTTATACTAAAGATGTCACTGAGACTTTTCTCTTTTTCATGAGTAGTCGATGTCTCTGTGCTACATGAGTCAGAGCAACTGATCGAGCCCAAAAGAAATAAGATTAAGATTGTTCTTATCATAATGATTTTAATGCCCCCGAACGTCTTTTGAATAAAGCAGGGGCTGGTTGCTGCCCTTGCTCAACGGACGATAAGTTAATGGTTTGGTTGAAGGTTAACAATAGCCTGTTACAGCCCTTGTTTTATTCTGTTGTTGGCAGTAGTTTATTTTAATTTTTCTCTGAAGAAACCAAAAAGTCCAGCAACTAAAATAACAGCGCTAAGGATATATTCTGATTTTGAACTCGCATTTCGCTTTTCTATTTCAAGAACTTCATTTATGTCTAAGTAGGTGTTTCCTTCAGCTACTATTGAAGTAACCACAATATTCTTTTCTGAATTTAAACTCCCAACTAATCTATTAGGAATAGTGAACTTCACTCTGGTACCATGATTAACCTTTAACGCAAATTCCTTTTTATTGAATATTCCACGATAATCTGCTTTAACTTGAAAGGCGTTCTTGTAATTGCCAGTCCATATATAATATTGGTGGGTGAAGTTCTTGAATTCTTTATTGTACTTAAATGAGTGTCCAACATAGTTTCCTTCTACTTCGACTAAATCCCTAACTGAAGTTACCTTTTCTTTTGTCTGAGCTGTATATATAAAGAAGACGAATCCAGCTACACCAAAGAGTAGATAATGAAATCCTTCATTGATAAATTTAAACATTACACCTACTGTCTCTTGCTATTTTGTACGACTGAATTACTGCCAACGACCATTGAATAAAGCAGGCGACCATTCACAGGTGCCTTCTGAACGTAAGCAAAATCTGCTTCTTGCACTTTCAATGGCTGAAAGCTGGTGGGGAGGTTGGTTAAGGCTGGTGTTGGTGATAGATAATTTTAAAATTGTATAAATCCAGTCCTTTTAAAGGATAAAATTTCCGTCCTGTCGGCCGCATTTACAACAACAACATTATATTCATTTACCCCTTCTTTTGGATTCACGATCTTTTGTTTAATTAGCCAATAAAATATTTTCTTCTCATCATCATATTCGAAAGATATCTTATCAATCGGATCAATTTCTTTATTAGTAGCTCGTGCAATATCCAGCACCTCACATTTATTTAGAGATTTATCAATTTCTCTATACTCATTTTTGGATGGAAAATTGAAATTTGATAAAATATTACCATCTGTATCTAAAGCAAAACCTATACAATATTTCATAAAATCTTCAGGAACAAAATAATAATAAAAAAAGTATTTAGCGGTACATTTTTCAAGATCTACTTTCGGCATTCTGGTTTTGAACTTCTCAACACTATCAGGGTAACTTACTTCCACTGAATGGAAAGTAAGTTTCGAAAAGAAATCCTCTCCAGAATAATCCATGATTTTTTTCTCCAATTGTTCCTTTATTAGCAATACTTCGTCTCCTGCTTGCGTGATATGGATGGGGTCATCCACAATATTCCATTCTTTTGATTCAACTCCTTTGAAAGAAAAATTATAAGTAGGACAGCGAAAAGTATGAGGGATTGAGCCAAATTCCCCACCTAATCCAATCTTTTCTTGCTCAATACATTGAGAAAATAAATTGCATGAATACAATATGAAGATTATAAATACTTTTAATGGTTTCATTATAAATAGTTAATGTCCATTGAATAAAGCAGTCACCCATTAACCAGCCTTTGCTGAAAGTACGAAAAGCTAACCTTCTGCATAAGGAATGGCTGAATGAGCTGGGTATTTCTTGTGTTCTGTTGTAGGCAATAGTGTTTTTTATTTTTCGTACTGATCGAATATTCTTTTATTGTAAAAGGTCAAAGGCCCTAGAGAATCTTTATTGATTTGTTGAATGAAGTAGGTGTCAAAGCTCTGCTCAAATTCTCTAGCCTTCATTGATTTTAGATCTGTTAATTGTTTTGAATTTCTGTTCACAATACCACTAATGATTTGATCTAGATGAATGACTGTTGTATTTGAATCACGTTGTTGAATAACAGCCAAGACCCTCATGTGAGCATCAATATCTGGAAAATAGTATGTGAGGTAGTATAAAGAATCATCCAAGTCCTCTTGAGATGTGTATTGGCTAGATCCATTAGGCAATACTCCTGCTGATAAAGAATTCAGCAACTCCCATTTATTCATATCAACAACATAAGACTTATTAGTATCTATATCAAGTGCAACTGTCTTACCCGCTAAGGTTGTAGCACAAAATGAAAATACTGAAGCAGCAGAAATCAACAGCACGATTGGCCTCTTATTATATGAAATCCATTGCTGTTGATTTCTAAAGTATTTGAATGAAAGTGGAAGCACAATTAACGCCAACAAGTCCGAATAATCTACCGTCCTATGAAGTTCTATGCCAAAATCATTAAAAGCGTCTATGAGGCCTTGAGATTGTGGTGATTTCCAAAAAACAAAAATAATTGCTGTAGCCAAATAAATAACTATTGCTTTCTTTGGCTTGTAAGCTGAAAAGAAGAAGGGGAAAATGAAAAGTCCAGCAAAATCTGAAAGTTTACCTGTAAGAGCATTTGAAAACTCATACTTCAGGATAAAATCGTTGATCAGCAAACAGAATAATCCAACCAGAAAAAGTGGTGCAGTAAGTAATCCTGATTGTGAGTTTCTTTTCATTCCAATTCAATTACCGCCAACGTCAGTTTGTGCGGAAAGAGCCGCGATTAAAACTGTTGAATTATCTTGACATTAACAACAGCTTTTAGTGAATGCAGCATCTGAATGGTGAAAGATAGTCATCAGATTTTTTCAACTAGTCTGGAGGCATTATGGTAGCAGATAAAAGGGTTTTCACTGCCTATGCCAATAATCTAAATTTGTATGGAAGAAGAAAAACAGCCGCACTGTTGTTAGCTCCCAAACCTTCTGTGGCTGCTCTTTTTAGCTGATGGTGGGGAGATTATGTTCTGGAATCTATATTGAGAAACAACTGGTGTTAGCATAAAGAAGAATTACCTTCTTTTTCAGAGAGTTGTGCAACAGCTACTGTTGTTGCCAGCAGTTTATACTTTTTCTATAATCTCTACTGTCGGTATTATCTTTTCAATTAGTTCTTCATTATCTGATGATTCGAATATTTTCATAAGTCTTCCTTTCATGTGGACCTTTGACCACTCTACGAACCTGTCTGACAAATCAGGTCTATCTTTAAATTCCCGCACCCGCTTTCTTCTTAGCAGTTCAAGTGAGTTTATATCAATGAATTCGCAATAGTGGATAATAGAAATAGAATTCTCTGATTCCTTCCATTTTGTCAATAACCAGTCGGGGTGGATATGAACTTTTGCAATGGAAGTAAAAAGCTCTGAAAACTTCCATTTAGCCGCTTCAGCGGAATCATTAATCAACTGAAGCCACAAAGCTTTAAGGTAGTCTAAAACAGCTTTGAACTCTACTGGTTTCCAATTCTTCCAGTCGCAGTAGTCTAGCTTATCAAATGCAATCCAAGCTTCTATTGGCTCCTCGTTATAATTGGCAATCAATTCAAATATTCTAGGCAGAAAATGCTTAAAATCATTAATTTCACCCCATGTGTAACATACTTTAGAGACAAACAGGCTCAATTGTTCGCCTGTCAATACCGATAATTCATTGGAGGAAACAGTTCTATTCCATTCATTGATGTGTTCTTCATCGTAGAGGGGACTAGCATCCATTGAGGTGTTCAGTCTGTAGTTGCTGAATACCCCATATAGTTGATTGACTGCTTTCTCTGTTTCTATGCCCATCAATAATTGCTGTCATCGTCCATTGAATAAAGCATGGGCTGGTCACCGCCGCTTCTTAATGTACGTCTGCTGGTTGATGTTTCTGGTAACATAGTAAAGAGCTCTTATAGCCCATGCTTTATTCTGTTGTTTCCTACCGTTTAGAATGTTTTATCATCGAATTGTATGTTGCTTTCGAGTGTTTCGGTTTCGAGAGAGTAGTATGCAAATTTTCCAGTCTTCTTGTTTATGTATCCGAATTTGGTCTTATCAAACCATTTACAAGATTTTGCTATTTCATAGGAACTATCGAACCAGTACCAGTTCTTTTTCTCGATTAGTCCTATTTCTTTAAAAATGCTACCCTCGATTATTATATTTATGTTAGCTCTATCTTCCGTTTTAATTAGGATTGCTTGACCTGTATTTTTCCTATCTCTAGAAGCCTTAGTTTCATACTCCTTAATGAACTTAAATTCGGAATCTTGTACTCTGTCAAATGCGGTATTAAATACGGTAATATCCCAGTTGAATTGATGGGCTGTCTTGGTCACTGATTTGTGAATCAGATTCAATAAGTATCTATACTGCTCAATTTTATCGAGGGTTAAATAAGTCAGTTCGTCCATAGTAGTATAAACCTGACATATCGCCCCAAAATAATCAGCATCGGTTTTTGCGAGTTGATCATCTACTCTAATACAAATCCTTGCTGTTTTTGGAGGTTTATACCCGTTTAGTGAGTTATGATAGAAGTCTGACACATAATTTACCATTTTCCTGAATGTCCAGTCCTTAGGTGTGTCTTGGATCTTGGTTCCGTAATAGTAGACGGTTATATCAGTTAAAGGCCACATTTCGTTTCTTGCGGATATGCTTGGTAACTTACTCTAAATAAGGCAGGGACTGGCAGCCTACTGTTCTTAGAGAACAAAAGATAGTTGTTTTGCAGTTCATTGGCAAAATACAGGAGACAGCCCATTCTTTATTTTGTTGTTAGCTACTGTTCTATTTTATTCTTTTTAGTTCAGCCTGAATATTCCCTAATGAGGTTGGGTCAATTTCAAATCCAATTTCAAGATTATGAAAGTTCACCTGCCGCTCGTAGTTATATCCTTTTGAAGCTCTTACTTTGATTATCACGCCAAGATGTCCGTATGCATCAATGTTTTTGATTATTAGAACGCATTCATCAGGAGACATACTTTCTAATTTAGCCTCTCCTTTTCTCGTTTCGTCTAGCTGTTTTAGTTCACTTAAGAATCTATCTATGGATAATTTATCGAACCAAACAGAGGAAAATCTGCCTTGCAAGGAATTGGTTTTGATTGTCACGTCCACCTGAACAGAAGAATAATGAGCATACTCTGATCCAACTTTAGTAAACACAATTTCCCTTATTCTATTGTCGTCTGAGATGGTCATTATTATAGTACCTAGTCGAGTCACGTGGAGGAACTTATCCCCTACCCTCCACAGCAAACATAAACAGCCTTCCCTGTGGGCTCCTCCTGTCAAGCTCAAATGTAACTGAAACGATGTGGAAGAACAATGACTTTTGTTGTCATTACTGCGAGAGTCGGATCAAGAAACATACAGACCTAATAA